>NZ_JBHTFL010000008.1:233207-558783 GCF_042666175.1 Nocardioides sp. GCM10028917
GTGGAGCACGTTGTGCCCGACCTCCATGTTGTCGAGCACCTTCGACAGGGTCAGCGAGGCCGTTCCCAGCCACCACGCGGTGCGGCTCCGGCTGCCGAGGAGGACCACTCGACCCGCCACCTCGAGGCAGCGCTGGACGGCGATCACGCGTCGGATGTACGCCGCGTCGCGGGCGCCGCGGTCGGCGAGGACCTCGTCGCGCAGGGCGTCCAGGGTGCGGCCGATCTCATCGACCTCGGCGTCCGTCAGGTCGGCGTACGTCCGCTGGCGCGGGGAGTGCTGGAGAAAGGCAGCCATCGCTCCCAGTGCCCCGGTGCCGGTGGTGGCATGCATCTGGGAATTGCCTCCCCTCGGGTGGACTGGGACACGACCCGGTGGGTACGGAGCGCGCATGACCGAGCAATCCCACCACGACCAGGACGCGGACCCGCCGACGCCCACCGGGGAGGAGCCCGACCCGGGGCAGCTCGAGCCGGGCTCCGAGCCGGCCAGCCATCCAGACCCCGACCCCGACCCCGACGCAGGCATCACCCACACCCACTCCGAGGAGGACGCATGACGACCTACGGAAATGACCCACTCAGCGCCGGCGGCACGAGCGGCACCGGCACCAGCGGCTACGACGCGGACACGACCGGGACGACCGGCACCACCGGCACCACCGGAACGGGCGGCTACGGCACGAGCGGCTACGACTCAGGCAGCAGCGGCACGAGCACGACCGACAAGGCCAAGGACACCGCGTCCACCGCAGCCGACCAGGGCAAGCAGGTGGCCGGCACCGCGAAGGACGAGGCGCTCAACGTCGCCGGGACCGCGGCCGAGCAGGCCCGCAACGTCGTCGGTGAGGCGAAGCAGCAGGTCACCAGCCAGCTGAGCGACCAGGCCACCACCGGCCGCGACAAGCTGTCGCAGACCCTGCGGACCCTGGGCGACGACCTGCAGCAGATGGCACAGGGACAGGCCCCCTCGCAGGGCATGGCGACCGACCTCGCGCAGGAGGTCTCCGACCGTGTCCGCGCCCTCGGGAGCCACCTCGAGAACCGTGACCCCGGACAGCTCCTCGACGACGCCCGCGACTTCGCGCGACGCCGCCCCGGGACGTTCCTCCTGGGCGCGCTGGCCGCAGGCGTCGTGGCCGGGCGGATGTTCCGAGCGACCGCCGACGGTGCGGCCGCCGCATCGCTCGCCGAGTCCGGCGGCACGGGCACGACGTACGGTAGCCGCCCGACCGACCCGACGTACGGCACCACCGGTGTCGGGACGGGCCCGATGGCCACGGCCAGCGGCGCAGCGCCCCTGGCGGGTCAGTCGAGCACCGACCGCCCGGGCACGACGGGGTACGACACCCCCGTGGCGGACCCCACGCTGACGACCCCGTCCAGCCTCGACTCCACCTCGTCGGGGCTCCCCGGCCAGCGCACCCAGGACACCCCGTGACAGGGGCGCCGGGCGTGGATCCCGTGCCGACGACGACCACGGCGGGCCCGGTGGGCTCCCACGTCGCCGGTGTGGAGGACGAGCGCAGCCTCGGACAGATCGTGGGCGACCTGAGCAACGACCTGACGACGCTGGTCAAGCAGGAGCTCGAGCTCGCACGCACCGAGCTCAAGGAGGAGGCGGCCAAGGCCGGGAAGGGCGCCGGGATGCTCGGCGGTGCCGGCGTCGCCGGCCTGCTGACGCTGATCCTGGCGAGCTTCGCCCTGGCCTACCTGCTCGACAACTGGATGCCCGTCGAGCTGGCGTTCCTGATCGTCACGATCCTGTGGGCGATCGTCGGCGCCGTCCTCGCGGCGAGGGGCCGCAAGGAGCTCAAGAACGCCAACCCGCAGCTGCCGGAGACGCAGCAGACACTCAAGGAGGACGCAGCATGGGTCAAAGCACAGAAGAACTGAGGTCCGAGATCGAGCAGACGCGGCAGTCGATGACCGCTGACGTCGACGCCCTGCAGGACCGGGTGAGCCCGTCTGCCATCGTCGAGCGGCGCAAGCAGGCGGCGCGCAGCCGCGTGCTCGGCGTCCGCGACAAGGTGATGGGCACCGCCCACGGCGTGAGCTCCTCCACCTCCGGCACGGCCGGGTCCGCCAAGGACTCCGCCAGCGGGGCAGTCGACTCCGTCAAGGGCACCGCCCAGGGCGCCGTCAGCGGCGCCCAGGACAAGGTGCAGGGCGCTCCGCTGGCGGCCGGCCTGGTCGCCTTCGGGGCCGGGGTGATCGTCGCCGCGCTGATCCCCGCCTCCGAGAAGGAGGCCGTGGCGGCCGGTCACGTCGTCGACGCCGCCAAGGAGCACGGCCAGCCGGTCGTGGACCAGGCGAAGTCGGTGGCCCAGGACGTCGCCGACGGCGTCAAGGAGACGGCTGCCCAGGCCGCGCAGGAGGTCAAGGACACGGCCTCCGACAGCGCCGGCAAGGTGAAGTCCGAGGGTCAGTCGGGAGTGGACGAGGTCCGCTCGCAGACCCAGTCCTGATCCCGGTCCACCCGCAGCACAGCCGGCCCGTCCCCACCCGGGGGCGGGCCGGCTCGCTGCGCGTGGGGTTCGACCCCAGTGGGTACGGCGATGCATGACCTCACTCGCGGACCAGGACATCGAGCAGCTCGGCGGGCCCCTGAGCATCCTCACCCGGCAGAAGCGCGACCACGAGCGGCTCGACCGGCTCCTCAAGCGCCTCGCCCACAGCTCCCCGGGCGTCGAGGAGCAGGCCACGCTCCACTCGATCGCCCGGCTGGTCTTCCCGCACGCCTTCGCCGAGGAGTCCGTGCTCTGGCCCGAGGCGCGCCGCGTCCTCCCCGACGGTGAGGCGCTGACGCTGCAGGTCGAGCAGGAGCACCAGGAGGTCAACGAGCTCTGGACCTCCCTCGAGCAGCTGCCCTCCGGCAGCCCGGCCCGGAGCACCGCCATCGTGCGGCTGACCGAGGTCCTGCGCGAGGACGTGCGTGACGAGGAGGACGAGCTCCTCCCCCGGTTGCAGGACGCGGTCGGCGTACGACGCCTGCGTGTGCTGGGCGTCGCCTGGGAGGCCGTGCGTCGCACGGCCCCCACCCGCCCGCACCCCGTCGTCTCCCGACGCCCGCCGGGCAACGCCCTCGCCGCGCTGCCGCTGACGGTGCTGGACCACGGGCGGGACCTGCTCGACGCATCCGTGCGCCGGTTCCCGAAGGCGCACGGTCCGGCGTCACGGGCGAGCGACGGCCTGGCGCGGGCGGCCGGCCGCGTGGAGCGGACCGGCGTGCTGCGGCGTGGTGAGCACCCCTCGACGCACCGCGACTGAGCGGTCCACGGCCCGACGGGCCGAGCGCCGCGCCGCGAGCACGCCGAGGACGACCACCGCCATCGTGACGCCCCAGGGCGTCCCGGTCAGGGCGCAGCAGAGCGCCAGGGTCAGCTGGAGCCGGTCGCTGAGGGACAGGTGCAGCGGACCGGCCAGCGGGCGCGCGAGGTGGGCGGCGGCGTGGGTGGGGACGCGGGCTGGGACATGGGTGCTCATGGGTGCTACCTCCAGGGAGTCGGTCGAGGTCGGTCGTGGGTCAGGTGAGGACGAGAAAGGCCAGCCCGACCAGCAGGGCGGGAACGGTGGTCAGCACCGTGGCGAGGAGCGCCGAGCGGTGCTCCAGGGCCAGGAGCGGCAGCAGCGCGTCGCCGTCCTGGCTGATGGTGTTGGCCACGAAGGTCGCGAGCGGCATGCCACCGGCGGCGAAGATGCCGACGAAGACGATCTGCACCGCGCAGCCGGGCACCAGGCCGATGAGGGCGCCCACCAGCACGCCCGCCAGCCCGAGGACGGGGAGCTGGGAGCCGTCGAACCCGGTGACGTGGGTGAGCAGCGACCAGGCGAGGTACGCGACGGCGACCCAGACGGTCACGAACGCGACCTCGTGACCTCCGTGCCGCAGCACCGCCGCCATCGACGTCTCGGTCGCGCTGCCCTCGTCGTCGTCCGCGAGACGGCACCCGCCGCGCACGAAGACGACGAGCGCGACAGCCGCGCCGAGCACGCCGAGCACGAGGTAGAGCGTCTCCGGGTCGAGCAGCTGGAAGGTGACGGGGACGCTGACGGTGGCGCCACCGCCGATCGCGAGCCACAGGAGCACCGGCAGCGCGCCCACGTCGTGGAGGACGAGGCCCCGTCGGGGCACCACCGGTGCGGTGACCAACGGCCGTGACGGCGCCGGGGTCGGCGCGACCGCCGGGGGGATCGGCGACCTCCCACGCCGCCGC
This sequence comes from Nocardioides sp. GCM10028917, assembly GCF_042666175.1. Lineage (NCBI taxonomy): Bacteria > Bacillati > Actinomycetota > Actinomycetes > Propionibacteriales > Nocardioidaceae > Nocardioides > Nocardioides sp. GCM10028917. The sequence continues at coordinate 237,424 of NZ_JBHTFL010000008.1, forward strand.
GGGTCGATGCCCAGCGCGTCGACGAGCAGGCCGCTGACGGTGCCGACGACGAGCAGCAGCGCCTTGAGCTGGACGGTCAGCCACGGGTCGTGCGCGAGCAGCACCCACGAGGCGTCGCCCATCGTCGCCACGAGGGCGGCGACGGCCGCGCCGTAGGACACCGCGCCGCGCCCGTAGGCCGCCATCACCAGGATCGCGCCGCCGCAACCGGGCGGCATGGTGAGGGCGGCCGCGACGAGGGGGCCCGCCGCCCGACGCCGCTCGAGAGCGGCGTCGAGGCGGTGGCCCCACCGGCAGCGGGCCCAGCCGAACGGCGCGACCATGAGGGCGACGAAGACGCCGACCTGCATGAAGGCGTCCGCCAGCGGGCGCAGCAGGAGCTCGGTCATGACGGGTGCTCGCCGTCGGCTCACTCGCCGGGAGTGAGCTTCTCCTTGGCCTTGCTCACCAGGTTCTGCGCTCCCTGCGCGTAGGCCACGCCGGCGTTCCCGGGCTTGCCGGGGCCCTTGGAGCCGTCGTACGTCGCGAACTGCAGCGGGTCCGGTGCGGGCAGCTCCTGCACGTCGTCGGTGAGCGCGCGTCCCTCCTCGAAGCGGATCTCCTCGTCGCCCACGAGCGTGGTGCCCTGGGCCCAGCGACCCTCGTGGGCGGTGCTGCCCTCGTGGAAGCTGTAGAAGACGCTGGCGTGCTCGGAGGCCTCCTCGTCCTTGCGCGAGTCCTCGAGGCCGTCGGTGTGGCCGTCCTCGATGAGCTGCTCGATGCCGAGCAGCCACTGCTGCTGGTGGAAGGTGTCGCGGGCCAGGGCGAACGACAGCGTCTCCTTCACCCCCGGGTCGTCGGTCATGCCGATGAGCCGGGAGACCTGCAGGCGGCCCTGGGCCTCCGCGGCGACGTTGTGCCGGAAGTCGGCCAGCAGGTTGCCGCTGGCCACGATGTAGCCGGCGTTCCACGGGACGCCCTGGCTGTTGGTCGGCATCGCGAAGCCGCCGCTGACAATGGCCTGCTGGGGGTTCTGGCCACCGAGCACCGCCGCGAGCGCGGGGTTGGCGGCGGCGGCCTCGGCCTGGGTCTCGGCCGGCGCGCCCTCGAGCAGCCGGGCGAGCAGCGTGGTCAGCATCTCGACGTGGCCGATCTCCTCGGTGCCGATGTCGAAGATCATGTCCTTGTACTTGCCCGGGGTGCGGCAGGCCCAGCCCTGCCACAGGTATTGCATCATCACGGTCATCTCGCCGAACTGGCCGCCGATCACCTCCTGCAGCTTGGCGGCGTAGAGAGCGTCGGGACGCTCGGGCTTGGCGCTCCACTGGAGCTCCTTGGTGTGCCGGTACATGTCGTTCTCCTCGCGATCGGGTCGAGCCTGGAGCGCCGGTCGCTCCCGGTGGTCCACGCTTCCGGAGCCCCGTTCGGGGCCCGTGACGGTCGCGGCAGCAGCGGCGTGCGAGCGGGGTCCTCACCCGCGTGCAGGCTCCGCCTGCTCGCGCGTCTCCGCCGACGCCGCCGGTCCTGCAACGGGCCGTCACGGCGGCGTCACCGGCATGCATCGGACGCAGGCCCGTGGGGCACTGTCCGCGCACGCGATCTGGGGAGGCGCAGTGGCACTGACGGCACGGCTGAGCCTGCTGGGTGGGTTCCGTCTGGAGGTGGACGGCCAACCCCACCCGGTGCCTGCCAGCGCGCGCCGTCTCCTGGCGCTGCTCGCCGTCGTCCACCAGGGTCGGCGCGCCTCACGCAGTGCGCTCGCCGAGATGATGCGACCCGACTCCGACCCCGCCCGCGCGACCTCCACCCTGCGGTCGGTCCTGTGGCGGCTGCCCCGCGACCGGGGTCGGGCGCTCGTGCTCGGCGACGCGCTCGAGGTGTGGCTGCACCCCGAGCTGCGCGTGGACCTCTGGGAGGCGGAGAAGCAGGCGCGGGTGCTGTGCGGCAGCGACGCACCCGCTGTCGAGGAGCTGCCGGACCTGTCGTTGCTGACGCAGGACCTGCTGCCCAGCTGGCACGACGACTGGCTGTCGGTGGAGCAGGAGTCGTTCCGGCAGCGGCGCCTCCACGCACTGGAGCGGGGGGCCGACCTGCTGTGCCACGCCGGTCGCTACCACGACGCCCTCAGCGCGGGGCTGGGCGCCGTGCGCTCGGAGCCGCTGCGCGAGAGCGCGCACCGACGCGTGATCCAGGTGCACCTCGCGGAGGACAACCACGCCGAGGCGCTCCGGCAGTACGACCACTACCGCCGGCTACTGGCCTCCGAGCTGGGCCTGGCGCCCAGCGCCACCATCCGCCGCTTGGTCGCCCCCCTGCTCGGGCGGCCGGTGGACCTCCCGGCAGGGCGGGACTGAGGCCGGCAGCCTCAGCCGAGGGGGTTCGGGTCGAGGCTGACGACCCCACCGCGCTCCGGGCACCTCAGGCGCTCGGCGAGCCCGGCGGCACCGGCGCGCTCGACGAAGTCGCCGAGCGGCGACCGGAAGACGGTGTAGTCGTCGTGGTGCACCGGCACCACGACCCGCGGGCGGGTGCGCTCGACGAAGTCGACGCCCATCCGCCCGTCCATGGTGACCGTGCGCAGCAGCACCCGCGTGCCACCGAGGTGGACCACAGCGGCCTCGATGTCGGGGAACCGCTCGCGGACCTCGTCCACGTGGTCGCCGGTCAGCGTGTCCCCACTGACGTAGACGCGGCGCCGTACCTGTCCGTCCACGAGGTGCTCGAGGACGCTTCCCATCACGGGCGGCAGCATTCGGCCGAGGAGCCCGCGCGCGTGCACGGCGGGGACCGCGGTCACCCGCAGCTCCTCGGCGCCCTTCGTGAGGACGTGCTGGTCCCAGGTCCGCAGTGCGTGCGCGTCGAAGCCCCACGGGCCGAGACGGCGTACGGCGTGCGGCGTCGACAGCACCGGCGCGGAGCGGTCGAGGCGCTCACGGCTGACCCGGTCGAAGTGGTCGCCGTGCAGGTGGGAGAGAAGGACCGCGTCGAGCGCCGGGAGCGCCTCGGGCTCGATCGCCGGTTCCGTCAGCCGACGGCTGGACAGGCCCCATCCCAGGTAGGCCCGCTGGCCGCGGTGCAGGAAGTTGGGATCCGTCAGCAGCGTGAAGGAGCCCAGCGACATCACGGTCGTGGCGGTGCCGATGAAGTGCAGTCGGTCGCCGGTCGTCATCGTGGGCTGCCGGTGCTCAGCGACGGACGCCGGTCGTGCCGGGCCGCCTGGCCAGCACGACACCGAGGGCGATCATGCCTGCGCCCAGCACGAAGTGCAGCCAGTCGTCGGCGGTGTTGAGCGGCACGAAGTTGGCCTGGGAGTCCTTGTCGACGATCAGCCCGTAGAGGAACAGCCCGAGGTAGATCACGCCGCCGCCGACGAGGAAGGCCCGCGCGCTCGACGGCCTCCGCGCCAACGCGATCCCGGCCGCACCGAAGAGGAGGTGGACCACGTTGTGCAGGACCGACACCTGGAAGATCCCGAGCAGCTCGGCGTGCGACTCGTGCCCGGCCCCCTCGAGGCTGCCGGTGGTGATGCCGGGGATGAACCCCAGCACCCCGACGAGCAGGAAGACGGCACCCACAAGGGCGGCCGCTGCCTGGACGGGCGTCCCGGACGCGGTGGACCGGGACCGGAGACGGGTGTTCTCTGTCATGGGAGCTCCTCTCTCGTCACGCCGAGCCGCTCGGCGTGGGCCCGCTACGTACCCTCTGACCGGTGCCGCACACATCGCTCCCACCCGGAGTGAGGTGGCGCAGGTCACGGTCTGTGCGGCGCCGATCGGGGTACTGGTGTGTCCCGACCGAGAACCTTGAGAACCTTGACGAGAGGATCGCTGGTGAACCCCATCCGCCTGGTCTCCGGAGCCGTCACGCTCCCCGCCCACGCCGCCGCAGCCGTCATCGGGACGTCCGTCGGCGTCGCGACCACCGGGGTCCGCACGACGGCCCGCGTCGTCGCCCGGGTCATCGAGCAGGTGTCGGGCTCGGCTCCGGCCCCGTCCGCGCCGTGGCCTGCCGACCAGTCCGCCGACCAGCCCGTCCAGCCTGCCGACCGGCCCGCGTCCACGGACGTCGACCCGATGCTGGGTACGCGCCGGTCCTCGGCAGCCGAGAAGGTGCCAGCCGCGAAGACCGCGGCCAAGAAGGCGCCCGCGAAGAAGGCCGCGGCCCGGAAGGCGCCCGCGAAGAAGGCTGCCGCGAAGAAGGCGCCGTCGAAGCAGGCCGCCGTGCTCGCCCCGGCCCTCGGGCTGAGCGAGGCCGAGGTGGAGGCCGAGCTCGACGCGACGAGCACCGACGACATCACCACGCCGTCGGGCATCCCCGCTGCGGGAGAGGGGTTCAACCCCGACACCACCGACACCGACCTGCACCAGCCGGGCACCGAGCCGCTGATGGACCCGGCCACGGTCAAGGCCGTGGCCAGCGAGTCCGAGGTGCTGCGCCGGGCGGCGGACACCGACAAGGGCTGAGCCCGGCACCAGCCGGGACGGATGTCCGTCGTCCGCCCTATCCTCGGACCGTGCACCGGATCTTCACCACGAGCGTGGCCTCGGTCTACCCCCACTACGTCGCCAAGGCGGAGCGCAAGGGACGCACCCGCGAGGAGGTCGACGAGGTCATCGAGTGGCTGACCGGCTTCGACGCCGCGCAGCTGCGGGCCCACCTCGACGACGGCACGACGTTCGAGGAGTTCTTCGCCGCGGCGCACCTCAACCCCCGCTCGGACCAGATCACCGGCTCCGTGTGCGGCGTCAAGGTGCAGGAGGTCGAGGACCCGCTCATGCGGCAGATCCGCTACCTCGACAAGCTGGTCGACGAGCTCGCCAAGGGCCGGCCCATGGACAAGGTGCTGCGGGCCTGAGCCACTGGACAACCGTGTCCGGGGGTACCTAGCGCCATGCACCTCCACGCGGACCCGCTCCCCGACCCGCACCTGTCATGGCGTCGCCGCACCGTCCGTGGCGACGGGGTCGACCTGGCCGTGCAGGAGGCCGGCGATCCCGACGCCCCCGCGGTCGTCCTGGTGCACGGCTACCCCGACACCCACCGGATGTGGTTGCCGGTCGCCGAGCGGCTCGCCGCCGACCTGCGGGTCGTGCTCTACGACACGCGCGGCCAGGGCCTGTCCCCCACCGACGCCTCCCACGAGGCCTTCGCCCTCCCCCACCTCGCCGCCGACCTGATGGCCGTCGTCGACGACGCGAGCCCCGACCGCCCTGCCCACGTCGTGGGCCACGACTGGGGATCGGTGCAGGCGTGGGAGGCGGTGTGCGAGCCGGGCGCAGCCGACCGCATCGCCTCCTTCACCTCGATCAGCGGACCCAACCTCGACCACGTGGCCGCCTGGACGCGTCGTACGCTCCGGCATCCCACGCCGGCCGCGGTCACCCGCCTGGCCGGCCAGGGCCTCTCCTCCTCCTACGTCCCGTTCCTCGTCTCGCCGCTGGCACCTCCGGTCCTGCGGGTGCTGGGCGGCCGGGAGATGGTCTCCGGGCTGCGCTACTACCGAGGCAACGTCGCTGTCGGCCGCCGGCCCCGCGAGCGTCGTACGTCCGTGCCGGTGCTGCAGCTCGCGCTCATCCGCGACCCCGCGATCCGGGAGTCGTCGCTCACGGCGAGCGAGCCCTGGTGCGACGACCTCCGGCGCCACCACCTGCCCCTCGGTCACTGGGCGCCCCGGACCCACCCCGACGTCGTCGCCGAGGAGGTCCTCGGCCACGTCACGGACGTCGAGGCGCGGCGGTGACCAACCGGTCCGTCACCGCCCGCAGCGGCGGCCAGCCTCCCCGCCCGCGCCGGGTCACCGCATAGGCGCGCAGCCGCACCTCCGGGTCCCGCAGGCGTACGACGCTCACGCCGCGTCGCGACGCTCGCCCCCGTGGCAGCAGGGCGACCCCGCGTCCGGCCACCACGAGGTCGTCGACGAGCTCGAGCGCGTCGATGCGGTGCACGACGTGCGGCACGAAGCCGGCCCGCGAGGCCAGGGTGCGCAGCGCGTCCTCGTCCGCGGTGTGGCGCGAGTTCACGATCCAGTCGCGGTCGGCGAGGTCGGCGAGCGCCAGGTGCCGGTCACGCGTCGGCACGCCGATCCCCCACTCGAGGTCCCACAGCGGGGAGACGACGTGGTCGTCGCGCCACTCCGCCGGCGCGAGGTCGTAGTCGTAGACGAGGGCCAGGTCGACGTCGTCGCGGGCCAGCAGGTCGAGCGACTCCAGCGGCTCGTACTCGTGGATGCGCACCTCGAGGCGAGGGTGGGTCGAGCGCAGGTCGTCGATCGCCGGCAGCAGCGACCTCCTGATCGCGGAGGCGAACCCTGCGACGCGCACCACGCCGGCCGGCTCCGCGGTCGGGTCGAGGTCGAGCCGCGCGGCCTCGACGGCGGCGAGGATCGTCACGGCGTGGTCGGCCAGCCGTCGTCCGGCCGGCGTGAGCCGCACCCGCCTGCCGTCGGGCTCGAGCAACGGGCTCCCGACGTCGCGGGCCAGCGCGGCGATCCCCTGCGACACGCTCGACGTCGTGGTCCCGACCGCGTCGGCGACCTCGTGCATCGAGCCGAGGCGCGATAGCTCCAGCAGCATGCGGAGGCGTCGGACGTCCATGGCTCTATTGTGTCGATAGGACGAACAGACTGTCCAGCAAAGTCACGTGGACACGAACGGTCGGACCGCCGTCTACTGGGGCCATGGCTTCCACCACCCTCCGATCCGGAGCCCGCGCAGGCGCCTCCATGGCTGTCGCGTCGATGCTCTGCGTGCAGCTCGGCCTGGCCGTCTCCGTCGGACTCATCGACGACCTCGGTGCGTCGGGCGCGGCCTGGCTGCGGCTCTTCTGGGCGGGCATCCTCCTCCTGGTCCTCGTCCGCCCCCGACTGTCGCTGTACTCGCGTGAGGCACTGTGGTCGGGTGCCGCGCTCGGCGTGGTCACCGCCGGGGTGACCTTGCTCTTCATGGCCGCCGTGGCCCGCCTCCCCCTCGGCACGGCCAGCGCGCTCGAGTTCCTCGGTCCCCTCACGATCGCCGTGTGGCGCAGCCGCGGCGTGGGCCGGTCCTGGGCGGCGGTGGCTGCCGTCGGCGTGCTCCTCCTGACCCAGCCGTGGACGGGCGCGGCCGACCCGGTCGGCGTGGCGTGTGCGCTGGGCGCCGCCGTCTGCTGGGCGGCATACATCCTGCTGACCCAGCGCGTCGGCGACGCGGTGGGTGGGCTGGGCGGCCTGGCGGTCTCGATGCCCGTCGCCGCCCTCGTCGCGACCTTCGTCGCGGGCCCGGGTGTCGTCGGGCAGCTCACGCCCGAGCTGCTGCTGTACGGCCTGGGGCTGGCGATCCTGCTGCCCGTCGTGCCCTTCGCCCTGGAGCTCCTCGCGCTGCGCCGGCTCACCACCGGCGCCTTCGGGACCCTGATGGCCCTCGAGCCGGCCTTCGCCCTGGTGATCGGCTTCCTCGTGCTCAGCCAGGTGCCCAACGGCATCGCCGTCGTGGGCATCCTGCTCGTCGTCGCCGCCGGGATCGGTGCCGAGCGCACCGGCGCCCGCGCGGACGAGCCCGCGCCGGTGGACGGGTCGGGCCTGGTCCCGGCCTGACCGCCCGGGCGACCGTGCGCTGGCACGGCGCGGGCGGGCCGCCCGCTGGCGACCCGCCCTCACCCGTCCGTCGTCGTGCGTCAGCGGGTGCGCTGGTCCCTGATCGCGGCGAGGGTCCGCTCGGACTCACCGGGCTTGACCTGGCCCCGACCCGGGTGCCCCGGCGCGCCGTTGACGGTCGACGTGTCGTAGGCGAACGTCAGCACCGCGGTGGCGATGGCGTCGGAGTTCACGTCCAGCGCGTGCACGTTGATGTTCCCGATGAGGGTGTAGTCCGCGCGCAGCTGGTCGTAGAGGGCCGTGTTCTGCCCTTCTCCGGTGAGGTTGTCGCACGGCTCGTGGTAGCACGGGTCGTACGCCGCGCCGGCCACGCCACCGTAGAGCGCCGCCTCTGCAACGGTCTTCGGCACCTCCGCGCCGGTGAAGAGACCACCGGCCGGGATGCCCACCGCGATGAACGGCCCGTAGTCGGAGCGACCGGAGAACTCGCTGTCCTGCGAGGGCTCCCCGCGGTCGGCGTAGAACTTCTCGAAGACGTCCTCGATCTGGGCGCTGCCCGCCGGGATGAAGCCGGGTGCCGCGGTCCCGCCGGAGTTGTCCCCGTCGTAGATGCCGAACATGTAGTTGGGCGAGGCGACCATGTCGAAGTTGAGGTAGAGGGCGATGTCCTCGGCCTCCTCGTCGCTCAGCTGGTCGACGTAGTACTCCGAGCCGAGCAAACCTTCCTCCTCGGCACCCCACCAGGCGAACCGCACCGTGTTGGTGGGCTTGACCTTCGCCATCTGGATGGCGGTCTCGAGGAGCGCGGCGCTGCCGGAGCCGTTGTCGTTGATGCCCGCGCCGTTCTGGACGCTGTCGAGGTGAGCCCCGGCCATGACCGTGTTGTCGTCGTTGCCATCGGCGGTCTCGGCAAGCACGTTCGAGGCGGTACGGATTTCGGCGGCGTAGTCGACTGTCACCGTGACCGTCGCGCCGGGAGTGCTTGCGAGGTCGGCGCCGGCCTCGAAGGTTGCGAAGACCGCCGGGATCGTCAGGCCGGTGGCGTCACCGATCATGTTGAGCAGGCCGGTACGGCCCGGCTGACCCTCGTTCATGATGACGACAGCGGAGGCCCCAGCGGCCTGCGCATTGAGGGCCTTGATCGAGAAGCCGCAGGTGCCCCGCTGCATCAGGGCAACCCCCCCGACCGGGAAGCCCGCGAAGTCGGCGGCCTCGCAGCCGCTCGAGTTGCTGTTGGGCGGCAGGCTCGGGTCGATGACGAGCCCGACAGGGACGAGCGAACCCGTCGCCGTCCCCTCAGGGCTCCCGGAGTCGAAGGTGTTGCGAAGGAAGTCGGTGCCGTTGACGAAGGTGCGAGGGTTCGGCGAGACCCTGATCAGCTCCGAGTTCTCCTCGAAGTAGGGAAACTCGAACTCCTGGACGGTGGGTTCGTATCCCGCGGCCTCGAGCTGCTCGACGACGTAGTCGACGGACGCCTGGTAGCCCGGGCGTCCCGCGGCTCGGTCGCCGTACTCGTCGGCGATCTCCTGGAAGGCCTCGAGGTGGTCGACCACCCCGTCCACCGTCACGGCCTCTGTCAGCTTGCGGACCGTGTTGTTGTTCGGATCGGCGTGCGCCGGTGGGGTGGTCATGGCACCGATCAGGGCCGCTGTCGCGGCCGCGGACACGGCCAGGTGGAACCGTCTGGACATGGGATCTCCTGCGCGCGGGGGGAATAGGGATCCTTCGGACCCTAGGCCGGGCGAGGGCGCGCCGAGTCACCCGTTGCGGATGAGTGGGCAGACGGTCCAGACCAGGGCCCCGCTACCGTGGAGCGAGGGCGACCGGGTGCCGAAGGGGGATGTCATCGTGAGCGACGAAGGCAGCGACGAGGCCGAGGACCGCGCCAGCAGCCCGGTCGACTACCCCGATGCGGACCGAGCGGCGGTCGAGGACGAGCCGCCGCCGTCGGCGCGGGTCCCCCTCAGTCGCGAACGCATCGTCGAGGCCGCCCTGGAGTTCATCGACGCCAACGGCCTGCCCGGCCTCACCATGCGTCGGCTCGGGGAGCAGCTCGGCGTCGAGGCGATGGCGCTGTACCGCTACGTCCCCAGCAAGGAGGAGCTCCTCGACGCCGTGGTGGAGTACCTCGTGGCGGGCGTGCGCGCCGACGAGGTCGTCCTCGACGCGCCGCAGGACGGGTGGCAGGACTTCCTGCAACGCCTGGCGCACGGTGTCAGGCGGATGGCGCTGGCTCACCCGAAGGCGTTCCCGCTGGTGGCATCGCGTCCGGCGGAGGCGCCCTGGCTGCGCCCACCGCTGCGCAGCCTCGAGTGGGTGGAGACGTTCCTGTCCGGGCTCCTCGCCGAGGGCTTCAGTGACGAGGCCGCGCTGGAGGGCTACCGCGCGTACACCAGCTTCCTCCTCGGCCACCTCCTGCTCGAGGTCGCCGTGCACGGCGCCGACGTCGGACCCCTCGACGTCCTCGACGACCAGACCGGTGCGCCGGGCCTCGCCGACCATCCCACGGTCGCGCGGCTCCGCGAACCGCTGTCCCAGGACCACTCGGCCGTCGAGTTCGAAGAGGCACTCGAGGCCCTGCTGGACCGCCTCGCCGTCACCCGCAACGAGCACCTCACGGACTGAGCTCCCTGATCCCTCCCTGAGGGTGGAATTTCCTCGGATCCGCATCGGCCCTCCGCCGACGGGTACGGCTTACACCGTAAACCCGTACATCCACACGGCCGTGCGCCGACGTCCCCTCCCCGTGCCGGGACGTGCGTGCGCCGGCCGCAGACGGAGGACTCATGAGAGACGCACTACGTGACGGCTTGACCACGATCGCCGAGTTCGTGCCCAAGTTGGCGCTGTTCCTGGTGATCCTGGTGATCGGCATCATCATCGCCAAGGTCATCGCCAAGGCGCTCAACGCGCTGCTCGAGCGGACCGGCTTCGACCGGGCAGTCGAGCGGGGCGGCATCAAGCGCGCCCTGTCGAGCTCGAAGATGGACGCCAGCGACATCGTCGCCAAGCTCATCTACTACACGCTGCTGCTGTTCGTCCTGCAGCTCGCGTTCGGGGTCTTCGGTGCCAACCCGATCAGTCGCCTGATCGAGGACGTCATCCGCTTCCTGCCGAGCCTCGTCGTGGCGATCATCATCCTCGTCGTCGCCGCGTCCATCGCGGCCGCGGTCAAGGGCCTGCTCGAGAACATGATCGGCGGGCTGTCCTACGGCCGCGCGCTGGCCAACATCGCCTCGGCCTTCATCCTCCTCCTCGGCGTGATCGCCGCGCTCAACCAGGTCGGCGTGGCCACCACGGTCACCACGCCGGTGCTCATCGCGATCCTGGCCACCGTCGCCGGCGTCATCATCGTCGGTGTCGGCGGGGGTCTCATCCGCCCCATGCAGCAGCGGTGGGAGGGCTACCTGTCCACCGCCGAGCGCGAGGCTCCGCGCCTCAAGGCGCATGCCGAGTCCGCACCGTCCGTACGCGACCAGGCGCGGTCGGCCGCCCAGGACCTCGCCCCGTCGGGCAACGGCACCACCGCGTCCAGCACCAGCACCGGCACCCACGTCGGTGGCAGCACGGCGGTCTACGACCAGAACGCCGACCAGACCAACGGCACCGGCTACGACAGCTCGCCGCGGCAGTACTGACCCCTCGGGTCAGACCACCGTCCAACGAAGGGGCGAGGTGGCCCGGACCCCGGGCCGCTCGCCGATCAACTGAATGGAGAACACGCACATGAACACCAACGACCACGGCCGCTTCATCGGCCAGACGCTCTACTCCAGCGACAACGAGAAGATCGGCAAGATCGGTCAGGTCTTCCTCGACGACGACACCGACCGTCCCGAGTTCCTGACCGTGAACACCGGACTGTTCGGGATGAACGAGTCGTTCGTGCCCGCTGCCGACGCGAACGTCACCGGTGACGGCGTACGTGTTCCCTTCACCAAGGACCAGGTCAAGGACGCCCCCAACGTCGACGTCGACAGCGGGCACCTCGACCAGTCCGAGGAGCGACGCCTCTACGAGCACTACGGCATGACCTACTCCGAGCGGTCCAGCGACTCCGGCTTCGCCGACGGCGACACGGGCCTCGCCACCGGCACCACCGGCACGGCGGGCACGGCCGGCACGGCCGACACCACCACCGGCACGTTCACCGGCGAGGGCCACGACACCTCGGGTCCGAACACCGACGACGCGATGACGCGCTCCGAGGAGCGCCTCGACGTCGGCACGACCTCGCAGGAGGCGGGCCGCGCCCGGCTGCGGAAGTACGTCACCACCGAGCAGGAGACCGTGACCGTGCCGGTCAAGAAGGAGCGCGCCGTCCTCGAGACCGAGCCCGTCACCGGCGAGAACCGGGACGACGCGCTGTCCGGACCCGCCATCTCCGAGGAGGAGCACGAGGTGGTCCTGACGGAGGAGCGCGCGGTCGTCGGCAAGACCGCTGAGCCGGTCGAGCGCGTCAAGCTCGGCACCGAGACGGTCACCGACGAGGAGACGGTCACCGAGGAGGTCCGCAAGGAGCACATCGAGGCCGAGGGCGATGTGGACGACCGCCGAGGGACCCGGTGAGCACCAGCTCCGAGCAGCCGCGTCACGACACCGGCGCGGTGCACGGCGACGTGCGTGACACCGACGGGGACGGGGTGCCCGACCGGCACACGGTCCTCGCGCGCGAGAAGGAGGAGCACGGCGGCATCAAGTGGGGCTCGGCCTTCTTCGGCTGGCTCACCGCCGCCGGAACGGCCATCCTCGTGACCGCGCTGCTCAGCGCCATCGGCACCGCTGTGGGCCTAGGGGCGCTCTCAGGCCCCCAGCAGGCCGAGCGCGAGGCCACGCAGAACGCCCAGACCGTCGGCATCGTCGGAGCCGTCGCGCTGCTCGTCGTCCTGTTCATCGCCTACTACGCCGGCGGCTACGTCGCCGGCCGGATGGCACGGTTCGACGGGGCCAAGCAGGGCATCGCCGTGTGGCTGTGGGCTCTCGTCATCGCCATCGTCGTGGCGATCGTCGTCGCGGTGGCGGGCAGCGAGTACAACGTGCTGTCCCAGCTGAACAGCCTGCCGCGCGTGCCCATCAGCGAAGGCGACCTCGCGACCGGTGGCATCATCACCGCCGTCGCAGCCGTCGTCGCGAGCCTGGGCGGTGCCATCCTGGGCGGCCTCGCCGGCATGCGGTTCCACCGCAAGGTGGACCGCACGGGACTCGGAGCCTGATCCCACTCGAGCCGCCCGTTCCGGACACCACCGGAACGGGCGGCTCGTCCATGTCGCCTCGCGTCCTCAGCGCGTCTAGGGTGCGGGGCATGGAAGGGCTTGTGCTTCGCGTCCGGCTCGTCAGCGGTGACAGCATGGATGTCACGTACGACGACCACAGCGCGGCCAGCGAGGACGAGGTCATCGACCACGTCGTCAGCACGCTCTCGGAGGAGACCGGATTGCTCCGCTGCAGGCACGGCGACCGCCTCCTGGTGCTGTACGCACGCGGGGTTGCCGCGGTGGAGGTCGCGCCTCGCGGCGCGGTCCTCTAGCAGCCTCACCCCGCCGCCCGGTGGCGCGTACGCCTCCCAGCAGGCTCCCCACGCACCGGGTCGTTCGCGACGGCCGTCGGCACGTATGCAGCCCGTCGGAATGGGTAGTGAACGGTGCACCACGTCCGCGCACCCCGCCAGGAAGGGGGCCGTCATGCCCGATCGAACGGTTCGCGTCGGAATGACGCGACACGACCGCCCGGCAGGCTGACGTGCGCACCGACGTCGAGGCGTGGTTCGCGCGCCGCACGTCGAGGATGGCGGACTGGGACCGTGCCGCTCTCGCGCGGGCGAAGGGATCGACGTCGGTGAGCGTGGTGCTGCCGGCACGCAACGAGGAGCGGACAGTCGGCGACATCGTCCGGCGGCTGCGTCGTGAGCTGGTCGACGAGCTGCCGCTGGTGGACGAGGTCGTCGTCATCGACTCCGGCTCCGAGGACCGCACCGGCGATGAGGCCCGCGCCGCGGGGGCGACCGTGCACCGGCAGTGCGACGTCCGCCCCGAGCTGGGCGACCGGCCCGGCAAGGGCGAGGCGCTGTGGAAGTCCCTGTTCGTGACCACGGGCGACGTCGTGGTGTTCCTCGACGCAGACCTGCGGGACTTCAACCCCGGCTTCGCCGTGGGGTTGATCGGCCCGTTGCTGGCCGACCCGCGCACCCACTTCGTCAAGGCCATCTACGACCGCCCCCTGACGGACGGCCGCACCGTGCTGCCGGCCGGTGGTGGGCGGGTGACCGAGATCCTCGCCCGCCCCCTGATCAACGTCCACTTCCCCGAGCTGGCCGGTGTCGTGCAGCCGTTGGCCGGCGAGTACGCCGGGCGCCGGGCGTTGCTGGAGCGCCTACCGTTCGTCTCGGGCTACGGGGTGGAGATCGCGATGCTCGTCGACGTGCTGCACGACGTGGGGCTCGACGGCCTGGCACAGGTCGACCTCGGCCGGCGCGTGCACCGCAACTCCCCGGACGACGCCCTGTGCCGGATGGCGGGACAGGTGTACCTCGCGCTGTTGTCCCGGCTCGAGCTCCACGGCCGCGCACTGCCCACTGTGGATCCCAGCACCGACCTGACCCAGTTCGCCCGGGACCGAGGCGCCTTCGTGCCGCTGGTGTCGTGCGTCGGCGTCGACGAGCGGCCGCCTGCGGCGACCCTTCAGCAGTACCGCCCCCGGTCGGACCGCGTGCCGTCCGCATGAGTCTGCGCGTGCTCGTCAACGCCGGACCCTGGTTGCCGGTCCCGCCCATCGGCTACGGCGGCATCGAGACCGTGGTCGCGACGCTGGTGCCGGAGCTGCGGCGGCTGGGGGTCGAGGTCGCCCTCGCCACCGTCGGCACGAGCACGCTGGAGGTCGACCACCTCGTCACGCCCCTCGGCACCCCGCGCTTCGAGTCCGTGGCGCAGCCCTACAACCAGGTCTCGGGCATCGCGCACGCCCACATGCACGGCGTCCTCGCCTGGCTCCGAGACCACGAGGTCGACCTCGTGCACGACCACCTCGAGGTCGTCGGCCCGGCCGTCCTGGGCGCTGCCGGGGACAGGGTGCCGCCGACGCTGCAGACCCTGCACTGGGACCTGCGCAAGCACCGCGACTTCTACAGCTCGTTCGACGGTCACCGGCGGGTGCGCTTCGCGGGCGTCTCCCAGTCGCAGGTCGACCGTGCTCCCGAGAACCTGCGCCGCCAGGCAGTCGAGCACGTGCCCCTCGCGGTCCCCCCGCCGGTCGCACTGGACGTGGAGCGGGGCGACCACGTGGTCGTGCTGGCGCGCATCACCGCGGACAAGGCGCAGGACGTCGCCGCGCGCGTCGCCCGACGAGCGGGGCGCCCGCTGGTGCTCGCCGGACCGGTGGGAGGCGTGGGCGATCCGGAAGAGCTCGAACGCCGGCTGGCCGACGGCGACACGAAGCTGGCGTCGCACCCGGACGTCCGCTTCTTCGTCGACCGGGTCAGGCCCCAGCTCGACGGCTACCACGTCCGATGGGTGGGCGGCGTGGCCGGCGAGGAGAAGGAGCGCCTTCTGCAGTCGGCCGCCGCCCTGCTCAGCCCCCTGCGGTGGGACGAGCCCGGCGCCACCGCCGTCGTCGAGGCGCTGACCCGCGGGATACCGGTCGTCGGAAGTCCACGCGGCGTGCTGCCCGCCCTCGTCGAGCACGGTGTCACCGGCTTCCTCGCCGACACCGAGGAGGACCTCGCCGCCCACCTCGGCAAGGTCGACGACCTCGATCCCGGCGCCTGCCGCGCCGCGGCGGCGTCGTGGACCCCGGACGTCATGGCGCGCCGCTACCTCGACCGCTACGACCGCGTGCTCTCGGAGGCGCCATGAGCACGAGGCTGGTGGTGGTGGGAGCCGGCGGCGTGGCACAACGACACGTCGAGGTGCTGTCGGCGATCCCCGACGTGGACGTCGTCGGCATCATCGACCCCCTCGAGGACGCCGCCCGCTCCCTCGCGCAGCGATGCGGTGCCACGGCGTACTCCTCCACCGGTGAGGCCCTCGACGAGTGCCGTCCGGACGGCGCGTACGTCTGCGTGCCGCCGTTCGCCCACGGCGAGCCGGAGCGCGAGGTGCTCGAGCGCGGTCTCCCGCTGTTCGTCGAGAAGCCCTTGAGCGTGCGACCGGAGGTCGCGGAGGACCTGGCCCGCCGCGTGGCCGAGGCCGGCGTGGTGACCGGTACGGGCTACCACTGGCGCTGCCTCGACACCGTCCAAGCCGCCAGCGAGCGGCTGGAGGCCTCCCCTGCCGTGCTCGCCACCGGCTACTGGCTCGACAAGCGCCCTCCCGTCGCGTGGTGGCCCCACCGCGACCGGTCCGGCGGACAGGTCGTCGAGCAGCTGACGCACGTGCTCGACGTCGCCCGCGTCCTGCTCGGCGAGGCCGTCGAGGTGTACGCCGCGGGGGCGCTCCGGGCGCCCGACCCCGCGGAGAGCGACGGTGGCCCGCCGCGCGGTGACGTGGACGACGCCACCGCCGCCACGATCCGCTTCGCCTCGGGGACGGTCGCCACGCTGGCGGCCACCTCGCTGCTGCGCACCAAGCACCGCGCTGCCCTCCACACCTTCAGCGACGGCCTCGTGCTCGAGCTCACCGAGGCTTCCCTCACCGTCGACGACGGGGAACGACGAGACGTGGTCGAGCCGACCGACGACCCCCGGGAGGTGGTGGACCGTGAGTTCGTCGCGGCCGTTCGCGGGGAGCGCGAGTCCACCCGCGCCCCCTACGAGGAGGCGCTGCGGACTCACCGCCTCGCCTGCGCGCTCGCAGAGTCCGCGCGGCGGCGCGAGCCCGTCCGCCTCCGCGAGGAGGGTCAGTCGTGAAACGTCGCAACCTCGTCGTCACCGCTCCGGGCGAGCTCTCGCTGGTGGTGGAGGACCTGCCCGAGGTGCCGGACGGCGGCCTGCTGCTGGAGACGGTCGCCACCGGCCTCTCCGCCGGCACCGAGCTGACCTTCGTCAAGGGTGACCACCCCGGCCTCGCTCGCGCCCACGACGCCGAGATGGGCCTGTTCCGGGGCACGGCCGACGCCTTGCGCTACCCCGTCACCCGCCTCGGCTACATGGAGGTCGCGCGCGTGGCCCGCAGCCGCTCCCCCGCCTTCGCCGAGGGAGACCTGGTGGCGGCGGCCTACGGCCATGCCACGGCGCACGTCGCCGACCCGGTGCACGAGCACGTCGTCCCCCTGCCCGCCGACCTGGACCCGGTGCTCGGCGTCTACGTCGCCCACCTGGGGCCGATCTGCGCCAACGGGCTGCTGCACGCAGCCGCGGACGCCGTCGGCCCGACGGTCGACCACCTCGGAGCAGGTGTCTCCGGCCGTCGCGTCCTGGTCACGGGCGCAGGACTGATCGGGCTCCTGACCGCGCTCTTCGTGCGCGAGCACGGCGCCGACGAGGTCGCCGTCGTGGACGCCGACCCGCGCCGTCGAGCGGTGGCGGCGAACCTCGGCCTGCTCGCCCTCGACGAGGCGGACGACCCGGCGCTCGCGTTGAAGGCGCGGTGGCGCCACGGTCCCGGCGACCACGGCGCCGACGTCGCGTTCCAGTGCCGTGGCCGCCCCCACGCCCTCGCCACGGCGCTACGGGCGCTCCGGCCGCAAGGTGTCGTCGTCGACCTGGCCTTCTACACCGGCGGCGCTGACGACGTACGCCTCGGCGAGGAGTTCCACCACAACGGCCTGACCGTGCGGTGTGCCCAGATCAGCCGCACCCCCCGGGGCACCGCCGGCCACTGGGACCGGGCTCGGCTCTCGGCCGAGACCGTGCGACTGCTCCGCCGCTGCGGCGAGGAGGTGCGTGACCACCTGCTCACCGAGGTCGTCCCGCTGGAGGACGCGCCGCGACTCATGCTGGAGGTCGCCGGTCACCAGCGGCACGTGGTGTCGGCCGTGTTCACGGTCGACGCCGAGGGCCAGTAGCGCCCGGTCTCACGGGTCGGCCCGCCCGGTGCGTTCGACCTCCTCCGACGACAGCTCGAGACGTCCGGTGACGTGCGCGACGCGATCGCCCTCCACCTGCACCACGCACCCCTCCGCGTTCGCGACCTCCGGGCCGGGCACGTCGAAGACGGCGCCGAGCGCGACGAAGGTCCCGGCGTGGGCGGCGACCAGGACACGACGCCCGTGCCCGGCCGCGGCCAGGAGACCGTCGAGCACGCGGTCGGTGAAGGCGGCGAACTCCTCGTGGGGCCCCGGCGCTGCGACCGGCCGACCACGACGCCAGGCGGCGAGCGTCCCGGGGTACGCGGTCTCGATCTCGTCGCGCGTGCGACCCGTCATCCACTGGCTCCAGCGCTCCCGCAGGTCGGACACCACCACTGGCGCCGACAAGCCCAGGACCCCTGCGACGACCTCGCCCGTCCGGTGGGCCCGCTGCAGGTCGGAGGTGACCACGGCGTCCACCGAGCGTCCCCGGCACGTCGCCGCAAGCGCCTGCGCCTGCCGTTCGCCGAGCGCCGACAGGGGCGGGTCGGCCTGCCCGGTGAAGCGATGCTCGACGTTCCACGTCGACTGGCCGTGACGTACGACAAGGACCTCGGTCACGACACCGACCCTAGTTCGCGTCTGCGCCGTGCGGACGGAGGTCGGCACGGCAAGGTCTGACCACGAACTGCCCACGAGGCCCGAAATACAGTCAGAGGCGGCTTCCCGGATCTCTCCGGAGAACCGCCTCTGACCTGCGGTTCCACTTTGTAGCGGGGGCAGGATTTGAACCTGCGACCTCTGGGAGAGATCGAGCGCTACGGACGAGCTCGGACGATCACGGATCTTCTCGTGTTCCCGTGGAGGGACCACACGGTCCGGTGCGGAGTGTGTCTGCCCATGGCGGACGAGAACGGAACGTATGTGGCGGGTAGGTGGCGGCCGTGAATTGTCGAGAAGGTCGTGGCCATGGGGGCATCTGCGTGAGTCAAGGTGGTGCCCTTCGAGGCGATGGAGGGTGAGCAAGCAGGTCCGGAGCGGGAGCGGCTACTTGACCTCTGCCCGTACGACGAACGCGAGGCCGATGGCCAGGGGGATCAGCAGCCAGGTGAGACCAGTGACGGCGATGTTGGCCCACTGCTCACCGGTCAGTGCCTGGTCGAAGACGAACAGTCCGCTCTGGGCGAACTGGACGTCGACCCACGGCTGCAGGCCGCGGAACCACTGCTGGCTCTCCGCGAGCAGACCGAAGATGGTGGGCAGCACGAACGTGAGGACGAAGTAGGCCACGATGGCCCCGGTCGATGAGCGGATGAGCACGCCCAGCATGAAGCCGATCAGCAGGCTGAGGATCATGCCGAGGACGTAGTAGAGGCACTGGGTCCAGGTCACGTCCCACACCAAGGCGGTACCGGTCACGGCGGCACTGGCGAGGTTGCCGATGGCGCCTACCGCGAACGTCAGCACCATGGCCCCGACGGCAATGAGGACCGAGGAGACGGCCTTGGCCGAGATGATCCGGCCGCGGTGTGGAACCAGGGTGAAGGTCGTCAGCCCGGTGCGTTGGCTCCACTCGCTGGTGACCGAGAGGATCGCGATCAGCGGGAGGATGACCACGACGGGGAACCGGATGGCGGTGGCGAAGGTGGAGTAGGTCAGTTGGTTGTCTGGCGCCCACAGGATGACGCCAGCAGTCGCGAGGACCGCGGAGATGGCGATGCTGGCGATCAACCAGAACCCGGAGCGGGTGTTGAACATCTTGCGTAGCTCGACCCGCGTCACCCGTGCCAACGTCAGCCCGTGGCGCAACGGAACTCCACTCGGGAGGGCTTGTGCTGCGCTGGCAGTCATGTCGTTGCTCCTTCTCGCTGGGAGGTGGCGGTGAGCTCGAGGAACATGTCCTCGAGTCCGGCGTCCTCGGCACGCAGCTCGATCAGGGCGACGCCGGCCTCCAGCGCCACCTTCCCGACCAGGCCGGGGTCCGCGTCGGTGTGCAGGGCGCCGTCGCCGGACCTGGTCGTGGCGATGCCGAGCTCGCCGAGCGCGTCCTTGAGCAGGCGGGGGTCCGCCGCACGGACAACCGTCCCGGGAGCGTGGAGGAGCTCGATCTTGGAGCCTTGCGAGACGATCCGGCCGTTGCCGATCATCACGATGTCGTCGGCGATGACCTCGATCTCGTGGAGCAGGTGGGAGGACAGCAGGACGGTGCCACCGCGGTCGGCGTAGCCGCGGAGCAGGTCACGCATCCAGCGGATGCCCGCCGGGTCCAGGCCGTTGGCCGGCTCGTCGAGGATGAGCACCTCCGGCTCTCCGAGGAGGGCGGCGGCGATGCCGAGTCGTTGGCGCATCCCCAGGGAGTAGTTGCCGACCCGCCGGGACGCCTCGGTCTGGGTGAGGCTGACGACCTCGAGCATCTCCTCGACGCGGCTGCGCGGCAGGCCCATGTACATCTGCGCGACGGTCAGGATCTCCCGGCCGGTGCGACCGGCGTGCTGGGCAGAGGCGTCGAGCAGCACGCCGACCTCGAGCCCCGGGTTGGGCAGGTCGACGTAGCGCCGTCCGGCCATGGTGACGCTGCCCGCAGTGGCTCGGGTGAGCCCGACCATGATCCGCATGGTGGTGGACTTCCCGGCTCCGTTGGGGCCGAGGAATCCGGTGACCCGGCCGGCGCGGGCGGTGAAGCTGACGTCGTCGACCGCGGTGAACCGGTGGTACGTCTTCGTCACTCCCTCGACGGTGATCATGAGGGGGCACCGCTGCCTGCCGGCACCGGAACGGGCGCGGCCGGCAGCTCCGGGGCTTCTGCTGGCACGTCCGTCACATCTCGGCCCTCGGCGTCGATGTGGGGCAACAGGCGATCGAGCCAGGTCGGCAGCCACCAGTTGCGATCGCCGAGCAGCTCCATCGTCGCGGGGACCAGCACCATCCGGACGAGGGTCGCGTCGATGAGGACCGCCACGCCGAGCCCCAGGCCGAACATCTTCGTGAGCACGGACTCGCCCAGCACGAAGGAGAAGAAGACGGTCACCATGACAGCGGCGCTGGCGGTGATGACGCGAGCCGACTTGGCCAGGCCGTCTGCGACGGCGAGGGCGTTGTCGCCGGTGCGGTCGTACTCCTCCTTGATCCGCGAGAGCAGGAACACCTCGTAGTCCATCGAGAGGCCGAACAGGATCGCGAAGATGCCGATCGGCAGCTGGATGGGGACGGGCGTCGCCTCGGGGATGCCGACCAGGTCTCCCAGCGGTCCGCCGCCGGTGGCCAGGGCCAGGACTCCGAACGCCGCGCCGGTCGCCAGAAGATTCATGAGCACCGCCTTCAGCGGGACCAGGACCGAGCGGAACACCATCATCAGCAGCAGGAACGACACCAGCAGCACGCCGCCGAAGAAGAACGGCAGCCGGTCCGCGGTCCCCCGCGTGGAGTCGAGGTTGGCCGCGATCATGCCGCCGACGTGGACCGTCAGACCGGTGTCCGCGGTGGCCGTGGGGATCGCGTCCTCGCGCAGGAGGTCGACGAGCTTCTCGGTGACGGCGTCCTGCGGTGACGTGGTCGGGGTGACGGTGAGCACCGCGGTGTCCCCGACCTCGTTCACGATCGCGGGTGCGACGTAGGCCACCCCGTCCACCTGGCCGAGCGTGGCCCCGAGCTGGTCAGCGGCGCCCTGGAGGTCGGCGGCCGCGCCTTGCACGGTCAGCACCATCGGTGCCGAGAAGCCGGGGCCGAATCCCTCTGCCAGGAGGTCGTACGCCTGGCGGCTGGTGGAGGTCGGCGCGTCGTTCTCAGCGTCGGGGAAGCCGAACCGGATGCCGAGGAACGGCGCGGCCAGCGCGAGGAGTACCGCCAGTCCGCCGATCGCGGCGACCCAGGGACGCCGCTGGACGAAGCGGCTCCAGCGGAACCAGCGGGAGGCGTCGTAGGGACGGGCCTGCCTGCTCACGAACGGGACGTGCAGGCGTTCGATGCCATGACCGGTGAACCCGAGCATGGCTGGCAGTAGCGTCAGAGATGCTGCGACGGTGACCAGGACCGCGAGCACGACGGTGAAGGCGAACCCGTTCATCGCGGGCTGGCCCATCAGGAGGATGCCCAGCATCGAGACGATGACCGTGATCCCGGCGAACAGGACCGCGCGACCGGCGGTCGCGATCGCGGTGGAGGTCGCGCGCCGCGGGTCCTGACCGGCGGCGAGGCTGGTGCGGTAACGGGTGACGATGAGCAGGGCGTAGTCGATACCGACGCCGATGCCGACCATCGCCGCCGTCGCGGGAGCCCAGTCTGGGACGTCGACCACGCGCCGGAGCACCTCTCCGAGCGCCATCGCGACACCGAGGCCGAACAGCGCGGTGATGAGGGGCAACCCCATCGCGACCACGGAGCCGAACGTGAACAGCAAGATGACGGCGGCCGCGACCAGTCCGACCACCTCCGAGCCGACTGGCGGCGCCTGCGACAGGGCAGCCACCGGACCGCCGACCTCGACCTGAAGGGAGTTGTCGCCTGCCTCGAGGATGGGATCGACGAGGGCAGCGGCGCGCGCCGGCGTGTACTCGTTGACCGTCGTGCTGAGGGCGACGTCGGCGTACGCCGTCGTGCCGTCGTCCGAGATCTGGGCGGCACCGCCCTCGGCGAACGGGCTGGCGATCCCGACCACGTCGTCGTGGCGAGCCACCTCGGCGAACAGCGCCTCGGCCTCGCCCCGCACCTGGGGCGACCTCACCCCCTGCTCGGCGTGCAGCACCACCTGGACGGTGTCACCCGAGCGCTGCGGGAAGGTCTTCTCAAGTGCCTGGGAGGCCGCCCTCGACTCCGAGCCGGGTTGGAGGTAGTCCTGTCGGAACTCACCGCCCACGGCACCGGCCAGGAGGAAGGACGCGACCAGCGCGCCGAGCCACGTGATGACGACGACGCGGCGGCGCCTGAAGCACCAGTCAGCGAGATTGACCAACATGTCGGGCTCCTCAGGACGAAGGATCGAGATGCCTCGACGCTAGGGACGCGGCTCGCCGGTGAGGATGGGGCTGACAGCACGACTGCAGGGGCCAGCACCCCGGCCGAGATGCGCCACCACCACTAGAGTCGGGTCATGGCCTTGCGGGTCGTCTTCGCCGACGACAACTACCTCGTCCGCGAGGGCGTCGCCGCACTGCTGTCGGAGGTCGAAGGCGTCGACCTGGTCGACGTCGTGGCCGATCCCGATGAGCTGCTGGCCTCGGTGGCCGCCCGCTCCCCCGACGCGGTGCTCACCGACATCCGGATGCCGCCCACGCACACCGACGAGGGCATCGTGGCGGCCAAGCGGATCCGCTCCGAGCACGCCGGCACCGGAGTCGTCGTGCTGTCCCAGTACGTCGAGGAGGACTACGCCTTCGCCCTGCTGTCCGAGGGGGTCGCCGGCATGGGATACCTGCTCAAGGAGCGGGTCGGCGACCTGGACGAGCTCGTCCGTGCGCTCACCGCGGTCTCGCGTGGAGAGTCGGCGCTCGACCCCTTGGTCGTCGAGGCACTGCTGGCCCGACGAGCCGGTGAAGGTCCGCTGCTCGGGCTGACGGATCGTGAGCGGGAGGTGCTGGCGGTGATGGCCACCGGGCGCAACAACGCGACGATCGCCAAGACCTTGTACATGAGTGACAGGGCGGTGGAGAAGCACATCGGCTCGGTGTTCCAGAAGCTCGGGCTGGTCGACGAGCGCGAGACCAACCGGCGCGTCATGGCCGTCCTCGCCTACGTGGAGGCCCGAGGCGGTTGACCAGCGGGTCGGGTCGGGGGCCAGCCCCACCCGAGGGGTACGGCCGGTGTCCTGTCGCGTGACGGTCATGAGGCGCACACTCACAGGATGAGGATCCGCCGCGGCACCGGTCGGCTGCACAACCGCGTCCTGCACCGGGTGCTGGTGTGGATCTGCATGACCGTCTTCGTGGCGGGCGTCTACGTGGTGGTCGTCCGGGGCGGCGGGGCCGTCATCGGCCGCACCGACTCGCCGAGCGTCGCTCTATCGGTCCTTGCCACGGCGACGGTGGCGTTGTCCTTCGTCCGCGTGCAGACCGACGCCGAGCGGTGGGCATCGCGACTGCTCGGCGACGGGTCCGCGGCGCCCTACGAGGTCCTGAGTCGGTTCTCCGAGGGCGTGCCTGAGGAGGGCTCGACCGACGACCTGCCGGCACGGATGGCTCGGCTGCTCGCCGAGGGGACTGGTGCACGGTGGGCCCAGGTGTGGGTGTCGGTGTCGGACCACCTGACCCTGTCCGCCACGTGGCCGGCGGACGCCGAGGCCACCGAGACGCCACCCGCCCTCCTGCCGGGGGCACGCGATGCCGCCGGGCCGGGGCTCCGGGCCCTCCCCGTCACGCACGGCGGGGAGCTGCTGGGCGTCCTCCGACTCCAGGAGCGCCCCGGCCTCCTGCTGGCCCCGATCGAGGAACGGCTCTTCACCGCTCTCGCGGACCGGGCTGGACTGATGCTGCGCCACGTGGGGATCCGGGCCGACCTCGAGGTCCGGCACGCAGAGCTGGTCGAGCAGGCGGAGGAGCTGAAGGCGTCACGACGGCGGCTCATCGAGACCCAGGACGCCGAACGGCGGCGGTTGGAGCGAGACCTGCACGACGGAGCCCAGCAGCACCTGGTGGCCCTCACGGTCAACCTGCGGCTGGCGCAGAGCCTTTCGAACAGCTCGCCGGCTCGTGCTGCGGCGCTCCTCGGACTGCAGTCCGACGCCACGACGGTCGCGATCGAGACCCTTTCCTCTCTTTCTCGCGGGATCTACCCGAGCCTGCTGTCCGAGCAGGGCCTGGTGGCGGCGCTGCGGTCCGCCGTGGCCACCAGCGCGATCCCGGTGACCATCACCGCCGACCGGATGGTGCGACTCGCTGCCACGGTCGAGGCAGCGCTGTACTTCTGCTGCATGGAGGCCGTGCAGAACGCGGCGAAGCACTCCGGGGGCAGCACGCTCCTGGTGCGCCTCAGTGCAGACGCCGGGACGTCGCGGCTCGTGGTGATCGATGACGGTGACGGCTTCCACGCCTCCGGCGGGCAGCCGACAGGCGCGGGACTGGCCAACATGCGTGACCGGCTGGACGCCGTCGGCGGAGTCCTGACCGTGACGTCGGCGCTGGGCACGGGCACCACCGTGACGGCCCTGGTCAACGATCGGGCGGCCTGAGGTGCGAGCGCCGTTCGCCTGGGCGGTGCTGGGCGTCGTGCTGGTCGCGTCCGTCCTGGACACCGTCTTCACCGCCGCGCACGGCTCCCTGTGGACCGAAGCGACCTGGGCCGAGCACGGCTGGCCTCTGGCGCCCCTGGCCGGTGTGGGGTGTGCCCTGATGGGTGCGCTCATCGTCCGGCGCCATCCCGCGCACCCCATCGGCTGGCTCCTGTCCGTCGCCAGCCTGCTGGCGGTCACCCTGGCTGCGGATGCCTACGGCATCTGGGCGCTCGACAGCGGTGATCCCGGACGCGAGGTCTCGGGCCACCTGGCGCTGTGGGCGGCACCGCTGCTCGGCTGGCCCGCCTTCGCTGCACTGGTGCTGGTGTTCCTCCTGGCACCGGACGGCCGCCTGCCCTCGCGTCGGTGGCGTTGGGCCGTCTGGTTCACCGGTGCCGGGGTCGCGCTGCACACCCTGGGGACGTTGACCACGCCGCCCGGGGACTTCATCTACGGTCAGCGGGACAGCAGCCGCGCCATCACCGAGCCACTTCTCACAGTCGGATGGATGCTGGTCGCGGTCGGGCTCATCGCCTCGGCAGTGTCCCTGGTGGTGCGGCTCCGACGCTCGCGCGACGACGTACGCCGCCAGCTGCTCTGGGTCGCGTCGGCTGCCGCGCTGCTGGCCGTGGGCGTGGTGGTGATCCTGGTGGTGCCGCGGCTGACCGGTGTCGAGGGGACGTGGCTGGCGGCGCTTCCGCTGCGGGTGGCCCAGGTCGCCGTACCGCTGTGCGTGGCGGTCGCGGTTCTTCGCCACCGGCTGCTCGAGATCGACGTGATCGTCAACCGCGCCGTCGTTCTGGCCATTGCCACCGTGCTGGTCGCGGCGGGCTACGTGCTCGTCGTGGTCGCCGTCGGCCTCGCGGTGGAGGGGACCAACGGCTTCTGGCCCTCCGTGCTCGCCACGGCCGTCGTGGCGCTGGCCTTCCAGCCCCTGCGGAGCTGGGTGGTCCGGGTGGCAGACCGGCTGGCGTACGGCACTGCGGCTGCGCCGTACGAAGCGCTCACCGACTTCAGTCGGCGCCTCGGCACCAGCCCCGATCCCGCGTCGCTGCTGCCGGCGGTGGCCGAGGCCGCAGCGCGTGCGGTCAATGCCACCAGGGCATCGGTGGTGCTGCACGTCGCCGGCGGCGCCGACCAGACGGCGAGCTGGCCGCCCGGCCGAGCGACCGCCCCTGACGCTCCCGGGCTGCAGCTGCCGGTCATGCACCACGGGGAACGCCTCGGCAGCATCACGGTGACCATGCCGACCGGGCATCCGATGCGCCGCCGCGAGCACCAGCTGCTCACCGACCTGGCCGACCAGGCAGGACTCGCCTTCCGCAACGCGCGACTCACGGTCGAGCTGTCGGGTCAGGTGCAGCAGCTGGGCGAGCGCACCCGTGAGCTGAGCGGCTCACGCCGTCGGCTCATCAACGCCGGTGATGCCGAGCGGAGCCGTCTCGAGCGAGCGATCGCCGGTCAGGTCCTCCCCCACCTGCAGCCGCTGCCCGAGCGTCTGCGACAGCTGTCAGTGGTCGACGGCCAGGGCACGGACCCGGACGGGGCCCTCGGTCCCTCCCTCGACCCGATGGTGGGTGCCGTGAACGCAGCGTTGGAGTCGCTGCGCGAGATCACCCGCGGCGTGTTTCCCGCCCAGCTCGCTCGTTCCGGGCTCCCCACCGCCCTCCAGTCCCTCTTCACGAGGACCGGCGGCTCCCGCCGTCTCGTGCTCGACGGCCACGCCGATGGTCGGCGCTTCGATCCCCGCGTCGAGGCCGCTGCCTACTTCTGCGTCGCCGAGGCGACGCGCGACCTCGGCGACCCCGTGCGGGTCGCCTTGTCGGCTGTCGGCGACGAGCTGCTCGTGGCGGTCACCGGCGGCGACGGGGGCCAGCTGCCGCTGAGCCACATCCGTGATCGGGTCGAGGCCGCCGGCGGGACCGTCTCCCTGGCGAACGAGGAGGGCCTCACCTCCGTGGAGGCGCGGTTCCCGCGCCCACGTCAGTTGGTCGCTGCCGTCCATGCCTCCCGCAGTCGGTCCGGGCCGAAGGCCGACTTGGTGACGTAGGCCGCCGCTCCGCACTCAGCGATGAAGCGTGCGCCGGCGTCCTCGTCGTACGTCGAGAGCAACAGCACCACCGGCGCCGAGGTGCGGGCCCGTAGACGCCTCGTGGCCTCGAGCCCGTCGATGCCGGGGAGGTTGACGTCCATCAGCACCAGGTCGGGGAGCAACGCCCGTGCCGCCACGACCGCCTCCTCGCCCGAGCCGGCCCGGCCCACGACCCAGAACCCCTCGGTCTCCTCGATGACCGCGCTCATGGCACGCAGGAACGGCGCTTGGTCGTCGACGATCAGCACGCTCACGGGAATCACTCCGGCACACCTCCGCTGCCCACTCTGGTGGGGCAGGACTGCAGGGAGGAGGGGGTGAGCCGCACGACTGAGGTGATCAACCCCAGCGCGTCAGCGGTGTCACGCGGCGGCGATCCTCCCCGACGCCGTTTCCCACACGGCACGGAGCCGGTCCGGCCCGAACGCCGCCTTGGCGACTTACGCCGCAGCGCCGCACCAGGGAACAAGGTGGGCGCCTGCATCCTCATGACAGGTCGACACCGGCAGCACGACCGGCGGCGATGGCCGGGCGCGGAGCCGACTGGTGGCCTCCACCCCGTCCATCCCGGGCAGGTCGACGTCGATGAGCACCAGGTCGGGAAGCAGCTGCGCGGAGTCCACCAGGCACTGCTCCCCGGACGCCGCCTCACCGATGACCTCGCAGCCATCCGCTTCCTCGACCACGGCACTCATGGTCCGCAGGAACGGCGCCTCGCCGTCGACCACCAGCACTCGCACGTCGGTCATGGGAACCACACTCCTCACTGGATCTTGACCGCTCGGAACGGCACGTGGAATGGGGCGCACCGTACGAACGGTGGGGCCTATCCCCCTGGAACGGCATGGACAGTCCGCGAGACCACGATCTTCGCCCGCGCATGCTCCGACTCCAGATGGGCAGCGCCCCCGCGGCCTCGTCGAGACCAACGCCTTCACGAGCAGTGCTATCGGGCCCACCCTGACCGCACTCGGACCTCAACCCGGTGCTCACGCACCTACGTGCTCGCCACCATCGCGGTGCCGACCGTCATCTATGGACTCATGCCGCGACGACACCGCCTGAGGGTCCGCCTGCTCAGCGCCTAGCGTTCGCTCCGGCGAGGAGCGACAACGCTTGTCGCTTGTCGAGACGTTCCCGCTCGGGGACGGCGGTCGGGGCCAGTGCAGCCGCATCGTCGGCCCGCCCGAGAAGGGTGAAGGCCAGGGCCGGCTGAGCGTCCAGGGCCGCGTGGTGGGCCTGGGCGTCGAGGGCGTGGACCAGCACCGGTACGTCGTGCGTCCGGCGGGCTTCGTCGAGGACCGAGGCGAGTGCCGGCGCGTCCCGCCTGTCGGCGACGAGGATGCACGTGCTCAACAAGGCACCGTCGCCGCCGCCTGCGTGCGCGTACCACTCGACGTTCTGCTCAAGAAGGTCGAGGGCTGCCGGGCCCTCCCCTTCCGCGCGGAGCAGCTGGGCCACGTGCAGCCGCGCGGTCGCCGCGAGCCGTCCGTCCCCACCGGCCATGGCCTGGTCGACCGCCCGACGCAGGGTTCGCACGGCGCGCCGGTCCTGCCCGAGCTGACGCTCGACCTCGCCGAGGCTCGCCAGGTGCAGCGCCGCCTGCCCCGAGAAGCCCAGCACGCGCGACTTCTCGGCTGCTCCGCGAAGTGCGTGCGAGGCCTCGTCGAGACGCCCCTCCACCCGCGCGATGCCCGCGAGGAGCCCTTGGGCGTGCACGAGGGCCCACGCATCGTCGATCGGCGACAGGATCTCCACGGCCGCCGTCGCCTCTGCCGCCGCCGTCGCGGTGTCGCCGACCATGAGGGCCGCGTAAGCGGCCAGGATCAGGCTGGCCGCCGTCTCCCACGCTCGTTCCGCACGCTGGTTCGCGTCGAGGCTTCGACGTGCGGATCGCGCCGCCACGTCGGCTCGACCCTGCTGCAGGGCAAGGAACGCCTCGTGCCGGTCCACGTCAGCGGAGTCCAGGTCGTCATTGAACGCCGTGGCGATGCGTCGGGCGGCGCCGAGGTCGTTCTCGGCGAGCACCAGGTCACCGGCCGAGGCCTCGAGCCACGCTGCGAGCAGGTGGGCCCGGAGACGGTGAAGAGGCTTTGCGTGGAAGGTGTTCGCCTTGCGCAGGCGTGCGGCACCCACGGGTCCCTCGCCCATCACCACCCACGTCCATCCCATCTCGGTGGCGATCTCGGCGCCGAGTTCCGGGTCGTGCTCGCTGCACCAGGCAAGGGCGGCGTCGATGTTGTCCCGTTCGGCTCGGGCGATGCGCAGACATCCGGGTTGTCCGGCGGTCCGCACGTGCTGCGCGCACCACCGTGCCATGTCGGCGTACCAGGTCGCGTGCGCGGCCGCGACGAGCGGCGTTCCACCGCTGTCCTCGAGCCGGTCGGCGGCGAAGGTCGAGATGCTGTCCAGCAGCCGGTAGCGAACGGCACCGTCGACAGCGGCGTCGACTTCGACCAGAGAACGGTCGACGAGGCGCGTGATGACGTCCACCGTCGCACCAACGGGCACGCCGAGCGCGCCCAGGACGTGCTCGACCGCGTCCAGAGTGGCTCCGCCGGTGAAGCACGACAGCGCCCACAGCCCGCGCTGGTCGTCGGGGAAGAGCAGGTCGTAGCTCCATCCGATCGCACCGGCGAGTGCCCGCCGCCGCTCCGTGCTGGTGCTGCTGGGGTCGCGCAACAGGGCGAAACGGTCGTCAAGGCGCCGTGCGATGTCCTCGACCGACATGGATCTCACACGCCCCGCTGCAAGCTCGATCGCCAGAGGGAGTCCGTCGAGGGACTGGCAGATGTCTCCCACGAGGTCGGCGGTGGAGACGTCGAGGACGAAGCGGTCGCGCAGAGCCTTCGCACGGGTCGTGAACAAGGACACCGCATCGGCCTGGTCGAGCGGTGACAGGTGGTGGACGCACTCGCCCCCGACACGTAGCGGCGCCTGGCTGGTCAGAAGCAACCGCACGGAGGGAACCGTGTCCATCAGCCACGAGACGAGATCTCCAACGGCTTCGGCCACGTGCTCGCAGTTGTCCAGCAGGAGCAGCGTCTGGGCACCGCCCAGCCGTTCCAGCAGGGCCGCATCGCCTCCGGAGACGTGGAGCTGGCCGGCGACGACGTTCCTCAGGTCGGCACTGCCATCGAGACCTTCCAACCGGATCAGCCACACACCGCCCGGCAGCTGACGGCGATGGGCTGATGCGAGGGCGAGAGCCGTCTTGCCGATGCCCGCCGTACCGACCAGGGTCACGATC
Source organism: Nocardioides sp. GCM10028917 (assembly GCF_042666175.1). Classification (NCBI taxonomy): domain Bacteria; kingdom Bacillati; phylum Actinomycetota; class Actinomycetes; order Propionibacteriales; family Nocardioidaceae; genus Nocardioides; species Nocardioides sp. GCM10028917. Next base: position 267,455 of record NZ_JBHTFL010000008.1, read on the forward strand.
CTGTGGTTGTCCATCGACTGCATCACCCGGGCGAGGTCGCCGTTGCGGCCGATCAGCTGGGCTGCCTGCTCAGGCAGGTTGCCGGGGCGGACCAGCGCGTCGTGAGGGCGCGGGTTCGACACGAGGGCTCCCTGGCGGAGCACCTGCACCTCAAGAAGTCGCAGCTCCGTCCCGGGCTCGACGCCCAGCTCCTCGACCAGCAGCGCTCGCACCCGCGCGTAGGCGGTCAGCGCCTCCGCCTGCCGACCGGAGCGGTAGAGCGCGGTAATCAGTGCAGCCCAGAGCCGCTCGCGAAGGGGATGCTGGGCGACGAGCATCTCCAGCTCTCCGATGAGCTCGCCTCCGGCACCCAGATCGGTGCGCGCAGTCATCGAGACCTCGACGAGAGTCAGTCGCACCTCCTCCAGCTGGACCCGGTGCGGAGTCGCCCAACCGCCGAGATCGACGAGGATGTCGCCGCGGAACAGAGCCAGGCCCTCGAGTGCCCGTGCGGCGGCCTCGGACGATTCGCCGCGCTCGAGAGCGGCGGTCGCCGCGGCTGCCAACGCGATGGCGCGCCCGGCGTCGACCTGCTGCGGATCGACGGCCAGGACGTAGCCGTCCCCCGTTCCGCGGACGAGATCCCGGTCGCCCAGGGCTCGCCTCAGCTGGGAGACCTTGGACTGCAGTGTGTTCCGGTTCGCCGACGCTCCGCCCCACAGGTCCTCCAGCAGCGCATCGGTGCGCACGCGGCCCCCTGGTGACAGAGCCAGCCTGACCAGCAGCTCGGTGGTCCGACCTGCCGGGACGGTGAGCATCGACCCACGTTGGCGGATCTCGACCGCGCCCAGCAGGGCGACTGTCAGCATGCTTCGACAGTAGGCCTCTGAACCGCTTCCTGCGCCGCGCGGACTAGACGTTCCGCCCCCGAAGCAATGCTGACGGCCGGTCCCGGCGCCCGTCAGCCAGTCGTCAGCGCCGCGGAGCAGGGTTCCTCCATGCCTGACCCGACACTCGTCCTGCTGCACCGCCTCATCGGTGGTGACCCCTCCGCCGCCGCCCAGATCATCCGTGCCTCTGAGACGTCGAGCTCCCCTCCCCTCCTGGTGGCCGCCGCGCTGCTCGGTCGACACGGCGACATCCTCGACAGGGCCGAGGCGCTCTCGACCACCAGCCGCGACCGGCAGCTCGTCGTCCTCGCCCGCACCCACCTGGGCGGCGACACCGACCGCCTCGACGCGCTCGTGCGCGACCACCTCAGCGACTACCCCGACAACCTGCTGGCGTCCTGGATCGCTGGACGTCCGGCCCCATCAGAGGTCCTACCCACATCCATCACCAGCCCGGAGGACACGACATCATGACCACCACACCTGCCAAGCCGCGCGATGCGGCGAGCGGCCCCCGTCCAGCTGACCCCAGCAGCACGGCCCCATCCAGCCCCTGGCGCACGTTCGGCCGCTGGTTGGTGTCCTTCCTCGGCTTCCCCGTCGGTGGGTACGTCGCGTTCCTGACCATCGGGCCCTTGGAGTCGATCCCCACCGCTCTCGCGGGAGGAGCCCTCACTGGCGTCGTCCTCGGCCTGGCACAGGCCTGGGCCTTCGGTCCCACCCGCCCCCGTTCGATCATTTGGGTGCTGAGCACGGCAGCCGGGCTCGCGGCCGGGACGGCGCTCGGCGCGGCCCTCACCGACTACGCCACCGACACGACGTCGCTCGTCGTGCTGGGGGCGGTGACCGGTGCGTTCGTCGGGGCCGCTCAAGGCGTGCTGTTGATCCGCCACCTGAGGGCTGTCGCCCTTGCGTGGCCCCTCGTCCTCAGCGGAACATGGGCACTCGGCTGGCTGGTCTCTGAGGCCGTCATCGGCAGCTCCGTCGACCAACACTTCTACATCTTCGGATCCAGCGGCGCCATCGTGGTCGCCGTACTGACGGCGCCGCTCGCGCTGGTGCTGGCCGGTCCAGGGTCCACCGACAGGCCGTCCAGTGCAGCCCGGCCCATGGGGAGCGCGTCGTGAGCCGCCACGTCGTCTTCGGCACCGGCCAGGTGGGCCGTCTCGTCGTCGAGCACCTCGTCCGCGACGGGCACGACGTCATCGCCGTCAACCGCAACGGCGCAGCCGACCTCCCCGGCGCTCGTCTCATGGCCGGTGACGCCGGCGACACCCGGTTCACCGAACGAGTCTGCTCAAGCGCCGACGCGGTCTACTTCTGCCTCAACGCACCGAGCTACGACCGCTGGGAGGAGCAGTTCCCTCCCCTCCAGCGCGGTGTGCTGACTGGTGCGGCGAGCGCCGGGGCACGCCTAGTGGTCCTCGACAACCTCTACGCCTACGGCCCGCCTCGCGGGCGGGACCTGGTCGAGACCATGGCGCCGGCGCCCACGTCGGACAAGTCGGCCACCCGCGCCGCGATGACCGAGGAGCTGCTCCTCGCGCATGCCAAGGGTGACGTCGAGGTCGTGATCGGTCGCGCATCGGACTACTACGGACCCGGTACGACCCACTCCGCCTTCGGTGAGTCCGTCTTCGGCCCGGCCATCACCGGCCGCACGGCGCAGGTGATGGGCGATCCCCGGCAGCTGCACAGCTACTCCTACACCCCGGATGTCGCGGCCGCGCTCGTGAACCTGGCCGCGGCCGAGGGCGTCACCGGGCAGATCTGGCACCTGCCCGTCGCGTCGGCGCAGACCACCCAGGACCTCATCGGTCAGGTCTACACATTGACGGGGCACCGACCCCGCACGCTCGCCGCCGGCCGCCTCACCCTGGGCGCGTTCGGCCTGATCAAGCCCATGATGCGCGAGTACCAGCACACCCTCTACCAGTTCACCGACCGGTGGGTGGTGGACGACGCGAAGTACCGCGCCCGCTTCGGCGAGCACGCGACTGCCCTCCACGACGGCCTCGCCGCCACCGTCGCCTGGTACCGCGACGCCGCCCTCGCTCACGCCGGCTGACACACACCGTCCGTCCCCTCACCTCAGGAGTCCCTGATGTCCACCACGCTGACCCGCCCCACGACCCATGCCAGCTCCACGCACGCTCGTGTGGCCGCCGCTTCCCTCGCTTCGGCGTCCCTGCTGGCGATCGCCGGATTCACCGTCCTCGGAGTCGTCTTCGAGTACCCCCAGATCCTCGAAGAGCCCACCAGCGATGTCCTGTCGCTCTTCCGCGAGAACCAGACCTCCGTCACCACGTGGTTCCTCGTCCTCGCGGTCAGCGCGGCGCTGATGGCGCCCGCCGGCATCGCCCTCGGGCGTCTCGCCGGCGGCCGGCTCGGCCGATGGATCGCCATCGTCGGCATCGCAGCCGCCACGGTCCAGGTCATCGGCCTGCAGCGCTGGATCACGCTCGTGCCCGGCATTGCCAAGGACGCTCTGGACCCGGCCGCCAGCGAGGACGCAGAGGCCCGCTTCGAGCTGTTCCACCTGGTGCTGGGCAAGGTCGTCGGAGAGACGATCGGCTACGCGCTCACCGCCGTCTTCACCGTGCTCGTCGTGCGGGCGCTTCGCCGCACGGTCCTACCGCGGTGGGCCGCCGCCATCGGCTACACCGCCGCCGCGCTCATCGCGACCGGGATCGCCGTCCCCCTCGTGCCGGCAGCAAGCCTCACCAACTTCGCCGGCTACGTCGCCTGGTGCGCCTGGCTGCTCCTGGTCAGCTGGCTGCTGGTGAGGCCGTACGCCGCCGAGCAGGCGTCCGTCTTCCCCGACAGCCAGCGCACACCGGCATGACGAACCCATCGAGCCGGCCGATGACGGGCAAGGCGGTCCTCATCACTGGAGGCAGCGGCGGCATCGGCAAGGCGACCGCCCTCCGCCTCGCCCAGATGGGAGCCTCCGTGTCCATCATCGGTCGCGACGCCGGGCGCACCGCGACCGCGGCCCGCGAGATCGGAACCGCCGGCGGGACCCAGACCAACGCCTACACCGCGGACCTGTCTTCCCAAGCCGAGGTGCGGCGCGTCGCGGCCGAGGTGCTTCTCGCGCTTCCCCGGCTCGACGTGCTGGTCAACAACGTCGGCGGCTACTGGAACACCCGCCACACCACCGTCGACGGTCTCGAGCGCACCTTCGCCGTGAACCAGCTGGCCCCGTTCTTGTTGACGAGCCTGCTCCTCGAACGGCTCACCGCCTCCATGCCGGCACGGGTGGTGACCGTGGCGTCGAACGCCCAGGCCCTCGGACGCATCGACTTCGACGACCTGCAAGGCGAGCACCGGTACTCCGGAGCCCGCGCCTACAACCAGTCCAAGCTCGCCAACGTCCTCTTCACCTACGAGCTCGCGCGACGTATGTCGGGCAAAGGCGTCACGGCGAACGCCCTGCACCCGGGAGTCGTCAGCACCGGGTTCGGGGCCTCGGACCCGGGGCGGAGCCAACGCCTGATCGTCCCGTTCGCCCGCCCGTTCATGCGACGAGCCGACCAAGGTGCGGCCACCTCGGTCCTGCTCGCCGCCGACCCAGCTGTCGGAGCAACGACCGGGGCCTTCTTCGCCCGCGGCAAGCCGAGGAAGTCGTCACCCCGAAGCCACGACCAGGCCGTGGCCCGTCGTCTGTGGCAGGTGTGTGACGAACTGGTGAACTCCCCCACATCTCGCCACAACTAGGCGCTGCCAAGGCGACCAGTACCGAGCTGACTCGTTGAGAGCGCCGATTCATGGAGCCACTATCGACCGATCCGGCAACAACTTGATGACCCGTACAAGATGAACCCAGCTCTCGGGTTCCGCTGCTTGACGTCCACCAGGGACATCCCAGCGGAGGCCGATCCGCCGCCACTGCACCGCCCGGGTTCCTACTCGCCCGCGTACATCGATCCTGTCGAGCGGTCAGTCCTGGGTGAAGGTGATGGACTTGACCAGCTGGGTCACAAGCTTCGCGTCACGCTTGGTCGCTCCGAACGTGCGCGCCCGGAGGACGTGTCGGACGCCGTCGACGTCCAGGATCCAGATCCGGTCGACGGTTCCGGGTTCTTCGACGCCCTGGGGGTCCTGCATGATGACGTCAACCGACCCGTCCTGGCAGGCCGAGACGTTCGCGTCGTCGGGGACACTCGCTTTGACGAACAGTCCGTCCGCGCCGCCGACGGTGACCGCGACCGGCTTGGTGGTGGTGAGATAGGGCTGGCGGTGCAACGCTGACGCCAAGTCGCCGACGGTTGGCCCGACGACCTTGCGGTCGTGGTTTCGGCATGGGTGGACTGGCAGTGAGGTGCGCTTGTTCGCTTGGGTCAGCCAGACGATGGAGTCTCCGCCGGCCCGTCGGCCCGGGTTCAGGTACACCCCGCTGTGCACGTCGGAGTAGGCGGGGAGGTCGAACTGGTACAGCAGCGACTCCGAGACCCGCACCGCGTACCGCCCTGCATCCACCGGGGCGAAGCCCTCGACGTCCTGCGACAGCACCTTGACCCCACCGGGAAGTGTCGGTTCGTCGGGATCAAAGGGATTGAACAAGCCGTCCGACGGCTCGTCTGCCTCGGTGGGAGCGGTGGTCTTCGGGCTGCCGGTCGTCGCGGAGCCCGAGTCGGGTGACTCGGCACTGCACGCACCGAGCAGCACGGCCAGCGTCACGAGCAGCGCCGGTGCCCATCGAGCTGCGCGGAGGCGAGTCCTTCGGCCTTCTTCGCCGTGGGTCGAGAGTGTCCCGCTGCCCGCACGAAGCCTGGTCGGAAACATGGTGACCCTCCTCTGGGTCGACGACCGTGCACCTCTACTGTGCTAGATCACTGATACAGTTAGATTCACGACGGTAGGCCTCAGGAGGAACAGTTGTCAACCTTTCAGCTCTACCCTCGATCGGGCTTGGGCATCGCGGCGCAGATCCGTGCCCGCATCGCCCTGCAGATAGCCGATGCGGAGCTCGCTCCAGGTGACCGACTGCCTTCTGTCCGCTCCTTGGCAGGCGACCTCGGCGTCAACGTCAACACGGTCCGTGCCGCTTACGCCAAGCTGGAGGCGGACGGTCTGGTCGAGACCAGGCAAGGAATCGGCTCGGTGGTGCTGGCGACGCCGACCGCGGGTCCGCCGAGTGGCGCCGTCGGGTTCGGAGCCAACACGATCGCCGTGCTCATCGCGGGCCTGAACCCGTTCTACCTTCCCCTGCTGCGCGGAATCGAGGACGCCGCCGGCGAGCGGGGGTCACTCGTGCTGATCACCGACTCCCATGATTCACCCGCCCTCGCCGATGCCATGATGCGTCGCCTGATCGCGCGCGGGGTGGACGGCATCATCGCGGTCTCCGTCGGCTCCACGCCGGATCCTGTCCCCGAGGACGGCATCGCTCGGCTGCCACCGATCGTCTACGTCGACCAACCCGAGCGGCGCGGATACAGCCTGGTCTTCGACGGGTCCGGCGGCGGTTACGCCGCCACACGTCACCTCAACGACCACGGGCACGCCCGGATCGGACTCCTTACACCTCCCCTCACCTTGCCCAACGTCGCCGAGGTCCACCGTGGATACCTGAAGGCCCTCGAGGACGCCGGTCACGCACCCTCACCCGAGCTCGTGTCCGAGGTGCCAGAGTTCAGCGCCGAAGCCGGCCGCGCGGCCCTGTCCCGGTTGCTGGAGTCGCCCGATCCCCCCGCCGCTGTCTTCGCGGCCGATTCGAACCTGGCCCTGGGGGCGCTGTACGAGGCGAGGCTACGAGGGCTGCATGTCCCGCACGACCTGGCCATCGTCGGCTACACCGACTCGCCGTTGTCGACGCTTGTCGACCCCCCGTTGACCATGGTCGAGGTCCCCGCGCGCGAGATCGGCGTCAAGGCCATGCGAACGCTCTCCGACCTGATCGACGGCAAGAAGCCCCGCCCGCGGCGCACCGTGCTGCCCACCGAGCTCATTCTTCGCGACAGCTGCGGGTCACACTGACATACCACCGCCAGCACAGGTTCCTGTTGCCCAACCCTGACTATGCCTCTCCAGGCGACCCGGTCGACACGACAGCAATGGCGAGGCGGCGCCCAGCTGGCGCTGATCCGGCCAGCACTCACAAGCCTCCCTCCGCGCACCGTTGCGCTTGCGTCATGTCACCGCCTGCCGGACGAAAGGTCCGGCGGGGCGCATTCAGAGTTCGTACGAGTCTGTCGCGTGCGTAGTAACGGGAGCCGCTGCAGTCATACGCTGGGCGCATGGCCATCTTTGCCAGCATCGCGGCCAGTCTCGACGGCTTCATCCGGACGGAGAGCGGCGACATGGCGTGGCTCAACGGCGCGATGCGACGCGACGAGGACTACGGGATGGCGAACACGATGCAGCGCGCGGGGGCCTACGTGCTGGGTGCCCGGACGTACCGCGAGTCCGTGGCGACGTTCGGTGGCGGCATGACCACGTCGCCGACCTACGTGCTGACTCACGCAGCGCCCGATGAGGCGCCATCAGGCGTGACGTTCACGTCCGAGGACGTTCGCACGGTCGTGATGACCGCCCAGTCCGCCACTGACAAGGACGTGAACGTCTTCGGGGGAGGCGATGTGCTGACCCAGGCTCTTGCGGCTGACGCCCTCGACGAGTTGATGGTCGCCTTGATCCCCGTCCTGCTGGGCGGTGGCACCCGACTCTTTGGTGAGCTCCAAGAGTCCAAACGGCTCAGCCTGACGGATTGCACGTCATTCAAGAGCGGATCGTCCTGCTGCGCTACGCGAGCGCCTGAAGAAAGCTCAGCGCGCCGCGGGCAACCGACAGGACGACGCGGGTTCGTGCGTTCCAACGACCCTGGTTCAGGCAATCCCGGATTCGTGCGCTTTGAGCGCCGCCGCAGTGCGGTCGGGCACCTGCAGCTTGGTCAGGATCTGGGACACGTGGTTTCGCACCGTCTTCTCCGACATCGACAGCCGCCGCGAGATCTCGTGGTTGCGGCAGCCGTGTGCAAGCAGCTCGAGCACGTCTCGCTCTCGTGGAGTGAGGTCCGGGAAGGCCCGCGCCGTCGCTGTGGTGGTTGGCTCACCGGCATAGAACGCGACAATGCGGCGTGCGACGCTCCCGCCGTAGACCGCGCCGCCGCCAGCCACTGCGTGCACGGCGCGCACGATCTCCTCGCCGTCGGCTCCCTTGACGAGGTAGCCGCGGGCTCCGGCACGCAGGGCAGCGAAGACGTGTTCGTCGTCCTCGTGCATGGTCAGGGCGATGATCGGCAGCTCCGGCCATGCCTCCAACAGTTGCCGCGTGGCGGCGACCCCGTCGAGGTCCGGCATGGCCAGGTCGGTGAGGACCAGGTCGGGCGCGTGCTCGGCCACGGCCGCGATGAGTGCGGACCCGTCGCCAACCTCGGCCACCACCTCGATGCCTTCGGCCTGGCTGAGGACTGCGGTCAACCCGAAGCGGTACATGGGGTGGTCGTCAGCAACGACGATGCGTAGCGTCATGCGGGCGCCTCCAGCGGTAGGACGGCGGTGACGACAGTGCCGCTGGGGTCTACTGGGTCGATGGTGAGGCTCCCGCCGACGTCGGCTGCGCGGCGGCGCATCGAGTCCAGACCGTGTCCTTGACTCCGATGGACGTCGATGCCCCACCCGTCGTCACTGACTTGGACCCGCAGGTCGCCGTTGGCCTGCTCTAGGTGGACCGCGCAGTGGTCGGCATGGGAGTGGCGTACGACGTTGGTCAGCGACTCGGCAGCGATGCGGAAGGCCGCCTCCTCGATGCTCGGTGGGAGCAAGGGCGGCAGGTCGGCGCGGAGGTCGAAGTGCGGAGCTCCGGGGTGGCCCATTCCGAGCGACGACGCGGTGTCGCGGACCGCGCCGTCCAATGCGTGCATGTCCAGGGCACCCGGGCGGAGCCCGTCGAGGACCCGACGGATCTCGCGCACCGCCGCGTCCGCCTCGGTGCGGGTGCGTCGGAGGAGCTCGGGGATGGCGTCGGGGTCGACGTCGTACGCCGTCGAGGCCGCCTCGAGCCCGAGAGCGATGCCGGACAACGAAGGGCCGAGCCCGTCGTGCAGGTCCCGGCGGAGTCGGTCACGCTCGGCGAGGGTGGCCCTGGTGACACGGATCCGCGCGCTGGCGAGGTCCTGCGTGAGCCGGCTGGACCTGACGACCACCGCAAGCTGGGGTGCCAGGGCGGTGACCAACTTCAGGTCGCGACCGGACGGCGAGCGCTGGCCGGTCGCAGCCCCTACCTCGAGCACCCCCAGGTCCTCACCGCCGTGGAGCAGGGGCACCCGCATCACAAGCTCCCCGGTGCCGCCGACCTGGGCGAGGAGCTGCCCGTTCGGGTCGCGGACCACCGCGTACGACGCGTCGGCTGCGGACGCGACCGCCTCGAGCATGGAGGCCACCGGGTCGGCGTGCTCGACCTCGAGACCGGCTCCGACCCGATCCACGACGGCCAGCGGATCCGCGCGCTCGCCCAGCACCAGCCGATCGACCGCGCGGCGCAGCCAGGCCGCGACCGGGACCAGGACCACCGCCACCACGGCCGAGGCTGCGAGCAGGGGCAGTGGACCTTCGGGCGCCAGTCGTGCCAGCGCAGTGGTCAGCCCACCCACGACCAGGGCGACCATGACGGTGAGGGGCAGGTACAGGAGAGTGCGACGCAGGGCGAGCTCGATCCCGAGGAGGCCGTAGCGGAGCACACCGATCGCCACGGCGACGGGGATCAGGGTGTAGGACAACAAGAAGAGGATCTCCGGGGGGTTGAACGTCGTGGCGACCAGCACCGCGACCACGCTGATCAGCCAGAGCAGCTGCTGGCGTTCGGGTGCGCTGGCCCGCCAGGCCCGCACGAACGTGCCCACGATGCTGCTCGCCACGGCGACGACGAGCAGGACGGCTGCCGACAACCCGAGCACGTACGTCGTCCACACCGGCGCCGCCCACGGGAGCTGTGTTCCGGCCACGGTGTCGTCGAGTCCGCCGGAGGCTGAGGCCAGGGCCAGCGAGGCCAGCACGATCCCCATCAGCGAGACCCGGACGTGCCAGCGCCAGTAGCGCGATGGTGGCCGACCGGTCGGGTAGAGCGCGGGCAGGACGAGTATCGGCAGCAGGAGCGACGGTGGCCAGGTCCACGAGGCCAGCCACGCCATGGGCAGCCCCAGGGGAAGCGAGCCGTCGGGGTCGGTCAGCGCCCGGGTGGCGTAGGAGTCCGCCGCGAGGTTGGTGACCTGGAACAGCCCGGAGATGAGCAGGATCCAGCCGATCGGGTTCCGCGGCCGCAGGTGGACCAGGACTCCCCCGGACAGGATGAACGCCGGCACGAAGGCCGCGATCCAAGGGCCGGGACCGGCAGCCACCACCCCGGGCCGGGTCATGACTCCGTCGGACAGCGACAGCGGCACGCTCACGAGCAGCAGCAGACCGAGGAAGACCAGGCACCAGCCACCGAGTCGGCGCGCGCGGTCACCGGAGAGGGCTCCCATACGTGCAGTGTGCGCCCGTTCCGTGTGTTTGTCCCGGGACAGGAGTCCTGCCACGTGCAGGAAAGTCTCCCGGTCGGTTTGCGTCTCCTGACAGGTCCTGCCCGGCCACCACCGGTGGTGTGCTCGTCACCTCATCACCACACGGAAGGCACACCCCATGAGCACCATCGCCACCCGACCCGCCCAGCGGGTCGACGTCCTGCATCCACTCGTCGCCTCGACCGTCGGTGCGGTCACGTTCGCCTGCACGATGGTCGCGGGCGACGTGCTCGGCCTCAACTCCGACGGGGACGACGCGCCGGCCACGACCCTGCAGGACCTGGCCTGGTACGCCGGGCTCGTCCTCGTCGGGGTCACGCTCGCCATCTGGCTGGGCACACGTGCCCGCTCGGGCACGCCGGACAGGCTGGCCAAGGCGTCGCTCGCGTTCGCCCTGGCCTCAGCCGTGACCTTTATCGGCTTCTGGTCCGGCTGGCCGCACATCTTCGCCGCGGTGGGCGTCGCGCTCGCGCTCGAGCACCGCCGCCGCGTCGGAGCATTCTCGGCAATCACTGTGGCCGCCCTGGTGATCAGCGCCGTCTGCTTCATCGCCACGTCCTGGATCTGCCTGGTCGGCTGATCCCCCAACTCGAGGAGCACACCATGCGACACCGCCTCAGCACGCTGCTCGGCAGCGCTGCGTTGATCTACGCAGCAGTCACCGGCCCCGCCACGGCCGCCGAAGCCGACCGCGACTTCTACCCCGAGCACTACGACGCCTACGAGCACTTCGCAGCAGGTGAAGGATTCTGCGTCACCTGGGCCGGCACCTTCCACGAGGTGCGCAACGGCGGCTACCGCCTGGTCGCCGCACCCGGAGGCCAGCAGCCCGGCGAGCTGCACATCAACGGGGTCATCGACGGCACCGTCGAGCTGATCCCCGACGACAAGTCCTTGCCGACGTTTGCCGGCGACTACCGCGAGAAGGTGAACGGCGTCGTCACCGAGTTCACCGACGAGGGCGACATCGAGCGCATCGGCCAGTTCCGCCTGCGCACCACCCTGCACGGCACAGACGGATCGAGCCTCGAGCTGAGACTCTCGGGCAAAGTCACGTTCAACGCCAACGGGGTGGCCACCGTCGCAAGGGAAACCTTCACCTGCGCGTAGCCAGACGAAAGGCCCTGCACCTGCCACGCGCGGACAAGATGAGGTGCCTCCTGGCGCCGCGACCGCTCACGCGGGTCAGGCAGGGGCTCGCCACTTCGACGGCGATTGGGGCGGGGCCCAGCCCACTTCGCCGGCGTTGGTTCGACTGGTGCGAAACGCACGTCCTCGACCTTCGAGGCGGGAGTCCCGCTGCGCGACGCTCAGATCCTGGCCACGCACGCCGACCCCCGCGCCACCGAGCACTACGACCGCGCCCGCGGGAATCTCGACCGTCACGGCGTCCACTTCCTCACGGCTTGTGTTGCCGCCGTCTGGACGAGCTGGGCGTGTGCAGCCCCGTCGAGCAACTACGCTCACTATGACGGTGGTCGCCACGCGAGTCAGGTCAGATTGACAGTGCTGCGGTCAGCCGAGCAGTGCTTCCACATCGGGGAGCCCATCGAACCGGGAGAATGTCCCGGCTTCGGCGATCTCCTCGGCGGCCTTGAGGAACCCGTCCCAAGCGGTTCGGGCGAGTGTGCCGCCCACGCTGATCCGCCGCACCCCCAGCTGCGCCGCCTCCCCAACCGTCGTGAACGGAGCGTTGATCAGTAGGTTCACCGGCTTCGGCGACACCGCGGCCACGATCGCCGACACGTGATCAAGGTTGTCGATGCGGGGTGCGTAGAGGCAGTCCGCTCCGGCCTCGGCGTATGCCACGAGCCGACGGATCGTCTCGTCGATGTCGGGACGCCCGTAGACGAAGCCCTCTGAGCGTCCCGTCAGAAGGACGTTCGTGCCGCTCTGGTCGATGGCGCGGCGAGCGGCGACCAAGCGTCTCACCGACAGGTCGAACCCGAGGAGCGGGTCAACGTCATCACCAGAAGAGTCCTCGATGGAGAGCCCGGCGATCCCCGTGCCCACGGCCATCGTCACGTTGGCCGCGACCCCCTCCGGCTCGATCGCGTAACCGTCGCGGAAGTCCGCATTCACCGGCACAGCCACCGTGCCGGCCAGGAGACGAAGATGCTCCAGCGCCGCGTCCAGCGTGACCTGCGCGTCGCCGCGACCGAGCGACCAGGCCAGGCCGGCGCTCGTCGTGGCCAAGGCCTCGAACCCCAGCTGCTCAAGCACCCGCGCGCTGCCCACGTCCCACGGGTTCGGCATCACGAAGCACCCCGTGGCATGAAGCGAGTGAAACGTGTCGACCCGAGTCACCTGCGTGTCCATGCCACACCTCACCAACGGCCGGGATCAGCACGATACCCCTGCCCGCCCCGCGCCTGCGCTCGAGGCCTCCGGGCGGTCGACATCAGGTTGTCGGAGGGGGCGTCCATGTCCGACGGCACCCGGAACGGAGTCATTCCGCTGCCTCAGAGCGCTGCTCAGGCTTGGAGAAGGTGCCTCTGTGTGCACCGGACTGACGACCTGGCCGGGTTGCTCACTTGGGCGCGCTACGAAGGGTTGCGACTGCCTCGATCTCCAGGTCGAGGTGGCGGCCGACCAGTCCTCGTGATCCGGTGATGCCGAACGCGGTGCGATCCAAACCTCGAGCCCACCCATGCACGTGAAGCTCCGAGGCGTCGGTCGTGAGCCGGTCGACGCGTACGTCGATCCGTACCGCGTGTCCGTGCGCGGTGACGGTGCCGGGAACGAGCCAACCTTCAGGTGTTCTGCGAATGCTCTCCGACGCAAAGGTGATGTCGGGGTACTGCTCGACGTCGAGCAGGCCACGGGATCGGACGTCCCGGTCCCGCTTGCTGCTGCCGGAGAGAAAGCTGGCGGCGTCCACAGTCACCTTGGTGCTCAGCGTTTGTCCGTCGTCGCCTATGCGCAGTTCTCCTTCCCGGACCGAGAACGTGGCGTGGACCGTTCCGAGGCCCAGCATGTGCTTGCCGGTGTAACGCACCCGCGACTTCTGTGGGTCCACGCGGTAGATGCCGGATGCCGGCGCTGACAACGGCTGCGAGTGCTGGTCGAGCATGGCTCCTACTTCCCCGGACGACACCTGCCCTAGTGGCGTAGCACCGCCCTAATCATTAGAGTGTTACTCTGTCCAATGTGTCTGTCAAGAGGTCCTACTCCTCCGCACGTCGCGACGCCCAGGCCCGCGAGACCCGCCGGTCGATTCTCGACGCGGCAGGTCTCTTGTTCATCGCGCACGGGTATGCCGCCACCACCCTTCAGGCAATCGCCGATCAAGCGGGGGTGGCGGTGCAAACCGTCTACGCCGCCTTCGGGAGCAAGCGTGAGCTCATGCGGCAGCTGATAGAGGCCACGATCGCCGGCGACGACAACCCCGGGCCCGTCACCGAGCAGGCCGAGGCGAAGGGCGTCGCCGCCGAACCGGACGTGCGCCGGCGCGCGGAGCTCGACGCCGCTCTTGCACGCGCCATCGTTCAACGTGTCGGCCCGATCGTGCGAGTTGCGGAGGAGGCGGCGGCGTCCGATCCCGAGCTCGCCACCATGATGGAGAAGATCAAAGCGGCTCGACGAGACGAGATGCTCGTGTCGGCCCGCCAGCTGGCCGGCCCCGAAGGGCTACGCCTGGACCCGGACGAGGCCGCCGCGACCCTGTACGTGCTCTACAGCCCACACGTGGCAGACATGCTGATGAGAGACCATGGCTGGTCACCTCAGCGTTACCAGGCCTGGTTGGCCAGGATGCTGCTGGAGACCGTCCTCGGGACAGCGCCGCACGATCGAGCGTAGAAGCCCTTAGCGCGTTGCAGGTGCACGCCCGCGTCGATGCAGGCAACTCCGAGGCGTCCAACCGGCGCTTGCTCTTGAGCGAGGGACACGCTTGCACCGGTCGACAGCCCTGACGCTGGGTGCCGCGCGCGAGAGGCGCCAATTTGCTGACTTCAAAGGTCTAGCCGCAGCTGTTGGCGTACCGAAAACGAGAATCACCGTCGCGTCGGACTGACCCCCTCACTGTTCAAACCGAGGACAAGGAAAGAGACCGGGCCGCCGGTCCCGACGGCGGCTGTTACGACCGCTGCGCGTCTGGGCGGACCAAAGAGCCATCCAGCAGTACCGCGATTGGAAAGATCGGAATCGCCATGTCCTCTCCGGCGGACGCTGCTCTCCCCTTGAACCCATACCGGGCCGGGCGAACAGGTCAAAACGACGCGCCGATCATGCAACCTCGCCGGGGTGGCCTGTCTTCTCGACGTGATCGGACGCCTTCCGATCCCCCCTCCGACGCAGAACAGCGACGCCGATGCCGACCATGAAGACGAAGAAGCCGAGAAAGCCAATCGTGGAAATTCCCTCGAAGACCGGTCACCGACCACAAGTGTGCGTATCAACTGGCTCGCAGAGCCGACAGTCCTGGGGGCGAGGTGGACGCGGTCTGCGCCGTCGCGATCGCGTGTTATTCCACGTCCGATTGCGCCGCGTCCCTACTGGTGCCTGGCAGTTCACAAGCGGACGGGTTGCAGGGCAGGTCGACCCTGGAGAACCGGCCGTCACCGTGGAAGATCCTCCGCTGCGAAGGCGCCAGATGAGTGCCTGTCGATGGGTCTTCGCTCGTACCGAGGTTCCGTGCATACCTCGGATGCGCTCCACCAGAGACCTGTAGCCGGATCCGGACTCCGGACGTGAAGCGGTGAGCGATTGCGTCAAGCCGGAGCTGGACCGTCCCGTTCGGTTGATTGGGTTCCAGTCTCGTGAACCCGTCGCTCACGTTGATGGATCGACCGTCCTGCCCGACCTCGCACAGTCTGACGAAGAAGTCGGCGTGTGGATTGTCGGTCTCGTACGACAGCTCGACGCGGGGGCTGCCGACAACCTCCACAGGCTCGACCAGAGGTGTGCTGGTGAAGGTGAGGACGTCCGATCGCTCCTCCAGTCTGCGGTTGTCGCGGTGACCCCCGATCGTCGGGTTGATCACGCGGCCGCCAACAGCCGGAGTGGGATCCGCGGGGTCGTAGGTGAACGCCGTTGGGGTACTGCGTGGCGGCGGCATGCTCGCTTTGAGCCCACCGTGTGGCTGGAGGTAGAGCACCCGCTCCTCGGTCGGTGGCGGCCAAGTCGCAAGGTGGCGCCATTCCTCGGCTCCTGTCACGTAGATGCGGACCGGGCTCGGCCGTCGGCGGTCACCGGTCGTGATGAGATGTTCGGCGAACCAGTCGAGGGCCTCGGTCATGACGGTTCCAGCGCCCTTCGTGGCGGTCTGGACGTGGGTCCACGGTCCGACAGTGAGTCCAACTGCCACACCTCGCCGCTGGAGCCGCTCGTACTGCTCGAGCATCTGAGCCGGGAACCGGTCCTGCCACCCCGTCTGCAACAGGACCGGGACAGCAACCCTCTCGAGTGCCGGACCGAGGCGCATGCTCCGCCACACGGGATCCTCAGGATCCGTGGCCTGGAGCCAGTCCCGGTACGGCATGCCGCTGTCCGCGAGGACGGTGTCCTGTGCCCGTGCCAGCGGGAGATCTTCGAAGGCAGATCGCAGCCGTCGGCTCGCCGTCACCCCACGCAGGAGTCCCCGGGCCGCACCGTCGCCGAGGTGACCGAGACCGTCCATCAGGCTCACGACTTCCTCGAGGGAGAAGGCGCCGGCACCGTGGGCGACCCAGTGCCCGTCGTGCGCGGACATGGCCACCACCGCAGTCGCCAGCTCCGGGGGAGGATCCATCATCACCGCCCACGCCGTGTACCCCATGTACGAGGCTCCCCACAGCGCGAAGCGGCCGCCGAACCAGGGTTGCTGTCGCAGCCACGCGACGGCATCGGCCCCGTCGGCGATCTCCTGGCTGAACGGGTCGAGGTCACCACCCGACCCGAACGTCCCGCGGCAGCTCTGATTGACGACGTGGTAGCCGTGGCTGGCGAAGAAGCCCGCAGTGAGATGTGCGATCAACCCGTCACGGCCGTACGGCGTGCGGATCAGAACTACGCCCAACGACGTGCCCACAGGGGCATGGACGTCAGTCAGGAGCTGCACGCCGTCACGCATTCGGACACGTTCCTGAACCACCGTGTAGCCGTGGCGGCCCGATGGCAGCCGCAGGATCCGACCAACCGCTGATCCGATCGGAAGCCGCAACCGGGGCCGCCTCATGCCGCCCTCCCTGCTCAGCGAACGAGCGGGTCGATCACACCGCACGCCACGCGAGCGCCCGCGTCACCTGAACCCAGCGTCGTGCCGTCCGGTCCTGCCACGCCACCAGCCGTGTATCGGAGCGGGATGTTAGCAAGGTTGTCGCGCCCGGCGTGCACCATCACCGCGGACCCGTCCACGTCGCGCAGACTGTCCAGGCTGAACCGGTCGGTGGCGAAGCTGGTGTACGCGTGGCCGTCGGCGGTCACCAGCAGCGGCGGCATGTCGCCGGGGTGGTCCCCGTGGTTCAGCAGCGTCGGGCTGTAGTGACCACCGGCGGACATGAAGGGCCCGGTCGGTGCCGCCGGGTCACACACTCCGACCGCGTGGATGTGGAATCCGTGGAAGCCCGGCGTCAGTCCCCGCGCGAGGCCGCTCACCACCACCTTGTCCCGGACCTCGTGCATCATCACCCAGCCCATCGCGCCGCCGTCGACACCGGCCAGCTCGACCCTCACGGCCGAGGAACCAGGGTGCTTGCGGTCGGTCCCCGCAGTGGCGTTCGTCGCGACAACGCTCGCCATCACGAGCACGGCCGACGCGCCCGCCAACGTCAACCTGCGTACCTTGCTTCTGTTCGTCACGTTGCTCACCTCATCCATAGACTTTTGCGTCTGACGTCTCGGACGGGCCCAACCCGCGTCGGTGCCGAGAGCTCTGGACTCGGTCGCCGCCCAGGATTGACTGGCCCAGGCGTTCGCTTCTGCCTTTCAACGATTGATCCGGGTACGGAATCTGTCAACGAGACCTCTAGACCGGACTGCCTGCCACCGGCTCTTCGTTGCCCTCTCAAGCACGTGCAAACGGAATCGTCTTCGCTGCGTGAACCAGACGATTGGGCTCCCCAGATTGCGGCGAGGTCCCACGCTTCGGTCGACTCCCCCGTGCTGTTCGGAAGGTGGCGTGTCGCCAATCGGGGCGTCGATTGTTGAACGACGAGCGCTCACGCGCGGCGTACGAAGCTTTCTCGACCCTGCCACACCGGCCTCTACCGCAACTCGAGGGCGGCCCTGGCCTGCGGCGGTGGCTGGATGGACGTCAAGAAGGACGGGGATCTACTTGCGCACCTGTCACGGTTCACGGACGAGTCTGCGTCCTATCCCCGCCTGTCGGCGCGTGTGCGGACGACCGGATCTAGCGATGGGCGGAGCCTGACGCGGTGCTGACTTACGGTTGCTTGGTGAACGATCCGCGATCGGCGCTGCTGCACGACATGAAGCCTGAGCTGTTGCGGAGGTTCAAGGAGTCCGGGGTGTTGCGAGTTGAGTACGTGTCCGCCTTCTCGTTTCAGGACGATGCCTGGGTGTGGCTCGGAACGGCGACGGACGCCGAGCGGGACGCCTTGACGGGCTCGGAACCTCGCCTGCTCGCGGAGGCGCGTCTGATCGCGGAGAGCCACGGCTTCCCCGCGCAGAACGTCAGCGGAGTGACCGTGCAGTCAGAGGAGACAGGCGCCCGTGACTTCGAGGGAAGTTGGTTCTACGCGCTTCGGTGAACATCCGGATCTGCCACGACGAGTGCGCGGATCTACCGATACCCGGAAGGGGGCAGCGTGCGTCGCTACCGGTTCAAGTCCATCCCCCGTGAGCGGTAGAGGAGGGTTGCGCCATAGACGGTGATTCCTCCCAACACGATGGCGGTAAGCCAAAAGACCGCGCTGAACCAGCCGTCGGTGTTCACAGCCCCAATGATCGAGCCGGCGCTGGTCAAGGCCCACAGATTAGTCTGGACCGCAACTTCCATCTTCAGCCCCATTCTTCTATGTGAGCGCACCTCGGGACGGATCGCAATATGCGCGCCCTCAGACGGTGACAAGAACTGAACCCCTCCGACATGCCGCTGTCGGATCGGAGCATCCGACCATGCCGCGATGGGTGCGTCTTATCGCCGCTTGTCGGCGTCGGGCGGTAGCCCAAGGGTGGGGCGCCGGCGGAACGAGGGTCAGGCCAGCGATAGGAACAGCTTCTCCATCTTCTTCACGTCGAGGGTGTCGAGGTCACCCTCGCCTTCGACGAGACACTGCTGGAGGCCGTTGGCGACGATGGCGAACCCAGCGCGGTCTAGCGCCTTGGAGACGGCCGCGAGCTGGGTGACGACGTCCTCACATTCGCGGCCTTCCTCAAGGAGCCGCAGGACGCCGGCGAGCTGGCCCTGGGCGCGCTTGATGCGGTTGATGACCGGCTTCATCGAGGTCGGGTCGAGCTCCATCAGTTCTCCTGGTTGTGCGAGGCGAGCGCGGCAAGGGCTGCGGTGAGGCGCTGCTTGGCGTCGGCAGCCACCGTGTCGAGGGCACCCTCATCAGAGTCGGTGCTGGCGAGGCCCATCATGGCGTCGGGGTCGAAGGCCTCCACGACGGTGGTGGTATCGCCGGTCGAGCGGACGACGACGTTGCACGGCAGAACGGCGGCGATCGACGGGTCGATGCCGAGAGCTTCGTAGGCCAGCTGCGGCCGGCAGGCGCCGAGGATGACCTGGGGCGGCAGGTCGACGTCGAGCTTGGCCTTCAGGGTGGCGGCGAGGTCGATCTCGGTGAGGATGCCGAAGCCCTGGTCAGCGAGGGCGGCCCGGGTGGCGGAGACGGTCTCGTCGTAGGGCAGGTCGACGGTGGTGCTCAGCGTGTAGCTCATGCGCTCCTCCGCTCGGTGTTGGAGCCGGAGTTCGTCTCGGCCTCGCTCAGTGCTGCCTGGACGTCGAGGGCGCGGACGGAGGCGATGAGCTCGTTGAGGGCCGCGGCCGGGAGCGCGCCGGGCTGGGAGAACACGAGCACGCCGTCCTTGAACGCCATCAGCGTCGGGATGGAGGTGATGTTCGCGGCGGCGGCGAGCTGTTGCTCAGCCTCGGTGTCGACCTTGCCGAACACGATGTCGGGGTTGGCAGCGGCTGCGGCGTCGTACACGGGAGCGAACTGGCGGCACGGGCCGCACCAGGCAGCCCAGAAGTCGACGAGCACGATGTCGTGCTCGGTCACGGTGGCCTCGAAGTTCGCGGCAGTCAGGTCCTGAGTGGTCAAGAAACCTCTCCTTGTCGTAGTGCGGTTGGGGTTGCAACCACCTCAACCACGATACCCCCCACCGTATGCCCAGCGCCCCTCGTGAGCGCCATCACCCGGGGCTCCCTCCGCGCGCTCGCGCAGCCCACTGCACTGTCGCATCGTGGCGTAGCGCCGTGGGTCGACTCGGTGAGCCACCGGTTTTGGATACCCCCGGGGGTGTGTGTATCGTCGTCGAGTAGATACCCCACGGGGTATCACCCAAGCGAGATGAAAGGACGAACCGCCATGACCAGTCGCACGCCTGAAGTTGACGTCGACCAGCTCGCCGCAGCTCTGGACGGCGGCGCCTCGCTCGTGGACGTCCGCGAACGTGGCGAGTACGCCCACGTGCACGTCCCCGGTGCGCAGCTCATCCCGATGGGCCACCTCACGGCCCGCATGGACGAGCTCGACAAGACCGCACCGGTCTACGTCATCTGCGCCAGCGGGAACCGCTCCAGCGCCATGACCGACCTGCTGCGCGCGAACGGCTTCGACGCCTACTCCGTCGCCGGAGGCACCCAGGCCTGGGCCGCGTCCGGACGGGCCGTCGGAGTCGGTCTGTGATTCCCGACCTCTACGACGCACACGACCTGCCTGAGCCGACCGACTCGAAGGAGACGTCCCAGATGACCCACCACACCAGCGACTCCCACGCAGACCTGACCTTTCTCACCATCGAGACCCCCACCCTCGGTGACCGCGACTACCTCGTCCACGACGGGGAGGTCGCGTTCGTCGTCGACCCCCAGCGCGACATCGACCGTGTGCTGGACCTGCTCGACGAGCACCAGGTCCGCCTCACCCACGTCGCGGAAACGCACCTCCACAACGATTTTGTCACCGGCGGCTACGCCCTCGCGGAGCACACCGGTGCCACCTACCTCGTCAATGGCGAGGATGACGTCTCCTTCTCCCGCACCCCCGTAGCGGACGGAGATGTCATCGAGGTGGGTGAACGTATGCGCCTCACCGCGCTGGCAACCCCCGGCCACACGTTCACCCACCTCTCCTACGCGTTGACCGACGCCGCCACCGGCAAGCAGGTTGCCGTGTTCACCGGCGGGTCGCTGCTCTTCGGCGCCACCGGCCGCCCCGACCTCCTGGGCGCCGAGCACACCCACGACCTGGTGCACCACCAGCACGCGTCCGCGCACAAGCTCGCGGAGCTGCTGCCTGACGACGCCGAGGTGTTGCCCACCCACGGGTTCGGGTCGTTCTGTTCCGCCAGCCAGTCGGATGCGACGTCGTCGACCATCGGGCAGGAGAAGGAGTCCAACCCGGTCCTCACCCAGGACGAGCAGACCTACGTCGACGAGCTCCTGGCGGGCCTCGGCCCGTACCCGGCCTACTACGCGCACATGGGACCGGCCAACGCTGCCGGCCCGTCGGCGCCCGACCTGTCGCCGCCTGCGAAGGCCGACGCCGTCGAGCTGCGTCGCCGCATCGAGGCCGGCGAATGGGTGGTGGACCTGCGGACCCGCACTGCGTTCGCCGCCGGGCACGCACCGGGGACGCTCAACTTCGGTCTGGATGGCGCCTTCGTCACCTACCTCGGCTGGCTCATCCCGTGGGGCACCCCCGTCACGCTGCTCGGTGAGAGCGCAGACGACGTCGCCGAAGCGCAGCGCGAGCTGGTTCGCATCGGCATCGAGCGGCCCGCAGCCCATGCCACCGGTGGACCCGAGCAGTGGAGTGAGGGTGAGCTCAGCTCGTTCCCCACCGCCACGTTCGCCGACCTCGCCCAGGTCCGTCACCACCGCGACGTCGTCGTCCTCGACGTCCGCCGCGCCGACGAGCACGACAAGGCCCGCATCGACGGTGCCGTCAACGTGCCCATCCACGAGCTGCCCCAGCGTCTCGACGACGTCCCCGCCGGCGAGGTGTGGGTCCACTGCGCCGGCGGGTACCGCGCCTCGGTCGCCGCGTCCTTCCTCTCCGCTGCCGGGCGGAACCTCGTCGCCGTCGACGACAGCTTCGACAACGCCGAGAAGGTCGGACTCCACCTGGTCGGACCCGAAGCGTGACCCTCGCACTCCTGGCCGCCGTCGTCGCCGGCGCGCTCATCGGGCTCAGCCTCGGAGCGCTCGGCGGCGGCGGCTCCATCCTCGCGGTCCCCGTGCTCCTCGCGCTGGGACAGACCGCGACGCAGGCCACCACCGGGTCCCTGGTCGTCGTGGGCGTCACCTCCGTGGCTGGAGCCGTGACCGCCTACCGCGCCGGGAACGTCCTCCTCGCGCGCGGCGTCGCGTTCGGAGTGGTCGCCATCGCTGGCGCCGTGGCCGGCGCCCACGCCTCCTCGGCCGTCCCCGAGGACGTGTTGTTGACCGCCTTCGCGGGCCTGATGCTCGTCGTGGCCGGCCTGATGGCCGTCCGCCAGCTGCGCAACCGCCGCGGCAGCTCCTCGGGTGCTCACGCCGACCGGCCTCGCCTGGACGACCCCATCATCACGTTCAGCCCCACCTTCATGTGCCAGTGCCCCCACGCGCTGAAGGTGCTGGTCACCGCGACCGCGGTCGGCCTGCTCACCGGGTTCCTCGGCGTCGGCGGCGGGTTCCTCGTCGTCCCCGCACTCGTCCTCGCCCTGGCGCTCCCCATGGGCTACGCCGCGGGGACCTCGCTGGTCGTCATGACCATCACCAGCGCCGCCGCTGTCGCCGTTCGGGCCGGCACCGGCATCGCACCCGACTGGTGGCTGGTCGCCGCCCTCACCGTCACCGCCGTCGCCGGCTCCGTCGCCGGAGCCCGCCTCGCCGCGCGCACCGACACCGCCAAGCTGTCCGCCGCCTTCACCGGCCTGGTCCTCCTCGTCGCCGCCTACACCGCCGCGACCGCCGTACCCGCCCTCCTCTGACCGCTTCCCCGCACGCCCCCCGACAAGAAACGAGTCCCACTCATGACGTCGACGGCCACCCGCCGCCACGCCCACACCCCGACCGATGCTGACCCGTACGGCATCGGCTACCGCCCCGGCCCGCTCGGCCGGATCGGCCTGTGGGTCACCCACCACCGCAAGGCCACCGCCCTCGTGTGGCTGCTCCTCGTCATCGGCCTCGGCGCCTTCGCCCCCAAGGTCGAGGCGAACCTCTCCGGCGCCGGCTGGCAGGCCGACGGCTCCGAGTCCGTCGCCGTACGCGAGCTCGCCACCGACAGCTTCGGCGGCAACGCCAGCTCCGCCATCCAGGTCGTCATCCACGCGGACGACGGACCCGTCACCACGGGCACCGGCGCGGACGTCATCGAGGAGGTCACCGCCATCCTCGAGGACGAATCGCGGATCGCCGACGTCATCGCGCCCCAGCCCGGCGCCACGCTCAGCCAGGACGGCGACACCGCCGTCATCCTCGCCGGCGCGGGCGCTGACCCCAACGAGATGGTCCGCGTCGCCGACGACCTCAAGGGTGAGCTCGAAGCCCTCTCCGGGAACGGCATCGAGGTCAACCCGACCGGCGCGTCCCTGCTGTGGTCGGACTTCAACGAAGCGAACCTCGACGCCATGCTGAAGTCCGAGAT
The DNA here is from genome assembly GCF_042666175.1 of Nocardioides sp. GCM10028917. Lineage (NCBI taxonomy): Bacteria > Bacillati > Actinomycetota > Actinomycetes > Propionibacteriales > Nocardioidaceae > Nocardioides > Nocardioides sp. GCM10028917. The sequence continues at coordinate 290,569 of NZ_JBHTFL010000008.1, forward strand.
GATGTCGTGGCCGGTCACCCTGGCCATCCTCGTCCTCGCGTTCGGCGCCCTCGTCGCCGCCGGCCTGCCGCTCATCCTCACCCTCGCAGGCCTGGTCGCCTCCGCCGGCTCACTGGTCCTCATCAACGAACTCATCCCGGTCTCCATCTGGGCGATGAACTTCGCCATGATGTTCGCCCTCGCGCTCGGCATCGACTACGCCCTGTTCCTCGTCGTCCGGTTCCGCGCCGCACGCATGGGCCACCACGAAACGCCACGCCAGGCCATCGCCGAGACGATGGACACCGCCGGCAAGGCCGTCCTGCTGTCCGGCGCCACCGTCCTCGTGTCGCTGTCCGCCGTCATGCTCGTGCCGTCACCGGCGTTCCGGTCCATGGCTGGCGGCATCATGCTCGCCGTCGTCTTCGTCCTCGCCGCCACGCTGACCCTGCTTCCGCTCGTGCTGTTCAAGCTTGACTACAAGATCAACAAGGGCAGCCTGAAGTGGGTGCACAGCGGCGAGCACCGGTCCCCGAAGTTCGCCGCCTGGGGGGAGCGCCTGTGGAAACGCCCCGTCGCGTTCGGGCTCGCGTCCCTCGTCGTGCTGCTCGCCCTCGCCGCGCCGGTCCTGGGCTTGAAGACCGCGATGCCGTCCATTCAGGTCCTCCCCGACGACGCCAGCGCCCGCGTCGGCTACAACCAGGTCAAGGACGCCTTCGGCGACGGAGCCCCCGGCACCCTCCAGGTCATCACCGACGCGTCCGACGCCAAGGCCACCGCCAAGATCCTGGGAAGCGACCCAGGCATCGCCGGCGCCATGCCGGCCCAGCCGTCGGCAGACGACACCGACGTGGTCCTCATCCAAGCGGTCCCGACCGTCGACCCGTCCGACCCCGGGCTCTCCGAGACCGTCGACCGGCTGAGAGCCGACCTGCCCGACTCGGCGCTCGTCGGCGGCGCCGCGGTCGAGAACCTCGACCTCAAGACCCAGCTCGACGACTCGACCCCGCTCGTCATCGGCGTCGTCCTCGGCCTCGGGTTCCTGCTGCTCCTCATCGCGTTGCAGGCGCCGCTCATCTCGCTCCTCGGCACCCTCGCCAGCCTGCTGTCCACCGCCGCCGCATTCGGTGTCGCGCGCCTGGTCTTCCAGGACGGCATCGGCGCCGACCTGCTCGGCTTCGAGTCCCAAGGGTTCCTCGACGCGTGGGCGCCGGTGTTCTTCTTCGCGATGATCTTCGCCATTGCGATGGACTACACCGTGTTCCTCCTCGCCTCAGCCAAGGAGCACTACGAGAAGTCCGGCGACCCCAAGGAAGCCATGGTGGGTTCGCTGGCGCACTCCGGACGCGTCATCTTCGCCGCCGGCGCCGTCATGGTCGCCGTGTTCTTCACCTTCGCGCTCTCCGGCCCGCTGCCCCCGAAGGAGATGGGCATCGTCCTCGGCGTCGCCGTCCTCCTCGACGCGTTCCTCGTCCGCCTCGTCCTGCTGCCCGTGCTGCTCCGCCTCACCGGTAGGGCCGCCTGGTGGACCCCACGCTGGCTCACCCGCGTCCTGCCCAACATCACCTTCTCCCACGGCTGAGCGCCCAGCACAAGACCAACCAGCTCGACCTACACCCACAGAACGGAGTCACATCATGTGCCGACCGACCACCTGCAAAACCTGCAGCAAGACCACTTGGGCCGGCTGCGGCCAGCACGTCGCCGACGTCAAGGCGATGGTCCCCAGCAACCAGTGGTGCAACGGGCAGCACACCCCGGCCGAGAAGGCCGCGGCCAAGGCCGACAAGGCCGGAAGCAGTGGTGGCTTCCTGTCGCGGCTCTTCGGCCGCTGACCCCTGACCGGGTGGAAGACGCACACCCCCGGCGTTCCCCACCCGCCCCGCTGCCCCCCGAACGGACCGAATCCCTTGATGAACGACCGCGCCGTGCTTGCCCTCGCAGGGCCATGTGAAGTTGGGAGCGTCGCGCTGGCCGTCCTCGTCTTGGTGCTCACTGCAATTCTGAGGCTCAACATGCTCGAGCCAGCGTCACCTGGTTCTGCTGGGCGCGCGCATGTTCCGCCGGCTCGGCGTAGATCCCGGCTGCGCCTTCCCCTGAGAGCCAGCGGTCGGATGTTCGCACATGCCGCATTCCGAACAGTCGCAAGATCACCCATTCCGCCGCGTGACGGCGACGCCCCATCATGAAGCCGCTGTAGTCGCTCAGTCGTGAGGCACGCGCCTGGCCCGGCTGCCCGGCGCGGGGTTCGGAAGGGTTCCGTCGGCGGCGGGCTCCGAATCCGGGATGCCCGCGCGTGGCACGGCCGGGTCGGCGGCGTGCGCCGCCGCCTCGAAGTAGCGCAGCAGTTCCACCGGGAAGGGCACCACCAGGGTCGAGTTCCGCTCAGCGGCCACCTCGACCATCGTCTGCATCAACCGCAACTGAAGGGCACCGGGTGTCGCGGTCATCGCTGCAGCAGCCTCGGACAGCTTCTTCGAAGCCTGGAACTCCCCGTCGGCGGTGATCACGCGGGACCGGCGCTCACGCTCGGCCTCCGCCTGGCGCGACATCGACCGCTTCATCGTCTCAGGCAGCGCGACGTCCTTGATCTCCACACGGTCGATCTCGATGCCCCACGGGGCGGCCGGGCTGTCGAGCATCACTTCGAGGCCCTGGTTGAGTTGCTCACGGTTGGACAACAGGTCGTCGAGCTCGCTCTTGCCGATGACCGACCGCAACGAGGTTTGTGCCACCTGCGAGATCGCATACCGGTAGTCCTGCACCTGGACAACCGCGCTGATCGGGTCGTGGACTCGGAAGTAGACGACCGCATCCACGCGCACGGTCACGTTGTCGCGGGTGATGCCGTCCTGCGCCGGAACAGGCATGGTGGCGACCTGCATGTTCACGCGACGCATCCGGTCCACAAACGGGATCAGCATCGTCGGGCCAGGTCGCCTCACCTCCCGCTGAGCCCGGCCGAGCCGGAACACGACGCCGCGCTCGATCTGCGTGACCACGCGGAAGCTCGTGGCGACGCCCACGACGACCAGGGCGACCAGCGCTAGCAGCACGATGAGCAGGACGTCCATGACGACCTCCAGAGGACCGATGATTGCCTCGCTATAGAGCGTACGTCGCCCGAGCCGTTCTCCCCATCAGCCCGCGTCACAACCGGCAGTGACGCCGTCCTCGGCTTCGGCGTCTACCAGATCCCGCCGGAGGACACCGAGCGCGCCGTGTCCGAGGCCGCCCTCGAGGTCGGCTACCGCCACCTCGACACCGCCGCCGCCTACGGCAACGAGGAAGCGGTCGGCCGGGCCGTCGCCGCCAGCGGAATCCCGCGCCAGGAACTGTTCGTCACCACCAAGCTCTGGATCCAGGACCGCCCCGCGCAGGACAACACCGGGCGTGCGTTCGAGACGTCGCTGCGGCGTCTGGGGCTCGACCACGTCGACCTGTACCTGATGCACCAGCCCTACGGCGACGTCCACGGCCAGTGGCGGGCCATGGAGGAGATCAACGCCGGCGATGGCGCACGCGCCATCGGCGTCTCCAACTTCCACCCCGACCGGCTCGTCGACGTCATCGTCCACAACGACGTCGCACCGACCGTCAACCAGATCGAGACCCACCCCTTCCACCAGCGCCACGCCGACCAGCAGGTCATGCGCGAGCACGGCGTGCAGATCGAGTCCTGGGGACCATTCGCCGAAGGCCGCAACGACCTGTTCACCAACCCGGTGCTCGCCGAGATCGGCCGAGGCCACGGCAAGTCCGTGGCTCACGGGTACTGCGTTGGCTCATCCAGCGCGACGTGGTCGTCATCCCCAAGTCCGTGCGCCGCGAGCGGATTGCCGAGAACTACGGCGTCTTCGACTTCCAGCTCACCGACGAGCAGATGGCCCGTATCAGCGAACTCGAGACCGGAGACAGCCTGTTCTTCGACCACCGCGACCCCGCCACGACCGCCCAGCTCGGCGGGTGCCGCCTGTCATGACCGCACGCGGAGACACGACCGTGCCGTCGTCGGTTCGGCGCATCCTGGTCGTCGGCGCGACGGGCACCGTCGGCCGGCACGTGGTCGAGCAGGCACGCGACCTCGGGCTCGACCTCCGCGCCCTCGTCCGCGACCCTGAGCTCACCCTGGCTGACGATCTTCGTCCGCTCAGCGAGCAGCTCCTTGAGCCTGCGTTCGGCGGCGCGCGGACTGCTGGAGGTGGCTTGCACGCGACGCAGCTGGCCGTCGTAGTCCCGGAAACGAGTCGAAGCTCGTCCGCGGGCGTCCGGCAGTGTCTCGAGATAGGGGTACGGGGCCTGGCCACGTCAGCTCACCCGCCGCTGGGCCCGTGCCCGGGCTCGCTCTCGCGCTGGCGCACCAGCCACGCGAGGACATCGGAGGTGGCGAAGCGGACCCGTCCCCCGGCCTTGACGGCACAGGGTCCCTTGCCGTCGGTGCGCCAGTCCCGGATGGTCGTCACCGGCACGTGGAGGTAGTCGGCGAGCTCGTCGATGCTCAGCAACGGCTCCAAGCCGCTCAGCGTGCTGTTGTTGGTCTTCATGCAGCTGAGGTGCACGGGTGGATCCGCGCGGTCGTACGGTGGTCCGCACCCGACCGTGTCGGTGCCTGCCGGAGCGTGTTTGTGGCGGCTCACCGCAGGTCTGGCGGGTTTGTGGCGGTCGGATCAAGTCTCAAATGCTTTCAGGCTCGGAGATCAGTGATCTCCGAGCCTGAAACTTTGTAGCGGGGGCAGGATTTGAACCTGCGACCTCTGGGTTATGAGCCCAGCGAGCTACCGAGCTGCTCCACCCCGCGTCGGTGAACAGAACATTACAGGGGTGGTCGGCCGAGCCCAAATCGGGGTCAGTCCGCGAGCTCGACAGCCTCCTCGATGAGCGCTCGACCCTGCTCCATCAGGCGGGCCCACCTCACCGTCTCGCCGTCAGCCTGGGCCTGGTCCGCCTGGACGAACTTGGTCTCGGCCCGCCGGAGCAGCTCGCGGATCTGCGCCTGGACGCTGCCCGACGGTGCCTCGGTCGGGCTGGCACCCTCGCTGGGGGTCGGCTCGTCAGTCGGACTGGGCTCGTCGGTGGGTTCCGGGGACTGGTTCTGGTCCCGGCCGCCGTCGTCGGCGAAGATCAGCGAGTCGGCGATCGCCCCGCGCAGCGTCTCCCCGATGCCGACGTTGCCCTCGTAGGAGACCAGCACGAAGCGCAGGATCGGGAAGTTCGACTCACCGGCACGACGGGTGTAGACCGGCTGCACGTACATGAACGTGTCACCGATCGGCAGCGTCAGCAGGTTGCCGGGCACCCGGTCGGCGTCGCCGGTCGTGTAGGGCAGCAGCGCCTGGCTGACGTCCTCGTTGGTGGCGAACGTGTTGGCGATCTGCAGGGGGCCACCCGAGGGCTCGTTGGGCAGCTGCAGCACCGAGACCTTGCCGTAGTCCGTGCTGGTCGCGTCGCTGTTGACCGCCATGTAGGCCGCGAGGTTGTTCTCCTTGCGCCGCGGCACGTAGACGGAGGTCAACGACCACGTCTCGCCCTCACCGGTGTCGGTGAAGAGGCGGTACGGCGGCTGCAGGCGGGTGGTGCGCTGCGGGTCGCTCGGGACCTCCCAACGGCTCGATCCCTCGAACCACGCCGACGCCGACGTCTCGTGGTAGCGCTGGAACTGGAATCGCTGGGCCTTGAACAGGTCCTCCGGGTAGCGCAGGTGCTCCCTCAGCGCCTCGGGGATGTCCTCGTTGGGCTGCACGACATCGGGGAAGACCTCCTCCCACGCCTGGAGGATCGGGTCCTCCTCGTCCCACTCGTAGAGGGTGACCGTGCCGTCGTACGCGTCGACCGTGGCCTTCACCGAGTTGCGGAGGTAGTTGATCTCGTCGGTCGGCAGCGTCTGGAAGCCGGTGTTCTCCTGCAGCGAGTCGTCGGTCATCTCCTCGAGCGACTCGCGCTGGGAGAGCGGGTACTTGTCGGTGACGGTGTAGCCGTCGAGGATCCACTGGATCCGGCCGTCCACCACGGCCGGGTAGGGGTCGGAGTCGACGGTCAGCCACGGGGCGACCTTCTCGACCATCTGGCGAGGGTTGCGGTCGTAGAGGATCTTCGAGTTCTCGTGCACGCGGCTCGACAGCAGCAGGTTGGGCTCGCTGAAGCGCACCGCGTAGAGCAGCTGGCTGAAGATGTTGCCGATCGGGACGCCGGCCGCGCCGTCGTACGTCGTCGCGACCTCCTCGTCGCTGCGGTCGCCGCGGGGCAGGTCGAACTCCACCGGGGCACCACCGGGCCGCTGGCCGACGATGCTGTAGGTCGGGCTCTGCTCGCCGAAGTAGACGCGCGTCTCGTAGCCGTCCTCGCCGGCGAGCCTGGTGAGCGCGTCCTCGTCGGCCTCCTGGCCCTCGGCCCACTGGATGCCGGTCTGCTGGACCGAGTCGTCCTCGGGTCGCTGGTTGGCGTAGGCAGCGATCACGCCGTTGCCGTGGGTGTAGGCGGTGTGGAGGTTGGACCAGTTCTGGTCGCCCTCGGCGAGCCCGCTCTGGTCGAGCTCGCGGACGCCCAGCACCACGGCGCGGTCCTTGCCCTCGATCTCGTAGCGGTCGACGTCGAGCACGTTGGGCACCGAGTAGTAGGCCCGGACCTGCTGCTGCTGCTCGAAGATCTCGCTGACGATCTGCGGGTCGACCAGCGGGATCCCGTCGGTCACGTCGTCCAGGGTCTCGAGCTCACCGTCGCCGGAGACGGCGGTCCCGCCGACGTCGCGCACGTCGATCTGGTCGAGCTGGTAGGCCGCGCGCGTCGCGTCGATGTTGGCCTTGATGTAGGGGCCCTCACGGTCCGGCACGTTGGGGTTGACCCGGATCGCCTGGACGAGCGTCGGGACGATCAGGCCGAGGATGATGGCGGACAGCGCGAAGAGCGCGACGCCCACCGACGGCAGCAGCCACGTGCGCCGCCAGATGTTGGCCAGGAACAGCAGCGCGCAGACGATCGCGATGCCGGCGAGGATCTCCTTGGCGGGCAGCACCGCCTTGTCGTCGGTGTAGCCCATGCCGGTGAAGATCGAGCCGGAGTTGGTGACCAGGTCGAAGCGGTCGAGCCAGTAGTCGACGGCCTTGGCCAGCACGAAGAGCGCCAGCAGGGCCGAGACCTGGATCTGCGCGGCGCTCGTGAGCCGCTCGCCGGGACGGGCGGAGAGCCGGATGCCGCCGAACAGGTAGTTCATCAGCAGCGAGGCGATGAGGCCGACGACCGCCAGGGCCATCACGAAGTCGACGATGTAGTGCCAGAACGGCAGGTCGAAGACGTAGAAGCCGACGTCCTTGTTGAAGTACGGGTCGGTCGTGCCGAACTCCTTGCTGTGCCGCCACAGGGAGTAGCTGCGCCACTGGCCCGACGCCGAGGCACCGGCGAAGAGGCCCATCAGGGCGGCAGTGCCACCGATGACCCAGCCCATGCGCGGGCCCACCAGCTGGCGGTAGCGGTCCATCCCGTCGTCGGGCATCCCCGGCATGCCGGGCCACAGCACGGGCCGGTAGCGGTAGGCCATGGCCATCGCCACCGCGACCACGGCAGCCATCAGCCCGGCGAAGACGAAGAAGAGCCCGATGCGGGTGAGCAGGAGCGTCGTGAAGACCTCCTGGTAGCCGACGGAGCCGAACCACAGCCGCTCGGTCCAGAAGGACGCGAAGGCGCTGAGCAGCATGAAGGCGAGGACGAGGATGATGGCGGTGATGACCAGCGCACCCGGTCGGCGTGACGTGCTCGCCGGACGCGCGCCGCCCGAGCCTCCGTTCCCGCCGGGCCGCTGGGGGCCGTCGGGTCCGGTGGGTCCGCTGGGTCGGTCGAAGGGATTGCTCATGGCCTCAGGGGTTCTCGTCGGGGCGGGGCTGGGTGTCGTGCGTGAGGTCGTGGGACGGGTCGTGCAACGTCGCGTGGAGGAGGTCGAGGAGACCGGGGACCAGCTCCGTGCCGTTGACCACCGACTGCTCGTCGTCGTGCGCCCGCAGGCGCAGGGCGCAGTACGACGCCCCGGCGCGCGTCACGCCGGCGACCATCCGCACCTCCTGGCGATCGGGGTGCTCCCGCGCGAACAGCTCCGCAGCGGTGGGGTCGTCCGGGATCTCGTCGTCGACGTCGGGCGGGAGCACGAGCCGTTCGATGACGGCGGCGCACCCGGCGACGCTCTCGGGCCAGGCGATGGTGTGCAGCGCGTCCTCGAGCACCTGGCCGGGTGGCAGACCGTCCTGCTCGATGGGCGTGAACGACCCGTCGTCGCCGGGGCCGTCGATCGCCATCGCGGCGGCCAGCTCCGGCTCCTGGGCCACGAGCGTCGCCGTGTCGACGAGGGCGTACAGCCGGGCCGGCTGGTCCCACCCTTCCTGGGCGACGTGCGCCTCGATCTCGAGGATCGCCGCGGCCAGGGCCGGGTCCTCCGGGAGCGCGTCGGGAGCGCCGGGCTCGGGGACGGCGTCGGGAGTCGGGTCGGTGGGGCTCGTCATGAGGCGGTCTCCTCGCAGCTGGGGAGGTCGGCGTCGGGGTCGGCGACCCAGTCGTCCAACGTCTTCACGGCGCCGTCCATCGTGGTGGCCTTCGCCAGGCGCATGTCGCCCGGGTCCACTCCCCCGATGCCGTCGCAGTTGTCGGACGGGACGAGGAACAGCTCCGCGCCGGCGTCGCGGGCGGCAGCGATCTTCTGCTGGATGCCGCCGATGGGTCCCACCTTGCCGGCCGGCGTGATGGTGCCGGTGCCGGCGATGTCGGCGCCGCCGGTCAGCGAGCCGGGGGTGAGGGTGTCGTAGATGGCCAGCGACATCATCAGCCCGGCGCTGGGCCCGCCGATGTTGTCGGCGATGTCCACGCTGACCTCGAAGGGGAAGTCGAAGCCGACGCCCGGCGTGATGCCGATGCGGAGGTCGCCGTCGACCTCCTCGGGGGTGACGTCGACCGCCACCTCCTTCTTCCCGCGTCGTACGACGAACGCGACCGGCTCACCGGGCGACGCGGCGTCGACGGCGTCGACGACGTCCTGGGCGCCGGTGACCTTGGCGCCGCCGACCTGCAGCAGCACGTCGCGCACCTCGAGCTTGCCGTCGGCCGGCAGGCCCGGGGTCACGTCGAGGACCTCCACGAGCGGGTCCACCTGCTCCCCGAGCTGCGTGAGGGCAGCCGCGATCGCGGTGTCCTGCGAGGACACCATCGCGGCCTCGGACTGGCGGTCGCTCGACTCGTCGGTCTCCTCGGGGGCGTAGATGGAGGAGCGTGGCCAGACCGCGGCGTCGGGGTCGAAGTAGGCGCGCAGGAGCTCGGGAAGGCTGACGTCCTCCTGCGGCGTGCTGACGTAGACGGTCGTCATCCGCAGCTCGCCGTCGTCGTAGTAGGCCTCGTGGCCGGTGACCTCGACGATCTCGTCACCGTCGTCCTCGGCCAGGATGTCGACGGTCGGTCCTGGGTAGTAGGTGACGTAGGGCAGGGGGACGAACGCGGCCGTCGCCCACAGCACTGCCAGCAGGCACAGCGCGAGCAATCCCGCCCTGGTCCGCTGACTCATGGGCGCAACTCTCTCAAACGACGGCAACTCCGCGGCAACGCGCGTCGCTCACGAGGCGCGTCGGGTGGCGCGGTCGCCCGGGTCGGCCCCGTGGCTGGGCCGGACGGCGATGCCCGTGCTGCGGTCACGCACCCGTGTCGACGTACGACGCGTGCCCGCCGGTGGCTCCTTGGTGAGGGCTCGGCCGAGGCGTTCGACGGCGACGTCGCGGTCGACCTCGCCGCGGCCGTCCCGCCCGGCCCACGACACCCACGCCATCGCCGCGAGGGCCACGACGGCCGACGGCACGAGCCACAGCAGGATCTCCACGCGACGAGCGTAGGTGCCGCGAGGGGTCCGGGCCGGGAGGCCCTACGGCGTGCCGACCCACTCCTCGGTGTGGTCGTCGAAGACCTGGTGCTTCCAGATCGGCACCTCGGCCTTCAGCGTGTCGATGAGGGCGCGCGAGGCAGCGAAGGCGTCGCCGCGGTGGGCGGCGGTCGTGGCGACCACGACGGCGAGGTCCCCGATCCGCAGCTGGCCCACCCGGTGCACCGCCGCCACGCCGCGGACGTCGTGGTCGGCGGCCACCTGTCGGCAGACGTCCTCGAGCCGCGCCAGCGCGGTCGGGTGCGCGGAGTAGTCGAGCGCCGTGACGCCCTTGCCACCGTCGTGGTCGCGGACCTGGCCCACGAAGAGGGTGAGCCCGCCGGCACCGTCGTCACCGAGCGCGTCGAGGACCTCGGTCACGTCGAGCGGGGTGTCGCGGATGTCGACGAGGCGCACGGGATCGGACGTGGGGTCGCTCACCCGGCCGAGTCTAGGGGTGCCGCTGCTGGGCGCGGTGAGTACCGTGGAGGCCATGAGTGACACCCCCGGTGGTCCCGGATCGTCCGGTCAGGGTCCCGACGACAACAACCCCTTCAAGGGCACGCCCTTCGAGCAGATCTTCTCCCAGATGGGCGGCTTCGGCCCGGGAGGCGGCCTGCCCGACCTCAACTCGCTGATGGCGCAGATGCAGTCCTTCTTCGCGCCGCACGACGGCCCGGTCAACTGGGAGACGGTCACCGACCTGGCCCGCCGGGCCGCGGCCCAGGAGCCCGACCCCACCGTCAGCCCCGCCCAGTCGGGCGCGGTCGCCGACGCCGTGCGCCTCGCCGACCACTGGCTGGACACCACGACCGAGTTCCCCTCGGGCGTGACCACCACCGCCGCGTGGTCGCGGGCCGAGTGGATCGTCGAGACGATCCCGGTCTGGAAGGTGCTCGTGGAGCCGATCGCCGGCTCCGCCACCCAGGCCCTGGGCCAGGCGATGCCCGAGGAGATGAAGCAGCTCGCCGGTCCGCTCATGGCGATGCTCGGCAAGGCGAGCGGCGCGATGGTCGCCTCCCAGGTCGGCAGCGGCCTGGGTGCGCTCGCCGCCGACGTGCTCAGCGCCTCCGACATCGGCCTGCCCCTCGGGCCGATCGGCAAGGCCGCGCTCCTGCCCACCAATGTCACGGCGTTCGCCGAGGAGCTGCCCGACGTCTCCGCCGACGACGTGCTGCTCTACCTCGCGCTGCGCGAGGCCGCCCACCAGCGGCTGTTCGCCGGCGTGCCGTGGCTGCGCGACCACCTCATCGAAGCGGTCTCGGAGTACGGCGCCGGCATGGACTTCGACACCTCCGGGATGGAGGCCAAGCTGCGCGAGGTCGACATGACGAACCCCGAGGCCATGCAGGACGCCCTCGCGGGCGGGCTCTTCGACCCCGAGCCGTCGACCGCACAGAAGGCGGCGCTGGAGAAGCTCGAGGTGACCCTCGCCCTCGTGGAGGGCTGGGTCGACGAGGTCGTCAGCCAGGCCACGGCCGAGCGGATGCCCGCCGCGGCCAAGCTGCAGGAGACCGTACGCCGCCGGCGCGCCGCGGGCGGTCCGGCCGAGCAGACGTTCGCCACCCTCGTCGGCCTCGAGCTGCGGCCTCGCCGGCTCCGGGACGCGTCGGTCCTCTGGGGCTCGCTGCGCACCCGCCAGGGCGCCGAGGCCCGCGACGGCGTCTGGATGTCGCCGCACCTGCTGCCCACCGCCGCCGACCTCGACGACCCGCTTGGCTTCCGGGAGGACTCGGTGACGCCCGACGAGCTGTCGGAGGAGGAGTTCGACGCCGGCCTGCGCGACCTGCTCGACGGCGGCGACAGCGGCACCCGCCCCGCCGAGTGACCCTCCACGCGAGCGCCGTCGCCACGCTGTCGGGCTGGGTCGCGCCGACGCCCGCGCAGGCCGCACTGCGCGACCGCTACCTCGCCCACCTGGCCGCGCACCCCGACGGCCTGGCCAAGGCGTGCTTCCCCGACCACCTCACCGCCGGCGCGATCGTCGTCTCCCCCGACGGCGGCGCGGTGCTCCTCAACCACCACCGCAAGGCCGACGCGTGGCTCGCCTTCGGCGGCCACCTCGAGCCCGACGACGCCTCCCTGGCCCGCGGCGCCCGGCGGGAGCTCGTCGAGGAGTCCGGGCTGATGTCGTTCGACTTCGACGAGGAGCCGCTGTCGCTCGACGAGCACGCGGTGGAGTTCTGCTCCGACCGCGGCACCGTCCACCACCTCGACGTGCGCTTCCTGGCCACCGCCGAGCCGGACGCCGGCCACGCCACGAGCGAGGAGTCGCTCGACGTGCGCTGGTGGCCGGTCGACGCGCTCCCGGCGACGTTCGACGACATGTACGTCCTCATCGAGGTCGCGGTCGCGCGGGTGCGGGAGGCTCAGTCCTCGTCGACACCCGGGGGCGGCTCGAGCCGGGCGGCCGCGGAGTAGCCCTCGAGGTAGCCCTTCGCCTTGTCCGCGCGGGGATAGCGGTCGACCCACGCCCAGAACGCCGGCGTGTGGCCCGACTCCAGCAGGTGGGCCAGCTCGTGGACGAGCACGTAGTCCACGACCCAGCCGGGCACCTTCTGCAGCCGGTCGCTGAGCCGGATGGTGCGGTCGCCGGGGGTGCACGAGCCCCAGCGCGCGTTCTGGTTGGTCACCCACCGCACCGAGGCGGGGACCGCGAGGCCCCCGAGGTAGAGGTCGTTGAGCTTGGCGGCCCGGGCGACGAGGTCGTCGTCGGACCGCAGGCGGCGCTTCTCCTGCCGCTCGATGCGCGCGACCATGTCGGCGACCCACGTCGCCTCGTCGCGCTTGCTCATGGCGGCGGGGATGAGCACCACGATGCGGTCGCCGTCGCGGTAGGCCGAGACCGTCCGACGGCGGCGGCGCGAGCGGCGCACCTCCACGTCGGGCGGGGTGGCCGGGGTGCTCATGTGCCGAACCTAGCCCCCGCCACCCACACTCGAGGGTGGACTCGCTGGGGCGCAGCCACGCTCAGAGCCGGGCCGCGGCCCACTCGAGGAGCCGGTCGCGGTCCCAGGTGGTGACGATCCGGTCGGCGTCGATCCCCGCCTCGGTGGCGCGGGCGGCGCCGTAGTCGAGCATGTCGAGCTGGCCCGGCGCATGGGCGTCGGAGTCGATCGAGAACAGGCACCCGAGGTCGCGGGCGAGCTCGAGCAGCCCGGTGGGCGGGTCGCGGCGCTCGGGCCGCGAGTTGATCTCCACGGCCACGCCCTCCTCCGCGCACGCGGTGAACACCGCCTTCGCGTCGAACTGGCTCTGCGGTCGCACACCCCGGTTGCCGGTCACCAGGCGACCGGTGCAGTGGCCGAGGACGTTGGTGTGCGGGTTCCGGACGGCGGTGACCATCCGCTTCGTCATCGGGGCGGCGTCCATCTTGAGCTTGGAGTGCACGGACGCGACCCGGACGTCGAGTCGGCCCAGCATCTCCGGGGTCTGGTCGAGCGAACCGTCGTCGAGGATGTCCACCTCGATCCCCTTCAGCAGGGTGAACGACCCGCCGAGGTGCTCGTTGACGGCGTCCACGACGCCGAGCTGGCGCGTCAGCCGCTCGGCGCTGAGCCCGTTGGCCACCCGCAGCCGGGGGCTGTGGTCGGTGAGCACGAGGTAGTCGTGGCCGAGCTCCATGGCGGTCATCGCCATCTCCTCCAGCGGCGAGCCGCCGTCGGACCAGTCCGAGTGGGAGTGCAGGTCGCCCCGCAGCCGGGCGCGCAGCTCCTCCCCGCCCTGCGCCAGGGGTCCGGCGGTCGCCTCGAGCCTGACGAGGCGCTCGGGGACGACCCCGTTGCACGCGTCGGTGATGGCGGCAGCGGTGCTGGGGCCGATGCCGGTCAGCTCGGTGAGCGTGCCGTCGGCCGCGCGTCGGCGTACCTCCTCCTCGGGCAGCGGCAGGATCGTGCGCGCCGCCTTGCGGAAGGCCTCGATCCGGCGGGTCTCCTCGCGCTGGCGCTCCATCAGGAACGCGATGCGCCGCAGGGTCGCCACGGGACCGCGGGCGGTGCCCGCCGTCGACTCCTCGCCCAACTTCTTCTCCTCCACAGCCCCGTCGCGGGTGAAACCGCTGGTCACCCGCACAGTACGGCGCTCGCCCCGGGCGTGTCGCGCACAGGGTCCTCCCCACACCCGGTGCCTCCGTCCACCCCCGACGGACCGCGGTGCACACCGTCTCCACAGGACTGTCCACAGGGGTGGACACCCACCCGTTGACCGCGCGGGTGGCCGGCCCTAGCGTTGCGCCCAGAAGGGCCCCACGGCTCCTCGACGCCAGCTGGGGAAGGCAGGCGTCGGAGGCTGCGGGGCCCCTTCTTCGTCCTCTCTTCCGGGAGGCCGCGCGCGGTCAGCGTCCGTGGAACTGCGCGGACCGCTTCTCCCTCGCGGCCGCGATGCCCTCCTGGAGGTCGGCGGTCGCGAGCGTCATCGGCTGGGCGAGCGCCTCCCACTGCAGCGCCGACTCGAAGTCGGCGTGGCCACCGTCGGCGAGCGCGACCTTGGTCAGGCGCGCCGCGATCGGCGCGGTCGCCGCGATGCCGGCCGCCGTCTCCAGCACCTCGTCCAGGAAGGACCCGGAGTCGATGACGCGCGAGACCAGGCCGAGCCGCAATGCCTCGTCGGCCTCCACGACGCGGCCGGTGAGGAGCAGGTCGCGCGCGTGGGCGGGGCCGACGACGTTGGGGAGCAGCCAGGTGCCGGCCATGCCCGCGTGCATGCCCAGCTTGTTGAAGGGCACGCCGAGCTTGGCGCCGTCCGCCGCGTAGCGGATGTCGCAGGCCAGGGCGAGGCACAGGCCGGCCCCGATGGCGGCGCCGTTGACGGCGGCGATGGTGGGCACCTCGAGGCGCCGGATCGACAGCCATGCGCGGTAGAACGGCAGCATCCGCGACCGCAGCCGGTCGACGCTCGCGTCGGGCTCGCTGGCGATCCACGACGTGTTGCCACCGGAGCAGAAGGCACTGCCCTCCCCCGTCACCACCACCGCGCGCACCGACGTGTCGGCAGCGATCTCCTCGACGGCCGCGACCCACGACGAGGTCATCTCGTCGCTCATCGCGTTGCGCATCCCGGGGTTGTCGAGGGTCAGCAGGACGACCCCCTCGGAGGGGCGCTCGAGGCGGAGGTGGGTGAGGTCGGAAGAGGTCGCGGGCATGGCCCGAGGGTACTGATCCGGCTGAGCGTGAACTGACCCGGATTCACGCTCAGCGCGTGTGGTGCGTGAGCGTGGCCCACGCGTGGCGTAGGGTCGTCGGCGGAGCGCTGGCAACCGTCGGCTCTCCCCGGCGGGCTTCCCCGAGAGACTTCCCCGTCGCGACGACCAAGAAAACAAGCAAGGAGGCCGTCATGGCGGAGACCTGGAGCGGTGAGTTCTACTGCGTCAAGTGCAAGGAGAAGCGCGAGGCGGAGGGCGAGATCAAGGTCAACGACAAGGGCACCAAGATGGCCAAGGGCGTCTGCCCGGTCTGCGGCACGAACCTGAACCGGATCCTCGGCAAGGCGTGAGCCTCAGCTCTTGAGCTCTCGGCAGCGGCGTCACCCCTCGGGTGGCGCCGCTGCTGCATGTCGGGGTGCTGAACCCGGGGTCGCCTGTGGACGACGGCCCGCACCCGTCACCGTCGTGGCACCGTCGGAGGGTGCCCACCCGCCCCGCCCCCTCGCCGTACGCCGGCGGCACGCGCGCGCAGCTCGACTGCCCTGACGCCTGGACCGGGCCCGTCGTCGCCGCGCTCACCGCGGCGGGGGTCGCCGTCGACCGCGGCGCGCCCGTCGGGATCGCGGTGACCCCGGCACGCCTGGTCTCGGCCACGGTCGACGCGTGGTGCGTCGACTCGCTGCCCCACGTGCTGGTGGGCGTGCAGCCCTACGCCGTGGATGTCGGCCCGTGGGTCGCGCCCGGCGTCGGGCCGTGCGCGCGGTGCGTGGCCGCTGCGGTGCTCGACGAGGGCGATCGCGCGGCACCGGGAGCCGTCCCGAGGCCGTTGCTCTCGCTCGCCGCCGGAGCGGTCGCCCGCGACCTCGCCGCGTGGTCGCGGAGCGAGCTGCCGCACACGTGGCTCACCTCGTGGCGCGTCGACCACGAGCCGGTGCCGGCCGCACGGCGCTGGCAGCGCCACCCCTACTGCGGGTGCGCGTGGTTCGACGGGATCGACGCAGGCTTCGACACCGGCTGATCGGCGTCGGTCACCACCACTCGCTGTCGAGCTTGCTCTCCATCGCCCGCAGGTGGGTGCGCGAGCAGGTGTCGCAGTAGGCGCGTCGCCGGCCGTTCTCGACGGCGGTCGTCCACGTGAGGGTCTCCCCCTCGGGGGCCTGGGTGCCGCAGAAGTCGCACGTCACGAGGTCGCTCACACCTCGAGGCTACCGCCGCGCGACGGGGTCGCGAGCCGGCCGGACGTCCAGGAAATGGCAGCGAGCCGGTACGTCGTCACGGTGACGACGTACCGGCTCGCTGTGTGTGCTCACCCGCGATCAGGGCGAGAGCCGTCCCGGGGCCAGGTCGGCCTCGGAACACGTCAGATCGCGCGAGCGAGGGCGAGACGCGCCTGCTGCGCGGCCTGCTCGGCCTTGCGGCTCATACGACGGGCCAGGGCCAGCTGGTGGCCGCGCCGCAGTTCGTGCGCCTCTCCCAGGCGCGCGGTCATTTGCGCGCGTGCGAGTTCTTCATGCATGAGATTCATGTCGTTTCGTCCATTTCGGTAGGTCTTCATGGCAGATGTGTTCCTGTACTTCTTCGGAGGTGGTGGAGCGGTGGCGCCTACGCGGCGGCCCCGTCCTTCTGGTTCTGGCCGGCCTGAGCGGCGACCTGCTCGGACTTGCGGGGCCGGCCTCGCGGCCGCTTGCGCGGGATCACCACACCCTGGAGGAAGAGCTCGCCTCCCCAGACGCCCCACGGCTCACGCCGCTCGAGGGCTCCGTCGAGGCACAGTGCCTGCACGGGGCAGTCGATGCAGAGGGCCTTGGCGTGCTCCACGTCCGCGGGGGACTCGGCAAACCACAGCTCTGCGTCGTTGACGCGGCAGGGCAGCAGCTCCTCGTTCACTCCGGCAGCTGCGTCGTGCAGGACTCCGAGCGGGGCCTGGGGCTCCACCTCGGTCTTGTCGGCAGCTCGGTCTCGGTCGAGAACGCTGATGGTCATGTTGTTCACCTCCTCCTCGTTGACCTGATCGCGGTTGGACTCACTCGGGACAAACAGAAAGGCCGCGGATCCCGGGTTTCGGGTTCCGCGGCCTGGAGGCTGCCGATGTAGGTGTGTGACCTAAGTCGACGGACTCCAGGCTGGAGTACCCGGGAAGACGCCCTTGACGCGCTCGATGGACACAGCGGTCCCCTGGAGCGCAGCTTCGGCACCGAGGATGCGCACATCAGTGGCGCAGCGGTGGCCGGCAGCGGGCATGCCGAAGGACGGCGTCCAAGCCGTCATCGTCTTCGTGTAGTTCTCCATGGGGGCCACCTCCTTCGGGGCGTCGGGCGCGGATCGTTGTCAGCGATCCCATGCGCGGGTTGTTGTTGAGGGAACGTTAGACCCCTCACATCGTCAGGGGCAAACCATTTAATGGGTATTACCGAGATTTCTTTTCAGGACGCTCTCCGGCGGCCGTCCGCACCCCTTGTCAGTCAGCTGCCGGCCTCGGCGACCAGCGCGAGCACCTCGTCGCCGTACTTGGCGATCTTGCTCGGCCCGACGCCGCTGATCTTGCGCAGGCCCGTCTCGTCGGTGGGCACGTGCTCGGCGATCAGCTGCAGGGTCGCGTCGGTGAACACCACGAACGCCGGCACGCTGTCCTCCGCGGACCGTGCCAGGCGCCACTCCCGGAGACGCTCGTAGAGCGCCTCGTCGTAGGACGCGGGGCAGTCGGCACAGCGGCCGGTCTTCTTCTCCACCGACGTCGACAGGGCCTTGCCGCACTCGCGGCAGTGCATCGCGGCGCGGTTGCGCTTGGTGCGCTCGCGCCGCTGGGCGGACACGCCGGGCACGCCGTCGAGCAGGGGCGCCAGGAACGGCGAGCTGCCGCGCGTCGAGCGACCGCCCGGCTCGCGCGCGGTCGCCCACGAGACGGTGAGCTCGTCGCGGGCGCGGGTCATCGCGACGTAGAGGAGGCGTCGTTCCTCCTCGACCTCGGCGGGCGTCTGCGCCTGCGAGATCGGCATCATCTTGTCGTGCATGCCGGCCACGAAGACGGCGTCCCACTCCAGGCCCTTGGCGGAGTGGATCGTCGCGAGGGTGACGGCGTCCGCCACCGGCGCGTGCTGCTCGCTGGCCCGGCGGTCGAGGTCGTCGACGAAGTCGCCGACGCCCGCCTCGGGACGCTCGCGGCCGAAGTCGGCCGACAGGTCGACGAGCGCCTGCAGCGACTCCCACCGGTTGCGGACCTCGCCCCTGCCCTCGGGCGGATCGGTGGAGTGACCCATCTGCGAGAGCACGGCGAGGACCGCCTCGGACACCGGGCCGGACGCCTCGCCCGAGCGGGCCGCGCCTCGGACCAGGGTGATCGCCTGCCGCACCTCGGGACGGTCGAAGAACCGCGCGGCACCGCGTACGACGTAGGGGACGCCGCGAGCGGCCAGCGCCTCCTCGAAGCGCTCGGACTGCGCGTTGATGCGCAGCAGCACGGCCATCCGGCTGGCGGGCGTGCCCTGCGCGCGGAGCGCAGCGATCCGGTCGGCCACGGCGTCGGCCTCCGCGACCTCGTCGGTGGCCTCCCGCCACGTGATGCGGGCCCCGGACGGACGTTGGGCGACGAGGTCGACACCCTTGCTGGGCGTGCCGGCGAGCAGTCGGTTGGCCGCGGAGACGACCTCGGGGGTCGAGCGGTAGTTGCGGACCAGGTCGACACTCGTGGCGGACGGGAAGCGCTGGGTGAACTCACGCAGGTAGCGCGCGTCGGCGCCGGCGAAGGAGTAGATCGTCTGGGCGGGGTCACCCACGACGCACAGCTCGTCGCGCCCGCCGAGCCACAGGTCGAGCAGGGCGTGCTGGAGGGGCGAGACGTCCTGGAACTCGTCGACGACGAACCACTTGTACTGGCGGCGGACCTGGGCGGCCACGGCCTCGTTGTCGGCGAGGAGCCCCGCGCCGAACAGCAGCACGTCCTCCATGTCCATCCGGCCCTGGC
The DNA here is from genome assembly GCF_042666175.1 of Nocardioides sp. GCM10028917. Classification (NCBI taxonomy): domain Bacteria; kingdom Bacillati; phylum Actinomycetota; class Actinomycetes; order Propionibacteriales; family Nocardioidaceae; genus Nocardioides; species Nocardioides sp. GCM10028917. Next base: position 309,529 of record NZ_JBHTFL010000008.1, read on the forward strand.
CGCGCTTGACCTCCTCGTAGGCGTCGAACGCGCGGGCCACGACCTCGGGATCGAGGCTGGACACCGCGCGCCCGCGCGTCCGGGCGATCGCGGCATAGCTGTCGGGGCCGACGTTGGAGACCTTGGCCCACTCGATCTCGCTGGCGAGGTCGCGCAGCGTGGCCTGGTCGACGCCGAGGCGCTGCCGACGCGCGGCGAGCGCGAGCATCCCGAGCTTGGACTGGACGAGCTCGGGCAGCTCGCGCTGGTGCACGCGCGGCCAGAAGAACCGCAGCTGGCGCAGCGCGGCGGAGTGGAAGGTCCGAGCCTGCACCCCCGGCGCCCCGAGGGCGCGCAGCCGCTCGCGCATCTCCCCCGCGGCGCGGGTGGTGAACGACAGCGCCAGCACCTCGGTGGGCGCGTAGACCCCCTGGGCGACGCCGTGCGCGATGCGGTGCGTGACCGCGCGGGTCTTGCCGGTGCCGGCACCGGCCAGGACCCGCACGGGTCCACGCAGCGCCTCGGCGACCTGTCGCTGCTCGGGGTCCAGCGCTTCGAGCAACGGAACAACTCCTGCGACGTCGTGGTTGGGCCTGGTGGAGGGTGTCGAGCACCCTCCTCCTCAAACCCTAGACGCCGGAGGGGACACTCGATCCATGACCTTCACGATGTTCAGCACCCCGTGGTGCGGCTACTGCCACCGCCTCAAGAGCCAGCTCGACCGCGAGGGCATCGAGTTCTCGATCGTCGACATCGAGCAGGAGCCCGAGGCCGCGCTCACCGTCGAGCAGGCCAACGGCGGCAACCAGACCGTCCCCACCCTGCTCTTCTCCGACGGCAGCACGCTGACGAACCCGTCGGTCGCGCAGGTCAAGGAGAAGCTGGCCGCGATCTCGTGACGCTGCCGTGGAGCGCGCGCGGCACCGGGGTTAGCCTGACGTCGTGTCACTGCTGAACTCGATCGACCGCGACCACGTCCTCACCGCGATGGAGACGTGGGACGCCGCGGGTGGCGCCAACTACATGCTGGTGCGCGGGGGCGTCTCGACGCACGTGCTGATGCACCACGGCAAGGAGTACGACGCCGCGGCGATCGCCGGCATCGCGCACGGCCTCGCGACCGGGCGCACCCTCACCCCCGCCGACATCCCCGGCGGCGGCGCCGGGGCGAGCAAGCACCTCGTCCGGCTCGGCTTCGACATCCGCGACGACTCGCCCCCCACCGAGCGGGTCTCGGGCACCCGGGCGCGCACCCCGCGTACGTCGTCGGCGTCGCCTCGCGCCTCGCGCAGCACGGGCACGCCGCGCCCCACGCGGGTGGCCGCGAGCGACAAGCCGGTCAACCTGTGCCCGCGCTGCTTCATCGCGCTGCCCGCCACGGGCGTGTGCGACACCTGCGACTGAGCCCTTCCCCAGCGCTCAGTCCCAGCCGGGACCGTCGAGCGGGCGTCCGAACCAGCTCTCGATGAGCGACGCCGAGATCGAGATGCCGCGGGGCACGACGAGCTCGCCGGACCGGCCGGCGGCCTCGAAGTCGGCCCTCGTCCACCAGCGCGCCTCCTCGATCTCCGCGCCGTCGACGTCGATCTCGGTGGTCATGGCCCGTCCGGTGAAGCCCAGCATCAGGCTCGCCGGCAGCGGCCACGGCTGGCTGCCGAAGTAGGCGACCTCGCCGACCTGCACGCCGACCTCCTCCATCACCTCGCGGCGCACCGCGTCCTCGAGGGTCTCCCCCGGCTCGCAGAACCCGGCGAGCGTGGACCAGCGACCCGCCGGCCAGGCCGTGTTGCGGCCGAGCAGGATCGCCTCGTCGTCCCCGTCGCCGTGCGTGATGGCCATGATCACCGCGGGGTCCGTGCGCGGGAACTGGGCGCGGTCGCACTGCGTGCACCGCAGCTCGTGCCCGGCCGACCGGCTGGCGAGGGTGCCGCCGCAGCGCGGGCAGAACCGGGTGGCGTGGTGCCACTCGGCCAGGCCGATGGCGTGCATGACGAGCGGCGCGTGCTGCGGGCTGCCCTCGGCGAGCAGGGTCAGGACCGAGCGCAGCGGCACCCACTCCTCGGGCACGCCGGGGGCGTCGTCGGGCGCCACGATGACGGCGAGGTGGACCACGCCGTCCCTCTCTCCCAGCAGCACCACGGTGCCCTGCGGGGCTTCGTCCGGACCCACCCACCAGACGGCACCGTCGACGGGGCGCAGCCGGTTGCCCGCGACGACGAGGACGCGCGTGGTGGGGTCGGCCATCTGCTCGGCGATCCAGGCGTCGTCCGTCCGCCGGAGTCCCATCCGGTTGTGCGCGTGGGCGGAGAGGGCGACGTGCGGCAGAAGGCGTTCGGGGCTCACGCCTTCCCACGCTAGCCGGTGCGCCAGTCGCTAACGTCACCCCCGTGAGCACCCACATCGGCGCCCAGCCCGGCGACATCGCCCCCACCGTCCTCCTGCCCGGCGACCCCCTCCGGGCCAGGTGGATCGCCGAGACGTTCCTCGACGACGCCCGCTGCTACAGCGAGGTGCGCGGGATGTACGGCTTCACCGGCAGCTGGAACGGCCACCCGGTCTCGGTCCAGGGCTCGGGCATGGGCCAGCCGTCGATGGCGATCTACGTCAACGAGCTCTTCACCGACTACGACGTGCAGTCCGTCGTGCGCGTCGGCTCGTGCGGCGCGGTCACCGACCGCGTGGGGGTGCGCGACATCGTCATCGCCTCCGGCGCGTGCACCGACTCCTCGATGAACCGGATCGCCTTCCACGGCATCGACTACGCCCCGGTCGCCGACTTCGGCCTGCTGCGCGGCGCGGTCGAGGCGGCCGAGGCGCGCGACGGCTCGCCCTTCCACGTCGGCCTGATCTTCTCGAGCGACTCGTTCTACCCCGCGCGCCCCGAGCTCCTCGGCGAGATGGTGGCCTACGGCGTCCTCGCGGTCGAGATGGAGGCCAGCGCGCTCTACACGCTCGCTGCCAGGCACGGACGCCGCGCCCTCGCGATCTGCACCGTCTCCGACCACATCGTCACCGGCGAGGAGACCACCTCGCAGGAGCGCGAGCAGACCTTCGGCGAGATGGTCGAGATCGCGCTGACTGCTGCTGTCGGCTGACCCGCTGGGCGGTGCGTGAGGGGGGTTCTCGGCGGCGAGAGTCATGCCTCATTCACCGCTCGGCGGTGCAGGAGGGGGGTTCGCGGCTGGGAGATCCCCCTCAGGCACCGCTCCTGCGCGTGTCGGCGTACGCCGCGCTGGGCGGCGGTGAGTGAGCCACCTTCCGTCGCTCTGGAACGTGGGTGGGGCACCGCCGGCGGTTCTAGAGGAGGGTTCTCGGCGGCGAGAGTCCCCCTCAGTCACCGCTCCTGCGCGTGTCGGCGCACGCCGCACCCGCGGGCGGTGCAGGAGGGGGGTTCGCGGCCGGGAAATCCCCCTCAGACACCGCTCCTGCGCGTGTCGGCGTACGCCGCGCTGGCCGGCGGTGCGTGAGCCACCTTCCGTCGCTCTGGAACGTGGGTGGGGCACCGCCGGTGCAGGAGGAGGGTTTGAGGGCGACGCGAGTCCCCCTCGGCCACCGCTCCCTAGCGTGTCGGCGCACGCCGCGCCCGCGGGCGGTGCAGGAGGAGGACTCCAAGCGGCGAGAATCCCCCTCAGACACCGCTCCACAGCGTGTCGGCGTACGACGCGCTGGGCGGCGGTGCGTGAGGCAGGTTCTGGAACCGCAGAACCTGCCTCACGCACCGCTCGGGCGGCTCAGACGTCGGTGAGGAGCTTCGCGAGGGCGTCCCGGTCGGGCAGGTCGTCGAAGTGGACGGTGCGACCGGAGCGGACGTAGTGGAAGGCGGCGCGGACCCGGTCGAGGGGCGTGCCGGTGAGCTCGGACCAGGCGAGGCGGTAGAGCGCGAGCTGGAGCGGGTCGGCGGTCTCGTGACGGTTGGTCTTCCAGTCGACGACGAGGTAGCCGTCACCGGCCGGGGAGGCCTCGGCGTAGACCGCGTCGATCCGGCCGCGCACGACCTGCCCGGCCAGCACGAGGGCGAAGGGCGCCTCGACTGCGTGGGGCGCGCGATCGCCGAAGGGGCCGTCCTCGAAGCGCTTCACGACCTCACCCAGGTCGGCCTCGTCGTCGATGCCCGCGTCGGCGCGACCGGGGAGCTCGTCGGGCTCGATCAGTGCCTGCTGGCCGAACCGTTCCTCGATCCAGGCGTGGAACGCCGTGCCGAAGCGGGCTGCCGGTGCCGGCGGCCGTGGCATCGGCCGGGCCAGCTCGCGGGCGAACGCCTCGGGGTCCTCGCGCAGCCGGGCGAGGGCGGTGACGGACAGGCTGTCGGGCAGCGGGAGGTCCACCGTGGTGGCGCGCTCGGCGCGGGCCTCGGTGAGGAGCTGCGCGAGGTCGTCGTCCCACTCGGCCACCCGGGCGGCCTCGACCATGTCGAGGCCCTCGTCGGGGGCGGTGGGGTCGACGGAGCGCACGAGCTCGGCAGCGGCGAGCCGCCGGCGGGTCTCCTCGCCGGTGCCGGGTACCGGCCACGGGCGCGAGGTGTCGACGTCGTCGTTGGGGTTGGGCGACTTCGGCGGCGGCTTCTCCAGCCACCGCTCGACCGTCCGGCCCCAGTCCTCGAGCTGCTCGCGCACGACCCGCTGGTAGTCCGACGGACCGAACGCCGACGAGCGCTGACCCCAGACGTACGACGTCACCGCGAGGTGGTGGGCGGCGCGGGTGTAGGCGACGTAGCCGAGTCGCAGCTCCTCCTCGGCGTCGTGGGCCTTGGTCGCCGCGCGGTAGGCGTCGAGCGCCGCCTTGTCGTGCCCGGCGAGCTGCGGCTGGTCGGCCCTGTCGCCCCGCAGCGGTGCGGGCAGCACGGCCGGGGACGAGGTCCAGAGGGTGCGCGAGCGGTTGCTCGGGAACCGGGTCTCCCCCACGCCCACGCAGAACACCGACGACCACTCGAGGCCCTTCGCGCGGTGGACCGTCAGCAGCTTGACCGAGTCGGCGGCCGTCGGCGTGGCGACGTCGAGGCCGTTGCCCTGGTCGTCCTCGGCGGTGAGGTAGGCCAGGAGCGCCGGCAGGGTCACGTCGCCGTCGACGGACTGGAACTCCGCGACGGCCTTCACGAACAGGTCGAGGTTGTCACGACGGGCGGCGGCCGCCTGCGACGTGGCCGACGCCAGCTCGACGTCGACGCCGGTGGTGTCGATGATGCGGCGGACCACGTCGAGCAGCGGGTCGCCGACGTGGCCGCGCAGCCGGCGCAGCTCGACCGCGAGCAGGCCGAAGCGGTCGAGCGCCTCGGCGGAGTAGGCGGCCTCCCCCGGCGACTCCACGGCGTCGCTCAGCGCGGGCAGCTCGGAGGAGTCGATGCCGTCGGCGATCTGGAGCAGCTGGTCGGCGATCGACGCGGCCTCCGCGCGCCCGCGCACACCGGCGATCTCGGCGGCACGCTCGGCGAGCAGCCGCAGGTCGCGTGGCCCGATCGACCAGCGCGGCCCGGTCAGCAGGGTGAGCATCGAGGAGTTGGCCGTGACGTCGTGCATCAGCGTCAGCGTCGCCACCACCTCGGCGACCTCGGGCAGCCGGACCAGGCCAGAGAGGCCCACGATCTCGACGGGGATCCCGGCAGCCGTGAGGGTGTCGTAGACCTCCTCGCCCTGGGCGTTGTCGCGGCTGAGGACGCCGATCTCGGACCAGGGGGTGCCGGTGTCGTGGACGCGCTGCACCTCGGCCGCCAGCCATGCGAGCTCGTCGACCGAACGCTCGAACACGTGCACCTCGACGTGTCCTTCCGCGGCATCGTCGGCCGCGCGCAGCCGCGCGACCTTGTCGCCGTAGGCGGCCAGCAGCGGCTCGGCGAGCCGGTTGGCGACGTCGAGGATGTGGCGGTCGGAGCGCCGGTTGACCGTCAGCGGCAGTCGCCCGGGCTCTCCGTCGACGGCCGGGAAGGTGTCGGCGAAGTTGAGGATGTTGGACACCGACGCGCCGCGCCAGCCGTAGATCGCCTGGTTGGGGTCGCCGACGGCCATCACCGGGTGGCCGAGCCCGTGGGCGGGATCGGGCCCGGAGAACAGCCGCGAGAGCATCGTCGCCTGCGCGACCGAGGTGTCCTGGTACTCGTCCAGCAGCACGACCTTGAAGCGCGCCCGCTCGAGCTCGCCCACCTCGGGCTGCTCCTCGACGAGCCGGGCTGCGAGGGCGATCTGGTCACCGAAGTCCATCAGCCCCAGGTCGGCCTTGAGCCTGCGGTAGCCGCTGACGAGCTGCAGGAGCTCGGCGCGCCGGTCGATCGCGTTGATGGCCTTGGCCGGCGGCTCGAGGTAGGTCTTGCGGGCCTTGCCGGCCTGCTCCTCGGCGAGCGCGCGCTCGAACCCACGGCGGGCCTCCTCGTCGACACGGCGTACGTCGTCGGCGTCGACGAGGTGCTCGCTCATCGCACCGTCGAGGGCGAGGAGGTTCTGGATGGCGGTCGCGGGGTGGTCGGTCAGCAGCTCGATGTGGCCGGTGAACCGGTCGATGACCCGGGCGCCGAGCTGGTAGCGCGAGGCGTCGGAGACGACGCGGGTGTCGGGCTCGTGGCCGATCCGCAGGCCGTGGTCGGCGAGGAGGTTGGCGGCGTAGGCGTGGTAGGTCGCGACCGTGGGCTCGAGGACGTCCTCCCCCTCGACCACCACGGACCGGTCGAGCAGGCCGGCGGCTCCGAGGGCGGCGGTGACCCGCTGGCGCAGCTCGGCGGCGGCCTTGGTGGTGAAGGTCAGCCCGAGGACCTCCTCGGGACGGACCTTGCCGGTCGCCACGAGCCAAACCACGCGCTGCGCCATCAGCGTGGTCTTGCCGCTGCCGGCTCCGGCGACGACGACGGTCGGCCGCAGCGGCGAGGTGATGGCGGCCCACTGCTCGTCGCTGGCGGCGTGCTTGGCGCCCATGAGGACGCGGAGGTCCTCGGGTGACTCGAGCCGGATCGGCTCGAACGTCTGCTGGGTCACTGGACGGTCACGCTCCCCGCGCCCCGGGCCGGGCAGATGGCGACGAACGGGCAGTCGCGGCAGTGGGGGCCCGTGGTTGCCGGGAACGTCTCGGCACGCACGAGGTCGGCGGCACGGGCGAGGCCGGCGCGGAGGACGAGCCGCTCCGGCCCGGCGTCGGCGTGCGGCGGCTGGGGCTGCACCTTGGCGACGGCCGAGTCGTCGTCGATGCCGAGCTGCACGAGCTCGGCTCCTCCCGAGGCGACGGGACGCCCCGCCGACTCGTCGAGCGCGCCGGTGTCGACGGCGTACTGGTAGAGCGCGAGCTGGAGGTTGCCGGCGACGGAGGGCCCGGTGGGAGCGCTGCGGGAGCTCTTGAAGTCCACCACGACCACCCGGCCGGCGTCGTCGATCTCGAGCCGGTCGGCGAAGCCGGTGAGCAGGACGGGCCGGCCGTCGACGTCGACCACGCTCTGGAACCGCTTTTCCGCGCCGAGGAACTCCCGTGGGTTGTCGAGGTGCCAACGGACGAAACGGGCGACGGCCTTGCGGATCCGGGCGAGCTCGCGCTGCCGGGACCACGGCGTGCGGAAGGCGAGCCGGTCCCAGACCGCCTCGACCTCGGCCATGAGCGGCTCGACCTCGGCAGGCAGGTCGCCGACGGCGACCCGCTCGGCGAGCGCGTGGAGGACCTGCCCGAGGTTGGCGGACTGGTGGACCGCGGAGACGCCGCCGGCCTCGCGCTCGAAGAACCACTGCGCGGGGCAGACCAGGATCGACTCGAGCATGCTGGCCGAGATCGGCACCGGGCGGTCGGGGTCGCGGATCGGCCGGACGGAGCGGGTGGCGCTGCGGGTGCCCCACCACGTCGACGGGTCGGCGGTCGGCACCAGCTGTCGGCCACCGACCTCCTCCGCGGCCAGCGCGGCCAGCCGGCGGGCGGCGGCCTCGCGGAGCGGCGCGGACACGGCCGGGTCGGCGGCCGTGCGTCGCAGCTCGGCCACCAGTCCTCCCAGCGACAGCGGCCGCGGCGGCCGGCCGTCCTGGTGGTCGATCGTGACGCCGAGCTCCTCCAGGAACCGGGAGGGCTGCTCGCCGTCGTCGTCCGGGGACCGCACCGCGCTCACCACGAGGCGGCGCCGGGCGCGGGTGCAGGCGACGTAGAACAGCCGCCGCTCCTCCATCAGCAGCGCGCGGGTCGTGACCGGCGGGACGAGGTCGGGGTGCCCGGCGGTGTCGACCCCGATGCGGTCGGCGCCGAGCAGGGTCGTACGACGGCGCAGGTCGGGCCAGCCCTCCTGCTGCACGTGGGCCACGACGACGAGATCCCACTCGAGCCCCTTGGACCGGTGGGCGGTGAGGAGGCGCACCGCTGCCCCGCGCACGCCCTGCTCGGCGAGCGTGTCGGCGGGCAGCTGCTGGGCGACGACGCTCGCGAAGAACGCGCCGACGCCGACGTGGTCGCGCTGGTCCACCGCGCGTGAGGCCAGGTCGAAGAGCGCGACGATCGCGTCGAGGTCACGGTGGGCCCGGCGGGTGCTCGCCCCGCCCGTGTCGACCTGGCGCCGCAGCCGCTGGGGCCACGTGGTGCCGGACCAGAGGTGCCAGAGCACGTCCTCGACACCGGCCCGCTCCTCGAGCATCCGTGCACCCCCGCGCAGCAGGCCGGCCACGCCAGCGGCCCGCTCGACGTCCGTGCCCTCGAGGCCGTCGAGGAAGCCGGGCTCCACGACCGCGAGCCGGAGCAGCTCGCGGGACGTGCGCCGGACGGAGGGGTCGGCCTCGACCTTCTCGCGCATGCGGAGGCGGCGCAGCAGCGCGCGGAGGTCGGAGGCGTCGAGCCCGCCCAACGGCGAGAGGAGCAGCGACTCGATGCGGCCCGGGTCGAGGTAGTCGGGTGAGTCGGGGTCGTCGTTGTCGAGGTTGACCACGGCCCGCAGCCCGTCGAGGAGCGGCACCACCGCCGGGTCGCGGACCAGCGGCAGGTCGTCGGAGGCCACCTCGACCGGGACACCGGCCGCCGCCAGGGCGCGACGGAGCGGCGGGATGCTCGTGCGCCCCGAGCGCACCAGGACCGCCATCCGGTCCCACGCGATGCCGTCCTCGAGGTGGGCCCGGCGCAGCAGATCGGCCAGCCGCTCGGCCTCGGCGCGCTCGGTGTCGTAGGTGACGACCTCGACGCGGCCGTCGCCCTGCGGCCCGGGGACGGCCTCCGGGGCAAGGAACGCCTCGCGCGCCGCGGGGTCGATGCTGCCGGTGAGGGTGAGGCGGTTGGCCACGCGGCCGGCGGCCAGCAGGATCCGTGGACCGAACCGGCGGGTGCGCTGCAGCACCACCACCGGGGCCGGGGCACTGGAGGCCGTCGGGAAGCTCGCCGGGAAGTCGAGGATGCCGCGCACGTCTGCGCCGCGGAAGCCGTAGATCGACTGGTGCGGGTCGCCCACGACCGTGAGGTCGCGCCCGTCGCCGGCCAGCGCGCGGAGCAGGGCGACCTGCCCGGGGTCGGTGTCCTGGTACTCGTCCACGAACACGTGCTGCCAGCGCGCGCGGAGCTCGTCGCGGTGGGTCTCGGCCTCGATCACGGCCCGGCGGATGAGGTCGGAGTAGTCGGTGGCGCCGAGGTTGTCGAGAACGGTGAGGTACTGCTCGAGGAAGAGGCCGGCCGTCACCAGCTCCGGGAGCTCGTGCTCGATGCCGAGGGCACGCAGCCCGGACGGGTCGAGACCCTTCTCCCGGGCGCGCGCCAGCACGGCCTGGACCTCCCGGACGAAGCCCCGGGTGCCGGCCGCTCGACGCAGCTGCTCGGGCCAGACGACCGACTCGGGGTTGTCGCGGAGCAGCTCGCGCAGCACCACGTCGGCCTCGGGGGCCGACAGCAGCCGGATGGCTCCCTCGTAGAGCTCGGCCGGGGCGTACTTCCGGACGAGCGCGTAGGCGAAGGAGTGGAACGTCGAGCACGCCGCCGCCGCGGTCGTGCGGGCGACGCGGGCGGTGACCCGGTCGCGCAGCTGCTCGGCGGCCTTGCGGGAGAACGTGAGCGCCAGCACCGCGTCGGGCGAGGCCCCGCGCTGCTCGATGCGGTCGACGATCGCCTCGACCAGCGTCGTCGTCTTGCCGGTGCCGGGGCCGGCGAGCACGAGGAGCGGGCCGCCCTCGTGGTCGACCACCCGCTGCTGGTGCTCGTCGAGCTGCGGGACGACGACCTCGCGCTCGGGCCGCACCAGGCGGTAGCGGGTGGACGTGTCGTTCATGGACCCCACCTCATCACGCGGGACCGACAGTGTCCTGCCGGCCCCGCGGTGGGGTGTGGACGAACCTCAGCCCAAGTCGACGATCGCGGCGACCGGGCCGCCGCCCTCGGGGCCCTGGTGGGCGGCGGAGACCGAGACGAAGACCGCCGGGTCGCCGGTCACGGCGGCGGTGACGCCGCCGACGCACGACTTGATCTGGCGGTGCCAGTGCACGTCGGAGTCGTCGAGCATCGCGTTGCGGCGCCCGCGGACCATGCCGTCCTGGCTGGCCTCGCACTTGAGGAAGACGTTGACCAGCTTGCCGTCCAGGTCGCTGGTGCGCGGCCGCTCGGGCAGGTCGAGGCCGGCGGACCGGATCGCCTCCCAGATGCCGTCGGCGTCGAGGGCGTCCTCCATCACCGAGTGGCCGATGCGGTAGCGGCCGCCGACACCCTTGGCGTTGCCGACGACGACGATCTGCGCCTGGTCGAGCTCGACGCCCGAGGAGCAGGATGCGACGGAGGAGTAGAGCTCGCGGTTGTGCATGACGTCGGCGTCCTTGGGCATCTCGATCTCGCCGAGGGCGACGGCGATGCCGAGGCCGGTGACGCCGTTGGAGAGGTCCATCGACTCGTGGGTGTGCTCCGTCCACACCTTCTTGCCGCGCGACTTCGCGTCACGGATGGTGTGGATGGTCAGCAGCGGGGTCTTCGTCTGCACGTAGTGCACGTCAGCCGGGTCGGTGATCCCGGCACGCTCCATCGCGACCTTCACGCCCGCCGCGACCTTCTCGATCATCGCGGTGTAGCCGATCTCCTCGGGCAGGATCGCCTCGCTCATCGCGAAGCCCGCGGTCAGCCGCATCTCCTCGCGCGACGGGTCGTCCTCGGGGACGTCGGTCGTGGCGAAGATCGTGGCGTGCGGGCTGATCACGCCGTCGGTGCCACCCGACCAGACGATCGGGATGCCCTTGACCTGCTCGGGGTCGGCACCCTTGGCGACCAGCGCCTCACGGAACGCACGGTCGGCGATGATCCGCGTGTAGTCGTTGACGCCGCCGTTGCCCTCGGTCTTGCCGATGATCGCGAAGACCCGGTCGGCGGCGATGACTCCGTCGTCCACGAGCCTGGTCAGCTCGGAGGCGTCGGCCACGGAGTGGATGGGGACCTTGCGGACTTCGATGGCGCTGGGCATGGAGTTCCTTTCGGGCGGAGTGCGGGATGGTTCAGGCGGGTACGACGACGGTGCCGGCGTCGCCGGCGACGGCCGCGGTGATCTGGTCGAGGCTGGTGATGACGCCGGTGCCCCCGGTGGTCTCGACGAAGCGGCAGACCGCGTCGACCTTGGGGCCCATCGAGCCGGACGCGAAGTGGCCGTCGGCGGCGTGGGCGCGGAGCTCCTCGGCGGTGATCCGACCCAGCGGCTCCGCGTCCGGCTCGCCCCAGCGGATCACGGCGTTGGGCACGTCGGTGGCGATGACGAGCACCTCGGCTCCGGTGGTGCGGGCGAGCAGGGCGGCGCCGAGGTCCTTGTCGATGACGGCCTCGACGCCGGCGAGGGAGCCGTCGGGTCGACGTACGTGCGGGATGCCGCCGCCACCGTTGGCGACGACGACGAAGCCGGCCTCGATGAGCGCGGCCACGGCCGGGGTGTCGAGGATCTCCTGCGGCTCGGGCGAGGCGACGACGCGGCGCCACCCCTTCTCGCCGCGGTCCTCCCACGTCTCGCCGTGGTCGACCAGCACCCTGGCCTCGGCCTCGGGCAGGTGGCGCCCGATCGGCTTGGTCGGCCGGGTGAAGCCCTCGTCGGCGGCGTCCACCAGCGCGCGGGTGACCAGGGCTGCGCTGCGCCGGTCGATCCCGCGGGCGGCGAGCTCCTGGTCGAGGGCGTCCATCAGCACGAAGCCGAGCGTGGCCTGCGTCTGCGCGCCGCACCAGTCCAGCGGGACGGGGGGCACGACGCTCGCGGCGAGCTCGTTCTTGACGAGCAGGTTGCCGACCTGGGGGCCGTTGCCGTGGGTGATGACCACGTCGTGGTCGTGCTCGAGCAGGCCGGCGACCGCGGCCATCGCGACCTGCGCCGCCTCGATCTGGTCCTCGGGGCGCGCCCGGCCGTCGGCGTTCGTCATGGCGTTGCCACCGAGTGCGAGCAGGACCCTCATGCGGCAACCGTAGTGATCTGGCGCACGCTCCCCACCGGCAACAGATGTCAGGTGCGCACGACTTGCTGAGCAGATGTTGCCAACGGCCGATCGAGGATCAGCGGCTGCGTTCGTCGTGCTCGGCGTCGTGGGTCGCAGCCCCTGGCGCCTCGTCGTCCAGCGACTGCCGGTAGGCCACGCACCCGCGCATGAACCTCGGCCACGGCGGGACGGCGATCTCGGGGTCGACCCGTTCGGGGAGCGTGCCCCACAGGTCGGGGTGGTGCCAGCACAGGTCGTGCCCGGAGCTGTCCCGGTGCGTCCGGATCGCCGCGCGGAGCGCGAGCACCTCGGCGACCAGCTCCTCGCGACCCATCCGCGCGACGTCCTCGTCCATCGACCCAGTGTGCGTGGGCAGTGCCCTGGCTGGCGAGGGCCACATCCGCCGCACGTGCGGCGGTCAGGCGTCCCTGGGCAGGTTCCACCAGGTGTCGAGGCGCGCGATCGCGGGCGTCGTACGCCCCTCCCGGAGGACGCGGGCGAGACGGAGGAGGTACGCCGCGATGCCCGCGCTCCCCTGCATCCAGCCGACGCCGGGCGGGAGGAGCGGGTCGGCGTTGCGGTGCTCTGTGAAGCGCCAGCAGGCGCGGCCCTCCTCGACGATCGCCCGCTCGACGAGCGCGTCGCCGAGCACGCGCGCGAAGACGAGGTCGTCGTCGACCCCCAGCCGCTGCCAGGCGTCGAGGAACACCTCGCCCACCCCGGCGGTGCCGCAGCAGCGGCCGTCGTTGTCCCAGAAGCCCGGGCGGCGGCGCTCGGGGATGCCCGAGGTGCGGATCGCGTGCAGGCAGCGGCGGTGCCACTGCGCCGGCGTCTCGCCCGCGACGAGGTCCACGCCGGCGTGCTCGAGGGCGCTGAAGAGCAGGGACGTGCCGGTCGGGCCGTGGCACCAGCTGTAGGTGACCTCGTCCGTGTCGGGGTCCGGCGGGATCACGTGGGGCACCACGAAGCCGCCGTCGCGCGCGTCGCCGAGGGTGACGAGGTGCTCCGCGCCGCTGCGGGCCGCGGCGACGAGGTCCGGGCGGTCGAGCTCGGCACCGGCGACGGCGAGGGAGGCCGCGATCCCGGCCAGCCCGTGCGACCAGTTGGGCATCTGCTGGTCCCCGCGTTCGGCCCGCACCTGCTCCGTGAAGCGCCGCGGGATGAAGGGCCAGGTCGTGCCGGCCTCGGTCGGCTCCCCCTCCGCCAGGAGGATGCCGGCCGCGCGCTGGGCCAGCTCGGCCGCGCCAGGGGTGCCGTGCCGGTGTGCCCAGACCGCCCCGAGGAGGTTGCCCGCCGTGCCCAGGGTGGCGTCGTTGATGCGGGTGTGCGGAGGGAACCGCGGGGGCGTCATCCACGGCTGCTCCCAGCCGTCGTCGGTGGCGATCTCGGCGAGCCGCGCGACCGCCTCCGACGCACCGTCCGCGCCCAGGGCGGAGAGGACGCCGAGGTCGCTGACGAGGCCGTCGAAGTAGGAGTCCGCCTCGCTCGTCGGGAGCCGGCGCCGGACCCGGTCGACGATCCCGTCCGCCAGCGCCTGCTCCTCCGCGGTCCACGCCCTGCTCGCGCGGACCTCCGCCAGCACGTGGGCGAGCCCACCGATGCCGCTGTGCATGCCGTCGCGCTCCTCGGGCGGGCCGCCGGCGTGCGGCACGGTCTCGGGGATCCAGGGCCCGTCGTCCCACTGCACCTGGTCGAGCACCCAGCGCCAGGCCGCCTCACCGAGGTCGGCGTACGTGTCGTGCGAGGTCATCCGGAGGCCCTCCCGCTCATCCCTGGTAGGGCGGCGCGACGCCCCAGCCCCACCGCGGGGTGGGCGCGTGCTCGACCACCTGCGCTCCGTGCCGGGAGTTCTCCATCGCCAGCCGGGTGCCCCACTCGAGGTAGCCGATGATCGCCGCGCGGAACTCCGGGTCGGCCGGGAGGTCGGCGTCGTCGGCCGCGAGGCTCATCGTGGTGGCGAAGCGGTGCCGCTGCGCAGGGGTGATGTCGAGCCCCACGTGGTGGCGGAGCATCGACTCGTAGCCGCCGTGCCGGTCGGTGTAGGTCGTCGGCCCGCCGAGCACCTCGGCCCACCAGTCGGTGACGTGCTCCCGGTGCCGTTGCGACACCCCGCCGGGGAAGAAGCCGGCGAGTGCGTCGTCGGCCTCGACCCGGTCGTAGAAGGAGTCGATCATCCGTCGCAGCGGGCCGAGGCCGCCCGCCCACTCGTACAGCGTCGGTAGCCCCGGTTCGTCCACTCCACCCATGCAGGCATTCCACCGCACGGGACGCCCGGCCGCACCTGCAATTGCGCGCGGCTGGTCAGCGCCGCTCGACCAGCGCGTCCAGGACGCGCGTGCCCACGGGCAGCCCGTGGTCGTCGTAGTAGGCGAACATCGCCGACAACCAGGCGTGGGTGCCGGGGTCGTCGACCCGACGCACCGGGACACCCGCCTCGTCGGCCAGCTCCCGGACGGTCGCGACCCGGCTGGCGAGCTCGTACGTTGCTCCTCCGTGGCCCGGCTCGGTCAGGACGACGGCCGCGGCGCGACCGAGGTCGGTGAGGTCGAGGAAGCCGAACCGGACGTCGGGCGAGTAGGGCAGGTCGACCGGGCCGGTCAGGTCGAGGTTCTGCAGGTAGGCGCCGGGCTGGAGGATCGTCCAACCGAGCCCGCTGCGCCGGACCAGGTCCTCGCTGACCGCCTTGCCGACGTGGTGCGGCATCGCCGGCGCGTAGGGCGAGGCGACGGAGTGGTAGACCACCCGCTCGACCCCGGCGCTGCCGAGCGCGGCCAGCACGGAGGCGACGTACGCCGGCTCGTCGGGGTGCAGGTTCGGCGCGATGACGTACGCCGCCTCGCAGCCGACCACCGCCGACGCGAGGTCCGGCCAGTCGGCCCGCCCCAGCGGCCGGGCGTCGACGCCGCAATCGGCCAGCGCCGAGCAGACCGCCCGGCCGGTCTTGCCGTGACCACCGACGACCGCAATGCCCATCAGACCCGGTCGACCTCGGCGAACGCCGCGCCGTCGGCCAGCGAGGCGTAACCGGGGCCACGGTCGAAGAACGGGTCGTCGTCCCGGCTCCACGCGGCGCGCGACGACCGCTCGGTCGCCGTCGCGGAGGCGTCGAAGCCCAGGCTCCCGTCGTCGGCCGAGCCGGTCAGCACCACGCCGTAGTCGCGCAGCGCGGCCTCGGCCGACACCTTGCGCCAGACCACGTCGCGGACGACCGACTCGGGGTCGCGGGCGAGCGGGTCGCCCCAGCCGCCGCCACCGGTCGTCCGGATCCGGACGAGCTGGCCGGCCTTGATCTCCTCGGCGTCGGCGAGGGCGTCGACCTCGCGCTCGTCGGGGCCGCCGGGGTCGATGACGACCTGGAAGGGCATGCCGGCCCTGCCGCCCCGCACGCCCCAGCAGGCCAGGATCGAGCGGTCGGCGATGGACATGAAGTGCGCGTCCTTGAGCATCCGGATGTGCTTCTCGTAGCCGAGGCCGCCGCGGTACTCCCCTGCGCCGCCGGAGTCCATCGCGAGGCCGAGGCGCTCGACGATGAACGGGAAGCGCGACTCGGTGAACTCCGTCGGCAGGTTGCGGGAGTCGGGCACCACGTGGATGGTGTCCTCGCCGTCGGCGTAGTAGCGACCGCCCGAGCCGCCGCCGAGCACCTCGCGCATGAGGTAGTCGTTGCCGTCCAGGTCCTTGCCGTAGACGCCGGTGTAGCGGATCGTCTCCTGGTCGGCCGGCATCTTGCCGTCGACGGCCTTGGCCACGACGCCGGCGAGCACGCCGAGCAGCCGCAGGATCACGAACGTGCGGGCGTTGGTCGGGCCGGGGTGGATCGGCGTGAGCAGGGTGCCCTTCTCGGGGAAGCGCATCTCGATGAGCGGCACGATGCCCTCGTTGACGTCGAGCTCGGCCATCCGCTCGGGGGTGTCGGCGAGGTTGCGGAGGATCGGGGCGAGCCACTTCTTGAGGAAGTTGCCGCCGACGTAGTCGCCGCAGTGGTTGATCGGCCCCTTCGCCTGGGCGCTGGTGCCGGTGAAGTCGATGATCAGCCGCGGTCCGGCAGGGCGGCCGTTCTCCGGGTCGGCGGGGGCGTCGCTGACCTTGGTGAGGGTGATCCGCTGGGTGTGCAGCTGCGGCTCGTCGACGCCGTCGTGCTCGGCGTAGTCCTCCCAGACGTAGGTGCCGTCGGGGATCTTGGAGAGGATCTCGCGACGGTAGGTCTCCGTCGTCGTGTCCAGGATCGCGTCGAACGCCGTCTCGATCGCGTCGCGGCCGTAGCGCTCGAACAGCTCGCCGAGCCGGCGCGCGCCCATCAGGCAGGCGGAGCACTCGGCGTCGAGGTCGGCGGCGAGGCTGTCGGGCATGCGCGAGTTGCGCGTCATGATCCGCAGCGCCGACCTGTTGGGCACGCCGGCGTCCCACAGCTTGATCGGCGGGACGGCCAGACCCTCCTCGTAGACGGTGGTCGCGTTGCTGGGCATGGAGCCCGGCACCGCGCCGCCGATGTCGTCGTGGTGGCCGAAGGCCTGCACGAAGGCGACGACCTCGCCGTCGTGGAAGACCGGCACGGTGACGCACAGGTCGGGAAGGTGGCCGATGCCGCCCTCGGACTCGTAGACGTCGTTGTGGAAGAAGACGTCGCCCTCGCGCATCTCCTCGATCGGGTAGTCGCGCACGATCGGGTGCACCAGGGCGCTGTAGGAGCGGCCGGTCAGCTTGCGCAGCTGGCGGTCGTGGATGCCCGCGCGGAAGTCGTGGGCGTCGCGGATCATCGGCGAGCGGCTGGTGCGACCGATCGCGGTCTCCACCTCCATCTCGACGCTGGCGAGCGTGCCCTGGACGATCTCGACCAGGATCGGGTCGACGCTCGTCCCCTCGGCCGTCAGGCGGCCGCCGTGCTCGTAGGCGGTCGGCAGGCCGGCCGGGTTCACCGGCTTGGCGGTGACGTACGCCGGGTCCACTGCGCGGGTGCTGACGTCGGTCATCGGGCCGACTCCTTCCGGATCACGAGGTTGGCCCAGTCGTCGACCACGACCTCGAAGCCGGGGTGGACGGGGATCGTCGAGCCGAACTCCTCGACGATGGCCGGTCCGCTGAAGGTGTCGCCGGCGCCGAGGTCCGCGCGCCAGACGACCGGGGTGTCGAGGTAGCCCTGCTCGGCGTCGAAGCAGACCTCGCGCCGGCTGCGGACGGCGCGCTCGAGGACGTCGCCGTCGGCCTTGTCGAGCGTCGGGATCTCCGGTCGCGTGATCGGACCGATGCCGGTCACGCGCAGGTTGACCCACTCGACCTGCTGGTCGCGGTCGCCGCGGAAGTCGTAGCCGTAGAGCTGGTGGTGCTCGCTGTGGAACGTCTCGGCCACCTGCTCGACGTACGCCTGGTCGACGGTGCCCTCCGGCGCGGCCACCCGCACCTCGAAGGCCTGGCCGACGTAGCGCACGTCGATGGTGCGCTGGAAGCGGTGCTCCTCGGGCGCGAAGCCCTCCTTGGCCAACGCTGCCCGGGCCCGGTCGGTGAGGTCGTCGAGGATCGACTGGACGGCCGCGTGGTCGAGCGCGGACTCCTTGGCGACGTGGGTCTGGACGTAGTCGTTCTTCACGTCGACCGTCAGCAGGCCGAAGGCGCTCACGTTGCCCGGGTTGGGGGGTACGACGACGCCGGCGAGGTCGAGGATGTCGACGAGCCGGCAGGCCAGCAGCGAGCCGGAGCCACCGAAGGTCGTCAGCATGAAGTCGCGGACGTCGAGACCGCGCTTCACGCTGACCTGGCGCAGGGCGTTGGCCTGGTTCCAGGCCGAGATCTCCAGGATGCCGGTGGCGCAGCGCTCGAAGTCGAGCCCGAGCTGCTCGGCGAGGTCGGCGATGCCGGTCCGGGCGGCCTCCACGTCGAGCGGGATCTCGCCGCCGAGCAGGTGGGGAGGGATCCGGCCGAGGGTGACGTGGGCGTCGGTGATGGTCGGCTGGGTGCCGCCCTTCGCGTAGCAGAGCGGGCCCGGGTCGGCGCCGGCCGAGTGCGGGCCCACCTTGAGCGTGCCCTCGGGCGAGAGCCAGGCGATCGAGCCGCCGCCCGCCCCGACGGTGACGACGTCGATCATCGGGATCTTGCTCGGGTAGGCGCCGACGGTGCCCTCGGTGGTGAGGGTCGGCTGGCCGTCGAGGACGACCGACACGTCGGTCGACGTGCCGCCGCCGTCGCAGGTGAGGATCCGGGGGAAGCCGGCGACCTTGGCGATCAGCGCGGCGCCCAGGGCACCGGCGGCGGGGCCGGACAGCACCGTGGTGATCGGCTGGTGGACGACCTCGTCGGCCGAGAGCACGCCGCCGTTGGACTTCATCACGTAGAACGGGATGGCGCTGCCGGTGAACCCGAGCAGCCGGTCGGAGATGTTGGTGACGTACCGGCTGACGTTGGGCTTCACGGCCGCGTCGACGAGCGTGGTCATCGAGCGCTCGTACTCGCGGTACTCGCGGAGCACCTCGCTCGAGATGGAGACGACGGCGTCGGGGTGCTCGCGGCGGAGGATGTCGCGCATCCGCAGCTCGTGCTCGTCGTTGGCGTAGGCGTGGAGGAGGCAGACGCCGATCGTGGTGATGCCCTGGTCCTTGAACCAGCGGGCAGCAGCGACGGCGTGGTCCTCGTCGAAGGGGCGGATCTCCGCGCCGGTGAAGTCGAGGCGGCCACCCACGGTGCGCACGCGGTCCGCCGGGACGATGCGGTCGGGCTTGACCCAGAAGTAGGAGTTCCCGTAGCCGTCGGGCACCGACTGGCGGGCGATCTCGAGCATGAACTCGTAGCCCTCGGTGGTGATGAAGCCGAGGGCCTCGACCTTGCCCTCGAGCAGCTTGTTGGTCGCCACCGTCGTGCCGTGCGAGACGGCGGTGATGTCGCTGCCCCCGGCGCCGACGATGTCGAGGATCTTCTCGATGCCGGCGATGAAGCCGTCGGCCGGGTTGCCCGGCGTGCTGGGGGTCTTCGTGGTGACCAGCTCACCCGAGTCCTCGTCGAAGGCCACCACGTCGGTGAACGTGCCCCCGGTGTCGATGCCGATCCTGATCCGCCGCGCGCTCATGGGGACGATTCAACAGATCCGGGCGCCGCGGTGACCACGGCACAGTTTGCCGACGGATCGCCACTTCCTCGGCAAGACCTGCCGGGTGACGCGGGGAGGAAGGGTGTGCGGGGTACGTGCAGTCCCAAAGGCGAAGGGCCCTCGGCGGTATGAGCGCCAAGGGCCCTTCTGGTGACCGGTCATGTGATGCTCCCGGTCGATCGCTCTCTCCGTTCGTCCCAGCCACCTCATCACCTGGTGCCTGCGACGTTCCCCGGCGTGCCGGTTCCCGTCGTGCGGACTCACGTCCAGAGCCATCCCGCCTCCCCTTGCGGGGCTGCGTAAGGAGAGTTCTATGCCCTGCGTCACACCGTCCGCAAGGGCTCTGGGCGGGCTTCTTCGACATACTTCGGGTTCCGGCGCGTCGTGCACAGCCAGGCCCGCACCGTCCCCAGGTGTCAGCAGTTCTCCACAGGTTCGTGCACAGCTTCATCCACACCGCCGTCGCCGTCGAGGACGCGGGCGAGCACCTGGTCGAGGGTCAGCCGCGCGCCCTCGGCGCGCAGCTCCTCGAACCGCTCGTCACCCAGGGCGCTGCGGAGCGCTGCCACCACCCGGTCGTGCTCGGGCACGTCGCCGGGGTGGCGCCGGGCGCCGAGGACGCGCAACGCCTCGTCGCCCGCGCCGACGAGCACGGCCCCCAGCTCGGGGCGGCCCAGCGCGTGCTCGGGCCCGGCGAGCTGGGAGACGGTCCACGCCGCCATCAGCCGCCGGCCCTGCGACCAGCAGATGCGCAGTGCCTGGTGGGTGAGCCGCCGGGCCTCCTCGTGGTCGCCCCGGTGGTCGGCCAGGTAGCTGAGGTTGGACAGGAACACGCTGACGTACATCTCGTCGCCCAGGTCGCCGGAGATCTGCAGGCCCTCCTCGTAGGCCTCGCGGGCCTCCTCGTCGCGCCCGGCGACCCGCGTCAGCTCGCCGCGGATGTTGAGCACCTGTGCGACCAGCGCGGGGCTGCCGACGCCACGCCCCAGCGCGAGCGCCTCGTCGTTGGTCCGCATGGCGAGCCCGGTCTGCTCGACATCGCCGATGTACGTCGCCGAGGTGACCGCGAGCCCGTACGCCACGAGACGGGTCGCCCCCAGCTCGCGGAACAGGACGGTCGCGCGCTCCCAGTGGGTCCGGGCCTCGGGCCGGCTGGAGGGGAACGCCATGAATCCGGCCGCCAGGTGGATCCGGGCCGAGATGTAGGGGTCGAGCCGGCCCTCCACGGCGAGCATCTCGTCGATCCACCGCAGTCCCTCGGCATGGTTGCCCTCGAGGAACCAGTAGGCGCCCAGCGCGGCAGTGATGCGCGCGGTCAGCGGCAGGTCGCCGGTGCGCGCGGCCCACGTGTGCGCCGCCCGCACCTCCTGCAGCATCTCGCTGATGTCGTCCAGCCAGCGGTAGGTCGCGTCGGTCCACCGGCGCTCGTAGAGGTCGTCGAGCCAGGACGAGAAGTACGCCGCGTGGGCGGCCCGGGCGGCCTCGCGGTCCCCGTCGACCAGCCGGGCGGCGTGGTCGCGCACGAGCGCGAGCATCCCGAAGCGCGGCTCGTTGCGGTTGCCGGTCGTCCGCCGCACCAGGCTGTGGTCCACCAGGACGCTGAGCGGGTCGACCACGTCGCCGTCGGCCCACACCGCCTCCACCGCCTCCAGCGGCACGGCGCCGTGGAACACCGTGAACAGGCCGAACAGGTGCTGCTCCGCCGGACCGAGCAGCTGCAGGCTCCAGTCGATCGTCGCCGGGATGGTCTGCTGCCGGTCGGGCAGGTCGCGCCCCGCGCCGGCCGCCGATCCCAGTCGGCTGGTCAGCCGCTCGCGCAGCAGCGACGGGGAGAGCGTGCGCAGGTGTCCCCCGGCGATCTCGATCGCGAGCGGGAGGCCGTCCACCGCGCGGCAGATCGCGACGACGTCCGCGGTGTGGCGAGCGAGCTCGAAGTGCGGGTCGACCGCGGTGGCGACCTGGTCGAAGAGGGCGACAGCGTCCGCGAGGCCGCCGGTTCCGTCGCTGCTCTCGACCGCGAGGGGGTGCACCTCGTGGACGTGCTCGCCGGCGACGCGCAGCCGCGCCCGGCTGGTCACCAGCACCCTCAGGTCGGTGGACCACTGCAGCATCTCCGCCACGAGGTCGGCGGCCTCGACCACGTGCTCGAAGTTGTCGAGGACCAGCAGCAGGTCCTGGCGCTGGAGCGCCTCCTCGAGCATCTGCACGACGTTCGAGTTGTCGCCGGAGCGGATGCCGAGCTCGCTCACGGTGAGCTCGGCGACGAGTCCGGCGTCGGCGACCTTCGTGAGGTCGACGTAGCAGGTCCGTCGCGAGGTGGCCTGGCCCCAGGCGTGTGCCACCTCGGCCGCCAGCCGGGTCTTGCCGACGCCTCCGATGCCGAGCAGCGTCACCAGCCGGTGCCCCTCGAGCAGGGAGAGGACCGCGGCCACGTCGGCGTCGCGGCCCACCGTGGCGGTCGCCGGCCTCGGCACCCGGCTCGCGCTCGCACCCGGCGCCGCGGACGGCGGCTCGACCGGCGGCATCGCCTGCGCTCGTGCATGCAGCGCACGGGCGGCAGGGCCGGGTTCGGCGCCGAGCTCGCCGCGCCAGGTCCGGGCCATCGCCTCGAGCTGCCGCAGCGCCTGGCTGCGGCGGCCGCCGTCCACGTGCTGCTGGACCAGCCGGAGGTGCGCCTCCTCGTCGAGCGGCTCCGCGGCCACCAGGTCGGCCCAGCGCCCGGCCGAGCGGAGCAGCTCCAGGTAGGAGACGCGGAGGCGCTCGCGCTCGGCGTCGGCCCACGGCTCGTAGAGGTCCTCGGGCAGCAGGTCGCCGCCGTAGAGGTCGATCGCCTCCCCCACCGACGCCGGGTCGCCCGCCGCACGGTCGAAGCGCTCGACGTCGACCGCCACCTCCGCGTCGGGGAGCAGTCGGACCACGTCGCCGGCCAGGACCACCGCGGACGGGACCCCGACGGCCGCCCGCGCGTAGTGGGCGGCCTTGTGCAGCCTGGGCGCCGCCTGCTCCAGGAGCAGGTCGGGCCAGAGGAGGTCCACCAGCTGCTCACGGGGCAGCTGCCGGCCGGGCCTGAGCGCGAGCACCTTCACCAGGGTGGCGGCGCTGCGGCGGGCCCAGGCGTGCGCGGCGACGGCGCGGCCGTCGACGACGACCGCGAACCCTCCGAGGAGACTGATGTCGACGTGCACCGCACCCTCCCAGCCGCGAGCGATGCGACTCTACGCCGGTCCGGGTGCCCGGATCGACGCCATTTCGCGGGGCCGTCCGGCCGGACGGCGCTCAGCCGGCGACGTCGGCCCGGTCGAGCTGCTCGAGGTGCTCGACCTCGTCGCCCATCGCCGCGCTGAACCGGCGGAGCAGCGACCGGACGCCGGGAGCGTCCCAGTCGTACGCCGCCACGCGCTCGGTCACCGCCAGGAGCTCGCGCGAGAGCCGGTCGCGGGTCTCCTCGTAGCGCGCCAGCGCCGCGTGCTCAGGGACGGTGCCGGCGTGGGAGTCGAGCACCTGCCCGGCGAGCAGCTCGGCGTCCCGCAGCGCGTCGGTGATCCCGTGGGAGGTGATCGGGTCCTTGAAGCAGCCCGCGTCCCCCACGAGCGCCCACCCGCGCCCGGACGACTCGCGAACGTAGCCGGGCAGGCCGGCCCAGCCACGGACGGGGGTGACCGGCCGCAGCCCACGCGCCCGCTCCGCGGCGGCAGGCCCCGCCGCGACGAGCAGCTCGGCGAAGGCCCGCTCGACGCCGAGGCGGCGCAGGCGACGCATCCGCGCCGGGGTGGTGCCCACGAAGACGCACGAGGCGCCGTCGTTGGTCGGGATCACACCCGACCCGGCGCCGTCGCCGTAGGTCCACTCGAAGCCGTCGCCCAGGGGGTCCTCGACGTAGCGGTAGAGCACCGCGCTCGACGTGCGTCCCTGCCACGTGCTCCTCGCGCCGACCTGCTCGGCGACCCTGGACCGGATCCCGTCGGCACCGATGGTGAGCCCGGCCGCGAGCTCGACACGGCCCCCGCTCCGGGTACGGCCGACGACGCCGGCCACACGTCCCGAGCCGTCGCGGCGGAGGGACGTCACCGTCGTCTCGTGCAGCACCCGCGCGCCGGCCTCCTCGGCGGCCTCGACGAGGAGCCGGTCGAGCAGGTGCCGGCGAGGTGCGTACAGCGCGTCCACCCCGGACCGGGGTCGGATGGCGACATCGGCGACCTCCCCGTCCGCGTAGCGGAAGAGGGTGCGCCGGACGGCCGGTGTCCCGGCCGCCACGACGTCGGCCAGCACGCCCCAGCGGGACAGCTGCAGGACTCCGCCTCGCATGAGCGCGTGCGTGGAGAGGGTGTCGCTCCCGCGCCGACCCCGGTCGACCAGGGCGACCGACAGGCCGGCCCGGGCCAGGAGCAGCGCCGTGGAGGCGCCGGCGACCCGGCCGCCCACCACGACGACGTCGACGGTGCTCATGCTGCCGGCTCCCGTCGTCCGGTGCCGTAGCCAGCGCTCGCCGTCGTCCGTGCCCCGCTCGCGGCGAGCAGGTGGGCGACCACCGACCCGGCGTCGTGGCGTGCCCCGTCGATCTGGCCGGAGTCGCGCCGGTGCTGGAAGCGCTGCCCCACGACGTACACGCCCTCGGCCGGGGTCACGCCCCGGTGCTGGCGGACGGTCCCGTCGGGTCCGGTGATCGGCAGTCGCAGCCACGGGTGGTGGGGGCGGTAGCCGGAGGCCACCAGCACGGTGCCGATGCCCTCGGCACGCAGGTCGACCCGGCGCCGCGGGGTCCCGATCGCCACGGGACGGGGCCGCGGGCTGTCCCACAGCTGGCCGGCCAGGCCGATGCGCTCGACGAAGTGGTCGAGGCTGTCGAGGAGCTGGTGCAGGTTCGCGTCCGCGGCGCCGACGGTGGCGGCGAGGTCGTCGCGGAAGTGAGCCGTACGGCCGTCGACCGTGTCGAGCCGGCCGACGAGGCGGACGCCCTGCTCCTGGAGGCGGCCGAGGTCGAGGTCCTCGGTGGCCCGCTCGGGGTCGTCACGGCCCACGAGCTGCAGCGAGGTCTCCCCGCGCGCGGCCACCGGGTCGGCCACCTCGTCGATGGTCCGGGCCAGGCGTCCGGTGTTCTCGAGCCACCAGAAGATGTCGAGGCCGCGGTGCCGCCGGGGCATCCGGGTGTGCCGCCCGACCGCGAGGGTCACCTCGCGACCGGCCCGGTTGAGCTCGTCTGCGATCTGCATGCCGGACGCCGACGCGCCCACGACGAGGACGCCGCCCGTCCCGAGGCGGCCGGGGTTGCGGTAGCTGTTCGAGGTCACCAGGTCGACGCCCGAGGTGTCGAGGCCGGCCAGCCCGGCCGGCACGTGCGGTGTCCCGTGCGGGCCGGTCGCGATGACGACGTGGCGCGCGTGCCAGGTGCCGCGGCTGGTGACGACACGGTAGCGACGTGCCGGGCGGTCGCCGGGTGCGGCGGCCACTTCGTGCACGGTGGCTCCGTCGACGACGGGGGCGCCGAACGAGGCGGCGTACGCCTCGAGGTAGCCGACGAAGGAGCCGACGCTGAGGTAGCCGTCCGGATGGGGCCCGCGGTAGCTCCACCCGGGGAGCCGGGTCATCCAGCTCGGGGTGAGCAGGTGCAGGGAGTCCCAGCGCTCGGTGCGCCAGCGGTGGCCGATCCGGCCTCGGTCGAGCACGACGTGCTCGCGTCCGGCGTCCGTGAGCAGCTTGCTCACCGCAAGGCCGGCATGGCCGGCCCCGACGACGACGGTGTCGATGGTGGTCATCCAAGGTTCCCTTCAGGTTCTTCGTGCGAACGACCGGCCGGTGGTCCGGCCGGCCGCCCGCACGAGGTGTCTCTTCAGCTGGTGACGACGTCGATGTGGACGGGCGTCGGGTTGGTGAGCGCGTCGTAGACGGCCGAGCGACGGCGGGACTGGTCGACGATGTCGCGCAGGGTGGCCTCGTCGGCGTCGCCCTCGATGCGGAACGTGACCTTGACCTGCTCGTAGCCGTTGCGGACGGCGCCGCCCGAGAGCCCGAGGATCCCGAGCAGGTCGATGTCGCCCGTGACGGACGACGACACGTGCGTGAGCCGGACCCCGCGGGCCGCCGCGATGTTGGCGATGCCGGAGGTCAGGCAGGCGGCGATGGCGTGCAGCAGGTACTCGACCGGCGTGGGGGCGACGTCCGTGCCGACGAGCACGGCCGGGTGGTCGGACTCGACCACGGTGTCCTGCGCGTGCCGCATCTCCTGCATGGCGCCGTGGAAGTCGGCGAACGTCGAGCGGCTGTGGGTCCCGGACACCCAGGTGTTGGTGGCCCGGAACTGGAACTTCGCGATCTCGTTCGTCTGCCTCACGGCGTCACGCGTGCCGAAGAGCGTCGGGACGTCGACTCCGTTGAGGGGCGCCTTCTCGGTGGTGGTGCTCATGCGATCTTCTCCTGCGTCGGTGCCGGTGACCCGGCATGTGGGGCGGGTGGTGGCACCGAGGTTGGTCGACGGACCTTCCCCCCGCCTTCCGGATTCCTTCCCCGGCCGGCACGGGCTGCGGAAGGCCGGCGGAAGGGCATCGGGTCAATGTCGGACCACCCAGTCCGACACCGACCAAGGAGCCGCTCATGCACCCCACGCTCACCACCGTCCTCGCCACCTCACGCGAGCGGGAGCTGCGCACCGTCGTACGCCGCCCCGACCGCTTGATGGCACGCGTGCTCGAGCTCGAGGCGGACCCGCCGACGAGCCGGCGCGCGCCCCGATTCCTCCACGCCATCCGTTCCTGAAGGAGATCCCCATGACCTGCAGCACCACCATGGCCGCCCCCCGCACCGCTGCGCCCACCACCGGCGCAGCGGGCGGGCGGCCGGTCCACGCCGTTCCCGTCCCCGTTCCCGTCCACGTGCACGTCCACGTCCGGCTCCGTGACGGCGGGTCCGTCCTGCTCCGCCCGCTCGTCGGAGGCGAGGTCGCCGTCCTGGAGACGGTGTTCGAGGGGCTGTCGACGCGGTCGCGCAGACAGCGGTTCCTCGTCCCGATGCCGCGGCTCCCGAGCGGGCACCGACGCGCCCTGGCCGACGTCGACGGCCACCGGCACGTCGCCTGGGTCGCGCTCGTCGACGGGGTGCCCGTGGGCATCTGCCGCTACCTGACGACCGCCCCCGACGCCGGGGAGCTGGCCTTCGAGGTGGTCGACGCGCACCAGGGCCGGGGCATCGCCTCCGCACTGGTCGACGCCGTCACGACGGTCGCCCGCGCCCGCGGCATCACGTGGATGGAGGCGACCGTCGAGCCCGGCAACCTCGCGTCGGAGGCGGTCCTGGCCCGGGTCGGCATCGAGCTGTTCCTCTCCGACGGCCTGCTCGAGGGCCGCGGGGAGCTCCGCCCGGCCCCGTCGACGACGCTGGTCAACCCGCACGCCGTGCTGGCCCTCGCAGGTCAGGGGGCGAGCAGCTCCTCGACGGCAGCGGCGACCTCGAGCAGCTGACGGTCGGCGCCGTGCCGGGCGACCAGCTGGACGCCGACGGGCAGACCGTCAGCGGTGCGGCCCGCGGGGACGGAGATCGCCGGGCAGCCGGTGACGGTGATGAAGTAGGCCGAGCGCATCCAGGCCAGGTAGTCGGGCATCTGCTGCCCGTTGATCGTCTCGGGGAACTCCTGCTCGACCGGGAACGGCGGCACCTGGGAGGTCGGCAGCAGCAGCACGTCGTGGTCACCGAAGAAGAGCCGCATCGTCTCCGACAGCGAGGTGCGCTGGGTGTAGGCGCGGGCCACGTCGGCACCGGTCAGCGGCTCCCCGGCGCGGATGTTGGCCTCCAGCGACGCCTTGAACGAGGTGGGGTGCTCGGCGAGCAGCCCCCCGAGCTTGGCCTGGAAGTGCCAGGCGCGCAGCGTCCGGAAGGTGTCGTCGGCGAGGGACAGGTCGGGGTGCGCCTCGGCCACCGCCGCTCCCGCGTCCGAGAGCCGCGCCGCGGTGGCGCGTACGACGTCCGCGACCTCGTGGTCCACCACGAGCGAGCCGCCGAGGTCCACCGAGCACGCCACCCGCAGCCCGGCGAGGCGCGCGGGCGTGAGCGGCGGGGCGAACGACGCGCCGGGGTCGCCCAGCGCGAGCGGCGCCCGGGGATCGGGACCGGCGAGCACCGACAGCAGCAGGGCGAGGTCGCCGACGTTGCGGGCCATCGGGCCGCCGACGGACGTGCTCTCCCACTGGTTGTAGAGCGGCCACTCCGGCACGCGGCCGAGCGAGGGCCGCATGCCGACGACGCCGCAGAACGACGCCGGGTTGCGCAGCGAGCCGCCCATGTCGGAGCCGTCGGCCAGCGGCACCATCCCGGACGCGAGCGCGCACGCCGCTCCCCCGCTCGAGCCGCCCGCGGAACGCGACGGGTCGACCGGGTTGCGGGTGACGCCGAAGACGGTGTTGAAGGTGTGCGACCCGGCCGCGAACTCCGGCACGTTGGTCTTGCCGACGAACACCGCGCCCGCGCCGCGGATCCGCTCGACGAGGAGGTCGTCGTGGTCGGCCACGGAGTCGGCGAAGATCGGCGAGCCGTACGTCGTGCGCCATCCCTTCAGCGCATGGGTGTCCTTCACCGCGAAGGGCAGCCCGTGCAGCGGACCCACCTCCTCGCCCGACGCCTGCGCCTGGTCCGCGACGGCCGCCCGGGCGCGGGCGCGCTCGGCGTCGAGGGAGACGATCGCGTTGAGCTCGGGGTTGCGCTCCTCGATCCGGTCGAGGTGCAGCTCGAGGAGCTCGGTCGCCGAGATCTCCCCGGACCGTACGGCGGCGGCCTGGGCGCGGGCGGTGGAGTCGACCGTCAGACCGGTCACCGGCGACGTCCCAGGAGCACGCCGAGCGCGACGAGCCCCGCGCCGACGGCCACGCCGAGGAGGAAGTCCTGCTGGGAGCCGGCCGCCGCGAGGGAGGACGGCCTGGCGGGAGCGGTGAAGACCTGGCCACCGCTGGTCGGTGCGTCACCGCCGCTGGTCGAGGAAGGCGCGCTCGCGCCGGTCACGAGACCCGGCTCAGCGGCCGGTCCGCCCGCGATCGCCTTCTCGACGTTGCCGAAGAACTCGGCGGCCATCCGTCGCGACACCGAGGTGAGCATGCGCTGGCCGACGCCGCCGACCATGCCGCCGACGACCGCGTCGGCGTCGTAGGAGAGCGTCGTGGTGCCGTCGGGATTGCCCTCGAAGCGGACGGCCACGTCGGCGCCCACGGTGCCCGGGGCGCCGGCACCCTGGAGGTTCATCTTCAGCGACTCGTGCGGCGTCAGGTCGCTGAGCCTGCAGGTGCCGGCGTAGGTGCCGCGGATGCTCGCGACCCCGGCGGTGACGGTCATGTCGTAGGTGTTGTCCGCGGTCTCCTCGAGCCGCTCGCAGCCGGGGATGGTGCGGACCAGCACGGCGGGGTCGAGCAGCGCGTCCCAGACCTGCTCCACGGGCGCGACCAGGGTGGCCTCTCCGGTGATCTTCATGCGGACTCCTCGGTCAGGGGGTGGGGTTCGTCGGCGTGCGCGAGGCGCAGCTCGAAGAGCTCGGACGGCGAGATGGGCATCGACATGATCGGGAAGCCCTCGGCGTCCTCGATGGCCGCGGCGAAGACAGCGGCCGACGGGATCACGCCGGCCTCGCCGGCGCCCTTGATGCCGAGCGGGTTCAGCGGCGACGGCGTCTCGAGGTGGTCGATGTCGATGGTCGCCGGGACCTCGGTGACGTAGGGCATCAGGAAGTCCATGAACGACGCGTTCAGCAGCTGTCCCGACTGGTCGTACGCCATCCGCTCGTAGAGGGCGCCGCCCACGCCCTGCGCGACACCGCCGTGGATCTGGCCCTCGACGATCATCGGGTTGATGAGGTTGCCGCAGTCGTGCACGACGGCGTACTTGAGGATGGTGATCTCCGCGGTGTCCGGGTCGGTCTCCACGATCACGGCGTGCATGCCGTTGGCGAAGGTCGAGCGCGGCGGGGAGTAGAAGTCCTTGCCCTCGAGGCCCGGCTCGTCGTCCTCGGCCACCGGCGGCTTGCCGGGGTCGCCGACGGAGAACTGGGTGGCGGCCTTGGACGCCTCGTCGAAGGCGTAGCGAAGCGGGTTGGACAGGACCGCCACGGTGCCGAGGTCGATGGAGGCGTCGGTGCCGCGCACCGTCACGACCCCGTCGGCGATCTCGAGGTCGTCCTCGGACGCCTCCAGCGCCTCCGCCGCGATCCGCAGCGCCTTCTCCTTCGCGCGCAGGGCGGCGAGGTGGATGGCCGACCCGCTCATCACGGCCGCCCGCGAGGCGAACGTGCCCACCGCGTAGGGCATCTTGCGGGTGTCGCCGGTCGTGATCTCGACGTCCTCGAACCGCACCCCGAGTGTGTCGGCGACGATCTGGGCGAACGCCGTCTGGTGGCCCTGGCCCTGCGTGGTGAGGCCGGTCGCGACCTTGACCTTGCCGGAGGTCTCGACGTGCACGTGGGCTCCCTCGTAGGGGCCGACGCCGGTGCCCTCGACGTAGCACGCCAGGCCGATGCCGACCTTGCGGCCCTGGGCGGCCATCTCGGCACGGAAGTCCTCGAACTCGTCCCAGCCGACGAGCTCCTTGAGCCTCTCGAGGGAGGCCGGGTAGTCCCCGGAGTCGTAGGTCAGCTCGCGGCCGTCCTGGAAGACCAGGCCGTGCTCGTAGGGGAACTCGTCAGGCTGGATGAAGTTCGTCGCGCGCACCTCGGTGCGGTCCTTGCCGAGGTAGGCCGCGATCGCGTCCATCGTGCGCTCCATGACGAAGCAGCCCTGGGGCCGTCCGGCGCCGCGGTAGGGCGTCACGATGACGGTGTTGGTGTAGAGCGACTCGAAGACCACGCGGTAGTTGGCCGGCTTGTAGGGGCCGAGCAGCTGGGTGGAGGTGATGATCGGGACGATGAGCCCGTACGGCGTGTACGCGCCGTGGTCGTGCCAGAACTCCACGTTCAGCCCGATCAGCCGACCGTCGTCGTCGAAGCCGACCTCGACGTGGTGCTGCTGGGCGCGCTCGTGCGCCGAGGAGATGAAGTGCTCGCGCCGGTCCTCGGTGAACTTCACCGGGCGCCCGAGCGTCATGGCCGCCAGCGGGACGAGGAGCTCCTCGGGCCACGGGTGGTTGATCTTCACGCCGAAGCCGCCGCCGACGTCGGGGGTGACCACGTCGACCTTGGCGAGGTCGAGGCCGAGCTTCGCAGCCACACAGCCCCGCACGCCGGTCGAGGTCTGGGTCGAGGACCACACCGTCAGGCGTGAGGTGTCGGGGTCCCACCGGGCCACCGTGCCGCGCCCCTCCATCGGCGTGCACGCGGAGCGCTCGACGTCGAGGTCCAGGGTCAGCGTGTGGGGCGCCGTGGCGATGGCCGCACGGGCGTCGCCGTTCTCCTGCTCCATGCGGGCGCCCACGTTGTCGGGCACGTCGTCGTGCACGGCCGTCGCCGCCGCCCGGGCAGCGGCGATGCCGACGACGGGCTGGAGGAACTCGTAGTCGACGCGGATCCGGGACACGGCGTCCTCCGCGACGTAGCGGTCGACGGCGACGACGAAGGCGATCGCCTCGCCGACGTAGTTGACCTCGTCCTTGGCCAGCGCGTACTGGGTGCGGCCGTGGGTCAGCGTCGGGTGCGGGATGAGCAGCGGGAGCGGCTCGGCCATCGGACCGGTGAGGTCGTCCCACGTCCACACGGCGACGACGCCCTCGAGGTCGAGCACGTCGGAGACGTCGATGTCGACGATCCGCGCGTGGGCGTGCGGCGAGCGCAGCACGGCGGAGTGCAGCAGCCGTGGGTCGTCGGTGAGGAGGTCGTCGACGTAGCGACCCTGGCCGCGCAGGAAGCGCTGGTCCTCGACGCGCGCCACCTTGGCGCCGAACATCTTCGTGGTCACTGCTCGCTCCCGTCGGTCCCTGAGGGAGCCCCGCGCCCGTCACCAGCGGCACGCTCGGCCACGATCTCGCTGGCGCGCAGCACCGACTTCACGATGTTCTGGTAGCCGGTGCAGCGGCAGAGGTTGCCGGCGATCATCTCGCGGGCCTCGTCCTCGGTCGGGTCGGGCGTCTCGCGCAGGCCGGCCGTGATGGTGGTGAGGAAGCCCGGCGTGCAGAAGCCGCACTGCAGGCCGTGGCAGTCGGAGAACGCCTGCTGCACCGGGCTCAACCGACCCTGGGCGGAACCGTCGTCCTCGGTCAGCCCCTCGACCGTGGTGATCTCGGCGTCGACGGCGGAGACCGCGAGCATCAGGCACGAGCGCATCGGCGTGCCGTCGACCAGCACCGTGCACGCGCCGCACACGCCGTGCTCGCATCCGACGTGGGTGCCGGTCAGCCCGCAGTCGTGACGCAGCGCGTCGGACAGCAGGCGCCGGGCCGGCACCTGCACCTCGTGGACGGATCCGTTGACGTGCAGGCGTACGTCGTGGAGCTGTTCGGTGGTCACGGGTGGATCGCCTCTCCTGCCCGCGAACGGGCGTGGTCGGTCGCGGCCGCCAGGACCCGCGGCGCCAGCACCTTCACCAGGTGGGTCCGGTAGGCGGCGGTGGCATGGATGTCCTCGGCGGGGTCGAGCTCGGCGAGGGCCGTGGCGGCTGGGTCGCCCGCCGGGTCCTGGACGGCGTCGGTGACGTCGACGACGACGGGGACGTCGCTCACCGACACGAAGCCCACCCGGGCGCGGGTGATGGCCTCGCCGTCCGTCTCGACGTGGGCGGCGACGCCGACGAGGGCGTAGTCGCCGTGGCGCCGGGCGATCTCCTGGAAGGCGACGCCGGCCCCGGGCGCGAGGCCCGGGAAGAACGCCTCGAC
Organism: Nocardioides sp. GCM10028917; assembly: GCF_042666175.1. Lineage (NCBI taxonomy): Bacteria > Bacillati > Actinomycetota > Actinomycetes > Propionibacteriales > Nocardioidaceae > Nocardioides > Nocardioides sp. GCM10028917. The sequence goes on from NZ_JBHTFL010000008.1 coordinate 341,695, forward strand.
CGCGATCTCGTCGTGGGCGAGGGTCGACTCGAGGGGGCCGGCGAACAGCTCCGCTGCCGGGACCGTACGACGACCGCGCACCGACGCGACGTCGACCGATCCCTCCAGCAGCCGCAGCACCATCGGCATCTCGGCCGCGGCGTCGGCGTGCACGATCGAGCCGACGGTGGTGCCGCGGTTGCGGATCGTCGGGTGCGCGACGTGGCTCAGCGCCATGCCCAGCAGCGGCTGGGCCTGCGCGGCCTCGGCCGAGGCGAGCACCTCGGCGTGCCGCGCAAGCGCCCCCACCCTGACCCCGTCCTCGGCCACGCGGACGTGGCCGAGGCCGGGGAGGGCGTTGATGTCGACGAGCATCGAGGGAGCGGCCAGCCGCATGGAGAGCAGCGGGACGAGCGACTGACCACCGGCCAGCACCTTCGCCCCCTGCTCCCCCGCGAGCGCCGCGAGGGCTTCCTCGAGGGTGGACGGTCGCAGGTAGGCGAAGGGTGCGGGCTTCATCGCTTGTGGGTGCCTCCGGAGGCCGCGTCGTCGACGCCCTCGTCGTAGTCGGGGTGGCTGAGGTTGCGGGTGACGGTGCCGGAGCCGTCGCTCCCGCGGCCCTTGACCATGTGGAAGAAGACGATGACCAGGATCGTGCCGAGGGCGATGCCGCCGAGCTCGAAGTCGTCGCCGAAGGTGAGCGTCACGCCACCGATGCCGGCGATGATGCCCGCGGAGAGGCCGACCATGTTGACCGGGTTGCCGAAGTCGATGTTGTTCTCGACCCAGATCTTCGCCCCCACCAGGCCGATCATCCCGTACAGGACAACCGTGATGCCGCCGAGGACGCCGCCGGGCGTCGCGTTGACGACCGCGCCGAACTTCGGGCAGAGGCCGAGCAGGATGGCGACCAGCGCAGCGACGTAGTAGGCAGCCGAGGAGTAGACCCGGGTCGCGCCCATGACGCCGATGTTCTCGGCGTACGTCGTGGTCGGGGAGCCACCGAACGCGCTGGAGAAGGCGGTCGCGATGCCATCGGCACCGATCGCGCGGCCCATGTAGGGGTCGAGGTCCTGGCCGGTCATCTCGGCGACGGCCTTGACGTGGCCGGTGTTCTCCGCGACGAGCGCGATGACGCCGGGCAGGACGAGCAGGATCGCGGTGAGCGAGAACGACGGGCCGTGGACGACCGAGACGCCGTCGGCGAGGGTGCCGCTCGGCAGGCCGATCCAGTTGGCGGCCTCGACGCCGGCCCACGAGACGCGGTCGTGCTCGGTCGCCTCGGTGGCGCCGCCGAGGACGGAGGTGATGGGACCGAGGACGAGGTCGGCGAGCCAGGACAGCACGTAGCCGAAGATCAGGGCGAGGAGGACCGCGATGCGCGACCAGAAGCCGGGGAGCACCACGGCCGCGAAGACCATGAAGGCCGCTGTCAGCAGCGCGATCCACTGGTCCTGGGGCCAGTAGATCCCGGCGACGACGGGAGCGAGGTTGAAGCCGATCAGCATGACGACCGCACCGGTGACCGCCGGCGGCAGGATGCGGTGGATGAGCTGGGCGCCGGCGAAGTGCACGAGCACGCCGACGGCGGCGAGGACGAGGCCGCCGACGAGGATCGCGCCGGTGACGTACGACGAGTCGTTGCCCTCGTCGAGCGCGCGGATCGCTGCCACCGACGCCACGAACGACGCGCTCGTGCCGAGGTAGCTGGGCACCCGGTTCTGCACGATCAGCAGGAACAGGATGGTGCAGAAGCCCGAGAACAGGATCGCGAGGTTGGGGTCGAGCCCCATCACCAGGGGGAAGACGAAGGTGGCGCCGAACATGGCGACCACGTGCTGGGCACCGAGACCGATCGTCTTGCCCCACGGCAGGCGCTGCATCGGCAGCACTGCTTGCCCCGGTGCGGGATCGACCACTTCCCACTTGAACATCGACATGTGCAGGCCTCCAGATTCGACGGGGTGGTTACCCGAGAAGCCACAAACTAGTGCGGTCCATCTCACACCCTCACTGGCGACATCTGCCGAAGGAACGCCGCAGTCGCTGACAAGTTCTCGGGCGGGTCGAGCCGCGCCGGTGACCTCACCACTTTCGGTCATGTCCGTGGGCGGTCCCGCCGCCGACGGCGTCCCGCGCCCTAGCGTCGCCGCCGCGTCCTCTCGGGCGCCCGGACGCACGATCCCCCAAGGAGATGAGATGAGAAGGATCCTGGCAACGACCGTCGTGGCCCTGGCGACCGTGGCAGCGACCGGCACGGCCGCGTCCGCCGGCGAGATCACGGGCAACGGCAACCCGACCCCGATCAACGGCTACAACGCGAACTCGATCTGTGCGTTCTCGGGCCTCGACGACATGGACTTCGAGGCACCGGTCCAGCCCGGTGTCGTGCAGAACTGGGGCAGCATCCCCCGGGAGATCCGGGACTTCCTCGCCACCATCGGCGAGCACCCCGGCACCGCGTGCAACGGCAGCAAGAACGGCACCAAGGGCTGAGCCGCTGCCACACTCGCGGGGTGACCGACCTCCGTCGGGCCGACGCCGCCGACGCGCCTGCGCTGCACCGCATCGCGTCGGCGGCGTACTCGCCCTACCTGCCGCGGATGGGCGGGCAACGCCCGGGCCCGTTGGACGCCGACTACGCCGCCGCCGTCGAGGAGTGCGAGACGTGGCTGGCGCTCCTGGACGGGTCCCCGGTCGGCTTCGTCGTGCTCGCCGGCGAGGGGTCGGACGTGCTGGTCCTCGAGAACGTCGCCGTCCTCCCCTCCCACCGCGGCCGCGGCATCGGCCGGGCCCTGCTCGAGCTGGCCGAGGCCCGCGCCGCCACCCGCGGCTGCACGCGCATCCGCCTCTTCACCCACGTGACGATGGTCGAGAACCAGGCGCTCTACGAGCGCATCGGCTACCTCCGGACCCACCACGCCACCGACGACGGCGTCACGCTGGTGTTCTACGAGAAGGTCCTCTGACCCTCCCACCCGCTGGTGGAGGCGGTCACCCAGCGACCGTCACCAGACGGTGACCCCACTCCCGTGAGATCTCGCCCGGGGGGGTGTGTGGCACCGGTCCAGACCTGTGGCATCTTCTTGCTCCCGTTCATCTCGCTGGAGACCAACGGCGAGTACCCACCCGTGCACGGAAGAGCGACAACGTGACCACCGCGTCCCTCGCCCCTGAACGTCCCACCAGCCCGCCCGGCACGTCCGAGGCCGTCCGACGGCTCGTCGAGGACCACCTCGACGTCGCGACCTCGATGGCGACCCGCTACCGCAACCGCGGCATCGAGCTCGAGGACCTCCAGCAGGTCGCGCTGCTGGGCCTCACCAAGGCCGCCCACCGCTTCGACCCCGACCTGGGCCACGACTTCCTGTCGTTCGCAGTCCCCACCATCCGGGGCGAGCTGCGGCGCCACTTCCGCGACCTCGGCTGGGTGGTTCGTCCGCCGCGCCGCGTGCAGGAGCTCCAGTCGCGGATCAGCGGGGCCCAGGCCCAGCTCGAGCAGGCGCTCGGCCGCTCACCGCGTCCCAGCGAGGTGGCGAGCCACCTCGAGGTCGATCTCGACGACGTGGTGGAGGCCCTGGCCGCCGACGGCTGCTTCACGCCCACCTCGTTGGACACGCCGCTCGACGACGTCGCCACGACGCTCGGCGACATGATCGGCGAGGAGGACACGACGGTCGAGGCCGTCGAGGCCAAGGTGGTGCTCGAGCCGCTGATCGCCGAGCTGCCCGCCCGCGAGCGTCGGATCCTCTTCCTGCGCTTCTACGAGGAGCGCAGCCAGCAGGACATCGCCGAGGCCGTCGGGCTCACGCAGGCGCAGGTCTCACGCATCCTCGCGCGCCTCATGACCCAGCTGCGGGCCGGCCTGGACGACTCCCGACCGGCAGCCTGAGCCCGCCTAGCCCACGATCTCCAACGCCCGCAGCGCGACGGCGACGTCGAGGCGCAGGTGGGGGTCGGTGGCGACGGGGCCGAGGATCCGCTGCAGCTTGCCGACGCGGTAGCGCATCGTGTTGTAGTGGAAGAACTGGGCGCGAGCCGCCTCGGCCACGTTGAAGTTGGTGTCGAGCAGCACCTGGAGCGTCTCGCGGAGGTCGGCCGCCTCGGGCGTGCGCTCGGCGAGCGGGCCGAGGACGTCGGCGGCGAACGACGTCAGCTCGGAGCTGTCCGGGACGAGGGCGAGCAGCCGGTGGAGGCCGAGCTGGTCGAAGCGGGTCACCGATCCCCCGCCGTGCACCCGGCGCCCGATCTCGACCGCGCGCTGCGCCTGGCGGAACGCCTCGGGCAGCTCGCCGAGACCGTGGGAGACGCGGCTGACCCCGGCCGAGAAGGCGATCCGGCCGCCGCCGCGGTCGCCACGCACGGCGGCGATGATCCGGTCCACGGCGACGTGCGCGTCGGCGGGGTCGGCCGGGTCGACGGGCACCAGCGTCACCACCTCCCGGCTGAAGGCGACCGACGCGATCGTGGCGTCCACCGTCGCCGAGACCTGCCGCCACGCGTGGGCGAAGCGGTCCTGCCAGGCGCGCCGTTCCTCCGGGTCGGGAGCGAGCGAGGCGATCGCGTCGGGGTCGAGCACCGCCACCACGACCATCACCGGGCGGTCCAGGTGCCAGCCGAACGCCTGCGCGTGCTCGGCGACGTACTCGTCCTCGCCGGCCCGGTCGAGGAACACGTCGCGCAGGAAGTCGCCGCGGTACTTGTTCTCCACGGCTGTGATCGCCTCCACGCGCGTCACGAGCAGCGCGGCCACGATCGCGGCCCGCTCGAGCGCCTGCACGTCGGAGGAGTGGATCGTGCCGTCGGGGCGCAGCGCCACCAGCCGCGCGAGGTCGACGCCGGCCGCGACCACCCGGCGCACGAGCGCCTCGCCCTTCCCCACGGCCGTGCCCTCGGGGTCGATGCGCTCGACCCGCACGCGGCCGGTGGGGTCGAGGAGGTCGGCGCCCGCCATCGCCGCCCGCTGCGCCTCGTCGAGGTGCGCGGCGCGCTCGCGGCCGTCGGTCGAGGTGAAGACGACGCCGCAGCCCAACGCGTCACCGACGGCCTCCGCGATCGCGGCGAGGTCGCCGCCCTCGAGCACGATGTGGGTGAGGGCGGTGTGGAGCGCGTCGGCGCGCTCCAGCGCGGCCACGGCCTCCGGGTCGCTTATCAAGTCTTGGCGCACATTCACCCCTTGGTCCGACAAGTTCTCACATTCGCGAGTGTCGCACGAGCCGTTAGCGTCTGGGGAGTGATGTCCGGACCGATCCCCGTCGCGGCGCCGCTGCGGGTGCACGATCGGCTCCGTGCAGCCTCCGACGGCCCACGCCGGGTCGTCCACCGCAGCAGCACCGCCCTGTACGTCGACCTCGACGGCTGGTGCCTCGGCCTCGTGTCGGCGACGGCGACCCGCGTGCCGTGCGCGCTCTGGTCGACGCTGCCCGACCTCGACGCCCTCGACCCGGTCGCCGAGGTGCACCGCGGGGCGCTGGTGGTCGGCGACCTGGCGGTCCGGATCACCCGCCTCGTCGACCCGCGCACGGCCCGCGTGGGACGTCACGAGGAGCCGTCGCCCCGACCGGCGGACGCGACCACGTCCGAGCTCGACGGCCTCGACCTCCCCGCCGACGGCGGCCTCACCCCTGCCCACCTCGACCGCCTCGTCGGGCGCGGGCCCGGCCTGACGCCGCTCGGAGACGACGTGCTGGCCGGGTGGTTCACCGCCCGAGCCGCCCTGGGACGACCCGACGACGTGCTGGCCACGGCCGTACGAGGTCGCTTGCACACCACGACCCTGCTGTCCGCGACGCTGCTCGACTGCGCGATCCGCGGCGAGGCGCTGCCCCAGCTCGCCGACTGGCTCGCCGACCCCACCGACTCCGCCGCGGACGCGCTGCTCGCCGTCGGCGCCACCTCGGGCGCCGGCCTCCTCGCCGGCGCGGGGCTCGCCCTGGCATCGATCGAGGACCACACCACATCCCGGAGGGTTGCATGACCACGCCGACCAAGGACCACGTCGAGCTCCGCAGCGGTGCGTACGCCGACTCGGTGACGCTGCTGCAGGTGAGCCGGGCCGTGCAGGCCACCCCCGGCGTCGTGACCGCGCAGGTCGCGATGGCGACCGGCCTCAACCTCGAGGTGCTCGAGGGGATGGGCTTCGACGTGCCCGGCTCCTCCCCCAACGACATGGTCGTCGCCCTCCGCCTCGACGCCGACGCCGACGTCTCGGCAGCCCTCGCTGCGGTCGACGCGGCGCTCACGCCCGTCCGCCCCACGGGTGGCGACACGACGGTCGCGCCGCCGCGCACCACCGGGAGCGCCCTGCGGCGCGCGGCCACCGGCGCGATCGCGCTCGTCTCGGTGCCCGGCGCCAGCGCCACCGTCGAGGCGATGGACGCGCTCGAGGCCGGCCACGACGTGATGGTCTTCAGCGACAACGTGCCGGTCACCGAGGAGGTCGCCCTCAAGCGGTACGCCGCCTCCCGCGGCGCGCTGGTCATGGGGCCGGACTGCGGCACCGCGGTCGTCGACGGCGTCGGGCTCGGCTTCGCCAACGCGGTCCGTCCCGGACGGATCGGCATCGTCGCTGCCTCCGGCACCGGCTGCCAGCAGCTCCTCGCCCTCCTCCACCACGCCGGCGGGACGGCCGAGGGGGTCGGGGTGCGCCACGCGCTCGGCGTCGGCGGTCGCGACCTGTCGGCAGCCGTCGGCGGGCTCGCGACCCGGGAGGCCCTGCGCCGCCTCGACGCCGACCCCGACGTCGACCTGGTCGTGGTGGTGTCCAAGCCCCCGGCGCCGGAGGTCGCGGAGGCACTCACGAAGGAGACCGGGGCGTTCGACACGCCCGTCGAGCTGGGCCTGCTCGGCCGCGGCCAGCGCGACCTCACCGCGGTCGCCGAGGCCGTGCTGGAGCGGCTCGGCCACACGCCGCCGGAGTGGCCGGTCCACGGCGCCCACAACACCGGTCCCGCGACCGGGCCGCTGCTGCGCGGGCTCTTCGTCGGCGGCACGCTCTGCGACGAGTCGATGCTGATGGCGTCCGCGGCCCTCGGGCCGGTCCGCAGCAACATCCCGCTCTCCGACGACCTCGCGCTGGACCCGGACCCGCACGGTGACCTGCTCGTGGACGACCACACGATGGTCGACTTCGGTGACGACGCGCTCACCCAGGGACGCGCGCACCCCATGATCGACCCGACCCTGCGCAACGAGCAGCTGGCCAGGGCCGCCGCCGACCCAGCGACCGGTGTCATCCTGCTCGACCTCGTGCTCGGCCACGGCGCCGAGCCCGACCCGGCCGCCCTCCTCGCCCCGGCGATCGCGGCCGCCCGCCGGGACCGTCAGGTACCGGTGGTCGTCAGCCTGGTCGGCACCGACCTGGACCCGCAGGGCCTCGACGCCCAGCGCGACGCCCTCGTCGCCGCCGGCGCCGAGGTCCACCTCTCCAACGCGAGCGCCACCCGCCGCGCCATCCAGCTGATCGAAGGAGCGGCCCGATGAGCCAGCCCCCCGTCGTCACCGTCGGCGCCTCCACCCCCGCGGTCGTCACCTGCGGCGCCGACATGTTCGCCGACTCCGTGGCCGGTCAGGCCGTCGACGTCGAGCGCGTCGACTGGCGCCCGCCGATGCCGGGCACCGAGGCAGACCTCGCGACGATCGCCACCGATCCCCGTCGCTCCGACGCCAACCGCCGTGCGGTCGAGGCGATGCTCGGCGTCACCGCCCACCTCGTCGACGTCGCGCCCGCCTCCGAGGTGCTCGGCCTCGAGAAGGGCCAGTTCCTCCACGCCGGCCCGCCCATCGAGTGGGAGCGGACGTCCGGCCCCCTGCGCGGCGCACTCATGGGCGGCGCCGCCCTCGAGGGGCTCGTCGACGACCCCGAGGACGCCGCCGCGCTCTTCGAGGCCGGCAGCTCCGTCAGCCTCGAGCCGTGCCACCACCGCAGCGCCGTCGGCCCGATGGCCGGCGTCGTCACGCCGTCCATGTGGATGTGGGTCCTCGAGGACCGCGCGACCGGGCGCCGGACGTACTGCTCCCTCAACGAGGGGCTCGGCAAGGTGCTGCGCTACGGCGCGTACTCGTCCGAGGTGCTCACCCGGCTGCGCTGGATGGGCGACGTGCTCGGCCCCCTGCTCCAGGTCGCCGTGCGCGGCACCGAGGAGGCGCCCGACGTCACCGGCATCCTCACCCAGATGCTGCAGATGGGCGACGAGGCGCACAACCGCAACCGCGCCGGCACGCTGATGCTGCTGCGCGACCTCTCCCCCGCCATGGTCAGCGGCGGGTCCGACGCCGGTTTCGACAGCAAGGACGTCGCCGACGTCCTGCGCTTCGTCGGCGGCAACGACCACTTCTTCCTCAACCTCGCGATGCCGGCGTGCAAGCTCGCGCTGGACGCCGGTCGCGACGTGCCGGGCTCGACGATGGTCGTGGCCATGGCGCGCAACGGCACCGACTTCGGCATCCAGGTCTCCAACACCGGCGACGAGTGGTTCACCGGACCGGCGCAGGTGGCCGAAGGCCTCTTCCTCGGCGACTACGGCCCCGACGACGCCAACGCCGACATCGGCGACTCCGCCATCACCGAGACCGCCGGCATCGGCGGCTTCGCGATGGCGACCGCCCCGGCGATCGTCCGCCTCGTCGGCGGGACCGTGCCCGACGCGCTCGCCACCACCCGGCGGATGCACGAGATCACCCTGGCGGAGAACCCCCGCTGGTCGGTGCCCGTCCTGGAGTTCATGGGCACGCCCACCGGCATCGATGTCACCAAGGTGTGCCGCACCGGGATCCTGCCGCAGATCAACACCGGCATGGCCGGCAAGGTCGCGGGCGTGGGCCAGGTGGGCGCCGGGCTCGTCACCCCGCCCGCGGAGATCTTCCCGAAGGCCCTCGCCGCGCTCGCTGCAGAGGTCCCGACCACCTGAGCGGTGCGTGAGGGGGGTTCTCGGCCGCCGGATTCCCCCTCAGCCACCGCCCACCCGGGCGTCGGTGTACGACACACCACCCGGCGGTGCGTGAGGGGGGTTCCCGGCCGCCGGACTCCCCCTCAGCCACCGCCCACCCGGGCGTCCACAGCGGCTACGAGCTCAGGGGTCAGGTCAGGCCGGGGAGGCCGGCCGCTCGTTGTAGACGCCGGCCGGCTCCTGACCGGTGAGGCCCCCGATGGCGGCCATGATCCGGTCGGTCAGGTCACGACGGGCGCGGCCGCTCGGCACGCCGTCGTACTCGTCGGCGACGGTGATCGGCTCGCCGACCCGCACGGTGACGTCGACCTTGCCCAGCCGCGGGCGGCTCGCGCCGACCGGCTGGATCTCCTCGGTCCCCAGGAGGCCGACCGGCAGGACCGGGCAGCCGGCGGTGAGGGCGAGGTGCGCCACGCCGGTGCGACCGCGGTAGAGCCGCCCGTCGCGCGAGCGGGTGCCCTCGGGGTAGATGCCGAACGCCTCCCCGCGCCGGAGCACCTCGAGCGCGGTGTCGAGGCTGGCGATCGCCGCCTTGGTGTCGTCGCGGTCGACGGGCAGCATGCCCAGGCCCTCGAACCACGCCCGCGTCAGCGCCCCCTTCACCCCGGTGCCGGTGAAGTAGTCGGACTTGGCGAGGAAGACGACCTTGCGCGGGACGACGACCGGGATGACGACGCTGTCGAAGAAGGACAGGTGGTTGCTCGCCACGATGACGGGTCCGGTGGCGGGCACGTGGTGCAGCCCCTCGACCACGGGGCGCCACACGGCACGGGCGAGCGGGGGGATGACTCCGTGCGCGACCGTGTAGAGCATGGCGGTCATTGTGCCCCGAGGCGCGGCGACCAGAACGCCCGTGTCAGATCCACGGACCCGCTCGGCCGCAACGGGGTGGCCTCCTCGAGGTAGGCCTGCCGGGCCTCCTCGCCGTGCGAGGGCGGCAGGGAGCCGTCCGCGCGGACCACCCGCCACCACGGCACGCCGCCGCCGTGAGCGGCCAGCACCGACCCGACCAGGCGTGGACCGCCCCGCCCGAGCCGCTCACCCACGACGTCGGCGATGGCGCCGTACGTCGTCGCGCGACCGCGCGGGACCGACTCGGCGCACTGCAGCACCAGCTCGGCGTACAGCTCGCGCTCCTCCTCGGTCGTCATGACTGCTCCGGCCGGACCAGGCGGGCGGTGACGACCAGCGGGGCGACCGCTGTCGCGCCGGCGAGGAGCCACAGCCACGACGGGGCCAGACGCGGGTCGAGGCCGCGGACGGCCAGCCAGGTCACCGGGAGCGGCACCAGCGCCAGCCCGGCCCGGGCGAGCCACAGCCGCGCCAGGCGCGGGTCGATCGCGAGCGTCGGGGGGCCGTACGACACCACAGTGGCGACGACGTGCGCGGTGGTGAGCAGCACGCCGACCACCAGCAGCCGCCAGTCCACGACGTCGTGGACCGCCCACCAGCCGGCGACGAGCGCGAGTGGCGCGACCCCGACGGGGTGGTCGGGGAACCACGCCCAGGACGCCGCGGACAGCACGACCCCGGCGACCACCAGTCCGTGCGGCACCTCCGGCAGTGCCAGCGCCAGCGCGGCACACGGCAGCACGAGGAGCAGCGCCCGCAGTACAACCACCGAGGGGACCACGCCGGGACGCAGGAGGCGCATCACGCACGCACCCGCGGCACCTGCGCGCGGCGCGACAGCTGGTGGAGGACGGTGTCGAGGGTGCCCGGTCCGCGCCACGGCACCACGGGCGCACCGAGCGCGGCCAGGCGTCGGAGCCGGTCGTCGCGCTCGATCTTCTGCATCCGCATGGCGAGGCTCGGCAGGGCGAGCCGGTCGGCACCGTCGGGCTCGGTCAGGGCGTCGCCGAGGGTGTCGACGACGACGACCGACGTCCCGCCCCGCTGGAGGCTGGCCGTCGCGGTGACCAGCGGCGTGAACAGCATCGGCGACAGGACGTGGACCACGCTCCCGGACTCGGTGCCGAGGTCGAGGCGCTCCGGCGGGGTGCTGCGTGCGTCGGTGCGGATGCGGGCGAGGGTGCCGAGCAGCCGCTGCAGGTGGCGCGGTCCCGACCCGAGCGGCACCCGCGCGCCGTTGGCGGCGACGACGAGCAGCCCGACCCGGTCACCGGTGCGGACGTGGTGCTCGGCCAGGGCCGCAGCCGCGCGCACGGTGAGGTCGAGCGTGCTGGCGCGACCGTCGATCCCGCCCGAGACGCCGATGTCGCGCAGGGCGTCGACGAGGAGCCACACCCCGGCGTCCTGCTCGGCGCGCGTGGTGACGACGTGCAGCTCGCCGGTCCGCAACGAGACCGGCCAGTTGATCCGCTTGAGCCGGTCGCCGGTGGCGAAGGGTCGGATGCCCTCGAACTCGCTGCCGCTGCCCACCCGACGCGAGCGGTGCCGCCCGACGAGGCCGTCGGGCTGGGGCACCTCGGCCCGGGTGTCGTACGGCGCCGTCCTGGGCAGCACGACCAGGCTGGTCTCGGGGAGGTGCACCGGACCCCAGCGCCAGCCCGCCCACGGGCTGGTGAGCGCGACGCGCTCGGCGCCCACGGCGCGGCGCCCCCACCGACGCGGGCTGAAGTCGATGGTCGGCAGTCCCCGGTCGGCGAGGGAGCCGACCGCGCCGTACGTCGGCGAGGCGGCGACGTGGGCGGCGTGGGCCGCGACCCGGGTGACGTGCTCGACCCCGGCGAGGTCGTCGACGTCGAGGCGGGACGTGGCCCCCTGCCCCTCGTGCAGGCGCCGGTGGTCGAGGCGGGAGGCGACCTGCGGACTCCGGCGCGGACGGCCCGCGAGCCCGGTCGCGGCGAGGACCACGAACGGGGCGCCCAGCACCGCCAGCACCTCCTGGCCCAGCACGATCCCGACGCTCACGCCGCCGAGCCCGAGCAGGCAGGCGCGCACGAGCGCGGGAGTCGGCCGCCACGAGGTCACGGGCGGCCGCCCCGGTGCGCCTCCAGCGTGCGCGGCGTCTCGACCGAGGCCAGCACGGAGTCGACCACCCGCGAGCCGGACGCCTCGGTCATCCAGAGGTCCGGCCTGACCGTGATCCGGTGCGCCAGCACGGCACGGGAGACGACCTTGACGTCCTCCGGGACGACGAAGTCGCGGCCGCGGATCGCCGCCCAGGCCCGGGCGGTCAGCACCAGGCCGAGGCTGCCGCGCGGCGAGGCACCGGTGAGGACGTCGGAGTGGGAGCGCGTCGCGACGGCGAGGTCCACGCAGTAGCGCGCCACGGACTCGTCCACCACCACCCGTTCGACCGCGGCCTGCGCGGCGGCCAGCCCGGCGGCGTCGGTGACCTGGGCGATGTCGACCTCCTCGCGCTGCCGGTCGAGGCGGCGCCGCAGGACGTCGTGCTCCTCGCCGGCGGTGGGGTACCCGAACGCGACGCGCAGCAGGAAGCGGTCCAGCTGCGCCTCGGGCAGCGGGTAGGTGCCCTCGTACTCGACGGGATTGGCGGTGGCCAGGACGTGGAACGGGCTCGGCAGCAGGTGGGTCTTCCCCTCGACCGTGACCTGGCCCTCCTGCATCGCCTCGAGGAGCGCGGCCTGGGTCTTCGGCGGGGTCCGGTTCACCTCGTCGGCGAGCAGCAGGCCGGCGAAGACCGGTCCCGGGCGGAACTCGAACTCCGCCCGGCGCTGGTCGTAGACGTAGGAGCCCGTGAGGTCGGCCGGCAACAGGTCCGGGGTGAACTGCGCCCGGGAGAACTCCAGGCCTAGGGCACCTGCGAAGGATCGCGCCGCCAGCGTCTTGCCCAGGCCCGGGAAGTCCTCGAGCAGCACGTGTCCCTTCGCCAGGATGCCGGCCAGCACCAGCGACAGCACCTCGCGCTTGCCCACGACCGCGCGGGCCACCTCGTCGAGGACGCGCTCGGCGAACCCGGCGACCTGCGCGGGCTCCAGGAGCTGCAGGGGCTCGACCGGATGGGTGCTGGGGTCGACGTCGTTCACGGGACGTCCTCGATTCGGGTCAGGATGCGGTCGATGTCGGCCGGCGCGAGCCGACGGGTGTCGGCGAGCTCGCGCCGGACGGTCTCGCCGAGGCCGGGGTCGCGAGCGCGGGCGAGCGCCACGAGCCGGTGGGCGACGGCGTCGGACGGCTGGTCGGACTGCACGTGGCTGGAGAGGACGCGGAGGTCGGAGGAGGCCTCGTCGACCCGGTCCGTCGGCTGCGGTCCCTGCTCCCACTCCACGGCCGGGACGTCGACCGTGTCGATGACGAGGTACGCCGTCGCCAGCACGACGACCGACCACACGACGTACGGCAGCGGCTGGGGCTCCATGTCCAGCCAGGTCGCGACGACGAAACCGGCCCCGGCCAGCACGACGCCGCGGGCCGCTCGCCCGCGCCAGCGGACGGGGACCCGGATCATGCCCGCGCCCCGAGGCTGCGCCGGATGTCGGCGAGGGCGGCGAGCGCGCGTTCGCGGTGCTCCTCGGTGACCGGGTGGTCGGAGAACCTGGCCTCCCGGTAGAGCTCGGCGAGGCGGTTCACCGAGCCGTTGTCGGCCTCGGCCAGGTCGAGGATGCGCAGGCCGTACTCCGACGACGTCTCGGACGCCCGCCGGGCGACTCCCGCCCGCTCTCCCTGGAGCTCGAAGCGGTGCCAGGCGGCGACGATGCCGTTGCGCGGGTCTCCCTCGCGCAGCAGCGACTCCTGCTCCGTGGCGTCGTCCGTCACCTGCTGCGCCACCCGGGACGGCTCGTCGAGCACGGTGAAAGCGACTGCTGTGCGTTCGTCCTGGCGGAGGCGATAGGCCCGCAGCTCGCGCAGGACGATGGCGACGAGCCACGCCAGGACCGCGAGCCCACTGACGGCGGCCGCCGCCAGCATGAGCCCCGTGAGCACGCCGACCCATTGGGGCGCCGCCGTCTCGGTGGCGTCCCCCTCCGCGCCGCCGCCGAACTCGGGCGGCGGCTCGCAGTAGGGACGATCGGCCAGGTCGTCCGGGATCTCGACGGCCGTCGAGCCGTCAGCGGCCGTGGTCACGGGCAGCGGGATGCACGTCTCCGTCGTGGTGGTGGCCGGTACCGGCCCCGGACCGGTGAACACCTCGTCCGGACCCAGCAGCGTCGCCCAGGCGACCAGCACCATGAACAGCGTCGTCCCGCCCACGGCCAGCACGGCGCGCAGGCCCGGCGACCACTCCCCGAACGCACGCATGGCGCGACCCTAGGTGACGGGGTCGCGCCAGGCGAGGGAGCGCTGGGTGCAGCGGTGTCAGTAGGCCGGCTGGCTCGGGTCGACCTGGCTGACCCACGCCACGACGCCGCCGCCCACGTGCACGGCGTCGCCGTAGCCCGCGCCCTTGACGATGGCGAGCACCTCGGCGGACCGGACGCCCGACTTGCAGTGCAGGACGATCGGCTTGTCGCTGGGCAGGTCGCCGAGGGCGTTGCCGTTGAGGAACTCGCCCTTGGGGATCAGCTTGGCGCCCGGGATGCGGTTGATCTCGAACTCGTTGGGCTCGCGGACGTCGATGAGCTCGAAGTCGCGGGTGCCCTCCTCGCGCTCCTTGAGCATCGCCTCGAGCTGGGTGACCGAGATGGTCGAGCCGGCGGCGGCCTCGGCGGCCTCGTCGGAGACGGCGCCGCAGAAGGCGTCGTAGTCGATGAGACCGGTGACCGTGGGGTGGTCGCCGCAGAGCGCGCAGCTCGGGTCCTTGCGGACCTTGAGCTTGCGCCACTCGAGCTCGAGGGCGTCGTAGATGACGAGCTTGCCGATGGCCGGGTCGCCGATGCCGGTGATCAGCTTGATCGCCTCGTTGACCTGGATCGAGCCGATGCTGGCGCACAGCACGCCGAGCACACCGCCCTCGGCGCAGCTGGGGACCATGCCCGGCGGCGGGGGCTCGGGGTACAGGCAGCGGTAGCAGGGTGCGTCGTCGGCGAGGGTCGGCGCGAACACGGACGCCTGGCCGTCGAAGCGGTAGATCGAGCCCCAGACGTAGGGGATCTTCAGGAAGTAGGCGGCGTCGTTGACCATGTAGCGGGTCGCGAAGTTGTCGGTGCCGTCGACGATGAGGTCGTAGCCCTCGAAGACCTGCAGCACGTTGTCGTTGTCGAGGCGCTCGTTGTGCACGACGACCTCGACGTAGGGGTTGACCTCGGCGATCGACTCCTGGGCGGACTCGGCCTTGGGGCGGCCGATGTCGGACATGCCGTGGATGATCTGGCGCTGCAGGTTCGACTCGTCCACCTCGTCGAACTCCGCGATGCCGAGCGTGCCGACGCCGGCCGCGGCCAGGTAGAGCAGGGCGGGCGAGCCCAGTCCGCCGGCGCCGATGACGAGCACCTTGGCGTTCTTCAGCCGCTTCTGCCCGGCCATGCCCACGTCGGGGATGATCAGGTGGCGGCTGTAGCGGCGCACCTCGTCGGTGCTGAGCTCGGCTGCGGGCTCGACAAGTGCAGGGAACGACACGTCTTCTCCTCGACTCGGGTGTGGGTGCAACAGCACCGACGACTTCCATGTTCCCCGTGGGCCCCCACGCCTCTTCACCGGTCCCGCGATGCGGACGCTGGCCGCCGGGTTCCGACGCCGGAGCATCTTCGGCCCCCGGGGTGTATTCCGAAGATTTTCCTTGCCACGAGCCCCACCCTTGGGGTGGAGTAACCCGCTGGTGGCTCGATGTGACCACTTTCGGGTGGCCCGCACGGGCCACGCACCACCGTCCCCCCGCTCTCGGAACACGGAGAACTCCCTGTGAAGAAGAAGTCCCTCCCCGGCCTCGTGGCCGGAACGGCGTGCCTGGCCCTCGGCCTCGCCGCCCTGCCCGCGGCAGCGGTCCCCTCCGACGGCGCCCCGGCGTCGTCGGACCAGGTCCGCGCCAAGCCCGACAACCGGACGTCCCCGCAGATCAGGAAGCAGGCGCGCCTCAAGGCGAAGGCCCGCGCGATGGTCGAGAACGGCTCCGCCACGGCCCGCACCCTGGCTGACGGCAGCCAGGTCGTCGAGGTCGCCGACGGCGAGTTCGTCGAGCTCGGCGAGACCGGCACCGACAGGATCTGGACGGTCCTGTCGCAGTTCGGCACCCAGGGCTCGAAGAAGCTCGGCCTCACGCCCGGCCCCCTGCACAACGAGATCCCGAAGCCCGACCGCACGAAGGACAACTCCACGACCTGGGAGCCCGACTACGGCAAGGCCTACTACGACGAGCTCTTCAACGGCTCCGGCGAGTCGATGAAGAACTTCTACGAGGCGCAGTCCAACGGCACCTACAGCGTCGACGTGACCACCGAGGACTGGGTCACCGTCCCCGGCAACGCGTCGACGTACGGCGACAACGCGGTCGAGGACGACGGCGGCTCGTGGTCCTTCATCAACGACACCGCTGACTCCTGGGCCACCTCGTCCGGCAAGTCGACCGCCGAGCTCAACGACTACCTGTCGCAGTTCGACGTGTGGGACCGCTACGACTTCGACGAGGACGGCAACTTCGACGAGGCGGACGGCTACATCGACCACTTCCAGGCCGTCCATGCCGGCGAGGGCGAGGAGGCCGGCGCCGACCCCGACGCCATCTGGTCGCACCGCTGGTACGCCTACCCGACCACCGCCGGCGCCGAGGGCCCGACCGTGGCTGGCAAGCCCAACCTCAACGGCGGCGCCCGGATCGGCGACTCCGACTACTTCATCGGCGACTACACCGTCGAGCCCGAGAACGGCGGCCTGGGCGTCTTCGCCCACGAGTACGGCCACGACCTCGGCCTGCCCGACTTCTACGACACCAACGGCGGCGACAACGGCTCGTCCTTCTGGACCACGATGTCGTCCGGCTCGTGGCTCGGTCACGGAGGCGCCGACGAGGGCATCGGCACGCACCCCGGCAGCTTCGGCCCGGAGGAGAAGCTCTTCCTCGGCTGGCTGAAGTACACCGAGGTCAACAAGGGCGCCGGCACCCGGAGCATCACGTTGAGCCCGTCCGAGAAGCAGGTCGAGGGCGCTTACCAGGCCGTCAAGGTCAACCTGCCCACCGCCACGACCACGCAGGCCCAGGTCGACATCCCCGGTGGTGACTACGCCTGGTGGTCCGGTCGCGGCGACGAGCTGCGCAACACGTTGACGCGCGACGTGCCCGCCGCGAGCTCGGTCACCGTGACCGCCGACGCGTGGTACGACATCGAGCAGGGCTACGACTTCCTCTACGCCCAGTACTCCACCGACGGCGGCAGCACCTGGACCACGATCGGTCGCGGCCTCACCGGCACCAAGACGCGCTGGGGCGGCCTCCGCTTCAGCTACAAGGCGGCCGGCCAGGCCACGAAGTTCCGGTTCCGCTACGCCACCGACGGTGGCGTGAACGAGACCGGCGCGTTCCTCGACAACATCACCATCAAGGCCGACCGGACCACCTTCACCGACGACGTCGAGGCCGAGGCCCCCGGCTGGGTGGTCAAGGGCTGGAAGCGCTCGACCGGCACCGAGACGGTGTCCGACAACCGCTACTACCTCATCGAGAACCGCCAGTACGTCGGCTACGACGCCACCCTGGCGCAGGGCCCGTACAACTTCGCCGAGGCGATCACGCGGCCCAACTGGGTGGAGTTCTTCAAGTTCCAGGACGGCATGCTCGTCTGGCTCGTCGACCCCACCGCGCCCGACAACAACACCTCGGAGCACCCGGGCTCCGGCTACGCCCTGCCGGTCGACGCCTCGCCGAACTCGTTCACCTACACCGACGGCACGAGCCCGACCAACCGGCGTGAGCCGTTCGACGCCACCTTCGGCCTCGACGTCATCGACCCGACCTGCCTCCACAAGCAGGTCGCGGCCGACAACGCGGCCGGGTACACCACGCTGGAGACCTGCTCGGGCGGCGTCCCGCAGCAGGCGACCTTCGACGACACGCTCGTGTCGACCTACTACGACGCGGCCGCCAACCCGCAGAACTCGGTGAAGGTCGCCGCGGAGGGTGTCAAGGCCACCGTCAAGAGCGTGGACGGCACCAGCCGCAACATGCTCGTGGACGTCACCTACTGAGGCGTCCACCGACCGCCACGGCGGTCGTCACCTGACCGGTGACTGACACGCGGGGAGGGACTCCGGGACACCGGGGTCCCTCCTCGTACGTGCGCCTGCCGATAGGCTCCACCCTGGCCTACCCGGCAGTACCTTGCGGGCGCGAGGCCACCGCGACCCAGCACCATCCCGGCACCGCCCAGCACCACCCCCAGCACCACCCCCGGCATCAGGAGCACGACGTGACAGCAGGCAGCACCGACACCACGTCCGACGGACTCAGCCCGCGACCGCGCGGCGGCCGGATGCCGCGGCGGGAGCGTCGCGCGCAGCTGCTCGAGTCCGCGCTGGAGGTCTTCGTGGCGCAGGGCTACCACGCTGCCGCGATGGACGACATCGCCGACCGGGCCGGGGTGTCCAAGCCCGTGCTCTACCAGCACTTCCCCGGCAAGCTCGACCTCTACCTCGCACTGCTGGACACCTCGTGCGACCTGATCATCGACAACTGCCGCGAGGCGCTCGCCTCCACCAACGACAACCGGGACCGCGTCGCGGCGACGATGAAGGTGTTCTACAGCTACGTCGCGTCCGAGGAGGGCGCGTTCCGGCTGGTCTTCGAGTCCGACCTGACGAGCGAGCCCGACGTGCGCGAGCGCGTGGACCGGGTCACCACCGAGTGCGCGTCCATGATCGCTGACGTGATCCGCACCGACACGGGCCTGCCCGACGAGGCCTCGGAGCTGCTCGCGGTGTCGCTGGTGGGAATGGCGCAGGTGTCCGCGCGGTTCTGGCTCGCGGGCGGTGGTCAGATCACCCAGGACGACGCGGCCGCCCTGATCGCCGGGCTGGCCTGGCGCGGCATCCGGGGCTACCCGATGACCGACGACCACTGACCCGACCACCCACCCGGCATCATCGAGACGTCACCCAACACCCTGAGCTGAGGAGCAACATCGTGGAGGTCAAGATCGGCGTGCAGCACGCGCAGCGCGAGCTGGTGCTCGACACCGACAGCACGCCCGAGGACATCGAGGCGCGGCTGACCGAGGCGCTGTCCGCCAGCGGCGTGCTGCGCCTGGCCGACACCAAGGGCCGCTCGGTCGTCGTGCCGGCCGACAAGATCGCCTACATCGAGCTGGGGTCGCCGAGCGCCAGCACCGTCGGTTTCCGCTGACGCCTCACCGGAGGGGGTGAGACACCCCATCCTTCCGGGCGGCGTGGTGATTGATCCGGTCCACTTCGGGGAACATGATGAGCACGCCGGCACACACTGTCGGCACTCCCGTCACGAGCTCGTGACAAAGAAAGGTGGCCCATCATGGTCGTAGATCTCATCGTCCTCATCATCATCGGCGCGATCATCGGACTGCTCGGCAAGCTCGTCGCTCCGGGCGACAAGGACAACATCCCGATCTGGCTCACGATCCTGTGCGGCATCGGCGGCGTGCTGCTCGGCTACTGGATCTACTCCCTGTTCGGTGGCGACGGCTCGCGCGGCATCGACTGGGTCCGCTGGATCGTCGCGGTCGTGACCGCGGCCGTCCTGGTCGTGATCGCCTCGACGGTCACCGGCCGCAACACCGGGTCCCGCACGCGGGCCTGACCGGCACGCACCACTGCACGAGGCCCCGCATCCGACGGATGCGGGGCCTCGTCACGTCCTGGGTCGCGTCGGCGGTGCCGGCTCAGGCCTCCAGGCCGAGCCGGGCCATCCGGTCGGTGTGCAGCTCGGTCAGCCGGGTGAACATCCGGCCCAGCGCGGCCAGGTCGAGACCCGGGCGGTCCACTCCCCCGGCCAGCAGCGCGGTGAGGGAGTCACGGTCGCCGGCGACGCGCTGCGCCTGGGTGAGGGCCTCGCCCATCAGCCGCCGCCCCCAGAGCGCCAGCCGGCCGCCGAGCCGGTGGTCCTCGGCGATGCCGGCGCGGACCCGTTCGACGATGAACGCCGTCTGTCCCGAGTCCTGCAACGAGCTGATGATGACCTCGCGGGTCTCGGCGTCGAGGTAGGCGGCGATCTCGCGGTAGAAGTCGGCGGCGAGCCCGTCGCCGACGTAGGCCTTGATCAGGCCCTCGTAGTAGTCGGAGGGCGCGGTGTGCGCGTGGAAGCTGTCGAAGCTCGGCCGGAAGGCCTGCATCGCCTCAGCCGGGTCGGCGCCGAGCTGCTCGAGCCGCTCGACGAGCTTCTGCAGGTGCCCGAACTCGGCGGTGGCCATGGCGCCGATGGCGATCTTGTCGTCGATCCCGGGCGCCATCTTGCCGTCCTCGACGAGGCGCTCGAAGGCCGACAGCTCGCCGTAGGCGATCGCTCCGAGGAGGTCGACTGCGGCGCGGCGGTAGTCCTCGTCGGGCGATTCCGTCATGTTCGCAGCCTAGCGATAGCATCATGGTGACCGAGCCGCCGACGTATCTGCCGGTGGCCGCCTGTATGTGCGCGGTCGGCACTCGCCCACCAAGGGCCTCTCGAGTGGGCTGACCGCATACGTGGGACATCCGACTCAGCAGAGAGCGACACCATCTCGTGACCACCTTCCGTGAACTGGGCGTGCTGCCCGACATCTGCGACGCGCTCGACCGCGCCGGCATCACCACCCCCTTCGCCATCCAGGAGATGACCCTCTCGGTCGCCCTGATGGGCACCGACCTCATCGGCCAGGCCCGCACGGGCACCGGCAAGACCCTCGCCTTCGGCATCCCGGTCCTGCAGCGCAGCGTCGCGCCCAAGGACCCGGCGTACGCCGACATGCCGCAGGGCAAGCCGCAGGCCCTGATCGTCGCGCCGACCCGCGAGCTCGCCCTCCAGGTCTCCAACGACCTGCACCTGGCCAGCAAGGACCTCGGCCTCCGCGTCCTCACCGTCTACGGCGGCGTCGGCTACGACGCCCAGCTCGAGGCGCTCGAGTCCGGTGTCGACATCGTCGTCGGCACGCCGGGCCGGCTCATCGACCTGGCCAACCGTCGCTCGCTCGACCTCTCGCACGTGCACGCGCTCGTCCTCGACGAGGCCGACGAGATGCTCGACCTCGGCTTCCTGCCCGACGTCATCACGCTGATCTCGAAGACGCCCGAGACCCGCCAGACGATGCTGTTCTCGGCGACCATGCCGGCCGCCATCGTCTCGCTGGCCCGCATCCACATGCGGCACCCGATGAACATCCGCGCCGAGTCGTCCTACGACACCACGATGGTCCCGGCCACCGCGCAGTTCATCTACCAGGCCCACGACCTCGACAAGCCGGAGATCATCGGCCGGATCCTGCAGGCCGAGGACGCCGAGAAGATCATCGTCTTCACCCGCACGAAGCGCCAGGCGCAGCGCGTGGCGGACGACCTCGCCGAGCGCGGGTTCCTGGCCTCCCCGCTCCACGGCGACATGGCGCAGGTCGCGCGCGAGAAGGCGCTCGCCAAGTTCCGCGAGGACAAGATCCGCGTCCTGGTCGCCACCGACGTCGCTGCCCGCGGCATCGACGTCCGCGGCGTCTCGCACGTCATCAACTACACGTGCCCCGAGGACGACAAGACCTACGTCCACCGCATCGGTCGCACCGGTCGCGCCGGCGCGACCGGCACCGCGATCACCTTCGTCGACTGGGCCGACCTGCACCGCTGGAAGATGATCAACAAGACGCTCGACCTGCCCTTCGACTCCCCGCAGGAGACCTACTCGACCTCCGAGCATCTCTTCCACGACCAGGGAATCCCGGCCGGCACCAAGGGCCGCATCGTCGACCCCGCCCCCGTCGAGAAGAAGGAGCGCGCGCCGCGCGAGCGTCGTCCCGGCTCCGGCTCGGGTTCGGGCTCGGGTCGCAGCGGCTCGGACGCCACGTCCTCGGAGAAGTCCGGCGACGCACCCCGCCGCCGCAACCGCAACCGCCGCCGCACGCGCGGTGGCGAGTCGGTCGAGGCTCCCAAGGCCTGACCTCCGGCCCTCCGGGTCACCTCGCGCGAGCGGGCTTCTTCGCCACCTTCTTCTTGGGGCGGGAGGCCCGCTCGACGAGGTTCTGGGCGACCTCGCGGTAGGCGTTGGCGCCCTTGCTGCTGCGACTCGTGGCGAGGATGGACCGGCCGGCGGCCGGGGCCTCGGCGAACTTGATCGTCTTGGGGATCGGCGGCTCGACGACCTCGAGGTCGTAGGTCTCGCTGATCGTCTCCAGCACCGTGCGGGAGTGGTTGGTGCGGCCGTCGTAGAGCGTCGGGAGCACGCCCCAGACCTCGAGGCCGCGGTTGGTGAAGCGGCGCACGTCGTGCACGGTGTCGAGCAGCTGCCCCACACCGCGGTGCGACAGCGTCTCGCACTGCAGCGGCACGAGCACGCCGTCGGCGGCGGTGAGCGCGGCGACCGTCAGCACGCCGAGCGAGGGCGGGCAGTCGAGCAGCACCCAGTCGTACGGCCCCTCCTCGGAGTCCTCCAGGTCCTCGGCCAGCTGCTCCAGCGCGCCCTTGATGACGTGCTCCCGCCCCGTGCGGGTGAGGAGGTCGGCCTCGGCGCGGGCGAGCTCGATCGTGGCCGGCAGGACGTCGACGCCCTCCTCGGTCTCGAGGATCACCTCGATCGGGTCGACGCCCTGGGTCAGGACGTGGTGCACCGAGATCTCGAGGTCCTCGGGGTCGATGCCGAGGGAGAAGGTCAGGCAGGCCTGGGGGTCGAGGTCGACCAGCAGCACGCGGTGCCCGAGCTCGGCCAGCGCGGCGCCGATCGAGGCGACGGACGTGGTCTTGGCGACCCCGCCCTTCTGGTTGGCGACGGCCAGCGTGACGGGGGCCGCTCCCCGGCTCTTGGTGCTCATTGCCGGCAATTGTGCCGGACGGGCTCGCGGCCGGTGGGGCGGTCCTGAAATGCTGGTGCCATGAGCACCTCCCTGATCACCGGCGCGACCGCCGGCATCGGCCACGAGTACGCCGTCCAGCTCGCCGCCCGCGGCGACGACCTCGTCCTCGTCGCCCGCGACTCCGCCCGTCTCGAGGAGGTGGCCGAGGAGCTGCGCCGCACCCACCAGGTCCGGGTGGAGGTGCTCGTCGCCGACCTCACCGACCGTCAGCAGCTCGCCACGGTCGAGGTCCGGCTCGCCGACCGCGACCGACCGGTGGACCTGCTGGTCAACAACGCCGGCTTCGGCCTGAAGAAGCGGTTCCTGGACAACACCGCCGACGACGAGACCGCGATGCTGGAGGTCCTCGTCACCGCCGTGCTGCGGCTGAGCCACGCCGCCCTCGGTGCGATGGCCGAGCGCGGCCACGGCGGCATCATCAACGTCTCCAGCGTCGCCGCCTTCCTCCCCCGCGGGACCTACTCCGCTGCCAAGGCATGGGTCAACAGCTTCAGCGAGTGGGCGCACCTGGAGTACGCCGCCCGCGGGGTCACCGTCATGGCGCTGTGCCCCGGCTTCACCAAGACCGAGTTCCACGAGCGGATGCAGGTCAAGCGCGGCGAGGGCTTCATGTGGCTCGACGTCGACTTCCTGGTCCGCGAGTCGCTCAAGGACTTCGACAAGGGCCGCACCTACTCGATCCCCGGCATGCAGTACAAGGCGATCCGGGTGCTCACCACTGCGATCCCCAACCGCGTGCTCCGGCTCACGCAGAGCATGGGCCGCCGGTGACGGTGCGCATCGCACCGGCTCGGGTCGCCGACGCCGAGCAGCTGGCCGACCTCCACCTCGACGTCTGGGAGGAGGCGTACGCCGACCTCATGCCGGCGGCGGTGTTCACCGAGCGGCGTGCGCGCCGCGACGAGCGGGTGGCGAGCTGGAGCGGCATCATCGCCAACGGCTCGAGCGACAACCTGCTGGCCTGGTCGCCCGGGGGTCGGCTGGTGGGCTTCTCCAGCACCGGCGCCGGCCGCGACCCCCATGACGGTCTCCCTCCGCTCGAGCTGATGGCGCTCTACGTGCGCGCGTCGTCGTACGGCACCGGGGTCGGGCACGCCCTCCTCCAGGCGGCGCTCGGCGACTCCCCCGCCTACCTCTGGGTCCTCGACGGCAACGTCCGGGCGATCGGCTTCTACGAGCGCCACGGCTTCGCCTTCGACGGCGCGACGAAGCCCGAGGACGTCGGGCTCGAGCGGCGCATGGTGCGTGGTCCGACGGTGGGTTGACCACCGCGGCGCGGTGGACGCCGTGCCCGCCCGTCGCGGCGCGAAAGAACTGCGGCCGCGCGACCGATCGGCGGTGCCGCAGCCGTCGTCCGGCCGCAGTTCTTGCGGGCGGGGTGGCAGACACTGACGGTCGTACCTCTGGCGCGACAATGCGCAGGCCCGGGGAAGGTTGGACGACCTGGCTGGGCATCACACCTAGGCCCGCCCCGGCACCACCAGCCCGTGCTCGTAGCAGAGCACCACAGCCTGGACCCTGCTGGTGATGCCGAGCTTGGCGAACACGTGGTTGACGTGCGACTTCACCGTCGCCCGCGAGACGAACAGCTCGGCCGCCACCTCGTCGTTGGACCGGCCGCGGCCGACCAGCACGAGGACCTCCCGCTCGCGCTCGGTCAGACCTGCGACGAGGTCGTCGGCGCGGCCCGGGGACGGCCCGGCGAGGTGGTGCTCGATGAGGCGCCGCACGAGCGAGGGCGACAGGAGCGCCTCCCCCTGCGCCACGACCTCGATCCCCTCGACGATGCGGTCGAGGGGCGTGCTCTTGAGCAAGAAGCCGGCGGCGCCGTGCCGTAGGGCCGCATGGACAAGGTCGTCAAGGTCGTACGTCGTCAGCACGAGGACCCGCGTGGGGATCTCCTCCTCGACGATCCTGCGGGTGGCCTCGATCCCGTCCATGATCGGCATCCGGATGTCCATCAGGCACACGTCGGGTCGCACCCGCCGCACGAGGTCGACGCCGGCCTGCCCGTCCGGCGCCTCGCCGAGCACCTCCACCCCGCGCGACTCGAGCATGACCCGCAGGCCCATCCGGATCATCTCCTGGTCGTCCACCAGCACGACGCTCGTCATGCCGGCTCGCCCAGCGGCATCCGGACGTCCACCACGAAGCCGCCCTCGTCGGTCGGTCGTGCGGTGAAGGAGCCGCCGAAGACCGCGACCCGCTCCCGCATGCCGATCAGGCCCTGCCCGCCGGCTGGGAGCCTCGGAGCGCCACCGGAGGTGCTCTCCAGCACGACGTCGACCCGGTCGGCACGGCGTCGGTAGCTGACACCGACATGCGCACCGGGGGTGTGCTTGAGGGCGTTGGTCAGCCCTTCCTCCACGATCCGGTAGAGCGACAGGTCCAGCCCGGCTGGCAGCCCTTCGGTGCTGCCGTCCATGTGCAGGCGGACGTCGAGCCCCGAGCCGCGGAAGCCGTCGACGAGCCGCGGGATGTCCGAGGCGGAGGGCTGGGGCGCAACGTCGGTCTCCTCCTCCTCGCGCAAGAGCCCGAGCATGCGACCGGTCTCTCCCAGGGCCGAGCGCCCCGAACGCTGGATCTCGTCGAGCGACCGCGCCACCCCCTCGTCGTCGCGACCGAGCAGCTCCCGCGCCGCTCCCGCCTGGACCACCATGACGCTGACCGAGTGGGCGATCACGTCGTGGAGCTCGCGGGCGATGCGGCGTCTCTCGTCGGCGACGGCCCGCTCGGCGACGTGCCGCTGCTCCTCGACCAGACGCCGCGCCTGGACCGCGAGGAGGGCGCTCTGCTCCGCGTGGGTGCGCACCATGCGGCCGAAGAACCAGGGCACGAACGTCAGCGAGGCCACCCACAGCACATCGGCGAGCGGCACCGCGAGAGCTGTCTCCTGCCAGTGGACCGTCAGGTCCACCACCACCACCGCAACGGCCCCTCGCCACCAGGTCGGTACGTGGCGGCCGAGGGCGAAGCAGCCCGCGAAGAGGATCAGCAGCGGCGATGTCAGCGCGTCCTCGGGGATGCCGAAGAGCTGGGTCATCACCACCCCCATCGCTGCCAGCGTCGCGAACACCAGCGGAACCTGTCGGCGCCCGACGAGCAGGAGGCACGGGACGACGACCGATGCGATCCCCGCCGCGCGTGGCAGCCCGTCGACGGTGAAGACCTCCGCCACGCCGAGCAGTGCCAGCGCGGCCGGCACCATCCAGTCGCCGCGGGTGATCACGGGGTGCGTCCCCTCCATGGCCGGAGGTTACGCCGATCCGAGCCGGTCGAGGATCAACCCGGAGGTGGAGAAGCGCTGGCCCGCGGGCCGATGCCGCGGCCCGCTCCCGTCCCTAGCGTCGGAGCACACACACGACCAGGGGGTCCTTGGCATGAACCGTCCCGAGCTCTCCGACACCACTGTTCGACGCTGCGGCCTCGCCGCCGTCGTCCTCGCCCTCGCCAGCATCCCGCTGGCACCGCTCAACGCGCTCGCCCGCATGCAGACCGAGAGCGGTCGCAGCGATCTCGAGAACCCGCAGGCGTCCTGGTGGGCGCAGCCCTCCATGGACGCCCTGCAACCCTGGCTGCTCGACTTCGCCGACGTGGACATCGTCTACGTCACGTACGGCAAGTTCTACCTCTTCGCCGTGGTGGCCGTTCTCGCCTGCGTCCTGGCGGCGTGGAGCCGGCGCCCGGAGGAGCTCCAGTGGGCCGAGCGGTGGGGCTGGCGCCTCACCGTCGTCGGGTACGCCGTGATGTGCGTCGGCCACGTGGTGGCGTACTGGCTGCTGTGGGTCGAGGGCGGGTTCGCCGTCATCCTCTTCGCGATGCTCATCGGGATCTTCGGCAACGTCCTGCTGGGCTACGGCCTGCTCCGCGCCGGCTTCCGTCCGCGCGTGGCGGCCTGGGTGGTCCTGCTGGACCTGCCGCTCAGCCTGGTCCTGGTGGAGATGTCGACCATGGCCATGAGCATGTGGCCGATGATGCTGGCCTGGGGCCTGGTCGGGTGGTCGCTGTGGCGTGCCCCGTCACCTCGGACGACGACCGCTCACTCCCCCGCGGTGGCCGCCCGGCCGTGACGACCGTGTCGATGTGACGCGGCGCGCGAAGAACTGCGGCCGCCCGACCGATCGGCGGTGCCGCAGCTGTCGTCCGGCCGCAGTTCTTGCGGGGGCAGGGTGGCCGGACGCGGTCGGGCGGCTCAGGCGTCAGCGGCCGCGGGACCGAGCGTGTCGATCCAGGCCTCCAGGTCACGCGGGCGGCGGAAGAGGAGCACCGGCGGCCCGTCGGGCGAGGCGGCCCAGGCACGCATGCGGGAGCGCTTGCGGGCGAAGGACCGGAAGTGCCACACGATGATCGAGTCGCGCGCGACGATGTTGCGCCAGGTCTCGACGTTGCCGTTGCAGCGGGGTTCCTTCGAGATCGCACCCGACACCGTCCTCCGCACCAGCCGGCCGAGCGAGAGCCAGCGTGGGTAGTCGAGCCCGACCACCAGGTCGGTGTGCGGGAGCACCAGGTCGAGCCAGGCGCCGTACGCCGAGTCGAGCAGCCACCGCTCCCCCGCGACGACCTCGCCGATGAGCTCCCGCTGGACCTCGCCGTCGACCGGCACCCAGCCGGGGAGCCACGTCAGCTCGTCGACCAGTGTCGCCGGGCGCCCGGTGCGGGCGCCGATCGCCAGCGCAGCGGTCGACTTGCCGCTCCCCGTGACGCCGTAGACGAGGACGCGGCCGGGCAGCTCAGCCACGGAGCGGGTTGCCGGCCAGGGAGATCAGCCGCTCGTACTGCTCGGGGTCGGTCGTGTTGACGCCCAGGTCGTGGTCGACCTTGCCGAGGCCGTGGTGGTCGCTGCTCCCGGTGACGACGAGGTCGAGGTCGGCGGCGATGGCGCGCAGCTCGGCCCGGTCCGCCTCCGAGTGGTCCTGGTGGTCGACCTCGATGCCTGCCAGCCCGAGGTCCTTCAGCGTGGCGAGCGTGTCGGCGGACAGCACGGACCGGCTGCCCCGCCCCCAGGGGTGCGCGACGACCGCGACGCCCCCGGCCGCGGCGACGAGGGGGATCATCACCTCGAGGGCGGACGCGTAGCGGTTGACGTAGCCGGGATGCCCCGGGCTCAGCAGCGTCGCGAACGCCTCGGTGCGGTCTCGGACCACACCGAGCCGTGCGAGCGCGTCGGCCACGTGCGGGCGCCCCGCCGCGACCGACCCGCCCGACTCACGGCGTACGTCGTCCTCGGTGATGTCGATGCCGTGCGCGCGGAGGGCCGCGACGATGGCCGGCGTCCGAGCGGTGCGGCCCTCCAGGATCCGGTCGAGCTCCAGCACCAGCGCCGGGTCCGTCGGGTCGGGCAGGTAGCCCAGGAGGTGCACGCCCCGGTGGCCGAAGCGCGTGCTGATCTCCAGGCCCGGCACCAGCGTGATGCCGACCTCGTCGGCCACCTCCCGCGCCTCCGCCCATCCGGACATCGCGTCGTGGTCGGTCAGCGCGACGACGTCCAGGCCCGCGGCCGCGGCCTCGCGCACCAGGTCTCCTGGCGTGTCGGTGCCGTCACTCGCCGAGGAGTGGGTGTGGAGGTCGATCCGCACGTCAGCTGTTCCACTTCAGCAGCGCCGGGTGCTCGCGCTCGAAGCCCAGCACCGACACCGTCGACGTGTCGAGCTTGAAGAACCGGCCCGCGTCGGCCGGCTGCCCGGCCCAGCGCGCGGTCAGCACGCGCAGCGAGTGGCCGTGGGCGAAGACGAGGGTGCGGTCGTGCTCACGCGCCCGCGCCACCACGCGGTCCAGGCGGGCGGACACCTCGTCGAGGGTCTCGCCTCCCGGCACGGGGTGCGTCCAGATCGTCCAGCCGGGCACGTCCTCGCGGATCTCCGCGGTGGTCACACCCTCGTAGTCTCCGTAGCCCCACTCGACGAGGTCGTCGTCGACCGCAGCGTCCGGGAAGCCGGCTAGGTCCGCCGTACGACGCGCGCGCTGCCGCGGGCTCGTCAGGACGAGGTCGAACTCCACCTCGGCCAGCCGGGACGCCAACGCCGTCGCGCCCTCCTCGCCGGTCTCGGTGAGCGGCAGGTCGGTCACCGAGGTGTGCCGACCGTCGCGGCTCCACTCCGTCTCACCGTGCCGCACCACCCAGAGCTCGGGGCCATCGGACGTCGCGCCGCCGGAGGTCATGTCCGCGAGTCTGCCACGGGCGCCGGGCGGGGCTGCCACGATGCTCGGCATGACGACCGCCGACCTCCGCCGGGCGCGACGGGCGATCGCCGCGGCGTTCGCCGTGCAGGGCCTGGTCTTCATCAGCCTGACCACGCGGCTGCCCCGCTTCCAGGACCGCTGGGACCTCGGCGAGCTCGCGCTCTCGGGCGTCCTGCTGATGATGGTGCTCCTCGCCGGGGCCGGGTCGCTCGTCGCCGAGCGCCTCGCCCCACGCCTCGACAGTGCCGTGGTCCTCCGCGCCGGGCTGCTGGTCGTCGCGGTGTCGGTCGCGGTGACCGTCCTCGCCCCCACCCGACCGGTCTTCGTCGTCGGCCTCGCGGCGTACGGCGTGGGGCTCGGGCTCGTCGACGCCACCGGCAACATGCAGGCGGTGGCCCTCGAGCACCGGTGGGGCCGGGTCGTGCTGCCGTCGTGCCACGGGGCGTGGACGATGGGCGGCATCGTCGGAGCGGTCGTCACGCTGCTCACCGGCGACGTCCCGTGGTCCGCGGTCGCGCTGGTCGCCGTGCTCCCGCTCGCGGCCTCGACGGCGCCGTACCTCCGCCGCGACCACGGCGGTCCGGCGACCACCACGGAGACGGACGTGCCGTGGCGGGCGATCGTGATGGTCGGGCTGGCGCTCGTCGCCTTCTACACCGTCGACACCGCGGCGGCGACCTGGGGACCGGTCTACCTCGACGACGTCTTCGACGCCCCCGAGGACCTCGTGGCCCTGGCCACGCTCCCCTACCTCGTGGCGAGCGGCGTGGTGCGTCTCGCCGGCGACCGCCTGACCGAGCAGGTCGGCGCGGTGCGCCTGGTGCGGACCGGGGCGGCGATCGCCCTCGGCGCGCTCACCGTCGTGGTCGCCGCGCCGTCGTGGCCGGTGGCGGTGCTCGGCTTCACCCTCCTCGGCTGCGGGGTGGCCGTGGTGGCGCCGCTCAGCTTCTCGGCCGCCGCGGCGCTGGCGGGCCGGGACGCCGACCCGGCGACGCGGCGCGCCCGGGTCGACGCCGTCGTGGCGCGCTTCAACCAGTTCAACTACGCCGGTGCGCTGCTCGGCGCCGTCATGACGGGCGCTGTCGGCTCCGGCTCGCTGCGGATCGGCTTCGCCGTGCCGCTCGTGCTCGTGGTGGCGCTGTTCTGGCTGGCGAACGCGTTCGCGCCGGCGGACGAGGTGCCCGCCGGCGCGCGCTAGGTGTTCTCGGCCGAGGGGGCTCAGACGCCGCCGCCACCGGCCTTGCGTCGGTGCATCGGCTTGGCGACGTTCTTGTCGTTGACCTCGGAGCCGTGCGCCTTCTCCCGCGAGCCCGCACTGTCGTCCGGGTGGTGGTGGCCCTTCTTGCGATCGAGGGCCTCGCGCATCTTGGCCTTGATGTCGGCGTTGGGGTCCTGATCGGCCATGAGGTCCTCCTGGATCGATGAACGGTCGGAACCCCCACCCTGCCAATTCCGGCAAGCCGGGTCGAGCGGTTAACCCTTGCGCAGCACGTCGATCCGCGCGCCGAGCTTGCCCATCGTCCGGTAGACCTGCCAGCGGCAGTCGCCCAGCATCACGTCGTACGCCGCGTCCCCGAACTCGGAGCGGTAGCGCCCGGGCTCGCGCAGCAGCCGCGCCAGGCGCAGGAGCGCGCGCCCGCCGCTGCCGTCCTGCTCCTGCGACCACTCGCCCCACTCGGTGGACAGGTCGATGCTGTCGACCACGTGCAGTCCCGACCGGGCGATCGCGTCGTCGATCACCCGCGGGTCGGCGGAGGCGGGCACCACGCCCATGACGTCGAAGAGCGCGTCGGCCTCCTCGTCACCGAGCAGGTCGGTCGCGACGGCCTGGAACGCCACGACGTGGCCCCCCGGCCGCAGCACGCGGGCGAACTCCGCGAAGGCGTCGTCGGGATGCTCGACGTGGACCATCACGTCGCGACACCACACCAGGTCGAGCGTGGCGTCGGCCACCGGCAGGTGCGTGGCCGTGCCGCGCTCGAACGAGAGCCGGGAGGAGATGTCGGGGACGAGGTCGCGACGGGCCGCACGGGCGAGGTCGAGGTGGCGCTGCACCGGGTCGATGCCCAGCACGCGGAAGCCGAAGTGGGTCGCGAGCCGGACGGCGTGGGTGCCCTCACCGCAGCCGACGTCGACGACGCGGCTGTCCGGGCGCAGGTCGAGCTCGCGCACCACCTGAAGCAGCACCGACGGGTCCCGCGGTGCGAGGCTCTCGTCGAGGCGCGCCGAGAAGGCGGCCTCCAGCCGCGGGTAGGTGTCGTAGAAGAACGTGCGATCCCAGGCCACGGACCGAGTCTGACGCCACCCAGTAGGGTCACCCGCATGGCTCGCCGCGTGTTCCTCCACGTCGGCACGGCGAAGTCGGGGACCTCCTTCCTGCAGGACCTGTGGTGGCGGCACCGCGACGAGCTGCGCGGCCGCGGGCTGCTGCTGCCCGGCGTGCGCCGCGACCACTTCGCCGCAGCCGCCGTCGTCAAGGGCATGACCGCCGTCGTCGAGACCCTCGTCGACCGCGAGCGCGACGCCTGGCAGCGGCTCGTCGAGGAGGCGCGGCACTGGCCGGGCGACGTGCTGCTCACCAACGAGCACTTCGCCGACTCCCCTGCCGAGGCGGCGAGGGCCGCGCTCGACGACCTCGCGGACGTCGCGGACGAGGTGCACGTGGTCGTCACCGCCCGCGACCTCGGACGGGTGCTGCCCTCGGCGTGGCAGCAGCGGGTCAAGATGGGCGCCCGACAGGCCTACCGCCGCTTCCTCGCGACCGTCCGCCGCGACGAGGACCACCAGAAGTTCTGGCGCTACCAGGACGTGCCCGCGATCCTCGAGCTCTGGTCCACCGGCCTCCCCGACGAGCGCGCGCACCTCGTCGTCGTACCTCGGCCCGGCGCGCCGCGCGAGGAGCTGTGGTTGCGGACCGCCTCGGTCCTCGGCGTCGACGTGGCCGGCCTCGACACCGAGGCCGAGCGCCCCAACGACTCCCTCGGCCTGGTCGAGGCGGAGCTCCTGCGACGGATCAACGAACGGGTGCCGCGGTCCGAGCGGTCCCCCGCGCTCGCCCGCCACGTGAAGGGGACGTTCGTCCCCGAGGCGCTCGTCGGCTCCGCGACCCGTGAGTCGTTCGTCCTGCCCGCCCGGCACCATGCCTGGGTGCACGAGCGCGCGGCGGCGATCGTCGCCGACCTCCGCGCCAGCTCGTACGACGTCGTGGGCGACCTCGACGACCTGCTGCCGGCGCCGCCACGCGACGGCCGCACTCCCGACGACGCGACCGACGAGGAGCTGCTCGCCGCCGCCCGGGCGGTCCTGCCGCGCCTCGGCACCGACTCCGAGCCGGCGTCGCTCGAGGAGGCCGTCGGCCTGATCGCCGACGACCTGCTCGGCCGCGTGTCACCGTCACCCGGCCGAGCGATGTCTCAGCCACCTGCCGAGGCTCCCGGAGGTGGCTCAGGCACCGCCCTCGGGCGTGTCCTGCGACGGCTCACCGAGCAGCGGTGAGCCACGGGGGTTCCGGCCACCCGGAATCCCCCTCAGGCACCGCCCGGCGCGCGGCTCAGCGCGGGACGAGCGCCCAGCAGTCGAGGTCGAGCAGGACCCCGTCGGCGTACGACCCGTCGTCGCCACGCAGCGTCATCGACTCGTCGCGGCCCCGGGTGGCGACCAGCCGCAGGCGCAGTGCCCCGACGCCCGGTGCGTCGAGGACCGCGGTGTCGAGCACCTCGGACCAGGCGTGGACGGTGTCCCCGGCGAACGCCGGCGCGACGTGGGCGCCGGCGTTGATCGCGGCGAGGAGCTGGGCGTTGGCCAGGCCGTTGAAGGACAGCGCCCGCGCCAGCGAGATGACGTGGCCGCCGTAGACGAGCCGCCGGCCGTCGGGGCGTGCGTCGGTGTTGAAGTGCACCTTGGCGGTGTTCTGCCACAGCCGGGTGGCCATCATGTGCTCGGCGTCGGTGAGCGTCACGCCGTCGACGTGGTCGATGCGCTCCCCCACCTCGTAGTCGCCGAGCCGGTGCGGCTCCCCGGCAGCCACCACGTCGTACGACGAGAAGTCGAGGCCGGCGGGCACCACGAGGTCCTCCGGCGCGACGGCGCCCGCGAGCGACGGCACGACGGTCTCGGGGGCCGGCGAGTCCGCCGACCGCTTGTGCACCATCACCCAGCGGGCCCAGTCGATCGCGACCTCACCGCGCTGGTTGGTGGCGGTCGAGCGCACCCAGACCACCCCGGTGCGGCCGTTGGAGTTCTGCTTGAGTCCGATGACCTCCGAGCGGGTGCGGAGGGTGTCACCCGGCACGACCGGCACGTGGAAGCGGCACTCCGCGTAGCCGAGGTTGGCCACGGCGTTGATCGACACGTCGGGCACCGTCTTGCCGAACGCGACGTGGAAGCCGACCAGCTCCTCGACCGGGTGGGCGGGCAGCCCGACGGACGCGGCGAACTCCGCCGACGACGGGACCGCGAACCGAGTCGGGTAGATGGCGCCGTAGACCGCCCGGTCACCCTCGGTGACCGTGCGCGGGGTGGCGTGCTCGATGACCTGCCCGACGGAGAAGTCCTCGAAGAAGTTGCCCGGGTTCGTCTTGGCGGCGGAGGTCATGGCCGCCATCGTGCCGCAGGGCACGTCCCCGCGGGCCCGCCGCCGGGCGTGGGATGCGTCACCCGTGGGCGGCGAGCCGGGCCGCCTCCTCGAGCGGCAGGGCGACCCACTGGCCGGTGAGGAGGCGGATCGGGCGACCCATCAGATCGGACCCCCGTCGACCTCGACGCAGCTCCCCCCGCGTGCGGAGCTGGCCTCGATCGCGGCGAGCACGCGCTGGACGGCGAGCCCGTCCTCGAACGACGGGGTCGGCTCCCGACCGGCGGCGAGGGCCGCGAGGAAGTCGGCGGCCTGGTTGGTGAACGTGGCGTCCCAGCCGAGGACGTGGCCGGGCGGCCACCAGCCGTCGATGTAGGGGTCGTGCTGCTCGGTGACGAGCTGCCGGCTGAAGCTGTCGGCGCCGTCGAGGCAGACGTCGAGGTGGTTCAGCGACTCGAGGTCGAAGCGCAGCGCGCCGTTGCTGCCGTAGACCTCGATGCCGAGCGCGTTCTTGCGGGCGGTCGCCATGCGGGTGACCTCCAGGCTGACCACGGCACCGGCGTCGGTGCGCAGGGTGCCCCACGCGGCGTCGTCGACGGTGACCTCCTCGGGCCCGTCGGCACCGGTGCGCTCCGGGACGAAGGTATGGGTGATCGCGTTGACGGCCGCGACCTCCTGGCCGAGCAGGAAGCGCACCTGGTCGACGGCGTGGGAGGCCAGGTCGCCCAGCGCGCCGGAACCGGCCAGCTCGCGGCGCAGCCGCCAGGTCATCGGGGCAGCGTCGTCGGCGAGCCAGTCCTGCAGGTAGGAGACGCGCACCTGCCGCACGTCACCGAGACGACCCTCGGCGATGTGCCGCTGGGCCAGGGCCAGCGCGGGCACGCGCCGGTAGTTGAAGCCGACCATCGAGTGCACGCCGCGCTCGCGAGCGGCCTTCGCGGTGGCGACCATCTTCTCCGCCTCGGCCATGGTGTTGGCGAGGGGCTTCTCGGCGATGACGTGCTTGCCGGCCTCGAGGGCGGCGATCGCCACCTCGGCGTGCAGGTGCCCGGGGACGCACACGTCGACGATGTCGATGTCGTCGCGGTCCAGGACCTCGCGCCAGTCGGTGGCCGACTCGGCCCAGCCGTACTGGCCGGCGGCAGCGGCCACGGCGTCCGCGTCACGACCGACCAGCACCTGCTGGCGTACGCCGGGAGCGCCGGGGCGCAGGGCCGCGACGTTGCGCCACGCGTGGGAGTGCGCCTTGCCCATGAAGGCGTATCCGATGACGGCGACTCCCGGGGACCCGGCGGCGCCCGATGCGCTGGGTGTGCTGGTCACGTGCTTTCTCCTGACTTGCGGGGAACGGTCGCTCAGGCGAGGGACCGGAGGAAGGACAGGCCGTCTCGGGCGAGCTCGTCCTGGGTGGGTGCCAGCGGACGCCAGATGGAGGCGGCCGTGGCGATGGAGGCGTTGTCGGCGGTGAAGCTCTCGATGACGAGGGGGCCGTCGTAGCCGACGTCGTCGAGGGCGGACACCAGGGCCTCCCAGTCTGTCTGGTCGCCGCCGGGCGCGCCACGGTCGCTGCCGCAGACCTGGACGTGCACCAGGTGCCGGCCCGCGGCGCGGACCGCGTCCGCGCTGGACCGCTCCTCGATGTTCAGGTGGTAGCTGTCCAGGGCCAGGCCGAGTCCCTCGCCGAGCAACGGCTCGAGGGCGGTGAGGGCCTGGTCGACGGTGTTCACCAGGGAGGTCTCGTAGCGGTTGAGCGGCTCGATCCCGAGCCGGACGCCCTGCGCGACCGCGTGGTCGACCACCGGTGCGAGGTGCGTGCGGAGGTCGTCGTACGCCGTCTGCCGCTGGTCGGCGTCCATCCGCCAGACGCGGCCGGTCGAGGCGTAGAACGGGCCGCACACCGATCGCGCGCCGATGCCGGCGGCGAAGTCGATGCAGGCGCGTAGGTAGTCCTGGGTGTCGGCGACGCAGGCTGCGTCGACGAGGTCGCGCCCCGGTGCCATGGCTCCCACGACGCACGGCGTCAGGCCGGTCTCGGCGAGCACCTCGGACACGACGGGGACGGTGAGGTCGCCGGCGTTCTCCAGCGGCAGCTCGACGGCGTCGAAGCCCATGTCGGCGATCCGGCGCAGCAGGTCGGCCGCGCCCGCGTCGGTGAGCGGCGAGGTCCAGACCCACGTGTTGACGCCGATCTCTCGCATGGGGTGGTCCTTCCGGGGCGGTGTGCCGTGGGGTGCGTGCTGGTTGGTGCGGGGACGGGTGTCGGTGGGCCGGGCGAGCCCGGCCCACCGACGACGGGTGGATCAGATCATGCGGCGATCCGGATCAGGGCCGGATCAGGGGATCTGGCGCTCCTGCCAGACCTCGGGGTAGCCGACGAGGTCCTCGCCACCGAACTTGGCGTAGTGGCCGTCGGGCATGCCGTCGTTGGCCTCGAGGTAGTCGGCACGCTCGTCCTCGGTGATCGGGGTCTGCGGCAGGACCCACTCCTTCGGGACCTCCTCGCCGGCGAAGATCTTCTCGAGCGCGAGGAGCGGGGTGCGCCACTGGAAGTTGGAGTAGACGGGCGCCAGGCCGGTCAGCCCGGTCTCCTCCCACTTGCGCAGGAAGGTCATCTCGTCCTCACCGGTCATGACCGGGTAGTCGGCGCCGAAGTCCTCGAAGGCCTCGATGGCGGCGGCAGCGCCGTCACCGGCGTCCATCCAGACGCCCTGGACCTCGCCCTTGCCGAGCTCGTCGGTGATGATCTTCTTGATCTCGGTCGGGTCGGCGCCGGTGAAGTAGTCGACCGCCTCGATGCCGTTCTCCTCGAAGAGCTTCTCGGCAGCCGCCCAGCGCTGCTCGAGCACGTCGACGCCGGGCAGGATGCGCAGCGCGACGACCTTGTCGCCCTCCTCGAGGTTGTCGATGAGGAACTCGGCGGTGTCGATGCCCCACGCGAAGCCACCGATCGGGTGGATGAACGTGGTGGCGCAGTCGGTCTGCACGCCGCGGTCGAAGACCACGACGGGCTTGCCGGTCTCGCAGGCCCGCTCGACCGCGTCGGTCATCGCGGCGGTGGAGTTCGGCGAGATGATGAAGGCGTCGCAGTCGCCCTCGGAGATGAAGTAGTCGATGTCGGCGATCTGGGTGTTGTCGTCGTCGCCCGCGTCGCGGGTCTCCATCTCGGAGATGACACCCTTGTCCTGCATCTCCTTGAGCTGCTGGTTCATCGTGATCCAGCCGGTCTGGCGCCACGGGTTGGAGATCGAGGCGTTGGCGAAGCACGCCTTCTGGGCACCGTTGGCCTTGAAGTCGGCCGTGTCGGTCATCTCGCCGTCGATGTACTGCAGGTACGGCTTCTCGGGGTCACCCTCGAAGGTGGCCGAGCGCTGCTCGTACTGCTCGTCATAGACGGCCTGGTCGAACCATTCCTGCTCCCCCTCGGGGCTCTCCTCCGAGGCCTCCGGGGACTCGGACGTCTCCGAGCTCTCGTCGGTGCCTGACGTGGAGTCCGTCGGGTCCTCGGTGCTGCACGAGGTGGCGAACACCCCGAGCAGCAGGGCCGAGGCCACTGCCATCGGCGCGCGGTGGATCTTGTGGCGCATCAGTTTTCTCCTGTTTCAGTGCCCGGGCGGGCAGTGGTGGGTGATGGTGCAGGTGCGGCTGGGGTGGACCGAGAGGGGGGACGACGACCCAGGGACCACGCGCGTGCCGAGGCGGCGACGGCGAGGATGATGATCACGCCCTGAACCGTGTTCCTCCAGGTGGACTCGACCTCCTGGAAGTTGAGGAACGAGAAGAGCAGCTCCAGCGCGAAAGCGCCGGCGGCGGCCGAGAGCACCCAGCCGCGTCCGCCGCCCAGCACGACGCCGCCCAGCACGACGGCCGTGATGGCCTGGAACTCGTAGCCGGCGCCGACCGAGGGGTGCACTCCTGCGTAGCCGACGAGGAGGATGCCGGCGATGGTGGCCGAGAGCGCGGACAGGATGAACGCCCGGGTCTTGACCCACCAGACCTTCGCGCCGGCGAGGCCGGCGGCGTCCGGGTTGTCCCCGGTCGCGATCAGCGTGCGGCCGAACGGCGAGCGCATCAGCCAGAAGCTGCCGACCGTGACGACGACGAGGATGATGACCGAGTAGGGCAGCACGTCGAGAACGGGCACGTCCTGGACGCCGCCGCGGCCGATCTCGCGGAACGTGTCGACGGGGTTGCCGGTCGCCGCGCCGCCGGTCAGGTACTTCACCAGCCCGCCGAGGGCGAGCATGGTGCCGAGCGTGACGATGAAGCTCGGCACCCTCAGGATCGTCGTGCCGAGCCCGTTCACCACGCCGACGAGCACACCGATGACCAGCATCAGCGCGATGGCCGGGAGCACGCGTCCCTCGTCCTCGCCGATGTAGTTGCCGGCGATCACGACCTGGGTCGCGATGACGGCGCCCATCGAGAGGTCGAACTCACCGGAGACGATGACGTAGTACTGGCCCATGGCCGCGATCGCGATCGGCGCGGTGCGACCGATGAACCGGATCAGCTGCGGCGGCTCGCCGAAGGAGGGGTTGACCCAGACGACGGCGATGAAGAGGACCGCGAGCAGGATGAAGACCGCTCCGCCCGGGGTGATCGCGCCGCGGAGGATCCGCTGCGGGAGCGAGCCCTCGGTGAGCGGGAGCGTGCGGCCGGCCGCGGAGGCCTCGGGGCTCGAGGTCGCGGTGCTCATGCGGTCTCCTCCTTCGTGTTCGAGCCGGGGATGGGCAGCGAGGGCCGGTTGCCTGCGAAGCGGGGCGGACGGCGTACGACGCTGCGGCGGGCGTAGACGGCGACGGCCAGGACGATGACGAGGCCGCGGACGAAGTCCTTGAGGAACGGGTTGACCTGCATGACGCCCATGACGTTGTCGATGACCGCGAAGATCGCCACCCCGCCGATCGTGCCGACCACGCTTCCCTTGCCGCCGGCCAGCAGGGTGCCGCCGAGGACGACCGCCGCGATCGACAGCAGGTCGTAGCGCCCCTGCGAGCCGATGGTCGGCAGGCCGACACCCGTGCGGGAGAGCAGCAGGAGCCCGGCGATGCCGGCGAGCAGCGAGCACAGGACGTGCGCGGCGATGACCGGGACGGACGTGCGGACGCCCGACATGCGGGCCACGTCGCGGTTGCCGCCGATGGCGTAGATGTGGTGCCCGAGCCGCGTGTAGCGGAGCATCAGCGTGACCAGCAGGGCGGCCACGAGCAGCAGGATGAAGGCGGTCGGGATCACCGCGGCGATGCCGCTGCGCCCGAGCAGCTCCAGCGCCGGCGAGGCGTCGCCGTGGCTGCCCTGGTAGTTGGTGGCGAGGTAGCCGCTGACGATCAGGCCCACGCCGAGGCTGGCGATGAAGCCGTGCACGTCGAACACGCTGACGAGCACGCCCATCGCGAGTCCGATCAGCGCGCACAGGACCAGCGTGTTGAACACCGCGGCGGACAGGTTGGAGTCGAGGCCCTTCATGCCCCCGGCCGCGACCACCGTCGCGAGGCTCACGACGTACGGGACGGACAGGTCGAGGCTGCCGACGAGGATGACGAGGGTCTGGCCGATCGAGATCAGGCCGAGCACGCTCATCGCGGTGAGGACGGCCCAGATGTTGCCCTGGGTGAAGAAGTTCCGGCCCTCGACGGCGGTGAGCACGGCCGAGACGACGACCACGCCCAGGAGCACGAGGTAGATGAGCGCGGTCGAGCCGAGCTGCTGGCCCCCACGCGGGCGCGCGGCGCGCCGACGGCGTACGGACTCGCGGCTCTCCACGCTCGCAGCCGGGTCGGGGGTGCTCGAGGGCTCCGGCGTCCTGTCAGTGGTGGCGCTCATGCTGCTTCCTCGCTCGCTGCTCCGGTGGCCATGGCCAGCACGGCTTCCTCGCTCGCACCCGCCGGGAGCTCACCGGCGAGGGTGCCGTCGCGCATCACGAGGATCCGGTCGGACATGCCGATCACCTCGGGGAGCTCGCTGGAGACCATCAGCACGGCGACGCCCTTGCGGGTCAGCTCGCGCATCAGCTCGTAGACGCGGTGCTTGGCACCGACGTCGATGCCGCGAGTGGGCTCGTCCATGAGCACCACCAGAGGGTCGATGCTCAGCCAGCGGGCGAGCACCACCTTCTGCTGGTTGCCGCCGGACAGGAACTGCACCTCCTGGCTCAGGCTGTGGGCCGCGACGTCGAGGTTCGACAGCACCCCCGGCATGTCACGCCGCGCGGCACCGGTGCGCCGCGGGAAGACCGAGCGCACCACGCCGAGGGCGTTGTCGAGGATCGACTGGTTGAGGGCGAGGCCCTTGGCCTTGCGGTCCTCGGTGATGAAGGCGAGGCGGGCACGCACGCCCTGGCGGGGGCTGCTGACCTCGAGCGGCGAGCCGTCGAGGGCGATCGAGCCGCGGGACACGGGGTGGACGCCGAAGACGGTCTCGAGGACCTCGGTGCGTCCGGAGCCCTGCAGCCCGGCGATGCCGACGATCTCGCCGGCCCGGACCTCGAGCGACACGCCGTCGACGTAGCCGTTGCCGACGCCGGACAGCGCGAGCCGCACGTCGCCGACGGTGACGTCGACGGGCTTCTCGGGGAAGTACGTCGTCAGCGGACGGCCCACCATCAGGCGCACGAGCTCGCCCTCGGACAGCTCGGTGGCCGGCCGGGTGGCCACGTGCTGGCCGTCCTTGAGGATGGTGATCGTCGTGCAGAGCTCGAAGATCTCCTTCAGCCGGTGCGAGACGTAGACGATCGCCACGCCCCGGTCGGTGAGGCGTCGGATGATGGAGTAGAGGAGCTCGACCTCGTGGTCGGCCAACGCGGCCGTCGGCTCGTCCATCTGGATCACCTTGGCGTCGAAGCTGACGGCCTTGGCGATCTCGACGATCTGCTGCTCGGCGACCGAGAGGCTGCGGACGAGGGTCCCGGCCTTCAGGCCGGCGACACCGAGGCCGGTGAGCAGCTCCTCGGTGTCACGGCGCATGCGACCGGTGTCGACCGGTCCGAAGCGGCCGAAGCGCCGCGGCTCGCGACCGAGCCAGATGTTCTCGGCGATCGTCCGCTCGAGGAGGAGGTTGAACTCCTGGAACACGGTGGAGACGCCGGCGCGCTGGGCCTGGACCGGGTGGCTGAACGACACCTCGTCGCCACCGACGACGATCGTGCCGCTGTCGGGGGTGTAGACGCCGGCGAGCATCTTCATGAGCGTCGACTTGCCGGCGCCGTTCTCGCCGACGAGGCCGTGGACCTCACCGGCGCGCAGGGTCAGGTCCAGGCCGTCCAGCACGGTGTTGCCGAAGAAGCTCTTCGTCATCCCGGTCGCGACGAG
Source organism: Nocardioides sp. GCM10028917 (assembly GCF_042666175.1). NCBI lineage: Bacteria > Bacillati > Actinomycetota > Actinomycetes > Propionibacteriales > Nocardioidaceae > Nocardioides > Nocardioides sp. GCM10028917. The sequence goes on from NZ_JBHTFL010000008.1 coordinate 382,469, forward strand.
CGCGTTCTCGACCGGGCTGTTCTGGGGTGTGATCGGAGGCACGGGCGACACTGTGGCACGCGTCACGGGCTTTTGTCGAGTACCTGTCAAAAGTGTTACATCTAGCGTGCAAAGTCATGCATGTGCTTGACTCCGGCCGTGCGAACCGGTGAGCTTTTCGATCTCCTCCGTGACGGAAGGCCCTGGACGCGAGCCCAGCTGGCCGAGGCGACGGGCCTGGCCCGATCGACGATCACGGCCCGCATCGACACCCTCATGCGCCTGGGCCTCGTGGCTCCCTTCGGCGGCGCCCGGTCCACCGGGGGTCGACCCCCGGCCCTCTTCGCCCTCAACCCCACGGCCAAGCTCGTCGTCGGCGTGGACGTGGGCGCGACCCACGCCAGCGCGGCCCTCACCGACCTCAACGGCTCGATCCTCGGCGAGGTCGACGCGCAGATCGCGGTCGCCGACGGCCCGGAGGCGGTCCTGACCTGGGTCGTGCAGTCCGTCCGCGACCTCCTGGAGGCCAGCGAGCGCCCCATCGAGGACCTCGCCGCCATCGGCATCGGCCTCCCCGGCCCCGTGGAGCACTCCACCGGACGCCCCATCAACCCGCCGATCATGCCCGGCTGGGACCGCTTCGACGTGCCTGCCTACCTGCAGGAGAAGTACCCGGTGCCGGTGCTCGTCGACAACGACGTCAACATCATGGCGCTCGGCGAGCGCCGCCGGCACCTGCGCGACGTGGACGACCTCGTCCTGATCAAGGTCGCGACCGGCATCGGCGCCGGCATCGTGTCCGGCGGCATCCTGCAGCGCGGTGCCCAGGGCACGGCCGGCGACCTCGGACACGTCCGGGTGCCCGGCGCCGACGACGTGCCGTGCCGGTGCGGCAACTCCGGGTGCCTCGAGGCCGTGGCAGCCGGACCCGCACTCGCGGCCGCCGTGCGCGCGCAGGGCGAGCAGGCCGAGAACGGCGGCGACGTGGTCGAGCTCGTGCGCTCGGGCAGCCGGGTCGCGATGGGCGTGGTGCGCCAGGCCGGGCGCGACATCGGCGAGGTCGTCGCCACCATGGTGAACCTGATCAACCCGTCGGTGGTCGTGATCGGCGGCCAGGTCGCGGGCGCCGGCGAGCACCTGCTGGCCGGGATCCGCGAGTCGGTCTACCACCGGTCGCTGCCACTGGCGACCGAGCACCTGCGCATCGTCACGTCCCGCGCCGGCGGTGAGGCGGCGGTGCTGGGAGCCTCCGCGCTCGCGATCGAGCACGTCCTCTCCCCCGACGCGGTCGAGGCCGCCAGCGAGGCTCTGGCCGCCGCCGACGCCGCGGCCGAGGCGGCCGCGGCTCGCTGAGGCGGCTCAGCGCAGCTGGTAGTCCTTGAGCAGCGACCGGCCGATGATCATCTTCTGGATGTCGGAGGTGCCCTCGCCGATGAGCATGAACTTGACCTCGCGCATCAGGCGCTCGATCTCGTACTCCTTGGAGTAGCCGTAGCCGCCGTGGATCCGGAAGGAGTCCTCGACCACCTCGTTGGCGTACTCGCTGGCGACCATCTTGGCCATCCCGGCCTCGACGTCCATCCGCTTGCCGGTGTCCTTGAGACGGGCCGCCTTGACCATCATCGTGTGCGCGACCTCGACCTTCGTGGCCATCTCCGCGAGCCGGAACAGCACGGCCTGGTGCTCGGCGATCGCCTTGCCGAAGGTCCTGCGCTGCTGGGCGTAGGCGATGGCGAGCTCGAATCCGCGCCAGGCAAGCCCGCAGGCACGGGCGGCGACGTTGACGCGGCCGACCTCGACGCCGTCCATCATCTGGACGAACCCCTTGCCGGGCTCCCCGCCGAGGACCTGCTCGGCGGCGATCTGGTGGCCCTCGAGGATGAGCTCGGTGGTCTCGACGCCCTTGTAGCCCATCTTGTCGATCTTGCCCGGCACGGTGATCCCCTGGGCGGTCTGACCGAACCCGGGCTCCTTCTCCACCAGGAAGGTCGTCATGTTCTTGTAGACGCTCTCCGCCCCTTCGTCGGTCTTGGTGAGCACCGCGACGAGGGTGGAGGTGGCGCCGTTGGTGAGCCACATCTTCTGACCGGTGATGGAGTACGACCCGTCCTCCGCCTTGGTGGCCTTCGTCGAGACGGCCGACACGTCCGAGCCCAGGCCGGGCTCGGACATCGAGAACGCGCCACGCACGTCGCCCGTGGCCATCCGCGGGAGGTACTTCTGCTTCTGCTCGTCGGTGCCGTGCTGGAGCAGCATGTAGGCCACGATGAAGTGGGTGTTGATCACCCCCGACACGCTCATCCACCCGCGCGCGATCTCCTCGACCACCAGCGCGTACGTCAACAGGCTCTCGCCCAGACCGCCGAACTCCTCCGGGATCGTGAGCCCGAAGACGCCGAGCTCCTTCAGCCCCTCGATGATCTCGGTCGGGTACTCGTCGGCGTGCTCGAGCTCCTGGGCCACCGGGATGATCTGCTCGTCCACGAACTGCCGGACGGCCTTCAGGATCTCGGACTGGTCCTCGGAGAGGCCATCGGTCTGGCAGAGGCGGGGCATGTGGGGGCTCCTGGGCGCTGGCGGCTGGATCGCTCGGAGTCTAGTTATCGACCGTTCACCCTGGGCAGGGTCGCGGGCCGAGACGGTCGTCACACCGCCGAGCGGCGTGGCCCGCGTGAGAGACTGCCGTGCATGCGAGCCACCCGTGCGATCGGACCAGCCCTCGGAGCCTCCCTCGTCCTGCTCCTCGCAGCGTGCGGGGAGGACACCCCCGACACCGGCGTCGACCCGTCGTCGGAGAGCTCGCCCTCGGACGCGTCGACCGAGACGCCCAGCGAGACCCCCAGCGCCACCCCCAGCGCCGCGCCGGTGGAGCCCGTCGACTTCGGCACGGAGCCCGCGGTGGCCCCCAAGTACAAGAAGGCGGCTCTGCGCGCGACGAGCGACGACCTCATCACCATGGTCCCCTCGACGCTGCCCGAGGGCTGGACGACGGTGGGTGGCGGCTACCAGCCCGAACCGCAGTGGTGGCGGATGGAGTTCACCGCACCTACCGGCGACGTGGTCCTCGACCAGCTCCCCGGCACGAGTGACGAGGCCCTGGCCGACCAGCCCGACCTGGTCGCGGCCGACGACGTCGACCTGTCGGACTGGGGCACCGGCACCTGGTCCGCGTGGGACCACGAGGGCGCCACGGTGCTGGCCCACGACCTGAAGGGCAGCACGGTGGTGCTCCAGGGACCCGACCTGGAGACCGTCCGCGGCCTCGCCGAGTCGATCCTGCCCGCCGACCAGGCCGGCGAGCAGGAGGGCTGACCTCGGGTCAGTCGTTCTCCCAGGTCGCGCCGCGACCCTTGAGCCGGTCGGGCTCGACCGTCACCATCGGGCCGACCCCGACGCGGCGGCCGTTGACCGTCTTCCAGGACGAGTACGTCGTGGTGTAGGCGTCGCGGCTGTAGGGCTTCTGCCACATGAGGTTGAAGTTCTTCATGTAGTCCCGCACGTTGCCGCGTCCGTGCATGCTGAACAGGATCTCGTCCTGCGGGGTGCCGAGGCTGGACCAGTTGGTCGAGCCGGTCCACACCATGTGGCTGTCGACGTTGCCCTTGTAGGAGCCCTTCAGCACGAAGTACTTGTGGTGCGTGTAGCGCTCGATGTTCTCGGGCATGTTGTCGATCTCGGGGTCACCGGTCGGCACGTCGTCGGCGAGGTTGAACCCGGTGGACCGCAGCGGCACGCGACCGCGCGCGGTCGGGGCGCCGATGTGCTGCTTGGTGTGGAAGCCCATCAGGCCGTAGTTGACCCGCAGGTTGCAGCCCTGGGCGTAGAGGTCGCGCAGCTTGTCGGCGATGTAGTTGCCGCGGCCGCCACGCATCGTGTGCATCGACAGTGCGAGCTGGGTGCGCCGCTGCGCGCCCGCCGCGTCGGTGTAGACGCACTGGACGTTGTTGAGGATGTCGAGGACCGCGTCGTTGGACGGCGTGGTGTAGCGGGGGAAGACGATGTTGTAGTACTTGTGCTGGTCGCCCGAGGGGCAGTTGAGGCCCGCCTCGCAGAACGCGTAGGTCGCACGACGCTTGTCCCAGTCGGGACGCATGTCGTTGAACAGGGCGATGTACTGGTCGTAGAGCGTCGTCTTGCCGACGGTGGTCCACAGGTCGTTCCACTGCCAGCGCACGGCGTTGAGCGTCATGTTGTACGAGCCGAGCATGACGACGTCGCGGTTCTTGCCGGTGCGGCTGAACAGGTAGAACTTGCTGTGCAGGTTGTTGTACTCGTTCTCGTCGGCACGACAGCCGGCGGTGCACCGCTTGAGGAAGTTCTTCTTCTTGGTGTTGTGGCCGAGCACGCGCTGGATGCGGACCTGCGCGCCGGGCACGAGGTGGTCGTTGAGCAGGACCCGCACCTTCACGCCACGCTTCTTGGCGCGGATCAGCTCGTCGGCGAACACCTGGCGGTCCAGGGAGTAGGCCGAGATGGTGATCTTCTCGCCCTTGGGCGTGTTGCGGATCGCGCGCAGCACGTGGCGCTCGATGACGAAGCGCTTGCTGGGGATCATCGGGTTGTTGAACTTCGCCCCGGTGGGGACCTTCCACTTCTTGTTCGGCTTGCCGGGCTTGCGCGCGGCGGGTGCCGTCAGCTTCGTCGTGGTCGCGGCGGCGGCCGGGCTCGACGTGGGCGCTGACGCGGCGGAGGCCGCACCCGAGGCGGGCGCGACCAGCGAGGCGAGCAGCCCACAGGCGGCGAAAAGGGCAACGAACTTGGAACGCACAACAACTCCTACGTGGCACCGAAGGCGGCCGGATCAGAGATTCCCCCGACGTGGCGGCACATCACCTGTGCTCGCGCGGACGTCGGCCACGATATCAGCGACGAGTCGGGACGCCGATTCGAGAAGTTCGTCGGCGGTGACGGTGTCGGGCTCGCGACCCGAGGGCCCGCCGGCGTCCGTCGTGAGCGCCGCCAGGTCCCCCAGCACGTGGAAGCCCCGGTCGACGATCACCGCGGTGGCGGCCCGGTCGAGCTCGGCGAACCGCGCACGGTACTGCTCCGGCAGACCCCCACGCTCGCGCGGCTGCCGGGCCAGCAGGTCCTCGGCGAGGTAGCCGCGGATCCACACGCCGCGCTCCTGCGCGGAGTAGGGCGGCAGGTGCTTGTTGACCAGCCGGAGCGTCTCGATCTGGACGATCCCGAGGGCGGGGTTGACCGCGTCGGTGGGAGCCTCGTAGGCGTCGGGGTCGATGCCGAGCACCTCGGCGAAGTGCCGCCAGTGCAGGTCGCGCGGCTGGCCCGCGCCGGGCATCACCAGGACGTGCACCCGGTCGGCCGGCAGGTCGGGGGTCCACCGCTCGAGGACGCCGGCCAGGTCCCAGGTGCGCATGCTGAACTCGGGCCCGCCCGCGGCCTTGCCGGACATGACGGCGTCGAGGTCGACGGTGCTGCCGTTCTTCACCGACTCCTGCCACCCGGCCGACACGACGCTCGCGGCGTCACGGGCCGTGACGACCAGGTGCACCTCGGCGTCCGGGAAGTCGGCGATCGCCCGGGACGCCTGCTCGGCGCTCGCACCGCAGAGGAACTCGTGGGTGATCAGCACGTCACCGGGCTGGGCGGACGCCTCGTCGACGAGCCGCTGCCAGGCGCCGGGGGCGTCCGCGTGACGCCGGGCGAGCCTGGGGCGCTCCTGCAGGTCCAGGGCGGCCCAGAGGTGCTCGCGGTGGCCGAACCCGGGCAGGAACACGCCCGCCGACCGCAGCCGCTCGCGGTTGGCCCAGACGACCTGCTGGAGGTACGTCGTACCGGTCTTGGGCAGCCCCACGTGCAGGAAGACGCGGCGCGGGCCGCCGCGGTCGGGTGAGCCAGGGCTCAAGAGAAGTCCCCGCGGTACTTCCCGAGCAGCTCCTCCAGCTTCTCCTCGTCGCGCGCGGCCACGGGCAGCAGCAGCTCGGTCACGACGTCGGTGAGCTCGGCGAGCCGCACGTTGAGGGCGCGGTTCTCCTGGACCGCCTCCTCGAGCGCGGCGACGCGCTTCTCGAGGTTGGCGTCGACCTCGGGGCCGGAGCGGTGCCCCTTCCGATTGCCCAGTCCGAACATGTCTGCTCCCACCTCACGCGTTCCAGTCGATGATCATGCGGCACACCTGCGAGCTCCCGGGGGCGTCCGAGACGTGCTCGCGGACCTGCTCGAGGACCCGGCCGCCCGACTCCTCGACCTCGGCCGCGACGACCGCCGGGTCGAGGGGCTTGCGGGCACCGGTGCGGCGAGCGTAGCCGTCACGTCCCTTCTCGCTGAGGAACTGCAGGTGCAGGGTGCCGGTCGTCCCGGCCAGGACCATGCGGGCCGACCGCAGCATGTTGAGCCGGCCGCGGCGCCCCAGGCGCTCGATGACGTGGACGCAGCCGACGGCGCGCGGGCCGGGCATGCGGGCGATCCAGGCGGGGACGGCGAGGACGTGGCGAAGCTCGAGGAGGTTGAAGAGCTGGAACGTCACGCGCGGGTCGTCGGCGCGGCGCTCCGCCTCCTCGTCGTAGGCGAAGGGCTGGAAGTCGAGACCGATCGCGGTGACACCGCGGTCGGCGAACCACGCGACGTCGGTGCCGCGCCCGCAGCCGATGTCGACGTACGTCGCAAGGTCCGGGTGGCGCTCGGCGACCGCCTCGGCGACGGCGGAGACCGACGCGGAGTGGTGCGCGGTGCGCTTGTGGTAGGCGTGCCACCCGGCGCGGCCGGTGCGCATCCCGCGGAACCAGCCGTTGAAGAGCTCGATGGTGCTCGCGGGGGTGGTGAACTTGTACGCCGGGTCGGGCACGCGCCAGTGGGGGCCGTAGGTGGCGGTGAGGAACCTGTCGGTGTCGGCGGGGACCGGGAACTCCCGGCCCTCCAGCGACGCCGTCCCGAGCGGGTAGACCCACTCGCGCTCGAAGGGCACGGCGATCTCGCCCATGAGGTAGAGGGTGCCGTCGCGCATGAAGCCGCCGAACACGTCGAGCCCGCGGTCGAGGCCGTCGCTCTCGAGGACGTGGACCTTCAGCGCGATGGCGCTGTAGCGCGTGACGCGGTAACCCATGTCGGTGAGCGCGCGCTGGATGCGGAAGGACTCCCGGATGACGTCGACCGGGTGGTCGTGGGTGCTGACGTAGCCGAGGTCGGCGTCACTGTCGTGGCCGATGAGGCCGCCGTCGCGGATGGCGCCGAGGGCGGTGCCGTAGGCCAGGAAGGCGTCGAGCCCGACCTGCCGCAACGCCCCGAGCACCTCCTCGATCGCGTCGAGCAGCGGCTCGACCTGCGCGGCGTCGCGCGTGTCGAAGGTCTCGACGAGCTTGAGGGACTTGTCGAGGCTCAGCGGGCGGCCGGCGGGGTTGACCACCTCGATCCGGTCCGGACGCGCCCCGAACTGCACCGTGCTCGAGAACAGCACCGTGTCGGTGCCGGGGTCGCTCAGCGTCACCTCGGTGACGCCGTCGAGGAAGGGGCGCAGCGGCTTCGGCCAGGTGAGCGTGATGCCGTCGTCGCCCTGCTCGCCGTCACGCAGCAGCCAGAAGGACCAGATGCGGCGGCCGTCGAAGGCCACGTCGACGAGCTGTTCGTGGGTCCCGGCGACCAGCAGCCCCGCGGCGTCGATCCGGAGGACCTCCAGCGCGGCGGTACGCCTCATCTGGCTCAGGGACCTCACGCGGCGGACTATACCCAGCGGCAGGCGCGGGGCTTCAGCGCCTACTCGCCGTCGCCCTCGCCGTCGCCCTCGGTGTCGGTGTCGGTGTCGGGCAGGAGCGCGGTCTCGCCGTCGTCGCCGGTGAGCGTCGCCGTGGCGTGCACCATGCTGTGGTCGGAGGCCTGGCCCGTGCCGGTGACGGCGTAGCCGGTGAAGGCGACGCCCGTGGAGCCGAAGACCCAGTCGACCTGCATGCTCGGGGGCGGGGCGCAGCCGCCGGCCGAGCTGCCGCCCGCAGCAGCGGTGAAGACGCCGCCGGCGGTGAAGCGGCAGAAGATCTCGGCGCGCTCGTTGTAGTCACCGGTCGCGATCACCGGTACGCCCTCGGCCTGGTGCAGCTCGGTGAGGTGGGCGACCTCGATGGCGGCCGCCTCGGCCCGCCAGCGCGCGTTGTTGCCGAGGTTGGGCGTGTCGGCGGGGTTGTGGAAGTTGGCGAACCACGCGCGGCGACCGGTGCTGATCGACTCCAGCAGGACGACCGGCATCGCGATGCGGCTGCCACCGGCGTACGGGATGGTGAGGGTGTGGGCCTCCACCATGCGGAACACGTCGGAGCGCCACGCGATGTTGAATCGCACGGACTTGTTGCCGAGCGCCATCCCCGGGTAGAGCGAGTACTCCCCCGCGCGCGAGCTGAACATGCCGTACTGGCTCTGCTCGAACTCCTGGAACCCGACGACGTCGATGCCGTTGTTGCGGAGCGCGGCGATGGACATGTCCATGCGCGGGCCCGCGTCGGGGTAGCCGGGCTTGTTGCCCCCCGGCCCCGTGTGCGAGTCGCCGAGGACGTTGTAGGACGCGACCTGGAACTCGAACGGCTCGATGCGTCGCTCGACCACCTTGACCTGCCGGGAGACCCGGGCGGCCAGCCGGCGCTGGGCGGCCCGGAAGCGGCGCACGGACTCCTCGAGCTGCTCGGGCTCCGCGTGCTCGGGCTCGGCCCCGGCCGATCGCGACCGGTCCCCCGCACCGCCGTCGTCGCCGCCCGACCTGTCGGGCTCGCCCGAAGCGTCCGAGGCAGGGGTGGCCTGCGAGGCGTCCGACCGGTCGCTGGCGACCTCGTCCACCGCAGAGTCCGACCAGAAGGACGCCCACACGACGGCCGCGACGACCGCTAGCACGAGGAACGGAGCCCACAGCTCGACGCGCGAGCGGCGCGGGGCGCCCGCGCTGCTCGTCGTCTCGGGGTCCTTGTGCTTCACGGCCACCTTCTGCGGAGGGCGAGCCGACGGCCCCGGCGGACGACTCCACGCCGGGCGTGGACGGCTCAGAGCCGCAAGCCTAACCGGGCGCCGTCGCCCGGCACCAACCGTCGCGCGTCAGGACCCGGGCACCAGCAGCGGGTCGAAGACCTGGAACCGCTGCTCCGGGTCCATCGAGGATGCCGGCACCGGCGGGACGCCCAGCAAGCGCGTCACCAGGTTGGTCAGGTCACCGACCCGGATGGGCTGGGAGCCGGAGTAGCTCGGCTGCTGCGTGCCGGGCGAGGTGAAGGACGGGTTGAGGCCGTAGAGGTCGCTGCCGGCCGGGACGCCCGGACCGGTCACCCACATCGGCACCTTGTAGCTCTGTGCCCAGGTGCGCGACGAGCCGCGGGACTTCTGAGCGCCGCCGGTGCCGGTGACGATCAGCAGCGTGGTGCCGTTCATCGCGGGCGACTTGGCGATGCTGCGGCGGATGCCGGCCACCTTCTGGAACGCCTTGCGGACCGCCTTCTGGTAGGCCGGGCCCTTGAAGCCGTCGTCCTCGCCCGCCTTCAGCACGCCCGAGAGCTCGATGACGCTCAGCTCGGCGGGCTTGCGCTCGATGGTGTCGCGCCACCAGCCGACGCTCCTCGAGTCGTCGCGCATGATCTTGAACCGGTCGATCTTGGCGGTGCCGTCGTCGACGCCGTACGGGTCCTTGCCGCCCTCCTTGCGGTTCCAGCTGCGGAGGACGAGCTGGGTCTCCTTGCGGCTCGAGGCGAACATCGTCCGCGCCGAGTTGTTGTGCGCGAGGTCGAAGAGGCTGGAGACGTACTGGCCGGCCGAGTCGTGGACCGTGGACGGGAGCGTCTTCTTGGAGCCGACGCCGTGGCCTCCACCCTTGGGGAACACCCGCCGTCCGCTGAGCAGCGAGATCAGGTTGGCGTCGGCCTGCGTGCTCTCCGTGACCGTCCGCGCGTTCGTCGTCGACGTGCCGTTGGTGGCCATGCGGGTGGCCTCACCCGGCGCGCTCGAGCCGCCGGCGATCGCCGAGGTCAGGCCGGGGACGGCGACCACCACGACGTGGTCGACGCCGACCGGCGCGGAGGCCGGGACGACGACGTTGGCGGTGTAGAGCGGGTGGTCGCTGGTCTTGGAGACGAAGTCGTTCCAGACCCGCGTATAGCTGTTGAAGAAGGCGTCCTTGGTGCCCATGATCCAGTCGATCGCGCCGCCGCCGGGCGGGGAGCACGTGCTGCCGTCGACGTAGCCACCGCTCGCCGACCACATGTCGGCGCCGGGAGCGACCTTGCAGTAGTAGCTGCCGCGCTCGTTCTTGTCGCCCAGCGAGATGAAGGGCGCGTCGGGGTAGGCCGCCCGCAGCTCGTTGGCGAGGGCCACCTCCATCGCGAAGCCGGCGTCGCGGTAGCCCTGCGCCGGACCGCGGACGTCGGCGGGGTTGTGCGTGTTGAAGAACCAGACGCGGCGGCCGGTCTCGACGTTCTGCAGGAGCACGGCGGGCATCCGGCTCGGAACGCCGTCGAAGTAGGGGATCGGCAGGGTGCGCGCCTCGAGGAGCGTCCAGACGTCGGTGCGCCACCCGATCGAGTTGACCGACGGGCCGGCCGGGTTGTTGAGGCCCGGGTAGGTCTGCCACGACGCGCCCGTCAGCTCCGCGAAGCGCGTCGCCTGCGGCGGCTGGAACTCCTGGAAGCCGACGACGTCGAGGGTGTGCTCCTGCAGCAGGCTGACGACGCGGTCCGTGCGCACGGTGCCCGACTCCCAGCCCTTCCGGTTGCCGCCGGGAGCGGTGTGGTCGGCGCCGAGGACGTTGAAGCTGGCCACCCGGAAGCCGGTGGCCGGGGTCGTCTGGGGGACGGTCATGGACCGGGCGGCGACGGGCGCCGCGACCGGCTCGGCCGCGGCGGGAGCGAGGCCTGCGTCGGGCGCGGCCGGGGCCACGAGCAGGGCCGTGGCGAGCGTCAGGCCGACGGCACAGAGGCGTCGGACGGAGGACGGGCGCGGGGAAGCAGTCGTGCCGGGCATGGAGGGGGCCTCACAGATGTCGGGGAAGTGGCGTCGTCGAGGTGACCCGACCGTGACCACTCCCCACACGTCGACGACGTGTCGGCCCGGGTCCGATCGATGTGACAGAAGTGACTCGTGCGACAGTAGGGTACACCACCCCTTCGGCGCGGAGGCGGTTCGCGGAGGACGGGGCACGCTAACGTTGCGGCCGTGAGCAACACCCCGACCCGCGTCTTCGTGGCCCGGCTCGTCGGGCTGCCGATCTTCGACCCCCAGGGCGACCAGGTGGCCAAGGTGCGCGACCTCGTCGTCGCGCTCCGCACGGAGACGAGCCAGCCGCGCGTCCTCGGCATGGTCGCCGAGGTGTTCGGGCGACGCCGGATCTTCGTGCCGATGACGCGGATCACCGCCATCGACAGCGGTCAGGTCCACACGACCGGGCTGCTCAACATGCGCCGGTTCGAGCAGCGCTCGACCGAGACGCTCGTGATGGGCCAGATGCTCGACCGCACCGTGACGATCCGCGAGTCCGGCGTGACCGGCGCGGTCTACGACGTGGCGATGGAGCAGGCCCGCAACCGAGACTGGGTGCTCTCGCGCGTCGCGGTGCAGGAGCCGAGCAAGGGCTTCCGGCGGCGGGGCCAGACCCACGTCGTGGAGTGGCGCGACGTCACCGGCCTGACCACGCAGGAGCCCACGCAGGGCGCCACCCACCTCATCGCAGCGCTCAACGACATGCGCCCGGCCGACGCGGCCAACATGATCCACGACCTCCCGCCGGAGCGGCGCGCGGCCGTCGTGGCCGCTCTCGGCGACGAGCGGCTCGCCGACGTGCTGGAGGAGCTGCCGGAGGAGGACCAGGTCGAGATCCTCGAGCACCTGGACTCCGAGCGCGCTGCCGACATCCTCGAGGAGATGTCGGCCGACGACGCCGCCGACCTGATCGCCGACCTCAACCCGGAGACCGCCGCGACCCTGCTCGGGTTGATGGAGCCGGAGGAGGCCGAGGACGTGCGGCGCCTCATGTCGTACGCCGACGACACGGCCGGCGCGATGATGACGCCCGAGCCGGTGATCCTCTCCCCCGACGCCACCATCGCCGACGCGCTCGCACACGTCCGCAACCCCGAGCTGACGCCCGCCCTCGCCGCCCTGGTCTACGTCTGCCGCCAGCCGCTCGAGACCCCGACCGGCAAGCTCCTCGGCGCGGCGCACATCCAGCGGCTGCTGCGCGAGCCACCGTCGACGCTGGTCGCTGCCGCGCTCGACGACTCGATGGACCCCTTGCGCCCCGACGCCTCCCTGGACCAGGTCGCCGCCCACCTGGCGACGTACAACCTGGTCGCGGCACCCGTGGTGGACGACGAGGGACGCCTGATCGGCGCGGTCACCGTCGACGACCTCCTCGACCACATGCTGCCCGAGGGCTGGCGCGACCGCGCTCCGCGGCCCGGCCGGATCAACGGCGGACCCAGCGCTGGGAGGGCCGGGTGAGCTCCGACCGTCGGACCCGCCTCGACACTCCGCGGGACACGCGACGCCAGATCGTGCGACGCCCGAGCGTGGACGCCGACGCGTTCGGCGTGTTCGCGGAGTCGTTCGCCCGCTACATGGGCACCGCGAAGTTCCTGCTCTGGATGACGATGTTCGTCGCCGCCTGGATCTGCTGGAACGTCCTGGCGCCGGCGGACCTGCGCTTCGACGAGTTCCCGTTCATCTTCCTGACGCTCATGCTCAGCCTCCAGGCGTCGTACGCCGCCCCGCTGATCCTGCTCGCCCAGAACCGCCAGGAGCAGCGCGACAAGGTGATCGCCGAGCAGGACCGCCAGGCCAACGCCCGCGCCCACGCCGACATGGAGTTCCTCGCCCGCGAGGTCGCCTCGCTGCGCATGTCGGTCGGCGAGGTCGCCACCCGCGACTTCCTCCGCTCGGAGCTCCGCGGCCTGCTGGGCGACATCGAGGATCTGGCGCGCCGCGAGCCGGAGGACGAGCCGGGACCGTGAGCCCACGGGGTGGCTCGTAGACTTCTCCATCATGAGCACCCCCACGCAGCAGCAGGTGATGGACGCCCTGGCGACCGTCAACGATCCCGAGATCAAGCGCCCGATCACGGAGCTGGGGATGGTCGACACCGTCGAGGTGGCCGACGACGGCTCGGTCGCGGTCCACGTGCTGCTGACGGTGGCCGGCTGCCCGCTCAAGGACACCATCAACCGGGACGTCACCGCGGCCGTCACCAAGGTCCCCGGCGTCGCGTCGATCGACCTCAGCCTCGGAGTGATGACCGCCGAGCAACGCGCCGGCCTCAAGGAGATCCTCAGCGACGGCCGCGCCCAGCGCGAGATCCCGTTCGCCCAGCCGGGCTCGCTGACCAAGGTCTACGCCATCGCCAGCGGCAAGGGCGGCGTCGGCAAGTCCTCGGTCACCGTCAACCTCGCCCTCTCGCTCGCTGCGCAGGGGCTCAAGGTCGGTGTCGTCGACGCCGACATCTACGGCCACTCCGTGCCCGCCATGCTCGGCGTGGCCGACACCCGGCCGACCCAGGTCGACGACCTGATCATGCCCGTGCCCACGCCCAGCGGCGTCTCCGTGATCTCCATCGGCATGCTCAAGCCCCGCCGTGACCAGGTCGTCGCCTGGCGCGGCCCGATGCTCGACCGCGCGCTGGTGCAGATGCTGGCCGACGTCTACTGGGGCGACCTCGACGCCCTGCTGCTCGACCTGCCCCCGGGCACCGGCGACGTGGCGATCTCGCTCGGCCAGCACCTGCCGAGCGCCGAGGTCGTGGTCGTGACGACGCCGCAGGAGGCGGCCGCCGAGGTCGCCGAGCGCGCCGGCACCATGGCGTCGATGATGCACCAGCGCGTCGTGGGGGTCGTCGAGAACATGAGCTACCTCCCCTGCCCGCACTGCCCGCCCGAGGACGACCACCGCCTGGAGATCTTCGGCTCCGGTGGCGGCGCCCGCGTCGCGGCGACGCTCTCCGAGCGGTTCGGCTACGACGTGCCGGTGCTCGCGCAGATCCCGCTCGACATCTCGCTCCGCGAGGGCGGTGACGTCGGCAAGCCCATCGTGGAGGCCGACCCGACCGCCCCCGCCGCGCGCGAGCTCACGCGGGTCGCCGAGACGCTGGTAGGCCGCGGCCGCGGTCTCGCCGGCATGCAGCTCGGCCTCACCCCGTCCAGCAAGTTCTGACCACGTCCGAGCGCGGCTCCGGCCAGGCAGTAGGTTCTCAACCATGTTCGACGTCGGGCTCCTCGAGCTGGCCGTGATCGCCCTCGTGGCGGTCGTCGTGCTCGGTCCTGACAAGCTGCCCGACCTCGCTCGCCAGGCCGCACAGCTGCTGCACCGCGCCCGCGGGCTCGCCAACAACGCCCGCGACGAGCTGCGCAACGAGCTCGGCCCGGAGTACTCCGACCTCCAGCTGCGCGACCTGGACCCGCGCTCGATCGTGCGCAAGCACATCACCGAGGCCATGGCGGAGGTCGACCGCGAGCAGGCAGCGGCCGCCAAGCAGTCCGCCCTCCCCGACGGCCAGGTCCCGCCGTACGACGTCGAGGCCACCTGACGCTCGCGGTCGCCACCGCGCGTCAGTCGTCGCGGCTCTGCACGGCGAGGAGTCCGGCGTAGGGCACGAGGAATACCTCACCCGAGGTGGCGCGCCCCTCGAGGAAGTCCGCACCGACGCGCTGGACGTACGCCTCGTGGCGGGTGCCGTCGGCCAGGTGGACCAGGCACCGGGCACCGGCGTCGGCCAGGCGGCGCAGGGCGGCGCGCAGCCCCAGCCGGTCCACCGGTGACCAGGCCACCTCCGGCACCGACCGCTCGCTCGCCCCGCGTACGCCGGTGACCGCGCGCAGCGGGACGATCCAGTCCTGCCCGGTCGCGTCGAGCAGGCACCACTCCTCCCCCACCCGGGCCAGCCGTCCCTCGATCCGGCCGACGTGCGGCAGGTCGAGGGCCACGTCGCGGCCGCGCGAGGCCATCAGGCGGCTGGCGAGCGTGACGGCGGCGTACTCGGTGCGCGCCCGGTCGGCGAGCTCGGCCTGCCGGTCGGCCTCCCACGCTGCCGCCGCCTGCCCCTCGAGGTCGTCGAGCAGCGCGAACAGCTCGTGCTCCCAGGACATGGGCCGAGCCTAGCGACGCGAGCCGCCACCCCGGGTGGGTCAGCACCGTGTGGATGGGCCGTTGACACACGGCGTGAACGTTCGTTGAATGATGCAAACGCACGCAAACGGAAGGATCGCGTGATGCCTCGGGGGATCGTCCACACGGCTCGGCCGTACGTCGTGTGGCTCGGCGTCACCGCCGCCTGCACCGCGGCGGCACTCGCGGTGCCCGCCACCTGGCGTGGCGCCGCCGACGCGAGCGCCCCCGACACGGTCCCGCAGGTGCTCGTGGCCGCCTGCGCCACCGGGCTGGCCCTGTCCCTGGCGTGGCTCTGGCTGGTCACGTCGCTGACGGTCGCCGAGGTCGTGACGGGCTCGGTGCCGCGCCGCGGCGGAGCCGCGCGCCGCTGGGTGCTGCTCGCGTGCGGCGCGGCCGTGGTGGCCGGTACGGCGTTGCCGGCGCACGCCTCGGGCGGCGACGGGGCCGAGGTGCTCGCCGGGCTCCCGCTGCCCGAGCGCGCCGTCGCACCCGCCACGTCGGCCACCTCGGCCACGTCGGCGCACCCGGACGCACCCGCCGCCGCGCCGGGCGAGGACCCCTACGTGGTCCGGTCCGGCGACTCGCTGTGGTCCATCGCCCGGGCGCACCCGGCGTCGGGCACCGACGTCGAGGCCCGGTGGCGGGCCATCTGGCGCCACAACCGCGACGTCGTGGGCGACGACCCCGACCTGATCCACCCGGGCCAGGCGCTCCGCCTGCCCGACACCCACACCGACCCGAAGGACGGAGAACGACGATGAGCACACCCGACAGCGCCGAGGCCGAGGTCGTCCTCCTCCGACCGAGCGCCGGCATCGCCAGCGTGCAGGGAGCGCTGGCCCTGGACCTGACGCCGCGCACCGCTCCCCCGCGGCCACGCCTGCGCAGCACCCGCGCGAGCGACCTGGCCGAGCTGGAGCGCGCCTCGCGGGAGCAGGTGGACGCCTTCGTCGGCCGCTACCTGCAGGCCGCGGTCGAGATCGCCGCCGGCGACCGCCCGGTCGCCCAGCTGCTGCGCCACACGGTCCCCGACGTCTTCGACACGTTGTCGGGCCGCGCCCGGTCGGTCACCGCCGCCGGCGGCCTCGCGCCGGGCCGGGTCCGGGGACCCAACCCGGCGCGGCCGGTCGTGGTCGGCGTGCGCACCGCCCTGATCCGCAGCGACGCGGTCGAGGCCAGCGCGCACGTGCGCTACGGCCGACGCTCACGCGCGGTCGCCGCACGGTTCGAGGTCGTGCGGGACCGGTGGCAGTGTGTGGCGATCGCGTGGGGCTGACGGCCCCGTCCTGCTCCGCGCTCGATTCCGGGGTCCCTGCGGCGTTGCTCGGAGGAGCGCAGCGGAGGAGAAGGACGTCGTGGGGTGGTCAGCCGCCCATGGTCGCGCGGCCGGTGGCGCCGCCGGGGGCACCGTGGCAGCGCTTGAACTTCTGTCCCGACCCGCAGGGGCACAGCGAGTTGCGACCGACACCGGCGAACGGGTCGTCCTCGCCACCCGGTGACGCGTGGACCTCGGCCTCGCCGTCCTCGGACGGCGCGCTGTAGGACAGGTTCTGGGGACGGTTGGGCCTGTCGAGGCCCTTGGCCCGGATGGTGGGCGAGTGCTGCTGCGGCTGCTGCGGCTGCTGCTGCGCCTGGGCACCCGGCGCGTGGGCCGCCGCCTGCGCGAAGTCGATCTGCGGGGTGGCGCCGGAGACCTGGGGCGCGACCGGCTGGGCCTGCACCTCGTCCGGCTCGTCGTCCTCGGCCTCGACCTCGACCTGGAGGTTGAACAGGAAGCCGACCGACTCCTCCTTGATGCCGTCCATCATCGCGGCGAACATGTCGAAGCCCTCGCGCTGGTACTCCACGAGCGGGTCGCGCTGGGAGTAGGCCCGGAGGTAGATGCCCTCGCGGAGGTAGTCCATCTCGTAGAGGTGCTCGCGCCACTTGCGGTCGAGCACGGAGAGCACGACGCGGCGCTCGAGCTCGCGCTGCACCTCCTCGCCCATCTCGTCCTCGCGGCGGTCGTAGGCCTCCTGCACGTCCTTCTGCAGGTCCTCGACGAGCTTCTCGCGGTTGAGCCCCTCGACGCCGCCAGCCTGCTTGACCACGCCCTCCTTGGTCAGGCCGACCGGGTAGAGCTGGTTGAGCGCGGTGAACAGTCCGTCGAGGTCCCAGTCCTCGCCGTAGCCCTCGGTCGCGCCGCGGACGTAGCCCGCGATCACGTCGTCGAGGAAGCCACGGATCTGCTCACCGAGGTCGGCGCCCTCGAGCACCCGGCGGCGCTCGGCGTAGATGACCTCGCGCTGACGGCTCATCACGTCGTCGTACTTGAGCACGTTCTTGCGCGACTCGAAGTTCTGCGACTCGATGTTGGCCTGGGCGCCGGCGATGGCGTTGCTGACGCGCTTGGCGTCGATGGGCACGTCGTCGGGAACCTTGAGGACGGTGAGGATGCGGTCGACCCACTCCGACTTGAACAGGCGCATCATCTCGTCCTGCAGCGACAGGTAGAACCGGGACTCGCCCGGGTCGCCTTGGCGGCCGGAACGACCGCGGAGCTGGTTGTCGATGCGACGCGACTCGTGGCGCTCGGTGCCCACGACGTAGAGGCCGCCGAGGTCCCTGACCTCGTCGTGCTCGGCTGCGACCTGCGCCTTGATGCGCTCGACCATGGCGGGCCACGCGGCGTCGTACTCCTCCGGCGCCTCCACCGGGTCCAGGCCCTGCTTGCGCAGCTCCTGGTCGGCGAGGAAGTCGACCGAGCCGCCGAGCATGATGTCGGTGCCTCGACCGGCCATGTTGGTGGCGACGGTGACCGAGCCCTTGTGACCGGCGAGCGCGACGACCTTGGCCTCGTCGGCGTGCTGCTTGGCGTTGAGGACCGTGTGCGGGATGCCGCGCTTCTTGAGCAGGTTCGAGAGGTACTCCGACTTCTCGACCGAGACGGTGCCGATCAGGATCGGCTGGCCCTTCTCGTGGCGCTCGGCGATGTCGTCGGCGACGGCCTCGTACTTGGCCTCCTCGGTGCGGTAGACCAGGTCGACGTTGTCCACGCGCTGCATCGGACGGTTCGTCGGGATCGGGACCACGCCGAGCTTGTAGATCTTGTCGAACTCCGAGGCCTCGGTCATGGCCGTACCGGTCATGCCGGAGAGCTTCTCGTAGAGGCGGAAGTAGTTCTGCAGGGTGATCGTGGCGAGGGTCTGGTACTCCTCGCGGACGGTCACGCCCTCCTTGGCCTCGATGGCCTGGTGAAGGCCGTCGTTGTAGCGGCGACCGGCCAGGATGCGGCCGGTGTGCTCGTCGACGATGAGCACCTCGCCGTCCATGACGACGTACTCCTTGTCGTTGCGGAACAGCTCCTTGGCCTTGATGGAGTTGTTCAGGAACGAGATGAGCGGGGTGTTGACCGAGTCGTAGAGGTTGTCGATGCCCAGGTGGTCCTCGACCTTGGTGATGCCGGGCTCGAGCACGGAGATCGTGCGCTTCTTCTCGTCGACCTCGTAGTCGGTGTCGCGGACCATCGAGCGCGCCACCTTGGAGAACTCGGCGTACCACTTCACCTCGTCCTGGGTCGGGCCGCTGATGATGAGCGGGGTCCGCGCCTCGTCGATGAGGATCGAGTCGACCTCGTCGACGATCGCGAAGTTGTGGCCGCGCTGCACGCAGTCGTCGACCGAGTCGGCCATGTTGTCGCGGAGGTAGTCGAAGCCGAGCTCGTTGTTGGTGCCGTAGGTGATGTCGCAGGCGTACGCCTCGCGTCGCTCGGCGGGCTTCATCGACGGCAGGATCACGCCGACGGTCAGGCCGAGGAAGTGGTGCACGCGGCCCATCTGCTCGGACTGGAACTTGGCGAGGTAGTCGTTGACCGTGACCACGTGCACGCCCTTGCCGGCGAGGGCGTTGAGGTAGGAGGGCAGCACGGCGACGAGCGTCTTGCCCTCACCGGTCTTCATCTCGGCGATGTTGCCGAGGTGGAGGGCCGCCGCGCCCATGATCTGCACGTCGAAGGGCCGCATGCCGAGCACGCGCTTGCTCGCCTCGCGGACGGTAGCGAAGGCCTCCGGCATCAGGTCGTCGAGGGTCTCCCCGTTGGCGAGCCGCTCGCGGAACTCGTCGGTCATCCCGCGGAGCTCGTCGTCGGTCATCTTGACGAAGTCGTCCTCGATGGCGTTGACGGCCTTGGACACGGACTCGAGCTCACGGAGGATCTTGCCCTCGCCGATGCGGAGGAGCTTGTCGATGATGGCAGGCACGAGTGGTAACTGTACCTACCTCGACAACGGCTCTCCCAATGCGTGCGACAGGTCACCCCGCTCGCCCACCACGACGTCGTCCAGCCCGAGCCAGTCGGCCATCCGCCGCAGCTCGCCGGCCAGCTCGTGGGCGGTCTCGGGTGGGGCGCCCGCCTCGGCGAACGCGCCCTGGACGAGCAGGCGTCCCGTGGCCCGGTCGGCCTTGAGGTCGACCCGCCCGACCAGCCGGTCGCCGAGGAGGAACGGCAGGACGTAGTAGCCGTGCACACGCTTCTCCGCCGGGACGTAGATCTCGATCCGATAGAAGAAGTCGAAGAGGGCCTCGGCCCGCGCCCGTTCCCACACCAGCGGGTCGAACGGGCTGAGCAGCGTGCGGGCGCCCACCCGCCGCGGGAGCCGCGCGTCGCGGTGGAGGTAGGCCTGCCGCTTCCACCCCTGCACCGCCACGGGGGCCAGCTCGCCGGACTCGACGAGCTCGTCGATCGCCACCTTGACGCTCGCCTTCCCGGGCGCGGGCTGGAGCCGCAGGCGGTAGTAGTCGGCCAGGCACGGTCCGCTCGCCACGCCGTGCGAGCGCGCGGCGCGGCGTACGAGCTCGGTGACCGCCTCCTGCGGCGTCGGCGTGGGGGCGGCCAGCACGCTCGCGGGCAGGACCCGCTCGGGCACGTCGTAGACGACCTCGAACTGGCTGTTGCGCCCAGCGACGGCGACGTCACCCACGAGGTAGAGGTAGTCGAGGACCTTGCGGGCCTCGGACCAGTTCCAGCCCCAGTGATGCTTGGTGCGCGGGCCGGTGCTGAAGTCGGCCTCCAGGTCGCGCGCGGTGACCGGGCCCCGGTCGCGCACGGCGTCGAGCACCTGGGGCTCGAGCGACGCGTCCGCGGTGAAGCCCCACTTGCCGCGCTCGCCGCGGTACTTCTCCATCCGGTGGCGCATCAGGGGCCACAGCTCGACGGGCATCAGCGCCTGGACGTGCGCCCAGTACTCGACGAGGCGGCGCGGTCGCCGCGGGGTGCCGTGCTGGGCGCGGCGCAGCAGGTCGACGTCGTACGGGCCCATCCGCGAGTAGAGCGGCATGAAGTGGGCGCGCTGGAGGACGTTGACCGAGTCGACCTGGAGGACGCCGGTGCGCGCCAGCGTGCGGTCGAACGTCGCCATCGTGGGTGTGGCGTGGGGCCGGTCGGTGAAGCCCTGGGCGGCCAGGGCGATCCGGCGGGCCTGGAGCTGCGTGAGCTGGTCCACGGCCCGAACTCAACCAGACGCCACCGACACAGGGCGGGGTCTCGATACAACCCGTCACGTCCTCGCGGGCTCGGCCGTGGGGCCACTCGACCTGATCGTGCTCACGGCGTGCGCTCGTTCCTCGCGCTCGCCCGCACGATCACGGCAGGTCGAGGAGCTTCTCGCGCATGGCGTACATGACGGCCTCCATGCGGGAGTGGAGCTGCAGCTTCTCCAGGATGTTGCGGACGTGGTTCTTGACCGTGTTCTCCGAGATGAAGAGCTCCTTGGCGACCTCACGGTTGTTGAGGCCCTTGGCCACGAGGCGCAGGACCTCGAGCTCGCGCTCGGTGAGCCGCAGGGCCGGGCCCTGCTCGCGCTCGGGCTTCGACATCTGCTTGAACTCGTCGATGAGCTTGACGGCCATGGAGGGGCTGATGAGGGACTGGCCCTCGTTGACCACGCGGATCGCCTGCGCGACCTCCTCGATGGAGGAGTCCTTGAGCAGGTAGCCGGCGGCACCGTTCTTGACCGACTCGTAGAGGTCGGCCTCCTCGTCGGAGACGGTGAGCATGATGATCTTGGTGGCCGGCACGGCCTCCTTGATCGCGCGGCAGGCCTCGACGCCGGTGCGACGCGGCATCCGTACGTCGAGCAGGATCACGTCGGGCGCGGTGGTGATCGCCAGCTCGGTGGCGGTGATGCCGTCGGCCGCCTCGCCGACCACCTCGATGTCGATGTCTCCACCCAGCAGCATGATGAGGCCACGGCGGAAGAGCTCTTGGTCGTCCACGACGAGCACGCGGACGGGTTCGGTCCCAGCTGATGTTGCCTCGGTCACGCGCGCATCATGTCATGCGCGCGCGACCGTGGGCAGTGGTCGGTTCAGTCCACCTCGAGCGAGATGACTCCGTAGTCGTACCCGCGGCGGCGGTAGACCACGGACGGCCGCTCGCTCTCCTTGTCCACGAAGAGGTAGAAGTCGTGCCCGACGAGCTCCATCTCGTAGAGGGCCTGGTCAAGGGTCATCGCCACCGCGCTGTGGGACTTCTCGCGGACCACGAGCGGGCCGTCGCCCGTCACCGTGATCGGGCCGACCTTGCGCTCGACGACGGCCTCGTCGTCAGCGGGGGCGTCGTCCACCTCCGGCAACGAGGCGAGCGCCTCGCCGACGCCGACGTGGGCGTTGCGTCCCTTGTGCACGCGGCGGCGGTCCGCGGCGCGACGCATCTGGGCCTGCATCTTGTCGAGCGCCAGGTCGAGGGCGCCCATCTTGTCCTCGGCGGCGGCCTCGGCGCGGATCACCGGACCCTTGGAGAAGGCCGTGAGCTCGACCTTGGTCGACCGGTCGTGCTGGCGGGGGTTCTTCTCGAGCCCGACCTCCACCTGGACGCGCATGATGCGGTGATCATGCTTCTCCAGACGGCTGAGCTTCTCGGACACGTGCTCGCGGAACCGGTCGGACACCTCGCAGTGCCGTCCCGTGACCACAACCTCCATGTGAACCTCCTCAACTAGCGAACGGTCCGCACCCCTCCATTCGCCGCGGCGGCACACCCGCCGAGGCAGGGTGGGATGGAGCCCGCCCGGCCGACCTGGTCTTCGACCCCACAACCGCCTGCTGAAGCGTTCGCAACTTCTCCGTCACTACTGGCCTTCTCCCGGCTTCCGGCACATCTGGTGCCGGAGACGAGGCAGGACTTACTTCTAAGCCGCACCGTGATCGTCCGACGGGCGTCGGGCTGCTGAGCAGCGCGGTGCCCGGGGACTTACGTGGACCGTTTCGCCTGCGACTGGCATCGGCTTGCCACGGTTCGGACGTGTCGCTGCACCTCGCGGTGCCGCGCGCAGCCCTCTCCGTGACGCAACCACGGACCCGGGCGGACTCCATGACAAGACGCTAGCCCCTCAACCGCATCGGGCCAACCGGGGGGTCACCTGTCGGGCGGGGCGATGGGGCCCGCGGGCCCGGCCCGCCGTCGGGTCGCCGCCACGGCAGCGACCGCGACGGGCGGCAGACCCACCGCCTCGAGAGCCCGCTGGGCCTCACGCGCGGTGGATCCGGTGGTCAGCACGTCGTCGCAGACCAGGACGTGGGCCCGGCTCCACCGGCGGCCGACCCGCGCGAGCGCGGCAGAGGGACAGTGCATCGAGCCGGCCACGTTGGCGGCCCGGTCGCCCGCGTCGAGGCCGGCTTGGTCGGCGGCGCCGCGCGAGACCAGCAGGGGCGCGACCGCCGAGGGCCGCTCGCGACGTACGCGGGACGCGGCCCGGCGGACGAGCGCCTCGGTGGCCTCGTAGCCGCGACGCCGACCGGCGCCCGGCCGGGACGGCACCGGGACCAGCAGCAGCGGCACCGCGGGGTCGAGGTCGGCGGCGGCGCCGCGGACCGCCTGCGCGAGCAGGTCGCCCAGCACCCGCCGGTGACCCCACTGGCCGCGGTCCTTGTGTCCCACCACCAGCGCTCGCACCGCGCCGTCGTACGCCTCCGCGACCCACGGCGTCACGAGCCCGTCGGGCACGGGCGTCGGCCACGCCACCCGCGGCCCGCCCGACAGGCCGTCGCGGCAGGCCGCGCAGAGCATCCGGCCCGGCCGGTCGCACCCCACGCACCGGCTGCCGAGGAACAGGTCGAGGGCCTCGTCGAGCACCCGCCCATGCCAGCAGCACGGGTCGTACGACGGCAACCGCGGGCGCGGCGCCTGTGGATCAGCCGACGTAGGTGAGCGACGTGAGGCCGGGCGGCAGGTCGGGGACCGAGCGCTCAGGCCGGGTCAGGGCGAACACGGAGCGCCCCGCCACGGCGTAGGCCTCGACCAGGTCGACCGGACTGGACACCAAGGTGCGGATGCGTCCGCGGAGGGTCGTCGTGCCGCCGGTCGAGATCTCGCCCGGGGCGCCGTCGACGGAGACCGTGCGCACCTGCGAGAGACCCTCGGTGATGATGTCCCTCAGCACCGACACGGTCGTGGGCGAGCGCCAGGCGATGTCCCGGATCCGCGCGTTGCCCTCGGCGGGCTCCGGCAGCACCTGCGGCCGGGTGAAGCCGACCACGGCCCCGGCGGCGTCGTGCCGGACCCGTACGGAGACGACGCGGTCCGCCTTGCCGGTCCGCACGACGGCCACCAGCCGGGTCCCGTCACGCGAGACGATCAGCTCCGTGAGTCGGCGCCCGGTGAGCCCCGGCACGACCACCTCCCCAGTCTCCCCGCCGACGACCTGGAACACCCGCGCACGTCCGTCGTTGCGGTCGAGCACCCAGATGCGGTCGCGGTAGTCCCAGTGCGGTGCGGCGAGGTCGACGGCCCCGACGACGACGGTCGCCACCTCCCCGGTGGGCGCCTCGGTCGGTGCCACCACCAGGTCCGACCCCGTGGCGGTGACGCCCGCCAGCCGGACGCCGGAGAGGCTGACGCCGATCGAGCGCAGGTCGTAGCCGGACTCCTCCTGCCCGAGCGGGCCGAGGGTGGGGGCGAGCTCGCCCATCGGTCCGGTGACGACCCTTCCCTGGTCGAGCGCGAACAGGTCCGTGGTGGCGGGCACGCCGTTGGGGTCGTAGCCGCTGCCGAACTGCAGGCTGACCTGGGGCGAGCCGCTGGGCCCGACGATCGTCCGACCACCGATGCTGAGCTGGACGGCACCGATGCGCGGCTCCTGCCGGAGCGTCCAGACGAGCTGGGCCAGCATCCGCTGGGCGGTCAGCTCGTCCACGGCGTCGGGGTCGCCGGACAGCGAGACCTGCGCGATGCCGGAGGTGATCGGCACCGAGAGGCCGTGCGTGGTGCCCGGCGGGAAGTAGCTGCGGGTGACGTCCTGCAGGTCCGAGGAGGACCGGGTCAGCAGCCCGCGCACCAGGGACGACGCGAACTGGTCACCGCGGGGCACGAACACCGGCTCGGGGACCATGATCTCGGTCGTGGGGTCGAAGTAGTAGAGCGAGGCCCGCTCGTACCAGTCGTCGAACCACGTCTCCGGCACGATGAGGGCGTCGGGCACCTCGTCGATGCGCCACTCGCCGTCCTCCTTGACCAGGCCGAGGGAGAGGGTGGCGCCACCGTGGGTCCGCTGCCAGGCACCGCGCGCGTCGTAGGTGTTCACGTCGGTCAGCGGGACCCGCACGGAGGTGCCGGCCGTCGGGTCGCCCAGCTCGGCGTAGGTGATGATCTCCTGCTCGGGCACCCACGCCTCCGCCGCGTCCCGGGAGAGGAACTGGCGGGCCACGCTGACGCTGACCGGGGTGGCCTTCATCGCCTCGAAGAAGCCCTCGACGACCTCCGCGGTCGCCTGCCCGGCCTGCGGCGGTCGGGGATCGAAGGAGATGCCGGGAACGTCCTGGGAGCCGCTGGTCCCCTCGGACTCGACGACCGGACCGGAGGTGGGCATCCGCGCGCAGCCCGCCAGCAGTGCGGCGGCGGTCACCAGGCCGAGCACGCGCGCGACCCGCGCCACCCGGCCGGCGCGACGGCTCCTCGTGCTGCCCCTCATGCCGTCTCCCGGGCGTCGACGGGGACCAGCGGCAGCGGCGAGTGGCGCAGCTGCATGCCCAGCCGGCGGGGCAGCGTCAGCCGGAACTGGGCGCCCTCCCCGGGACGACCCCACGCCTGGAGCCATCCTCCGTGCAGGTGGGTGTCCTCGAGCGAGATCGACAGACCGAGCCCGGTGCCGCCGCTGGTGCGGGCCCGCGCCGGGTCGGCCCGCCAGAACCTATTGAAGACCATCGCGGACTCCCCCGGTCCGAGGCCGACGCCGTGGTCGCGGACCGCGATGGCGGCGGACTGGAGGTCCGCACCGACGAAGATCTCGACGTCGTTGCACTCGGCGTGGTCGATGGCGTTGGTGACGAGGTTGCGCACGACCCGCTCCACCCGGCGTACGTCGGCCTCCGCGACGCAGGGCGTGCCGGGGTCGTGCAGCACCACCCGGGTGTCGCGCTGCGCGGCGAGCACCGAGGTCATGTCGACGACGCGGCGGGCGACGTCGACGAGGTCGACGTCCTCGGTCTCGAGCACCGCTGCCCCGGCGTCGAAGCGGCTGATCTCGAGCAGGTCGGCCAGGAGCGTCTCGAAGCGGTCGAGCTCCTTCTGGAGCAGCTCCGCCGCGCGACCGGTGACCGGGTCGAGGAACGGCTTGGCGTCGTGGATGACGTCACTGGCCATCCGCACGGTGGTGATGGGCGTGCGCAGCTCGTGGGAGACGTCGGAGACGAAGCGGCGCTGGAGCCGGCTGAGCTCCTCGAGCTGGCGGATCTGCTTCTGGAGGTTGGAGGCCATCTGGTTGAACGACGTCGCCAGCCGCGCCAGGTCGTCCTCGCCGGTGACGCGCAGGCGCTCCTGGAGCTGGCCGGCCGCCAGCCGCTCGGCGACCCGGCGAGCCATCCGGATCGGGGTCACCACCTGCCGGGTCACCAGCCACGTCAGCAACGCGACGAGCAGCAGCAGCGGAACGCCGGCGACGAGCATCGCCCGCGAGACGAGCGCGAGGGTCTCCTCCTGCTCGGCCAGCGGGTAGAGGTAGTAGAGCGTGTAGGTGTTGTCGTCGGCCGGGAGCCGGATCTGGCTGCCGACCACGATGCCGGGGCCGTCGGGGAGGCCCTGGATCGGCCGCGTGGTGCGGATGTCGGTGTAGGTCCATGCCGTCGGGGAGAGCGAGTCGAAGCGGGCCTCGAGGGACTCCGGCACGCTGGCCAGGTCGAGGCCCTCGGTGAACTTCGCGCCACCGTCGGCCAGCCGGACTCCCTCGTCGATCGGCGGGGACAGCACCACGGCGAAGCCGCGCGTGGTCCCGCGCGCCTGGATCGGCTCGACGAGCGCCTGTTGCTGGGCCGACTCGTCGGCGTCGATGCCGGGCGTGGCGGCCAGCGCCGCACGGGCCGCCTCCGTCTCGCCCTCCGCCTCCTGCACGACGGCCTCGACCCGGTGGTCGAGCAGCCCGTCACGGGTCTGCTGCATGAGGAACCAGCCGACGATGCCGACGACCGCCGCCGAGAGCAGGACCGTGCTGACCACGACGCGCGCCTGCACCGAGCGCCGCCAGAAGGCGGGCCCGTGCCTCAGCACCGGTGGGAGCCGGTCACGCATGCTCACCGGTGCTCCTAGGACTTGCCGGCCTTGTAGCCCACGCCGCGGACGGTCACGACGACCTCCGGGTTCTCCGGGTCGTGCTCGACCTTGGAGCGCAGGCGCTGGACGTGCACGTTGACCAGACGGGTGTCGGCACTGTGGCGGTAGCCCCAGACCTGCTCGAGCAGCACCTCACGCGTGAAGACCTGCCACGGCTTGCGCGCGAGGCACACGAGCAGGTCGAACTCGAGCGGGGTGAGGTTGATCGACTCGCCCGCCCGGGTCACCGAGTGGCCTGCCACGTCGATGGACACGTCACCGATGGTCAGCCCCTCGCCTGGGGTGACGTCGTGGCGGCGCACCCGCGCACGGACGCGCGCGATGAGCTCCTTGGGCTTGAACGGCTTGACGATGTAGTCGTCGGCACCGGACTCGAGGCCGACGACGACGTCGATGGTGTCGCCCTTCGCGGTGAGCATCACGATCGGCACGCCGGACTCGGCGCGGATCTCCTTGCAGACGTCGATGCCGTCCTTGCCGGGGAGCATCAGGTCGAGCAGCACTAGGTCCGGCTGGTAGTCGCGGAACGCGTCGAGGGCCACGTCACCGCGCCCGACGATGCGGCTGTCGAAACCCTCCTGGCGCAGGACGATGGACAGCATCTCCGCCAAGGAGGGGTCGTCGTCGACGACGAGCACGCTGCCGCGCGCTGGCTCGGCGAAGTCGGTCATGGCGCCCAGTCTATTGGGGCACCACGACCGACCTCGGCCGAACGCGTGTTCTCGCTCAGTAGCGGTAGTGCTCCGGCTTGTACGGACCCTCGACCGGGACGCCGAGGTAGGCGGCCTGCTCCTTGGAGAGCTCGGTCAGCTCGACGCCGAGGGCGTCGAGGTGCAGCCGGGCGACCTCCTCGTCGAGGTGCTTCGGCAGCACGTGCACGCCCAGCTCGTACGAGTCGGCCTTGGTGAACAGGTCGATCTGGGCCAGCACCTGGTTGGTGAAGGAGTTCGACATGACGAACGACGGGTGTCCGGTGGCGTTGCCGAGGTTGAGCAGGCGGCCCTCCGACAGCACGATGATCTTCTTGCCGGGCGTGCCGTCCTCGCTCGGGAAGATCCACTGGTGGACCTGCGGCTTGATCTCGTCCTTGACGATGCCGGGGATCCTGGCGAGACCCGCCATGTTGATCTCGTTGTCGAAGTGACCGATGTTGCCGACGATCGCCTGGTGCTTCATCTTGTGGAAGTGCTCGACGGTGATGATGTCGAAGTTGCCGGTCGTGGTGATGAAGATGTCGGCGGTCTCGACGACCGAGTCGAGGCGCTTGACCTCGTAGCCGTCCATCGCGGCCTGCAGCGCGCAGATGGGGTCGATCTCGGTGACGATGACGCGAGCACCCTGGCCGCGCAGCGACTCCGCGGAGCCCTTGCCGACGTCGCCGTAGCCGCAGACGACGGCGACCTTGCCGCCGATCATCACGTCGGTGGCGCGGTTGATGCCGTCGACGAGCGAGTGGCGGCAGCCGTACTTGTTGTCGAACTTGGACTTGGTGACCGAGTCGTTCACGTTGATCGCCGGGAAGAGGAGCGTGCCCTCCTTGAAGCGCTCGTAGAGCCGCAGCACGCCGGTCGTGGTCTCCTCGGAGACTCCCTTGACCATGGGGGCGCGCTTGGTCCAGCGCTGCGGGTCGGCCTCGAGCGAGCGGGCCAGCACGCGCAGCACCTCCTTGAACTCCTCGTTGTCGGTGGAGTCCTGCGACGGGACGGCGCCCGCCTTCTCGTACTCGACACCGAGGTGCAGCAGCATCGTGATGTCGCCGCCGTCGTCGAGCAGCATGTTGGGGCCGCCCGGCTCGCCGTTCTCGCCCGGGAAGTCGAAGACCTTCTCCGCCTCGTCCCAGTACTCGGCGAGGCTCTCACCCTTCCACGCGAAGACCGGGACGCCCTTCGGGTCCTCGGGGGTGCCCCCCTTCGACGGGTGGCCGACGACGACCGCCGCGGCGGCGTGGTCCTGGGTGGAGAAGATGTTGCAGGTGGCCCAGCGGATGTCCGCGCCGAGGGCCGCGAGGGTCTCGATCAGCACGGCGGTCTGGATGGTCATGTGCAGCGAGCCGGCGATGCGCGCACCCTTGAGGGGCTGCTCCTTGCCGTAGCGCTCGCGCATGGCCATCAGGCCCGGCATCTCGTGCTCGGCGAGCTCGATCTCCTTGCGGCCGTAGGCGGCGAGGTTGAGGTCGGCGACCTTGAAGTCCATCGGTTGTCTCCTGGTGTGGTGGAGCCGTCTGCGCCGCACATCTGTGCATCCTCGGGATCTCCCGCGCGGACCAGAAGAGGGTAGGACCGCCCTCAGCGATTCGGAGAATCCTCGGGGGGCGGGTCGCTGGGGGTCGATCCGGTCGCGCCGCCGCGTCCATCCGAGCCCGTCGGGACGTGGCCCCCGGCGTGCTCGGTGACGTCCCCACCGCCGTGCGTGCTGCCGTGCTCGGTCCCGTGCTCGTCGCCGTGCTCGTCGCCGTGGCCGCCGATGCCGAAGGCGCGCAGGGCGTACAGCACGACGAACCCGACGACGAGGCCGACGAGGGCGGAGACAAGGGTGTTGAGCAGCCAGCCGACGAGGCTGCCCAGCGCCCCGCCGATCGCGTGGTGCACGTCCTCCTCCCAGTGGTGCAGGAGGTCGTACGGCGCGTGGAGGGCGTCGCCGAGCGCCGTGCCCTCGAGCAGGCCGTCGTGAGCGCCGATCTCGTAGAGGCTGACCAGGAAGATGTGTCCACCGACCCAGAGCATGGCCAGCGTGCCGATGAAGGAGATGCCGGCGAGCAGCCTCGGCATGAAGGCGACCATCCCGAGGCCGATCCGCTTCGAGGCCCGGGAGTCGCGCAGGGACAGGGCGAGCCCGACGTCGTCCATCTTCACGATCAGCGCGACGACGCCGTAGACCAGCACGGTGATCAGCACCGCCACGACGCCGAGCACGATGGCGCGCATCCAGATGCTCGCGTCGGGGTCGGAGCTGACGACCTCCTTGAGCGCGATCACCATGATCTCGGCGCTGAGGATGAAGTCGGTGCGCACGGCGTTGGCGATGGTGCGCTTCTCGTGCTCCGGGGTGAACTCCCCCGCCCCCGACACGTCCTCCTCGGCCTCGGTGGAGTGCCCGGTGAGCCGCTCGTGCACCTTGTGGGCGCCCTCGTAGGCGAGGAATCCACCACCGAAGATCAGGATCACCGGCAGCAGCCACGGGAGGAACTGCCCGAGCAGCACCGCTGCAGGGAGGATGAAGAGCAGCTTGTTGCGCAGCGAGCCGATGGCGATCTTCTTGATGATCGGCAGCTCGCGCTCCGCGGCCGACCCGTGGAGGTACTGCGGGGTCACGGCGGTGTCGTCCACCACGACGCCGGCGGCCTTGGCGCTGGCCCGACCCGCGGCAGCGCCGACGTCGTCCACGCTGGCTGCTGCGATGCGCGCGAGCGCGGCGACGTCGTCGAGGAGGGCGAACAGTCCGCCGGCCATGGGCGATCCTTCGGGTCAGTGGGTCGGGTGGTGCGTCCGGTGGGCTCCAGCCTATCGGCGCGGCGCACGCCGTCGTGACCCGCCGACCGTGCGCGCCGAAGGCACCGGCTCACGCCTCCGCGACGGGGTCGGTCCCGGACGAGGCAGGGTCGTGGACGTAGGTCAGCAGCTCGGCGTACGGCGGCATCGGGCCGCGGCTCCGCTCACCGGTGGCGACCCATCCGTGCTTCTCCCAGAAGGCCCGCCCACGGGGGTTGGCCGCGTAGCAACGGAGCCACGGTCGCTCGACGCCGGCCGCCGCCATCCGCGCGAGCAGCTCGTCGTGGGCGGCTGACGCCAGGCCGCTCCCCCACTCGTCGAGGGCGACGCCGAAGCGCTTCACCTCGTCGCCGGCCAGGGCCGCGAAGCCGGCGACGGCACCCGCGCGCTCGATCACGAGGCACTCGATCGCCGGGTCGTCGATCTCCTCGCGCCACCGCCCGGCCAGCACCTCGCGCGGGAAGGGATGGGCGTCCTGCGGGAACACCGCCGACAGCCCGGCGACCGACGTGGGCTCCTGGACCTCCATCACGGCCGGGACGTCCTCGGCGCGCATCCGGCGCAGCACGTCTTCGGTGGCCATGCAGGGACAGTAACCTCGCCGGATGTCGACCCCGTCGCCCTCGCACCCGCCGGACACGGCCGACCACGCCTGGCTCGTCGAGGAGCGGGAGTACGCCCGGCACGAGGCCCGGCGCGGCCGGCGGCACGCCTTCGAGCACCTCGACCCGCGACGTACCGCGCTCGTCGTGGTCGACCTGGTGCCCTTCTTCGTCCGCGAGTCGGCGTACGTCCGCGGGATCGTGCCGCGCGTCGAGCGGCTCGCCTCCGCTCTCCGCTCGGCGGGCGGGGTGGTCGCGTGGGTGGTCCCCGGCTACGCGCCGCCGAGCGCCAAGGACCGCGAGTTCTTCGGCGACGAGGTGGCCCGAGCTCTACGCCCGGTCCGGCGGTGACGGTCCTCCGAGGTCGCGCGTGGACCCCTCGCTCGCCGTCGCCCCGGACGACCTGGTCGTCGAGAAGACCGCGCGGAGTGCGTACTCCCCCGGTTCCTCCGACCTTCCCGCCCTCCTCGCGGCTCGCGACGTCGACACGCTCGTGGTCACGGGCACCGTCACCAACGTCTGCGTCGAGGACACCGTGCGCGACGCCAGCGCCGCCGGCCTCCGCGTCGTCCTCGTCGCCGACGCGTGCGCGGCGGTGCGCGACCAGGACCACAACGCCACCCTCCACGTCGTCCACCGCTCCTACGGCGACGTACGGCCCACCGCCGAGGTGCTCGACCTGCTCGCCGGGCCCTCGGTCGGTTGAGGCGGGACGGAGTCCCGTCACGAAGCCCGCTGCTCCGGTGGTTGAGGAGGGACGAAGTCCCGAAATCAGTCGACCCTTGCTGGTTGAGGAAAGACGAAGTCCCGTCACGAAACCAGTCCACCCTCGCTGCTTGAGGAGGGACGAAAGTCCCGTCACGAAACCCTGCGAGAAAGAGCCGGCCAGCAACCGTCCAGAGTCAGGCCAACTCAAGGGTGACTGTCGGTGCTCGCCTCTAGGATCGAACACATGATCGAGATACTGGGACCCGGAGCACGTGAGGTCGACGACCTCACCGCCTCCGACCTGCTCGCCTCGATCCGCGAGCGCCGCGCCGCTGAGGACCGAGCAGCGGCCGACGTGCTGGTCCTCGCCGCTCGGTGGGCCGACCTGCACCCGCCGGAGTCGATCCACGACGCGGCTGCCTTCACCGTGCCGGGCTGCGAGCACGAGGAGCCCATCGCGGGTGAGGGCGCCCCACTGGTCGCGGAGTTCTGTCTCGCCGAGCTCGGCACCGTCCTCGGGATATCGACGACCGCGGCGAAGAAGCTCGTCGGCCACGCCCTCGAGCTCCGGCACCGCCTCGCGCGCCTTTGGGCGCAGGTCCAGGCCGGGCGGATCCCGGCCTGGCGGGCCCGCGCGGTCGCCGAAGCCACCATCCACTCGACACCGGCACTCACTCGCGAAGCCGCGGCGTTCGTCGACGCGCAGGTCGCCGCCGTCGCCGGTCGGATCGGTGCGGCGCAGCTGGACCGGCTCGTCGCCGAGACCATCAAGCGCTACGACCTCGCCGGGTTCGATCCGGCCGCGGACCCGGAGGACGGCTACCTCCACGTCGACCCGCGCCACGTGAGCATCGACACCACCGAGGTCCACTTCGCCGGCACGATGCGGATGGAGGCCGAGCTCGACCTCGCCGACGCCCTCGACGTCGACCGCGCCGTGACTCACGGGGCCGCAACCCAGGCCGCACTCGGCTCCACCGAATCGCTCGCCGTGCGGCGCGCGAAGGCCCTCGGCGATCTCGCCCGCACCCAGACCGCCCTCGACCTCCCAACCCAACGCCTCGTCAGCGACGACGGCAACCAGGACGATCCGGACGCTCAGCCCACGCTTCCCGCAGCTCGGGAGGTCGTGCTCCACGCCCACTTCGACGCCGCCCTCGCCGGGCTGGACACCGTCTTCGCGCCCACCGGCCGGATGGAAGAGGGCCAGCGCCTGCTCCTCCTCGACCAGGTCAAGGACTGGAGCGCTGACTCCCGCACGAAGGTCACCGTGAAGCCGGTGATCGACCTCAACGCCGACCTCTCCACGCCGGCGTACGAGGTGCCCGACCGGATCCGCGAGCAAGTCATCCTCCGCGACACGACGTGCGTCTTCCCGTGGTGCACCCGACCGGCCCGGCGCTGCGACGTTGACCACGTCACCGAGTACGACCACGCCGCCGACGCCGAGGGTCGACCACAACCCGGCCCGACGACGACCGACAACCTCGCGGCATTGTGCCGCTTCCACCACCGCCTCAAGACCCACACCGCCTGGCACTACCGCATGACCGAGGCCGGAGTCTTCGAGTGGACCTCACCCCACGGCCACCACTACCGACGCGACCGCCACGGCACCACCGCGAGCAACGAGGCCGAGACGCCCGACCCGCCCGACGTCCCGCACCCGCGCCCGCGCCCGCGCCCGCGCCGACCATGACCTCGCCCCGCACCCCGCCACCCACCGAGTAGCGGGGCTGCAGGCGCGTCCCGGAGTCGGACGATCACGGCTCCACACGTCCACCCCGGGTTCTGCCATGGTGATCGCCATGCGCTCCGAGCCGATCTACGACGGCGACGACTTCTACTGCGACGTGGCCATCCCGCGAGCCGTCCCGTTGGAGGTCGTCCACGAGGACGACCTGGTGCTCGCCTACCACCACACACGGCCCTTCTGGCAGGTCCACCTCGTCGCGGTGCCGAAGCGGCACATCGCCTCGTTCACGACGATCGGGGCGACCGACGAGGCGGACGTCCGGGCACTCCTCGCGGTCGTCCGACGGCTCGCGCGGGAGGTCGAGGACGAGCACGGCGCAGCCGCCGTCCTGACGAACCTCGGCGCCTACCAGGACTCCAAGCACCTCCACGTCCACGTGCACTCGGGCGCGCAGCTCCGCGTCTGAGCCGATGTCGGGACCGACGGGCACACTCGGGGGATGGACGCGCGAGCACTGATCACCGGCCTGGCCGAGCTCATCGACGCCCACGACTGGGAGGCGCTGCCCGGCGTGCTGCACCGCGACTTCACGTGCCGGCTGGTGCACACCGGCGAGGTCTTCGACCGGGAGAAGTGGGTGCGGTTCAACGCCGACTACCCCGGCTTCGAGCGGATGCACGTCGAGGACCTCGTCGCCGAGGGCGACCGTGGGGTGCTGCGGGCGCGGGTGACCGGTAGGGGCGGCAGGGGCGAGGAGCTCGAGTTCGCCGTGGCGAGCTTCGCGACCGTGCGCGACGGCCTCCTGGTCGAGCTCGTCGAGGTCTGGGCCGACGTCGACCAGCAGCCACCGGAGGGCACGCGACCGTAACCTGACCCGGTGCTTCCCGAGCCGACCGAGCGCCTGCGATTCCGCCGCATGCGGATGGCGGACCTCGACGACGTCACCGCGCTCCTCGTCGCGTTCGACCCCATGCGTGGCGAACGCCCTCCCAGCACCCGGGACGACGGCGTGCGCTGGATCAAGTGGCAGGAGCGCAACCACGCCGACCACGGGTTCGGGCTGTGGGTCGCGGAGTCCCACGACGGCACGTTCGTCGGGGACTGCGGCCTCACCGTGCAGGACGTCGAGGGCACGCCCCACGTCGAGATCGGCTACCACCTCCTCCCCGCGATGCGCGGCCATGGGTACGCCACGGAGGCGGCGCTGTCCGTCTGCGACTGGGCTGCTGCCCACGGGGTCGACCACCTCGTCGCCCTCGTGCGGCCGGACAACGCGCCCTCGCAGCGGGTTGCGCGCCGTCTGGGGATGGAGGTCGAGCGGACGGCCCACGTCCACGGCGCCGACGCGCTGGTCTTCGGGATGCGGCTGGTCCGACCCTGACCACACCGGAGCCCCGGGCCGATCCGCGTGGTGAGGTCGGCTCCGGGGCTCCGTGAGGTCACCTCGGGCGAGGCGTCACTTCATCTTCTTGGCGGCGACCTTCGCGAGCTTCTTGATGGCGGACGCGGGGATGGCCGCGTCGTCGATGGCCACGACGGCCGCGGCGCGCTTGCCGTCGCCGATGAACACGGTGCTCGAGTAGGAGACGACGCCCGCGACGGCGGTCTCCTGCTGCAGCATCACCGTCGACTGGCCGAGCCTGGGTGCCTTGACCAGCGTGGTCGTGACCGTGCCGCCCGAGGTGGGCTCGGTGAAGGTGGCGCAGTCCTCGGCGTACTTCTTGTACGACTTGAGGTACGTCTTGACCTTGGCCGCCGACGAGTGCTGGACGACCGTGGACTGCACGTAGGACGCCCCGGCGGACGAGACGCCGCGGATGCTGGCGAGGCGCTTGACCTTCACGATCTCCGCCGTGTCGCAGGTCGCGCCCGGCACCGAGCTCTGCTTCGAGGTGAAGGAGGTGAACTCGGCGTCCGCCATCTCCGGGAACGCCGTGACGATGTCACCCTTCTTCGGAAGGTCCTTCGCGGACACGGCCGCCTGGGCGGCCGGGGTGCCGGAGACGAGCAGGACCGCGGTGATGCCGGCGGCGATGGACAGGGAGGTGCGACGCATGGATGCTCCTGTATGACGTGGATGCTGACTGCCCAGTCCTGCCCGGCACCGAGAGGCTCAAACCTCCCGCGACGTGAGAGCCCGGGTCAGTCGTCGACCAGGCCGACGCGGAGGTACTCCGCGGCGTAGTTGCCGGTGAGCAGCAGCGACGCGTAGCGCGCGACCTCGTCGCCGGCGTCGGTCTCGAGCACCTCGACCCGTACGCCGTGACGCGCGGCCGCGGCCTTGAGCTCGCCGGTCTGCACGCGCACGACCGGGTCGTCGGACCCGTCGTCGAGGATGAGCAGCAGCGGACGCAGGTCGCCGGGCTCGTCGGCGAACGGGTCGGCGAACAGGTCGTGCGGCCTGGTGGCCTCGATGACGGGGAGCAGGTGCTCGGCATCGCCGGCGATGGCCGATCGGCCGCTGGTGCGACGCAGCGACTCGGTCAGCCGCCGGGCCGCCCGGGCCGCGAGGACGGAGCCGCCCCAGACGAGCGGGTTGGTGTCGGCCATCGCGATCGCCAGCATCTTCGCGGGATTGACCGCGAGGTCGCGGTGCGGCGAGCAGCTCTCGGCGACCCGGTCGAGGGACTCGGCCACCGACTCGGCGTCGGCACGCGGACCGAGGTGGACGTGGGCGAGGTAGTCGAGGACGACGACGGCGGTCGCGAGCTGGTCGCCCGTCACGGTCGGCAGCACCGTCACGTGCCGCCCGGCGGCGTGCTCGCCCACGAGCGAGCGCTCGGGACACGCGACCACGACCTGAGCCCCCCGGCGTACGGCCTCGGCGACGGCCGACGCCGACCCGTGGTCGTTGCCCTCGGGCGCCAGCATGACGACGAGGTCGATCGACCCAGCCCACCCGGGGAGCCCCGGGTTGGGCCACGCCACGAACGGCACCGGGCACCACGGCTCGAGCACCGCCCGGAGCAGCCGCGAGTCGGGCCCCGCCGCGATCACCGCGCGGGGGCGGGCCTCGTCGCGACCGCGAGCGATGGCCTCTGCGGTCGCCGCCGCTGCCTCGTGGGCCTCGCGGCGCACCCGGGCACCGCTCTCGGCGAGCGTGCGCAGCCGGAGGTCGACCGTCTCCAGCACCCCGGCGTCGTCCAGCCGAGCCTCGTCGAACCAGGTCGCCACGGCCAGCTCCTCGGTGTTCAGGCGGGCTTGCGGGCCTCGTCGACCAGCAGCACCGGGATGTCGTCGCGGACCGGGTAGGCGTTGCCGCAGCCCTGGCACACGAGCTCCTCGACGCCGTCGGACGCGGGAGACAGCTCGCCGTGGCAGGCCGGGCAGACGATGATGCTCAGCAGCTGCTGGTCGATGTTCACGCCGATGATCCTAGGGGGTGCGGCCGCGGGTCAGTCAGTGGGCGTGAGCACGCGCAGGTGACCGCGCTTGGCGCCGCGGGTCGCGTCGTCGGTGGAGTGCAGCGGGACCGGCGCCGGAGCCGGTCGGGCCGCCTCCCGGACCGCGTCGGCAAGCGCCAGCAGGTCGTCGCTGCTCGGGCCCTGGGCCGTCGGGTCGGGCGCCAGCCGGAGCACCTCCCAGCCGCGGGGGGCCGACAGCCGCTCGCTGTGCACCTCGCAGAGGTCGTAGGCGTGCGGCTCGGCGTACGTCGCCAACGGACCCAGGACAGCGGTCTGGTCGGCGTAGACGTAGGTCAGCGTGTTGACCGCGGGACGGCCACACGCCGTCCGCGAACAACGACGGGCAAGGCTCACGGCGCCGACGCTACCCGGCACACGCACGCGCGGCGCTTAGGCTCGCGGCGTGGACATCGGGGTGGGCAGCGACACGGGCAGCGAGCCGGCCGGCGAGGCACGACGCCGGACCCGGGACCGGCGGGGCCGCGGCATGCGCGGCCCCGGGGTGGTGCCCGCCCGTCCGGGCACCACGGCGCTGCGGACGGCGCGCCAGCGGTTCGACCAGCTCGTGCTCGACGTGGTGACCCCGCTGGACGAGCGGTGGCACCGCCACCTCGGCCTGGTGGAGTACGCCGTCGAGGACGCGCCGATGCTGCCCGACGACTGGGGCGACGAGACCGTCCCGCTGTCGTCGCTGGTGCGCGGCAAGGGCCAGGAACCGACCCGGCTGGTGATCTTCCGCCGCCCCATCGAGCACCGCTCGACGTCGCGCGACGAGCTCGAGGCGCTGGTGCACACCGTCGTCGTGGAGCAGCTGGCCGAGCTGCTCAACCTCACGCCTGGCCAGGTCGACGAGAGGTACGCCGACTGATGCTGCCGGGTCGCGCCTAGCGCTGGGCCGGGCGCACGTCCGCGACCTCGCTGGTGGTGCCGAGCTGCGACAGGGGCAGGACGGACAGTCCCCGGTCGCTGACCTCGACCGACACCACCGCGCCGGTGCGCTCGACCAGCACCTGGGCGAGCACCGCGTCGTCGGGCACCCGGATGCGCGCCGCCGTCGCCGGGTCGACCTCGACCCGGCGCTCGCGGACCACGGCGTCGCCGTCCTCGTCCCAGGCCTGCAGCGTCACCACACCGGGAGCGGTCGCGCCCGTCACCACGATGCGCTTGGCCCCGGCCGGCAGGGCGACGGCGGCGGCGCCCTCGATCGTCGACCCGGCCGACGTCAGCGCGAGGTCGGTCGGGGTGCGGGTGCGCAGCGACGCGGTGACCGGGCCGGTGGCCTCCAGCCGGAGCGCCTGGACGCCCGCGAGGCCGCGGCCGCGCAGCACGCCGCTGAGGTCGACCTCGTTGACCGACGCCGGGTCGAGGGTGACCTCCTCGAGGCCGGACGGGGCGAACTCGCTGTCCTCGCTGACCAGCTCGAGGGTGACCCGCACCTCGCTGTCGCCGGGGTTGGCCAGGGTGAGGGTCCGGTCGGCGGCGCCCGTGCCGATGCCGGCGACGTACGACGTCGAGGCGGGCGCGGCCTGGGCGGGGAGCCACTCGCGCACCGGGCGGTCGCGTCCGACCGGGTCGACCACGTCGACCACGCTGGAGGCGAGCCGGCCGCGCGAGACGCTGACCCGCAGCGCCAGGGCGTCCCTGTTGGGCACGACCTCGGAGAGGTCGAAGGAGGTCGAGCGGCCGCCGGGCACCCGCACGCCGCGGAGCCCGGGGACGTCGACGAGCCCGCTGCCGTCCCAGACGGTGACGTCGGCGACCGCCGGCCCCCGGTCGGGGTTGATGAGGGTGAGCGTCGAGGTGTGCTCGGCGGACGCGCCGGCGCCGGTGAACCAGCGCTCGGGAGCGGGCTGGTCGCACCCGGTCGCCGATCCGCCGCCGGAGCGCGACGCGACGAGGCCGGGCGCGAGCTCGCCGCTGCCGTTGATGACGACGTACTGCCGCTCGGTGCGCGACGCGACTCCGCCGGACAGGGTCTGGGTGTCGTCCTGGCGTCCGACGCGCAGCGCCAGGTCACCCGAGCCCAGCGTCGTGGTGCCGATCCGGATCTCGTCGGCGCCGGGCAGGCGGGCGGGACAGACGGCGGTGACGCGGTCGAGCGGAGCCTCCGCGGGGGCGTGGGACGACGGCGCCTCCTCGGCCGGTCGGACCAGGGCGAGGGCGGCCACGGTCAGCAGGGGGATCAGCACGGCGAGGATCGTCACCGGCGAGGGCCGGGTGCGCGCGGTCTCGGCAGCCCGCCGCCGGCCGCCTCCCGGAGCGGAGGTGCTCGGCTCAGTCATCGCGGTCCCCCTCCCGGCGCCGCTGCCGGACGGTGGGTGCGGCGAGCACCAGCACGAGCACGATCGCCAGCCCCTGCACGACCAGCAGCGCCGTGCGCCACCACGGGCTGGGGCCGTCGAGCGACGCCGGGTCGAGCGGCCGGTCGACGCGCCAGGCGCGGGTCGTGCGGTCCTCGGCGCTGGCCTGCTCGAGCCCGGCGGTCGCGTCGAGCAGCGACGAGATGCGCCCGTCGGCGGGCGAGCTGAGGACGACGTACTCCACTCCGCGGGCGCCCAGGTCCGCCACGACCGCTGGCGTGGGGGCCGACACCAGGTCGCGCACGTCGCTGGTCAGACCGGCGTCCTCGTCGGCCAGGGTGAGGATCTCGTCCTCGCCCACCGTCGTACCGTCGTCGCGACGGATGCGGTAGGTGACGCCCTCGTCGACGGACCCCCCGATGACGAGCACGCCGTGCTCCTGGCCGAGCAGCGAGCTCTGCCTCATGTAGACCGGGACCGACTGCTCGGCGTCGCGCGCGAGCAGGTCGTCCCCGCCATCGGCGGTCAACCACCAGACGAGACCCCCGAGGGGCACGGCCGCCGCGGCCACGGCGAGGGCCGTGGCCACGACCCGCTGCCACCACGGGTGATGGTCGGCGAGCCGCCGCAGGTAGGCGTCGGCACCCAGCACGACCGCCACGACCGACGTGCCCTGCAGGATGACCACGAACAGCCCCAGGCTGGGCCGGGTGGTCACCGACGGCAGGTCGAGCGTCACGTGCGAGAGCAGGCCGGACACGACGGCCGCCGCCAGCGCCACGAGCCAGCAGATGAGCACCGGCACGCGCGTACGACGCGGGATGAGGGCGACGAGGGCGAGCAGGCCGAGCACCACGCCGAACCACATCGGTGCTCCGAGGTCGTTGAGCCGGCCGGTCACCAGGCCGCCGAAGGTCACCTGGTCGACGGTGAGGCGCCCGGCCTCCAGCAGCAGGCCGGACGCCGAGCCGGTGGTGAGCAGCGGCAGCAGCCAGGGCGCGAGGAGCACGGGCGTCGCGGCGACGGCGACCACCGGCGGGCCCCAGCTGTCGCGCTCGCGCAGCAGTCGCGGGGCGATCACCGCCGCGGCACCCAGGACCACGGCCGTGGCCAGCAGCGCGAAGAGCCAGAGCCCGGGCACGAACGCCGCACCGAGGGCGAGGAGCAGGGCCGTGCGCCAGGCCGCGCGCCACCGCCGGTCGCGGTCCGGGTCGACGAAGCCCAGGGCGGCGTGCGCGGTCCACGGCAGCAGGGCGGCGACGGCCACCGTGCCGAAGCGTCCCTCCGCCCAGGCGCCGGAGGTCACCGGGACGAGGGCGTAGGTCAGGGCACCCCACACCACCAGCCAGCGCGGCAGCCCCAGCGGGTCGACGAGCCGTCCGACGACCTTGAGCAGCCGCCACGCGCCCCACGCGGCCACCGGGACGGCGAGCAGCATGAGGCCGGACACGACGGCTCCGGTGTGGCCGAGCAGGAGGGTCGCGGCGAACGCGAACGGCAGCACGTACGCGGGGGCCGGCACGTCGGTGCCGGTGCCGAGCGGGTGCCAGCTCGAGACGTGCAGGCGCCACCAGTCCGCCGCGGCGTCCGGCACCGGGGACAGCGCGCCGCCGGTGATGGAGCCGAAGGCCTCGCGGGCGGCGAGCAGCGACAGGACGCCGAAGAGCGCCAGCACCACGGCGACCGGGTTGGTGAGCAGGCGGGCCACGAAGCCGGAGTCGGTGAGGTAGGCGTCCTCGTCGTCGTCCTCCGGCGTCCCGGACCCGCGTCGCGCGTCGCGCACGCCCGGCCCGGTGCCCGGCGCGTCCGCGGTCCTCGCGAGGCGGCGCCGCTCGGCGACGTCGGCGGCCTGGCTGGTGGCGGCCGAGGCGAGGTCGGTGACGAAGTCGAGGCCGTGGCGGTAGGGCAGCCAGGCCGGGGCGAGCAGACGGCGTACGTCGGCGGGGTCGCCCTGGCGCAGCTGGGCCCGCTCGCGGCGCGCGGCCAGCACCTGACGGGGCCGCCCGTGCACGGACAGCGCGGCGGCGAGCTCGTCGAGCGCCTCCCCCACCGACCTCACGACGAGGAAGCCGAGGACGCGAAGCAGCGAGCCGAGGAAGAGCCGGACGTACTGCCAGGCGAACCCGCGCGAGGAGACGTTGGCCAGCGACGTGAGCAGGGCGGCGCGCCGCTCCTGGTAGTGGGTGTGCCGTCCGGTGAGCGGCGTACGCCGGATGCCGCGGTGCGCGGCCTCGGCG
Source organism: Nocardioides sp. GCM10028917 (assembly GCF_042666175.1). NCBI lineage: Bacteria > Bacillati > Actinomycetota > Actinomycetes > Propionibacteriales > Nocardioidaceae > Nocardioides > Nocardioides sp. GCM10028917. The sequence continues at coordinate 423,530 of NZ_JBHTFL010000008.1, forward strand.
TGGAAGACCACGGCCTGCGGGACGACGAGCGTCCGGTGCCCGGCCAGCGCGGCACGCCAACCGAAGTCGATGTCGTTGCCGAAGATCGGCAGGTCCTCGTCGAGCCCGCCGAGCGACTCCAGCACGGAGCGGCGCACCAGCATCCCGGCGGTGTTGACCGCGAGCACCTCGCGCACGGCGTCGTGCTGGCCCTGGTCGTACTCGCCCCGCTCCAGGCCGGTCTCCCGGTGTCCGGTCCCGGTGATGGTCAGGCCGACCTCGAGGAGGCGGCGCAGCGAGGGCCACTCGCGCAGCTTGGGGCCGAGGATCGCGACCGAGGGGTGCTCCAGGGCTGCGTCGAGGAGCTCGGCGAGGGCCGTCGGGGCGGGGTTGCTGTCGTCGTGGAGCAGCCAGATCCACTCGTCGTCACCGGCCGCCGGCGCCAGGTCCAGGCCGTGGCGCACCGCGGCGGGATAGCTGGTCGAGCCGGGAACGACGTCGAGCACGACGTGCTCGCCGAGCGCCTCGCGGACGAGCGTGACGCTGTCGTCGCGGCTCGTGGTGTCGACGGTCACCACGCGGTCCACCGGGAGGGTCTGCCCGCTCAGACCGGTCAGGACTGCTGGGAGCCATCGCGCCCCGTCATGACTGACGAGAAGCGCTGTGACGGTCACCGGAGCACCCTAGCGAGGGCCTCCGCGCTCCATGAAACCGCCGGAGTGCTGCTGGCGACGGGCCGGACGGGCCGGCCCGGACGTCACCCTGCGGCGCTCTTCTTCAGCTTGCGGCGCTCGCGCTCGGACAGACCGCCCCAGATGCCGAAGCGCTCGTCGTTCATCAACGCGGACTCCAAGCAGTCGTCACGGACCTCGCACGTCAGGCAGACCTTCTTGGCCTCCCGGGTGGAGCCGCCCTTCTCGGGGAAGAACGCCTCCGGATCCGTCTGCGCGCACAAGGCGCGGTCCTGCCAACCGAACTCCTCGCCCTCGGGCTCTAGGAGGAACAGTTCTGCTCTCATGGCTGACGCCCTTTCGACCCTGTATCGAGAACTGGACGATGCTGAAGCAACATCACGACACTGTGGGAATTACATGCCTGTCGTACCCGCCACGTCAAGCCCGGATCTGATATACCCGTTCCGCTTCCGGCAGGCTGTTCCTATGCCATCATCCGCAGCCACGCTCCGCCGTATCACCGTCCTCTCCGGCGGCGTCGGCGGGGCCCGCTTCCTCCAGGGCCTCCTCCACGGCCTCCGCACCGGCGTCGTACCGGGAGGGTCCGCCGACACCGAGGTCACCGTCGTGGCCAACACCGCCGACGACTGGTGGATCCACGGCCTCAAGGTCTGCCCCGACCTCGACACCGTGATGTACACCCTCGGTGACGGCATCGACGTCGAGCGCGGGTGGGGCCGCCGCGACGAGACGTGGAGCGCGCGCACGGAGCTCGAGGCGTACGGCGTCGAGCCGACGTGGTTCGGCCTCGGGGACCGCGACATCGCGACCCACCTGGTCCGCACCCAGATGCTCGAGGCCGGCTACACGCTGTCGCAGGTCACCGAGGCGCTCTGCCGCCGCTGGCTCACCCCCCTGCACGGCGAGACGGTGCGACTCCTCCCGATGACGGACGACCGGGTCGAGACCCACGTCGCCGTGGCCGACCCCGACAGCGCGAGCGGACGCCGGGTGGTCCACTTCCAGGAGTACTGGGTGCGGCTGCGCGCCGCGGTGCCGGCCGAGACGGTGCTCGCGGTCGGCCAGGACACCGCGACCCCCGCGCCCGGCGTGCTCGAGGCCATCGGCGAGGCCGACCTCGTCGTGCTGCCGCCGTCCAACCCGGTGGTGTCGATCGGCACCATCCTCGGGGTGCCCGGGATCCGGGACGCCGTCCGATCGACTCCCGCACCCGTCGTCGGGCTCTCCCCCATCGTGGGCGCCTCCCACGTGCACGGCATGGCGGCGCAGATGCTCACCAGCATCGGGGTCGAGGTCAGCGCCGGCGCGGTGGGCGCGCACTACGGCGCCCGGTCGGCGGGGGGCGTGCTCGACGGCTGGCTGGTCGACGAGCGCGACGCCGGGCAGCTCGCCGGACTGGACCAGGCCGGGATCCGCGCCGCGGCCGTCCCCCTCATGATGTCCGGCCACGACGCCACCGCGGCGATGGCCGCGGCCGCCGTCTCGCTCGTCACCCCCGGGCCGGCATGAGCAACCGGCTCGAGGTGTGGGCCCCGGAGGGGATGCCCGAGGTCGTCTGGGGCGACGACCTGGCAGGCCTGGTGCTCGACTCCCTCCAGGGCGACGACGGCCTCGCCGACGGCGACGTGCTGTGCGTGACCAGCAAGGTGGTGAGCAAGGCCGAGGGGCGGGTGCGGGCGGGCGACCGCGACGCGGCCGTCGAGGAGGAGACGGTCCGCGTCGTCGCGCGCCGCGGACCGGTGGCCATCGTGCGCAACCGTCTCGGCCTCACCATGGCCGCCGCCGGGGTCGACGCCTCCAACGTGGCCGCCGGGTCGGTCGTGCTCCTCCCCCTCGACCCCGACGCCTCGGCGCGCTCGCTGCGCCACGAGGTGCGCCGACGCACCGGCATCAACGTCGGGGTCGTCGTCACCGACACCTCGGGCCGCGCGTGGCGCGAGGGTCAGACCGACATCGCGATCGGGGCGGCCGGGCTGCTCGTCGCCGAGGACTTCGCCGGCAGCACCGACCCCCACGGCAACGCCCTGGCCGTCACCCTCCCCGCTGTGGCCGACGAGATCGCCGGGGCCGCCGAGCTCGCGCAGGGCAAGCTGGCCGGGCGGCCGGTCGCCGTCGTCCGCGGGCGCGCCGACCTGGTGCTGCCGCCCGGCGAGGACGGCCCCGGCGCCACGTCGCTGGTGCGTCCCGACGGTGGCGACCTGTTCGGGTGGGGCGCCCGCGAGGCCGTGGTGCGCGCGCTGAGAGGGGACGACGCGGACCGGGCCCCGTTCGGGGCGCCCGCCTCGGCCCACGAGCTGCACTCCGCGCTCGCCCGTGTGCTCGCCGCCGGGCAGGCGCTCTCCTCCTCGCTCCTGCTGACCTTCGACGACGACCCGGGCCGCGTCGTCCTGCACCTGCCGGGCGACGCCGACCACGCTGCCGTGGCCGCCGTGTGCTTCGCGCACGGGTGGCGGATCAACGACTGGGAGCGGGCCGGAAACGACGTCGTGTGCGACGTGTCACCTGCGACTACGTAGACTCTGCCAGCGCAGACGCAACCGTCGCGCCCAGCAGCACCCCCCAGCAGTCGACCGAGAGACACCGAGCACCGTGGCCAAGCAGGCAAAGACCGACCGTCAGGCGGTCATCGACTCCATCCGCTCCCAGCAGTCCAAGCGCGAGAACCGGCGCGGGCTGGCGATCGTGGGCGTGTGCGTCCTCGTCGCCGTGCTGATCGTCGGCGCCGCGGCGTTCAAGCCGATCAAGGACTGGTGGGACCTGCGGGCCTACGCCTCGGACTCGCTCGGCGAGATCGGCGCGAAGGCCTCGGTCTGCCAGGACGTCACCACCAAGTCGGCCGAGGGCAGCCAGGACCACGTCGAGGTCGGCACGCCGATGACCTACCCCGACGCCCCGCCGGCCTTCGGCCAGCACTGGAACATGTGGGACAGCATGGAGCGCAAGCTCTACACCGCCTCGGACCGCCCGGAGCTCGGCGAGCTCGTGCACAACCTCGAGCACGGCTTCACGATCCTCTGGTACGACGAGACCATCGCAGACGACTCCGACCAGATGGACGTCCTGCGCGGCATCGCCTCCAAGCTGCAGGGCACCGACAACCTGCGCGACAAGTTCAAGGCCGTGCCGTGGACCTCCGAGGACGGCAAGTCCTTCCCCAAGGGCCAGCACGTCGCGCTGACGCACTGGTCGCTCGGCGGCGTCGGCGAGACCGACCCCGAGAAGCAGGTCGGCGTCTGGCAGTACTGCTCCGAGGTCAGCGGCTCCGCGCTGGAGACGTTCATGGAGGACTACCCCTACATGGACTCCCCGGAGCCCAACGCCGTCTGAGGTCCTGACCCGATGACCACGCCGGACACGTCCGGCTCCCCCGCCACCTTCGCCGAGGTGCTGGCGGCGCAGCTGCGCCGCGACCCCGGGCGTCCGCTGGTGACCTTCTACGACCACGCGACCGACGAGCGGGTCGAGCTGTCGGTGACGACGTACGCCAACTGGGTGGCGAAGGCATCCGGCCTGCTGACCGACGTCGCCGACCTCGAGCGCGGCATGTCGCTGCGCATCGACCTCCCGCCGCACTGGCTCTCACCGGTCTTCCTGGGCGCTGCGTGGACGGTCGGCCTGCGGGTGACCACCTCCGACGACCCGGATGCCGTCGTGTGCGGACCCGACGGGCTCGACGCGTGGGCGCCCCGCGCCGGCTCGATCCCGGTGCTCGCGTGCAGCCTCCGCCCCCTGGGCGTGCGGTTCGCCGAGGAGCTCCCGGCCGGCGTGCTCGACGTGGGCGTGGAGATCTGGTCGCAGCCCGACGGCTTCACCGCCTGGGACCCGCCGACCGGTGACGACCTCGCCACCGACGACCTCACCCAGGCCCGGCTCTGGACCAACGACAGGACGGCCGCCGTCGGGAGTGGTCTCACCGACGGCGGCCGTCTTCTCTCGGTGGCCGACCCGGCTTCCCCACCAGGAATGGCCACCTTCACCGAGCCCCTCGCACGAGGCGGCTCGCTGGTCCTTGTCCGCAATCCCGACCCGGCTCGCCTCGACGACGTCCACGACGCCGAACGGGCGACCGCCCGGGCCTGATCGCTCTTCGCTGGGAGCCGGTCACCCGGCCAGGTCGAAGGCCCCCAGTCCCTCGCCCAGCACCCGCGGCTGGGAGACGCCGGACTTGCGGCCGGAGTAGACGTACGCCACCCCGCTCGCCCGGTCGCGGACGATGTAGTCGGCCGACCCCTTGAGCGTCATGGCCTGGACCCCGAGGACCCAGTCGAAGCCGGACAGGTCCGACGGCAGCCCGGCCCGGGAGGGAACCGCGCCGCCCTTGACGGCGACGGCAGCACCGAAGCCGGAGCCGTTGCCGGGCCACACCATCAACGCACCGCCGGCCGGGGTGCCGATGAGGTCGGGCAGGCCGTCGCCGGTCACGTCGCCGACCGCCCTGAGGCCCTGGACCGTGGCCCAGCCGTGGCCGAGGACGGTGCCCGCGGCGAGCGCGCCGGTGCCGTTCCCGGTGAAGAGCCACAGCTGGCCCGAGCCGTCGCGGGTGAGCACGTCGCCGAAGCCGTCACGGTTGACGTCGCCGGCGTTGAGGATGGTGGTCATCCCGACGAAGGAGACGCCGGTGTCGACCGGAGCGCCGAGCTCGAAGGTGTCGCGGTTGGCGACGACCACGAGCTGCTTGCCCGAGACGCCGATCAGGTCCGCACCTGCACCGCCGACCATGTTGGCGCCGGTGATCCAGCGCATCGACTTGAGGTTCGTTGCCGGGCCGAGCGCTGCGCCGTACGTGCCGTCACCGCGTCCCGGCATCAGCATGATGTTGCCCTTGGACGAACGGGCCACCAGGTCGGAGCGTCCGTCCCCGTTGAAGTCGCCGGCGATGACGCGGTTGTAGCCGCTCCAGGAGCCGGAGACCCGCGTGGGCGCGCCGAACCGGCCGGTGCCGTAGCCCGTCTGCAGGAACAGCCGGTTCTTGGTGCGCAGCAGGAGGTCTGCCCGCCCGTCGCCGTTGGCGTCACCGGCGCCCACGAGCTGCCGGTAGTTGCCGTAGCCCTTCCGGGTGACCTTGCGGGCGAAGCCGCCCTTCTCGGTCGCGAGCAGCGTGGTCAGGCGCCCCTTGAAGCGGGCCACGAGGTCGTTGCGGCCGTCACCGTTGATGTCGCCGACGGCGGTGATCATCGAGTAGCCGCGCAGCTTCAGCGTGCGGGCGGTCTTGCCGAACTTGCCGTTGCCCTTGCCGGCTCGCACCCGGACCACGCCGGACTTGTCGGCCGTCACCAGGTCCGGCAGGCCGTCGCCCGTGAGGTCGGGCGAGACCAGCACGTCGGCGCGCTCGTCCCAGCCCTTCTTGCCCACGACCGTGCGCGTCTGGAAGGAGGTCAGGCCACCGGTCGGCAGCACCAGTCCGCGGCCGTCGGCGGCACGCCGCACGACGAGGTCCGGGTAGGGCGAGGCGTCCAGGTTGTTCTGGGGAGCGGGCTCGGCGATGGGCACCTCGGTCGGCGGGGGCGGCGGCGTGACCACCGGCGCGGACTGGGAGGCGTACGTCCGGATCAGCGGCAGCTGGGCGTAGAGGTACTTGCCCGGGCAGGCGGTGGAGCCGGCATCGCGGTGCCCGCTGATCGCCTGGAACGTGCCGCGGCCGATCTTCTGCGACGTCGACGCCGGGTTGACGCCGTGCAGCGACAGCTTCCACGCGAAGAGCTGGCCGTAGGCGCGCAGCATCACGTCGGGCGGCTGGACGGTGTCGAAGTTGCCGATCGCCGACATCGCGAAGGAGTAGTCGTTGTAGTTGAGCGTGTGGGCGCCGACGACGGGCTTGTCGATGCCGCCGTAGCGACCCTCCCAGATGCGACCGAAGCGGTCGACGAGGAAGTTGTAGCCGATGTCGCTCCAGCCCCTCGACTTCACGTGGTAGGCGTAGATGCTGCGCAGGAGCGCGGGCACCTGGGCCTCGGTGTAGTCGTTGGCGTTGACCGTGTGGTGGACGAAGCCGCCGCTGATCGTGCCGTAGCGCAGCGCGCTCTTGTTGCGGATGCTCTCGTCGGCGCCCCACTGGGCGCGCGAGTAGATCGTGGGCTGCGCGACGGTCTGCTTGCGCGCGGCCTGCAGGGTGATGCCCTCGGACGCGGCGTCGGTGCTGTCCTGCTGCGCGTAGTCGTCGTCGTACGACGCACTGGGGTCCTCGTCGGCGGTGTCGGCCGGCGCCTCGGTCTCGGTCCTCGTGGCCGACCCCGGGTCGACCAGGGCGAGGGACAGGTCGTCCGGCAGGGCGACGCCGTCAGTGCGCGCCTCGACCTGCACGTCGTCGACGTCGCCGACGAACGTCGGCTCCGTGCCGGGGCGGGCGTCAGCAGCCTCCGCGCTGGCCGGGTCGGGACCGTGCTCGTCGTGGTACTCGAGGTCCTCCCAGGCGCTCCACTCGTCGCCGCTGCGGGTGCGGACGCGGAGGGTGATCTGGTCCTCCTCGAGCACCTCGCCGCTCTGCCAGGTCACGCCCACAGCGCCGAACGCGTCCACCGGCTGCGGGGTGCTGACCACGCGTGCCTCGGTGGCACCGCCGGCGACGGTGCGCCCGCGGAGGCCGGCGAAGCCGCCGGCGGCGCCGGTCAGGGGCACCTCGGTGACGCTCGGCGTCACCGCCTTCGTGGGGACGGTCGCCGACATCAGCGCCGCGGGGGCGGCCGGGACGGCCGTGGGCGCGCCGGGCGCCTCCCCCACGATGTCGAGGGACACGACACCGGAGGCGGGGGTGAGCACGACGAGCACGACACCGAGAGCCAGCACCTGCTGGCAGAAGGTGACGAGGCGGGCCTGAAGAGGACGCATGACAAGACTCCTGCTGTGTGGGGGAAGGTCACACAAGGCAGGAGTTTCACACCAGTCACATCAGTCACGGAAGGGTTTCTGAGTAACTACAGCGTTGTAATTTCCAGCCGACACGCCGTTACATCGGTGTCATTCTGCACGATCTTGGCACGAGATGCGTCGAGCGGTGCGTGAGGCACGTTCCTCAGGCCAGGAACGTGCCTCACGCACCGCTCGGGCTGGGCGGCTGTGCGGTTCAGATGTCGGCGCCGAGGCCGTCGTCCTCGCCGGAGTCCTCGTCGCCCTCGTCGTAGTGCAGGTAGTGGATGCCCTCCTCGACGTCGCCGTCGAAACCGAGGCGCCCGTTCTCCATCACCAGGACGCGGTCGCAGAGGTTGCGGACGGAGCCGGGCGCGTGCGAGACGTAGAACATCGTCACGCCGGACTTCACGATCTCGTCCATGCGGCGCTTGCACTTGCGCTTGAACGGCCGGTCCCCCACGGCCAGGGCCTCGTCGGCGATGAAGATGTCGGCGTCGACGTTGACCGCGACGGAGAAGCCGAGGCGGGCCTTCATGCCGGAGCTGTAGTAGGCCACCTCGGTGTCCAGGAACTTGCCGAGGTCGGCGAAGTCGACGATCTCGTCGAACTTGCGGTCGGTCTCGGCCCGCGACATCCCGAGGATGGCCGCGTTGAGGTAGAGGTTCTCCCGGCCGCTCAGGTTGTTGTCGAAGCCCGTGCCGGTCGCGATGAGTCCGGCGATGCGACCGCGGGTGAGCACCGAGCCGGAGTCGGGTCGCATCACGCCGCTGATCAGCTTGAGCAGCGTCGACTTCCCGGAGCCGTTGAGGCCCATCAGGCCGACCGACTCCCCCTCGTGCACCTTGAAGCTGACGTCGTCGACGGCGTTGAAGCTGTCGTGGGTCTTGCGCCCGCGGGCCTTGGCCAGGACGGTCTGCTTGAGCGAGCGCTGGTAGGACAGCGTGAAGGACTTGGTGGCGTTCTCCACCGAGATCATCGTCGTCATCAGAGGCGCTCCGGGACCTTCGACTCCAGGCGGGCGAAGATGCGCTGCGACAGCACCAGCAGCACGAGCGAGATGGCCGTCATCACGAGGCCGCGCGTGAACAGGTGGTCGGGCAGGTGCACCGCGGCCGTCGCCTCGGGGTCGCTGGTGGTGCCGGTCCAGAAGCCGCGCTGGATGAGCAGCACCGCCTCCGCCATCGGGTTGAGGAGGTAGTAGCTCGCGATCGGCTCCCCGAAACGGTCGTAGACCAGCGTGAACGGGTACATCATCGGCACGCTGAACGTGACGAACTGGGTGAGGGTCTGGGCGACCTTGCCGATGTCGCGCATGAAGACGTTGCCGACGCTGAAGAGCAGGCCCAGCGCCAGCCCGAGCGATGCGGTGAGCGTGAAGCCCAGCAGCGCGGCGGCCATCCCCACCGGGTCGGGTGTCCAGCCGAGGAAGAGGCAGGGAATCACGAGGATCACCAGCATCGGGATGGTGTGCCAGCCGGCCACGAGCATGCGCGCCACCGGGAACATCTCCCGCGGCACGGGCAGCTTGGTGATCAGCGACCTGTTCTGCACCAGCGACTGGGTGCCGCCGTTGAAGGTCTCGGTGAAGAAGTGCACGACCACCATGCCGGCGAACAGATGGATGGCGAAGTTCTCGATCCCCGCACCGCGGCCGATCATCACCTGGAACAGGAAGTAGAACATGCAGAACCGGATGGCCGGCTGCAGGTAGCTCCACACCCAGCCCAGCACCGTGCCCTGGTAGCGCGACTTGATGGTGTTGCGCACGAGCATGCTGAGGAGGTAGCGACGGCGTACGACCTCGCCGAGGCCCGTGGCCGCGGGCGGGGCCAGGGGCAGGGTCTCCAGCTCGGCCCTGGTGCGCCGGGCCGGGCCCGATGCTGTCGTGCTCACGGGCGGCTCACTCGGTCGTGCTCGCCGGACCGTCGGCGGGGGTCTCCGCGGGGCGGTCCGCCGGGTCGGTCCAGGGGGCGAAGGTCTTCTCCCACGCCTCCGGGGAGGTGATCTCGCCGAGGGCGTCGCGGTACTGCTGGGCCAGGGCGGGCCACTCGCGGTGGAACCGGCGGTGGATCGCGACGGTGCGCTTCAGGAGGTCGCGGTACTCCTCGGGGTCACGGCGGTAGAGCGCCACCGAGCTGCCGTCGTTCATCGACACGACCGCGGAGTCGTACTTGACCAGGTTGAACCAGGCGGCGTCCATCGCGGTGAGCTCGGCCTCCGGGTAGTCGCGCGACATCGCCCGGACGGGGCGCAGCTGCCGGATCGGGGCGAGCCCCGCACCGATCAGCGTGCTCCACCGACCCGGGATCTCGATGTCGGACTTGCCCTTCTTGGGCGGCTTCTTGCGCCGCACCGGCGGCAGGTCGTCGCGGTCGGCGTGCAGCTGGGCGTCGACGAACTGCTTGCGGAAGGCGTTGACCTCCGGCAGCTTCGTCGCGAGCTCGCCGTGCAGGGCGTGCGGACCCGCCAGCACGTCCTCCATCGCGCGGTGGCGCAGCTCGGCGGTGGAGTACTGCAGCGACGCGAGGTGCTTGACCTGGTGATTGAACGACTCGCGGACCATCCGGCCACCGCGCTCGTAGGGCGAGTGCAGCAGGGCGGCGATGATCCGGTTGCGGTGGTGGAAGTAGGCCTGCCAGTCCACGCCGTCGTTCTTGTCGGTCCACGGCACGTGCCACACCGCGGCGCCCGGGAACGAGACGGTCGGGTAGCCGGACTCCTTGGCGCGCAGGCCGAACTCGGAGTCGTCCCACTTGATGAAGAGCGGCAGCGAGAGGCCGACCTCCTCGAGCACCACGCGGGGGATCAGGCAGGAGAACCAGCCGTTGAAGTCGACGTCCGCACGCTTGTGCAACCAGCGGGCGGATCGCAGGTTGCGGGCCGCGAAGTCCCAGTCGCTGTAGCCGTCGAGGCGGGTCTGCCACCAGAACCGCCACGGCTGCACGATCTCGCCGAAGGAGTGCAGGCGCGAGCGGGAGTAGATGCTGAACATGTGACCGCCCACGATCGTGGGGCGCTTGGCGAGGTCGCCGAAGGTCACCGCCCGGATGATGCCCTCGGGCTCGCAGACGACGTCGTCGTCCATCATCAGCGCATAGGTCGCCGTGCCCTTGCGGATGCTCTCGAGCTGTCCGCGGGCGTAGCCGCCGGACCCTCCGAGGTTGCCCTGCACGATCACCCGCAGCCGCTCGCCGAGCGACTCCTGCGCAGCGGGGAAGTAGGAGGACTCCACCAGGGGCTTGTTGCCCTGGTCGACCACCTGGACGGTGTCGAGGTAGGGCCGCAGCTCCTCGTCGTCGGCGATCTGGCCGAGGAGCCTTGCGCAGAAGTCCTGCCGGTTCATCGTGGTGATGCAGATGTCGGCGGTGCCGTGCTGGGCACGGTCCTCGGGGACCTCAGCGGTCCACCGGGCGGACTCCACGACCGCGCCGTCGTCACCGGCGACGACGTCGTACCAGTACCAGCCGCCGTCGACGAAGGGCGTCAGGGTCAGCGCGAACTCGAACGTCTCGACGTCGTCGGCCGTGACCGTCGTGGAGTCGACCACCTGGTTGTGGCCAGCCGCCATGGACTTGTAGACCGTCACCACGGTGCCGGCTCCGCGCACCCGAAGGGTCAGGGTGACGTCGTCGACGACGGTGTAGCGCCGCCAGTAGGACGCCGGGAAGCCGTTGAAGTAGGTCCCGAAGGAGATCATCTGACCAGGCAGGGCGCGCGCGGCGGTGCGGGAGAGGACCTGGTCGGGGCGCAGCTTGCGGCCGGTCGAGGTCGACTGCCGGATCGCGGCGTTGTTGAGGTCCTTGGCGCCCTTGCTGCCACCGACCTCGTGGCGGCTGGTGTCGAGCCGGGCCTCCTCGAGGTCGACGTAGAGCGCGAACGTGTCGGGGTCGCGGTCGACCGGGAGGATCTGGCGCTGCAGCAGCCGGGTGACGGTCCGGCCGCCGGTGCTGGTCGAGCCGTCGGTCGCGCTGGTCGTGGTCGTGGTGCTCATGCGTCGATGCCTCCGCTCGTGAGCTCGGCGCCCTCGGTGAAGTGCGGCTTGAGCTTGTTGTCGTACATCGACAGGGCGGCCCCGATGGCCATGTGCATGTCGAGGTACTTGTAGGTGCCCAGGCGGCCGCCGAACAGGACCATCGGCTCGGCCTTGGCCAGCTCGCGGTACTTGAGCAGCTTGGCGCGGTCGTCGGCGGTGTTCACCGGGTAGTAGGGCTCGTCGCCCTCCTCGGCGAAGCGGCTGTACTCGTGGACGATCACGCTTTTGCCGGGCAGGTGGGTCTTCTCCCGCTCGGGGTGGAAGTGCTTGAACTCGATGATGCGCGTGTAGGGGACGTCCTGGTCGTTGTAGTTGACGACGCCGGTGCCCTGGAAGTCGTCGGTGTCGACGACGCTCTCCTCGAGGTCGACCGTGCGCCACGACAGGCGGCCCTCGGAGTTGCCGAAGTACTCGTCCACCGGGCCGGTGTAGATGATCGGCACCTTGCCCTTGTAGTCGTCGGCCACGTCGAAGAAGTCGGTCTCGAGGCGGACCTCGATGTTGGGGTGGTCGGCCATCCGGGTCAGCCACGCGGTGTAGCCGTCGACGGGCAGCCCCTCGTAGGTGTCGCTGAACCAGCCGTTCTGGAAGGTGTAGCGCACCGGGAGCCGGGTGATGATGTCCGCGCTCAGCTCGGTGGGGTCGGTCTGCCACTGCTTGCCGGTGTAGCCCTTGATGAACGCCTCGTAGAGCGGGCGGCCGATCAGGCTGATCGCCTTCTCCTCGAGGTTCGTCGCCGAGGCGGTGTCGAACTCGGAGGACTGCTCCGCGATCAGCGCGCGGGCCTCGTCGGGGGTGTGGCTCTTGCCGAAGAACTGGTTGATGAGCGCCAGGTTGAGCGGCAGGGAGTAGACCTGCCCCTGGTACATGCCGAACACCTTGTGCCGGTAGTCGGTGAACGACGTGAACCGGTTGGCGTACTCCCACACCCGCTCGTTGGAGGTGTGGAACAGGTGCGCGCCGTACTTGTGCACCTCCACGTTGGTCTCCGGGTCTCGCTCGGAGTAGGCGTTGCCGCCGAGGTGGTGGCGACGCTCGAGGATGAGCACGCGGAGACCGAGCTCCTCGGCGCACCGCTCGGCGATCGTGAGACCGAACAGCCCGGCGCCGACGATGACGAGGTCGGGAAGCTGCTCTGTGTCGTTCGTGGGGCCCTGGGACAAGGGATGAACTCCTTGGGTGAGAAACGCGGGGTGAGTCTATCGAGGGGGGCGTGCGGAAGCCGTCAGGCGGCGCATCCCCCGCGCCGAGGCCATGGCGCGGATCACGTTGCGGGCCTCGGCCCGACCGCCCCGCACCGGGCTGAGCAGCACCACGACGAGGGTGATCAGCCACGGCTTCAGCCGCACCAGCACGTTCTCGCCGTGGCGCAGGTGCACCACGAAGAGGTTGCGGTACATGTAGAAGCCCTTCCACCCGGACAGGTCGTGCTGCTGGTTGAAGTCGAGCTGGCGGACCAGGACGGCGTCGCGCACCGCCCAGATCCGGTGGCCGGCCCGTCGCGCGCGGACGGCGTACTCCGCGTCGTCGTAGAAGATGAAGAAGGAGGGATCGGGGAAGCCGACCTCCTCGACCACGCTGCGGCGGGCCATGAAGCCCTCGAAGGCGACGTTGCGCACCTCGGCGAGGTCCGGCATCGACGTGCGGTCGGCGTACGTGCCGTCCACGGTGGACCGCTTCGGGTTGATGGCCAGCGGGTTGCGGAGGTCGAACTCGACGGCGGCCTTCTCGACGAGCGCGCCGGACAGGTCCTCGCGGACCGCGATCAGGCAGTCCTCGTCGACGGCCATCAGCGCCTCGAGGCAGCCGGTGGCGGGCACGACGTCGTCGTCGACGAGCCAGACGCGGTCCCACCCGGCGTCGTACGCCGCTCGCACGCCGAGGTGGAAGCCGCCGGCGCCGCCGAGGTTCTCCTCGCTCCAGGTGACGTGCAGCGGGAGGTCGGTGCGAGCCTCGAGCACCTGCCGGGTGTGGTCGGTGCTCGCGTTGTCGACCACGATCACGGCGTCGGGCCGACGCGTCTGGGCGGCGAGGCCGTCGAGGAGCCGGGCGAGCAGGTCGGCGCGGTTGAAGGTGACCACGACGACCGCCACCGTCTCCGTCGGCTGGGCGGCCGGGGTCGTCACGACAGGAACCTCCGGTGGCCGTCGAAGTCACCGGCGATGCCGGCCCGCATGGCCCCGACGCTGAGCCGCAGCCGCGACAGGCTCGGGCGGGTGAAGGTGTAGAACCAGGCGGTCTTCACGACGAAGGCGAGCGCGTGCAGCGGACCGCGGTAGTCGCGGAGGTTGACCAGGTTGTTGCGGGCCATGCAGTAGTGCTTGAGGTCGCTCGGCGAGTCGTTGTAGGTCGTCCGGCCGAACATCATCGGCGTGCCGAGGTTGCCGACGCTGGGGTGGCGCACCGTCGCGGTGACCACCGTGGCGACGCGGGCACCGGCCTCCTCCGCGCGCAGGCGGTACTCGTGGTCGTCGCCCCAGATGAAGAACTCCTCGCGGGGCAGGCCGATCCGGTCGACGAGCTCCTTGGTGACCAGGACGCCGTTGAAGGGGATCACGATCCCGTCGATCCGGTCCTTCTTCGCGGCGCGGCGCACGTCGTCCACCGCGTGCACGACCCGGGTGCTGCCGGGCAGCCGGATGGGGAACACCAGGCGGTCCGGGTCGGCCTCGTCCACCACCAGGGGACCCCAGAAGTCGAGGTTGTCGCTCTCGAGGAGCAGCTGGTCGAGGCAGTCGACGTCGGGAAGGCCGTCGTCGTCCATCAGCCACACCAGGTCGGCGTCGCGGTCGATCGCCCAGGCGAGCCCGTCGTGGAAGCCGCCCGCGCCGCCGCGGTTGGTCGTGAGGGTGCGTCCGCTCAGCGAGATCTCGCCGGTGGTCGGGCGGGCAGCGAGCCACGCGCCCGTGCCGTCGGACGACGCGTTGTCGACGACCAGCACCTCGGCCAGGCCGTCGACCTGCCCGAGGCGCTCCACCAGCTTCTGGAGCAGCGGCAGGCGGTTGAAGGTGACCACGACCGCGACGATGCGGGGCAGGGGTCCGGTGGTCACGGCGTACACCCTAGGGGCGGCACGGGCGCGCTCAGCAAACCGCGCCGAGGTCCTCCGACTGGTTGGCGGCGTAGCCCGTGGACAGCGAGCCGAGCGACCCGCCGGTGACGGCCGGGGGCGTGCTGGGCGCCGACGGGGCAGGCTGCGTCGAGGCGGCGCCCTGGTCCGGTGCGTCGTCCGCGGCGTCCGCGGTCGCCTCGTCCCCCGTGGCGTCGGTGGTCTCGGGGGACTCGGCGTCCGGCGCGGCCTCGGCGGTCCCCACGGTCTCGGCGGGCTTCTCGGGCGTACGACCCTCCGCCTTGGCGATGGCCGCCGCGACCTTGGCGTGGACCAGGTCGATGTCGGGGTTCGCGGTGTTGACCATGGGCGGCACGAGCGACAGGGAGGCGATCTTCTGGCTCTTGGCCTTGAGCGCGAGGTCGACGAAGCGGTCGACCTCACCGCGCGGGACGTTGGTGGAGACCATCGCCGAGCCGGCGCCCGCGATCTTCTCGAAGTTGCGCAGCGCCACCTGCGGGCTGACCTGCTCCAGCATCGCGCTCATCACGCACTTCTGGCGTGCCATGCGTGAGTAGTCGTCGGAGTCGTGGCGCGCGCGGGCGAACCACAGCGTGTCCATGCCGTCGAGGGTGCGCGTGCCGGGCTCGATGTAGCGGAAGAACGAGTCGTGGGGCAGGCCGACGGGGATCCGCTGGCGCACGTTGAGCTCCACCCCGCCGACGGCGTCGACGAGGTCCTTGAAGCCCTCGAGGTTGACCATCGCCCAGTAGTTCATCTTCAGGCCCGTGATGCCCTCGACGCCCTCGATGGTCGCGTCCACGCCGGGGTTCTTCGACCCCTTGAACAGCGCGGCGTGGTCGAGCGCCCAGGTGGCGAGCCCGTTGAGGTACAACCCCTCCTCGTCGAAGCCGTCGGGGAACTGCTCGGCCATCACCGAGCCCTCGGGGAAGGGGAAGTTCTGCATGTTGCGCGGCAGCGAGATCAGCACCGTCTTGCCGGTCTCGGCGTCGATGCTGGCCACGGTCATCGAGTCGGGCCGCAGGCCCCACCGACCGGCTCCCGCGTCGCCTCCCATGAGCAGCACGTTGTAGCGCCCGTGGTGGGCGCCGACCGCGTCGCCGTTGCCGAACATCGAGATCATGAAGTCGCGCTGCACGCCGACGACGTGGGCGCCGAAGAGCAGCGCGCCGGCGACGCTGAAGCAGAGGAAGCCGTTGACCCCGACGACCGCGAGCCGGTGCTGGCGCTGCAGGGTGAGGGGCTGGCCGAGGCGCCAGGCGTCGACGAAGAGGTAGGCCCAGCCGACGGCGAGCGCCATCAGGCCGAGGCGCAGGACCTGGAGCAGCACCGTGCTGGTGCCGGCCCAGAAGGCGAGACCGTGCCAGAAGTACGACGTCACGACCGCGAGCACGCCGACGACGGCCAACGTGAGCCAGGTCCACAGCGCGATGCGGCCCACCCTGCGGTTGCCGGACACGAGCTGGGCCGATCCCGGGAGGAACAGGGTCATCAGCATGAGCGTCACCGCACGGCGGAACCTGACGCGCTGGGCGCGGTCGACCGTGGTGAACCGCTGCTGGTGCGACCCGGGGGGCGGGACGGACGGCATCGGGGGGCCTCTCTCTGCTGGGGGAAGTCAGCCCGCCCAGTATCACCAGTCACACCCGTCCCATCCGGTCGCGACGCGCCGTGGCCGGAAGGTCGGGGCACCAGGTCCTGCCCGCTCACGCCTCGCGGCCCTGGTCGATCTCCGTCTTGCGCGCCAGCCGGTGCGCGCGGCGGATCTCGGCCTCGCGCTGACGTCGTACGTCGCCGGGGGTCTCGGTCTCCAGCGGCGGCACGGGGCGCGGGTGCCCCTCCTCGTCGATGGCGACGAAGACGAAGTAGGCGCTGGCGACGTGCACCGGCTCGTCGCTCGCGTTGCCCCATGGCTGCGCCTCCACGCGCACGCCGATCTCCATCGACGAGCGCCCGGCCCAGTTGACCTGGGAGTAGGTCTTGATGATGTCTCCGACGTGGACCGGGGCCAGGAAGGTCATCTCGTCCATCGCCGCGGTGACCGCCGGCCCGCCGCTGTGGCGGTGCGCGACGGCGCCCGCGGTCGAGTCGGCCAGCTTCATGATCTCCCCGCCGTGGACGTTGCCCAGGAGGTTCGCCTCGCTCGAGTGGGCCATGATCCCGAGGCTCACCCGGCTGTACGACGTGGGGCGCCCTCGCTGACTGCGCTCGCTCATGGCCCGCACGGTAGCGTCACCGCCCATGGCTGATCGTCCGCAGGGCTCCGGGGTGCCCGAGAAGGGAACACCCGAGTACGACTGGCTCTACGGGAGCCAGTCGAAGAACCCGCCGAGCGACGCCACGCAGCGTGTCGAGGCGCAGCAGCCCCGGGGTGGCCGCCCCGACGAGACGCGCGTGATGCCGGTCGCCCGTCGCGAGGCCCGGGGCTCGGGAGGCCAGCCGCCCGCCCCCGCTCGTACGCCGGCGCCGACCCCGCCGCCGCTGCCGAAGAAGAAGCGCGGCCGGCGGCTGCGCCTCGGCCTGATCCCGCTCGTCCTGATCCTGCTGCTCGTCTACCTCCTGGGCGTCCCGCTCTACCACTGGACGAAGATCGACAAGGTCGACGCCGCGCCCAGCGGCGACCGCCCCGGCGACCAGCCCGGCACCAACTACCTCATCGTCGGCTCCGACAAGGCCGACGACCTCACCGACGAGCAGCGCAAGGCGCTGCAGACCGGTGAGCGCGGCGGCACCAACACCGACACGATCATCGTGCTGCACACCGGCTCCGGCGGCCGCACGATGATGTCGATCCCCCGCGACACCCTCGTCGAGGTCCCGGACGGTGGCACGCAGATGATCAACGCCGCCTTCGCGAGCGGCGGGGCGCCGCTGCTGGTCCAGCGGGTGGAGGCGCTGACCGGCATCCACATCGACCACTACGTCGAGCTCGGGTTCGGCAGCGTCATCAACACCGTCGACGCCTTCGGCGGGGTGGAGATCTGTCCGAAGCAGGACATGAAGGACCCGCTGGCGCGGCTCGACATCACGAAGGGCTGCCAGGAGGTCGACGGGCAGACCGCGCTGGCGTACTCACGCTCGCGCCACGTCACGGCGCTCAGCGACCTCGACCGCGTGGCCCGTCAGCGCGAGGTCATCAGCGCGATCGGCGACGAGGCGCTCTCGCCGTGGACCTTCCTGAACCCCGTGCGCTACTGGCGGATCAACGACGCCGCGACCGGCGCCATCCGCATCGACGAGGACATGAACCCGTTCGACCTCGGCAGGTTCGCCCTCGCCATGACGGGCGAGAGCCAGACCTGCACGATGCCCAACCTGCCGGCACCGAGCGACCCCAACCGGATCGTCGCCGACCCCGATCGGGCACCCGCGCTGTTCAACGCGATCATCGACGACTCCACGGTGCCGAAGCAGGCCTGCACGCCGACGGGCCGCGCCCGCCCGTAGGCGTCGCCGGTCGCTCGATCCTCTGGTTGGCCCTCTGCTCGACCCCAGCGGTGGTCCAGCCACCCGTCCGTACGCCGGACGGGTGGCTGGACCACCGTTCGTGCGTCACGCACATCTCCCTTGTCCCCGCGTCCACCTCGGCGTACGCTCACGATATATCGCGATACGTCACCGATACGTCACGACGTACCGCTCCAGCTGACCACATCACGCATCGAGGAGCACCCATGGGACACCAATGGCCCGGCGCCGACTGGCCCGGCAACAACGACGACAACGCGAGCAACGCCGGCGGCGACCGGGGCGAACGCGACTACCGCCGCCCGGCCGGCGGCGACTGGACCAGCTGGGGTCAGGCCCTCTCCGGTGGCGCCCGCGGCCGCCGTGCCGGCGGTCCCCCGCCGTGGCTCGGCGAGATCTTCGGCTTCGCGAACGCCCCGCAGCGACCGCAGCAGCGCGGCGCGCGGGTGCGCCGCGGTGACGTGCGCACCGCGATCATCGACGTGCTGCACCGGGCCCGGAAGGCCGACGAGTCGATCAACGGCTACCAGGTCATCCAGGAGATCGCCGAGCTGAGCAACGGCGAGTGGCGCCCCTCCCCCGGCTCGGTCTACCCGACGATCCAGCAGCTGCAGGACGAGGGCCTCGTGGAGTCCGACGACGAGCGCGGGCGACGGACGATCCGGCTCACCGACTCGGGCGTGGCCTGGGCCGAGGAGAACGGCACCGACCTCGCCGCCGTGTGGGCACCCTTCGCCCGCACCGAGGAGGTCCCCTCCGACCAGCCGTCCGGCCACGCCGACATCAAGAGCGAGATCGGGCAGGTCGTCAGCGCCGTCTGGCAGCTGGCCACCCAGGGCTCGGAGCAGCAGAAGAAGGCCGCCCTCGACGTGCTCGTCGACACCCGCCGCCGGCTCTACGGCATCCTCGCGGACGGACGGGACGGCGAGCGATGAACGCGCCCGATCCGCGCATGCGGATCGCCGACAGCGACCGGGAGCGCGCGATGGCCGACCTCGCGATGCACTACGCCGACGGGCGTCTCGAGCACGAGGAGTACGACGAGCGGCTGGACGCCATCTGGACCGCCCGGACGCGCGCCGACCTGGCGGTGATCTTCAACGACCTGCCGCGCCCCCAGGCCGTGCAGCCCGCACGCACGCCCGTCCGTGCATCCGGCCGACCCGGTGGTCGGTCGAAGTTCCCGCTGCTGCCGGTGCTCGCCGTCCTCATCGTCCTCAGCGTGATCGCTGACGCGCCGCTGTTCCTGCTGATCTTCCCCCTCATGTGGTTCGCGCACCGCCGTCGCGGTCCGTGGGCGCCGCCCCCGCCGGGCCGCGCCGACTACCGGCGCCACGGGCGCCCGCACGGCTGGTAGTCCGACCCACCCCTAGGACGGTCCCGTCTGCGACCATGGGCCCGTGACGTGGGAGGCGAGGGTGGTGCGCGCGCGTGCGCCGTACGCCCTCGCCCGCGCCGTGGCGGCGACGATCGTCGCCGTCACCGGCGCCACCACGGCCCACACCTGGGCCGGAGGTGGCGTGCCCACCGGACCAGGCCTGGCGCTCGTCGCCGCCGTGGTCCTCGGCGCGAGCGTGCTCGTCTTCCGGCGCGCCGTGCCCGGGTGGGCCCTCCTCCCGGCGGTGGCCGCGGCCCAGCTCGGGGTGCACGAGTCGTTCGGCCTCGTGGCGACCCACGACCACACCGCCGTGACCGCGCCCGACCCGGGCTGGTCGTGGCAGATGGTCGGGGCCCACGCCTTCGTCACCCTGCTGACCGCCGTGCTGTGGTGGGCCGGCCGGCTCGCGGCGTCGTACGCCGTCTCGGTCCGTGCGCACCCGGCCGTCCCCGTCCGCACCGGCGTGCCCCGCCGACCGTCCGGCGCCACCACGCGGTCCTCGCTCGTCCTCCTGCTCGTCTCCCCGCGGCGTGGTCCGCCCCTGGCGGTCCTGTCCGCCTGAGCCCGTCCGGGCCCGGGCGCTCACGCGACCCCAGCCGCACCACACCCAGGAGAGACATGTCCATCCGCATGCTCGCGCGCCTCGGCGCGCTCCCGGCCGCCACGGCCGCCATCGCCCTCTCGCTCGCCGCCCCGGCGAGCGCCCACGTCACCGCCACGCCCTCGACCGCCGCGGCGGGCGCCTACACGGTCGTCACGTTCAGCGTCGGCCACGGCTGCGAGGGCTCGCCCACCACGAATATCGAGATCCAGGTCCCGGAGTCGGTGCTCTCGGTGACGCCGAGCCGCAACCCCTTCTACGACGTCGAGAAGACGATCGAGAAGCTCGACGAGCCGGTGGCCGACGCCCACGGCAACGAGGTGACCGAGCGCACCGCGTCGATCGTCTACACCGCCAGCACGCCGCTCCCCGACGGCGAGCGCGACGCCTTCGAGCTGTCCTTCCAGCTGCCCGACGCCGAGGGCGAGACGCTGAGCTTCCCGACGATCCAGACCTGCCAGAAGGGCGAGACCGGCTGGACCGAGGTCCCGGCCGACGGCCAGGACGCCGAGGAGCTCGAGAACCCGGCACCGGCGTTCGAGATCGTGGCGGCCGAGGCCGGCGTACACGGTGGCGACGCGGCCGCCGAGCCGGCCGCGGACGAGGCGGACGAGGCGGCCGACGCCGACGCCGACGCGTCCGCCGAGGGCTCGGCCGACGACGCGGGCGACTCCTCCTCGGCCCTCGGGTGGGCCGGCCTCGTGGCCGGCCTGCTCGGCCTGGCCGCCGGCGGCCTCGCCCTGGCCCGGACGCGCTCGTCGTCGTGACCCCCGCGGCGCGACCGGCGCGGCGGCTCCCGTCCCGCCCTCCGGGGTGGGCGCGGGTCGGCGTCGCACTGGTCGCGCTCGCGCTCGTCGTGCTCGGGGCCGCACCTGCCTCGGCGCACGCCGAGCTGATCGACACCGACCCGGCCGAGGGCTCCGTCGTGGAGACGGCCCCCGACACCGTCACGCTGACCTTCAACGAGCCGGTGCGGCTGACGTCGCAGGAGATCGCCGTCTACGACGCGGCGGGCGACGTGGTCGGCTCCACCGCGGGCGCCACCGGCACCGAGGTGACCGTCGACCTCACCGGCGCGGCCGACCTCGCGGACGGCACCTACGTCGTGTCGTGGAACGTGCTCTCCGGCGACGGCCATCCCATCTCCGGCGCGCTGACCTTCTCGGTCGGCGCACCCTCCGCGTCGGTGACGGCAGCGCCCGAGCCGCAGAGCTCGTCGACCACCGTGACCGTGGTCCGCGACGTCGTCACGGTCGTCACGTACGTCGGGCTCCTCGTCGCGGCGGGCCTTGCGATCTTCCTCGCCCTGGTCCTCCCCCGCGCCTGGGCCGGCGCCGAGACGCGTGCCCGGCTGCGCCGCCTGCTCGTGTACGCCGCCGGGGCGGGCGCCGCCGGCATCGTCCTGCAGGTCCCCGTCGCGTCGGTCTACGGACAGGGCCTCGAGCTCACGGACGTCGTGTCGGCGTTCGACCCCGGCCTCGTCGGCAACGAGCTGCTGAGCGCCCTGCTGGTGCTGGTCGGGCTGGGCGTCGCAGCGTGGTCGTCCTCGGCCACGCCCCCGGACCGGACGCGCTGCTGGCTGCTGACCGGCGGCGCGGTGCTGGCGCTCGTCGGCCCGTCCCTGGTCGGGCACACCCGCGCGTTCGCCCCGTCCCCCCTGCTGGTGGCGGCCGACGTCCTCCACCTGGTGGCGGGTGCGACGTGGCTCGGCGGTCTCGTCGGGCTGGTGGTGTCGCTGCGGGCGCTCGCCGGGCGTGAAGTCCTCGCGGCCACCACGCTCGCCCGCTTCTCGACCCTCGCCGGCGGGTTGCTCCTGGCGGTCGCCGCCGCCGGCACCTTCCTCGCCTGGCGCATCGTCGGGTCGTGGGCGGGCCTGGTCGAGACCCGCTACGGCTGGCTGCTGCTCGGCAAGGTCGCGATCGCGCTAGTGGTCGCGAGCCTCGGCGGCTGGAACCGCTGGCGCACCCTGCCTGCCGTCGAGCGTGCGGCCGGCTTCGGCGACCGCGAGACCGCCGCCGCGGCCGTCAGGCGCACCGTCCGGATCGAGGCGGTGCTGCTCGTCGCCCTCCTCGGCGTCACCGGGTTCCTGGTCAACCAGTCACCCCGCCCGGCGCCGGTCACGGCCGTGTCCGGCACCACCGGGGTCGGCGTCGCCACCGCCGGCGACCTCCGCGTCCTGGCGGTGATGGACCCCCGGCGTACGGGCTCGAACACGCTGCTCGTGCAGGTGCAGGACGCCGCGGGCGAGCCGTACGACCCGCCCGCGAACCCGGTCGTCACGCTGCGCAGCGAAGGCCTCGACCTCGGCACGGTCGTGGTGCGGCCGATCGCCGCGGGCACCTACCGGGGCGAGGTCGTCGTGCCGCGCGCCGGCGAGTGGGAGGTGCAGGTCGGTCTCGCGCTGAGCCGCTTCGACAACCCCGTCACGACGGTCACGCTGACGGTTCGACCGTGAGCTCCACCGGCACCGTGTGCAGGAAGCCGTCGACGCGCACCTGCGCGAACAGGCGGTAGTCGCCGGGGTCGGGGATCTCGGCGTGGAAGGTCAGCTCGGAGCCGGCCTCGGTGACCTCGGGCGGGCCGAGCGGGTGCAGGTGCACCATCGCGCCGGTCTCGCGGTGGAAGCCGGTGACGTGGGCGTACGCCCCGAGGTAGGTGCCGAGCTCGACCGGCCGGTGGGCGGCGTCGCGCACGACGAGGCGCAGCTCACCGTCGGGGCCGACCGTCGGAGCCTCGGAGACGAACACCGAGATCGCCCGGTCCTCGGCAGCGGTGTCACCCGGGTCGCCCGGCGGGAGGGCGAGCGGACGGCCCAGCACGACGTGGTCGCCGTTGCCACCCTCGTCGACGGCGACGAACTCGGTGACGACCCGGTAGCCACCGGCGTCCGGCACGTCGAACGGCGCGCTCCAGGTGCCGTCCTCGTCGCGCGTGGGGTGCAGGTGGCGGAAGACGGTCAGGTCGTCGTTGACGACGTAGAGGTGCAGCTCCTTGCTGAGCTCCTCGACGTAGTCGATGACGGGCTCGCCCTCGTGGTCGTCGATGCGGAAGCGCAGCTCCCCGACGCCGTCGGGCTGCTCGCGGACCTGCAGGCCGGCGAGCGAGTAGCCGACCTCGCTGACGCGGGTGCCGTCGCCGACGGCCATCGACGTGTGGCCCTGGCCGAGCGCGTGGGTGTGGCCCGCCTCGACCTTGCCGTCCTCGTCGCTCTCCCCCGAGCTGCACCCGGCCAGCAGGGCGCCGGCCATCACGAGCGGGAGGGCGTGCCGGACGACGCGATTCACGCGCACGATCCTCCCTCAGGGCACCCAGCCGGTCTCGCCCGGGCGCGTCCGGAGGGCCGTGGCACACCAGCCGCCTCCGGTCATCGAGCCGCGAGGGTCGAGCCCAGGAGCGTGCGCAGGCTCGCGAAGTGTCGCTCGGTCGACTCCTCGTCGTACATCGACGTGTCGGCCATGGAGTAGCCGTGGGGGCCCGGGAAGACCTCGTTGACCGCAGCCAGGCCCGCCTCCGCCATCGCGGCACCGAGCGCGGTGACGGCCTCGGGCGGCATCGACCGGTCGTCGGAGGCGTGCCCGAAGGCGAACGCTGCCCGCGCCGTGGCCAGGGCCAGGTGCGGGCTGTCGGGCCCGTCGGTCACCAGGCCGCCGCCGTGCCAGCCGCCCACGGCGACGACGGCCGGGTCCGTCCCGGCCGCGCGGACCGCGATGCGAGCCCCCATGCAGTAGCCCGTGACCCCGACGTCCTCCCCCGCCGTCTCGGGACGCGAGCGCAGCGCGGACAGGTACGCCGGCAGGTCGCGGGCCAGCAGGTCGGTGGTGAGCCCCTTGACCCGCTCCATGGCGCCGGGCATGAAGGCCTCACGGGCGCCGGGCTCCCGCAGGTCCGTGCTGGGAGCCAGCTCGGCCGCGGTGCCGTCGCGGTGGAAGACGTTGGGCGCCAGCACGGTGTAGCCCCAGGAGGCGATCCGGTCGGCCATCTCCTCGATCCGGGGCCGGAGCCCGATCGCATCGACGACGAACAGGACACCCGGCGCGGGCGCCCCGCCGGGCGCGGTGGCGAGGTAGGCCTCTGCCTCGCCGTCCGGCATGGTCAGCGTCAGGGTGGGCACGCCTCCGAGGCTAGCCTCAGCGCACCACCGCGACCGGGCACTCCGCGCGCTGCAGCACCCCCTGGCTCACCGAGCCCAGCAGCAGGCCGCCGAAGAAGCCGAGGCCGTGCGAGCCGACGACCAGCAGCGAGGCGCTGCGCGAGGCGTCCACCAGGCAGCGCACGGGCGCGACCGGGACCGCTTCCTGCTCGATCACCACGTCCGGGTGGTCGACCCGCATCCCAGCGACGCTCTCGGCAAGCAGGATCTCGCGGTCCGCGAGTCCCTTCTGCACCCGCGGCTCGCTGCTCCACACGTCGGTGGACGGAGCGTGCGTGCGCCAGGCGTGCAGCGCCACCACGGTCTCGCCGGTCCGCTCGGCCCGCCGGCACGCCTGCTCCAGCGCGGCCGAGCTGGTCGCCGAGCCGTCCACCCCGACTACGATGCGGCGGGCGTCGGCGCCGCGGGTGGGGCGTACGACGACCACGGGGCAGGGCGCATGCCGGGCGAGGTGCTGGCTGACCGAGCCGATGAGCAGGTCGTCCGCCCGGCCGTGGCCCCGGCTGCCGACGACCAGGAGGTCGTCGGAGACGGAGGCGCGGAGCAGCTCGCCGGTCACGTGGCCGACGCGGGTCTCCAGCTCGACGTCGAGGTCGCCGAGCGACTCCTCCAGGCCGGCGAGCAGGTCCTCGCTCCGGTGCGCGATCTCTGCGCCCCAGGGCGACGTGATCGCATCGTCCACGGCGACCACGTGGAGGCCGCGACCGGTGGCGCGAGCCTCCTCGGCCGCCCATCGGAGGGCGAGCTCGGCGTCCGCCGAACCGTCGTAGGCGACAAGGATCCTTCGGGTGGCGCTGCGTGAGCTGTCCATGCCTCCATCGTCCGCCGCCGCCCCTCTGCGCGACAGGTGAGGACGGCCCGCCCCTGATGGGTCCAAGGACCCTGCCGCCGGCCGCTCCCCCGCCGTACGGTCGCTGCATGGACGAGCCGATCACCCGCTTGGGCACCGAGGAGTGCTGGGAGTTCCTCCGCCGCCACGAGTTCGGCAGGCTGGCCCACCACCTCGCCGACGAGGTGCACATCGCACCCGTCAACTACGCCGTCGACCACGACCCGGCCAGCGGCCGCCGGTCCCTGCTGTTCCGGACCGCCGAGGGCTCGAAGCTCCTCGGTGTCGTGATGAACCCCGACGTCGCCTTCGAGGTGGACGAGATCGTCGAGGAGCGCGCGACGAGCATCGTGCTGCGCGGCCGGGCCCGCCGGCTCGAGGAGGACGAGGAGCACCGCGCGGAGAACCTCCCGCTCCGCCCGTGGGTCGCCACGGAGAAGTGGAACGTCGTCGAGGTGGACGTCACCGAGATCAGCGGGCGTCGCTTCGAGCTCTCGCGCCCGTGGCGGCACATGACCCCGGAATGACCGGGGTCACGTGCCGGGTCAGCTGCCAGGTCGGCCTCCGGTCACACCGTCGCGGACTGCGCGGCGCGCCACTCGTCGTACGTCGTGGCAAAGAGGCGCGCGTCGGGTCCCGGGACGAGCTCGTCGCCGGACAGCACGGCTCCGAAGTACGTCGCGCCGGGATCCGCGACCACCGTGCGGGGGTCACCCTGGGCGGTGAGCGCGGCGGCGACGAAGTCGCTCATCCGGACCTTGGCCGGCCCGCCGATCTCCTGGATCCTGCCGAGCGGCTCGCCGACCGTGACCGGTCCGAGCGCGGCGACGACGTCGTCGGCAGCCATCGGCTGGAAGTAGCCGGTGGACAGGTGGACCTCGTCCCCGACGGTGGCGGCCTGGGCGATCGCGGCCGTGAACTCGTAGAACTGGGTCGCGTGGACGATCGACCACGGGACGCCGCCGTCGCGGACCAGCTGCTCCTGGGCGACCTTTGCGCGCAGGTAGCCGCTCGCCGGGAGGCGGTCGGTCCCGACGATCGAGAGAGCGACGTGGTGGCCCACGCCTGCCGCCTTCTCGGCCTCGAGGAGGTTGCCGGTCGAGCGGGTGAAGAAGTCCAGCACGTCCGCGTCGGCGAACGACGGGGAGTTGGAGACGTCGACGACGACGTCCGCCCCGACCATCACCTCCGCGAGGCCCTCGCCGGTGAGGGTGTTCACCCCCGTGCCGGGTGCGGCGGCGACGCCCTCGTGGCCGTGCTCGGTGAGGCGGGCGATGAGCTTGGAACCGATCAGGCCGGTTCCGCCGATGACGATGATCTTCATGGTGGTGTCCTTCACTGGGTGGATGGGTCCGCAGTGATGACCGGACAGCCGCGGTCGTTGTGACACCTCCGCCCGCGAGGGTCAGGGCACGCGGGCGAGCTTGTCGGGCGCCATGACCCACATCAGGCGTTCGATGCCCGCTCCGGACACGTCCAGGCTGAGGACCGCCACCGCCTGACCGTCCTGCTGGACCAGCACCGACGGCGCCCCGTTGGTGCTCAGCCAGGTGATCGTCGTGCCGGGCCAGAAGACCGGGGCGAACGCGGCGACGAACCTCGCGACCTGACGGCGGCCGACGACCGGCTGCCTCGCGGCCCGGCGCACCCTGCCG
The DNA here is from genome assembly GCF_042666175.1 of Nocardioides sp. GCM10028917. Classification (NCBI taxonomy): domain Bacteria; kingdom Bacillati; phylum Actinomycetota; class Actinomycetes; order Propionibacteriales; family Nocardioidaceae; genus Nocardioides; species Nocardioides sp. GCM10028917. The sequence goes on from NZ_JBHTFL010000008.1 coordinate 450,234, forward strand.
GCTCCGTCGGACACGCTGACGACGTCCTCGGCCAGGACGCGCTCCAGCGCGAGGAGGTCACCCGCACGTGCGGCGTCCAGGAACGCCTCGAGCAGCGCACGGTGCCGCGCGGGGTCGACGGGCTCGGGCGGCCGGGGCTGCTCCGCGGCGAGGTGGCGCCTGGCGCGACTGACCACCTGACGGGCGTTGGCGCTACTGGTCCCCAGGACCTCCGCGATGTCGTCGTAGTCGTAGGCGAACGCCTCCCGCAGCACGTACGCCGCGCGCTCGCGAGGCGGGAGGGACTCGAGGATCATCAGCACCGCGACACCGATCGCCTCGGCCCGCTCGGCCCCGAGCAGCGGGTCCGCACTGGTGTCGAGGGGCTCCGGCAGCCACGGGCCGACGTACTGCTCCCTGCGCATCCTGGCCGACTCAGCGGTGTTGATCGCGAGGCGCGTGGTCATGGTGGTGAGGAAGCCGCCGGGGTTGCGCACCACCGAGCGGTCGGTCTGCTGCCAGCGCACCCAGGCCTCCTGGACGATGTCCTCGGCCTCGGCGACGCTGCCCAGCATCCGGTAGGCGATGCCGAACATCCGCGGTCGCGAGTCGGCGAACAGCACCAGGGCGCGATCGAGGTCGTCGTCGGTCGCCTCCGGCTGTGCCACGCGCCCATCATGCCCGCCGGCGCGACCCCGGGGCCGCACCGACGGAGCAGGTGTCAGAGCTCCGACTGCACCCCGGCGAGGAGCTGGCGGGCCATGACGATGCGCTGGACCTGGTTGGTGCCCTCGTAGATCTGCGTGATCTTGGCGTCGCGCATCATCCGCTCGACCGGGTAGTCGCGGGTGAAGCCGTAGCCGCCGAGCACCTGCACGGCGTTGACCGTGACCTCCATCGCGACGTCGGAGGCGAAGCACTTGGCCGCGGCGCCGAAGAAGGTGAGGTCGTCGTCGCCGCGCTCGGAGCGACCCGCGGCGGCGTACGTCATCTGGCGGGCCGCCTCGACCTTCATGCCCATGTCGGCGAGCATGAACTGCAGGCCCTGGAACTCCGCGATCGCCTTGCCGAACTGCTGGCGCTCCTTGGCGTAGTCGAGCGCGTAGTCGAGGGCACCCTGGGCGACCCCCACGGCCTGCGCGGCGATGGTGACGCGAGTGTGGTCGAGGGTCTGCATCGCGGTCGTGAAGCCGGTGCCCTCCTCGCCGATCATCCGCGAGGCGGGGATGCGGACCTTGTCGAGGTAGACCTCGCGGGTGGGGCTGCCCTTGATGCCGAGCTTCTTCTCCGGCGCACCGAAGGAGACGCCCTCGTCGGACTTCTCGACCACGAACGCCGAGATGCCGCCGCGGGTCTTCTTCTCGGGGTCGGTGACGGCCATGACGGTGTAGAAGTCGGACTCCCCCGCGTTGGTGATCCAGCGCTTGACGCCGTCCAGCACCCAGTCGTCGCCGTCGCGGACGGCGCGGGTCTTCATGCCACCGGCGTCGGAGCCGGCGTCGGGCTCGGAGAGGCAGTACGAGAAGCCGCCCTCGCCGCGGGCGAGCGCACCGAGGTAGTGCTTCTTGAGCTCCTCGGAGCCGGCGATCTGCACCGGCAGCGAGCCGAGCTTGTTGACCGCCGGGATCAGTGAGGACGACACGCACGCACGGGCGACCTCCTCGATCACCAGCACGGTGGCCAGGGCGTCGGCGCCGGCGCCGCCGTACTGCTCGGGCACGTGGGGGGCGTGGAAGTCCGACGCGAGCAGCGCGGCCGCCGCCTCGTGGGGATAGCGCGCCTCCTCGTCGACAGCCGCCGCGAACGGCGCGATCTTCGCGTCGGCGACGGCGCGGACGGCCTCGCGGATCGCCTGGTGCTCCTCGGAGAGGGCGTAGAGGGGGAACTCGCTCATGGATCCGGATTCTAGGACGTCCATGCTTTCCGGAGGAGACGTCGACGGTGTGGTCATGGCCACTCCGACGCGACCGGCACGAGACGACCACCGCCCGGCCGGTGCCGAGGCACCGACCGGGCGATCGGTCGTGTGTAGCGGAGTCGCGGGACGAGGTCAGGCGACCTTGACCACGACCTTCTTGTCCGTGGACTTCTCGGTGTAGTCGTCACCGAGGTACTTCACCTTGACCTTGGTCTTGCCGGCGGGCAGCGCCTTCTTCAGCGTGACCTTGACCTTGCCCTTGGCGTTGAGCGTGCCCTTGCCGAGGACCTTCTTGCCCTTCATCACCTTGACCTTGCCGGTGGGGACCTCGTTGGCGGCCTCCACGACGACCTTGAGCTTGGTCTGCTTGCCGAGGGGCGTGACCGGCTTGGCCGGGGTCGCCTCGGTGGTCGACTCGTTCGCGGCCAGGATGACCGAGCCCAGGCTGGACGGCGACCCCGGCTTGAAGACGCACGGCACGTCGGCGAGCATCGTCACGTCGCCCTGCTTGGTGGCCGTGAACTTGAAGGCCGACGGGACGGCGATGTCGTAGGTGCCGGCACCGGGCAGGTCGACCGGCACGGTCGAGGCCGGCACCGCACCCGGGGTGGCGAGCGGGTTGGGCGTGTCGAGCTTCAGCGCGGTGTTCGGCGTGGTGGGCACGGCGGTCTGCGGGAAGCGCACGTTCTGCAGCGGCAGGTCCGCGGCGTCCGAGGAGGACAGCTCGTCGAGGGTGGCGACCATGTCGTTGGAGAAACCACCGATCGTGGTGGCGTTGAAGGGGAAACCCTTCGCCGCGTCGACGACGTCGCCCGGCAGCGTCACGCTGAGCAGCACCGGGATGGCCGGGGCGTCGAGGCCCGCGTTGGCCGCAGCCGGCAGCGTGGCCGTGATCGACACCGGGATGTCCCGGGCGCCGAGGCTCGGGAAGGTGCAGGTGTAGGTGGTCGACGCCGTTGCAGCGGTGGCAGCGGGCGACGACAGGGCGACGAGCGCGCCGGCGGTCAGCGCGCCGGCAGCAGCGACGGCGCCGAGGCGCCGAGATGCGGTGTGGAGCATGTGGTGGTGATCCCCTCGTGGTTGTGGTGTGACGGCGCTCATCTCAGCACATCCGGCACCCCGGGCGCTCGCACCGCGGCCGTGTCGCTACCAGCTGGTAACGCGGCTGGACCCTCCTGCGCCCGGCACGTGTCGGCCCGAACTACCGTGAAGCCATGAGCAGCGACTGGCAGGACCGAGAGACCGTCGACCGGATGCTCGACGAGGCCAGGACGTGGGCCGTCGTGGGCCTCTCGGGCGACCCGGGCAGGACGGCGTACTCCATCGCCGCGCTGCTCCAGGAACGTGGCAAGCGCATCGTCCCGGTCCACCCGGTCTTCGCCGACCCGGGCGCTCCCGCGGTGCTCGGGGAGCAGGGCTACGCCACGCTCGCCGACGTGCCGGTGCCGATCGACGTCGTCGACGTCTTCCGCCGCTCGGAGGCGGCCGGCGAGTTCGCCGACCAGGCCGTCGCCGTCGGCGCCAAGGGCGTGTGGTTCCAGCTCGGGGTCGTCGACGCCGACGCGTTCGAGCGGACGACCGCCGCCGGCGTGCCGATGGTGATGGACACCTGCCCGGCCATCGAGTGGCGCAAGCGCGGCCGCTGACCCCCGGTTCGGCTACAGCTCCACCGACGCCTCGGCCATCGTGACGCCGAGCTGACCGAGGGCCTCCTCGAGCACCCACATCACGTCGAGGGTGTCCTGCAGCGGCATGAGCGGGCTCTCGGTGAGCCCTGCCGCGAGGCAGCGCTGCACCTCCTCGGCCTGGTGGACGTAGCCACGCCCGGTGGGCAGGCGCTCCACCTCCACCGGCTCCGCCCCGTTGCGTCGTACGACGAGCGTGCTGGGGTGGTAGAACGGCGGGACGACCTCGATCGAGCCCTCGGTGCCCACGACGATCGCGCGGCCGGGCGTCTGGCTGGCCAGCGTGCAGGTCAGCGACGCGGCCCGCCCGTCGTCGTACGACAGCTGGATGGCCGCCGAGCGGTCGGCGCCGTTGGGATAGGTGGTGCCGGTCGTCGTCACGCGGTCGGGGCGGCCGAGGAGGTGCTGGGCCACGGAGACGGGGTAGACGCCGAGGTCGAGGAGGGAGCCGCCACCGAGCGCGAGGTCGAAGAGCCGGCTCGCCGGGTCGAAGTCGCGCTGCGCCCCGAAGTCGGCCTGCACCAGCAGCACCTCACCGATGTCGCCCGCGGCGACGAGGTCGCGGACGTGGGCGACCGCCGGTTGGAAGCGGGTCCACATCGCCTCCATGCAGAACACCTGGGCGGCGCGGGCGGCGGCGACCACCTCCTCGGCCCCGGCCAGGGTGGCGGTGAAGGCCTTCTCGACCAGCAGCGGCGTGCCGGCCTCGATGACGGCGAGGGCGAGGTCGTGGTGCTGGGGGTGCGGGGTCGCGAGGTAGACGACGTCGACGTCCCCGCGCCGGCCGGCCTCGACGAGGTCGCGGTAGGTGCCCGACCCGGGCGCCTCGAAGCGCTCGGCGAAGGCAGCGGCCGAGGACGGCGCGCGGCTGCCGACGAACGCGATCTCCGCGTCGTCGGTCAGGACGAGGTCGGAGGCGAAGGCGGCGGCCATCCCGCCGGTCGCGGCGATTCCCCAGCGTGTGGTCATGGCAGGACCCTAGACAGTCTGGTCAGGCGCGGGGCTGCCACACCTCGTCCATCACGTGGGCCGCGATCGCCAGGCTGGAGGTCGCGCCGGGCGAGGGCGCGTTGCGCACGCAGGTGACGCCGTCGGCGCGGGTGATCCGAAAGTCGTCGACGAGGCTGCCGTCCCGGTCGACCGCCTGGGCGCGGACGCCGCTGCCGGCGCGGGTCACGTCCGCGACGCCGATGTCCGGGACGTAGCGCGAGGCCGACCGCATGAAGGCCCGTTTGGACGCCGAGCCGACGACCTCGTCGACGCCCGTGCGCCAGTGCTCGCGGGCCAGCCGCCAGAACCCCGGCCACGCCAGCACGTCCCGCAGGTCGGCCGCCGAGACGTCGCGGCGCCGGTAGCCCTCGCGCCGCGTGGCCAGCACGGCGTTGGGACCGACCTCGAGCGAGCCGTCGACCCGGCGGGTGAAGTGGACGCCGAGGAAGGGGTAGCGCGGGTCCGGCACCGGGTAGACCATGCCGCGCACGAGGTCCTGCTTGGCGGCGGCGACGCCGAGGTACTCACCCCGGAACGGCAGGATCGCCGGACTGCGCTCGCCGTCGACGAGCGCGGACACCCGGTCGGCCTGCAGCCCAGCCGCGACCACGACGTGGTCGAAGCGCAGCGGGGTCGCGTCGCCCTCGACCTGCACGAGCACCGCGTCGCCCTCACGCCGGATGCCCACGACGCGCGCGCCGAGGCGTACGCCACCTCCCGCCGAGAAGACCTCGTCGGCGAGCGCCTCGGTGATCGCCGGGTAGTCGGTGATCGCGGTCTCCGGGGAGTGCAGCGCGGCCAGCCCGCGTGCGTGCGGCTCGACGTCGGTGATCTCCTGGGCCGCGAGCCGGCGCAGGCCGGGCACGCCGTTGGCGCGGGCCGTCTGCTCGAGGGCGTCGAAGCGGGCCATCTCGTCGGCGTCCACCGCGACGACGAGCTTGCCGCAGGCGTCGTACGCGATGGCGTGCTCGGCGCAGAACTCGCGGAGCAGGTCGCGGCCGCGGGCGCACAGCCGGGCCTTGAGGCTGCCCGGCTTGTAGTAGATGCCCGCGTGCACGACACCGGAGTTGTGCCCGGTCTGGTGGGCGGCGAGGCGGTCCTCCTTCTCGAGCACCACGACCTCGGTGCCGGGGCGCCTGCGGACGACCTCGCGCGCGATCGCGACACCGAGGATGCCTCCGCCCACGACGCCGACGCGCTGCTCCCCCATGGGCGAGACGGTGGTGCCTCGCGCGGTCGCCGTCAAGCAACACCGGCGTTCATCCCACAATGGGGGGATGCGCGACCTCCACGTCCCCGCCGGCCCGGGCCTCCCCGAGGGCCTGGTCGTGCCTGCCGCGGAGCTGGTGGAGCGCTTCTCGAAGTCGCCGGGTCCGGGCGGTCAGTCGGTCAACACCACCGACTCGCGGGTGGAGCTCGAGCTCGACCTCGCCTCCTCCAGGGCGCTCACCGACGCCCAGCGGGCACGGGCGCTGCGGCGGTGGCCGTCGGGACGGATCACCGTCGCGGCGTCGGAGCACCGCTCCCAGCACCGCAACCGTGTCGCCGCGCGCGAGCGCCTCGCCGACCTGCTGCGCGAGGCGCTGGCACCGCCCCCGCCACCGCGCCGGCCCACGCGGCCCTCCCGCGGGGCCAAGGAGCGGCGGCTCAAGGCGAAGAAGGAGCGGGGCTCGACCAAGGCCCTCCGCGGCCGGGTGCGGGACCGCGACCAGCCGGGCTAGAAGCCGACGCGGCGGCTGTCGCCGGCCGCGGCACGGCGTACGACGTCGCCCTTCGCGTGCGCGGTCTCGGCGAGCTGCGCCTGGTAGTCGACCAGGCGCTGCTGCAGGTCGGGGTCGCTGGTCGCGAGGATGCGCGCCGCGAGGATGCCGGCGTTCTTGGCGTTGCCGATCGCGACCGTGGCGACCGGGATGCCGCCGGGCATCTGCACGATCGAGAGCAGGGAGTCCATGCCGTCGAGGTACTTCAGCGGGACCGGCACCCCGATGACCGGCAGTGGCGTCACGGAGGCGAGCATGCCCGGCAGGTGGGCCGCTCCCCCGGCGCCGGCGATGACGACCGACAGTCCGCGGGTGTGGGCCTCCCGGCCCCACTCGATCATCTCGGTCGGCATCCGGTGCGCGGAGACGACGTCGGCCTCCCACGCCACGCCGAGCTCGGTGAGGATCTCGCCGGCGGCCTGCATGACCGGCCAGTCGGAGTCCGAGCCCATCACGATGCCGACCTTCACGGCCGCTGCCTCGTCCTGCTGGGGGTGCGTCTGGCTCATGTCCCTACTCGCTCTCGTTGCCCAGGTCGCCGCGGAACCAGGCGGCGGCGTGCCGCGCCCGCTCGAGGCAGTCGTCGAGGTCGTCGCCGTAGGCGTTGACGTGGCCGACCTTGCGCCCGGGGCGCAGGTCCTTGCCGTAGAAGTGGACCCGCAGCCGCGGGTCACGCGCCATCGCGTGCGGCAGGCCGTCGTAGAGCCGGCCGGTGTCGGTGGGGCCGCCGAGGATGTTGACCATCACGGTCCAGCGCTCACGCGGGGCCGGCGAGCCCAGCGGGAGGTCCATGACGGCGCGGAGGTGATTCTCGAACTGGGACGTCACGGCGCCGTCCTGGGACCAGTGGCCGGTGTTGTGGGGGCGCATCGCCAGCTCGTTGACCAGGATCCGGCCGTCGGTCGTCTCGAAGAGCTCGACGGCGAGGATGCCCGTGACGTCGAGCGCACCGGCGATCCGCAGGGCGATCTCCTGCGCCTGACCGGCGAGAGCGGGCGCGAGGTCCGGCGCGGGGGCCACCACCTCGTGGCAGATGCCGTCGAGCTGGGTGGAGGCGACGACGGGGTACACCGCCGCCTGGCCGCTGGGCGAGCGGGCGACGAGGGCGGACAGCTCCCGCCGGAAGTCGACGAGCTCCTCGGCCAGCACCTCCACGCCGGCCGCCGCGGCCGCGTCGAAGGCGACCCGGGACTCGTCGGCCGTGCGGACCACCCACACGCCCTTGCCGTCGTAGCCGCCGCGGGTGGTCTTGAGCACGCACGGGAAGCCGAAGGCCTCCACGTCGGCGGTCGAGGTGACCACCGCGTTGCGCGGGCACGGCACGTCGAGCTCGGCGAGCCGGCGCCGCATCACCGCCTTGTCCTGGGCGTGGACGAGGGCCTCCGGGCCGGGGCGCACGGCGACGCCGGCGTCGGCGAGCGCGTGCAGGTGGGCGGTCGGGACGTGCTCGTGGTCGAAGGTGACCACGGCGGCGCCGTCGGTGACCTTCCGGAGCGTCGGCAGGTCGGTGTAGTCACCCACCAGGTGGTCGGGGATGACCTGGGCGGCCGAGACGCCCTCGGCCTCGGCGAGCAGGCGCAGCGGTAGTCCGAGCGCGATGGCGGGCTGGGCCATCATCCGGGCCAGCTGGCCACCCCCGATGACGGCGAGCGTGGGAGCGCGGTGCGAGCCGGTCGAGGACACGACCGGAGCCTATGCGACCCCGGCTGTCGTCCCTGCTGTGGTCCCGGCCGTCGTCCCTGCTGTGGTCCCGGCCGTGGTCCCGGCTGTGGTCCCGCTGCTCAGCGGGCGACCGGGTCGGCGGCCGGCTCGAAGCGCAGGCCGCGACCGCGGTGGGTGGTGATCAGCGTGGGTCTGCGCGGGTCGTCGCCGAGCTTGCGGCGCAGCCAGCCGAGGTGCACGTCGATGGTCTTGGAGTTGGTGTAGAACGACGTCTGCCACACGTCGGCCATCAGCTCGCCGCGGGTGACGATGTCGCCCGGGCGCGCCATCAGGGCGTGCAACAGCTGGAACTCCTTGCGGGAGAGCCTGATCTCGCGGTCGCCACGCCACACCTGTCGCGAGGTGGGGTCGAGTCGTACGTCCTGCACAGCCAACACGCGGTGAAACGTAGGGACCGCCCGCCCCGCAGGTGGTCCTTATGGGTGAATTGTGGCGAACTGGTCTGGTCCACCTCGAGCGTGGCGTGCGCTGCGTCAGCGGCGGCGTACGGCCACGGGCTCCACGAGGCCGAAGCCGCGCACCGGGCGGGCGGGCAGCCGCCGGTCCTCCCACTCCTCGTCGGGAAGCAGGTCGGCGGTGTTCTGGTCCACGATCAACCGGTTGCGACGAGCGACCTGGGTCAGCCGCGCGGCCATGTTGACCGGCGGGCCGAAGATGTCACCGAGCCGCTGGACGACCGGCCCGCTGGCGAGGCCGAGGCGGACGTCGGGCATCTTCGGGTCGCGCCCGATGACGTTGATGATCCCCTCGGCGACGCCGACCGCCTCCTCGGCGGTGTTGGTGACGAAGAGGACCGAGTCGCCCAGGCTCTTGATGATCCGGCCGCCGTAGCGGGCGACGACGTCCTGGCAGCGGCTCTCGAAGACCTCGACGAGGTCGCCGATCTCGTCGCGGTCGAGGGTGTTGGACAGTGCGGTGAAGGAGACCAGGTCGGCGAACCCGACGCTGACGTCGATCGTGTGGAGGTCCTCGTCCTTCGCTCCCATCGCCTCGATCCGGCCCACCGCCGCGGCGAGGTGGCGGCGCCAGGCGTAGACGAGGAGTCGCTCGAAGGGCGGGTTCACCTCGTCGATGAGCCGCAGCGCCGACCCGATGCGCGAGCCGGTGGCCTCCTCGCCCGCCTCCATCTCCTCGACGCGGCTGACCAGCGTGGAGACCTCCCAGTCGGCGAGGCGGGCCATGGTCTGGCCGACGCCGCGCGTCAGGTTGACGGCCGTGTCGAAGTCGACGGCGCCCGAGTCGACGAAGCCCATGAGGGTGGAGACAGCCTTGATGTCGGCGGCCGTGTAGGCCTTCTCGCCGGTGAACTCGGGGAAGCCCAGCGCGCGCCACAGCCGGCGGGTCTGCTCGATCGTCACGCCGGTCTCGGCCGCGACCTCGAGGGCGTTGAAGGCCGGCTCGCTGCGCAGGATCGCGTGGTCGAGCTGCTCCCCCGGCGCCCCCTGTGGGCCGGTGTCGGGGAGGCCGCCGCGGCGCTTTCGGTCAGGCGCCATCGTCGCGGCGGTCACCACTCGCGAGGCGGTGGAGCTCGTCGGAGACCTGCAGCTGGACCTGCTCGACGTCGGGGATGTCGTGGAGCAGGACGCTGCCGGCGGTGCTGGCGTCGGAGACGACGAGCGTGCCGCAGCCGAAGATCCGGTCGATGACGCCGATCTGGAAGTCGACGCCGCTGATCCGGTTGAGCGGGATCGTGCGACCCTCCTTGGCGATGAAGCCGGAGCGCTTGACGAAGCGGCGGTTGGTGAAGGTGTAGGTCGTGGTCAGCCACGCCACGACGGGCCGCACCACGAACCACAGGAGGACCAGGACGGCCACGACGCCCGCGACCGCGCCCGCCAGGGTCGAGTCGGTGAGCCGGCTGAGCACCACGACGGCCGCGACGAGCAGCACCCCCACCAGAACGGGGCCGATCAGCGCCTTGACGTGGGACCGGGTCGAGACGACGACGTGCTCACCGGGGTTGAGGAGCTTGCTCGGGAACGCCACGCGCCGATCATGTCACCCGGTGTCCCGGGCTGCTAGGCGGGACGGACGTGCACGACGTCGCCCGCGGCGACCGTCAACGTGCCGTCGTCGGTGCCGACGACCAGGGCCCCGGTCGCGTCGATGTCGAGCGCCTCGCCGCGGCGCACGTCGCCCGCCGGCAGGTGGACGTCGACGGTGCGGCCGAGCGTCACGCACACGTCGGCGTACGCCCGGCGCAACGACTCGACGTCGTCGAGCAGGCCCTGGAGGCCGTGGAGCGAGCCGAGGACCTGGCCGAGGAGGCCGGTGCGCTCCACCGGCTCGCCGGTCTCGAGCGAGACCGACGTGGCCAGCGCGACGGGGAGCTCGTCGAGGGTCTGGTCGACGTTGATGCCGATGCCGACGACCGCCACCGGGCCCTCGGGGGTCTCGACCCGCTCGACGAGGATCCCGCAGACCTTGCGACCGACGCCCTCGGCGGCGTCGACCAGCACGTCGTTGGGCCACTTCAGGGCGATGTCGGGGAGCCGGTCGGCCAGCGCGGCCTGGACGGCGTACCCGGTGAGCAGCGGCAGCCACGGCCACGACGTCGCCGGCACGTCGGGGCGCAGCAGCACCGAGAACGTCAGCGACGAGCGGGCGGGCGTCTCCCAGGCCCGGTCGAGCCGACCGCGCCCGGACGTCTGGTGCTCGGTGACCAGCACCAGCCCCGGCTCGTCGCCGGCGCGGGCCCGCTCGGCGACCGCCGCGTTGGTCGAGGGGGTCTCCTCCTGCACCTCCACGCGCCAGCCGACGGGCACCGCGAGGCGCTCGGGGTCGAGGGGTGGGCGCGGTGCCGGGCTCTGCGTCATGGGTCTAGATTGCCCCAGAGGCAGATCCCAGCGCAGCCGACCAGCCAGCCAACAGCCGCCACAAGGAGGCCACCGCGTGAGTGCACAGCCGGGTGAGGGCACCGACGTCCCCGCCGCAGACTCCGACATCGACATCCACACCACCGCCGGCAAGCTGGCGGACCTGGAGCGGCGGCTCGACGAGGCGGTGCACGCGGGCTCGGCGAAGGCGATCGAGAAGCAGCATGCCAAGGGCCGCAAGACCGCCCGCGAGCGCATCGAGATGCTCTTCGACGAGGGCACCTTCGTCGAGCTCGACGAGCTCGCGCGGCACCGGTCCACCGCGTTCGGGCTGGAGAAGAACCGCCCGTACGGCGACGGCGTCGTCACCGGGTACGGCGAGGTCAACGGGCGCATGGTGTGCGTGTTCAGCCAGGACTTCTCGGTCTTCGGCGGCTCGTTGGGCGAGGTCTACGGCGAGAAGATCACCAAGGTGATGGACCTCGCCACCAAGACCGGCTGCCCGATCATCGGCATCAACGAGGGCGCCGGCGCGCGCATCCAGGAGGGCGTGGTCTCCCTCGGCCTCTACGGCGAGATCTTCCGACGCAACGTGCACGCCTCGGGCGTCATCCCGCAGATCAGCCTGATCATGGGCAACTGCGCCGGCGGACACGTCTACTCCCCCGCCGTCACCGACTTCACCGTGATGGTCGACCAGACCTCCGCGATGTTCATCACCGGGCCCGACGTCATCAAGACCGTCACCGGCGAGGACGTCACGATGGAGGACCTCGGCGGCGCCCGGACCCACAACACGAAGTCCGGCAACGCCCACTACATGGCCTCCGACGAGGAGGACGCCATCGAGTACGTCAAGGCGATGCTGTCCTACCTGCCGCAGAACAACCTCGATCCGGCTCCGACCTTCGACGAGGTCCCCGACCTCGGCTTCACCGACACCGACCGGACGCTCGACACCCTGATCCCCGACGGCGCCAACCAGCCCTACGACATGCACGACGTGATCACCGCCGTGCTCGACGACGAGGAGTTCCTCGAGGTCCAGGAGCTGTTCGCGCCCAACATCCTCATCGGCTTCGGCCGCGTCGAGGGCCAGTCGGTCGGCATCGTGGCCAACCAGCCGATGCAGCTCGCCGGCTGCCTCGACATCGACGCCTCCGAGAAGGCCGCGCGGTTCGTCCGGTTCTGCGACGCCTTCAACATCCCCGTGCTGACCTTCGTCGACGTGCCCGGCTTCCTGCCCGGCACCGACCAGGAGTGGGACGGCATCATCCGCCGCGGCGCCAAGCTGATCTACGCCTACGCCGAGGCCACCGTCCCGCTGATCACGGTCATCACCCGCAAGGCCTACGGCGGCGCCTACGACGTCATGGGCTCCAAGCACCTCGGCGCCGACATCAACGTCGCCTGGCCGACCGCGCAGATCGCGGTGATGGGCGCCCAGGGCGCCGCCAACATCGTGCACCGCAAGACCCTGAAGAAGGTCGCCGACGCGGGCGGCGACGTCGAGGCCAGGCGGGCCGAGCTGATCGACGAGTACGAGACCACGCTCGCCAACCCCTACATCGCCGCCGAGCGAGGCTACGTCGACGCGGTCATCGCCCCGCACGAGACCCGTGTCGAGATCGTCCGCTCGCTGCGCCTGCTGCGCTCCAAGCGGGAGACCCTCCCGCCCAAGAAGCACGGGAACATCCCGCTGTGACGGACGAGCAGGAGACCGCGAGGGACGAGCCAGCCGCGCCGGTCCTCCGGATCGTCAACGCCGACGCGACCCCCGAGGAGGTCGCCGCCCTGGTGGCGGTGTTCGCCGCGCTCGGGTCGGGCGGCGGCGGGGCCCCGAAGCGACCCCGCCCGGCGTGGAGCAACCCCGCTCGGGGCGTACGACGCACCCACCGCCACGGCCCCGACGCGTGGCGGGCCAGCGGCCTGCCGCGCTGACGGTGAGCGCGCACCCGGCGATCGTCGTACGTCGGAGCCGCGGTCTAGGGTCGCCCGCGTGACCGCACGCACCATCGACGCCCTCTGCGACGCCTACGTCGAGGACTTCTGCGCCCTCGACCCGCTCACCGCCACCTCGATCGGGGTGGCCGGGCACGAGCACGAGCTGACCGACTTCTCCCCCGCCGGCTTCGACGCCCGCGCGGCGCTGGCCCGGCGCGCGGTCGTCGCCGTCGACGCCGCGACACCCGTCGACGACCGCGAGGCGGCGGCCCGGGACGCGTTCCTCGAGCGGACCCGGCTGGAGATCGAGCTGGAGGAGGCGGGCGTCAACCGCTCGCGCATGTCGGTGCTGTGGAGCCCCCTGCACGAGATCCGCGGTGTCTTCGACCTGATGCCGACCGAGGGCGAGGAGGCCGTCGCGGCCATCGCGTCCCGCCTCTCCGGCGTACCCGCCGCCCTCGAGGGCCTGCGCGTGACGCTCTCCGACGAGGCGCGGAAGGGCAACGTCGTCGCGGCGCGGCAGTACGCCGAGGTGGCCGAGCAGGTGCGCCGCTGGACCGGGCAGTCCGGCGAGGCCGGCGACTTCTACCTCGGCCTCGTCGGGCGCCTGCAGGGCGGCGACCGCGCCGAGCTGCGCGCCCTGGCCGGTGCCGCGAGCGCCGCCACCGCGGCGTTCGGGCTCTTCCTCACCGACGAGCTCGAGCCGCAGGGCGCGGAGCGCGAGGGGGTCGGACGCGAGGTCTACGCGCTCGCGAGCCGCTACTTCCTCGGCGCGGAGGTCGACCTCGACGAGACCTACGCCTGGGGCTGGGCCGAGCTGCAGCGGCTGTCCGACCTGATGGACGCCACCGCCGAGCGGATCCTCCCCGGCGCCGGCGTCGACGCCGCGGTGGCCCACCTCGACGCCGATCCGACCCGCGTGGTCCACGGCCGCGAGGCGTTCCGCGCGTGGATGCAGGACCTCGCCGACCGCACCGTCACCGCGATGGCCGACGTGCACTTCGACATCCCGGCGCCGATCCGGCGCATCGAGTGCATGCTCGCCCCGACCAACGACGGCGGCATCTACTACACCGGACCGTCGGAGGACTTCGAGCGACCGGGACGCATGTGGTGGTCGGTGCCCGACGGCATCGACGACTTCCACCCCTGGCGTGAGGTCACCACCGTGTTCCACGAGGGCGTGCCCGGACACCACCTCCAGGTCGCCCAGACGGCCTACCGCAGCGACACGCTCAACCGCTGGCAGCGGCTGATGTGCTGGTGCAGCGGGCACGGCGAGGGGTGGGCTCTGTACGCCGAGCGGCTGATGGAGGAGCTTGGCTTCCTCGACGACCCCGCCGACCTCCTCGGGATGCTGGACGGCCAGTCCCTTCGCGCCGCGCGGGTGATCGTTGACATCGGCATGCACCTCGAGCTCACCATCCCCGAGGACAACCGGCTCGGACCGGGCGGGACCGCGTTCCACCCCGGCGAGACGTGGACCCCGGAGCTGGGGCTGGAGTTCATGCGGCTGCACTGCCGCATGGACGACGAGGTCATCCAGTTCGAAGTCAAGCGCTACCTCGGCCTCCCCGGCCAGGCGCCGTCCTACAAGGTCGGCGAGCGCATCTGGCTCGAGGCGCGCGCCGCGGTCCGACAGCGACACGGCGCCGACTTCGACCTCAGGGCCTTCCACCGCGCGGCCCTCGACCTGGGCTCGCTCGGGCTCGACCCGCTGCGCACGGCGCTGGAGCGCCTGTGACGACCGCGCGGGTGCCGCTGGTCCTGGCCTCGGCCTCCCCCGCGCGCCTGGCCACGCTCCGGGCGGCCGGGATCGAGCCGGTGGTCATCGTGAGCGGGGTCGACGAGGCACAGGTCGACGGGTTGCCGCCGGCCGAGCTCGCGCTGCAGCTCGCCGAGCTCAAGTGCGCCGCCGTCGCCGCGCGCGACGACGTACCTCCCGACGCGCTCGTCCTGGGCTGCGACTCGGTGCTCGAGCTCCAGGTCCCGCCCGGCGCCGACGGGCACGGCGAGGCGCTCGGCAAGCCGCGCGACGCCGCCGAGGCGCGCGAGCGGTGGCGCGCCATGCGCGGGCGCAGCGCCGTGCTGCACAGCGGGCACAGCCTGCGTGAGGTGGCCTCGGGGCGCGTGGCCGCGGCGACCGGTTCGACCCTCGTGCACTTCGCCGACGTGAGCGACGACGAGGTCGAGGCCTACGTCGCGACCGGCGAGCCGCTGCACGTCGCCGGCGCCTTCACGATCGACGGCTTCGGGGGCGCGTTCGTGCGCGGCATCGAGGGTGACCACCACAACGTGGTGGGCGTGAGCCTGCCGCTGCTGCGCGAGCTGGTCCTCGAGCTCGGCCACGCGTGGCCCGACCTGTGGACGTGACCCGCTAACATCCCGGGCGTGGGGAGCGGGGTGCAGGGCACGGCGGGAGGGCCGGAGGCCGATCCCGGCGACCGCTACGGCGTGCGCGAGGAACGCCTGCTCACCGGCGCGACGGTCATCACCGCCGTACGCACCGTCGCCTCGGTCGTGCTGGCGGCCATGGCCGCCCACCAGCAGAGCCTGACGCTGCTGGTCGTCGCCCTCGCCGTCTACTGGGTCGGCGACATGCTCGACGGCTTCTACGCCCGCGTGAGGGACTGCGAGACCCGCATCGGGGCCGTCCTGGACATCATGTGCGACCGGTTCAACGCCGCGGCGTTCTACATCGGCCTCGCGTGGCTGCAGCCCGACCTGTCGCCGGCGATCTTCGTCTACCTCGCCGAGTTCATGGTGATCGACTGCTTCCTGTCGATCGCGTTCCTCGCCTGGCCGATCCGCAGCCCCAACTACTTCTTCGTCGTCGACCGCACCATCTGGCTGTGGAACTGGTCCAAGCCCGCCAAGGCGGTCAACAGCGCGCTCTTCGCCGTGCTGCTGCTCGTCACCGGCTGGATGTGGGTGGGGCTGGTGATCGCCACCGCGCTGCTGGTCCTGAAGTGCGTGTCGCTGCGCCGCCTCGCGCAGCTCGGCCTGCCGGTACCGGGCGCCGCGGGCTGATGCTGTTCTGGAGCGTCATGGGCGCCTCGATCGCCTCCGCGCTGCTGCCGCTCATCAACATCGAGGCCATCCTCGTCGTCTCGGTCAGCCGGGCCCCCGGTCAGATCTGGGGGCTCCTCGTCGCGGCCACGATCGGGCAGATGCTCGGCAAGATCCTCTGGTACTGGGGCGGCATGCACCTCGAGCGCGCCCCGTGGGTCCATCGCCAGCTCGAGAAGCCCAAGGCGCGAGCGTCGCTGGACAAGTGGCACGAGCGCGCCGAGGGCCGGCCGTGGTTCACCGCCGGCCTGCTCTTCATCTCCGCCAGCACCGGCTTCCCGCCGTACGCCATCACGGCCGTGCTCGCCGGGACGCTGCGGGTGCCGTTCTGGATCTTCATGGTGACCGGCCTGGCCGGACGCGGCCTGCGGTTCTGGGCGGTGGTGACGGGGACCTCGTCACTGGTGCACCTGTTCTGAGGTCCCCGCCGACCCACCTGCCTGCGGGTCACTCGGCCGCGGACCACGCCTGACGGAGGCTGACCCGGCCGCCGGTCTGCAGCAGCGCCCGGCGGTAGAGGCGCTCCCCCACCCACACGGTGACCGCCGCGAACGCGGCCAGCAGTCCCAGGGCCAGCAGCGGCTCCCACCACTCCACGCCGCCGGCCAGGATGCGCTTGGGCATCACGACCGCCGAGACGGGCGGGACGAACGACGCGATCACCTGACCGCGGCCGTCGAGGGACAGGCCACCGAAGAACATCACGAGCATCAGCATCGTCAGCGGCGTCGACGTGGCCTGGAGGTCCTCGGTCCGCGAGGCGAGCGAACCGGCGACCGCCCACAGGCAGGCCAGGGCGATGAAGCCCGCGAGGAAGAAGCCGATGAACCATGCCGTCGGACCCGACAGCGCCGGGACGTAGGACTTGTAGGACGTGAACGACAGCCCCACGAGGCCGACCACCAGGTAGACCATCAGCTGGATCACCGCCAGGGCCGTGTTGCCGAGCACCTTGCCGGCCAGGAGGTGCCGCACCGGGATGGCGGCGGCGATGATCTCGACGATGCGGCTCTGCTTCTCCTCGATGACCGACGACGCCAGCTGCATGCCGAAGACGAGGGCCGCGAAGTAGAACAGGAAGACGAACACGAAGCCGACGGCCTCGGCCACGCCCGCCTTCTCGGCGTCGCCGCGCAGGAAGGCGGTGGTCACCGTGCTGCCGGCCTGGAGCGACTCGACCGTCGTACCGACCTCCGCGGCGTTGTCGGCCAGCACCTGCTGCTGCACGACCACCTCCACGACGTTGGTGAGAGAGTCCTGCTCGCTCGACTCCGAGGTCAGCTGCCAGCCGTCGTCGGTGGGGTGCAGCCAGGCGTCGGCCTCGTCCTCGCGCAGCGCCGACTCGGCGGCGGCCCGGTCGTCGACCTCGACGACCGTGACCTCGACGTTCTCGTCCACCTCCGGCGCGGCGTCGGCGACCGCCGTGGCCATCGCGGCCGCGTCGGGCGTGGCGGCCAGGGTCACCACGTCGGTGCGCTCCTCCTGCCAGGCACTGAACCCGATGAACCCCGCGATCAGCACCACCATGAACGCCGTGCCGAGGAGGAAGGACTTGTCGGTGATCCGCGAGACGACCTCGCGACGGGTCACGAGCAGCCACGCGGGCTCGTCGCGCCGGTCGCTGTCCCGGTTGTCGGGGCTCGAGGTGTCGGTGCTCATGCGGTGGCCTCCCGGTAGATCTCGCTGAGGGCCGGGCGGACCCGGACGAACTCGTGGACGTCGCCGCGCCTGGTGGCCTCGGCGACGAGGTGCTGCTCGGCGCCGTCCTGGCGTACCTCGACGAGGGCGCTCCCCCCCTCGAGGTCGAGGACCTCCAGCCCGCGCAGGTCACGGACCCAACCGGCGTCGCCGCCGAGGACGAGGCGGAAGCGCGGCACCCCCGCGTCGCGCAGCTCCGCAACCGTCCCGGCGGCGACCCGGCGTCCTTGGGACAGCACGACCAGTCGGTCGCACAGGCGCTCGACGAGGTCGAGCTGGTGGCTGGAGAAGAGGACCGGCACGCCGTCGCGGGTGTACTCGCGCAGCAGGTCGACCATCGAGTCGACGGCCCTCGGGTCGAGGCCCGAGAAGGGCTCGTCGAGCACGAGCGCCGCCGGGCGGGGCAGCACCGAGGCGATGATCTGCACCCGCTGCTGGTTGCCCAGCGACAGCTTCTCCAGGTGGTCCTTCGTCCGCTCCCCCAGCCCGAACCGCTCCAGCAGCTCGGTCACCTGGGTACGTGCTGCCACCCGGTCCATGCCCTTGAGCTGGGCGATGTAGACGAGCTGGTCGAGGATCGGCTGCTTGGGGTAGAGGCCCCGCTCCTCGGGCATGTAGCCGATGCGGCGGCGGTCCAGCCGGGTGATCGGCCGGCCCTGCCACAGCACCTCCCCCTCGTCGATGCCGAGCACCCCCATGACCATCCGCATGGTCGTGGTCTTGCCCGCGCCGTTGCCGCCGACGAAGCCGGTCATCAACCCGGCCGGCACCTCGAACGACACGTGGTCCACGGCGGTGTTCTCACCGAACCGTCTGGTCAGCTCCCTGATCTCCAGCATGACGACGACGCTAGTGACGCGCACTCCGGCCGGGATCCCCCGCGGGACGGAGCTGCGGGGTGGAGCTGCGGGGTGAGGCGCGACCCTCCTGGTCACTCCTCCGTCGGGAGGATGAGGCCGGCCTCGTAGGCGTAGATGACAGCCTGCACGCGGTCGCGCAGGTGCAGCTTGGCCAGCACGTTGGACACGTGCGTCTTGACCGTCGCCTCGCCGAGCACGAGCGTGCCGGCGATCTCGCCGTTCGACAGTCCCCGGCCGAGCAGCACGAGCACCTCCCGCTCGCGGGCCGTGAGCAGCGCCAGCTCCTTCGGCTCGGCCCGCTCGGTCGCCACCGGTCCCGCCCCCTTGCCTGCTCCCCCGGCCATCTTGCCGATGACGCGGCGCGTCACCTCCGGCGCGAGCAGCGCGTGCCCGCGGCCTGCGGCGCGTACGGCGTCGAGGAGCTGCTCCGGACCGGCGTTCTTCAGCAGGAAGCCGCTCGCGCCCGCCTGGAGGGCGTCGAAGAGGTAGTCGTCGCGGTCGAAGGTCGTCACGATGACGACGCGCCCGAGGTCGTCGGCGACGAGGTGCCGGGTGGCTTCGATGCCGTCCATCCGCGGCATCTGGACGTCCATCAGCACGACGTCGGGGCGGGTCGCGCGGGCCCGTTCGATCGCCTCGAGGCCGTCGGCTGCCTCGCCCACGACCTCGATGTCGTCCTCGACCGACAGGACCATCGCGAAGCCCGACCGCACCATGGCGTGGTCGTCGACGAGCAGGACCGTCAGTGGGCGCTCCATCACGAGGCTCCGAGGGGGTAGCGCACGCGGACCCGGTAGCCGCCCGTCACCCGGGGCCCGATGTCGACCTGCCCGTCATGGGTGGCCGCCCGCTCGCGGATGCCGAGCTGGCCGAGGCCGCTGCCGGACGTGCCGTGCCGCGGCCGGCCGTTGTCGACGACCTCGACCTCGGCGTACGACGTGGCCTCGTCGACCCGCACCACGACGGAGACGGCGTCGGCGGTGCTGTGGCGGCGTACGTTGGTCAGCGCCTCCTGGACCGTGCGGTAGATCGCGAGCCCGATGCCCCGCGGCAGCCGGCTCGCGGCGCACGTCGGGTCCTCGACGACGTCGAGGTCGATGGTGAGACCCTCCTGGCTCGCCTGGGCGACCAGCTCGGGCAGGTCACCCACACCCGCCTCGGACGTACGCGTCCCGCTGGTCGGGTCCGTCCCGTCCTCACTGCCCTCGGCGGGTCCTTCGCGGAGCGTGCCGAGGAGTCGCCGCATCTGCGCGAGCGCGTCGCGGGAGGCGTCCTCGACGTTCGCGAGGGCCGTACGCGCCGCGTCGGGGTCGCGGTCGAGTACCCGCCGGGCGGCGCCTGCCTGGATGCCCATCGCGGACACACCGTGGGCGACCACGTCGTGCAGCTCGCGGGCGATGCGCAGCCGCTCGTCGACGACGGCCTGCTCGCGCAGGCGGCCGGCCTGGGCGGTGATGGTCGCCGCCTGCTCCTGCAGCCGCATCCGTTGCCGGGCCGCTCGCCACGACACCCCGCCACCGACGATCGCCCCGCCGAAGTAGATGACGTTGACCAGCAGCGTCATCGCCACTGCGGACGGGATCGGCGCGAAGAACCCGACCCGCTCGGCCTGGTCCATCTCGTCGATCATGTCCTGCGCCGCCGAACCCACGGCGAACTGCCAGGTGATCCACGCGAACATGAAGAGCACGATCGTGCCGATCACGACCACCATCGCGCGCCGGTCGCGGGCGTACGCGACCCCGGACAGCAGGGCGACGAAGTAGACGATCTGGAGCGACACCTGCCCCATCACCTCCGGCATGGACACGCCGGCGACGAACATGTGCACCGCGGCGAGGCTCGCGACCACCAGCGGCCAGCGGCGACGGCCCAGGAGGAGCGCAGCCCCGGTCGACACGGCGAGCCACTGCGTCCATATCGGGACGTCGGTGTGCTCGAGCCCGCCCGCGCTGCGCACCAGCTCGAGCGCGAGCAGGCTGACGGCCTCGACGCCGGCGGCCAGGACCACGTCCTGCCGCCCGACCCGCGGCCGGGGCCGCTCCCACTCGTCGTCCACGCCGAACCACGTCAGGGCGCGCTGGCTCGTGCTGGGCATGGGCCGAGCGTAGGGGGAGTGCGGTGCGCGCGGATCCGTCGGGAGGCGGAGATGACGGACCACGAACCGTCCACAGGTGGCCGTTCCTGATCGCCGTCCACAGGCGTACGCCGCGCGTGGCCGTGGCTGTCCGGGCTCGCTGCTTCGGTGGTGCCATGACCACGAACCCGCTGCCGAGCGCCCCCGCGGCCGTCGCGGCGGTGCGTTCGGAGCTGCGGGGCGTCGTCGCTGCGGCGCTCGAGCTCGACGCCACCGTCCTGGTCGACGTCGTCGCTGAGCTCGAGACGCTCGGCCGCACGGTGTCCGCTGCGCAGGCCGAGCTGACGGCTCGCCTGGACGCGCTGCTCACGCAGGAGCAGGCCGACGCCGGGGTGAGGCCCGAGGAGCTCGGCAAGGGCGTGGGCCACGTGGTCGCCGCAGCCCGCCGGGAGTCACCGCACCGCGGCAGGCGGCACCTCAGCCTGGCCAGGGTCGTGCAGACGGAGCTCCCGCACACGTGGGCGGCCTGGCGGGACGGGCGCATCGACGAGTGGACCTCGACCGTGATCGCGCGGGAGACAGCCTGCCTGCCCCTCGCCCACCGCCTGGCCGTGGACGAGATCGTCGCCGGCGATCCCGACGCGCTCGAGCAGCTCAGCCCTCGCCGGCTGCTGGCCCGGCTGCGCACCGAGTCCGAGCGGCTCGACCCGGCGGCCTGCGTGGCCCGCCGACGCCACGCCGAGTCCGAGCGTCGCGTGACGCTGCGCCCGGCGCCCGACTCGATGACCTGGCTGACCGCGCTGCTGCCCGTCAAGGAAGGCGTCGCTGTCTACTCCACGCTTCTCCGCGAGGCCGACCGGGCACGAGCCGCAGGCGAGGAGCGCGGACGTGGCCAGGTGATGGCCGACGCGTTGGTCGCCACGATGCTCGGGGTCCCCGCGTCCGACACCGCCCCGGCCGTTCCGGCCACCCCTGTCGCCCTCGGCGTCGTGATGACCGACGCCGCGCTGTTCGGCGGCGCCGACGACGAGGCCCACCTCGACGGCTTCGGCCCGATCCCGGCCGAGCTGGCCCGGGAGATCGTGTGCGGCGCCGTCACCGCGGAGGAGGAGGTGAGCATCCGGCGGCTGTACTCCTCACCCACGACCGGCGAGCTCGTCAGCATGGACGCGCGCACCCGCACCTTCCGCGGCAACCTCGCCCGGTTCGTCCGCCTCCGCGACCGCACCTGCCGGACCCCCTGGTGCGACGCCCCCGTGCGGCACGTCGACCACGTCGAGTCCCGCCAGGACGGCGGCCCCACGTCGGCCCGCAACGGTCAGGGACTGTGCGAGGCCTGCAACTACGCCAAGACCGCGCACCGCTGGCGATCGAGACCCGAGCCGGACGGCAGTGTGACCACCACCCTCCCGACCGGCCACCGCCTCACCACCAGGCCGCCGCCGGTCGCGACGATCCGGCGCAGGGTCCTGCCGGCGCTGCACATCGAGTACGTCCTGACCGGCTGAGGCCGGGCGGCTGCCAGACTCCCGCCCATGCCCGTCGTCGCGTCGCTCGCCCTCTTCGTCCTCGCCGCGCTCGCCGAGATCGGCGGCGCCTGGCTGGTCTGGCAGGGCGTCCGCGAGGGACGCGGCTGGATCTGGGTCGGCGCCGGCTTCATCGCCCTCGGGCTGTACGGCCTGGTCGCCACGTTCCAGCCCGACGCCCACTTCGGACGGATCCTGGCGGCGTACGGCGGCGTGTTCGTCGCCGGCTCGCTGGCCTGGGGGATGGTCGTGGACGGCTTCCGGCCCGACCGGTACGACGTGACGGGCGCGCTGGTCTGCCTGGTCGGCGTCGCAGTGATCATGTACGCGCCGCGACCCGCCTGACGAACCGCTACTCGACCGGCAGCCCGAGGCCCCGCGCGATGAGCATCCGCTGGACCTCGGACGTCCCCTCGCCGATCTCGAGGACCTTGGCATCGCGGTAGAACCGGACGACGGGGTACTCCTCCATGAAGCCGTAGCCGCCGAACACCTGCGTCGCGATGCGCGTCGCGGTGACGGCCGACTCGGTGGCGTAGAGCTTGGCCACGGCGGCCGCCTGCTTGAACGACGCCGTGCTGACCGACGACGAGCCGGCGTCCATCGCGTCCTTCATCGCCGCCGCCTTGTAGGTCAGCAGCCGCGAGGCGTCGAGCATCACCTGCAGGTCCGAGACCTGGAACGCGAGACCCTGCTTGCGTCCGATCGGGCCGCCGAAGGTCTGCCGCTCGCCGGCGTACTGCAGCGACATGTCGAGGCAGGCCTGGATGCACCCGACCGCGAGGGCGGCGATCGCGACGCGACCGTCGTCCAGCGTCGCGAGGAACTGCGCGTAGCCGCGCCCCCGCTCACCGAGCAGGTGCGACTCCGGCACCCGCGCGTCGCTGAACGACAGGGGGTGGGTGTCGGAGGCGTGCCAACCGAGCTTGTCGTACGCCTTCTCCGCGGTGAAGCCAGGAGTGTCGGACGGGACGATGATCGTCGAGATCTCCGGACGCCCGTCGGCCCGCTCACCGGTGCGAGCGGTGACCGTGACGAGCGAGGTGATGTCCGAGCCGGAGTTGGTGATGAACTGCTTCGAACCGTTGACGACCCACTCGCCGTCGTCGAGAACCGCCTTGGTCTTCGTCGCTCCCGCGTCGGAGCCCGCGCCGGGCTCGGTGAGGCCGAAGCCCGCGATCTTGTCGCCGGCGACGAGCTCGGGCAGCCACGTCTTCTTCTGCTCCTCGGTGCCGTAGGTGAGGATCGGGTTGATCCCCAGCCCGACCGCGGCCTCGAGCGTGATGCCCATCGACTGGTCGACGCGGCCGACCTCCTCGATCGCCAGGCACAGCGAGGTGAAGCCGCCATCCTCGCCGGCCATGCCCGCGCCGCCGAACTCCTCCGGAGCCGTCAGCCCCATCAGGCCGAGCGCGCCCATCTTCTGGACCACGTCGGTCGGGAAGTGGTGGTCGCGGTCCCACTGCGCGGCATGCGGCGCGATCTCGGCCTCGGCGAAGTCGCGGACGCTGCGGCGGAACTGCTCGTGCTCGGGGGACAGCTCGAAGGTCATGCCTCGCACCCTAGCGCCGGAGGTTAGCGATCGCTAACCCCCACGACCGCTTCCTGTGGGACGCTCGCGGGATGGAGGTGGCAGCGCACCTGCCGCAGGTCGCGACGAGCGGCGACCGTCCCGACGTCGGCCGCGTGCGGGAGGTGGTCGATGCCGCCCGCGACCTCGGGCTGGCGGGGGTCTGCGCCAACGACCACCTCACCTTCCACCGTCCGTGGCTCGACGGGCCGACCCTCCTCGCCGCCGTCGCCGACCGGGCCGGCGGGATGGACCTCGCCACGACGGTCGCGCTGCCCTCGCTGCGCGGACCCGCCCAGCTCGCCGCGGCGCTCACCACCCTGGCCACCCTCGCGCCCGGCCGGGTGATCGCCGGCGTCGGGCCGGGCTCGTCGGCGACGGACCACGCCCTGGCGGGGGTGCCGTTCGACGACCGCTGGCAGCAGTTCGAGGAGTCGCTGCTCGTCCTGCGCGGACTGGTGGGCGCCGACCCGCTGCCGGCCAGGTGGGTCGAGATGCTGGACGGTTCCAGGCTGGTCGAACCACCCGCGCCGGTACCGGTCTGGGTCGCCAGCTGGGGGTCGCCGGCCGGGCTGCGGCGCGTCGCCCGGTGGGGCGACGGCTGGCTCGCGTCGGCGTACAACACCTCGCCGGAGGCGTTCGCCGAGGGACGCCGTCGGCTCGCGCGCGAGCGCGCCCGGCTCGACCGCCCCGACCTCCCGGACCTCCCGGACCTCCCCGCCGCGGTCGCGACGATGTGGACGTGGGTCACCGACGACCCGGTGGACGCCGAGCGCGTGCTCGTCGACGTGCTGGCGCCGCTCGTCAGGCGCGACCCGACCGAGCTCCGCGACCGGGTGTGCGTCGGGACCCCGGAGCACTGCGCCGACCTTCTGGGGCGGTACGCCGCCGCGGGCTGCTCGCGGATACACGTCTGGCCGCTCGGCGACGAGGTCGCCCAGCTCGCGCGGCTGGTCGACGACGTGCTTCCGCGGGTACGCGCCTGAGCCGAGCGCCCCGCCGGGACCCAGCGCCGTCAGCGGCGCGCCCGTGTGGCGCGCCGGAGCAGCTCCGTCATCCGGGTCGTCGCGTGGGTGCGGTAGTCGCTCGCGGGCATGGCGACCGCCAGCTGCCGCACCGGCCCCGGTCCTCGCAGGTCGCGCGCCGTCACGCCACGGATCCGCACCGATGCCGCGAGCCCGGGTACCACGGCCACGCCGAGGCCGGCGGCCACGAGCGCCTGCACGGCGACGTGGTCGTCGGACACCACGCCCACGTGGGGCGAGAAACCCTGGGCCTGACAGGCGTCGCGGACCACGCGGAACCACGTGCTGCCGCCGGCACCGCCGACCCAGGACTCGTCACGAAGGTCGCGCAGGCTCGGGTCGCGGTCGGCCCTCGCGAGCCGGTGCCCGCTGGGGAGCACCACCCGGTAGGCGTCGTCGAAGAGCGGGACCACCTCGAGGTCGCTGACCTGGTCCGGTACGGACAGCGAGGTGAACACGACGGCCAGGTCGAGCTCGCGCTCACGCAGTCGCGGGACCAGGCCCTGCACGTGGTCGTCGACCACCGTCAGCACGACGTCCGGGAGCTCGGCGCGCAGCCGGGCGATCGCTCCGGGCACGAACGACGCGAGGGCGGTCGGCACGCTGCCGAGGCGCAGACGCCTCTCCTGCCGGCCGAGGACGTCGAGGAGGTCGCGCTCGGCGGCATCGAGGCGGGCGACGACGGCCCGGGCGTGCTCGGCCAGGACGTGACCGGCGGGGGTCAGCTGCACCGGCCGCGCCGCACGGTCCACGAGACCGGCCCCGACCTGACGCTCCAGCGCGGCCACGTGCTGGCTCACCGCCGACTGGCTGACGCCGAGCGCCGCCGCCGCGCCGGAGAACGACCCCGCCGCCTCGACGGCGGCCAGGGCCTGCAGGCGCGGTCCGGCGGCTATCAGCCTCACTTATCGGACTGTAGCAATCACTCTCGTCACTGATGGTCCAACGGAGTGAGCGTGAGGGTCCACACCGATCGAGGAGGCAGCCATGACCACCACCGACCAGCCCGGCCAGCGACCACTCGCGGAGCCGCTCGACGAGCAGCGCCTGATGTCCTTCGTGCTCCGCGCCGTCGACGAGGTCGGCGCGACGCTCAACGCGGCGCTCGTCGTGCTGGGCGACAAGCTCGGCTGGTACGAGGCGCTCGCCGAGCGTGGCCCGATGACGGCCGAGGCGCTCGCCGACGCCGCCGGGACCGCCCTGCCCTACACCCGCGAGTGGCTCAACGCCCAGGCCGCCGGGGCATTCGTCGACTACGACGCGGCGACCGGTCGCTACACCCTCCCGCCGGAGCACGCCGTCGCCCTCACCGACGCAGACAGTCCGGCGTACCTCCCGGGGCTCTTCCAGATCGCCCTCGGGACCGTGGCCGACAGCCAGCACCTCGTCGAGGTCGTACGTCGCGGGGGCGGGGTGGGCTGGCCGGAGCACAGCAGCGACGTGCACGAGGGCTGCGAGCGGTTCTTCCGGCCGTCCTACCGCGCCCACCTGGTCGACTCCTGGCTGCCGGCGGTGGGGGTCGTCGACCGCCTGCGCGCCGGCGCAGCCGTCGCCGACGTGGGTTGCGGGCACGGCGCGTCGACCATCCTGATGGCCACCGCGTTCCCCGCGTCCCGGTTCGTCGGCTCCGACCCGCACGCCCCGTCGATCGACGTCGCGCGCCGGAAGGCCGAGGAGGCCGGCGTCGCGGACCGGATCCGCTTCGAGGTCGCCGACGCGTCCGCGTTCAGCGGCACGGGGTTCGACCTGGTGGCGACGTTCGACTCGCTCCACGACATGGGCGACCCGGTCGGCGCGGCGCGTCATGTGCGGTCGGCGCTCGCCGACGACGGCGTCTGGATGATCGTCGAGCCGATGGCCGGCGACCGCCTCGAGGACAACCTCACGCCGGTGGGCCGCGCGTACTACGGTTTCTCGACCCTGCTCTGCACCCCGGCCTCGCTCTCGCAGCCGGTCGGGCTGGCGCTCGGCACGCAGGCCGGGCCGGCGCGGATCCGGGCGGTGGTCGAGCAGGCCGGGTTCGGATCGCCGCGCAGCGCCGCCGAGACGCCGTTCCACCGGGTGATGGAGGTGCGCGTCGCGGTGTGACGGACGCGATTCCGCGCGCTCCGTCGCCCGGGTCTAGAGTTAGGCGAGCCTAAGCAAAGTAAGGACGCCCTCGTGACGACTCGCCCCCGCCGTACGACCACGCGCGCCAGCGTGGCCCTGGCCGCCACCCTCCTGACCGCCTCCACCCTGTCCGGGTGCGGCGTCTTCGGGTCGCCCGACCTCGTCGTCTACAACGCCCAGCACGAGGAGCTCCTCGACGAGATCGTGCCGCTGTTCGAGGAGGAGTCCGGCCTCGACGTCGAGCTGCGCAGCGGCAAGGACCTCGAGATGGCCAACCAGATCGTGGAGGAGGGCGGTGACTCCCCCGCCGACGTGTTCCTCACCGAGAACTCGCCCGCGATGAGCATCGTCGACAACGCCGGCCTGTTCGCGGAACTGCCCGACGCGGCCACGGCGTCGATCCCCGACGAGTACGTCCCCGCGGACCGCACGTGGACCGGCTTCCTGGCCCGCTCCACCGTCGCGATGTACAACACCGACACGATGACCGAGGCCGACATGCCCGACTCGATCCTCGACTTCGCCGACCCCGAGTGGAAGGGCCGCGTCGCCTTCTCCCCGACCGGCGCCGACTTCCAGGCGATCGTGTCCGCGGTCCTCGAGCTCGAGGGCGAGGAGGCCACGGCCGACTGGCTCGCCGGCCTCGAGGAGAACGGCGTCGTGGTGCAGAACAACCTCGTCGTGATGCAGTCCGTGGACTCCGGCGAGGTCGACGCCGGCATCGCCTACCACTACTACTGGTACCGCGACCGCCAGGAGAACGGCAGCGACTCCGACAGCTCGGCGCTGCACTTCTTCGGCAACCAGGACCCCGGCGCGTTCCTCAGCATCTCCGGCGCCGGCATCCTCGACAGCAGCGAGCACAAGGACGCCGCCGAGGAGTTCGTCACCTGGTTGACCAGCACCGACGCGCAGCAGGCGATGGCGGAGTCGTACGCCCTGGAGTACCCGCTCAACCCCGACGCGAGCCTCGACCCCGCGGTCAAGCCGTTCGACGAGCTCGAGCCGCCCACGGTCGACGTGGCGAGCCTCAACGGTCCGCAGGTGACCGAGCTGATGACCGCGGCAGGCCTCCTCTGACCACGTACGCCGCCCGCACAGGGCGTCGTCCACCGCGGCCGCTGCTCGTCGCGGGGGCGGCGGTCGCGCTCCTCGCGCTGGTGCCGTTGGCCTACGTGGCCTTCTACGTCGTGGTCATCGGGCCCGTCGACCTCTGGCACCTCCTGGCCCGTCCGCGCATCGCCGAGCTGCTGCGCAACACCGTCACCCTGGCGATCGCGTGCATGGCCGCCACCGCCGCCCTCGGCGTCTCGCTCGGCGTCCTCGTCGAGCGCACCGACCTGCCCGGACGCCGCCTGTGGCACGGCCTGCTCGTGGCACCGCTCGCCGTCCCCGCGTTCGTCAACGGCTACGCCTGGGTCTCGCTCGACCGCAGCGTCCACGGGTTCACCGGCGCCTTCACCGTCGTCACGCTCTCCTACTACCCGCTGGTCTACCTCCCCGTCGTCGCGATGCTGCGCCGCCTCGACCCGGCGCTGGAGGAGTCGGCCTGGTCGCTCGGCCACTCCCGGACGCGCACCTTCCGCACGGTCGTCCTCCCGCAGCTGCGCCCGGCCCTGCTCGGCGGCGCTCTGCTGGTCGGGCTGCACCTGCTGGCGGAGTTCGGCGCGCTGTCGCTGCTGCGCTTCCCGACCTTCACCACCGCGATCTACGACCAGTACGGCTCGACCTTCAACGGCGCCGCCGCCACCGCGATGGCCGTCGTGCTGGTCCTGCTCTGCCTGGTGCTGCTGCTCGCCGAGCTGCGTCTGCGGGGCAACCGGAGGTACGCCCGGCTGGGCCGCGGCGCCGCCCGCAGCGCCGTACCCGTCGCGCTCGGCCCGTGGCGGTGGCCGCTCGTCGCCGTCGTCGGCGCCGTGGTGGTCCTCGCCCTCGGCATCCCGGCCTTCTCGCTGCTGCGCTGGCTCGTCGTGGGCACCTCGACCGAGTTCCCGATGGCCGAGCTGGCCGAGGCACTCGTCGCCACGATCGCGCTCGCGCTCGCCGGTGCGGTCGTCACGACGCTCGCCGCGATCCCGGTGGTCTGGCTTGCCGTCCGCTACCGCGGGTGGGCGAGCACGGTGATCGAGCGCAGCACCTACATCGCCAACGCGCTGCCCGGCATCGTCGTCGGCCTCGCCCTCGTCGTGGCGTCGCTGCGCCTCGTGCCGGCGATCTACCAGACCGCCGCCCTGCTCGTGGCGGCGTACGTCATCCTGTTCCTGCCGCGAGCCGTGGTCACGGTCCGCGCCGGGCTGGAGCAGGCGCCCACCGTGCTCGACGACGTCGCGCACAGCCTCGGCACGGGTCCCCTCGCCACCGCCCGGCGGGTGACGCTGCCGCTCATCGCGCCGAGCCTCGGCGCGGGCACCGCGCTCGTCTTCCTCGCCATCTCCACCGAGCTCACCGCGACCCTCATGCTCTCCCCGATCGGCACCCACACGCTGGCCACCGAGTTCTGGTCGGCCTCCTCCGAGCTCCGCTACGGCGCCGCGGCCCCCTACGCGCTGCTGCTCGTGCTCGTCTCGATCCCCGCCACGGTGCTGCTGATGCGGTCCGACAGCCCGGCCACCCGCACGGAGAGGGTCCCGGCATGAGCTCGCTCACGATCACCGGCGTCACGAAGTCCTTCGGCTCCGGAGCCTCGGCCACCCGCGCCGTCGACGACGTCACCCTCCACGTGCCGCACGGCTCGTTCACGACCGTGCTCGGGCCGTCGGGCTGCGGCAAGACCACGCTGCTGCGGCTCATCGCCGGCTTCCTCGTCCCCGAGTCCGGCAGCATCGCCTTCGGTCGCACGACGGTCGCCGGCGACGGCGTACGCCCCGTGGCCCCGCAGGCGCGGCGGGTCGGCTACGTCCCCCAGGAGGGTGCGCTCTTCCCCCACCTCGACGTGGCCGCCAACATCGCGTTCGGCCTGCCGCGGGAGGCGCGTGGAGGCCAGGAGGGTCGCGACCGCGTCGCGGAGATGCTCGACCTCGTCGAGCTGCCCGCCGACTTCCGCCGGCGTCGCCCGGACGAGCTGTCGGGCGGCCAGCAGCAGCGCGTGGCACTGGCCCGGTCGCTCGCGCCGCAGCCCGCTGTCGTGCTGCTCGACGAGCCGTTCTCCTCCCTCGACGCCAGCCTCCGCGGCAGCACGGCGCGAGCCGTACGCCGCGCCCTCGATGCGACGAACACCACCGCACTGCTGGTCACCCACGACCAGAACGAGGCGCTCTCGCTCGCCGACCAGGTCGCCGTGATGCGCGCCGGCCGGCTGGTGCAGTCGGCGACGCCGAGCGAGGTCTACCTCTCCCCCCACGACCCGCAGGTCGCCGAGTTCGTCGGCCGTGCCGTCGTGCTGCCCGGCACCGCCACCGACGCCCGCGCGACCTGCTCGCTGGGCGAGGTCGTGCTGACCGAGCCGACCACCGGACCCGTCGCGCTGATGATCCGCCCCGAGCAGGTCTTCGTCGACCTCGCGCACGACGAGGGCGTGCGCGGAACGGTCGAGGAGGTCAGCTACTACGGGCACGACTGCGCCGTGCAGGTCCGCCTCGACGACGGCACCCCGGTCCTCGCGCGGATGGCGGGCGTGCGCCACCCCGGCCCCGGCGACACCGTCCACCTGCGCGTCACCGGCCTGGTCCGCGCCTACCACCCGGCGGGCACGCCGTGACGCTCACGTCGCCGCAGCCCAGGCTGCACCCCACGCCCGACCTGGACAGGAGGGTCGCACCGGCTGTCGGCCCCGTCCTCGACCACGCGCGCTTCGGCGCCGCTCCCGCCGTCCTCGCCGGCGACGCGGTCCTCACCCACGCCGACCTCGCCCGGCGCGTGGCGGACCGCGCGGCTGCCTGGGGCCCCGCCCGCCGGCTCGTGCTGGTCGAGGGCGCCAACGACCTCGACTCGCTCGTCGCCTACCTCGCCGCGCTCCAGCACGGCCACGTCGCCCTCGTCGTCCCCGACGGCCGGCACGCCCAGCGCGACGCGACCATCGCGGCCTACGACCCGGACGTGGTCTGCACCGCCGGCGTCGGCGACGACGTACGCCGCGCCACGAGCGCGCACGACCTGCACCCCGACCTCGCGCTCCTGCTGAGCACCTCCGGCACCACCGGCTCACCCAAGCTCGTTCGGCTCTCCCGCGACAACGTCGCCAGCAACGCGGCGGCCATCGCCGACTACCTCGCGCTCACCCCCGCCGACCGCGCGGTCACCACCCTGCCGCTGCACTACTGCTACGGCCTGTCCGTGCTGCACTCCCACCTCGTGGTCGGCGCGAGCGTCGTGCTGACCGGCCTGAGCGTCGTCGACGCGTGCTTCTGGGACCTGTTCGCGCGCACCGGGGTGACGGGTCTCGCCGGCGTGCCGCACACCTTCGACCTGCTCGCCGCCAGCGGGTTCGAGGACCGCGACCTGCCGACGCTGCGACGGATCACCCAGGCCGGCGGCCGGCTCGCACCCGAGGACGTGCGCCGCTGGAGCCGCTCCGGTCGCAGCCGGGGGTGGGACCTCGTGGTGATGTACGGCGCCACCGAGGCCACGGCCCGGATGGCGTGGCTGCCGCCGGACCTCGCCGAGGACCACGCCGACAGCATCGGCGTCGCGATCCCCGGCGGGCACCTGTACCTCGACGAGTCCGTCGACGACCGGCCGGGCGTCGGGGAGCTCGTCTACTCCGGCCCCAGCGTGATGCTCGGCTACGCCGAGGAGCCGGCCGACCTCGCGCTCCCCCGCGTGACGACCGAGCTGCGCACCGGCGACCTCGCGCGCGAGCACGACGGCCTGTTCTCCGTGGTGGGACGACGCAACCGCTGGGGCAAGGTCTTCGGCCTGCGCATCGACCTCGACGCCGTCGAGCAGGGCCTGCGCGCCGACGTCGACCGGCACGCCCGGGTCGTCGCGACGGGCCGCGCCGTCCACGCCTTCCTCACGAGCGGACGCGGCAGCGCCGCCGCGCGCACGCTCGTCGCCGACCGGTGCGGCGTCCCCCCGCACGCGGTGCGCGTCACCGTCGTGCCGCAGGTGCCGCTCACGAGCAGCGGAAAGCCCGACTACGCCGCCCTCGGCGCGCTCGCCACGCAGGTCGAGCGGGAGGAGGGCACCACTGCCACCTCCGCGTCAGGCCGCCACCCCCGCACCGTGCGCGCCGACGTCGTCCGCGTCCTGGGCCGCCCCGATGCCACCGACGCCGACTCGTTCGTCTCACTCGGCGGCGACTCGCTGTCGTACGTCGAGCTCGCGACTCGGCTCGCCGACCACTTCCCGCACGGGCTGCCCGCCGGGTGGCACGTGCGCGGCATCGGCGAGCTCGAGCGCCTCGCGGCCGAGGCCGATGTCGCGCCGGACGTCGAACGGACGAGCGGCGCGCCCACGGGCACGGGCCGCCGGCGGCGCCGCACGACGTACCTCGACACGACGGTCGCGCTGCGGGCGCTCGCGATCGTGCTCATCGTCGCCAGCCACGTGGACCTCGTCGGCCTCGAGGGCGGCGCCCACCTGCTCCTCGCGCTCGCCGGCTTCAACTTCGCGCGCTTCCAGCTCTCCGCGCCCGGCGGCGCCCGCACCCGGCTGCGGCACGGCCTCGCCGGCCTGGCCCAGCTCGTCGTACCGGCGGTGCTGTGGGTCGGCGGCGTCGCGCTGGTGCTCGGCAGCTACGACCTCACCACCGTCCTGTTCGTCCGGGAGATCGTCAACGGGTCGGTGTGGGACGACCAGTGGCAGCTGTGGTTCCTCGAGTCGCTCGTGTGGCTGACCGCCGCCGCGCTGGCCGCGACCACGCTGCCGGCGCTGCACCGGCTGGAGCGGCGTACGCCGTTCCGGTTCGCCCTCGGCGTGCTGGCCCTGGCCTCGGTGGCCAGGCTCGCCGAGGTCGGCTGGCGCGCCGGCCCGACCGAGCGCTACACCACGCTCGCCGTGTCGTTCTTCTTCGCCCTCGGGTGGGCGGGCGCGCGGGCGGTGACCAGGCGCCAGCGGTGGACCGTGACCGCGCTGGCCCTCGTGACGGTCGTGGGCTACTTCGGCGAGGTGCACCGCGAGGTCATCGTCCTGGGCGGCTTCCTGCTGCTGCTGTGGCGTCCGCACGTGCCCGTCCCGCCGCTGGTCGCGCGCGTCGCGGGAGTGCTCGCCACGGCGAGCCTGTTCATCTACCTGACGCACTGGCAGGTCTACCCGCCGCTCGAGGACGCGGGCCACCCGTGGCTCGCGCTTGTGGCGTCCCTCACAGTGGGCGTCGTCTACGCCTACCTCGTGCGGCCCGTGCACCAAGCGGTCGGTCGCGCCGTGCTCGGGTCGCGGTAGCCTGCCGAGCGGTACGCCCTCCGGCTACCCGTCGCCGCCCAGACCCGTGTCACCGCCAGGAGTCCTCGCGTGAGCTTGAAGAAGGTCCTCATCGCCAACCGCGGCGAGATCGCCGTCCGCGTCATCCGCGCCTGCAAGGACGCCGGGATCGGGTCGGTCGCGGTCTACGCCGACCCGGACCGCGACGCCCTCTTCGTGCGCCTCGCCGACGAGGCCCACTCCCTCGGTGGCGCCACGCCGGCCGAGTCCTACCTCGACATCGCGAAGATCATCAAGGTCGCCGCCGACACCGGTGCGGACTCCGTCCACCCCGGCTACGGGTTCCTCGCCGAGAACGCCGACTTCGCCCAGGCCGTCATCGACGCC
Source organism: Nocardioides sp. GCM10028917 (assembly GCF_042666175.1). NCBI lineage: Bacteria > Bacillati > Actinomycetota > Actinomycetes > Propionibacteriales > Nocardioidaceae > Nocardioides > Nocardioides sp. GCM10028917. The sequence goes on from NZ_JBHTFL010000008.1 coordinate 483,669, forward strand.
GGGCTGATCTGGATCGGTCCCCCGCCCGCCGCGATCGAGGCGCTGGGCGACAAGGCCAGGGCCAAGCACATCGCCGACAAGGCGAACGCCCCCCTCGCGCCGGGCACCAAGGACCCGGTCAAGGACGCCGACGAGGTCGTCGAGTTCGCGAAGGCCAACGGCCTCCCGGTCGCGATCAAGGCCGTCTTCGGCGGCGGCGGTCGCGGCCTCAAGGTCGCCCGCACGCTCGAGGAGATCCCCGACGCCTACGAGTCCGCGGTCCGCGAGGCCGTCACCGCGTTCGGGCGCGGCGAGTGCCTGGTCGAGAAGTTCCTCGACAAGCCCCGACACGTCGAGACCCAGTGCCTTGCCGACCAGCACGGCAACGTCGTCGTGGTCTCCACCCGGGACTGCTCGCTGCAGCGCCGCAACCAGAAGCTCGTCGAGGAGGCCCCCGCGCCGTTCCTCACCGACGAGCAGGTCGCCGAGCTCTACGCCTCGTCCAAGCGGATCCTCACCGAGGCCGGCTACCACGGCGCCGGGACCTGTGAGTTCCTCGTCGCGCAGGACGGCACGATCTCCTTCCTCGAGGTCAACACCCGCCTCCAGGTCGAGCACTGCGTCTCCGAGGAGGTCACCGGCATCGACCTCGTCCGCGAGATGTTCCGCATCGCCGCCGGCGAGGAGCTCGGCTACGACGACCCCGAGATCCGCGGCCACTCCATCGAGTACCGCATCAACGCCGAGGACGGCGGCCGCAACTTCATGCCCGCCCCCGGCACCCTCACCCGGTGGCACGCCCCGGCCGGCCCGGGCGTACGCCTCGACGGCGGCTACGACCAGGGCGAGACGATCCCCGGGTCCTTCGACTCCCTCATCGCGAAGCTCATCGTCACCGGCCGCGACCGCACCCAGGCGCTCGAGCGCTCCCGCCGCGCCCTGGACGAGTTCGTCGTCGACGGCATGCCCACCGTCATCCCGTTCCACCGCGCCGTGGTGCGCGACCCCGCCTACGTCGGCGCCTCCACGCCCACCGGTGACGGCGAGTTCACCGTCTACACCCAGTGGATCGAGACCGAGTTCGACAACCAGATCGAGCCGTACGCCGGCGACGCGGGCGAGGCCGAAGAGGCTGGTGAGCGGCAGAAGGTCACCGTCGAGGTCGGCGGCCGCCGGCTCGAGGTCGTGCTGCCCGCCGGGCTGGGCGGGCTCGGCGCAGGAGGGTCGAACGCCGGCGGCGCGACGAAGACCGCGAAGCGCTCGGCGAAGAAGGCCGGTGCAGCAGCCTCCGGCGACGCCGTCACCTCTCCCATGCAGGGCACGATCGTCAAGGTCGTCGTCACCGAGGGCCAGGAGGTGGCGGAGGGCGACGCCATCGTCGTCATGGAGGCGATGAAGATGGAGCAGCCCCTCAAGGCCCACAAGGCCGGCACCGTCACCGGCCTGCAGGCCGAGGTCGGCGCCACCGTCACCAACGGCGCCGTCATCTGCGAGATCAAGGGCTGACGCACCCTACCCCTGAGGACAGGTGACACCCCGTGGCGTCAGGCCTAGCCTGACGCCACGGTCGGCGGCCGGCGCCGACACACGGGCGGGGGCGCAACATGTCGGTACGTCGCAGGGTCGAGCTGGCCGTCCTCGCGTTCGTGGGAGCGACGCTCCCGGTGCTGGTCTCCGGGGGCTCCACACCCGCGGCCGCCGACACCACCTCGGGCTACGTCACGATGGTCAGCGAGTCCGGTGACTACATCGGGCAGGGCATCGCACGCACCTACCGCAGCAACATCTCGTACTGGGTCAGCGAGACCACCGCCCACGTCTCGGCCGGTCCCTTCACCTTCGACTTCGCGGCGCCCGCCGGCTACGCGCTCACCCCCGCCCGCTACCCGGGCGCCACCCGCTACCCCTTCCAGGAGCCCGGCGAGCCCGGGATCGACGTGTCGGGCGACGGCCGCGGCTGCAACACCTCGACCGGCTTCTTCACCGTGCTCGACCTCGCGCCGGGCCGGCTCTGGATCGTCTACGAGCAGCACTGCGAGGGCGGCGACGCCGCCGTCTTCGGGGAGATCCGGCTCGGCTACGGCGAGGCCACCGCTCCGCTCGGGGTGGAGGCCGGCATCCTCGCCTTCCCGTCCGACTACCCGGGCGTCCCGGTGCGCCCCGTCCCGATCCGCGTGACCAACAACGGCGCAGCGGCGACCACCGTCACCAGCGCGATCAAGGCGGGCGCCGCCGACTACAGCATCGTCAGCAACGGCTGCTCCGCCTCGCTCGCCCCCGGGGCCAGCTGCACGGTCCACGTCGGGTGGACCGCCAGCAGGCCCGGCATGCGCCTCGGCCTGCTCGAGATCTCCGACAGCCGCGGAGGCTTCCGCGAGATCAGCCTGTCCGCGGTCGGCACGAGCGGCCGCACCCGCTGGCAGATGAGCGGCGACGCCGGTGACTACATCAGCCAAGGCAAGAGCTACACCTACACGCCGCAGATGGGCGCCCGGCTCGGCGGCGGGGGCACCGAGACCTACGCCTCCATGGGAGCCGACTACGGCAACGACTGGTGGGGCGCCACGTTCCAGGCACCCAAGGGCCAGATCCTCCTCCCCGGAAAGACCTACACCGGCGCCACCCGCTACCCCTTCAACTCCGGCAACGCCGGCCTCGACATCAGCGGCAGCGGTCGGGGCTGCAACACGCTCACCGGCCAGTTCACGGTGCACGAGGCGACCTACGACAACGGCATCCTGACCGGCTTCCGGATCTCCTTCGAGCAGCACTGCGAGGGCATGACTCCGGCCCTGCGCGGCGACCTGTCGTGGCGCGCGGTCGACCCCAGCGCCCCGACGCCCGACACCACCGCACCCGGACCGGTCACCGCCCTCACCGCCGGTGCCGCGGGCGCGTCGGTCCCCCTGACGTGGACCAACCCGACCGACGCCGACTGGGTCGACACGGTCATCCTCGGCGCGAGCGGCACGAGCGCGGTGACGGAGGGCCGGCTCGTGTACGACGGCCGGCGCACGTCGACGGTCGTGACCGGCTTCCCGACGTGGCTGCCCTACACGCTCACCGTCTTCACCGAGGACACATCGGGCAACCTGAGCCCCGTCCGCACGGTCACCATCCCGGCGACCACGACGGCACCGCCGCCCCCTCCGCCGCCGCCCACTCCGACGACGACGACGGCTCCCACCCCGACGCCCACCCCGACGCCCACCCCGACGCCCACCCCGAACCCGACCACCAGTGCCGGTCCCACCCCGGCCCCGAGTCCGGCCCCGAGCCCCACCCCGACGACCCAGCCCAGCCCGACCGCGCCGAGCCTGGTGCGCACGGTGTCGCTCCAGGCCACGCGTGTCGACCGGCGCGGCGCACGGCTGACTGGTCGCTCCGGCACCTGGGCCGCGGGCGCGCGGGCACTGCTCCAGCGCCGCACCGACCGCGGCTGGTCCACGGTGGCCACCAAGCGCTTCTCGCCGTCGGGTCGCGTCAGCTTCGTCGTGGACGCCCCGAGGCGGGGCGCGGTCCGCTACCGACTGGTGGCCCGGACGGACGGCCGGGCCGTCGTGTCCCCCGCGGTGCGGGTGCGCCGTTGAATTAGTTAGATAGCAAGCACTCACTTTCTATGTGACACTTGCGCGGTGACCACTTCCACCACCACCGCTCCGCGCCGCACGCAGGCGCAGCGCCGCGAGGGCACGATCGGCGCGCTGCTGGAGGCGACGGTGGCGTGCCTGACCGCGCGGGGGTACGCCGCCACCTCGACCGCCGCGGTCTGCGCGGAGGCGGGCGTGAGCCAGGGGGCGCTCTTCCGCCACTTCCCGACCCGGCAGGCGCTGCTGGTCGCCACCGCGGAGCACGTGGCGAACCGCAACGTCGCGGCCTTCCGCGCCACGACCGAGGGCGCTGCGGTCGACACCGTCGACGACGTGGCGGACGTGCTGACCCACCTGCGCGCGGCGGTGCTCTCCCCCACCAACCAGACCTGGCGCGAGCTCCTCGTCGCCGCCCGCGCCGACGCGGGCCTCCGCGAGGCGCTGCTGCCGGCGCGCGAGGTGCTGCACGCGCAGATGCTCGACGTCGCCGCCGACCTGTGGTCCGACCGCCTCTCCGCCGACGACCTCCCGGCCGTCCTCAGCATCGTGGTCAACATGCTCGACGGGCTCGCCTTCTCCGCACTCGACCCCGACCCCGCGGCCGCACCCGGCCGCACCGCCGAGCGGGCCCTGCGCCTGCTCGCGGAGCTGATCGTCCACCGCTACCCCGAGCAGGAGCCCCGATGACCGAGCCCACCCCCACCGACGCCCTCACCCCCGACGTCATCGTGGTCGGCGCCGGCCTCGCCGGGCTGGTCGCGACCCACGAGCTCGCCCTCGCCGGCAAGCGCGTGCTCGTGCTCGACCAGGAGAACCGCCACAACCTCGGCGGCCAGGCGTGGTGGTCCCTCGGCGGGCTGCTGTTCGTCGACAGCCCGGAGCAGCGGCGGATGGGCATCACCGACTCCCCCGAGCTCGCGTGGCAGGACTGGCAGGGCTCGGCCCAGTTCGACCGCCTCGGCGACGGCACCGACGGCCCCGGCCGCGGCGAGGACTTCTGGCCGCGGCAGTGGGCCAGGGCGTACGTCGACTTCGCGCACGGCGAGAAGCGCGACTACCTCCGCGCCCTCGGCCTGCGATCGCTGCCCTTCGTGGGGTGGGCCGAGCGCGGGGACGGCCGGGCCACCGGCCACGGCAACTCGGTGCCGCGGTTTCACCTGACGTGGGGCACCGGCCCCGAGGTGGTGCGGATCTTCGCCGAGCCCGTCGAGCGTGCCGAGGCGCACGGGCTCGTACGGCTCGCGTTCCGCCACCAGGTCGACGAGCTGGTCGTCGAGGACGGCGCGGTCGTGGGCGTGCGCGGCACCGTGCTCGCCGACGACGACGCCGCGCGCGGCGTGAGGTCCACCCGTGACCCGGCCGGCACCTTCGAGCTCCGCGCACCGGCGGTCGTCGTCACCTCCGGCGGCATCGGCCACAACCACGAGCTGATGCGGCGCAGCTGGCCCACCGAGCGCGTCGGCGCCGCGCCCGAGCACCTCATCTCCGGCGTCCCCGCGCACGTCGACGGACGGATGCAGGGCATCGCCGAGCACGCCGGCGCGACGATGGTGAACAAGGACCGCATGTGGGCCTACGTCGAGGGCGTCCACAACTGGGACCCGGTGTGGCCCGACCACGCCATCCGCATCCTTCCCGGCCCGTCGTCGATGTGGTTCGACGCCACCGGCAGGCGGCTCGAGGGCATGTCGGGCGTCCCGGGCGCGGACTCGATCGGGGCGATGAAGCAGATCCTGGCCACCGGCCACGACTACTCGTGGTTCGTGCTCACCCAGTCGATCATCGAGAAGGAGTTCGCGCTCTCCGGGTCCGAGCAGAACCCCGACATCACCGGCAAGGACCTGAAGTTCCTCGCCCAGAGCCGGCTCGCGAAGGGCGCACCCGGCCCGGTGGAGGCCTTCAAGGAGCACGGCGTCGACTTCGTCGTGGCCGACACCCTCGCGGAGCTGGTGACCGGGATGAACGAGCTGGCCCGCGGACCGGAGCTCGACACCGACGACCTCGAGCGGCACATCGTCGCGCGCGACCGCGAGGTCGACAACGCCTTCTCCAAGGACGTCCAGGTGATGGCGATCCACAACGCCCGCCGCAGCCGCACCGACAAGCTGATCCGCGTCGCCAAGCCGCACAAGATCCTCGACCCCGCCCACGGCCCGCTGATCGCCGTCCGCCTCAACATCTTGTCCCGCAAGACGCTCGGCGGCCTGGAGACCGACCTCGACGGCCAGTGCGTCGCGGCCGACGGCACCCGGGTCCCGGGGCTGTACGCCGCGGGCGAGGTCGCCGGGTTCGGCGGTGGCGGCGTACACGGCTACAACGCACTCGAGGGGACCTTCCTGGGCGGCTGCATCTTCTCCGGCCGCGCCGTCGGCCGGGCGCTCGCGCGCTGATCGCGGCAGGACCACCCTCGACGAGGCATGCCGGGATGTGCGGATGGGTAGCGTCGTGGCGTGCAGGTGACAGGCCCGGTACTGGTGGACCACCGCGAACGGGACAGCTCGATCCCCGACGCCATGGCAGCAGCGGGCGTGGACGTGCGGCTGGTGGACCTCCCGGTCGGGGACTACGTCCTCGGCCCGAGCCTGGCGGTCGAGCGCAAGGGGCCGGCCGACCTCGGTGCCTCCATCCGTGACGGCCGCCTCTTCGACCAGGCGGAACGCCTGCAGTCGGTGTTCCCGCAGGCGGTGCTGCTCCTCGAGGGCGAGCCGCGCATCGCCGAGGACGCCTGGCGCGGCGCCGTGTGCCGGCTCATCGAGGACGGCTTCACCGTCCTGCACAGCCTCGACGCCGACGACAGCGCCGCATGGCTCGTTCGGCTGGCCAGGCGCGCGCGCCGCCCCGCACCGACCATCCGCACCGAAGGACCCCGCCGAGCGCCGCGGCACCCGTCCGCGCAGGCCGAGGTGATGCTGTCCGTGGTCCCCGGCATCAGCCCAGCCATGGCCCGCAGCCTCCTCGCCTCGTACGGCAGCGTCGCCGCCATCGCCGACGCCGCACCCGGCGACCTCCGCCGCCACCCGGGCATCGGTCCCGTGCGAGCGGCTCGGCTGGCGCAGGCGCTGCAGGGCGACTACCTCGCACCTGCCGACCGGGAGCCCGAGCCCGACCGTGACACCGCCACGGCCAGGGCCCTGCGACGCTGGGTGATCAGCACACCCGACGACGACCCCGGAGGTAGGCCGTCGGGACGCACGGACCCGGAGTCCTTCAGCCGGAAGGCCATCGCCCTGCGCGCCCTGCGCGGCGCCTCCGCCGGTACCCAGCTGGTCGACAGCCTCACCGGGGAGGTCGTCGCGGAGGCCCCGGCCACCGACTGACCGCGGGAGGTGCGCTACTCCAGGCCGACGGCCTCGACGAGCGCAGCCAGGTGGTGCTCGAAGAGGTCGCGGGGGTCGCTGAAGGTGTCGGCGCCGTACTGCCCGAACACCTCGAACGACACGCACCCGAAGAGCGCGGCCCAGCCGAAGAGCCCGCGGGCGACGAGACGGTCGGGGGCGGTGATGCCCACCTCCTTGCGGATCCGGGCCAGGTCGCGCGACAGCCGGCGCGGGGCCACCGGCGCCTCGTCCAGCGAGATCGCGCCCGCCTGCCAGGCGTCCTCCCACACCTCGACCAGCCGGGTCACGACCCGGGTGCCGGGGCCGGTGGTCTGCTCGGCCGGCGCCTCGTAGCCGGGCACCGGGCTGCCGAAGAGCAGGGCGTACGTCGCCGGCTCGGCCAGCGCCCACGCGCGGGTGGCGCGGCCGATGGCGACGACCCGGCCCACGTGGTCGTCGCGGTCGACCTGCTCGAGCGCCGCGTCGACCGCGTCGCCGAGCTCGTCGTAGCCGTCGACGACGAGCAGGGTCAGCAGCTCGTCGCGGCTCGCGACGTAGCGGTAGACCGCCGACGACACCAGACCGAGGTCGCGGGCGACGGCTCGCAGCGACAGCGCCGCCGCACCCTCGGTCGCGAGGTGCTCGCGGCCGATGCGGACGATGTCGCGCATCGTCCGGACGCGCGCCTTGGCGCGCGGGGAGAGGTTCGCGGGGGTCCCGGCGGAGGTGTCGACCATCCGCCCATCCAAGCACAGCGAGCGAGCGGTGATGACAAATGTGAGCACCGCTCTTGTTTTGTCGCAACGACCGCGCCATGATGGTGGAACCGAGAGCACCGCTCTCCCAAACCTCAGGAGCCCACATGTCAGTGCACGTCGTCACCGGAGCCGGCCCCGTCGGCGCGACCGTCGCCCAGCAGCTCGCCGACGCCGGCGAGCAGGTCCGACTGCTGACCCGCTCGGGCAGCGGTCCGGTGCACCCGCTCATCGACCGCCGCCGCGTCGACGTCTCCCGGCCCGACGCGCTCGTCGCCGCCTTCGCCGGCGCGGCCGCGGTCCACCACTGCATCCACGGGTCGGCGTACGACGCCCGCGTCTGGCGCGCCGAGCTGCCGCAGGCCGAGCGGGCGGTGCTCGACGCAGCCGGGCGGGTCGGCGCGGTCGTGGTCTTCCCCGAGAGCCTGTACTCCTATGGCCCGGTCGACGGCACCATCGCCGAGGACAGGCCGCGCACCGCCACCACCGGCAAGCTCGGTGTCCGCACCGAGCTGCTCGCCCAGCGCGACGCATCCAGCACCCCGACCGTCAGCGTCGCCGCCTCGGACTTCTACGGCCCGATGGTGCGCACCGCGCATGCCGGCGAGCGGATGGTGCCCACGGTCCTGGCCGGGCGCACCATGCGGGTCGTCGGCAGCCCCGACCAGCCGCACTCCTTCACCTACGTCCCCGACCTGGCCGCCGCGATGATCGCCGCCGCCGCCCGGCCGGAGCTGTGGAACTCGTTCCTCCACGCGCCCACCGCTCCCCCGGTCACCCAGCGACGGCTCGTGGAGCTGGTCGCCGAGGCGGGCGGCGTCCCCACCCCGAGGATCTCCTCGGTCCCGGTGGGCGTCCTCAGCACCGCAGGCCTGGTCTCGCGCAGCATGCGCGAGATGGCGGAGACCGGCTACATGTTCGCGAAGCCCTTCGTCATGGACTCGTCCGCCAGCGAGGAGCGGCTCGGGCTGGCACCCACCACGCTGGCCGACGGCGTGGCCCGGACGGTGGCGTGGTGGCGGGCCGAGCAGGTGGCGGCCGCCTGAACGAGCACGGGCGCACGCCGACCGGCGTACGGACGGGTAACCCACGCCACACACGTCTCTCGATAGCGTGCGCCCCATGTTCTCCAAGGTGCTCGTCGCCAACCGTGGCGAGATCGCAGTCCGGGCCTTCCGTGCAGCGCGCGAGATCGGCGTGCGCACGGTGGCCGTCTTCCCGCACGAGGACCGCTGGTCCGAGCACCGCATGAAGGCCGAGGAGGCCTACCAGATCGGCGAGGAGGGCCACCCCGTCCGGGCCTACCTCGACCCGCAGGCCATCGTCGACGTCGCGGTCCGCTGCGGCGCCGACGCGATCTACCCCGGCTACGGCTTCCTCTCGGAGAACCCCGCCCTCGCCGAGGCGTGCGCGGCCGCGGGCATCACCTTCATCGGTCCCAGCGCCGAGGTGCTCACGCTCACCGGCAACAAGGCACGCGCGATCGCCGCCGCCAAGGCCGCCGGCGTGCCCGTGCTGGAGTCCGTCCCGCCGTCCACCGACGTCGAGGAGCTCCTCACGGCGGCCGAGCAGATCGAGGCACCGCTCTTCGTCAAGGCCGTCGCCGGTGGCGGCGGCCGCGGCATGCGGCGCGTGGAGGACCGCGCCGACCTGCGCGAGGCGATCGAGACCTGCATGCGCGAGGCCGAGGGCGCCTTCGGCGACCCGACCGTCTTCATCGAGCAGGCCGTCGTCGACCCGCGCCACATCGAGGTGCAGATCCTGGCGGACGGGACCGGCGAGGAGGGCGGCGTGATCCACCTCTACGAGCGCGACTGCTCGGTGCAGCGCCGCCACCAGAAGGTCGTGGAGATCGCGCCCGCGCCCAACCTCGACCCCGCGCTCCGCGACCGCATCTGCGCCGACGCGGTCCGCTTCGCCCGCGAGATCGGCTACAAGAACGCCGGCACCGTGGAGTTCCTGCTCGACCCCGCCGGGCGCTACGTCTTCATCGAGATGAACCCGCGCATCCAGGTCGAGCACACGGTCACCGAGGAGATCACCGCCGTCGACCTCGTGCAGTCGCAGATGCTGATCGCGGCAGGCGCCACCCTCGCCGACCTCGACCTCACCCAGGACTCGGTGCAGCCCCGCGGCTTCGCGCTCCAGTGCCGGATCACCACCGAGGACCCCGCCAACGGGTTCCGGCCCGACACCGGCAAGATCACCACCTACCGCTCCCCCGGCGGACCGGGCGTGCGCCTCGACGGCGGCACCACCTACTCCGGCGCCGAGATCAGCCCCCACTTCGACTCGATGCTGGCCAAGCTGACCTGTCGCGGCCGCACCTTCGAGGCGGCCGTGCAGAAGGCGCGCCGCGCCCTGCTGGAGTTCCGCATCCGCGGCGTCTCGACCAACGTCGGTTTCCTCCAGGCCGTGCTCGCCGACCCCGACTTCGCCGCCGGCGGCGTCACGACGTCGTTCATCGAGGACCACCCGTCGCTGCTCAAGGCCAGCCTCGGCGGCGACCGCGCCACCAAGCTCCTGGCCTACCTCGCCGACGTCACCGTCAACCAGCCCCACGGCGCCGCGCCCGTCACCGTCACCCCCGCCAGCAAGCTGCCGCCGCTCGACCGCAGCCAGCCGGTGCCCGACGGCACCCGCCAGCTGCTGCGGGAGGTCGGGCCCGAGGAGTTCGCCCGCCGGCTGCGCGCGCAGGACCAGGTCGCCGTCACCGACACCACCTTCCGCGACGCCCACCAGTCGCTGCTCGCGACGCGCGTGCGCACCCGCGACCTGCTCGGGGTCGCGGACCACGTCGCCAGGACGACGCCGCAGCTGTGGTCGGTCGAGTGCTGGGGCGGGGCGACGTACGACGTCGCGCTGCGCTTCCTGGCCGAGGACCCGTGGGAGCGGCTGGCGGCGCTGCGCGAGGCGATCCCCAACGTCGGCCTGCAGATGCTCCTGCGCGGGCGCAACACCGTCGGCTACACGCCCTACCCGACGCAGGTCACCGAGGCCTTCGTGCAGGAGGCCGCGGAGACCGGCATCGACGTGTTCCGGGTGTTCGACGCCCTCAACGACGTCTCGCAGATGCGCCCCGCCATCGACGCCGTCCGCGCCACCGGCACGTCGGTGGCCGAGGTGGCGCTCTGCTACACCGGCGACCTGTCCTCGCCCGACGAGCGGCTCTACACGCTCGACTACTACCTCCGCCTGGCCGAGCAGATCGTCGACGCCGGTGCCCACGTGCTGGCGATCAAGGACATGGCCGGCCTGCTGCGCGCCCCGGCCGCCCGCACCCTCGTGACGGCGCTGCGCGAGCGCTTCGACCTGCCGGTGCACCTGCACACCCACGACACCCCCGGCGGCCAGCTCGCCACGCTGCTCGCGGCGATCGACGCGGGGGTCGACGCCGTCGACGCCGCGTGCGCCTCGATGGCCGGAACGACGTCGCAGCCCGCCCTGTCGGCGCTGGTGTCGGCGACCGACCACTCCGACCGCGAGACCGGGCTCTCGCTCGCCGCGGTCAACGCCATGGAGCCCTACTGGGAGGCCGTGCGCCGGGTCTACGCGCCCTTCGAGTCCGGGCTGCCGTCCCCCACCGGCCGGGTCTACCGCCACGAGATCCCCGGCGGACAGCTGTCCAACCTGCGCCAGCAGGCGATCGCGCTCGGCCTCGGCGAGAAGTTCGAGCAGGTCGAGGACATGTACGCCGCGGCCAACGACATCCTCGGCAACGTCGTGAAGGTGACGCCGTCGTCCAAGGTCGTCGGCGACCTCGCCCTCGCGCTCGTCGCGGCCGGCGCCGACCCGGCGGAGTTCGAGGCCGACCCGGCGTCGTACGACGTCCCGGACTCCGTGATCGGCTTCCTCAACGGCGAGCTGGGCGACCCGCCCGGCGGCTGGCCGGAGCCGTTCCGCACCAAGGCGCTCGCCGGTCGCACCTGGAAGCAGCCGACCGAGAGCCTCACCGAGGAGCAGCAGACCAGCCTGGCGACCGACCGGCGCGCGACCCTCAACGAGCTGCTGTTCCCGGGCCCGACGGCCGCGTTCCGCGAGTCGCGCGAGTCCTACGGCGACCTGTCGGCCGTGTCGACCATCGACTACCTCTACGGCCTGCGGCGCGGCGAGGAGCATCCGGTGCGGGTGCGCGAGGGCCGCGAGATGCTGTTCGGCCTCGAGGCGATCAGCGAGCCCGACGAGCGCGGCATCCGCAACGTGATGGCGACCGTCGACGGCCAGATGCGGCCGGTGCAGGTGCGCGACCGCAGCATCTCCGCGGACGTCGTCTCGGCCGAGAAGGCCGACCCCACCGACAGCGGCCACGTCGCGGCGCCCTACGACGGCGCGGTGACGGTCACCGTCGCCGAGGGCGACAGCGTGGAGGCGGGCCAGACGGTGGCGACGATCGAGGCGATGAAGATGGAGGCCTCCATCACCGCACCGGTCGCCGGGACGGTCAGCCGGCTCGCGGTGCCCGCCACCCAGGCCGTCGAGGGCGGCGACCTGGTGCTGGTGATCAGCCCTCGTTGAGCACGACCACGTCGGGGTCGGGCTCGGCGTACTCCGTGATCTCCTCCGGGTCCTCCCCGGTCACCTGGCGGTACACCTCGGTGGCCACCGCGCGCATGCCGTTGATCTTGGGGTGGAACGGCGCCGCGATGCCGGCGCGGAACCGCGGGCCGTTGACCCACGCCCGGCCCTTGGCGCAGACGTCGTGGCCGTCGGACACCGCCGCCATGTCGACGTACGACGCTCCTGCCGCCCGGGCCCCGCGGCGGATCGAGGCGTTGAGCATGGCGGCGACCGCGGTGACCGGGGCCAGTACCTCGGCCGGCACGCCGACGGCGGGGCAGGTGCCCTCGGTGGGGAGGATGTCGGGGTAGCCGACGACGAGGACCTCGGCCTCGGGCGCGACCTCCACGATCCGCCGCACGGCGTCCTGGACCCGGCCGGAGACCTTGCCGGTGTCCGCGCGCAGCTGGTCGACCGGGCAGGCCACCGCGGGTCCGCGCTGGCACTGGATGAGCGAGTCGTAGATGCCGAAGTCGTTGCCGCCGATGCCGAGGGTGACCAGGTCGGTCCCGGCCGACAGCGCGTCGACCTGCGGCCCGGTGGTGTTGCCGTCGAACATCACCATCGGCGCGTAGAGGTCCCTGGTCGTGGCGGCCGAGCAGGTCACGTCGGTGTAGCTGGCGACGTCGAGCCAGTCGGCCAGGAAGGCCGGGTAGTTGTCCTGGGAGCGCGCGCAGCCCTGCGGGTCGGTGCGCATCGTGCCGATGAAGGGGCCGGCCGAGAACGAGTCGCCCATCGCGACGTAGTCGACGGGGGCGGTCACCTCGGTCTCGACGACGGGGTCGGGCAGGTCGACCTCGCGGTCGCCGGCCGCCTGGCCGGACTCGCAGGCGGACGCCGCGAGAGCGAGGGCGACGACTGCTGCCGCCAACGTGAATCGTCGGGTCACGGGCGCGCGGGGCCCTTCTGCCGCGGGATGACGCTGAACGTGAACCAGTCGGAGTAGAGGCCGAGATACGAGCGGGCGTCGTCCCCGCTCAGCGCCGCCCGGCCGCCGGTGAAGACGAACGCCATGTTGGTGACGCGTCCGCCCCACTCGCCGTTGCCGTCGCGCGTGACGACCTCGATGCCGGTGAGGTCGCCCAGGTCGGGCCAGTGCTTCTCGACCTGCGTGTCGTCGATGGTGGTGGTCCACGTCGAGTAGGTCGGGTTGACGAGCCCGTCGTAGGGATCGGGCTGCGCCACGAGGTAGGGCATGGAGCCGGCCGACGAGAAGCCGCCGTTGCTGGCGGAGAACTGCGTGAACGCCGGTCGCCCCTCGAAGAAGAGGCCCTGCCCGGCCGTGGCCTCGATGGCCGCGGTCGCCGCCGGGTGCTCCACGTCCGCGCCGCCGTAGACCTGGCACTGCGTGGTGTCGCAGAGGTCGTAGTGGGAGGCGCTGGGGTGCGAACGCTCGAACGCCGCGTAGGTGCGGGCCGCGACCGACTGGGCGCTGACCGCCGCCGGGGTCCACAGCGCGGGGACCTCCTCCGGCACGACGCCGCGCAGGTAGGCCTCCATGCCGACCCGGTTGACGGTCTCCCGCTTGCCGCCCAGGCGCGGGGCCACGGACTGCAGCGTGCCGCGGTAGTCGCGGCGGGCGCCGGGCAGCACGAGGGTCAGGCGGCCGTCCGCGGCGCCGAACTCCGCCTCGCCGCGGACCTTCTTCCAGGTGCGCCACGAGCCGCCCTTCGTCCACTGGACGGCGGTGTCGCGGCCGGCCGCGACGAGGCGCCACTTGCGCGCGCTGTTCGAGGGCAGGCGCCAGGTCCGCGAGCGACCCACCCGGCCGACCTTGAGGCCACGCTCGGCCGCGACCTGCACGTCTCGTCCGGTGTCGGCGGTGATGAGTACCCGGAGCTTGCCGCGGACCAATCCCCAGGTCGTGCCCGGGTAGTAGAACTCGTTGATCTGCTGCCAGGTCAGGCCCTGCTGGGCCGCACCCAGCGCGCCGTACTGCGACATGCCGTTGCCGTGGCCGAAGCCGTGGCCGGTGATGGTGATCGCGCTGCTGCCGGGGACGGTCCAGGCCTCGACCTTCTGGCGCGGGTCGGCTCCCGACGCCTCGGCCGCCGACGCCGGCAGGGCAGGCAGCAGCAGCGCGCTCGCGGCGAGCGCGATCGGCAGCAGGCGGGAACGGGTCAGCATGTGGTCTCTCCCCCGAGAACGGACGACGAACCTCCGAGGTTACAGGCGGTCCGGACATCCCGGGGTCGAGACGGCGCGATCGGTGGCACCATGGGGAGATGCTCGGACGGCGACGGCGCGACCGGCACGAGCGGGAGCTCGCCGAGCTCGACGCGTTCCGGCACGTCCGGCGGGCGGCGGACGAGGACGTCACTCGCTTCGGGGAGGAGCTGGCGACGCTGCACCTGGAGACCTTGGCCAGCCCGCTGGACGACGACGTGCGCGCCGACTACCAGCGCGCTCTCGACGCCTACGAGGACGCCAAGGCCGCGCTCGGGCGCGCCGGCACCACGGCCGAGATCACCGGCGTGACCCGCACCCTCGCCGACGGTCGCTTCTCCCGGGCGTGCGTGCTCGCCGCGCAGTCCGGCGCGCGACGGCCCGAGCGTCGTCCGCCCTGCTTCTTCGACCCGGCGCACGGCCCGGCGACCCGTGACGTTGCGTGGGCACCCGCGGGCGGCGTGACCCGCGACGTCCCGGTCTGCTTCCGTGATGCCGAGCGGCTCGCGGTCGGCGAGCAGCCCGACGTACGGCTGGTGCGCCTGGGCAACCGCCGCGTGGCGTGGTTCGCCTCCGGCCCGCTCTACGCGGCGTGGGCCGGTGGCTGGTACGCCGAGCTGGTCGACGAAGGCCGGATCGAGGCCGAGCGGCTCACCATGACGTACGCCGGCCCGCGGCCCGGGACGTCCGACACCCGGCTGCCGCTCGCCCTCGCCTGGACCGACCCCGGCGCGTGGGAGGGCGGCGGAATGATCGGCGGCCACGACTACTCCGGCTACGGCGACGGTGGCTGGGGCGGTGACGGTGGCGGTGGCTGGGGTGACGGCGGCGGAGGCGGTGACGGCGGCGGAAGCGGGGACGGCGGCGGAGGCTGACCCCTCGTTCGACTGCTGAGCATCCGGCTGTCCCACCCGCCTGTAACACTTGACTGGTGCCCGAGGGAGACAGCGTCTTCAAGCTCGCCCGCCGGCTGGACCGCCAGCTGGCCGGGCACACGGTCGAGCGCTCCGACTTCCGCACGCCCGGCCTGGCCACGCGCGACCTCTCCGGTCGCGAGGTCCTCGGTCACGACACCCACGGCAAGCACCTGCTGACCCGGTTCGGACCGACAGCGGGCTCCCCGCCGGCGACCCTCCACAGCCACCTGCGCATGGACGGGTCGTGGTCGACGCTGGCGCCGGGCAAGCGGCTGCCGGGCGCGGTCCGGCCGCACGTCCGGCTCGTGCTCGGCCTCGCCGACGGCCGCACGGTCCACGGCATCCGGCTCCACGACCTCGCCCTCGTGCCCACCGATCGCGAGTCGGACCTCGTGGGCCACCTCGGGCCCGATCCCCTGCGTGACGACTGGGACGCGGAGGAGGCGGTCCGCCGCCTGCTCGCCGCGCCGACCACACCGCTGGTGACCGCGCTGCTCGACCAGCGGTCGCTGGCCGGCCTGGGCAACCTCTGGGCCAACGAGCTCGCCTTCCTCAGCGGCGTCAGCCCGTGGACGCCGATCGGCGAGGTCGACGTCCCCCGGCTGGTCGAGCGTGCCGCCACCATGCTGCGCCACTCCGCGACCGTCCCGGGTGCCTACCAGGTGACGACCGGCTCACCGGTCAGGGGCGACGACCACTGGGTCACGGGCCGCCAGCGGCAGGGCTGCCGCCGGTGCGGCGGCCCGGTGAGCGTGCAGGCGGAGGTGGCCGGCGACGCCGCCAACCGCCGCACCTGGTGGTGCCCGGCGTGCCAGCCCGGCCCGGGCCCGGAGGCCCGCGTCGGGGACGGACCCGGGATCAGACGTGGTGCAGGCGCCGCGCGGCCTCGGCGACCGACCCGCTCATCGACGGGTAGACGGTGAACGCGTGGGCGAGCTGGTCGGCGGTCAGCGACTCCGCGACCGCGACCGACACCGGGTGGATGAGCTCGGAGGCGCGCGGCCCGACGACCACTCCTCCGACGACGATGCCGGTGCCCGGACGGCAGAAAAGCTTCACGAAACCGTCGCGCACGCCCTGCATCTTGGCGCGGGCGTTGCCGGCCAGCGGCAGGGTGACGACCTCGGCCTCGATCTCACCGGCGTCGACGGCCTGCTGCGACCAGCCGACGGTCGCGATCTCGGGCGACGTGAAGACGTTGGACGACACCTTCTTGAGGTCCAGCGGTGCGACCGCGTCGCCGAGGAAGTGCCACATCGCGATCCGGCCCTGCATCGCCGCCACCGAGGCCAGCATCAGCACACCCGTACAGTCGCCGGCGGCGTAGATCCCGCGCGCCGAGGTGCGCGAGACCCGGTCGACGGTGATGAAGCCGGCGTCGTCCACGGCCACACCCGCCTCCTCGAGGCCGAGATCGGCGGTGTTGGGCACCGAGCCGAGCGCGAGGATGCAGTGGCTGCCCGTGACGGTGCGGCCGTCGGTGAGGGTCACCGTGACCTCGTCGCCCTCCCGGGTCACCGACTGCATGCGTGAGCGGCTGAGCACCTTCATCCCGCGGCGGGTGGCCACGTCCTCCAGCACCGCCGAGGCGTCGGCGTCCTCGCCGGGCAGCACCCGGTCGCGGCTGCTGACCAGCGTGACATCGATGCCGAGCGCGAGGTAGGCGCTCGCGAACTCCGCGCCGGTGACGCCCGAGCCCACGACGACCAGCTTCTCCGGCACCTCGGTGAGGTCGTAGACCTGCTCCCAGGTGAGGATCCGCTCGCCGTCGGGCTGGGCGCTCGGCAGCGTGCGGGGCGCCGCGCCGGTCGCGACGATGACCGCGTCGGCCTGCAGGGTCTCCTCGCCGTCGGCCGTGGTGGCGACGACGGTGAGGTCCGGCCCGAGGCGGCCACGACCGGTGACGACGCGTACGCCGTCGCGGTCGAGGCGGGCCGCGATGTCGGTCGACTGGTCGGCCGCGAGCTGCTTGACCCGGGCGTTGACCCGGGCGAGGTCGACGCTGATGGTCGTCGCCGCGTCGCCCTGGTGGTCGTGGAAGTTGACCCCGAGCTCCTGCGCCGTCGACATGTCGGTCATCAGCTCGGCCGTCGCGATCAGCGTCTTGCTCGGCACGCAGTCGGTGAGCACCGCCGAGCCGCCGACGCCGTCGGTGTCGACGACGGTGACCTGCGCACCCAGCTGCGCGGCCACGTGGGCGGCCTCGTAGCCGCCCGGACCGCCGCCGATGATGACGATGTGGTCGGTCATCAGAGGTTGATCATGTGACCGGCGATGCCGTGGACGGCCTCCTTGACGGCCTCACCGAGCGTCGGGTGCGCGAAGACGTTGCGGGCCACCTCGTCGGCGGTGAGGTCCCACTTCTGCGCCAGCGTCATGACCGGCAGCAGCTCGGTGACGTCGGGGCCGATCATGTGGGTGCCGATGATCTCGTTGTGCTCGGCGTCGGCGACGACCTTCACGAAGCCGAAGGCCTCGCCGAGGCCCATCGCCTTGCCGTTGGCGGTGAAGGGGAACGTCGCGGTCTTGACGTCGTAGCCCTTCTCCTTCGCCTGGGCCTCGCTGTAGCCGAACGACGCGACCTGCGGCATGCAGTAGGTCGCGCGCGGCACGAAGTCGTACTCGACCGGCATCGTCTCGGCGCCGTTGATCGTCTCGGCGGCCACGATGCCCATCGCCTCCGCGACGTGGGCGAGCATCAGCTTGCCGGTGCAGTCACCGATCGCGTAGACGTTGTCGACGTTGGTGCGGCAGTAGTCGTCGATCTCGATCGCGCCACGCTCCGACACGCTGACGCCGATGTTCTCCAGGCCGAAGCCCGTGACCCGCGGGGCGAAGCCGAAGGCGGCGAGGAACTTGTCGGCCTCCAGCACCTGCTCGTCGCCACCCGCGGCGGGCGCGACGGTGACCTTGACGCCCGAACCGGTGTCCTCGACCTTCTTGACCGCCGTGGAGGTCAGCACCTTCACGCCGAGCTTCTTGTAGTGCTTGAGGAGCTCCTTGGAGATGTCGGCGTCCTCGGTGGGGACCATCCGGTCGAGGAACTCGACGATCGTGACGTCGACGCCGAAGTTGGCCATCACGTAGGCGAACTCGACGCCGATCGCGCCGGAGCCGCCGATGACGATCGAGCCGGGCAGCTGGTCGGTGAGGATCTGCTCCTCGTAGGTGACCACGTTGTCGCTCAGCTCGACGCCCGGCACGAGGCGCACGGTGGCGCCGGTGGCGAGGATCAGGTTGTCGAAGGTGTAGCCGGTGGTCTCGCCGTCCTTGCCCTTGACGTCGATCCCGGTCGCGCTGGTCAGGGTGCCCCAGCCGTCGATCTCGGTGATCTTGTTCTTCTTCATCAGGAAGTGGACGCCCTTGACGATGCCGGCGCTCACGTCGCGGCTGCGCTTGTGGGTCGGGCCGAAGGACATCGTGGCGTCGCCCTCGATGCCGAACTTCGCCTTCTCGTGCTGGAGCGTGTGCGCCAGCTCGGCGTTCTTCAGCAGGGCCTTCGACGGGATGCAGCCGACGTTGAGGCAGACACCTCCCCAGTACTTCTCCTCCACCACGGCCACCTTCTGGCCGAGCTGGGAGGCGCGGATCGCGGCGACGTAGCCACCGGGGCCGGCGCCGAGGACGAGGGTGTCGAAGTGGGTGTCGGTCACGCGCCCAGCCTAGTTGTCGGCCGTGCACGGGGAACACCCGAGGTCGGGGCTCGATACTGTGTGGCCCGTGACGCTGTACGCCGCCTACGGGACGAACCTCGATCCCGCCCGCATGGGCGAGCGCTGCCCGCACTCCATCCTCCACTCCACCGGGTGGCTGACCGGCTGGCGGCTCACGTTCGGGGGCGAGGAGCACGGCTGGGACGGCGCCCTCTCCACGATCGTCCAGGACCCGTTCGAGCAGGTCTTCGTGGCGGTCTACGACGTCACGCCGGAGGACGAGCGCTTGCTCGACGGTTGGGAGGCCGCCGACACCGGGCTCTACCGCAAGACCAAGGTGCGGGTGCAGACGCTGACCGGCGAGCAGGTCGTGTGGGCCTACGTCCTCGACGCCTACGAGGGGGGCCTGCCCTCGGCGTCCTACCTCGGGGTCCTCGCCGACGCGGCCGACGCCGCAGGTGCGCCCGAGGACTACGTCGCGGCCCTCCGTCGCCGCGCCTGCCGCTCCACCGGACTCTGAGCGACCACGCCCGGAGCACCGGCGGCGCGGTCCGTCTAGAGTTCCCGGCGTGACCCACGCAGCCCCCGTCCCCACCCCCTACGAGAGCGCCGCCGATGCGGCCGCCCGGCTCGCCGAGCTGACCGGCGTCGAGCGCCACGACATCGCGCTGGTGCTGGGCTCGGGCTGGCTCCCGGCCGTGGACGCGCTCGGCGAGGCGACCGCCGAGATCGACACGACCGACCTCCCGGGCTTCAGCGCCGCCGCCGTCGCGGGGCACAGCGGCAAGATCCGCTCGATCCGCCAGACCACCCCCGACGGCGACAGGAACCTCCTGGTCTTCCTCTCGCGCACCCACTTCTACGAGGGCAAGGGCGTCGCCGCCGTCGTGCACCCGGTGCGCACGGCCGCCGCGGCCGGCTGCTCGGCCATCGTCCTGACCAACGGGTGCGGCGGCCTCAAGCAGGGGTGGCGGCCCGGCCAACCGGTGCTGATCTCCGACCACATCAACCTCACCGGCACGAGCCCGATCGTGGGGGCCAACTTCGTGGACCTGACCGACCTCTACAGCCCGCGCCTGCGCGCGATGTGCAAGGAGGTCGACGACTCCCTCGACGAGGGCGTCTACGTGCAGTTCCCCGGCCCCCACTACGAGACGCCGGCCGAGGTCCGGATGGCCGGGATCATGGGCGGCCACCTCGTCGGCATGAGCACCACGCTGGAGGCCATCGCCGCCCGCGAGGCGGGCATGGAGGTCCTCGGCATCAGCCTGGTCACCAACCTCGCCGCCGGCCTGAGCGGTGAGCCGCTCAACCACGAGGAGGTCCTCGAGGCGGGTCGCTCCGCGGCCAGCCGGATGGGCGGCCTGCTCAGCCAGGTCGCGGCGAGGATCTGAGGCCGGCGATGCGTGTCCTCGTCACCGGTGCCGCCGGCAGCATCGGCCGGGTGGTCACCACCGGCCTGGCCGCCTCCGGCCACGACGTGGTGGGCCTCGACCTGGTCCCGCCGCCCGACGGAACGCCCTTCACCTGGCACGAGGGCGACTGTGCCGACGGCGACGCCGTCGAGGCGGTCTTCGCCGAGGAGCGGCTCGACGCCGTCGTGCACCTCGCGGGCATCCCCGACGAGGCGTCGCTGCCCGATGAGCTCACCTCCCACGTCGTGACGACCGCTGCGCTCCTCGACGCGATGGTGGCCCACGACGTGCCGCGCATCGTCTACGCCTCCTCCAACCACGCCGTCGGCCGCACGCTCCGGGCGGACGGCACCCTGACCGAGCGGGCCCTGCCCCGCGCGGACACCTACTACGGCGTCGCCAAGGTGGCGGCCGAGGCGCTCCTGCACCTCTTCGCCGACCGCCACGGCATCGACGCCGTCGCGTGCCGGATCGGCTCGTTCCTCGAGGAGCCCACCAGCGTGCGCGGCCTGTCGACGTGGCTCTCCCACGGTGACTGCGTGCGGATGGTCGAGGCGGCGCTCAGCACCCCCGCTCCCGGCTACGCCGTCCTCTACGGCATCAGCGCGAACACCCGCGCGTGGTGGGACCTCGAGCCGGGTCGCCGGCTGGGCTACGAGCCGCAGGACGACGCCGAGGCGTACGCCGACCGGGTCGAGCCCGGCCCTCAGGACGACGCGGAGGCCGCGTTCGTCGGAGGCCCGTTCGCGACGGCGCAGTTCCACCGTCCCGCCCTGGGCGCTTGACTTCGAGCACGCTCCAAGTCCGACACTGGTCCGATGACCAGCCTGAGCATCGCCGAGGCGGCCGAGAAGACCGGGCTCACGGCCCACACGCTGCGCTACTACGAGCGTGACGGACTGCTCCTGCACTCGGTCGACCGGGCCCCGTCCGGCCACCGTCGCTACACCGCCGATGACCTGCGGTGGATCCAGATGGTGACCCGGCTGCGCGCGACCGGGATGCCCATCCGGGACGTACGCCGCTATGCCGAGCTGGTGCGCGACGGCGACGGCAACGAGGCCGAGCGCCTGGGCCTGCTGCTCGCGCACCGCGAGGTCGTGGAGCGCCAGCTCGCCGAGGTGACGGGCCACCTGCGGGCCATCGACCACAAGATCGCGCTCTACGAGAACAAGGTCGCGCCGGGCGCCTGAGCCCGACCCCCGCCGGGGGGTTGACTTGGAGCGCGCTCGAAGGCGAAGGGTGGCAGGCATGAGCATCCAGACACGACAGATCGGCTCCCTCACCGTCTCCGCCCTCGGCCTCGGCTGCATGGGGATGTCGGAGTTCTACGGCACCCCCGACGAGCAGTCGGGCATCGACACGATCCACCGGGCCCTCGACCTCGGTGTGACCTTCCTCGACACCGCCGACATGTACGGCCCGTTCACCAACGAGCAGCTGGTCGGCCGGGCGATCAAGGACCGCCGCGACGAGGTCCAGCTCGCCACCAAGTTCGGCAACGAGCGCAACCCCGACGGCTCCTGGGTCGGCATCAACGGCTCCCCCGACTACGTGCGCCGCGCGTGCGACGCCTCGCTCGGACGGCTCGGCGTCGACCACATCGACCTCTACTACCAGCACCGCGTCGACAAGACAGTTCCGATCGAGGAGACCGTCGGCGCCATGAAGGAGCTCGTCGAGGCCGGCAAGGTGCGCCACCTCGGGCTGTCGGAGGCGTCCGCGGACACGATCCGCCGGGCCCACGCGACGCACCCGATCGCCGCACTGCAGTCGGAGTACTCCCTGTTCACGCGCGACGTCGAGGACGAGGTCGTCCCGGCGCTGCGCGAGCTCGGGATCGGGCTGGTCCCCTACTCCCCGCTCGGTCGCGGCATGCTGACCGGGGCGGTCACCCGCGAGTCGCTCGAGTCCGACGACTCCCGCGCCACCGGCCGCTTCCCGCGCTTCACCGGCGATGCCCTCGACGCCAACCTCGCCCTCGTCGACAAGGTCAGGGAACTGGCCGCCGACAAGGGCTGCACGCCCGGCCAGCTCGCGCTCGCCTGGGTGCTCGCCCAGGGTGACGACCGGCTCGGGGTCGCTCCGATCCCCGGGACGAAGCGGGTGCGCTACCTCGAGGAGAACGTCGGTGCGCTCGACGTCGAGCTCACCGCGGACGACCTCACCGCGCTGGAGCAGGCGGTGCCGCGCGACGCCGTGGCCGGTGACCGCTACGGCGACATGTCCACCATCGACGCCTGAGCGACGCCCCCGTCGGCTCCCGCGGGGGTCGGGTGTCAGGTCGACGCGATCCCCACCCGACCCTCGCGGAAGGCGTCGACGAAGAGCGCGTGGTCCTCGCGCACGCGGACGGCGTACGCGATGCCCCAGTCGCACAGCCACGACACGAAGTCGTTGCGGCGCCCGTCGAGCGAGCGACGGATCGCCTCCTCGACCTGGAAGTCGACGAGGTCCTGCTGGCTGTCCTCGTCGGAGGCGCAGTGGATCTTGGCGGTCGCGCGACCGAGCAGGTCCACCACGGCGCGCATGTCCCCGGGCTCGTTGATCTCGCTCCAGTCCAGGTCGACCTCGTAGGGGGAGACCTCCGCCACGACGTAGCCGACACCGTCGATGCTCGTGTGGCCGAGCAGCGGGTCGGTGTGCACCTGCAGCGCCCGCTGGCTCACCGCCGTGCGGTGGCCCTCGTGGTCGAAGTACGCGTCGACCTCGGCGGTGTCGACGAAGCGGCTCACGGCCGGGATGTTGGCCTGCTTCATGCTGAGCACCACGTCGTTGTCGAGCGCCTGGCTGTAGCCCTCGACCAGCACGTTGTACGCCGGCAGGCCGGCGCTCCCGATGCCGAAGCCGGACTTCCCGACGACGTCGCGCAGCTCGTAGAACAGGTCCCGGTCGAACCGCTTGGAGTCCGGGATCGTGTCGAGGTAGGCCCGGAAGGCCTCGACCACCTTCGAGCGCTCGGTGCTCGAGAGCCGTCGGGTCGTCCCGTCCTCGCTGAACTTCCGGGTGCCGTGCTGCATGCCTGTCACGCCGTCGAGCAGGTCGGCCCGCCGCTTCTTCCGCGCCGACTCCAGAGCCGTGAGGACCGGTCCGTGCGCGGTGTCGAGCCGGATCTCGAACTCCTCGTCGTCGTGCGTGCCCGTGTAGTGGTTGACCTGGGCGAGGTAGGAGCGCGCGTAGCGTGCGACGAGCTTGCGGATCGCGTCCTCGGGCAGCGCCTTCTGCCAGCCGAGCAGCGCCAGGCTGGCCGCGAACCGCTGCAGGTCCCAGGTGAAGCGCCCGACGTAGGCCTCGTCGAAGTCGTTGACGTCGAAGATCAGCCGGCCGTCGGAGTTGAGGTAGGTGCCGAAGTTCTCCACGTGCAGGTCGCCGTGGATCCAGATGCGCTCGGCCCCGTGGTCCGCCCAGGGGTCGTCCTCACCGGTGACGTCGCAGTAGAACAGGCAGGCAGACCCGCGGTAGAACGCCAGCGGGTCGCGCGCCATCTTGCGGTACTTCGCCCGGAAGGCTGCGGGGTCCGCCCGCATGAGCGGCGCGAACGCGTCCTGCAGCACGTCGATGATCACGTCGGCGCGGGCGTCGGTTCGCGAGGTGGCCATGCTGGGCACTCTAGGTCCGACGGCCAGTAGGTTGGGGCCATGGCAACCACACAACTCGGCCCCAACACCGTCAGCACCGTGGGCGAGCTCCCCGCGGTCGGCTCGAAGGCACCCGGCTTCGACCTCGTCGACTCCCAGTTCCAGGCCCTCACCGACGCCGACGTGTCCGGCAAGCGGATCGTGCTCAACATCTTCCCCAGCATCGACACCGGCGTGTGCCAGGCGAGCGTCCGGAGGTTCAACGAGCTCGCGGCCGGCCTCGACAACACGGCCGTGGTCAACGTCTCGGTGGACCTCCCCCTCGCCCAGGCCCGCTTCTGCGGCGCCGAGGGCATCGACGACGTCCTCGTCGGGTCGGCGTTCCGGTCCTCCTTCGGCGACGACTACGGCATCGCGATGGCCGACGGCGGGTGGCAGGGCATGCTCGCCCGCGCCGTGGTCGTCGTCGACACCGACGGCACCGTGCTGCACACCCAGCTCACCGACGCGATCGGCGTCGAGCCCGACTACGACGCCGCGGTGGCCGCTCTCGGCTGAGGCGAGCGACTCCTCCGACCGGTGGCCGCGGACCCGATGGGTCGGCGGCCACCGTCGTCCTTGCCCTACTGGCGCCGCGCGAGCCAGTCGTGCTCGACCCGCGGGAGCAGCCCCGAGGCCAGGCAGGCAGCGGCGAGGTCCCGGTCGCCCATGAGGGCCCGGAAGTACATCGGCAGGGTGAGCCCGTGGCCCGGCCGCTCGACGACCTCGACCGGGTCGCCCGCCCGGATCGCTCCGGGCTCGACCACGGCGAGGTAGGCGCCGGTCAGGCCGCGCTCGGCGAAGCGGCGTACCCACGCGCGCTCGGCCATGTGCTTGGCGAACGTCGCGCACGGGATGCGGGGCCCGCACACCTCGAGGAGCGTGCGGCCGACCTGCCACCGCTCCCCCACCTCGGCCGTGTCGACCTCGAGACCGAGGGTGGTGAGGTTCTCGCCGAACATGCCGTCGGGCAGGTCGCGGCCGAGGTGCTCGCTCCACCAGTCGAGCTCCTCGCGGGCGACGGCGTAGACCGCCTGGGTCGTCCCCCCGTGGTGCCGGCGACTGATGATCGCGTCGCCGACGACTCCGCTGCCGAGCCCACCGCGCTTCGGCCCGGGGTCGCGCACCTCGATCACGTCGACCGGGCGCTTGTGGATCCCGCTGGGCCGCTTCAGGCCCTGGACCGGCGAGGCCGTGCCGGCGTTGACGGAGCGGACGACGGCTGGCACGCCGCCACGCTAGCCGTCAGGAGTCGCCGGTGTGGCAGACGGCCTCGATGTTGTTGCCCTCGGTGTCGCGGACGAACGCGCCGTAGTAGGCCGGGTGGTACTCCGGCCACAGCCGCGGCTCGTGGAGCGACTCGGCCCCGGCGGCGACGGCCTCGGCGTGCCACGCGCGGACGGTGGCGGCGTCGGGGGCGCGGAAGGCCACGTGGACCTCGCGGTTGGGACCGACGCCCTCGAAGGTGCTGATCCAGAAGTCCGGCTGCTCCGTGCCGTAGCCGATGGCCACCTCGACGTCCATCACGCGTCGGTGCCCCAGCACGCCCAGGACCCGGTCGTAGAACGCCGCCGCGCGCGGCAGGTCGGTGCAGTTGATGCCCAGGTGATCGATCATGCCCTGATCGTGGCACCGCCCACCGACACCGTCACGCCCCGTGGGGATAGCGTGCGTCCATGACCGTGTCGACCGACCAGACCGCCCTGCTCGAGGCGGCCCGCGCCTGGGCAGCAGAGGACCCCGACGACCAGACGCGCGCCGAGCTGGAGGCGGTCGTCGCCGATGCCGAGCGCGGCGCGGAGACCGACCTCGCCGACCGCTTCGCCGGCACCCTCGAGTTCGGCACCGCCGGCCTGCGCGGGCCGCTGGGCGCCGGCCCCAACCGGATGAACCGGGTCGTGGTCACGCGCGCGGCGGCCGGCCTGGCGGCGTACCTCCGCGACACCGGCCACAGCGGCGGGTCCGTCGTGATCGGCTTCGACGCCCGCCACAACTCCGACGTCTTCGCCCGCGACACCGCGGAGATCATGACCGGCGCCGGCTTCAAGGTCCTCGTGATGCCGCGGACGCTGCCCACGCCGCTCCTCGCGTTCGCGATCCGCGAGCTGGGCTGCGCGGCCGGGGTGATGGTCACCGCGAGCCACAACCCGCCGCAGGACAACGGCTACAAGGTCTACCTCGGCGACGGCAGCCAGATCGTCCCGCCCGCCGACACCGAGATCGCGGCCCGGATCGCCGCAGTCGGCCCGCTCGCGGACCTCCCGCGCGGTGACGCCGGCCGCCTCGTCGGCGAGGAGATCGTCGACCGCTACCTCGACACGGTCGCGGGCCTGGCCGAGGACGGCCCGCGCGACCTACGCATCGTCTACACCCCGCTCCACGGCGTCGGCGGCACCACCGTCGCGCAGGTGCTGGAGACCGCCGGCTTCGACGCCCCGCACGTCGTCGAGCAGCAGGAGCACCCCGACCCCGACTTCCCGACCGTCTCGTTCCCCAACCCGGAGGAGCCGGGCGCCATGGACCTGGCGATGGCGCTCGCCGCGGAGCACAAGGCCGACCTGGTGGTCGCCAACGACCCCGACGCCGACCGCTGCGCCGTCGCGGTGCCCGACGTCCACGGGTGGCGGATGCTGCGCGGCGACGAGGTGGGCGCCCTGCTGGCGCACCACCTGCTCGCCCGGGGGCGGCAGGGCACCTACGCCAACTCCATCGTCTCCTCCAGCCTGCTCGGCAAGATGGCCGCCGCGGCCGGGCAGCCGCACGAGGAGACCCTGACCGGCTTCAAGTGGATCGGCCGGGTCGAGGGCCTCGCCTTCGGCTACGAGGAGGCGCTCGGCTACTGCTGCGACCCCGAGCACGTGAGGGACAAGGACGGCGTCTCGGCGCTGCTGCTCGTGTGCGAGCTCGCCGCGCAGGCCAAGGCCGAGGGGCGCGGCCTCACCGACCTCCTCGACGACATCGCTCGTCAGCACGGCCTGCACGCCACCGACCAGCTGTCGGTGCGCTTCGACGACCTCGCCGCCATCCCAGCCACCATGGATCGGCTGCGCAGCGCTCCGCCGACCACGCTCGGCGGCCTGGCGGTCGAGCTGGTGGAGGACCTCTCCGAGGGATCGGCCGCACTGCCGCCGACCGACGGGCTGCGCTACACCCTCGCCGAGGGCGCCCGGGTGATCGTGCGTCCCAGCGGCACCGAGCCCAAGGTCAAGTGCTACCTCGAGGTGGTGATCCCGGTGGAGACGGGGCCCGACGGGGCCGGCGCGGACGCGGCCCGGATCTCCGCCGCGGGCCGGCTCGACGCGATCAAGGCCGACCTGCGGGGCGCGGCCTTCGGGGGCTGACGTGCGCGCCGCGACGCCGCTCGCCCGCGCCCGCGCCCTCGGCCTCGCCGCCGCCCTCGCCGCCGGCCTGCTCGCCGCGGCGCCCGCCACGACGTCGTACGCCGACGTGGGTCCGCGCACGTGGCGCGTCGGGCCCGACCGCGAGCTGACGACCCCCAGTGCGGCCGCGGCGGTCGCCCGCGACGGCGACACGGTGCTGATCGACCCGGGCACCTACTCCGGCGACGTGGCGACCTGGACCCAGGACGACCTGACGCTGCGCGGCGACGGCGGGCGGGCCCACCTGCGCGCCGACGGCAGCGACGCGCAGGGCAAGGCGATCTGGGTCATCGCCGGCGACCGGGCGACCGTCGACCGGATCGAGCTCAGTGGTGCCGCGGTGCCCGACCGCAACGGCGCGGGCATCCGCCAGGAGGGCACCGACCTCACCGTCACGCGCAGCTGGTTCCACGACAACGAGAACGGCATCCTCACCGGTGCCGACCCCGGGAGCGACATCGTCATCCAGCGGTCGCGCTTCTTCCGCAACGGCTACGGCGACGGCTACTCCCACAACCTCTACGTCGGCGCCGTCCGCTCGCTGACGGTCACCGGCAGCTGGCTCTCGCGGGCCGACACCGGCCACGAGCTCAAGTCCCGCGCGGCCCGCAACACGATCGTCGCCAACCGCATCAGCGACGGCGACGCCACCGCGAGCTACTCGATCGACCTGCCCGACGGCGGGCTGTCGCTCGTCGCCGGCAACGTCGTCGTCCAGGGCCCGCGGTCGGAGAACCCGGCGCTCGTCTCCTACGGCGCCGAGGGCCTGACCAACCCGAGCCGCACGATCTGGGTCGTCAACAACACCTTCGTCAACCAGCGCACCTCCGGCACGTACGTCGCCCTCGCCGACGGGAGCCGGGCCCACCTGCGCAACAACCTCCTGGTCGGATCCGCTGAGCTCACCAGCGGCGCGGCCCGCGACGCGCGGGCCAACCGCCGCGTCGGCCTCGGCGGCTTCGTTGATCCCGCCCGCGAGGACTTCCGGCTCACCGCGTCGTCGCCCGCCGTCGACCGAGGCGTCCGCGTCCCCCGCCGCTGGCGGCCCCGTCTCGAGCACGCCGCCCCGACCGGGCTCGTGCGGCGTCGCACGTCGGGACCGGTCGACCTCGGAGCCCACGAGCTCCGTTGACCACCCGATACCCTCGGACCATGGTCCGGACCGTCGCCGACGTGGCAGCACGTGCGCGCCTCGCGCTCGTCCTGACCCTGCTCGGCGTCGCATCGCTCCTCGCAGCCGCCTCGCTGGACCCGACCGCGACCGCCCAGACCGTCGTGGTGGTGACCGCGCTCTCCGCGGCCACCGCCCTCGCCGGCGTGCACTGCCTGCTGGCCGTGCCCGACGCCGGGATCCACTCGCTCCGCCCGCGCCGTCGCGCCGCCGACATCCCGCTCGTGCTCGCCGGACGGACCACCGACGTGGTCCACCACCCGGTGCGCCCGCGCGCTCCTGGACGCGTCTGACCCGTCGCCCCCGCGCGACGTCGTACAGACCCTTCCGCCCGATCCAGGAGACACCCATGTCACTGCTCGCCCCGCTCAAGCACGCCCTCGCCGCCGCCCTGGCCACGACCCACGACGCCCTCGCCGCCCTCGACGCCCCGGCCGACTCCGCGGCCGCCTGGGTGCTCGGCATCGCCTCGCTCGTCGTCCTCGTGCGGCTCCTGCTGCTGCCGTTCGTCGTGCACGGCGTCCGCCAGGCCCACGCCGGGGCCCGGGCCCGGCCGCACCTCAAGGGGGTCACGGAGCGCTACCGCGGCCGCACGGACGCCGAGAGCCTGCGCGCCCACATGGAGGAGCGCCGCGCCGTCTCGGCGGAGCACGGGGTCAGCCGGCTCGGCTGCCTGCCCGTCCTGGTGCAGCTGCCGGTGTGGCTGGCGCTCTACCACCTCGTCTCCGACGTGGCCCACGGCACGGCCGTCGGCGCGATGGGACCGGGGCTGGTGTCGTCGTTCGGTGCCGCCTCGCTCGTCGGCGTCTCGCTCGCCGGCCACGGCTACCTCGGCTCCGGTGGCCTCCACCTCGCCGTCGTGGCCGGGCTCGCGCTGACCGCGGCCGCGCTGTCGTACGTCACCCAGCGGTTCGTGGTCGCGCCCAACACGTCCGTCGAGGGCATGCCGGAGGCGATGGTCGCGGCGCAGCGCATCATGCCCGCGATGTCGGCCGGCGGGATGCTGCTCGCAGGAGGAGTGGTGCCGGTGGCGCTGCTCGTCTACTGGGTGTGCAGCTCGACGTGGACGCTGGGCCAGTCGGCGGCCATCGCACGCTGGTGGCCCACCCCCGGGACGGCAGCGGCCGCGCGCCACGTCATGGCGTGACGACCGCTGGCTCAGAGGAAGAAGCTGACCACCATCAGCAGGGCCGCGACCGCGATCAGCGCCAGGGGCACCAGCGCGGGCTCACGTCGTACGGCGTCGGGCAGCGCGCGCTGCTCCTCCGAGCCGGCGGTGACCCCGGCGTGGTCGCGGGCGGCGTCGACGAGCTCGCGGAGCCGGTGCTCGGCCCAGTCGACGTAGCGCATCCCCTCACGTGTGCCGTCCTCGGACGCCGGGGCGGCGCGGTGGGACGTCATCGCCCTGCGCCACGTGCGGCCCAGCACCGTGCTGACCAGCCGTCGGTCGCCGGCGCGGACCGCCAGGAACTGGCGCACGGCCAGCTCCTCGACCGCGGCCAGCCGGATGTGGACCGTCTCGGCGAGGTTGCGCATCACCAGGTGCTCGTCGGTGGCCCACAGCGCCGGGCGGAGCATCGCGGCCCAGGCGAGGACACCGACAAGCAGGGCGACGCCGCCCACCCACGCGGGAAAGCCGTCGTCCAGGTAGACCACCATGGCGACCAGGACCGCGGCGCTCAGCAGCACGGCCGCCCAGCCGGAGAACCGTCCACTGGTGGGCCGGAACCGCTCCACGACGGCCTCGCCGTCGTCCTGCAGGCGTGCCATGGTCTCCTCGCCGTTTTGGGCAGACATTGGCCCCCTCTGGATTGCCGGGGGCGTCCGCGCCAACTCTATGCTGGGTCGGTGACACCCACTGCCAGCTCCACGGCGAGCACGACCTCCTCGCACGCCGTCTTCGACGACGTCGTGCGCTCGGACTCCACGCTCCGCCGATTCCTCCACGGCCTCCCCGGCGTCGACCAGGTCGGGTGCGAGGCCCGCGCCGCCGGTCTGGCCACGCGGTCGATCAAGACCACGTCGAAGGCGTACGCCATCGACCTGGCCATCCGGATGGTCGACCTGACCACGCTCGAGGGCCAGGACACCCACGGCAAGGTCCGCGCGCTCGCGTCCAAGGCGATGCGCCCCGACCCCGCCGACTCGACCTGCCCGCCCACGGCTGCCGTGTGCGTCTACCCCGACATGGTGGCCACCGCCAAGCAGACGCTCGGCGACAGTGGCGTCAACGTCGCGGCAGTCGCCACGGCCTTCCCCAGCGGTCGCGCGTCGATGGACATCAAGCTCGCCGACACCCGTGACGCCGTCGAGGCCGGCGCCGACGAGATCGACATGGTCATCGACCGGGGGGCGTTCCTCTCCGGCCGCTACCTCGACGTCTTCCAGGAGATCGCCCAGGTCCGCGAGGCGTGCGCCAGGCCTGACGGCACCAGTGCGCACCTCAAGGTGATCTTCGAGACCGGCGAGCTGCAGACCTACGACAACGTCCGCCGGGCCAGCTGGCTGGCGATGATGGCCGGGGGCCACTTCATCAAGACCTCCACCGGCAAGGTCCAGCCCGCCGCGACCCTCCCGGTCACCCTCATCATGCTCGAGGCGGTCCGCGACTTCCGCGAGCAGACCGGTCAGATGATCGGCGTCAAGCCGGCCGGTGGCATCAAGACCACCAAGGACGCCATCAAGTACCTCGTGATGGTCAACGAGATCTGCGGCGACGACTGGCTCGACCCCGACTGGTTCCGCTTCGGCGCCTCCACGCTGCTCAACGACCTGCTCATGCAGCGCACCAAGATGACGACCGGGCGCTACTCCGGTCCCGACTACTTCACGTTGGACTGATCACCATGACCTTCGAGTACGCCCCCGCGCCCGAGTCGCGCGCCATCGTCGACATCAAGCCGTCCTACGGGCTGTTCATCAACGGCGAGTTCGTCGACGGCAACGGCACGTCGTTCAAGACGATCAACCCGGCCACCGAGGAGGTGCTGGCCGAGGTCGCCGAGGCCAGCGACGCCGACGTCGACGAGGCCGTGAAGGCTGCGCGCCGTGCCTACACCCGCGTGTGGTCGCGGATGTCCGGCGCCGAGCGCGCCAAGTACCTCTACCGGATCGCCCGGATCATCCAGGAGCGCGGCCGCGAGCTCGCCGTCCTGGAGTCGATCGACAACGGCAAGCCGATCAAGGAGTCGCGCGACGTCGACGTCCCGATCGTTGCCGCCCACTTCTTCTACTACGCCGGCTGGGCCGACAAGCTCCAGTACTCCGGCTACGGCTCGACCCCGCTCGGCGTCGCCGGACAGGTCATCCCGTGGAACTTCCCGCTGCTGATGCTGGCGTGGAAGATCGCCCCGGCCCTGGCCTGCGGCAACACCGTCGTGCTCAAGCCCGCCGAGACCACCCCGCTCACCGCGCTGCTCTTCGCCGAGATCTGCCAGCAGGCCGACCTGCCGCCCGGCGTCGTCAACATCGTCACGGGCGCCGGTGACACCGGCCGCGCCATCGTGTCGCACCCCGACGTCGACAAGGTGGCCTTCACCGGGTCCACCGAGGTCGGCAAGGCGATCGCCCGCGCCGTCGCCGGCAGCGACAAGAAGGTCACCCTCGAGCTCGGCGGCAAGGCCGCCAACATCGTCTTCGACGACGCCCCGCTCGACCAGGCCGTCGAGGGCATCGTCAACGGCATCTTCTTCAACCAGGGCCACGTCTGCTGCGCGGGCTCGCGCCTGCTGGTGCAGGAGTCCGTGGCCGACGAGGTGATGAGCCGGCTCAAGCGACGCATGGCGACGCTGCGCGTGGGTGACCCGCTCGACAAGAACACCGACGTCGGTGCGATCAACTCCGCCGAGCAGCTCGCCAAGATCCGCGAGCTCTCCGAGATCGGCGAGTCCGAGGGCGCGGAGCGCTGGTCGGCCCCGTGCGACCTGCCGTCCAACGGCTACTGGTTCGCCCCGACCGTCTTCACCGGCGTCTCGCAGGCCCACCGGATCGCCCGCGAGGAGATC
This sequence comes from Nocardioides sp. GCM10028917, assembly GCF_042666175.1. Taxonomy (NCBI): domain Bacteria; kingdom Bacillati; phylum Actinomycetota; class Actinomycetes; order Propionibacteriales; family Nocardioidaceae; genus Nocardioides; species Nocardioides sp. GCM10028917. Next base: position 516,190 of record NZ_JBHTFL010000008.1, read on the forward strand.
TTCGGCCCGGTCCTGTCCGTGCTGACCTTCCGCACGCCCTCCGAGGCGATCGAGAAGGCCAACAACACGCCGTTCGGCCTGTCGGCAGGCGTGTGGACCGACAAGGGCTCGCGCATCCTGTCGATGGCCAACCGCCTGCGGGCGGGCGTGGTCTGGGCCAACACGTTCAACAAGTTCGACCCCACCTCGCCGTTCGGCGGATACAAGGAGTCCGGATACGGCCGCGAGGGCGGCCGCCACGGTCTCGAGGCCTACCTCAAGGGAACCAGCCCGAAGGGAGCGGACGCGTGAGCCGCATCGACGTGCGCAAGACGTACAAGCTCTACATCGGCGGCCAGTTCCCGCGCTCGGAGTCGGGCCGCTCCTACGTCGTCAACGACGCCAAGGGCCGCCTGCTCGCCAACGCCGCCCAGGCCTCGCGCAAGGACGCCCGCGACGCGGTCGTCGCCGCCCGCGCCGCCTTCGGTGGCTGGTCCGGCAGGACCGCCTACAACCGCGCGCAGGTCGTCTACCGCGTCGCCGAGGTGCTCGAGGGCCGCCGCGAGCAGTTCGAGGCCGAGCTCCGCGCCGCGGAGGGCATCACGCCGGCCCGCGCCCGCACCTACGTGGACGCCTCGATCGACCGCCTCGTCTGGTACGCCGGCTGGGCCGACAAGATCACGCAGGTCGTCGGCAACGCCAACCCGGTCGCCGGCCCCTACTTCAACCTGTCGACCCCCGAGCCCAGCGGCGTCATCGCCGTCGTCGCCCCGCGCGGCCCCCTGCTCGGCCTCGTCAGCGTCGTCGCGCCGCTCATCATCACCGGCAACACCGTCGTCGTGATCGCCAGCCAGGACAACCCGCTGACCGCGATCACGCTCGGCGAGGTGATGGCGACCAGCGACCTCCCGGGCGGCGTGGTCAACGTGCTCACCGGCTCGCAGACCGAGATCGCCCCGTGGCTGGCCTCGCACATGGACGTCAACGGCATCGACCTCACCGGGGTCGAGGACGTCGAGCTCGCGACCGAGCTCGAGGTGGCTGCGGCCGACAACCTCAAGCGCGTACGGCGTCCCGCTCCCGACACCGACTGGCTCGCCGAGCCCGCGCTGGACCGGATGACGCAGTTCCTCGAGACCAAGACCGTCTGGCACCCGATCGGCGTCTGAGCCACGCAGTCACCAAGCTCGAAGTTCGCTCGTACCTGGTACGAGCGGACTTCGAGCTTGTTCGCTGTAGCCACACGCCGTGGTCGCGAGCACGGCAACAGGGATGGCCCCCACTCCTGCGAGTGGGGCCCATCCCTGTCAGGTCGAGCCGTGCGTGATCAGCGGTTGAGCAGGGCCGAGGCCAGCACGCCGAGGATCTCGTTGGGGTTGGTCACCAGGTAGTTCTGGCCACCGGTGGCGGCGGCGATCTGCTCGAGCTCACCGGTGTCGGCGTCCTGCGAGATGCCGATGACGATCACCTTGACCGGCTTGGCGGGGTCACGCAGCGACTTGAGCTGGTTGACGAGGGACTCCAGCGACAGCGAGCTCGAGTCGTCGCTGGCGCCGTCGGTCATGATCACCACGGAGTTGAACCACGCCGGGTCCCACATCTCCTGCGCGTGCTTGTAGGCCGCGAGGGTGGAGTCCATGACGCCGGTGCCGCCGCGCACGCGGCCGGGCAGGGCGTCGGCCATGGCGCGGACCTCGTCGCCGTGCGTCTTGCCGTCGGCCGCAGGGGCGTCGAGCCGCTCGAGCGCGGCGTACTCGGCGTACGAGGCGCCGTTCTCGCCGCGGTTCTTGGAGAAGCCCCAGATGCCGATCCGGGCCTGCGCCGGGAAGGCGTCGAGCGCGAGCTGGGACGCGGTCACCGCCAGACCGATGCGGGTGGTGTCGCCGATGGCCATCTTCATCGAGCCGGAGAGGTCGACGACCGCCAGGATGCTGGAGGGCACCGACAGCACGCGCCACTGGCGCAGGGTGTCGTCGGTGGTCTTCTGGGCGACCTTGGCGAGCACCGGGGCGCTGCCGAGGCCGATGTCGTTCGGCAGCGCGGCGCCGTCGGGGCCGCGGAGCTCGGCGGCCGCGATGGCCTCCACGCCGGCGCTCGAGGCGAACCAGCGACCGAGGGCGCGGCCCACGCGTGCCGAGAGGTCGCCGCCGGAGTCGAGGATGTCCTTGCTGCCACGGTTCACGTCGATCAGGGGGTACTGCAGCATCGGCACGCCGGTCTTCGGCGCCACCAGGGCGAGCTGGTCGTTGCTGCGGCGGGCGGCGAGGTAGGCCTGCTCGGTGGCGGGCACCAGCTGGGTGCTGGAGGCCGTGATCGTGGACAGGTCGGTCTCGGTGGTGCCGCCGGCCACGGCGCGCTCGCCGTAGGTCTGGGCGACCGGGACGGTCTTCTCCTCGATGGACAGCGCGGTCTCGCCGGTCTTCTTCATCTCGGCGTACGGCGCGAGCAGCGCGAGCGCGGAGGCGCCCTCGGCGCTGGGGTCGGCCATCGCCAGGCTGCCGCCGTCGAGCAGGGAGGACCAGGACGTCGGGGCCTCGGCGGCCGGGCCGCCGATGAGGCCGACCGGCGTCTGGGCGAGGACGTCCGCGATCGGCGTACCGGTCCAGCCGGCGCTGGTGAGCTGGCCCTTCCAGGTCGGGCTGTCCGGGATCCAGATTTCGGGGAGCTCGGCGTTGGGGTCGCTCAGCAGGGCGACGACGTCCTTCACGGTGCCCGCGGTGACCTGGATGTCGATGCAGGGCTCGTCGGCGTTGACGTCCTTGACGGCCTGCTTGACCAGGTCCTCCATGACCGGGGCGGTCGTCAGCGTGACCACCTCGGAGATGCAGTCGGCACCCTCGGGCTCGCCGCTGGCGCCGCGCACCGCGAAGAAGCCGATGAGGCCCACGACGAGCGCAAGCGCGAGTCCGCCCAGCACGAAGGTCTTGGCGGGCCGTCCGGCGGCGCCGGAACCGTCCGCGGTGTCGGGCGCGGTCTCGGCCGCGGTCGAGTCGTCGAGACTCATGAAGGTCCTCCCACAGAGGTGTCGATCCAGGGTCTGGGCGAGACTAATGTCCAGCCTTTACCTCCCGTGGCCGAACGACGAAATGAGTTCGCAACAAATGAGCACTGCCCAGGTGGTCGTCCTGGCCGGACCCAGCGGCGCCGGGAAGTCCCGGCTCGCGGAGCGCCTCGGACTCCCCGTCCTGCGCCTCGACGACTTCTACAAGGACGGCGACGACCCCTCGCTCCCCCGCATCACCACCGGCGCCAACGCCGGGCTCGTCGACTGGGACCACCCGGACTCGTGGCACGAGGCCGATGCCCTGGCCGCGCTCCGCGAGCTGTGCGCCACGGGGCGCAGCGAGGTGCCGATCTACGAGATCGCGCAGAACGGACGCTGCGGCTCCCGCACCGTCGACCTCGGCGGCAGCGGCCGGTTCGTCGCGGAGGGCATCTTCGCGCCCGAGGTGGTGTCTGCGTGCCGGGAGGCGGGCATCCTCGCCGCGGCCTACTGCATCACCCAGCACCCGCTCGTCACGTTCTGGCGGCGCCTGACCCGCGACCTGCGCGAGCACCGCAAGCCGCCGCTGGTGCTCGTACGCCGCGGACTGGCGCTGATGCGCGACCAGCAGCGGGTCGTCGCGCACGCGGTGCGCCAGGGCTGCCGGCGAGCGACGGGCGACCAGGCGTACGCCGAGCTGACCGCCGCCAGCCGCGCCGCTAGCCGTTGATGAGCGCGGCGTAGCCCGGCTTGACGACCTGGTCGATGATCGCGAGCCGCTCGTCGAAGGGCAGGAACGCCGACTTCATCGCGTTGATGGTGAACCAGCGCAGGTCCTCCAGCGAGTAGCCGAACGCCTCCACCAGCCCGAACATCTCGTGCGTCATCGAGGTGCCGCTCATCAGGCGGTTGTCGGTGTTGACGGTGACGCGGAACCGCAGGTCGGTCAGCAGCCCGATCGGGTGCTCGGCGAAGGACTCCGCCGCCCCGGTCTGGATGTTCGAGCTCGGGCACATCTCGAGCGGGATCCGCTTGTCGCGGACGTAGGCCGCCAGCAGGCCGAGCTCGACGGACCCGTCGTCGTTGACCGTGATGTCGTCGATGATCCGCACGCCGTGGCCGAGCCGGTCGGCGCCGCACCACTGGATCGCCTGCCAGATCGACGGCAGGCCGAAGGCCTCGCCGGCGTGGATGGTGAAGTGGGCGTTCTCGCGCTGCAGGTACTCGAAGGCGTCGAGGTGCCGGGTCGGGGGGAAGCCCGCCTCCGCGCCGGCGATGTCGAACCCGGCGACACCGCGGTCGCGCCACGCGATCGCCAGCTCGGCGATCTCCATCGACCGGGCCTGGTGCCGCATCGCGGTCAGCAGCTGGCGTACGACGATCCTGCCGCCGCTGGCGGCCATGCCGGCGTCGAAGCCCTCCTGCACCGCCGCGACGACCTCGTCGAGGGTCAGCCCGCCGCTGACGTGCTGCTCCGGGGCGTAGCGCACCTCGGCGTAGACGACACCGTCGGCGGCGAGGTCCTCGACGCACTCGCGGGCGACACGGGCGATCGCCGGACCGCTCTGCATCACCGCGACGGTGTGGTCGAAGGTCTCGAGGTAGCGCACCAGCGAGCCCGAGTCGGCCGACTCCGCGAACCAGCGCCCGAGCGACTCCGCGTCAGAGGCGGGCAGCTCGTGGCCGGCCTCGGCGGCCAGCTCCACGATCGTCTGCGGACGCAGTCCGCCGTCGAGGTGGTCGTGCAGCAGGACCTTCGGGGCGGCGTGCACCTGGTCGCGGGTGGGAGTGCTCATCGGCACATCCAAGCAGGCTCGCCCAGGGTCAAGCACTACTGTTCGTGCGCATGCGCACCTTCACCACGCTCGACGAGGTCGCCGCCGCGTCCGGGTCCGAGATCGGCACGAGCGAGTGGCTCGACGTCGACCAGGCGCGGATCGACGCGTTCGCCGACGCCACGCTCGACCACCAGTGGATCCACGTCGACGTCGACGCGGCGGGCAAGGGACCGTTCGGCACCACCATCGCCCACGGGTTCCTCACGTTGAGCCTGCTCCCCCACTTCGCCTCGCAGGTCTTCCGGCTCGAGACCCCGGGCGCCCGGCTCAACTACGGCCTGGAGAAGGTCCGCTTCCCCAGCCCGGTGCCGGTCGACAGCCGGCTGCGGTCGCACGTGCGCTTCGGGGAGGTCCGCGACCTGGCGGCCGGCAAGCAGCTCGTCGTGGAGCACACCGTCGAGATCGAGGGCAACGACAAGCCGGCATGTGTGGCCGCCCACGTGGTGCTGCTCCTCGCCTGAGGCGTCACCGCGACAGCACCGCCTGGGCGAACACCCCCAGCACGTCCTCGGGCTGGGCGGCGAGGTAGGCCTCGCCGCCGGTGACCCGCGCCATCCGGCGCAGGGCGGCGAGGTCGGCGTCGCCGCTGATCGCGATGCCCACCATGCGCACCGGCCGGTCGGGGTCCTTCAGCTGCTCGAGCTGCTGCAGCAGCTGCTCGAGGCTGATCGAGCCGGGGTCCTCGTTGCGACCGTCGGTCATCAGCACCACGGAGTTGGAGTACTTCGGCCGGTAGTTCTTCAACGCCTCGCGGTAGGCGGCCAGCGCCGTGTCGTAGAGCCCGGTGCCGCCGTCGGTCAGGCTGGACATCTCGTCGGCGCGCTCCCGCAGGGCGTAGCGCTGGGTACGGCCGAAGCGCAGGTCGTCGAGGCGACGGATGGGCTCGAGCTCGCGCCAGTCCTTGCCCGGCCCGCCCTTGTCGATGGAGAAGATCCACAGGCCGACCCGCGCGTGGTCGGGCAGGAACCCCAGCCCGATCCGGGCGGCGTCGGCCAGGAGGTCCATGCGCGACCCGTTGCCGGCGTCGGCGTCCATCGAGCCGGAGGCGTCGACGACGGCGAGCATGGCCGACGGCACGCTGAGCTGGCTCCACGAGAAGACCGCCTCGGCGATCGCCTTGGCCGCGGGCGGTCGAAGGGAGGCCTCGTCGTCCTCGCCCGGTGCGCGGAGTCCTTCGTCGGAGATCAGTGAGCGCCCCACGTCGCCCTCGAGGTGCTCGGCGAGCGCCCGCGCCAGGGCACGCGATCCGGGTGCGGCGTCGGCGGCGACCATGAGGGGGAAGTCGAGGACCGGGGCACCCACGGCCGGGGTCAGATCGCGGAGGTCGGCACGACCGTCCACCGTCTCCAGCTGCTGCTCGGTGGCGACCACCAGCCTCGGCGAGCGGCGCGCGAACATGGCCGGCTGGACGGTGGCGTCCTCGCCCGCCACGGTGCGGGCGCTCTGGGCCTGCGCGAAGGGGACCAGGAGCTGGCGTGCGGCGTCCCGGGTCCGGCCGACCGCCCGGGCCTCGGCCTCCGGAGCGGTCACCGCGAGCGCGCCTACGACGGACGACTCCGGGTTGGGCACGGACACCAGGCCCGACGCCTCGGCGTCGCCCCACGTCGCGAAGCGCTGCGCTGCGTCGCCGCCCACGAGGACCACGGGCGTCCGGGCCAGGCTCTTCACCAGCAGCCTCGGTCGGGTGGCCTGACCGAGGAAGGCCTCGGTGGCCACGAAGTGCGCCTCCGGGATCCAGACGTCCGGCAGCCCACTCCCCAGCGACGCGCCGCGGGCGACCTCCATGCCCGGACGCAGCGCGGGGTCGACCTGCACGCAGTCGGGCGTGACGTCCGCGAGGGCAGCCACCACCACGCTGTACATCTCCGGCGCGACGACGAGGTCGACGCTGCGGAACTCGGCGCACCCGTCGGGCGAGGCGGCGACCCCGTCGTCGTCGCGGGACAGGGCCAGCCACGTCGCGCCCGCGCCGACGGCCAGCCCTGTCATCAGCACCAGGACCACCATCGCGGCGGTCGAGGTCATCGTGGCGCGGCCGGGTCCGCGCTGGTCGTTGCTCTGCATCGGGTTCCCCCAAGATCCCTAAGGTAAAGAAACGCTAGGAGGAGGCCCGGGCAACCCGGTTGTTACTGGCCGGTCATCGTCAGAGTTGGGGAGGACGCCGAGCGGGCGTCAGCCGATCCGGTCGAGCACGATGTCCGTTCCGACGCCGCTCGCGTCGCCACCGATGTCGAAGCCGCCCTCCAGCGAGGCCAGCGCCCGCTCGAAGCGCTCGGGCTCGTCGGTGAGCAGGGTGAACAGCGGCTGCCCCTCGGTGACCTCGTCGCCGGGCCGCGCGTGCCAGACGACGCCGGCACCCGCCTGGACCGGGTCCTCCTTGCGCGCCCGCCCGGCACCGAGGCGCCACGCGGCCATGCCGACCGCCATCGCGTCGAGCCGGGTGAGGGTGCCGCTCGCCGGCGAGGTGACGACGTGGGACTCCTTCGCCTCGGGGAGTGCGGCGTCGGGGTCGCCACCCTGGGCGCGGACCATCGCCTTCCAGGCGTCCATCGCCGAGCCGTCGGCCAGCTTGTCGGCCGGGTCGACGTCGTCGCGGCCGGCGCCGGCGAGCATCTCGCGGGCCAGGGCAAGGGTCAGCTCCACCACGTCGGCCGGACCGCCGCCAGCGAGGACGTCGACGGACTCCTGCACCTCGACCGCGTTGCCCGCGGTCAGCCCGAGCGGGGTGGCCATGTCTGTCAGCAGCGCGACGGTGTGCACCCCCGCGTCGGTGCCGAGCGCCACCATCGTCTCGGCGAGCTCGCGCGCCGAGTCGAGGTCCTTCATGAACGCGCCGCTGCCGACCTTGACGTCCAGCACGAGCGCCCCGGTGCCCTCGGCGATCTTCTTGCTCATGATCGAGCTGGCGATCAGCGGGATCGCCTCGACCGTGCCGGTCACGTCGCGCAGGGCGTACAGCTTCTTGTCGGCCGGGGCGAGGCCGTCGCCGGCGGCGCAGATCACGGCGCCGACGTCCTCGAGGATGCCGAACATCTCCTCGTTGCTCAGCGCCGCGCGCCACCCGGGGATCGACTCGAGCTTGTCGAGCGTGCCACCGGTGTGGCCCAGGCCCCGCCCCGAGAGCTGGGGGACGGCGACGCCGCAGGCAGCGACCAGAGGGGCCAGCGGCAGGGTGATCTTGTCGCCGACGCCGCCGGTGGAGTGCTTGTCGGCCGTCGGGCGCGAGAGGGAGGAGAAGTCCATCCGCTCCCCCGAGGCGATCATCGCGCCGGTCCAGCGCGAGATCTCCCTGCGGTTCATGCCGTTGAGGAGGATCGCCATCGCGAGCGACGACATCTGCTCGTCGGCGACGTCACCGCGCGTGTAGGCGTCGATGACCCAGTCGATCTGGCTGTCGGACAGCTCGTGCTTGTCGCGCTTGGCGAGGATCACCTCGACGGCGTCGTGGGCAGCCACTAGTCGGTTCCTTCCGCTGCTGCGTCGGCCGGGTCGGCCATGTGGGTGAGGTCGTCGGGTCCGAAGGCGTCGGGCAGCACCTCGGACATGGGCCTGACCCCCGAGACGGTCCAGACCAGCAGGTCACGACCACCGTGCTCGAACAGGAGCTGTCGGCACCGGCCGCACGGCATGATGATCTCACCTCCGCCGTTGACGCAGACGAAGTGCGTCAGCCGACCGCCGCCGGTGGCGTGCAGGTGGGACACCAGGCCGCACTCGGCGCACAGCACGACGCCGTACGCCGCATTCTCGACGTTGCACCCGATCACGACCCGGCCGTCGTCGGCCCGCGCGGCCGCGCCGACCTTGTAGTGGGAGTAGGGGGCGTAGGCCCGCTGCATCACCTCGGTGGCCGCCGCCCTCAGCTCGTCCCAGCCCTGTTGGTCCAACGTGTCGTGCACGGCGTCCTCCACCTTCTCCTCCGGCTCTGAACCTCCACCGTCCCCTGCAAGCGGCCACTATGGCGCATACCGGGAGCCAGCGGTCTTTGGCAGGTTCCGCCGAAAGTCGTCCGGCGACTTTTATGTCTCAAACGCATTTCAGAAGTTCCGAACCTCGTGACGGGGTGCGCCACGGGAGGCATCATGCTCCCGGAAAGCTGACCCCAGTCCGGGGTGACGAACTTGGAGGCATTTGTGTTGAAGACGAGGAAGGTCGTCTCGAGCGGCCTCGTGGCGCTGCTCGCCGCCGCGACCCTGGCTGCGTGTGGTGACGCGCCCGAGGAAGACACCACCGGGACCGAGAGCAGCGGGGAGGCCGCCAGCGACTTCCTGCCGTGCATCGTCTCCGACGCGGGCGGGTTCGACGACAAGTCGTTCAACCAGCTCGGCTTCGAGGGCGCCACGCAGGCGGCCGACGAGCTCGGCGTCGAGCTGAAGGCCGTCGAGTCGAACAGCGAGAACGACTACGGCCCCAACCTGGAGAGCCTGGTCGGCGAGGGCTGCGACGTCATCGTGACCGTCGGCTTCGCCCTGGCGGCGGCCACCAAGGAGTCGGCCGCGGCCAACCCCGACATCGAGTACGTCCTGATCGACGACTCCGCCGACGGCGGCGAGGACGGCGAGACGTTCGACGGCAAGGCCGACGAGGAGAACATCAAGCCGCTGCTCTACAACACCGCCGAGGCCGCGTTCCTCGCCGGCTACGCCGCTGCCGACTACACCAAGACCGGCAAGGTCGGCACCTACGGCGGCATGCCCTTCCCGACCGTCACCATCTTCATGGACGGCTTCAAGCAGGGTGCGGAGTACTACGCCAAGGAGAAGAAGAAGGACGTCGAGGTCGTCGGCTGGGACGGCGAGAACGGTTCCTTCACCGGTGGCTTCGAGGCCAACGAGGCCGCGACCAGCACCGCCAAGCAGATCCTCGACCAGGACGTCGACGTGATCCTCCCGGTCGGTGGCCCGATCTACCAGGGCGCGATCACCGCGATCGAGGACTCCGGCAACGACGTCGCGATGGTGGGCGTCGACGCCGACCTCTTCGAGACCGACCCGACCACTCAGGACTACGTCATGACCTCGATCCTCAAGGGCATGAAGGTCTCGACCTACGAGGCCGTCCTGGCCGCGGGCAACGACGAGTTCGACTTCGAGCCCTACATCGGCACCCTCGAGAACGACGGCGTCGGCATCGCGCCGTTCCACAACTTCGAGGACAAGGTCAGCCCCGAGCTGGCCGGTGAGCTCGACGAGGTGAGGGCCGGCATCATCGACGGCTCCATCACGGTCGAGTCCTACCTGGGCTGATCACCAGCACGCTCCACGACGGAGGGAGGCCGACGGTTTTCGTCGGCCTCCCTTCTCCGTGTCGAGGCCTCCCCGGCCGACCCCGTACCAGACCCCCGGTCCAGACCTCCGGACCGTCCCGACCCCTAGGATGCGATGCCATGAGACTCGTCCTGCGAGGCATCACCAAACGCTTCGGCAGCGTGGTGGCCAACGACTCGATCTCCCTCACGGTGGAGCCCGGTGAGATCCACTGCCTCCTCGGCGAGAACGGTGCCGGCAAGTCGACGCTGATGAACGTGCTCTACGGCCTCTACAAGGCCGACGAGGGCGAGATCGAGCTCGACGGCGAGGTCCAGCACTTCACCGGCCCCGGCGACGCGATGGCGGCCGGCATCGGCATGGTCCACCAGCACTTCATGCTCATCCCCGTCTTCACCGTGGCGGAGAACGTCATGCTGGGCAACGAGACCACCGGCTTCGGCGGCACGCTCGACCTCGACGAGGCCGGCAAGCGGGTCACCGAGATCTCCGAGCGCTTCGGCTTCCACGTCAACCCGGACGCCCTGGTCGAGGACCTCCCGGTCGGCGTGCAGCAGCGCGTGGAGATCATCAAGGCCCTCTCCCGCGACGCCGAGCTGCTCGTCTTCGACGAGCCCACCGCGGTGCTCACCCCGCAGGAGACCGACGAGCTGATGGACATCATGCGTCAGCTCAAGGAGGCCGGGAAGGCCATCGTCTTCATCACCCACAAGCTCCGCGAGGTCCGCGAGGTCGCCGACCGGATCACCGTCATCCGCCACGGCAAGGTCGTCGGCGAGGCCGAGCCCACCGCCAGCAACGCCGAGCTCGCCTCCATGATGGTCGGCCGCCCGGTCGAGCTGGTCGTCCACAAGGACGAGCCCCAGCTCGGCGGCGAAGCCCTCGTGGTGAAGGACCTGCGCGTCACCGACCTGGCCGGCCACACGCAGGTCGACGGCCTGAGCTTCACGATCCGCGCCGGCGAGGTCCTCTGCGTGGCAGGCGTGCAGGGCAACGGCCAGACCGAGCTCACCGAGGCCATTCTGGGCCTGCAGGACGACGTCAGCGGCTCGATCGTGCTCGACGGCCTCGAGCTGGTCGGTCGCACGACGCGCCAGGTGCTCGACGCCGGTGTGGGCTTCATCCCCGAGGACCGGCAGGTCGACGGCCTGGTGCCCGGCTTCACCATCGCCGAGAACCTCATGCTCAACCGCAGCTTCAAGTCCCCCTTCGTCCGGAACGGCTCGCTGCGTCTCGGCGCCCTGCGCGAGTTCGCCCAGAAGAAGCTGACGGAGTACGACGTCCGCGCCCGCGACATCGACTCGCTCGCCGGGAACCTCTCCGGCGGCAACCAGCAGAAGGTCGTCGTGGCCCGCGAGCTCTCGCGCGACCTGCGACTGCTCGTCGCCGCCCAGCCCACCCGCGGTGTGGACGTCGGGTCGATCGAGTTCATCCACAAGCAGATCGTCGCGACCCGCGACAGCGGCATCCCGGTCCTGGTGGTCTCCACCGAGCTCGACGAGGTGGTCGCGCTCGCCGACCGCATCATGGTGCTCTACCGCGGCAAGGTCGTCGGCATCGTCCCGGCCGACACCCCCCGCGAGACCCTCGGCCTCATGATGACCGGCGAACGCCCGAAGGACCTGAAGGACGTGCCCGCATGAACACCCCACGAAACTGCTCGCTTCGCTCGCACTTCCGAGGGGACCCCGCGTGAGTGACACCCCCAAGCCCCAGCCCGAGAAGCCCGACGCGCCGGTGACGGACGACGAGGCGGCCCGCGGCACGACGACCACGGACCCGGCGGCCGAGACGCCCGAGGCCGACGCCCACGACGCACGGGGCGACCGGTCACGGTCGCTGCTGCGCGAGATCGCGTCCGGCGACGCCCTGGCCGGCGTGCTGGCCGTGCTCCTCGCGGTCTTCGTCGGCTCCGTGATGATCGCCGCGACCGACGACACGGTGCGCGAGACCGCCGGCTACATCGGCGCCCGCCCCTCCGACTTCTTCACCGCCGTGTGGGAGGCCGTCTCCGGCGCCTACAGCGCGATGTTCCGCGGCGCCATCTTCAACTACAACCTCACCGAGCCGGCCCAGCAGTGGCGCCCGTTGACCGAGACCTTCAAGTTCGCCGGCCCGCTGATCCTCGGCGGCCTCGGCGTCGGCCTCGCCTTCCGGGCGGGACTGTTCAACATCGGTGGCCGCGGCCAGATGCTCATCGCCGGTGGCGCGGCCGGCTGGGTCGGCTTCCAGCTCGACCTGCCGCTCGTCATCCACCTGCCGCTCGCGATCCTCGTCGGCATGGTGTTCGGCGCACTGTGGGGCGGCATCGCGGGTGTGCTGAAGGCGCGCACCGGCGCGCACGAGGTGATCGTCACGATCATGCTCAACTACGTCGCCTACTACCTGCTCTTCTGGGCCCTCACCAAGGAGTGGCTGCTCAAGACACCCGGCTCGGTCAACCCGAAGTCGCCGCCGATGAAGGACTCGGCGACGTTGCCCAAGGTGCTGGGCGACCAGTTCAACCTCCACCTCGGCTTCGTGATCGCGCTCGTCGCCGTCGCTGTCGCTTGGTGGTTGCTCAACCGCTCCACCCTCGGCTACCGCGTCCGCGCCGTCGGTGAGAACCCGCACGCGGCGCGCGCCTCCGGCATCAACGTCGGCAAGACCTACGTCGTCGTGATGATGATCTCCGGCGCCCTGCTCGGCCTCGCCGGCATCAACCAGGTGCTCGGCACGGTGTCCAGCGGCGTCTCGCTCGACCTCGACGCGGCGATCGGCTTCGACGCCATCACCGTGGCGCTGCTCGGCCGCTCCCGCCCGCTCGGGATCCTGGCCGCCGGGCTCCTGTTCGGCGCGTTCAAGGCCGGTGGCTTCACCATGCAGACCTCCGAGAACATCTCGGTCGACCTGGTGCTCGTGGTGCAGTCGCTGATCGTCCTCTTCCTCGCCGCCCCTCCCCTGGTGCGCGCGATCTTCCGGCTCCCCGCCCAGGAGGCCAAGTGAGCACCGTGACCGCCCAGCCGACCCCCGAGAGCGGCGGCCTGGCCCCCGACACCGTCGTGACACCCACCCGCGGCTCGGGCGCGCGCAAGCTCCCGGTCGTGCTCGGCGTGCTGACCCTGCTCCTCGCCGGAGTCCTGCTCCGCTCCAGCCCGTCGGGCGACACGACGTTCCAGCTGTCGGCCGCGACCGACTTCGTCACCCTGCCCGACATCGTGGTGCCGTCCGGCCCCACCGCCTGGCTGATGGTGGTGATCTGCCTCGGGCTCACTGCGGAGGCCGTACGCCGCATGCTCACCCGCGTGCGCCAGCCGATGTGGATCCCGATCACCTTCGCGATCGTCTGGATGATCGGCTTCCTCAGCTGGGCCGCCGCGGGCGACCGGATCCGGCTCGTCAGCCTGCTCGGCGGCGCCGTCGCCCTCGCGATCCCGCTCGTCTTCGGCGCGCTGGGCGGCGTGCTCGGTGAGCGCGCCGGCGTGGTGAACATCGCTATCGAGGGTCAGCTCCTCCTCGGCGCGTTCGCCGCTGCCGTCACCGCCTCGATGACCGGCTCGGCGTGGGCCGGCGTGGCGGCTGCCGCGGTGGCCGGCGCGCTCGTCGCGCTGATCCTCGGCCTGTTCGCCATCACCTACTTCGTCGACCAGGTCATCGTCGGCGTCGTCCTCAACGTGCTCGTGGTCGGCCTGACGAACTTCCTGTTCCGCCAGGTGCTCACGCCCAACGCCGAGTCGCTCAACTCCCCCGAGCGCCTGCGCGCGGTCCCGATCCCGATCCTCGGCGACATCCCGCTGATCGGCCCGATCTTCTTCCGCCAGACCCCGCTCGTCTACCTGCTCTACGTCGTCGTCGCGGTCGTGGCCTACGCGCTCTACCGCACGCGCTGGGGCCTGCGCCTCCGCGCGGTGGGCGAGCACCCGAAGGCCGCCGACACCGTCGGCATCAAGGTCAACCGCACCCGCTACCGCACGATCCTGCTCGCTGGTGCGATCGCGGGCCTCGGCGGCGCCTACTTCAGCCTCGTCTCGGTCGCCGGCTTCAACCGCGAGATGACCGGAGGCGCCGGCTACATCGCGCTGGCCGCCGTCATCTTCGGCAAGTGGGACCCGATCCGCGCAACGCTGGCGGCCCTGCTCTTCGGCTTCGCGACGAACCTGCAGGGGGTGCTCTCGGCCATCGGCTCCCCCGTGCCGAGCCAGTTCATGCTGATGCTCCCCTACCTCGTCACCATCTTCGCGGTGGCGGGCCTGGTGGGCCGCTCGCGGCCGCCGGCCGCGGACGGCGTCCCCTACCGACAGCAGTAGGTCCGGCTGGTCGGGGCCCGACGGCGTGCGCCGGGCCCCGACCAGCTCATCCGGCGACGCGCGCGGAGTCCTCGACGAACCGCGGCTGGCAGGCGAACCAGCCGGCGAGCACCCCCGGGACGGCAGTGACGGCGAGCACGACGAGTGGCGTCGTCCACGAGCCCGTCGCCTCGCGGAGCAGGCCGAGGCCGATCGGCCCCAGGCAGGCCAGCCCGTAGCCGATGCCCTGGACGAAGCCCGACACGGTCGAGGCCGACTGCGGGGTCCGCGTCCGGTGGTTGATGAGCGTCATGCAGAGCGGGAACGTGCTCACGCCGATGCCCAGCGCGCACACCCACAACACGGTGCCGTCGAGCGGCGAGACGGCCAGGCCGAGGTAGCCGAGGACCAGGACGATCGAGCACCCCACGACGACGACGAACGGGTTCCGCATCCGCGTCGCGACCTGCGGGACCACCAGGGCGGCGAGCACTCCCCAGGCCGAGTAGAGGCCGACCATCGTCCCGCCGAGCGACGCACTGCCACCGGCGTCGGTGAGCACCGCCGGCACCCACGTGATGATGCTGTAGTTGGACAGCGACATCATCGCGAAGAGGACCACCAGCCCCCAGACCGTCGACGACCGACCGACCCTGAGCCGGTCGGTGGGCGCCGCGGTGACGGCCGGCACGTGGTGGTCGGCGGGCAGCTTCACCGCGAGCACGCACCACACCACCGCAGCCACCGCGGCCGGGACCGCCCAGATCCCCACCGATACCCGCCAGCCCGCTGCCTCGGCGACCGGCACGGCCAGGAGGGGCGCCACGAACTGACCGGTCTGCATCAGCAACAGGTACGACGAGGTCCACAGGGCGATGCGATCGGCGAACCACGCCTTGATGAGCGGCACGAGCACGACGTTGGCGGCGCCGATGCCCGCCAGCGCCAGGACGGTCGACGCGACGAGCGCCGCGGGCGTCGGGGAGAGCGCCCGCAGCACGAGCGCGAGTGCCGAGAGGGCGAGGGCAGCGGTGGCGGTGCGCTCGAGTCCGTACCTCCTCGTCACGACCGGGGCCAGGAAGCCGAAGACGGCGAACGTCGCCGCCGGCACCGTGCCCAGCAGGCCGGCGAGGGCCAGCCCGAAGCCGAGGTCCGAGCCGATGGTCTCCAGCAACGGCGTGAAGCCCGTCACCGCGGTCCGCAGGTTCAGCGCCGTCAGGGCGATCGCCAGCCCGGCCCACAGCGCGAGGCGCGCGCGGGTGGCCGGTCCTGACGGGGTGGGCGTGGGTGCGGTGGCGGCGGGGATGGTCAACACTTGCTCCGAGGTCGCGACGAATGATGGGATCATGGGATGAATCACGGTGAGTCTGGCACACCCCCTCCGGTGCGTCGAGTGGGGCTGATCGACCAGGTCGCCGCGCGGTTCCAGGAGGAGATCGCCTCCGGTCGGTGGCCGGTCGGCGAGCGGATTCCCGTCGAGGCCGACCTCGTGGCGGCGTTCGGAGTCGGGCGGAACACCGTCCGCGAGGCGTTGCAGTCGCTCGTCCACGCCGGTCTCCTCAGCCGGGAGCAGGGCCGCGGCACGTTCGTGATCTCGACCTCCGAGCTCAGCGGGTCGCTCGCCCGGCAGCTGGCCGGCGGCAGCAGGCACCACTACCTCGAGCTGCGCCTGGCGCTCGACAGCACCGCGGCCTCGCTCGCGGCGCTGCGCCGCACGGACGCCGACATCGAGCTGCTCCGCGACCTGAGGGCCCGGCGCGAGGAGAGCTGGTCGTCGGACGACCCCGACGTCAGGGCGGGTGCGGACCTCGCGCTGCACCGCGCGATCGTGGCGGCGACGCACAACCCCCTCTACCTGCAGCTCTACGCCAGCATGACGGACGTCTTCGCGAGCCACATGCGCCACGAGGAGTCGGGGGACGACGACGCGGCGCACCGCCACCACCACGACCTCGTCGAGGCGGTCGCCGAGGGGGACCCGGACCGTGCGTCCGCCCTCGTCCGGTCGATCTTCGACCCCTTCATGCGCTGACGCGGCAGGCCGCGTGCGGGGACCGGCCCCGTGCGTTCGGGGTCACCCGATCGGGGTACGGTGCCCTGCACCCGATGGACACTCGGAGGTTCTGATGGTTCCCCACGACAGCGGTCTCGCCCCGGCCGCGGGAGAGACCCTCGGGGACGGCGCCCGGGCCCAGAGCGGCGAGCGCTACGCCTCGATGTTCACCCACCACCCCCATGCCGCCTACTCGGTGGACACGCGCGGCTACTTCACCGACGCCAACGACCGGGCGCTGGACATGACCGGGCTGAGCCTCGAGGAGATGCGGCAGACCCACTTCGGACAGGTCATCCACCCCGACGACCTGCACCTGATCCAGGACGGCTTCGACCGGGCCATGGCGGGTGATCCGCAGGTGGTCGAGGCACGAGTCGTGCGCGTCGACGGCGGGGTCGTCGACATCCGCTGCACGGCGATCCCGGTGATCGTCGCCGACGAGGTCGTCGGCGTGCACGGGGTGAGCGAGGACGTCACCGACGCCAAGCGGGTCCTGCGCGAGCTCGAGGAGGCCAACGCCGCCAAGACGCTGTTCCTGGCCACGGTGAGCCACGAGGTCCGTACGCCGCTCGCCGCGCTCCTGGGGGCGTCCGAGCTGCTGATCGACACCGACCTGCCGCCCGAGCCCGAGCACTTCGCGCGGATCGTGCACCGCTCCGGCGAGCGCCTCCTGCACCTGGTGCAGGAGATCCTGGAGTTCTCCGGGCTCGAGGCGCGCCAGACCGTGCTGCGGCGGGCGCCCGTCGACGTACGCGCGATCGTCGACGACGTGGCGTCGTGGGCGGTCCCCCTCGCCGAGTCGCAGGGCCTCACATTCACCCTGACCGTCGACGAGGGAGTCCCGGCGACCGGCCTCGGCGACGCGCGGCGGATCACCCAGGTCGTCACCAACCTCGTCCAGAACGCCATCGCCTACACCGAGCAGGGCTCGGTCGACGTGCGCGTCAGCGGTCGACCGTGCTCGGCGGACGGCCCGGGCGTCGGCAGCTGGGTGGACTTCCGGGTCCGCGACACCGGGATCGGGATCGCGGACGACGACCTCAGCACGCTCTTCGACCCGTTCGTCCAGGCCGACCCGCAGTCCGCCGGCGACCGCCTCGGGGTCGGTCTCGGCCTGGCGATCTGCCGCGAGCTGGTCGACCTGATGAGCGGTCACCTCGGCGTCGGGTCCACCCTCGGTGAGGGCAGCACCTTCACCTTCGGCCTCCCGCTGCCGCCCGCCTGAGGCGTCAGTCGCTGAGCGCCGTCACCGCGGCCTCGGCGAGCACGCGGGCGGCGATGCCGGTGGCTGCCTCGTCGATGCGGAGGTTGCCCTGGTGCAGGTCGTACGTCGGTCCGCCCGGCGTGCGGGTGCCGAGGCGGGCCATGGCCCCGCGGACGGAGTCGAGGTACCACCCGAAGTCCTCGCCACCCAGGCTCTGCGCGGTGGAGACGTGGCCGTGCGGGCCGAGGACGTTCTCGACCGCGGTGCCGAGCAGGCGGGTGGACTCCTCGTGGTTGACGACCGGCGGCACGCCACGCTGGTAGGTCACCTCGGCGGTCACGCTGTAGGGCGCCACGATGGAGGTGATCAGCTGGCGGATCAGGTGCTCGGCGTCGGCCCAGGCGACGGCGTCGAGCATCCGGACCGTGCCGGCCACCACGCCGCCGTGCGGGATCACGTTGTGGGCGGAGCCCGCGCGCACCATGCCCCAGACAACGCTGACCCCCGCACGAGGGTCGAGGCGGCGGCTCAGGATCGCCGGGAGCTCGGTGATGACCTTGCCCAGGGCGAAGGTGAGGTCCTCGGTGAGGTGCGGCCGCGAGGTGTGGCCGCCCTTGCCGATCAGCCGCACGGTGAGCGCGTCAGCGGCACCGGTGAGCGGCCCCTCACGCAGGCCGAGTCGGCCGACGTCGAGGCTCGGGTCGCAGTGCAGGCCGAAGACGTGGGAGACGCCCTCGAGCGCACCGGCGGAGATCAGCTGCAGCGCCCCACCGGGCATCACCTCCTCGGCGGGCTGGAACAGCAGTCGTACGCGCCCGGGCAGCAGGCCGCGGGCGGCGACCTCCGCCAGCGCGAGCCCTGCCCCGACGAGCCCGGCCGTGTGGACGTCGTGGCCGCAGGCGTGGGCGACCCCCGGGGTGGTGCTCCGCCACGGGTCGGAGATGAGGTCGTCCACCGGCAGCGCGTCGAGGTCGGCGCGCAGCGCGACCAGCCGGCCGCTGTGGCCGATCTCGGCGAGGACCCCGCCGCCCTCGGGCCGCCGCACGGTCCAGCCGACACCCTCCAGCGCGGTCACGACCGCCTCGGAGGTGCGCTCCTCGGCCCAGCTCAGCTCGGGGTGGGCGTGGAGGTCGCGGCGGAGGGCGACGAGCTCGTCGGCGTACTTGTCGACGACCTCGGCGATGACGTGGGTGGCGGGGAGTTCGGGTGGCATGACCGGCCCAGTCTACGGGCGGGCCTGCTCCCCCGGGGCTGCTACGCGGCCATCGTAGGCCGCGAGGAGCCGGTCCGCGGCCAATGGCGCCGGCAGCTCACCCGACAGAACGGCACGTCGTACGTCGTCGCGCACCGCGGCGACCCCGGGCGAGGAGCGCAGCCGCTGGTCGAGCTCGTCGCGCACCAGGGCCCAGGTGAACTCGAGCTGCTGCCCCGCGCGCTTGTGGGCCAGGCCGTCGACGCCGAGGTGCTGGCGGTGGGCACCGACGCGTTGCCACACGTCGTCGACCCCGGTCCCGGTCAGCGCGGAGCAGGTCACGACGGGCGGGGCCCACTCGGCGTGGCCGCGGACCATGCGCAGCGCGCCTGCCAGCTCGCGCGCGGCCACGCGCGCGTCGGCCTGGTGCTCGCCGTCGGCCTTGTTGACCGCCACCACGTCGGCGATCTCGAGGATGCCCTTCTTGATGCCCTGGAGCTGGTCGCCGGTGCGGGCGAGGGTGAGGAACAGGAACGTGTCGACCATCCCCGCGACGGTGACCTCCGACTGCCCCACGCCGACCGTCTCGACGAGCACGACGTCGTACGCCGCCGCCTCGAGCACCAGCATCGCCTGGCTGGTCGCGCGGGCGACACCGCCCAGCGTCCCGGCCGAGGGCGAGGGCCGGATGAAGGCGTCCGGGTCGACCGACAGCGTGGCCATGCGGGTCTTGTCGCCGAGCACCGAGCCGCCGGTGCGCACCGACGACGGGTCGACGGCGAGGACGCCGACGCGGTGGCCCGAACCGGTCAGCCGGGTGCCGAGTGCCTCGATGAACGTCGACTTGCCGACGCCGGGGACGCCCGAGATCCCGACGCGGGTCGCCATCGGTCGCACGGTCGCCGCGAGCGCGGTGAGCAGCTCACGCGCGGCCGCCCGGTGCTCGGGACGCGACGACTCCACGAGGGTGATCGCGCGCGCGACCGCGGCGCGGTGCCCTGCCTGCACGCCGGCGACGAGGGCCTCGACGTCGATCGGGCGTGGCATCAGCCGGCGTGCTGTTCCCGCAGGCGCGCGATGAGGTCGAGGGCCGACTCCGCGATGACGGTGCCGGGCAGGAAGACCGCCGCGGCGCCCATCTCGTGGAGCCTCGCCACGTCGTCGGGCGGGATGACGCCGCCGATCACGACCATGATGTCGGGCCGGCCCAGGTCGGCGAGCGCCTGCTTGAGCGCGGGCAGGAGGGTCAGGTGGCCGGCAGCCAGCGAGGAGACGCCGACGATGTGCACGTCCGCGTCGATCGCCTGCTGGGCGACCTCCTCGGGCGTGGAGAACAGCGGCCCCACATCGACGTCGAAGCCCAGGTCGGCGAAGGCGGTGACGACGACCTTCTGGCCGCGGTCGTGGCCGTCCTGGCCCATCTTGGCGACGAGGATGCGCGGGCGGCGGCCCTCCTCGGCCTCGAACTCCTCGGTCGCCTGCAGCACCGCGGCGACGGCACTGCCCTCGGCGGCGCCTGCCTCGTCGCGGTACACGCCGCTGATCGTACGGATCACCGCCTGGTGGCGGCCGTAGACCTTCTCCAGCGCGTCGGAGATCTCCCCGACCGTGGCCTTGGCGCGGGCCGCGTCGACGGCCAGCGCGAGGAGGTTGCCCTCCAGGGAGCCGCCGCCGACCGGGCCGCGCTCGGCCGAGGCCGTCAGCGCGTCCAGGGAGCGGCGTACGGCGTCGTCGTCGCGCTCGGCGCGCAGCCGCTCGAGCTTGGCCACCTGCTGGCGGTAGACGTCGTCGTTGTCGACGCGCAGCACGTCGAGCTTGTCCTCGGCGGCGAGGCGGTAGGTGTTGACGCCGATGACCTTCTGCGCCCCGGAGTCGATGCGCGCCTGGGTGCGGGCGGCCGCCTCCTCGATCCGCATCTTGGGGATGCCCTGCTCGATCGCCGCGGCCATGCCCCCGGCGCGCTCGGCCTCCTGGATGTGGGCCCAGGCGCGCTCGGCGAGGTCGTGGGTGAGCTTCTCGACGTAGTAGGAGCCGGCCCACGGGTCGATGACCTGCGTGGTGCCGCTCTCCTGCTGCAGCAGCAGCTGGGTGTTGCGGGCGATGCGCGCGGAAAAGTCGGTGGGGAGCGCGATCGCCTCGTCGAGGGCGTTGGTGTGCAGCGACTGCGTGTGGCCCTGCGTGGCGGCCATCGCCTCGATGCAGGTGCGGCCCACGTTGTTGAAGACGTCCTGCGCGGTCAGCGACCAGCCCGAGGTCTGGCTGTGGGTGCGCAGCGACCGTGACTTGGGGTTCTGCGGGTCGAAGTCGTCGACCAGCCGCGCCCACAGCGCCCGGGCCGCGCGCATCTTCGCGACCTCCATGAAGAAGTTCATGCCGATCGCCCAGAAGAAGGACAGGCGCGGTGCGAACTGGTCGATCGTCATGCCCGTGTCGAGGCCGGCGCGGATGTACTCCACGCCGTCGGCGAGCGTGTACGCGAGCTCGAGGTCGGCCGTCGCCCCGGCCTCCTGGATGTGGTAGCCGGAGATCGAGATGGAGTTGAAGCGCGGCATCCTCTGCGAGGTGAACGCGAAGATGTCACTGATGATCCGCATGCTCGGTGACGGCGGGTAGATGTAGGTGTTGCGGACCATGAACTCCTTGAGGATGTCGTTCTGGATGGTCCCCGCCAGCTGCTCCGGCTTCACCCCCTGCTCCTCCGCCGCGGCGATGTAGAGCGCGAGCACGGGCAGCACGGCGCCGTTCATCGTCATCGACACCGACATCTCGTCGAGCGGGATGCCGTCGAAGAGCGTGCGGGTGTCGTAGATCGAGTCGATCGCCACGCCCGCCATGCCGACGTCGCCGCGCACCCGTGGGTGGTCGGAGTCGTAGCCGCGGTGGGTGGCGAGGTCGAAGGCGACGCTCAGGCCCTTCTGCCCCGCCGCGAGGTTGCGGCGGTAGAACGCGTTGGACTCCTCCGCGGTGGAGAAGCCGGCGTACTGCCGGATCGTCCACGGCTGGGTCGTGTACATCGTGGGGTAGGGGCCACGCAGGAACGGTGCGAGGCCCGGCCACGTGTCGAGGCCGTCGAGGCCCTCGAGGTGCTCGGGGCCGTAGACCGGCAGGACGTCGATGCCCTCCGGGCTGGCCCACGGCTCGGCGTGGTCGTCGGCCGAGGCGGTGTCCTGAGGAGGCGCGACAGCGCCGTCTCGAAGGGAAGGACGAAGTCCTGTCACGAGACCGGAGGACAGTCCCACCTCGGCGAAGTTCTTCGGGATGCTCATCGGGCGAGCTCCTCTCGGATCCGGCGGAGGAAGCCGAGCGCATCGACTCCCATGGCACACGAGTCGTCGACGTCGGTCACGGTCCGCTCCCCCGGCTTGCCCGCCAGGACGAGGTACGTCGCCCCTGCCGCACGCAGCGCTGCCACGAGCTCGCCGCCCCACTCGGCGTACGCCGCGTCGGTGCCCGCGAGGCACACGACGCGCTCGCCGGACCAGGCGGAGACCACGCCGTCGACGTCGGCGGTCGCGCCGGCCGCCTCCACGGCGACGCCGCCCGCGGCGAACAGGTTGGTGGCGAAGGTCGCCCGCGCGGTGTGTGCCGCGATCGGCCCCATCGTCGCGAGGAAGACCGGCTGCGCGGCAGGCTCGGCCCGCATGTCCTCGTAGGCCCAGCCGTAGCGGTGGACGTAGCGGTGCGGACGGTGCTCGCGCTCGGGCAGCACCTCGGCGAGGTTCGGGAACTCCGAGACGCCGGTGAGCGGTCGGGAACGGTCGGCGACCTGCGCGTCGCGCTCGGCGCGGACCGCCCTGACGCGCTCCTTCACCCCCCGCCGGGCATCGTCCGCGAGGGCACCCCCGTCGGCGTCGATGCGCCCGAGCTCGGCCCAGGCGGCGACGGCGAGGTCGTCGGTCAGCCTCTCCACGGCGTACGCGCCACCGGCGGGGTCGGTGACGGCGGCGACGTGGGACTCCTCGATCAGCAGGGACGAGGTGTTGCGGGCGATCCGGCGGCCGAACGCGTCCGGCACACCGAGCGGCTCGTCGAACGGCACGACCGTCACGGCGTCGGCGCCGCCCACGCCCGCGGCGAAGGCCGCGACGGTGCCGCGCAGCATGTTGACCCACGGGTCGCGCCGGCTGGTCATCGGCCGGCTGGTCACGGCGTGGAGCGCCATCTCGCCCTCGGCTCCGGACGTCTCCAGGACGCGGCCCCACAGCCGCCTGGCCGCACGCAGCTTGGCGATCGTCGCGAACTGCTCGTCCGTGGCGGCGAGCCGGAACTCGACGAGGCGGGCCGCGTGATCGACGGAGAAGCCGGCGTCGGCGAGCAGCCGGAGGTAGGAGACGCCGGTCGCGATCGCCCAGCCGAGCTCCTGCGCGTCGCTCGCGCCCTGGTCGTGCAGCGCGGTGCCGTCCACCACGAGCGCGCGGACACCGAGCTGGAAGGCTCGTCGCGCGAGGGGGGCGAAGATGTCGCGAGCCTGCACCCCGTCCTCGCGAACGCGGTGCGTCAGCATCTCGAGCGTCTGCAGGTCGAAGGAGAGGTTGGTGGCCGGGTGCAGCGCACCCTCCACGCCCTCCAGGAAGGCGGCGAACGCCTCGACCTGCTCGGTCGAGGGACGGTCGAGGACGACGGGCGCCAGGTCGAGCAGCACGCCGTCGAGCAGCGTGGTCCAGTCGTGCCCACGCTCCTCGTCGAGGTGGAGCACGAGCGAGGTGCCACCGTTCTCGAGGTCCTGCAGCACCGCCTCGTTGGCCGCCTTGTCGTCGACCACCTCGACCTGGGTCCGCACGTCCCACGCGCCGCGGCGCACCGGGCGCCCGCTGGTCGTGAGCCCGTCGAGGTCGGAGGGCTGCCCGATCGGTGCGACGTCGATGCCGTCGAGGGTCGCGCGCGTGAGGGCCGCCCAGACGTCGGAGTCGGGCGCGTCGTCGCCGAGGCGGCGGACCTTGCGCAGCACGGCGGCCGTGGCGGCCTCCCACGCCGCGGCGTCGTACGCGTCGTGGTCGCTGACGAGCCGGAGGGAGCCCTCCGCGGGCTGCAGCTCCTCGGGCTCGTCGAGGCCACCGTCGAGGTCACCAGGGAGGCCACCAGGGAGGTCGGTCATGCTGCGCAGGATAGGCCCGCGCAGTGGCGAGGGTCACTGGCGCCGGCTATGGGATAGGTCACCGTCCCGGCACGCCTGCCCGAGATTCCCGACCCGCCGGGACGTCGGCCCCATGTGCCGGCCGCCGCCGTTTCCTAGCGTCGTCGTCATGCCGGACGTCTTCCTCCACGTGGGTCTGTACAAGACAGGGACGACCACGATCCAGGGCGCCCTCGCGGCCACGGCGGAGCAGCTCGCCGCCGCGGGGGTGCTCTTCCCGGGGGGCCACCGTGCCCAGCGTCTCGCGGCCTACGACCTGCTCGGCCAACGTGTGGGCGGCGAGCAGCGTGGCGAGGCCGCCGGGGCGCTGGGCCGGCTGGTCGACCTCGTGGCGGCCCACGACGGTCCGACCGTGGTCGTCTCCGAGGAGGAGCTGTCCCTGGCGCGGCCGCGTCAGGC
The DNA here is from genome assembly GCF_042666175.1 of Nocardioides sp. GCM10028917. Taxonomy (NCBI): domain Bacteria; kingdom Bacillati; phylum Actinomycetota; class Actinomycetes; order Propionibacteriales; family Nocardioidaceae; genus Nocardioides; species Nocardioides sp. GCM10028917. Next base: position 540,507 of record NZ_JBHTFL010000008.1, read on the forward strand.
GCGCCGGCTGGTGCGTGCGCTCGCCGGCCACCGGGTGCACGTCGTGATCGGTGCGCGCGACATGGCCCGGACGGTGGTGTCGGCCTGGCAGCAGACGATCGTCAACGGGGGCAGCACCGCCTGGGCGGACTTCGTGGCGTCAGTGCGGGGACAGGAGGGCGCGCCGCCGAGCGAGGGCGTGTCCTTCCACTGGCGCCACGACCTGCTCCGCGTGGTCGACAGCTGGTCGTCGGCGGTGCCGGTCGAGCGGATCCGGCTGGTCACCGTGCCGCCACGGGGCGCACCGGGCACCGCTCTCCTGGCCCGCTTCGCCGCGGCGGCGGACCTGCCCGTCGGCTGGCCCGGCGATCAGCAGCTGGTCCGCAACGCCTCGCTCGGCGCTGCCGAGCTCGAGGTGGTGCGCCGGCTCAACGAGGCGGTGGGCGGGACGTTCAACGCCACCCAGCACCGGTTCGTCATCGAGGCCGGCATCCGGTCGCGGCTCGTCGGCGCGACCGCCCGGCCGCTGGAGCTGCCGCCGGAGCACCTCGCGTGGGCGCGGTCGTACGGCGAGCGGCTGGTGGCCGAGCTCGTACGCCGCGACCTCACGGTCCACGGCGACCTGTCCGACCTCGTGCCGAGCGACGTCGCACCCGCCGGCCCCGCCCTCGACGACGTCACGGACGCCGAGCTGCTCGCCGCCACCCGGGCGGCGCTGGTGTCCATGGCCCTCGACCACGGGCAGCTCTTCCGCCGCTACCGGCGCGCGTTCGTCGAGCGGGAAGGTCGGCTGCCGGGACCCGCCGAGGTGCTGACCAGCGAGCTGCGGGCAGGAGCGTTCTGGGCGCGCAAGCGGGCCGTGCACCACGCCGACCGGCACCCGCTCCTGGCGCGCGCCTCGAACCTCTACCTGCAGCGGACCTCGCCGACGTCGCGCTGGTGACCTACCAGCCGGCGACGTGGTCGACGACCAGCCGCGGCACGAGATGGTGGTCGTCGCCGGTGGAGTCGGCCGGGAAGTCGAAGACCGCGACCATGAGCTGCAGCGGGTACGTCGGCGGGCGCGGGCAGCGACGCAGCTCCTCGCCGTCGAGGGTGAACACGGCGACGTCGGCGTCCCAGTCGACGGCGTAGGCGTGGAACCCGGACACGTCGACGTCGACCCGGGGAGCCGCGAAGTCCTGGGTGAGGGCCGGGTCGCGGAACGCCTTGATGCCCACGCCCACCTCCGCGGAGCCCGGCCGCAGCGCGTTGCCGAAGACCTCGACGACGCACAGCTCGCCGCAGCGCAGCTGCTCCTCGTCGTCCTCGAACCCCGCCATCCAGAGGGCGGCCATCGACCGGTGCGACAGCTCCATCGCGCACCGGATCTCGACGTGCCCGGACGCCGGCAGCCACCCCTCGAAGCGCGGCTGCTCCTCCTTGACCGTCAGGCCGTCGGCGAACCGCTGCTGCCCGCGGGTGCTGCCGACCGGTCCCGACCAGCTGCCCGACTGGATGCCGGAGACGCGCAAGGGTGGGGCGTGGTCGTCCGGGCACCACACCGGGTGGTCGACCGGGACGTCGAGCACGAGCCGGCCGTCCTCGAGCCGGTGGCTCGCGAACGTCGCCGCGCGTGAGCTCCACGCCGGAAGGTAGTGCGGCAGCCAGACCGAGCGGTCGAGACCGTCGCCGTCGAAGTCGTCGCGGAACACGGCCTCAGACCTCCGTGCGGCCCTCGTCGTCCTTGTTGCGGATCCCGATCTTGTTGCCGAGCCACACGAGCGGGTCGTACTTGCGGTCGACCACGCGCTCCTTCATCGGGATGATCGCGTTGTCCGTGATGCGGATGCCCTCCGGGCACACCTCGGTGCAGCACTTGGTGATGTTGCACATCCCGAGGCCGGCCGCGCCCTGCGCGAGCGCGCGACGGTCGTGGGTGTCGAGCGGGTGCATGTCGAGCTCGGCGTAGCGGATGAAGAAGCGCGGTCCGGCGAAGTGCTGCTTGTTGTCCTCGTGGTCGCGCACGACGTGGCAGACGTCCTGGCAGAGGAAGCACTCGATGCACTTGCGGAACTCCTGGCCGCGCTCGACGTCGACCTGCGCCATCCGCCGCTTGCCGTCGGCGTCGCGGGGGCCCAGCTCGGCGTACGGCAGCTCGCGGGCCTTGCGGTAGTTGAACGACACGTCGGTGACGAGGTCGCGGATCACCGGGAAGGTGCGCATCGGCGTGACCGTGATCGTCTCCTCGGGCTCGAAGTCGGAGAGCCTGGTCATGCACATCAGCCGCGGGCGGCCGTTGATCTCCGCGCTGCACGAGCCGCACTTGCCGGCCTTGCAGTTCCACCGGATCGCCAGGTCCCCGCTCTGGGTGGCCTGCAGGCGGTGCAGGGCGTCCAGCACGACCTCGCCCTCGGACACCTCGACGGTGTAGTCGGTGAGGTCACCGCCCCCGGCGTCCCCCCGCCACACGCGCAGCTTCAGGTCATAGGCCATCAGGACTCCTCGAAGTACTTCTTGAGCTCGTCGGGCATCACCGGCAGCGGCTTCTCCGTGAGGTCCACCCCGGTGCCGGCCTCGTCCAGGGTGACGACGAGGTTCTTCGTCCCCCACACCTCGTTGTCCGGCTTCGGGAAGTCGTCGCGGGTGTGGCCCCCGCGGGACTCCTGCCGGGCGAGCGCCGCCTTGGCGATCGACTCCGAGACGATCAGCATGTTGCGGAGGTCGAGGGCGAGGTGCCAGCCGGGGTTGTACTGCCGGTGGCCCTCCACCGACATCTGCTGGGCCCGCTGCTTGAGCTCCTCGATCCGCGCCAACGCCTGCTCGAGCTCCCCGGCGGTGCGGATGATGCCGACCAGGTCGTTCATCGTCTGCTGGAGCTCCTGCTGGATCGTGTAGGGGTTGTCGCCGCCCTCGACCTGGAACGGCGTCAGGGCCGACCACGCACCGGCCCGGACCGACTCGTCGGTGACGGCAGGACGTTGCGCGAGGCCGGCGACGTACGCCGCTGAGGCCTCGCCGGCGCGCCGACCGAAGACCAGCAGGTCGGAGAGGCTGTTGCCCCCCAGCCGGTTGGAGCCGTGCATCCCACCCGAGCACTCGCCGACGGCGTAGAGGCCGGTGACGGCGCTGAGCTCGGTGTCGGGGTCGACCTCGATGCCGCCCATCACGTAGTGGCAGGTGGGTCCGATCTCCATCGGCTCCTGGGTGATGTCGACGTCGGCGAGCTCCTTGAACTGGTGGTACATCGACGGCAGCCGCTTGCGGATGAACTCCGCGTCACGCCGGCTGGCGATGTCGAGGAAGATGCCGCCGTGCGGTGATCCGCGACCGGCCTTGATCTCGGAGTTGATGGCCCGGGCCACCTCGTCGCGCGGCAGCAGCTCGGGTGGGCGCCGGTTGTTCTTCTTGTCGTCGTACCACCGGTCCGCCTCCTCCTCCGTGTCGGCCGTCTCGGACCGGAAGTAGTCGGGGATGTAGTCGAACATGAACCGCGTGCCCTCGGAGTTGCGCAGGATGCCGCCGTCGCCGCGCACCGACTCCGTGACCAGCAGGCCCTTCACCGACGGCGGCCAGACCATCCCGGTCGGGTGGAACTGCACGAACTCCATGTTGATCAGGGACGCCCCGGCCCGCAGGGCCAGCGCGTGGCCGTCGCCGGTGTACTCCCAGGAGTTGGACGTCACCTTGAACGACTTCCCGATCCCGCCGGTGGCCAGCACGACCGCCGGGGCCTCGATCGTCACGAACCGGCCGGTCTCGCGCCAGTAGCCGAGGACGCCGGAGATCGCGGCGTCCTCGTCGCCGGGCGACTGCAGCAGGTCGGTGATCGTGCACTCCATGAACACGTCGATCCCGACCTGCACCGCGCGCTGCTGCAGGGTGCGGATCATCTCGAGACCGGTGCGGTCGCCGACGTGGGCGAGGCGGGCGTACCTGTGGCCGCCGAAGTCGCGCTGGCTGATCAGCCCGTCCTCGGTCCGGTCGAAGAGGGCGCCCCAGTCCTCGAGCTCCATCACCCGCTCCGGCGCCTCCTGCGCGTGCAGCTGGGCCATCCGCCAGTTGTTGAGCATCTTGCCGCCGCGCATGGTGTCGCGGAAGTGGACCTCCCAGTTGTCCTCCGGCCAGCGGTTGCCCATCGCCGCGGCGATGCCGCCCTCCGCCATCACCGTGTGCGCCTTGCCGAGCAGCGACTTGCACACGATCGCGGTCTCCGCGCCCGCCTCGTGCGCGGCGATCGCGGCCCGCAGGCCCGCCCCGCCGGCGCCGACCACCACGACGTCGTACCGGTGACGCTCCATGCCACCCTCGGCGTAGTAGGACATCTCGTTGCCCGTCATCGGATGCCTTGTGTCGCTCACTAGAAGAACCTCACGTCCTGGATGGTGCCCGTGGCGAGCAGGAAGACGTAGAGGTCGACGATCGCGACCGAGAACAGCGAGTACCAGGCCCACGTGCCGTGGCTCTCGTTGAGCCGCGAGGCCCAGGTCCACAGCCGGTAGCGGACCGGGTGCTTGGAGAAGTGGCGCAGCCGACCGCCGACGAGGTGGCGGCACGAGTGGCACGACAGCGTGTAGAGCCAGATGAACACGATGTTGACGATCATCAGCAGCGTGCCGAGGCCCATGTGGATGCCGCTGGTCTCCCCGTCGCCGACGGCGTACTCCGCCGGCATGGGTCGGAAGGCCAGCACCGTGTCGAAGGTGAGCACCAGGCCGACCAGCACGGCGGCGTACCAGAACCAGCGGTGGACGTTCTGCAGGATGAGCGGGAACCGCGTCTCGCCGGAGTAGGACCCGTGGGGCTCGGCGACGCCGCAGGCGGGCGGGCTCAGCCAGAACGCCCGGTAGTAGGCCTTGCGGTAGTAGTAGCAGGTCATCCGGAAGCCGAGCGGGAAGATCAGGATGATCAGCGCCGCGGACAGCGGCCACCACGCGAACGGCTGGCCGAAGTCGGAGGCGCCCTCCACGCAGTCGCCCAGGCACGGGGAGTAGAACGGCGACAGGTAGGGGGTGGCGTAGTAGTCGCGGCCCATGAACGCGCGGACCGTCGCGTAGACGACGAACGCCGAGAACACGACGAACGTCGTCAGGGGCGAGAGCCACCACCGGTCCTGGCGCAACGTCCGCGCGTCGATGCGCGCGCGGGTCGGACTGGTCACGCCGCGGTCGGTTGTCGCCATGCGTCCTCCGTGAAGGTCCCGGCAATCCGGGAGGCGGTCCCGGACGACGGTCCCGACTATGACCTGTGTCACGCCTGAGCGGAAGACACCGCGCCCAGCAAAACGTCACACGGCCTCGGCGCGTCGTGCGCCTGAACGCCGCGATACCGTGGCGGGGTGGCAACCCAACTCAATCCCCCTCGGCTCGTGAAGGGCGCGCGGGCCTCGCGCACCACCATCGCGCTCAAGCTGGGCATGGCGGTCAGCGGCTTCATCTTCCTCGGCTTCGTGCTCGCGCACATGTACGGCAACCTCAAGGCGTTCGCCGGACACGACGCGTTCAACGAGTACGCCCACCACCTGCGCGTGCTCGGCGAGCCGATGCTGCCGCACGAGGGCGCGCTCTGGATCATCCGGCTCGGCCTGATCCTGTCGCTGGTGGTGCACGTCTACTGCGCAGTCGTGCTCTGGCGTCGCGCGGCTCGAGCCCGCACCACGAAGTACGTCATGAAGAAGGACACCGGCGCGACGCGGGCCAGCCTGATGATGCGCTGGGGCGGCGTGACGATCCTGGTCTTCCTGATCTGGCACCTGCTCAACTTCACCATCGGCAAGGTCAACCCGCAGGGCGGCGCGACCAACGACCCCTACGACCTGATGGTCGACACGTTCGACGTGTGGTGGATGACGCTGATCTACATCGTCGCGATGCTCGCCCTCGGCGCGCACCTCCACCACGGCATCTGGAGCGCCGCTCAGACGCTCGGCTGGACCGGCACCGCGGCCAAGCGCCAGCGCGCCAAGGTCTTCGGCTTCGTCACCGCGCTGATCGTCTCGGTCGGCTTCTCCCTCGTCCCGCTCGCCGTGCTCGCGGGCATCATCACCAAGTAAGGGGTCATCGCACGTGAGCCACGACAGCCACGACATGGACATGCCCGACACCGTCACCTCGACGGAGGCCTCGCCCTCGGGTGTGCTCGACGGCGAGTACGACGACGCCATCGGCTACTACACGCCCGGCGAGCCGCTGGTCGACGCCAAGGCGCCCTCGGGCCCGATCGCGGACCGCTGGCAGAACCGGAAGTTCGAGGCCCGCCTCGTCAACCCGGCCAACCGCCGCAAGCTCTCGATCATCATCGTCGGCACGGGCCTGGCCGGCGCCTCGGCGGCCGCCACGCTCGGCGAGGCCGGCTACAACGTCAAGACGTTCTGCTACCAGGACTCCCCGCGCCGCGCGCACTCGATCGCCGCGCAGGGCGGCATCAACGCCGCGAAGAACTACAAGGAGGACGGCGACTCCGTCCACCGCCTCTTCTACGACACCGTGAAGGGCGGCGACTACCGCTCGCGGGAGTCCAACGTCTACCGCCTCGCCGAGGTCAGCACCAACATCATCGACCAGTGCGTCGCGCAGGGCGTCCCGTTCGCCCGGGAGTACGGCGGCCTGCTCGACAACCGCTCCTTCGGCGGCGTCCAGGTCTCGCGCACCTTCTACGCCCGCGGCCAGACGGGCCAGCAGCTGCTGATCGGCGCCTACCAGGCGCTGGAGCGGCAGATCGCCGCCGGCACCGTGTCGATGTTCGCCCGCCACGAGATGCTCGAGCTGATCGTCGCTGACGGCAAGGCCCGCGGCATCATCGCCCGCGACATGGTCACCGGCGAGGTCCAGACCCACCTCGCCGACGTGGTCGTCCTCGCCTCCGGCGGCTACGGCAACGTGTTCTACCTGTCCACCAACGCGATGGGCTCCAACGTCACCGCCGCCTGGCGTGCGCACCGCAAGGGCGCCTACATGGCGAACCCCTGCTACACGCAGATCCACCCGACCTGCATCCCCGTCTCGGGCTCCCACCAGTCCAAGCTGACGCTGATGTCGGAGTCGCTGCGCAACGACGGCCGCATCTGGGTGCCGAAGAACCAGGCCGACTGCGACAAGGACCCGCGCGAGATCGCCGAGGAGGACCGCGACTACTACCTGGAGCGGATCTACCCCTCCTTCGGCAACCTGGTCCCCCGCGACATCGCCTCGCGTGCCGCGAAGAACGTCTGCGACGAGGGCCGCGGCGTCGGCCCCGAGGTGGACGGCGTACGCCGCGGTGTCTACCTCGACTTCGCCGACGCGATCGACCGCCTCGGCCGCGACGCCGTCGCCAACAAGTACGGCAACCTCTTCGACATGTACGCCCGCATCACCGGCGAGGACCCCTACTCGGTGCCGATGCGGATCTACCCGGCCGTCCACTACGTCATGGGCGGCCTGTGGGTCGACTACGACCTGCAGTCCACGATCCCCGGCCTGTTCGTCACCGGTGAGGCCAACTTCTCCGACCACGGCGCCAACCGCCTCGGCGCCTCGGCGCTGATGCAGGGCCTGGCCGACGGCTACTTCGTGCTGCCCCACACCATCCGCGACTACCTCGCCGACGGCCCGTTCGAGGCCATCGGCGAGGACCACCCGGCGGTCGTCGAGGCGCGAACGTCGGTCGAGGACCGGATCAAGCACTTCCTGTCGGTCAACGGCACCCGCAGCGTCGACTCGTACCACCGCGAGCTCGGCAACATCATGTGGGAGTACTGCGGCATGGAGCGCACGGAGACGGGCCTGAAGAAGGCGATCGACCTGATCCGTGGGCTGCGCGACGACTTCTACCGCAACGTCAAGGTGCTCGGCACCAGCGAGTCGCTCAACCAGTCGCTCGAGAAGGCCGGCCGCGTGGCCGACTTCTTCGAGCTCGGCGAGCTGATGTGCATCGACGCGCTCAACCGGCGCGAGTCCTGCGGCGGCCACTTCCGTGGCGAGTCCCAGACCGAGGACGGCGAGGCGCTGCGGCACGACGACGAGTTCGCCTACGTCTCTGCGTGGGAGTGGGCCGGGCTCGACGAGCGACCCGTCCTGCACAAGGAAGACCTGGTCTACACGGCCATCGAGATGAAGCAGCGGAGCTACAAGTGAACCTGACCCTGAAGATCTGGCGTCAGCCCGACGCCGTCAGCACCGGTGCGATGCACACCTACCAGCTGGCCGACGTCTCCCCCGACATGTCGTTCCTCGAGATGCTCGACGTGCTCAACGAGCAGCTCAACGACCAGGGCGAGGACCCGATCGCGTTCGACTCCGACTGCCGCGAGGGCATCTGCGGCATGTGCGGCCTGATGATCAACGGCGACGCGCACGGGCCGGAGGTCACCACGACCTGCCAGCTCCACATGCGCTCGTTCAGCGATGGCGAGACCATCACGATCGAGCCGTGGCGCTCCGACGCCTTCCCGGTCATCAAGGACCTCGTCGTCGACCGCGGCGCCTTCGACCGGATCATCCAGGCCGGCGGCTACGTCTCGGTCAACACCGGCTCGGCGCCCGAGGCCCACTCGGTCCCGGTCCCCAAGGACGACGCCGACCGCGCCTTCAACGTCGCGACCTGCATCGGCTGCGGCGCCTGCGTCGCGGCCTGCCCCAACGGCTCCGCCTCGCTGTTCATGGGCGCCAAGGTCACCCACCTCGGCCTCCTCCCCCAGGGCCAGCCCGAGCGTGACGAGCGCGTGGTCAACATGGTCGCCCAGCACGACCACGAGGGCTTCGGTGGCTGCACCAACATCGGTGCCTGCACCGCCGCCTGCCCCAAGGAGATCCCGCTCGACGTGATCTCGCAGCTCAACAAGGACCTCCGCACCGCGATCAAGCACGGTCACTGAGCGACGTACTGCCGCACGAGCGGTGCGCGAGGGGGATTCTCGCCGCGAGGAATCCCCGTCACGCACCGCTCGTCGGCGTTTCTCGTGTTGGCTCGCCCACGGGCGGTGCGGGAGGGGCATCCGGACCGCCGGGACTCCCCCTCCGGCACCGCTCGTCAGCGGATCACGCAGCGCGAAGGTTGCGTACGACGTCCCTGAGCGGCATGAACAGCATGGGCCACAAGCCGTCGAAGTCGGGCGGCGGTCCGTCGTAGCCGCAGCGGACGAGGGCGCGGTGCACCATCCGAACCGTGGCCTTGGGTGAGCGCAGGCGCTCCTTGGTGACTTGTTCGTAGGGGACGCGGTTGCGGCGGTACGCGGCGTACCGGTCGATGTCGGCGTTGTACTGCCTCCGGTCCTCCTGGTGGTGGCTCCCCTCGTACTCCAGGACGAGGTCGTAGTCAGGGAACCGTTGGTCTGGTGTCAGTACGGTGCCGTCCGCAAGCGTGACCTTCTCGTTCACCTCCGGCATCGGCAGGCCGGCAAAGACGACGAATGTCAGGAGCTCCGCCTCCGGCAGCGACCGGCAACGCGCGTCGAGGAACGGCAGCACGTACGACGTCTCCGGCACGCCTCGGCGCCATCGCTCCTCCGTCAGCAGCTGCTCGAGCCGCTGCACGTCGAGTGCCATGCGATGGAGGAGCACCGAGCCGACTGCGATCGCATCGATGGTCAGCGCTTCGGCGCAGAACGCCACGAAGGCGGCCTCAGCGCTCACCCCGTCGTCCTGGTGTGGTGGCATCTTCGTCGTGCGGTGCAGGAACACGCCTTCGAGCGTGAGGTGGAGGTCTCCGTCGACGACGAAGTGCAACGGATATCGCTCACCGACATCGAGGCCGAGCTGCGGGAGGCGTGTCGCACCAGTCGTGCGAGCGCCCGGGGGCAGCGCCAACGCGGCAGCACGCAGCCGGTCGTCCCACGTCATCTCGTGGTCGCGATGGCAGTAGACGCCCTGGTGAAGTCGGCGGAACCGTGTCCCTTCCAGGACGTCGCGGGTGAGACCCAGCTCGAGCGCCCGTAGACGCGTGAACGGGCCCTGGCAGAGTTGGTGCGGTACGGGGCGCATGCCCCAAGTCAGCCGCCGGAGACCCCCACGCTTCGAGCGCCTGCTGTCGGAGCTGTGGATGACGCGGCTCGGGCGTCGGTTGTGGACGGTCTGCGGTCCGCGACAGCCGTCCACCGTTGTGCAGCCGGTGGGCCCAGCGGTGCGCCAGGAGGACTTTGCGAGGTGCGACTGCCCCTCACTCACCGCTCGGTCTGAGACACGCCGGTTGAACGTGCGTAGCGGTGCGCCAGGGGGACTTCCTGTCGACCGAATGCCCCTCACGCACCGCTCGGACCGGCGCACCGTCCGCAGGCGAGAGCTTCAGCCCCGGCGGCGGAGGAGGGCGACGAGCCCGAGCATCGAGGCGGCACCGGCGGCGAAGGCGGCCTTCGGGGAGGAGGCAGGAGGGGAAGAGAGTACGCCGGGCGCTGCCGCGGCGAGGTCGATGCGGGGTCCCTCGGGCATCTGGTCGGCGACCCGGTTCGCGTCGCGGAGGGCGCGGGCCTCGGGCGAGGTGTGGGCCCAGGCTGCGGAGAGGACGACGACGCGGGAGGTGTAGTTGATCCAGACCATCAGGATGAGCGCGATGCCGAAGGCCTGGAACGCCTCGGACTCGGCCGTGGCCTTCAGCAGGAAGGTGGAGAGCTGCTTGAGGGCCTCGAACAGGAGAGCACCCAGGAACGCGCCGGACCACAGCGACCGGCTGGGGGTGTTCGGTTGTGCGAGCAGGCGGAAGAAGGCGAAGAAGAGCACTGTGCTGGCCGCCAGGCCCAGGCACAGGGCGAGCACCCAGAAGAAGGTCTCCGCGACCACACCGAGGTCGAGCCACTCCATGATCGGGGTGAGCACCTTGGTCGCGACGCCGGACACCGCCACGCTCGTCACGAGCACCGAGCCGAGCGCCAGCAGCGCGAGCACGTCACGCAGCTTGCCGACGATGAAGTTGGGCTGCTCGCGCTCGGGCTCCTCGAAGATCGTCATCAGAGCGGTGCGCATGCCGGACAGCCACCCCAGGCCGGCGTACAGCGTGAGCAGGATGCCGACGCTGAAGATCCCCGGAGCGGCTGCCTGCAGGGTCTCGAGCGGGACCCCGTTCTCGCCGCCGACCAGCCCGGGCAGGACGGAGTTGGCCGCGTCGACCAGCGTGTCCTCGGCGTCCTCGTAGACCTTGGTGACCTGGCCGAAGATCGCGAAGGCGAGCGCGAGGATCGGGAAGAACGACAGGAAGGCGAAGTAGGTCACCGCGGCCGCGAGGGCACTGCCGTTGACCAGTCCGTAGTGCCCGAGGGCGCGCACGAGGTGGTCGACGAACGGACGTCGCTCCCTGAGGTCGGACACGCGCTGCTTCACGCCGTCGAGGAGGGGCACCGCTCAGCCCAGCGCGAAGTGGTCGGTGGCCCGCCAGCCGGCGTCGGCGTCGTGGACGTAGAGGCTGAACGCGTCGACGGAGAAGCGGCACTCGAACTCCGCGAGCTCCGCGAACGCCCGGTCGAGCGTCTGGTCGTCGAGGTGGTGGGCGATGGTGACGTGCGGGTGGTAGGGGTAGTGCAGCTCGACCTCGAGCGGCCCCTGTCGTACGGCGCTCGCGAGCACCTCGCAGCCCGAGATCCCCTCGGCCAGGGTGACGAACACGACCGGCGACACCGGACGGAACGTGCCGGTGCCGCGCAGGTGGATGTCGAAGGGCGGGACCGCGGACGCCGCGCGGGCCAGGTGCGCGCACACGGCGTCGAGGTCCGGGCCGGGCACCTCGGTCGGCGGGACCAGCGTGATGTGCGTGGGGATCTGCGTCGCCGTCGTGTCGCCGACGCTGGTCCGGTAGTCCTGGAGGTCGCTCGCCCAGGGCTCGGGAATCGCGATCGCTACTCCGATGGTGGGCACCTCCGAAACCCTACAGAACCCGATCGCGGCGTCGATCGCCCCCGTGAAAGGATCGACCGCGTGAGTGACACCTTCCGCGCCGCACAGGCTCGCAGCGACGCCATCGAGGAGCAGATGGCGAAGGACCCGGCCTCGCTGCGCATGCTGACCGGGGACCGTCCGACCGGGGCGTTGCACATCGGCCACTACTTCGGCTCGATCCGCAACCGCCTCCGCCTCCAGGACAGCGGCGCCGAGATCTGGCAGCTGATCGCGGACTACCAGGTGATCACCGACCGCGAGGTCGCCGGCGACATCGCCGGCAACGTGCGCAACCTGCTGGTCGACAACATCGCCGCGGGCCTCGACCCCGAGAAGGCGACGATCTTCACGCACTCCTCGGTGCCCGCGCTCAACCAGCTCATGCTGCCCTTCCTCAGCCTGGTCAGCGTGGCCGAGCTGCAGCGCAACCCCACCGTCAAGGACGAGGCCAGGTCGGCCGGCATCACCTCGATCGGCGGGCTGCTGCTCACCTACCCCGTCCACCAGGCCGCGGACATCCTGTTCTGCAAGGCCAACGTCGTCCCCGTCGGCCGCGACCAGCTCCCCCACCTCGAGCAGACCCGCGTCGTCGCGCGCCGCTTCAACGACAGGTACGCCCCCGTGTTCCCCGAGCCGGGTGCGCTGCTGTCCGAGGCGCCGCTGATCCTCGGCACCGACGGCACCAAGATGAGCAAGTCGAAGGGCAACGTCGTCGAGCTCCGGATGAGCGCCGACGAGACCGCCAAGAAGCTCAAGGGCGCCAAGACCGACAGCGACCGGGTCATCACCTACGACCCGGAGAACAGGCCCGAGGTCGCCAACCTGCTCACCCTCATCGGCCTCTGCGAGGGCGTCGACCCGGCCGCGGTCGCCGAGGAGATCGGCGACGGCGGTGGCGGCGCGCTCAAGGGTCGCCTCACCGAGGCGATCAACACCGAGCTGGCCCCGCTGCGCGCCCGTCGAGCCGAGCTCGAGGCCGATCCGGGCTTCCTCGACGAGGTCCTCCGCCGCGGCAACGCCCGGGCCAACGAGGTCGCCGAGGAGACCCTCGACGAGGTCCGCGCGGCGATGGGCATGGTCTACGGCTGGGCCTGACCCCGGTCACCCACTCGGTGCTCGACGACACCGTCCCGTACGGCGTCGACCGGGCGCTGCCGAGGCGCTCCGGGGTCAGGCCGGCCGGCTCACACGACCCAGCCGACGTTCTCCGCGACCAGGTCGGCCGCGGGGTAGATGCCCTTCAGCTCCTCGCGTCGCCTCAGCAGCTCGACCACCGCACCCACGTTGCGGTCGGCGAGCTGGCGGCGGCGCTCCATCTGGCGTGCGATCGTGTCCTCGTCCATGACTCCCCCATCCGGAGATCCTGTGGCGGCTGACCCGCCCTTCCTGGATTGGATCGTTACAAGCCAGGGCTACGCAACAGTTCCGCCCGTGTTAACACCACGCAACATCAGCGGAAAAGGCGTGCACGGTTCTGCGCTCAAGGCAGCGCAGATCAGGCTCGGTCCGACGCAGCCCAGACCCGGACCAGACCCGGACCAGACCCGGACCAGGCTCGTGTCAGGCGGGTACGGCGTCCCGCTGGCGCACGTGCAGCGCGGCCGAGAACAGCAGGATGGCCACGCCCGCGATCGAGAGGCCGAGGCCGACGAGGGCCGGGGCGCGAAGTCCCCAGCCGGCGGCGATGACGATTCCGCCGAGCCACGCGCCGAGGGCGTTGGCGATGTTGAGCGACGCGTGGTTCATCGCGGCGCCCAGGGTCTGGGCGTCGCCGGCCACGTCCATCAGCCGCAGCTGGAGGTTGACGACGAGCACCGAGCCGAGCGTCGTGATGAGGAAGACGACGGGCAGGGCGGCCCAGCCGTGCGGGGCGGCGACCCAGAAGGCGAGCATGGTGGCGGCCATGCCGACGCCACCGATGATGAGCGAGCGGAAGATCGACCAGTCGGCCATCACCCCGGCGAGCCCGGTGCCGGCGACCATGCCGAGGCCGAAGGCCAGCAGGAAGACCGCGACCGACCGCTCCCCCAGGCCCGCCACGTCGGTGACGACGGGTGCGATGTAGGAGTAGACGGCGAACATGCCGCCGAAGCCGACCGCGCCGGCCAGCAGTGTCAGCCACACCTGCGGTACCCGGAACGCCGACAGCTCGCGGCGACCGCTCGCGCCGGGGTCGCCGGGGCACGACGGCACGAACCACGCAACGAGGCCGAGGGTGACCACCGCCAGGCCACCGGCAGCCCAGTAGGCCGCGCGCCATCCCAGCTCCTGGCCGAGCACCGTGGCGGCGGGTACGCCGATCACGTTGGCGACCGAGAGCCCGAGCATCACCAGGGACACCGCGCGGCCCTTGCGCGAGGGCCGGGCCATGCTCGCCGCCACCAGCGAGGCGACGCCGAAGTAGGCGCCGTGCGGCAGACCGGCGGCGAAGCGGGCCACCATCAGCTGCTCGTACGAGGTCGCGAGCGCGCTCAGGCCGTTGCCGACGGCGAAGGCCGCCATCAGGGCCACCAGGAGGCCGCGCCGCGGAAGGCGGGCGCCGAGGAACGCCAGCACCGGTGCGCCGACGACCACCCCGACGGCGTACGCCGAGATGACGTGGCCGCCGGTCGGGATCGAGACGTCGACACCGCTCGCGATCTGCGGCAGCAGCCCCATCGTGACGAACTCGGTGGTGCCGATGGCGAAGCCGCCCATCGCGAGCGCGAGCACCGCCAGTCCGAAGTGGCGGGCGCTCACCGACGGGACGTCGAGGTCCTCAACGGTCAGCTCGGTCGGTGGGGCACTCGTCGTCATCACCTCCTGCAAGACAGGACCCCCGGGGAGGTATTCCCCGGGGGTCCTGGATGTGACGTGGGTCGCTGGTGCTCAGCCCAGCGAGGCGAGGGCCTCGTTGAACGTGGCGGACGGCCGCATCACCGCGGCGGTCCTCTCGGCGTCGGGACGGAAGTAGCCGCCGATGTCGGCCGGCTCGCCCTGCACGGCGAGCAGCTCGTCGACGATCACCTTCTCCTTGTCGCGCAGCGTGCTCGCGAGCGCGGCGAACGCAGCGGCGAGGTCGGGGTCCTCGGTCTGCTTCGCGAGCTCCTCGGCCCAGTAGAGGGCGAGGTAGAAGTGCGAGCCGCGGTTGTCGATCGTGCCGAGCCTGCGGCCGGGCGAACGGTCCTCGTTGAGGAACGTCTCGGTGGCCTTGTCGAGCGTGTCGCCCAGGATCCGGGCGCGCGCGTTGTCGTCGTAGCCGGCGAGGTGCTCGAGCGAGGCGGCCAGGGCGAAGAACTCACCGAGGCTGTCCCAGCGGAGGTAGTTCTCCTTGACCAGCTGCTGCACGTGCTTGGGCGCCGAGCCGCCGGCGCCGGTCTCGAAGAGGCCGCCGCCGTTCATCAGCGGGACGATCGAGAGCATCTTGGCGCTGGTGCCGAGCTCGAGGATCGGGAACAGGTCGGTGTTGTAGTCGCGCAGCACGTTGCCGGTCACCGAGATGGTGTCCTCGCCACGGCGGATCCGCTCGAGGGAGTACGTCGTCGCCATCGCAGGCGCCATCACGTGCAGCTCCAGGCCCTCGATGTCGTGCTCCTCCAGGTAGTGGTGCACCTTGGCGATCAGGTTGGCGTCGTGGGCGCGGGTCGCGTCGAGCCAGAAGACGGCGGGCGTCCCGCTGGCGCGGGCGCGGGTGACGGCGAGCTTGACCCAGTCGCGGATCGAGGCGTCCTTGGTCTGGCAGGCGCGCCAGATGTCACCGGCCTCGACGTCGTGCGACATCAGCACGTCACCGGCGGCGTTGCGGACCTCGACCTTGCCGTCGGCGGGGATCTCGAAGGTCTTGTCGTGGGAGCCGTACTCCTCGGCCGCCTTGGCCATCAGGCCCACGTTGGGCACGGAGCCCATGGTGGAGGGGTCGAGCGCGCCGTTGGTCCGGCAGTCGTCGATCGCCGCCTGGTAGACGCCGGCGTAGGAGGAGTCCGGGATGACGGCGAGGGTGTCCTGCTGCTCGCCGTCCGCGTTCCACATCTGGCCCGAGGTGCGGATCATCGCCGGCATCGAGGCGTCGATGATGACATCGGACGGGACGTGCAGGTTGGTGATGCCGCGATCGGAGTCGACCATCGCGAGCGACGGCCCGTCGGCCAGGCCCTTCTCGAAGGCGGCCTTGATCTCCGCGCCGCCGTCGACCTTGTCGAGGCCCGAGAGGATGGCGCCGAGGCCGTCGTTCGCGGACAGACCGGCGGCGGCGAGCTGCTCGCCGTACTGGGCGAACACGTCGGCGAAGTAGGCGCGCACGACGTGGCCGAAGATGATCGGGTCGGAGACCTTCATCATCGTGGCCTTGAGGTGGGCGGAGAACAGGACGCCGTCGGCCTTGGCCTTGGCCACCTGCTGCTCGAGGAACTCGTCGAGGCGGGCCGCGCTCATGAAGGTCGCGTCCACGACCTCGCCCTCGAGGACCTCCAGGCCCTCCTTGAGGACCGTCTCCTGGCCGTCGGCACCCACGTGCACGATCGCGAGGGTGTCGTCGGCGGGGAGGACCACGGACTGCTCGTTGCTGCGGAAGTCGTCGTGGCCCATCGTCGCCACGGACGTCTTGGACTCGCTGCTCCAGGCGCCCATCGAGTGGGGGTGGGCCTTCGCGTAGTTCTTGACCGAGGCGGGCGCGCGGCGGTCGGAGTTGCCCTCGCGCAGCACCGGGTTGACCGCGGAGCCCTTGACCTTGTCGTAGCGGGCGCGGGTCTCGCGCTCCTCGTCGGTCTGCGGGTTCTCGGGGTAGTCGGGCAGGTCGTAGCCCTGCGACTGCAGCTCGGCGATGGTGGCCTTGAGCTGCGGGATGGAGGCGGAGATGTTGGGAAGCTTGATGATGTTGGCCTCGGGCCGGGTCGCCAGCTCGCCGAGCTCGGCCAGCGCGTCGTCGAGGCGCTGCTCGTCGGTGAGCCGGTCGGGGAACTGGGCGATCACGCGGCCGGCCAGCGAGATGTCACGGGTCTCGACGTCCACACCGGCGGTCTTCGCGTAGGCGGCGATGATCGGCAGGAACGAGTACGTCGCGAGCAGCGGCGCCTCGTCGGTGTGGGTGTAGATGATCTTGGCCATGGGTACGACAGCTCCTGTAGATCGCGATCTGATCCGGGCATAACTCTTGACGTCAAGATACCTGACGCCGGTGGTGGGTGGCGACTCGCCTACCCTCGCACCCCTCCTGTGACGCCGCTAGGCTTCGCGTGGCCTACGAGGGGTACGGCCACCTGACCCTGGAGGGACTCGCGATGAGCGACACCGTCGAAGACACACCGACCACCGGACAGAAGTTCACCGCAGAGGTCCTGGGCACCTTCGTGCTCGTCTTCTTCGGCTGCGGCGCCGCCGTCTACAGCGGCGGCGACCTCGTCGCGACGGCCCTGGCCTTCGGTCTCACCGTGCTCGTGATGGCCTACGCCGTGGGTCGCATCTCCGGTGGTCACTTCAACCCCGCCGTGACGCTCGGCGCCGTGCTGAGCGGGCGCCTGCCGTGGAGCCAGGTCGGGCTCTACATGGCCGCGCAGCTGCTCGGCGCCCTGCTCGCCGGCGCCGTGCTCTTCGGCCTCGGCCACGGCTTCGAGGGCTTCGTCGCCGAGGGCAACATGGGACAGAACTTCTTCGGCGACCAGGGCTCCGGCTTCGCCTGGTGGGCCGCCCTGCTGCTCGAGCTGCTGATGACCGCCGTCTTCGTGTGGGTCATCCTCTCGGTCACCGACGCGCGCAACGAGGTCAACGTCGCGCTCGGCCCGCTCGCGATCGGCCTCTCGCTCGCGATGTTCCACCTCCTCGCGATCCCGCTGACCGGCACCTCGGTCAACCCGGCGCGCTCGATCGGCGTCGGGGTCTTCGCCGGCACCGACGCGATCGTCCAGCTGTGGCTCTTCGTGCTCGCTCCGCTGCTCGGCGCCGCGATCGCCGGACTCACCTACCCGGTGCTCTTCGGCCACGGCGCCGCCCCGGTGGCCGGCTCGGGCCTCAACTTCGGCGGTGGGAGGAAGGACCAGTTCGTGCCGGGCAACTACGAGGCCCAGTGGAACCAGGGCCAGCCGGCCAGCTGGGGACAGCCCGGTGCCCCGTGGGGCGCTCCCCCGCAGCAGCAGTGGGGCCAGCCCGACCCCTACCAGCAGCCGCAGCAGCAGCCCGACCCCACCTACGCTGCACCCCAGTCCTCCCCGCCGCAGCAGCCCGGCCAGTGGGGCCAGCCGGCCCCGCAGCAACAACCGGCGCAGCCCGCTGAGTCCCAGCCCGGCCAGTGGGGCGCTCCCCAGCAGCCCGGTCCGCAGCAAGGTCAGCAGCCCGGACAGCCCGGTCACTGGGGCAACCCCGACGGCGACGACGACGGCCGCACCCAGGTGCGGCGCCCCGACTGAGACCGGACCGCTCGACCAGCCCTCGACCAGATCTCGGCTAGCTGTAATTCCCACAGAGGTTGTGAACGTCGAGGCGTAGACGAATAGCGAGGACCTCCAGTA
>NZ_JBHTFL010000009.1:0-78014 GCF_042666175.1 Nocardioides sp. GCM10028917
TCCTCGACGTCGTCGCCCCCGAGGTCGCCGAGGCCGCCGAAGCCGCCCGCCTGGCCGACCTCGAGGCCCACGCCGAGCAGCAGACCCGGTTGACGATGCGTCGCCTCGGTGACGGCACCACCCGGATCTGCTCCCGGGTCCCGGACGCCGCCGCGACCCGGTTCGCGACCTACCTCGAAGCGTTCAGCAACCCCCGCGTCGAGCGCGAGCAGCACGCCCCGTCGACTCCCCACCCCGGGCCCACGCCGGGTGACCCGGTGGCGCGGCCGGCGTATCCCAAGCGGATGGGCCACGCGTTCGTCCAGCTCCTCGAGTCCCTCAACCCGACCCGCCTCCCGATCCACGGCGGGGACGCCACCACGCTCGTGGTGACCGTCTCCCATGACGCGCTGAAGGCGGACCTCGCCACCGCCGACCTCCTGGGCGCCGGCCTCGTCCCCGGCGACGACCTCACCGGTGACCGCATCACCGCCGCCCAGGCCCGACGCCTGGCCTGCACCGCGAAGATCCTGCCCGTCGTCCTCGGCGGAGACAGTCTCCCCCTCGACCTCGGCCGGACCAGACGCCTCTTCACCCCGACCCAACGCAAGGCCCTTCTCGTCCGTGACCGGACCTGTCGTGCCGAGGGCTGCGACATCCCAGCCACCTGGTGCGAGGCCCACCACCTCGACCCTTGGCAGCGTGGCGGCCGCACCGACCTCGCCGACGGCGTCCTGCTCTGCAGTCATCACCACCATCGCGTGCATGACGCGAGGTACCGGGTCGAGCGCTCGCCGGGAGGCGCCTTCGCCTTCCACCTTCGCAGATAGGCCGGCGCTTCAGTTCCCGTCGTCGGTCCACCTCGCTCGACGTGCGTCCAGGGTCTCGCGTGCCAGCACGTCGTAGTGGTCGGGCGGCAGGTCGAGCGCCCGCCGGACGCGCGAGCGGCCCATGAGCGCGTACTCCTCCTCGAAGGCGGGAAGGTCCTGCTGCGGGTCGAGATCGCGAAGCCCGATCGTGAACCACCGCATCGCCTCGCGCAGCCGACCGACTTCCTCGAGGGCATCGGCGACCCTCTCGAGGGCCTTGTCTCCGCGGCCACCGCAGGCGAGGTACGCGACATGCACGGCCCTCAGGAATCGTCGTCCGAGGTGGGGCCAGCCTGGTCGAGCAGCGCGAGCGCCTCGTCGACCAAGAGCGGCATGGGCTCCTGGTCCTCAACTCTCACGCCGACGACTGCCGGATCCCGACCACATCGGCGGGGATCGGGCGGATCACCCCACGGGTGGCGAGGTGCACGACCTCGCACGGCACGGATGCGCGGCGTGCGGCGGCGTACAGGCTCGTCGCCCAGGCGCGGTCGGTGTCGGTGATGGTGTCCTTGCCCGGCCGGGAGCGGAGGAACGCGACGCGGAGGCCGGGTGCGACCTCGCGGTCGAGCATGGCCAGGAGCTTCGCGAGGCCGTCGAGCTCCTCGGGATGGGGTGGGTGCGCCGCGTCTGCGATCTCGGTGAGCTGTGGCAGCGGGCGGTCGTCGACGATGAGCATCATCCAGACGCTGTGGCCGCCGTAGCTCCACGGGCCCATCAGCTTGCGCCACGCGCGCTCCAGCTGCGACTGGGTGGTGAGGACTGGTTCGTACATGACGTCGAGAGTGCCCGCGGAAGAGGCGGGTGGCGAACGAGTCTCCACAGGGTCCGCGGCTGTCCACAGATCCGGTCGAGCGGGTTGTGGCGGCTATCGGCACGGGCCTTGGGTGGAGGCATGTCTCGGAACCACACTCCCGGCTTTCGCCGGCTGCCCCGCGTCGCCGACCGGATGACCAAAGCCCACCTCGACCTCGTGGCGCAGTCCCTCGCTGCCGAGCGGAGCGGCGATGCCGCCCGCGCCCTGGAGCTGCACTCCTCCGTCCCGGCGCTCAACCTCCGCAGTCGGCACCACGTGCTGCTCACCCAGCTCGCCTCGCTCGGCGATCACGTCCCGGAGTGGGTGTGGGCGCGCTGGATCGCCTACCAGGCCATCCGCTGCGAGGATCCCGACACGGAGACGGGGACCATGCAGCGGCTGGCGCTGAAGTACGCCATCGAGACCTTTCACGACGACCAGCTCGCAGACTGCCACGCCGATGGGGGCGACCCGGTCAGGGTGATCGCATGGGTCGCCTCGGAGTCGTGGCTGTTCCACCAGGTCCTCGTCCATGAGATGGGCGGGCTGGAGCGTTTCGTGGACGAGCTCGCGACGGGTCGCCTCGCCGAGCACGCCGAGCTGGCGCGGTCCTGGGTGGGAGCACGACTCGGCGGCTACGAGGTCGGCGCGAGCCTGCCCGGCGGGCGCCTGCGCGTCCACGACCCGGCTGCCGGCGCCTGGCTCGAGGTGCTCGACCTCGGCGCCCGGTCGAACGCCGGTGACGAGGGGTGGGTCCTCGGGCGTCTGGTGCCGAGCGGTGTCGACGACCTGCTCATGTTCGACACCCCGCCGCTCGCTGTGGCCGAGCACGTGGCCCGAGACGTGGCCGGAGCGCCGCAACCGTGGATGCGCATCAAGGAGGCGCTCGACGAGGGCAGGTTCGTGGAGCGTGACCTCATGCGCGCCGACCACGAGCTGGTGACCGACGTCCTGGGGATCGACCTGCTCAGGATCGGCACGGCGCCCGCCGACCTCGAGCGGGTCACCGCGCAGCTCAGGTCGGGACGCGACGAGATCCCGCGGGCGGCCTTCCGCATCCTGCGGCGGGCCGCCGACGGCGGCGTGAAGCAGTCCGACGCGTCGCACGTCGCGGCGGCGGTCCTCCAGCCAGGCGCGCGGTCCGACGCGCGCAGGATGCTCGTGCGCGAGGGCCAGTACGACGTCTGGGCGCGGTGGGCGACGCTGGTGCACGAGCCCGCGCGTGGCCTGCTCCTCGACTTCGCCGAGGCGTGCCGGGCCGCTGGATGAGAGCGGGCGGCTACCGCGTCCCGTAGGTCCGGCTGACGACCTCGTCGAAGACCCGGTCGGGCAGCAGGTCGCGCGACGTCGTGATCATCCGCGCGCCGCGGCCGACGGGGTAACGCGCGGCCGGCCGCTTCGCCAGCGCGGCCTTCACGATCTTGTCCGCCACCTCCTCGGGGGTCGAGGCACGAGACGGTTCGTCGAAGCGCTCCATGACGCCGTGGGCGTGACGGGCGTACGACGCGTACGGCCCGTCACCGGACCGCTCGAGCAGCGAGTCGCGGGCGATCTCGTTCCACTCCGTGCGGATCGGGCCGGGCTCGATGAGAACGACCTGGATGCCGAAGGGCCGCAGCTCCATGCGGAGGCTGTCGCTGAAGCCCTCCACGGCGAACTTGGTGGCGTGGTACCACGCGCCGAACGGCTCGTAGAACTTCCCGCCGATCGAGGAGATGTTGATGATCCGCCCCGACCCCTGGGCGCGCATGTGCGGCGTGACGAGCTGGACAAGACGGGCGAGGCCGAAGACGTTGACCTCGAACTGTCGCCGCGCCTCGTCGATCGGCACGTCCTCGACGGCGCCGTACGAGCCGTAGCCGGCGTTGTTGACCAGGACGTCGATGCGGCCCTGCTCGTCGACGATCCGGTCGATGCCGGCCACCATCGAGGCGTCGTCGGTGACGTCCATCGCGTAGGTGTGCACCCCGAGCTCGGACAGGGCGGCCATCCGGTCGACGCGGCGGGCGACGGCGTACACGACGAAGCCCTTGGCCAGCAGGGCGCGTGCGGTGCTCTCGCCGATGCCGGACGAGCCACCAGTGACGAGGGCGACGGGGGAGGTCATGGAGCGATCGTAGGCGCGCGTCCCACGGTCGTCCGTCGTGTCAGTCGCGCTCCCACGGGGCGTCGTCGCCCATTTTGGCGTAGTACTTCGCGAGGTGGCTCTTGACGCGGTCGACGTCCTTCGACGGCAGGTCGACCCCACCGCGCCCGCCCGCCATCACGTTGCCGGCCGCCATCACGCCACGCGGCACGGCGCGCAGCCGGCCGTCCACCACGTCGGCGACGAGCAGCTTGTAGGCGGTGAAGTTGTCCTTCTTGTCGGCGTCGTACCAGACGTGGGCGTCGCGGTACTTCTCGTTGGGCCCGTCCTCGGCGCCCGCCCACTCGCGCACGCGCTTCTCGGCGGCGTCGCCGTCCCACTCGCGATCGCGGTCGGCCAGCGGCAGGTCCTGGAAGCTCGTCACAGCCATGCCTCCACCGTGCTCCGCCGTCACAGGAGCAGCCACACCCGGAGGGACGGGCGTACGGTGCGGACCATGGCGGACCTCGAGGCGACGCTCCAACCGTTCGTGGACTCCGGTGACATCCCTGGCCTCGTCGCCCTCGTGGCGCGGGGCGCGGACGTCGAGGTCGTCACCCTCGGCACCCGGGACTCGAGCGGTACGCCGATGGGGCGCGACTCGCTGTTCCGCGGGGCCTCGATCACCAAGCCGGTGACGGCCGCGCTGACGATGGCACTGGTCGAGGACGGCCGCATCGACCTCGACGCCCCGGTCGCCGACCTGCTCCCCGAGCTCGCGGAGCCGCGGGTGCTGCGGACCCTGGCGAGCCCGCTCGACGACACGGTCGGGTGCGACCGGCCGATCACCGCCCGGCACCTGCTCGCCGGGACCGCGGGTCACGGCTTCTGCACGTGGGAGTCGGCGGTGACGTCGCTGCTGATGGAGCGGCTGCACCAGGCGGCGGACGACATCCACGAGGTCCCGGCGCCGGACGAGTGGATGCGCCGGCTCGCGACGATCCCGCTGATGCACCAGCCGGGCGACGGCTGGACCTACAACGCCTCCTACGACGTGCTCGGCGTCCTCGTCGCGCGCGCGACCGGGCAGGGCCTCGCCGACGTGATGGCCGAGCGGCTGCTCGACCCGCTCGGCATGGCGGACACGGGCTTCCACGTGCCCGCCGACAAGGTCGACCGCCTCACGACGATGTACGGCGCCGTCGACGGCGGGCTCGTCGTGCGCGACGAGCCAGAGGGGTTCTTCACGCGCCCGCCGGCCTTTCCCTCCGGGTCGGGCGGGTTGGTCACCACCGCGGACGACTGGCTGGCCTTCGGGCGGATGCTGCTCTCCGGGGGCGGCGACGTGCTGAGCGAGGAGTCGGTGCGCCAGATGACGACCGACCACACGACGCCGCGACACCGGGAGATGGGCGGCTTCTTCCTCGACGGCCAGGGGTGGGGGTTCGGTGGCGGTGTCGACACCGAGCTGATCGACCCGTGGAACGTCGTCGGTCGCTACGGATGGGTCGGCGGCACCGGCACGTCGGCGTACGTCCATCCCGACGGGACCGTCGCGGTCCTCCTGACCCAGGTGGTGCTCGGCTCGCCCGGCGTCGAGGAGCTGCTGAAGGCGTTCTGGACGGCCACGCTGGACACGCACGGCTGACCGGGGCGGGGGGTACTCTCCCGGCACGAGAGGGGGAGCCCATGCTGCGGAGCACGCTCGCGACGGCGGCGGTCGCGCTGGTGCTCGCGGGCTGCGGTGGTGAGGATCCCGAGAGCGGCGCGACGTCGGCGGTGACGTCGACACCGACAGCCACGCCGACCCCGTCGCCCCCGGCCGACGCCCCTCTGCCCTGCGTCCCCGGCGCCGAGCCGTTCACCGGCCCGGCAGCAGAGGAGTTCGGTGCGGAGCAGGTGATGGCGGCGTACTGCATGCTCGCGGACCTGGCGCTCGAGCAGACCCGGACCTCGCTCGCCCTCCCGGTCCCGGAGCAGGACGGGCGCGACCTGAGGAGCGTCCGGGTGATCCTGACCGACGCCGCGCGGAGGAAGCACGACGACCTGACCGGCCTGACGCTGCACGACGTCAGCCGCGTGCCCCGCGGCTACCGGCGCGCGGACGACCTGCCCCACGTCTTCGGCACCCGCGTGGGTCCGGCGACGGCCGACCTCGACGGGCAGGCGCTGGTGCTGGCCTTCGACCTGCAGACGGGGCTGGTGCTCGAGGAGCGCGGTGACGACAGTGGCCGACACCTGCTGCTGCCGGTCACCCGCTCCGGGAGGTACGTGCTGGTGCCGGATGGTGACGGGTGGCTGGTCGACGACTGGCGGGCGTCCTTCGAGCAGGGTCAGGTGGGGCTCGTGAGCGGGTGGTCGTGAGCCGCTGACACACCCCGTTGGACGGTTGTCCCGCCCTCGAGGCTAACTACCGTGGTGGCATGACCGACGAGAAGCAGCAGGCAGCGATCGAGGCCGCGCAGCGGGTGGTCGAGGAGGTCAGCTCCTGGCAGTACAGCGCCGACGACCCGATGATCGCCGACCAGCTCGACGAGGGACTCCGCAAGGCCGGCGTCCGGCTGGACGACGACGAGCGCTCGCGCATCCTTTCCGAGATCGACGACATGAAGGACGAGAAGTCCTCGGCTCCGCAGGTCCGGTCCGCGGCGCCGGTGGAGTGACGTCGTGGACGTGCGCGGGCTGCTGACCGAGGGCTTCGGTCGCATCACGGAGCTGTACGCCGGCATCACCGACGACCTCGACGACGAGACCCTCCACTACCGTCCGGGCGGCACCGGCAACCCGGTCGGGTGGCTGCTGTGGCACCTGGCGCGGGTGCAGGACGACCACGTCGCCGACCTCGCCGGGCAGCCGCAGGTCTGGGAGCGGTTCCAGGACCGCTTCGGCCTGCCCAACGGCACCGGCGACATCGGCTACGGCCACACCAGCGAGCAGGTCGACGCGGTGCGGATCGAGGACCCGGCGCTGCTCGCGGAGTACCACCACGAGGTCACGCTCGCGACTGCGCGCTACCTGCAGACCGTCGACGAGGCGGAGCTCGAGCGCGAGGTCGACCAGCGGTGGGACCCGCCGGTCACCGCGGGACAGCGGCTGATCAGCATCCAGGGCGACTGCCTCCAGCACCTGGGCCAGGCGGCGTACGTGAAGGGGCTTCTCCGGGGCTGAGAGCATCGATTCCGCCCGGGATGCCCCACAAACGGCTCGGGAGGGCCATACTTGGGGGTGATGACCACTCCGAGCGGCCGACGGCCGAAGCACCTTGCCAGCAGTCCGTTCAAGCCGGCTGTGGAGCCGGTCGTCGAGGTGTTCGAGGTCGGCGACCGCGTCACCCACGACATCTACGGCCTCGGGCAGGTGACCCACGTCGACAGCGCCGCGGTGACCGCGGACTTCGGGTCGAAGACCGTGCGGATCGCACACCCGTACCCCAAGCTGCACCACCTCTGAGGCGCTGCCGCCCGCTCGGGCGGCTGCCTAGGCTGGCCGCATGGCGACGCGGTGGCTTTTCGGCGACCAGCTCGGACCGCACTTCGTCGACGACCACCGCGGCCCACTGCTGATGGTGGAGTCGACCGGCGTCTTCCGGCGTCGGCGCTTCCACCGGGCCAAGGCGCACCTCGTGCTGAGCGCGATGCGGCACCGCGCCGCCGAGCTCGGTGACCGGCTGACCTACGTGCAGGCGGAGACGTACGCCGAGGTGGTGCGCCCCCATATTTCCGTCGGCGGTGACGTCCAGGTCGTGCACCCGACGTCGTACGCCGCACTGGGGCTGGTCGAGCGGCTCGGCTGCACCGTCCTGCCACCGCGCGGTTTCGCGACCGCCAGGGAGGACTTCGAGCGCTGGGCCGAGGCCCGACGCGGCAAGCGGCTGCTCATGGAGGACTTCTACCGGCGGGCGCGTCAGGCGCACGGCGTGCTCCTCGACGGCGGGGAGCCTGCCGGCGGCCAGTGGAACTTCGACCACGACAACCGCCAACCGCCGCCCAAGGGCGCCGACACCCTCGGGGTCACCGAGCCGTGGTGGCCGAGCGAGGACGCCATCGACGCGCAGGTGCGCGAGGACCTCGACCGCTGGGAGCGCGACGGCGAAGTGTCGTTCATCGGGCGGGACGGGCCGCGGATCTTCCCGGCGACCCGAGGCCAGGCGCTGGCGGCGCTCGAGCACTTCGTGGAGCACCGGCTCCCGGAGTTCGGAGCGCACGAGGACGCGATCCTCGAGGGCGACCCGTGGATGGCGCACAGCCTCATCAGCGCGCCGATGAACCTCGGCCTCCTCGACCCGCTCGAGGTCGTCGAGCGTGCGGAGGAGGCCTACCGCAGCGGCGCGGCGCCGATCGAGAGCGTCGAGGGCTTCGTCCGTCAGGTCATCGGGTGGCGCGACTACGTCTGGCACGTCTACTGGCACATGGGTGACGGCTACCGCCGTGAGAACGCGTTGGCAGCCCGGCAGCGGATCCCGCAGTGGTTCGCCGAGCTCGACGGCGCGGCGACCGACGCCCGCTGCCTCTCCCACACCCTCGACCAAGTGGCGGAGCACGGCTGGGTGCACCACATCCCGCGGCTGATGGTGCTGGGGTCGTACGCCCTGCAGCGCGGGTGGGCACCGGCGCAGGTCACCGACTGGTTCCACCGGTCCTTCGTCGACGGCTACGACTGGGTGATGGTGCCCAACATCGTCGGGATGTCGCAGCACGCCGACGGTGGTCAGATGATGACGAAGCCCTACACGTCGGGCGGCGCCTACATCAACACGATGAGCGACCACTGCGGGTCGTGCCGCTTCGACCCCAAGGTGCGGGTGGGGGAGGACGCGTGCCCGTTCAGCGCGGGCTACTGGTGGTTCCTCGACCGGCACCGCGAGAGGTTCGAGGGCAACCACCGCATGTCCCGTGCGGTCCGCGGGCTCGACCGGCTCAAGGACCTCCCCGATCTCGTCGAGCAGGAGGACGCGCGGGGCAACCGCGCCCCCTGACGTCGCTCTCCGGTCCTCAGCGGCAGGGGAGGGAGCCGAGGCGGGCGAGGCCCTCACGATCGCCGGGCCCGAGCTCGACCTGCCCGGTGTTGGAGGCGTACATCAGCTCCATCGGCTCGCTGACGTGACCGAGCCCGACGACGTGGGCGACCTCGTGGAGGACGATCCCCTCCATCACCCGCGGCTGCTGCGCGACGGTCGTGGCGGTGAACGCCTCGACGTCGAGGACGATGCCCCCGCTGACGAACCGGAGCCGGTCACCGCTGCTGCGCTCGGCGACCGCGCCGCCCACTCCGGCGACCTGGCCGGCGAGGTCGGGGTACTCCGTGGCGTCGGCCCACCCGATGACGACCGGGTCCGGACGCCCGAAGAGCTTCACGCCCCCGGGGAACGGCCGGTCGTCGGTCTCGCCCTCGTCGATGAAGGCCAGCCCGGTCGCCGCGCTCGCCCGGTCCAGTGCCCGGTGGACCAGCTCGCTCCCGCCGGGCGGCTCGTCGGTCGGGTTGATCCGGTAGCGGATCTCCTCGCACGGGTCCCAGGCCACCGGGTCGTCGCCGCCCGGCTGGGTCATCGCCCAGGTGAAGGTCCCGTTCTGCTGTACGACGCTCGGTGCCGGCAGCGGCCGCTCGGGCCCCAGTCCCACCGCGCGCCGCACGGGGTCGAGCTGCTCGGCCGGGTGCCACGCCACGACCGCAGCCAGCACCGCGGCGGTGAGCACCACGGTCAGCCGGGTCGAGGAGCGGGACACCCGGACAGTCTGGCCGAGTTCCGTCCGCGTCGAGCGTGGAAGGCGTGGAAGCATGGCCGCATGCCGGCCGAGCTCCTCGTACGCCAAGCCGGGTTCGCGTCGGTCAAGGGCACGCGGCACCTCGCCCTCGACGCGGTCGACCTCGACGAGCAGGGCGCCATCGGCGACCGGTCCTACTGCCTGGTCGACGTCGACGCCGCGCGCGTCCTGAGGACCGTGCAGCACCCGGCCCTGATCGGCGTCGTGGCGCGGGTGGACGGGGACGTCCTCGCCCTGACGCTCCCGACCGGCGCGTCCGCGGTCGCGCGGGCCGAGACGAACGGCCGGACCATCACCTGCGACTACTGGGGCCGTCCCGTCGACCTCGAGCTCACCGACGGTCCGCACGCCGAGCTCCTCTCCGCCTCGCTGGGGCGGCGCGTGCACCTCGCGGCAGCGCCTCGCGGCGGGGTGGTGTTCGGCGACCCGCTCACCGTCGTCGGCACGGCGTCGCTGCGTGAGCTGGCACGACGTACGGGTCAGGACACCCTCGCGGACCAGGCCTCCCGCTTCCGGGCGACGCTGGTCGTCGAGACCGACACGCCCTACGTCGAGGACTCATGGGCGGGCCGCGACGTGGTGGTGGGTGAGGCCACGGTGCGGATCGGCGGACCGGTCCCGCGGTGCGCCGTCGTCGACCACCACCCGCAGACCGGCGCGAAGGACGTCCGACTGCTGAAGGCCCTGGCACGCGAGCGCCCGACCAACCGGGCCGGCGAGCCGGTGCTGGGGGTCTACGCGACGTGCACCCGTCCCGGGCGGGTCACCGTCGTCCGCTGACCGGCCGCGCGTCGTCAGCGGTCGGCGTCGCGGCGGTCGACCTGACGCGGCACCGTCGGCCGGTGCTCGAGCTCTGTGAGCTCCTGGCGCGCGAGGTCCAGCGAGCCGAGGAGCGCCGCCAGCGCGTCGATGGCGTCGCGAGCGGCGCTGTCCCACTCATGCCAGCCCGAGCCCTGGTGCCGGGCGGTGCCACCCTGCCAGGCCGCGACCAGGGCATCGATGGTCGCCTCCGCGGCGCGCCGCCGGGCGTCGACCTCGGCGATGCGGGCGGCCGCGAACGAGGAGACCACGGCGCGGCCCGAACGGTCGTGCTGGACGTGGCCGGAGATGATCATGAACGACCACTACCCACGCCCGGGGTGGGCCTACACGCGCTTGACGAGATCTGGAGAGAATCGAGACGGGGCCTTTCACCCTCGGTGAGCCACCGCAGGCTCCGCGGCGGAGGTCCTAGGCTGGGTCGACCCCACCAGCCCACCTCGGAGGCTCCCACGTGGACACCATGACCCCCGTCTACAGCTCGGCGACGCTGCTGATCATCGCGGCCGTCGCCGTCGCCGTGCTCCTCGTCCTGATCATCGCGCTACGCATGCACGCCTTCGTGGCGCTGGTCCTCGTCAGCTTCGGCACCGCGGTCGCGGCCGGCGTGCCGGTGGCCGAGGTGCCGACCATCGCGATAGCCGCCTTCGGCAGCACGCTCGGCACGGTGGCGCTGCTCGTCGGGCTCGGCGTGATGATCGGCCGCCTGCTGGAGGTGACCGGGGGAGCGCAGGTCCTCGCCGACACCCTGGTCAACCGCTTCGGCGAGAAGCGGGCCCCGCTGGCGTTGGGCGTCGCGGCCCTGCTGTTCGGCCTGCCGATCTTCTTCGACGCCGGGCTCGTCGTGTTCCTCCCGATCATCTTCTCCGTGGCCAAGCGCTTCGGTGGCTCCGTCCTGATGTACGCCCTCCCGGCCGCGGGCGCGTTCGCTGCCATGCACGCGATCGTCCCGCCGCACCCGGGGCCGGTCACGGCAGCCACCGAGATCGACGCCAGCATCGGCCTCGCGCTGCTGGCCGGTGTCGTCGTCGCCGTCGTCGCCTGGTTCGTCGGCGTGTACGCCGTCACGCTCGCGTGGCTCGGCAAGGTCTACGTCCCGATCGACGACTCGGTGCTGACCGGCGGCCGCGAGGCCGACACCGACAACCCGCCGGCGTTCTGGCACGTGCTCGGCATCCTGCTCCTCCCGCTCGTGCTCATCGGCACCAACACGGTCCTCACCACCCTGCGGGCCAACGGCACGATCGAGGAGGAGGGCGCCTGGGCCGACGTACTCGTCTTCATCGGCCAAACCCCCGTGGCGCTGCTGATCGCGCTGCTCGTCGCGACGTACACCCTGGCCGTCCGTCGCTACTCGTTGGCCGAGACCGAGACGTTGCTCAACGACTCCCTCGGCCCCATCTGCGCGATCATCCTCATCACCGGCGCCGGCGGCATGTTCGGCGGCGTGCTCCGCTACAGCGGCATCGGTGCCGCACTGTCGGACTCGCTCGACGACCTCGGCCTGCCGCTCATCGTGAGCGCGTTCGTCATCGCCACCATCCTCCGCGTCGCGCAGGGCTCCGCGACGGTCGCGCTGACCACCACGGCCGGCCTCATCTCCGCAGGCGTCGCCGAGGCCGACCCGACGAGCCTCCAGCTCGTGGCGCTGGTGCTGGCCATCGCGGCGGGGGCCACCGTCCTGTCCCACGTCAACGACTCCGGCTTCTGGCTGGTCGGCCGGTTCTTCGGGATGGACGTGAAGACCACCCTGAGGACCTGGACCGTCATGGAGACCACGCTCGGCGTCAGCATCTTCGTGCTGTCCCTCGGCCTCTGGGCCCTCGGATGAGAACACCCCACGACGTTCTTCGTCTCCCCCGCTTCGCTCCTCCGTCGAACAACGCCGCGGGGACCCCGAGATGACGACCCCCGGTGGATCGCCTCTCCACCTCGTCTTCATGGGCGTCTCCGGCTCGGGGAAGTCCACCGTGGCGCGCGCCGTCCAGGAGCGGCTGGGCTGGGAGCTCGCCGAGGGCGACGACTTCCACCCCCCGGAGAACGTCGCGAAGATGAGCAAGGGCATCCCGCTCAAGGACGCCGACCGCTGGGGGTGGCTGGAGTCGCTCGCGGCGTGGACCGCCGAGCGCGACGCCCGCGGTGAGCCGACGCTCATCGCCTGCAGCGCCCTGCGCAAGGCCTACCGCGACGTGCTGCGGCGCGGGGGAGAGGGCACGTTCTTCGTCCACTGCACCGGCGACAAGCACATGCTGCTGGAGCGGATGAGCGCGCGCGACCACTTCATGCCACCGAGCCTGCTGGAGTCGCAGCTCGACACCCTCGAGCCTCTGTCGCCGGACGAGCACGGGATGGACGTCGACCCGGCGCTGCCGGTCGACCGCCTCGCCGCGATGGTGCTCGCCCGGCTCGG
Source organism: Nocardioides sp. GCM10028917 (assembly GCF_042666175.1). Classification (NCBI taxonomy): domain Bacteria; kingdom Bacillati; phylum Actinomycetota; class Actinomycetes; order Propionibacteriales; family Nocardioidaceae; genus Nocardioides; species Nocardioides sp. GCM10028917. The sequence continues at coordinate 12,701 of NZ_JBHTFL010000009.1, forward strand.
CCTCGCCTGACCGCCCGTCCGGTCAGGCGACCCGTCGCGCGCGGAGCACGGCGTCGGCGATGTCGATCTCCTCGCCTGTTTCCGGGTGGGCCTGCGACCGGGGCCGCAGCTCGCACACCTCCACCTCCCATGCGTCGTCGAGCGCCGGTAGCAGCTGGTCGGCGGTGTGCATGAACGAGTGGTGGCCGTGCCGCAGGCCGGTGTGGACGTCGCTCGGCGCGTGACCGACCACGAGCAGGGTGCCGCCGGGTGCGACCGCGTCCGCCAGGCGGCGCACGACGTCGACCATGCCGCCGTCGGGCAGGTGCACGAAGTGCGAGGTGACGAGGTCCCACGTCTCGCCGTCGGGCTCGAAGGTGCGCACGTCGATGCGCCTGGTCTCGACGCGGTCGCCGAGCCCGCCCTCCGCGGCGTGGTGGGCGACGCGTTCCAGCGCCGCGTCGGCGAAGTCGGATGCGGTGACCTGCCAGCCGTGCTGCGCCAGCCACAGGGCATCGCCGCCCTCGCCGCACCCGACGTCGAGCGCTCGGCCCGGCGCCAGGTCGGCGGCCTCTGCCTCGAGCTGGACGTTGACGCGCCCGCTCCAGACGCGGTCGCCCGAGTAGCGCTCCTCCCACGCCGGCTGCTCGAAGAAGTCGTCGCGGAGAGCCTCGACGGCCTTCGTCGCGTCGGCGTTGGCGAGCTCGGCGTTGATCCAGGCGCCGACTCGGTTGCCGTGGGCCGCCGAGGCCATCAGGGTCATCGCGATGTCGGTCGCGTTGCCGGCGGCGAAGATGCCGGGGACCGCGGTCGCACCGGTGGGCTCGACCGCGATGACGGAGCCGAGGACCGCGCCGGCCATCTCGAACGGCGTCGGCTCGATGCCGAGCGGACCGAGGAAGTCGGCTCGCACGTGAGGCTTCGTCGCGACGACGATCGCGTCCCGCTCGAGCAGGGAGCCGTCGGCCAGACGGAGTCCGACCAGCGCGTCGCCGTTGGTCACCACCTCACGCGGCGTGCCGTCGGCGAACCGCACCCCGATCGCGCCCAGCTTCTCGACCTCCTCGTCGGGCAGCTCGACGCCGTCATGGACGACCATGACCACGTCGTCGGAGAGCTGGCGGAAGAGCATCGCCTGGTGCCCGGCCATCGGGGTCGTCGCGAGCACGCCGATCGCGCGGTCACGCACCTCCCAGCCGTGGCAGTAGGGGCAGTGCAGCACGTCGACGCCCCACCGCTCGGCCAACCCCGGCACGTCGGGGAGCTCGTCGACGACGCCACCGGTGACCAGCACCCGCCGGGCGCCGTACCTCCGGCCACCCTCGGTGGTGACCAGAAAGGAGTCGGCCTCCCCGGACAGGCCGACCACCCGGTCGGTGACCACGTCGACGCCGTACGACCTCACCTCGGCCCGGCCGGTGGCGAGCAGCTCCAGCGGTGAGACGCCCTCGCGGCCCAGGTAGTTGTGGGCGTGGCCGGCGGGGGCGTTGCGGGGCTCTCGCGCATCGACCACCAGCACGGACCGCTTCGACCTGCCCAGCGCCATCGCACCGCTCAGCCCGGCCGCGCCGCCACCGATGACCACCACGTCGTACATCTCGTTCTCGCTCATGCCCCGAGCATGCAGGAGGGCGTGCGCGATTGACAAACAATCTTGCTGGAGTGGCAAAATGGGCGCATGGACGACGAAGGAGTGCTGCGCGCCGTCGGCCCGCGGCTTCGCCAGCTGCGGCTCGAGCGGGAGGCGACGCTGACCGACCTCGCCGAGGAGACCGGCATCTCGGTGAGCACCCTCTCGCGGCTGGAGTCGGGCCAGCGCAAGCCCACCCTGGAGCTGCTGCTGCCGCTCGCCCGGGCGCACCGCGTCGCCCTCGACGAGCTGGTCGACGCGCCGGAGACCGGCGACCCGCGAATCCGCTCCAAGCCGGTCGTGCGGCACGGACGCACCTTCATCTCGCTGACCCGCCGCCCCGGGGGCCTGCAGTCCTTCAAGATGGTGATGCCGGTCGAGAACGACCCGCGCCCGACCTTGCAGACCCACGAGGGCTACGAGTGGCTCTACGTCCTCAGCGGCAAGGTCCGGCTGGTGCTCGGCACCCGCGACCTCGTGCTCGAGCCCGGCGAGGTGGCCGAGTTCGACACCCGCACGCCGCACTGGATCGGCAACCCCGGACCGATGCCGGCGGAGGTGCTGGCGATCTTCGGCCCCCAGGGCGAACGGATGCACGTCCGCTCCTGAGGGGTGGGCCGGGCCCCGGCTCGCGGTGGCACGGTGGACCCATGGCGATCCGCACCGGCACGACCGTGAAGTGGAAGTGGGGCTCCTCGTGGGCCGAGGGCACCGTGAAGGAGGTCCACCACGAGGAGGTCTCCCGCACGACCAAGGGCGCGAAGGTGAAGCGCAAGGGCAGCGACGACGACCCGGCGTACGTCATCGAGCAGGAGGACGGCACCACCGTCCTCAAGTTCCAGAGCGAGGTCGAGCGCGCCTGAGCGGTCGCTCCAGATCGCGGCCGCCCACTCCGGGTGGTCGACGAACGGGTCGCGGTTGCCCGCGCGGCGGGAGGCACAAGGCCTCGATTTGTTCCTTACACCGCGGTGACCCGAGTTCTCGGAAAACGCCACGGAATGTCGCCGAACTCCTTAGGTTGAGCCTGCGCCGATCCCAAGGGCGCGTTCTCGACTTCGACGTAGTCGCTCACCTAACGCGAGGCACACATGACTCAGGATGCAGCCCAGGCCCGGAAGGGCACGGGTCTCTCGGTCGCCGGATGGCCACTGGGCCGGAAGATGGCCCTGGCTCTGGCGATCCCGCTGCTGCTCGCTGCCGTCCTCGGTGGCCTGCGTGTGGCCGGCGACTACGGCGACTCGCGCCAGGCTGCGCGAAGCGCCCAGCAGGTCACGATCATCCAGCCCGCGGTCGACTACCTGACCGCGTCCGAGACGGCGATGGTGGCCGCTCAGTCCGACAGCGCCGCCAGCCAGGGCGACCTGATCGACGCGATCAGCGACATCTCGACCAACGCCGAGACGCTGGTCCAGACCCGCGACGGGGCCGAGCTCGACGAGCTGCAGACCGCCCACGTCAACGCGCTGCTCGACCTCAGCCAGGCCATGCGCGGCGAAGGTGCCGAGACGCTCGGCCCGGCCACCTGGATCGCCCTCGTGCGTCAGCTCGAGTCCAGCGTCTCCCAGCTGATCACCAGCGTGAACGCCGCCCAGGAGACGCCCGAGCCCCGCCTCGAGCAGCTCTCCCAGACCATGAGCGGTCGGCTGTCCCTCGCGCTCCAGCAGGGCCTCCTGGCGACCACGCTCTCGCAGTCCAGCTCGCAGGAGCTGTTCTCCGAGATCGGCGTCGAGGCCGCGGCCATCGACCGTCTCGCGGGATCCGTCGACGGCGCGGACGACCAGACCGCCCTCCTGCGCCAGCAGAACACCCGCCACGCCGGGCAGATCCGCGACGACGCCGCCACCGACCTCGACGGACGCGACGCCTACGCGCCGTACGACGAGATCACCGAGACGCTCGTCACCGGTGTGACCGAGACCCTCGACGACGCGGCCGGTGCCGCCCAGCGCAACGCCCTCGTCGGCGCCGTGCTCACGCTCCTCGCGCTCGCCGCGGCGATCGCCCTCGCGTTCTTCATCGCCCGCAGCCTCCTCGGCCCGATCGGCAAGGTCCGCGACGGCGCCCTCGCGGTGGCCCGCCACCGCCTGCCCGACGCCGTCGCCCGGATCCGCGCGGGTCAGGAGCCAGAGCCGATCAAGACGATCGACGTCCACACCAACGAGGAGATCGGCCAGGTCGCGCGAGCGGTCGACGACCTCCACCGCCAGGCCATCCACCTCGCCTCCGGTGAGGCCCAGCTCCGCCAGACCGTCAACGCGATGTTCGTGACGCTCTCGCGCCGCTCGACCTCGCTGGTCAACCAGCAGCTCGCGCAGATCGAGCGCCTCGAGCACGACGAAGAGGACCCCAAGCGCCTCGAGTCGCTGTTCCGCCTCGACCACCTCGCCTCGCGGATGCGTCGTACGGCCGACTCCCTGCTGATCCTCGCCGACGCCCCGAACCGTGCCGCCGGCCAGTTCAGCCTCACGGTCGGCGAGGCGCTGCAGGCGGCCACGTCCGGTGTGCAGGACTACCAGCGCGTGCAGATCCTCTCCAACCTCAACACCCGCGTCGGTGACGAGGCCGCGCCGGACGTCGTCCACCTGCTCACCGAGCTGGTCGACAACGCGCTCAGCTTCTCGCCGCCGGCCGAGCCGGTGCGCCTGGCCGCCAAGCAGGGCCCCGAGGGCGTCACCATCACGATCACCGACTCCGGCCTGGGCGTGCCCCCGGCCGAGCTCGAGCAGCTCAACAGCGACCTCCGGCACGGTGCCGAGGCCACGCCCGACACCGCCCGCCGCATGGGCCTGTTCGTGGTGTCGCGCCTCGCCGAGCGCCACGACATCACCGCCCACCTGGCCCGCAACCCGGGTGGCGGCATGACGGCCAGCGTCGTGCTCCCGCCGTCGGTGCTGCCCGACGTGTCGCAGTCCGGCGCGCCCGCCGCCCCGGCCGCGACCACCACGGCTGCTCCGTCCAGCCCGTCCACCACGTCGACGGACTCCGCCGAGCTCGTCGGAGCCGCGGCAGCCGGCCCGGTCGTCTCCAAGCGCGAGGCCCGCAACCGGGCTCGCGCCGAGAAGGCCGAGGCCAAGGCCGCCGAGCGCGCCGCCGCCGCCGAGGCCAAGGCCAAGGCGAAGGCCGCCAAGGCAGAGGCCGACCTGGAGCCAGTCGCTGCGACCCGTACGACGACCGCAGCGGACGACGCGTCCACCCAGCCCGATGCCGCGCCTGCCGCACCGGCCGCCTCGGCCGCTGCCGCCTCCGCGTCGGAGCCGACCCCGGACCGCCCGCCGCTCGGCACCCTCCTGCCGCGCCGCGACCCCGGCGCCAACATGCCCCGCACGGGTGCCGACGCCTTCCTGCCGCCGGAGACCTCCGGCGCCACGGGCCCGCTCTTCGGCAAGCGCGCCGACACTGCTGAGCCCGCTGCCAAGGCTGACTCCGCCGGTGGCGGGGGCGCCGCGACCGAGCGCGCCGAGAAGGTCGCCCGCGTCGTCCCGATCACCGCCCTGGCCTCGCGTCAGCGTGCGCAGGCCGAGCAGGAGGCGCGGAGCGCCGAGGTCCCCGTCCAGGAGGCGACTGCTGAGCCGACCGAGGTGGCGGTGGCCGAGGAGCCGACCGAGCACCCCGTCGAGCAGCCGGTCGAGCAGCCCGCCCGGGCCCACGACCCGCTGTCCGACCCGCTGCCCGCCGACGCCTTCGACGAGCCCGCTGTCGCCGAGCAGACCGAGACCGAGCCCGAGCCCGCCGTCGAGCCCGAGCCCGCCGCCCAGGTCCGCGAGGTCGAGGTCGACGCCGACGACCCGCTGGGTCTCGGCACCCGGGCCCGCCCGGCGCAGCCGGTCAGCCAGCCCGAGCCGGAGCCCGTCAGCGAGGTCGCGGCCGAGCCCGAGCCCCAGCTCGAGGAGCGCCCGGAGCCCGAGCTCGAGCCGGTGCCGTCGTACGACGCCGCCGCGCTCCTCACGGACGGCCACGGCCTCAACGGCCACGGCACCAACGGCCACGGCACCAACGGCAGCAACGGCCACGGCAGCAACGGCTCGAACGGTCACGGCAGCAACGGTCTGTCGCACGGCGCCGAGCCGGCCCGCGCCGGCGGCGAGTCCCCGATCTTCAAGTCCATGCGCTCCGGCTGGCTCGCCGGCGAGGGCAAGGGGGAGTGGCACGAGACCGAGGTCGACCGTGGCTGGGAGATCGCCGAGCACGTCTCCGAGCCGGCGCCGGTCGTCGAGTCCACACCCGTCGGACTTCCGCGACGTGCCCCCGGTGAGCGCCTCGTTCCCGGTAGCGTGACCCCGCCCACGGCAGCCAAGACGCGTGACCCCGAAGCAATCCGCCGCCGTCTCCAGTCGCACACCGCAGGAGTCTCCCGCGGTCGACGAGCAGCCCAGAGTTCCACCCAGCACACGGAAGCAGGCCCAGCATGACTCACGACACCTCCGCCGCCCCCGTCGCCAGCACGGCTGGTGACGACCGAGACCTCGACTGGGTGATGTCGCGATTCGTCGACGACGTACCCGACGCGGCGCACGCGATCCTCGTGTCCGCCGACGGTCTCCTCATGGCCTCGAGCACCAGCATCCCGGGCGAGCGCGCCGAGCAGGTCGCGGCCGTCTCCTCCGGTCTGGCCAGCCTCGCGGTCGGCGCCGCCCGCCTCTTCGAGGGCGGCTCGGTGATGCAGACCATCGTCGAGATGGAGATGGGCTTCCTGATGCTCATGAGCGTCGGTGACGGGTCCAACCTCACCGTGCTCACGACCGAGGAGGCCGACATCGGCCAGGTGGGCTACGAGATGGCCCTGCTGGTGGACCGCGTGGGACGTACCGTCGAGGCCCAGGCCCGCGTCGGTACGGGCGGCTGACCGGACCCGCGCCATGACGCCGCCACCCGAGCCGGAGGACGAGGGCTACCGCCCTCGACTGATCCGGTCCTACACCCTCACCGCAGGCCGGACGGCCACGAAGGTCGAGCTGGCCTTGGAGGCCACGCTCCGCCTGCAGGCGGGTGCGGAAGCCCCTGTGCTCTCTCCGTCTGCTGCGCAGGTTCTCGAGGTCTGCGACCGGCGTTCCGTGGCCGAGGTGTCGGCCCTCACCAAGATGCCGATCGGCGTCACCCGGGTGCTGCTGGGCGACCTCATCGAGCAGGGCCTGGTCCGCATCCAGGCCACCATCACCGACAGCACGTCGACAGATGAGCGACTCGAGCTCATCGAAAGGACCCTCCGTGGACTTCGAAACTACTAAGGCACAGCGTGCGGCCGCGTCGACGAAGATCGTCATCGCAGGCGGCTTCGGCGTCGGCAAGTCGACGCTCGTCGGCGCCGTGTCGGAGATCGACCCGCTGCGCACCGAGGCACTCGTCACCAACGAGTCCGAGGGCGTCGACGATCTCGCCGCCGTGCCCACCAAGGCCACCACCACCGTGGCGATGGACTTCGGCCGCCTGACCCTGGCCGAGGACCTCGTGCTCTACCTCTTCGGCACGCCCGGGCAGCGCCGTTTCTGGTTCATGTGGGACGACCTGTGCCGCGGCGCCATCGGCGCCATCGTGCTGGTCGACGTGGCGCGCCTCGACGAGTCGTTCTCGCCGCTGGACTACTTCGAGTCCAAGGGCATCCCCTTCATCGTCGCCGTCAACGAGTTCGACGGCGTCCCGCGCTACCCCGCCGAGGAGATCGCCGCCGCGCTGGCCCTGCCCGCCGACGTACCGATCATCAGCCTCGACGCCCGCGACCGCGAGCAGGCCAAGGGTGCGCTCGTGAAGATCACCGAATACGCCCTCATGCGACTGCGCGAGTCGCTCACCGTGAATGCGAACTGACGCCATGACCCGCACCGTCCGACGGCTCGGCCCTGCCCGCACGGCCCTCGCCGCCCTGTCCTCCGTGGCCCTGATGGCCACGCTCAGCGCCTGCGGTGGCAGCGCCAGCGCCGACGAGGCCGACGCCCTGAGCGAGGTGTCGCTGGTCTTCAGCGGTGCCCTCACCGTCTGCACCGACATGCCCTACGCGCCGTTCGAGTACGAGGAGGGTGGCAAGCCCACCGGCTTCGACATCGACCTGGTGCGCGAGGTCGCCAAGGACCTCGACGCGGAGCTCGACGTGATCGACGTGTCGTTCGACGACATCACCTCGGGCAACTCGCTCAACAACGAGGCGTGCGACCTCGCCATCTCGGCGATGACGATCACCGGTGAGCGGGCCCGCGTGCTGGACTTCTCCAGCCCCTACTTCGACGCCAAGCAGGCACTCATCACGCCGCGCGGCTCCGGCCTGGACCAGCTCCCGGAGCTCGCCGGCAAGAGGGTGGGGGTGCAGAAGGAGACCACGGGCGAGACCTACCTCAGCGACTTCGCCCCGGAGACCACGCTGGTGACGGCGTACGACGACGCGGCGGGCCTGCAGGCGGCGCTCGCGGCGGGCGAGCTCGACGCGGCGATGCTGGACAACACGGTGTCCGGCCAGTTCGTCTCCGACAACCGCAAGCTCAAGCTGGCCCGGGAGTTCGACACCGGTGAGCAGTACGGCATGGCGGTGAAGAAGGACGGCAACATCGCGCTCCTGCGCGCCATCAACAGCACGCTCGCCGACCTCCGCGAGGACGGCACCTACGACAAGATCTACGCGACCTACTTCGGCTGACCCTGCCGCAGGTCGAGCGTCCACCCGAGCGGTGGCCCACCCACGTCCCGCAGTCGCGGGAGGTGGGCGAGCCACCGCTCCGGTGCGTCTCAGGGCGCGACGGTGAGGAACAGGAACGCCGCGAGCAGGACGAGGTGCACCCCGCCCTGGAGCGGCTTGGCTCGGCCCGGGACGACGGTGAGGATCGCGACGGCCGCGGTGAGGGCCAGCAGCACGACCTGCAGCTGGTTCAGGCCGAGCTCGAGCGGCCCGTCGAGCCAGATGCTGGCGACCGCGATGGCGGGGATGGTGAGACCGATGGACGCCATCGCCGAGCCGAGCGCGAGGTTGAGGCTGACCTGGACCCGGTTGAGGGTCGCGGCCCGGACGGCGGCGATCGTCTCGGGGGCGAGGACGAGGAGCGCGATCACGACGCCGACGACCGCCGGCGGGAAGCCGAGCGCCGCCACGCCGGACTCGATGGCCGGCGACTCGATCTTGGCCAGACCGACGACGGCGACGAGGGAGACGACGAGCAGGGCGAGGCTGGTCAGGGCGGCCCGGTCGGAAGGCGGGTCGGCGTGCCCGTCCTCGTCGTCGTCGACCGGCTCGTGCTCGAACGAGCCGCTGCCGGACGCGCGGGCGGCGGCGCCCTCCGCCTCGGCCGTGGAGGTGACGAGCGGCGAGTGCGAGTCCTGGGTCACCGGGAGGAAGAAGTCACGGTGCCGGATGGCCTGGGTGAAGACGAACATCCCGTAGAGGGCGAGCGACGCGATCGCCGCGAAGGTCAACTGCCCGCCGGTGAACTCCGGTCCGGGCTGCGACGTCGTCACCGACGGCACGACGAGGCACAGCACGGCGAGGGCGATGACCGTGGCCAGCGCGGCGCCGGTGCCCTCGGGGTTGAAGACGGCGAGGTGGTGCTTGAGCGCGCCGACGAGCAGCGAGATGCCCACGATGCCGTTGAGGGTGATCATCACCGCTGCGAAGACGGTGTCGCGCGCGAGCCCGGCGGTGTCCTTGTCGGTGGTGATCATCAGCGTGACGATGAGCGCGACCTCGATGATCGTCACCGCGACCGCGAGCACCAGCGACCCGTACGGCTCGCCGACCCGGTGGGCGACGACCTCGGCGTGGTGCACGGCGGCGAGCACTGCGCCGACCAGCAGGACCGAGAGCACGCCGAGCACGGGTGCGCTGTCCGGGTGCAGGGGCCAGGCGATCGTCAGTGCCACAGCGGCCAGCAGGGGAGTGACGGTGGTCCACGACAGCCGGGGCATGGCACAACCCTAGGGGCGCCCCGGGAGCGGACCGACTCCCGCCCGTCAGCCCTCGGGAGTGCTGAGCTTCTCCAGCCGGGCGCGCAGCAGCGGGACCCGGTGGCTGTTGCCCTCGAGGGTGACGTACTGCTCGCCGAAGATCGCGAGCAGGGCGTCGTCGAGGCGTCGTACGGCACCGGCGGGGTAGCGGTAGCCCATCCGCCGGATGACCGCGTCGGCGTCGACGGAGGTGAGCAGGTCGGCGAGGTCGTCGACCGTGTCGATGCCGAGCTGGGCGAGCAGGCCGGCGATCCAGTCGTAGTGGTCGGTGTGCGACCAGCCAGCGTCGCTGTAGTGGCCGGCCAGGAAGGTGGCCAGCTCCTGACCGACGATGTGGTCGGCATCGAGCTCCGCCAGGGTGCCGGGCGCGGCCGCCTGGATGCGCTCACGGATGGTGGCGAACTCGCGGTCGGCCAGCTCGATGAGCCCGGCGGCGAGGGTGAAGCGGCGGTCGAGGTCGGCGGCGGCGTCCTCCGGGACGTTGCCCTTGTAGCGGATGTCGTGCTCGAACTCCGCCCAGGCGTGCTGCAGCACGGTGCGTACCTGCACGCTGGCCCGCTCGCCGACGAGCTCGGGGTGCTGCTCGTCGTCGCCGGCCTCGGTGCGCACCAGCAGGTGGCGGCTGGCGTAGCCGAACCGGCCCGCCCGCGCCGTCTCCTCGCCGAGGTCGCGGTCGTCGAGGATGGAGAGCTCCTCGTCGAGGAGCTCGGCGACCGCCGCCACGTCGCTGTGCACGTACGTGATGACGCGGACGCCGATCTGGTCCGTCACCTCCTGCAGCGGGTCGGCGTACATCGGGCGGCCCTCCTGGGTGCGGTTGGCCTTGGCCGAGAACGACGCCACGCTCTTGGTGCGCCCCGTGACGCTGAGGTAGTCGATGCCCGCGTCGTCGAGCAGCGTGCGGATCAGCGTCACCCACCCGGCGGTCGCCGCCACAAGCTGCGGTTGCCGTGCGGCGTAGGCCCGGACGGCCTCACGGACCGGCTCGGCCTGGTTCTCGGGGCCACTCATGGCGCCAGCCTGCCAGTGCGGACCGCACGGCGTCGACGCGACGTCCCGCGTGCGAGCCTTCCGGCGGAGCCGGACGCCCGTCGATATCGTCGAAGCACCATGAGCCCCTCACCGCGCCGCTCGGGCGCCCGCACCCGGTCTGCCTCCGCCCTCCTCGCCGCGCTCGTCCTGGCGGGAGGGCTCTCTGCCTGCGGGGACGACGACGGCGGTACGGCGACCGACCCGGCAGGGACGAGCACGCCGAGCCCGTCCGACACCCCGAGCGAGACCCCGTCCCCCTCCGAGAGCCCGTCGCAGGACCCGTCCGCGAGCGGCGACGCCACGCCGGTCCGCGTCGAGGGGTCCGCCGGCGTGACCGACGCCGTGCTGGTCGACGCCACCGAGGGTGGCGGCTCGCCGTCTGAGATGGCCGTCGCGCTCGACACCGACCAGGCCGTCGCCGACTTCGGCATGGGCCTGCAGGGCGAACTGCCGGACGAGGTCGCCGCCGCGGTGAAGGAGCTGAGCGCGCCGGGCACGACCCCCTACGGCGCCGTCGTCTCGACCGGGTGCGAGCCTCCGCGCAGCGTCGCGATCGACGCGGGCGAGGCGGGCTTCCAGGTCGTCCCGGCGCTGCCGAAGAGCACCGTGCAGTGCCTCGCGCCGGTGACGTACGTCGTGGTCTTCGCAGCGCCCGACGCCTGAGCCGGGGCTCCGGTCAGGGAACCGGCGGCGGCGTCGGCGGCGGCGGCGTCGGCGGAGTGGTCGGGGGCACCGTGGGCGTGGGCGTCGGGGTGGGCGGCAGGATCGGCACCACCGGCGGCAGCTCGCCGTGGTGGACGAGGCCGAACGAGTTGGGCACCAGTCGCTCGCTGCCGTCGGACGGCTCGTTGACGATGCCGAACGCGCCGGTGCCGGTGCGGGTGTACATCGCCGAGGAGCCCCCGCCGTCGAGGTTGATCGCGTTCTCCGCGCCTAGGGCGGTCATGATGTCGGCGAGCTCGACCATCGTGTAGCCGCGGCTGACCGCTGAGCGGCCGTCCACCACGAGGATGAGCAGCTTGCGGCCGTCGGCGTCGATGCCGACCGCCGTACGCGGGTGGGCGATGGTGTTGTTGACGACGGTGCGGACGCCGTTCGTGAGCAGCGGGCGGTCGCCGCTGATCGCGACCGTCGGCTTGCCGCCGGCGATGCGCTGCGACAGCGTGATCCGCTTGCCCCGCTTGAGGTTCTTCAGCTTGGCGGCGGCGGGACCGGTGCCGATCAGCACCCGCTCCTTCTGCTTGATCTTGCGGCCGTCGGAGAGCTTCGGCTTGTTGGAGATGACGCGGTTCTTGCGGAGCACGACCTCACGGGCGCGCTTCTTGCCGTCCGTCACCTGGTAGCCCTCCGTGCGGTGCCAGTCGGAGGTGAAGACGCCGATCTGGCCCGAGGGCACGATCGGGTGGTTGACCCCGCTGACGGTCCACGCCCTGCGCTGGCGGATCGTCCACTCGAGAGCCAGCGGGCTGACGTGCGGGCCGGAGTCGTCGAACCACAGCGAGGAGTTGACGCCCGGGATCCAGCCCACGCGCGAGCCGGTGAGGACGCCCTTCTCGCGGTTGACCGTCATGCCCAGCGGGGCGTCGGTGCCGCCGATGTCGAAGAAGTCGCCGTTGACCGCGCCGAGGGCGTTGTTCCACCCGCCGAGCTGGCTGACCTTCTTGCGGCTGGTGACGTAGGTGGGCGAGAACTCCTCGAAGGTGATGTTGGGGGCGTCGAGGCTGACGCTGAGCAGGTTCATCCGTACCTGCCCGATCGGCTGGCGACCGTCGACCTGGTCCCACTCGCGCAGCACGACACCGGGCGCGATCTCGTAGCTGACGTCGTTCAGCACCGTGGCCGCGCGACCGCGGGCGTTGACCGGCGGGCCGACCACGATGCCGGGCTTGCCGTCCGAGGTCTGGTTGCGGCCCCGGTAGCCGCTGTCGCCGCCGTACGTCAGTCCGCGGCTCTGCGCCCTGCCCGTCCGGTCGCCGTCGTCCGCGACCGACGGACCGACGCCGACGTTGAGCGCGAGGCCGGCGACGAGGACGCCGGCGGTGGCGACCGTCAGCGCCCGCCCGCGAGCGGGAGCGGAGCGGCGTGCGGAAGGCTGTGAGCGGCGCGTGGAGGAAGACACGCGCTCCACAGTAAAGGACGTTGTGGGGCTGGTGGGAAAATTGGGATCAGCAGTTTCCCGAGCCGGCCAGCCGGTCGTGCACCTCGAGACCACCGCCGACGACCTCGGCGACGGCCGTGAGGCGGGCGCGGGTGATGTCGGCGACCGTGGCGAGGCCGGCGAGCTGCGCGTTGGAGCCCGCGCGGGTGGGCTCGGCGGAGTTGATGCTGATGCAGCGGCGGGTGCCGCCGTCGGCGGCGTTGGCGAGCGCGACGGCGTGACCGGTGGTGCCGCTGCCGGCGAACGGGTCGAGCACGACGACGTCGGCGGGCAGGGTGGACAGGATCCGGCGGACCAGGCCGGTGGGCTTGGGCGACTCGAAGACGTGGCCGACCACTGCCTTGAGCTCGGCGACGGCGGTGTCGGTCGAGCCGATCTCCTCGGCCAGCCAGATGGTGCGCAGCTTCTTGCGGCGCCCGCCCTCGCGGTGCAGCCAGTCGCGCTGGAAGATGTCGGTGCGCTCGCCGCTGCGGCCGCGGATCACCCGGCACTCCAGGTCGTCGGGACGCTCCTCCACGCGCGGCCTCGACCACCGCCACACCGCCGGGCGGCCGTCGCCGAAGACGGGCGTCAGCGCCGTGCTGCCGTCGAACGCACGGACCGACACCCGACCGGTCACCGGGTCGCCGTGCAGCGGGTAGTGGAGCGTCGGTGTGCTGACCGGGTTGAACTTCTTGTTGGTGTTGCGCAGCGGCAGGTAGCGGAACCGTCGCCCGTCGGGCGTGGTCAGCGGGAAGTCCGACTCGTCGACGGCCTCGGTCGACGCCCCGTCCACCGCGCAGGACGGCAGGTGGCGGGCGTACGCGAGGACGTACTCGTGGCTGGTGGCGAACCCGCGGCCGAGCTGGCGGCCCTTCGGGTTGAGGTTGACCACGACCTGGGCGAGGAAGTTGGCCTCCCCGAAGACCTCGTCCATCAGCAGCCGCAGGTGGGCGACCTCGTTGTCGTCGATGCTGACGAACACCGCCCCGTGCGGCGCCAGCACCTCGCGGACCGCCTCGAGGCGCGGACGCATCATCGCCGTCCACGCCGCGTGCCGCCCGGCGTAGGGGTCGGCGTGCGAGCCGTCGCGGAAGCGGTCGGCGTACGCGAAGTCGTTGCCCGTGTTGTAGGGCGGGTCGGTGTAGACGACGTCGACCGACACCGCCGGGAGCAGTGGCAGCACGTCGAGGTTGTCACCGACGTGGAGCGTGTTCCACACGGGCTCGTCGGGCACGCGCGCCAGCCTAGACGCCGGCGGCCCGCTCGAGGGCGGTCAGCTCCTCGTCGAGGTACTGGAGCAGGACCTGCAGGTGGGGGACCGTGCGGCGGCAGCCGGTGAGGCCGAAGCACATCTTGCCGTCGTAGGACGTGCAGGTGATGTTGAGCGCCATCCCGTTGATCGGGATCGACAGCGGGTAGGTGCCGGTGAGCCGGGCGCCGTTCCAGTAGTGGGTGGTGCGGGGGCCGGGGACGTTGCTGACGACGAGGTTGTAGGGCGGGCGCACGATGCCCTGCATCCGGAAGACCGGGCCGAGGATGGCGGGCGCCTGCCCGAGCGCGCTCATCGCCAGGATCTGCGTCGGCGTCATCGCCGAGAGGCTGCTCTTGCCGTCCATCATCGAGCGGTGGATCGCCGCGAGGCGGTCGGCGGGGTCGGGCAGGTGGGTGCCGAGCTGCACCATCACCGAGCCGACCGCGTTGCCCCCGTCGGCCGAGGCGAGCTGGGACTGCTTGGCGTTGAGGCCGACCGGAACCATCGAGATCAGAGTGGTGTCGGGCAGCGCGTCGAGCTCGAGCAGGTAGGTCCGCATCGCGCCGCTGACCATGGCGAGGACCACGTCGTTGATGGTGGTGCCGCTCGCGCGTCCGACCGCCCGCAGCCGCTCGACCGGCCAGTCCTGGGCGGCGCAGCGTCGGGAGCCGGTGATGTTCTGGTTGAGCATGGTGCGCGGGGCGTACAGCGACAGCGCGGACGTCTCATTCCGCACGCTCTTGTTGAGGGTGCGGACCAGCGCGCCGGGCATGCCGGCGGCCTCCGACGCGATCGCGAGCGCCGTACGCAGCGTGGCGGTCGTGACGTCGGACAGTGAGGCGTCGCCCGTGCTCGCGGGCTTCTCGCGCGGCATGCGGGGACGCATCGCCCAGGGGGCTGGCATGCCGCGCTCGTCGGGATCGGTCGACAGCACGCTCGCGAGCAGCCGCATCGCGGAGACGCCGTCGACGAGGGCGTGGTGGGTCTTGGTGTACATCGCCACGCGTCCGTCGCGCAGGCCCTCGATGACCGTGGCCTCCCAGAGCGGTCGCTCCCACGCCAGGCGGGTGCTGTGGAGCCGCGAGCAGAGCTCGAGCAGCTCGCGCACGCGGCCCGGCTTGGGCAGCGCGCTGTGCCGGACGTGGTGCTCGATGTCGAACTGCTCGTCGGGCACCCACACCAGCTGGCCCGCCGTACGCGCCGAGCGGTGCGGGTGCTTCAGGAAGAGCGGCGCCATCTGCTCGACGTCGCGCATCTGCTCGTACATCTCGCGGACGTAGCCGCGGCCGGCGCCGGCGGGCTTCTCGAAGAGCTGGAGGCCGCCGACGTGCATCGGCATGTTGCGGTTCTCGGCGAGGAGGAAGCCGGTCGCGGTCGGGTCGATCGGGTCCACCACTGGCTGCTCCTCCGTCTTGGCCTCGACGCCGTGCGAAGCGGAGAGGTCCGGGCATCCTCTCGCCCCGCGCCGCGCGCCACAAGGGCGTGCGTGGCGGAGCGCAGTCAGGACTCCAGCGAGTGGGCGAGCTCCGCGACGAGCGCGTCGACGACCGCGACGAGGTCGCCACCCGACTCGTGGGCGACGGCCCGCTGGCGCTGGTAGGACGCCCCGCGGACGGGGATGTCGGCGACGCTGCGCAGCTCGGCCTCGCAGTCGAGCCGCTTGGCCACCGGGGTGAGCCGCTCGAGCAGGTCGTCGAGGTCCTCGGTGACGAGCCGTTCGCGGTTGTGGTCGTCGAGGATGACGATCGCGTCGAGGCCGTAGCGCGCGGCGCGCCACTTGTTCTCCTGCACCTGCCACGGTGGGAGGGTCGGCAGGTCCTCGCCGGCCGCGAGCCGCGTGTCGAGGTCGACGACGAGGCAGTGGACGAGCGCGGTGAGGGCGCCGAGCTCGCCCAGGTCGGACATGCCGTCGCAGACCCGGTGCTCGAGGGTGCCGAGGTGCGGCGCGGGGCGCAGGTCCCAGCGGACGTCGGCCATCGAGTCGATGATCCCGGTCGTGGTCTGGTCGGCGATGCACTTCTCGAACTCGGACCACGTCTCGAAGGCGAAGGGCAGCCCCGCGGTCGGCAGCTGCTGGAACATCAGGGCTCGGTTGGACGCGTAGCCGGTGTCCTGGCCGGCCCAGATCGGGGAGCTCGCCGAGAGCGCGAGGAGGTGGGGGTACGTCGTCAGCATCGACGCCAGGACCGGCATCACCCGGTCGCGCTCGGGCATCCCCACGTGGACGTGGACCCCCCAGATCAGCATCTGGCGGCCCCACCACTGGGTGCGGTTGATCAGCTCGGCGTAGCGGTGGCCCTCGGTGAGCTGCTGATGCGACCAGTCGGCGAAGGGGTGCGACCCGGCGCCGAGGAGGTCGACCCCGAGCTCGGCCGCCGCGGGCGTGACGACGGCGAGGGTGTCCCGCAGGTCGGCCACGGCCTCTCCGACGGTGTCGCAGATGCCGGTGACGACCTCGACGGTGTTGCGCAGCAGCTCCTTGTGCAGCCGCTCCGGCCTCTCGAGCCGACCGCCGGCGAGCTCGTGCACCTCCGAGGCGATGCTGACGAGGTCGCGGCTGGCCCGGTCGACGAGCGCGAGCTCCCACTCCACGCCGAGCGTCGGCTCCGGCGACGCGTGGAAGTCGATGCGCATGCATCGAGTCTAGGGACGCCCCAGCAGGTGAGGCTCACCCCTGTGCCGGGTGGGATCCGGCCTTTGCCACCATGGCCGGGTGGACCAGCAGGACGGACGATCGCGCATGCACGACGAGGACGATCCGCAGGCCGAGCTGGAGGCCCGGCTCGAGGCCGAACGGGCCCGGGAGGTCCACCTGACGATGGACCTCTGCCTGCGCATCGGGGAGATGCTCCTGTCGTCCGGCGCGGGCGCCGCGGACGTGACCGCGACGATGCGCTCGGTGGCCGACCACCTCGGCCTGCGCTCGGCCGAGATCGACGTGACGTTCACCGCCCTGTCGATGAGCCACCAGCGCTCGTCGGACGACGTGCCGATGCTGATGCTGCGCCACGTGCAGCAGCGCGACATCGACTACGAGGACCTCACCGCGGTCGACCACCTGGTGCGCGACGTCCTCACCGACCAGGCCGACCTCTACCTCGCGCGGTCGCGGATGGCCACCATCGTCTCGCTCGGCCACGCCTTCCCCCGCTGGGCGGTGACGGTCGCGTGGATGGTGATGGCCGCGGCCGTCGGCGTCTTCCTCGGCGGTGGGCCGGTGGTCTCGGTCACCGCCGCGGTCGCGGCCGGTCTCATCGACCGCGTGCAGATCGTGCTGGCGCGACGGCGGCTGCCGTACTTCTACCTGCAGGTCGCCGGAGGCGCGATCGCGACGCTGCTCGCCGGGGCGGTGGCGGCGACGCCGATCGAGGTCGACCCGTCGCTGGTCGTGACCGCCAACATCATCCTGCTGCTCGCCGGGATCGGCCTGATGGGAGCGGTGCAGGACGCGCTCACCGGCTTCTACCTGACCTCTAGCGCCCGCCTCATCGAGGCGATGATGGCGACGGCCGGCATCATCGCCGGCGTCGCTCTCGGCATCTCGGTGGCCGACGGCATCGGGCTCGAGCTCGGCCAGCTCGTCCCGGGTGCGCTCGGTGTCTCGGAGCTCCCGGCGGTCCTCGGCGGCGCGGCGGTGTCGGCGGCCGCCTTCAGCATCGCGTCGTACGCCCCGCGGCGTGCGGTCGTGCCGATCGCCCTCACCACCGCTGCCGCGGCGTCGATCTCGCAGGGCGTGGCGCTGCTGGGCTTCGGCCGGGTCATGTCGGCGGGTGCGGCGGCCTTCTTCATCGGTCTGGTGGCCTACGCCGTCGCCGGTCGGGTGCGGGTGCCGCCGCTGGTCGTGGCGGTGCCGGCGATCGTGCCGTTCCTGCCCGGCCTGTCGATCTACCGCGGCCTGACGTTCCTCGCCGAGGGCGGCGTCTTCGTCTCCCAGGGCATCCTCGCGCTGATGACGGCGATCTCGGTCGCCATCGCGCTGGCCTCGGGCGTGATCCTCGGGGAGTACGTCGCCCAGCCGCTCAAGCGCGAGGCCCGCAGGCTGGAGGGTCGGCTGGCCGGGCCCCGCCTGGTCGGACCGTTCCGCGCGATGACCCGCGCCGAGCGGCGCGCCCTCAGGCGGACGTCAGACGAGTGAGCTCCGCCAGCCAGCGCTGGTGGGTGCCGTCGTACGGCGGCAGGCCGGCGTGGACGGCGCGGACGAGCGCGTCGCAGCTGGCCCGGGCAGCGGCGACCACCTCGGCGGGGTAGCCGTAGAGCACCTGGTGCTCGGCGAACTCGTCCTCGTCGTCGACGAAGACCTCGCCCGGACCGGCGGGCGGTACGTCCCACGGCGCGGACTCGACCACTGGAAGCGGGTCGGGCAGCCGGATCACGTCGAGGTCGAGGTCGACAGCCCGCAGGACGTCCGCCTCCCACACGGCCGGGGTCGTGACGTCGGCGTAGAGGTCGCACCAGATGCCGGGCGCCTGGAACGTCGGCAGGTGCCACCTTCCCGGCTGGACAAGCGTCACGCAGGCGACCGCGGAGTGGAACTCATGGCCCGGGCGGCGGTTGTGGGTGCCCGCCGGGAATCCCAGCCACTGGCCGTGGTCGTCCGAGCCGAGGAAGACGCCTTCGAAGCGCCAGTGCGGCCGGTCGCCCCACTTGGTCATCTCGCAGCGGATGGCGGTCCCGGGATCCATGGGGTCATCCCTATCAGCCGAGGCGGCGCCTCGACGCGCCGGCTCGTCAGCGGGTGCGGGCGGCGAGACGCGCGACGACGTCCTGGTAGCGGGCGCCCGCGATCCGGCCGAACTGGTGGATGAGGTGGGCGTCGAGGCCGACGAGGACGCGCGGCTTCCCGGCCAGGGCGCCGTCGAGGATGATCTCGGCGGCACGGTCGGGCGACATCTTCGCGAGCTTCTTCTCGAAGAGCGCGTCGATGCGGGCGGCGTCGAGGCCGGCCGCCTTGCGGCCGTGGCGACTGATGCCGGTGCGGATGCCGCCGGGGTGGACGCAGGTGACCGTCACCGGGTGGCGGTTCACGAGCATCTCCTCGCGGATCGCCTCGGTCAGCCCGCGGACGGCGTACTTCGTCGCGTTGTACGCCGACTGACCGGGCACCGACACCAACCCGAAGAGCGAGGAGATGTTGACCAGCGCACCGTCGCCGCTCGCGACGAGGTGGGGCAGGAACTCCTTGGAGCCGTGGACCACGCCCCAGAAGTTGATGCCGACGATCCAGTCGAGGTCGTCGTAGGTGAGGTCGGAGAAGTCGCCGGTGGCGCTCACGCCGGCGTTGTTGACGACGAGGTTGACGCGGCCGAGCTCCTCGACCACACCGGCCGCCCACGTCGCGACCGCAGCACGGTCCGAGACGTCGACGACGTCCTGGCGGACCTTCGTCGCACCGGCCTGCTCGGCGAGCGCGACGGTCTCGGCGAGGCCGTCGCGGTCCCAGTCGGACAGGGCGAGGAGGGCGCCCGCCCGCGCGCTGCGGAGGGCGAGGGCGCGACCGATCCCCGATCCGGCCCCGGTGACGACGACGACCTTGTCGGTGAGGGTGGTCAGGCTCATGCCGCCACCGTAACTGCCGTTTACGCGGTAGGGGAGAGCAGGCCGACGGCTATCGTGGTGTCGCCGGGCCGGCTGTCGAGCGTCACGGCGCCGCCATGGGCACCGACGATCGCCTCCACGAGGGACAGCCCGAGCCCCGCGCCGCCGCGGGTGCGGGCGGCGTCACCGCGCGTGAAGCGTTCGAAGGCGCGAGGTGCCAGGTCGGGCGCGAAGCCGGGGCCGTCGTCGTGCACGGTGAAGCCGGCGCCTGTGGCACCGGTCGTGCCGGTCACCGTCACCGTGCTGCCGGGCGGCGTGTGCTTGCGGGCGTTGGTGAGCAGGTTGCTCACGACCTGGTGCAGGCGCGCCTCGTCGCCGGTGACCGTGATGGGCTCGTCGGGCAGCGACAGCCGCCAGGACCGGGCGTGGTCGACCACGCGGGCGTCGTCGACGGCCTCGAGCAGCAGCCGGGAGAGGTCGACGGGCCGCCGCTCCAGCGGGCGGCCCGAGTCGAGGCGCGCCAGGAGCAGCAGGTCCTCGACGAGAGCGGTCATCCGGGCCGACTCCGTCTCGACCTTGTCGAGCGCCGTTCCGCTGGTCTCGGGCCGGTGGCGCGCCAGCTCGGTGTAGCCCGCGATCGTGGCGAGGGGCGTCCGCAGCTCGTGGGACGCGTCGGCGACGAACTGGCGCACCTGCTGCTCGCTGCGGTGCCGCTGGTCGAGCGAGTCCTCGACGTGGTCGAGCATGGCGTTGAGCGCGGATCCCACCTGGCCGACCTCGGTGCGCTCGTCGGTCAACCGCGCCGGCACCCGCTCGGTCATCTCGATCTCCCCCGAGGCCAGCGGCAGCTCCGCGACCCGGTGGGCGGTGGCGGCGACCTCGCGCAGCGGCGCCAGCTGGCGGCGTACGACGATCGTGCCCGCGGCGCCGGCGGCTGCCACCGCACCCGCCCCGACGACGACGACGATGGTCACCAGCCAGGTGAGCGTCTCGTCGACCTCCTCGGTCGGGAGGCCGGCCACGGCCGTGGTGCTGCCGTCGCCGGCAGCGAGGACCCGGTAGGTGCCGAGACCCGGCAGGTCGACGTCCCGCACCCGTCCGTCGGTGGGCACGTCCTCGAGCCGGTCGAGGACCTCGGCCGAGACGGGCAGCTCGTCCACGCCTCCCCGGGAGGCGTCCTCGACCACGACGCCGTACGGACCGCCCGTCGTGCTGGGGAGGACGGCGGTCAGGGTGCCGATGCGCTGGCCGCCTGGCCCACGATCGTCGCCGCGCGGACCGGGGCCGAAGTCGGTGGGCGGACCGAACTCGCGGGCGAGCGAGCCGCGGACCTCGTCGTCGAGCCGGTCGGTGAAGTAGTCCTTCATCACCACCGCCGTCGCGGTGCCGATCACCGCGGCGGTCACCGCGACGAGGAGCACGACCACCGCGACGAGCCGGGCTGTCAGCGTGCGGGGCACCACCGGCAGCCGGTCGGCGAGGGTGGTCACGACGCCGGCTTCAGGACGTACCCGGCGCCGCGCATCGTGTGGATCATCGGCTCGCGGCCGGCGTCGACCTTCTTGCGCAGGTAGGAGATGTAGAGCTCGACGACGTTGGCCTGGCCGCCGAAGTCGTACTGCCAGACACGGTCGAGGATCTGCGCCTTGCTCAGCACCCGTCGCGGGTTGCGCATGAGGAAGCGCAGCAGCTCGAACTCGGTGGCGGTCAGGGCGATCTCGTCACCGGCGCGGTGCACCTCGTGGCTGTCCTCGTCGAGGGTGAGGTCACCGACGACCAGCACGTTGCCGGCCTCGGCCTGCGCCGCCGTGCCGCCGCGGCGGATCAGTCCGCGCAGCCGGGCCACGACCTCCTCCAGCGAGAACGGCTTCGTGACGTAGTCGTCGCCGCCCGCCGTGAGGCCGGCGATGCGGTCCTCGACGGCGTCCTTGGCGGTCAGGAAGAGGACGGGTACGTCGCTGCCGTCCGCGCGCATCCGGCGCAGCACCTCGAGCCCGTCGAAGTCCGGCAGCATGATGTCCAGCACCACGGCGTCGGGACGGAAGTCGCGCGCCGCGGCGACCGCGTCGGCACCGCTGTGCGCCATCCGGAGGTCCCAGCCCTCGTAGCGCAGGGCCATCGCGAGGAGCTCGGCGATGTTGACCTCGTCGTCGACGACGAGGACACGCACGGGGGAGCCGTCGGGGCGGGTGAGCTGCTGCACGCACAGCATCCTGCCGGGGCTTCCTGTGGGGTTGCTGTGCGGCGCCTGTCAGCGGGCTGCCCGGTTGAGCCGGGCGGCCTCCCGGGTCAGGTGGGTCCGCTCGGCGAGGTTCGTCGCGAGCGCGGCGGCCTCGGCGTAGAGCCTCGCCGCCGCGACGAGGTCGCCGTCCTTCTCGTGGAGGTACGCCGACGCGGCGCGGTGGCGGGGCAGGGCGGGGTCGACCTCGGCCAGCGCCGCGAGGCCGGCGCGGGCTCCGTCGGCCTCGCCCACCGCCACGGCGCGGTTGAGCCGCACGACCGGGCTGCCGGTGAGCGCCAGCAGCTCGTCGTACCACTGCACCACCTGCACCCAGTCGGTCTCCGCGGCGCTGGGGGCGTCGGCGTGCAGGGCGGCGATCGCCGCCTGGAGCTGGTACTCGCCTCGTCGCTGCTGAGCGAGCGCGGCCTGCAGGACGGCGACGCCCTCCTCGATGAGCCCGGTGTCCCACCGTGAGCGGTCCTGGTCGGCGAGGGGGACGATCGTCCCGTCGTCGCGCAGGCGCGCGGGGCGTCGCGCGTGGTGGAGCAGCATCAGCGTGAGCAGCCCGTCGGTCTCCGGGTCCGGTCCGTCGGGTCCGGCCAGGGCGGCCAGCTGGCGAGTCAGTCGGATCGCCTCGGCGGCGAGGTCGACGTCCCCCGAGTAGCCCTCGTTGAAGACGAGGTAGAGCACGCGTCGCACGGTCGCGAGGTCACCCGGCCGGTCGAACGACTCGCCCGAGACGGTCCGCTTCGCGCGGCTGATGCGTTGCGCCATCGTCGCCTCGGGCACCAGGTAGGCCTCGGCGACCTGCCGGGTGGTCAGGCCCGCCACGGCGCGCAGCGTGAGTGCGACGGCCGAGGCCGGCGTCAGCGCCGGGTGCGCGCAGAGGAAGAAGACCCGGAGCGTGTCGTCGGCCGTCTCGGCCGGACCCCGCTCGGGCTCGAGGTCCACCGCGACCTCACGCCGCTGCCGCGCGGCCTCGGAGCGTACGACGTCGAGGAAGCGCCGCCACGCGACGGTGACCAGCCAGCCCTTGAGGTCGCGCGGCGGCTCCGAGGACCCGTCGCCGAACGTGCGCCACGCCTCGACGAGCGCCTCCTGCACGGCGTCCTCGGCCGTCGCGAAGTCGGCTCCGCGACGGACGAGGACGCCGATGACCGCCGGCACGAGCGGTCGCAGCGTCGCCCCGTCGAAGGGCGCCCGGACGTCGGGCGCGTCGGCCGGGGTCACCGGCTCAGGCGTCGGTCGCGGAGGGCGCGCCGTAGAAGGGGCGCACCTCGAGCCACTCGTGGATCGGCTTGCCGTCCTTGCCCGGGGCCAGGGACAGCTCGCCCGCCAGCTCGACGGCACGGTCCCAGCCGTCGACGTCGACGACGTACCACCCGGCGATGAGGTCCTTGGTCTCGGCGAACGGGCCGTCGGTGGCCGGCTGGCGCTGCTCGTCTGCCCGCACCCAGGCGCCCTCGGGGGAGAGGGCCTGCGCGTCGACGTACTCCCCGCTCTCCTCCAGCCGCTTGCCGAAGTCGGCCATGAACTGCATGTGCGCGTCGACCTCCTCGGGTGCCCACTGGTCCATCGAGACGTCGTTCACGGTGGCGGGCGCGCCGCGGTAGTGCTTGAGGATCAGGTACTTCGGCATGTCGGTGCTCCTTGTCAGGTGCGGCCCATTGTGGCTGCGTCCACCCCGGGGACGGAGCCGTGCGGGGCTCCTCGACATCGGTCCGCGAGATTTCTCGGGCCGGACCGGCAGCCGGCTCATGGCTGTGTCACAGGTCGCGCACAGGCCGCGGGCGCACGCTGCTGGCATGAGCGAGAACGACAAGCCAGGCGACGAGACGCAGCCCGT
The DNA here is from genome assembly GCF_042666175.1 of Nocardioides sp. GCM10028917. Classification (NCBI taxonomy): domain Bacteria; kingdom Bacillati; phylum Actinomycetota; class Actinomycetes; order Propionibacteriales; family Nocardioidaceae; genus Nocardioides; species Nocardioides sp. GCM10028917. The sequence continues at coordinate 36,256 of NZ_JBHTFL010000009.1, forward strand.
ACGGCGCCAGGGTGAGCCGGAGCCGGCTCCGGCGTCCCAGCCCGCGCCCGAACCGGCACCGGCCCCGACCGGATCCGCATCCGCGTCCGGGCCGGCTCCCGGCCCGGGTCCAGCCACCTCCGACCCGGCGGCGGGGAGCCGCTTCCGGCGCTGGCGCAACCAGCAGCGCGGTGACCGGACGTTCGGGCTCGCCGCCCTGGTCGCCTCCGCCCTCGCCGGCGTCATCGTCGGAGGCCTCGGCACCGCGGTGGTCGACGCGGTCACCGACGACCACGACCGCGGCGGCTGGGTGGAGCGGCACGGACAGATGGGACGTGACGGCGACGACTTCGGTGGTCGTGGGCCGATGCACGGTGGCCCTCCGGGTCTGCCCGGCCAGGTCCAGCCGACCACCCCGCCGGAGGACGAGGACTCCACCTCCTGAGCCCCAGGGTGGCGGCACATCGCGGGTGGGATGCCCCGGTTCGTGCAACCCGCCGCCACCCTCACGGCGCGTCACCGGGGGGTGGCGGCACATCGCAGATCAGGGGTCCGGTCGGTGCAATCTGCCGCCACCCTCGGTGACCTCAGCACGGGCAGCTGGAAAAGCGCTTTCGGTCGTGGGCGAGAATGGCGCCCGTTGTGAAGATCACCTACCCGGCCGAGCTCCCGGTTTCCGCGCGCCGCGACGACATCGCCGCTGCCATCCGTGACCACCAGGTCGTCATCGTCGCCGGCGAGACCGGCTCGGGGAAGACGACGCAGCTGCCCAAGATCTGCCTCGAGCTGGGCCGCGGAGTGGGGGCGGCCGAGGGCGGCAGGCTCATCGGCCACACCCAGCCGCGCCGCATCGCCGCCCGGTCGGTCGCGGAGCGGATCGCCGAGGAGCTCGGCACCGAGCTCGGCGACGTCGTGGGCTACCAGGTGCGCTTCACCGACCGCACCAGCCGCGCGAGCCGGGTCAAGCTGATGACGGACGGCATCCTGCTGGCCGAGCTGCAGCGCGACCGCGACCTGCGCAAGTACGACACGATCATCATCGACGAGGCCCACGAGCGCAGCCTCAACATCGACTTCCTGCTCGGCTACCTCAGGCGGCTGCTGCCGCGCCGGCCCGACCTCAAGGTGATCATCACCAGCGCCACGATCGACGTCGACCGCTTCGCCGCGCACTTCAAGGCCCCGGTGGTCGAGGTCTCGGGTCGTACGTACCCCGTCGAGGTCCGCTACCGCCCGCTGCTCGCCCTTCGAGACGGCTCGTCCCTCGCCTCCTCAGGAACCGAAGAAGCAGTGCGCGACGAGGAGGGGGAGCTGGTCCAGCGCGACCAGACCGAGGCGATCCTCGACGCCGTACGCGAGCTGTCGGCCGAGGGACCCGGCGACGTGCTCGTCTTCCTGCCGGGCGAGCGGGAGATCCGGGACACCGCCGACGCCTTCGACGCGCTCAGGAGTGACCGCCTCGAGATCGTCCCGCTCTACTCCCGCCTCAGCGCCGCCGACCAGCACAAGGTCTTCTCCAGCCACTCGTCGGTCGTGCGCCGCGTCGTGCTCGCCACCAACGTCGCCGAGACGTCGCTGACCGTCCCCGGCATCCGGTACGTCGTCGACACCGGCGTCGCGCGGATCAGCCGCTACTCGGTGCGCACCAAGGTGCAGCGGCTGCCGATCGAGCCGATCAGCCAGGCCTCGGCCAACCAGCGGTCCGGGCGCTGCGGCCGCGTCTCGGAGGGCATCGCGATCCGCCTGTACTCCGAGGAGGACTTCGAGGCGCGCCCGGAGTTCACCGACCCGGAGATCCTGCGCACCAACCTTGCCAGCGTCATCCTCCAGATGGCCTCCCTACGCCTCGGCGACATCGCCCGCTTCCCGTTCGTGGAGCCGCCCGACCGCCGCAACGTCAAGGCCGGCACCGACCTCCTCGAGGAGCTCGGAGCGGTCCCGACGGCGGTCGAGGAGCGGGGGAAGGGCGTCCGCCTGACCGACGTCGGTCGTCGGCTGGCCCGGCTGCCGATCGACCCGCGGCTCGGCCGGATGATCCTGGAGGCCGAGCGGCTCGGCTGCCTGCGCGACGTCCTCGTCATCGCCGCCGCCCTGTCCATCCAGGACCCGCGCGAGCGTCCCGAGGAGCAGCGGGCGCAGGCCGACCAGCAGCACGCCCGCTTCAAGCACGAGTCGAGCGACTTCCTCACCTGGCTCAACCTGTGGCGCCACATCAAGCAGCAGCAGCGCGAGCTGTCGTCCAGCGCGTTCCGCCGGATGTGCAAGCGCGAGCACCTCAACTACATGCGCATCCGCGAGTGGCAGGACTACGAGTCCCAGCTGCGCCAGGTGGCCAAGGAGATGCGTCTCGACGTCGGCCACCCGTCGGACACCCCCGACGAGGACGGCATCCACCAGGCGCTGCTCTCCGGCCTGCTCAGCCACATCGGTGCGCTCGAGGAGCGCGAGAAGGGCAAGCCGGGGGAGCGGCGCCCGATGCGGGAGTACCTCGGTGCCCGCAACGCCCGCTTCGCGGTCTTCCCCGGCAGCGTGCTGAAGGGGCGCAACCCGGACTTCCTGATGAGCGCCGAGCTGGTCGAGACCTCACGCCTGTGGGCCCGGCAGAACGCCGCCATCAAGCCCGAGTGGGCCGAGCGCCTCGGCGCGCACCTCGTCAAGCGGACGTACTCGGAGCCGCACTGGTCCCGCAAGCGCGCGGCGGTGATGGCCCGCGAGCGGGTCACGCTGTACGGCGTCCCGCTGGTCGCCGACCGCCTCGTGCAGTACGGCCGGATCGACGCGCCGCTCGCCCGCGAGCTCTTCATCCGGCACGCCCTCGTCCAGCGGGAGTGGGACTCCCGGCACCGGTTCCTCGCCGAGAACACCCGCCTGCTCGAGGAGGCCGAGGAGCTCGAGCACCGGGCCCGACGACGCGACATCGTCGTCGACGAGGAGACCCTCTTCGAGTTCTACGACGCCCGCGTCGGCGCCGACGTCGTCAGCGGCCAGCACTTCGACCAGTGGTGGAAGCGTGCGCGGCAGAAGAAGCCCGACCTGCTCACCTTCGACCCCGAGATGCTCACCCACGACACGGCCGGGGAGGTGCGCGCCCACGACTTCCCGACCCAGTGGCACGACAGCGACGAGGCCGGGCTCACGTTCCCCATCAGCTACCACTTCGAGCCCGGGGCCGCAGACGACGGGCTCACCATCGACGTCCCCGTGGCCACCCTCAACCGCATCGAGGCCGACGACTTCTCGTGGCTGGTGCCCGGACTGCGCGAGGAGCTGGTCACCGAGCTGATCCGCTCGCTGCCGAAGAACCTCCGCGTCGCGATGGTGCCCGCACCCAACACCGCCCGCGAGTTCCTCGACGCGACCCCGCCGGGCGCCGAGCCGCTGCTCGACGCCCTCGAGCGGTTCGCGCGGAGCACCCGGAGCCTCGTCATCCCCCGTGAGGCGTGGGACTGGTCCAAGGTCCCGGCCCACCTGCGACCGACCTACCGGGTGGTGACCGAGAAGGGCGCCGAGGCAGCTCGCGGCAAGGACCTCGACGCGCTCAAGGAGCCGCTGCGGCCCACCTTCGAGCAGGCGATGGCCGACGTCGCGTCCGACTCGGGGGTGACCGCCACCGGCCAGACGGCGTGGACCTTCGGCACGGTCGAGGAGTCCTTCGTGCAGCGCCGCGCGGGTCACGAGGTCCGCGGCTTCCCGGCCCTCGTCGACGAGGGGTCGACGGTCGGCCTGCAGGTGCTCGCCACGGCCGACGAAGCCGCGGCGCACCACCGCCTCGGCGTACGACGCCTCGTGCTCCTCGGGCTCGGTCCGGCCGACCCGGTCGACGACGTGCTCGCCGCGGCCGGCCTCGACCAGCGCGCCAAGCTCGCCCTCGTCGCGTCGCCCTACCCGTCGGTGGCCGACCTCCTCGACGACGTGCGGGCCGGGATCGTCGGCGAGGTCGTCGACCAGCACCCCACGGTGCGTGACGAGGCGGCGTACGACGCCGTGGTGGCCGCCTCCCGCGAGGCCGTCGCGTCGGGGCTCGGCCCGGCCGTCCACGACGTGATGCGGGTGCTGGAGGCGTGGCGCACCACCGACAAGGCGATCTCCGGGCGCGCCGACCTGATGACGCTCCCGGCCCTGACCGACATGCGCGCGCAGGTCGGCCGGCTGATGGCGCCCGGCTTCGTGGGGGACGCGGGCGTGCGCCGGTTGCGTGACTACCCGCGCTACCTCGGCGCGGTGACCCATCGCCGCGAGCGCCTCGACGGCCAGGTCGCGCGCGACCGCCAGCTGATGGACCAGCTCGCCGGGCTCCAGGAGGCGTGGCTGCACGCCGTCGCGGCCCTGCCCGACGGGCAGCCGCTGCCGCAGCACCTGCGCGACGCACGGTGGATGCTCGAGGAGTACCGCGTCTCGCTCTTCGCCCAGCAGCTCGGCACCCGGGAGAAGGTCAGCGACCAGCGCATCCGCAAGGTGATGGCGCGCGCGTCGTCCTAGCCTTCTCCTGGCGCGTCCTAGGCTGGACCGGTGACCGGCCGCCAGCACCACCGCCCGATGACGCCCGGCGACGGGTTCTTCGCCGACATCGTGGGAGGGGCCGACCCCGCGCAGGTGCGCGAGGCCGGCGACCTGGCCGCGACCGTGCTCGTGCGGGGTGCCCGCGAGTCCGACGACCCTGAGCTGGCCGAGCGCGTGGTCCACCTCGCCGACACCGAGGGCCTCGAGACGCTCGCCGAGGTGTGGTCGGGCGCTCCCGCCGACACGCTCGCGGGCAGCCTCTGGCGGCTGTTCCTGCTCCGCTCGTGGGTGCACGCCGACCCCGACCGGGTGGTCAGGGACTACGAGGCGGGGCAGCGTCGCGTCGACGTCGCCCGGGTCGTCGCCGGGGTCGCCGACCCGCCCGGCCCCGACGAGCTGCGTCGCATGGTCGACGAGGTGCTGCGCGGGATCACGCGCGGAGACTTCGCGGTCACCCTCTTCCGCGCCGCGGCCTTCGCCCGCATCGTCGCAGCCGGCCGCGCGGCCCTCGGCAGCGCCACGCACGGGGAGATCACCCGGATGTTGACCCTGTCGGAGCAGCTCGAGGCCGCCGGACACGTGGAAATCAGGGACAAGCTCGTCTGAGGCGTTAAAATATCCGTGAGTGCGTCGGGCTGTGGCAGCCCCGGGTCCCAAAATTAGCCGCTACGAGCGGCCACGCGCCGTGAGGCGCTCCCGGTCCGGCGCACTCGCTCAGCTCCGGCCCTAGGCTCGCGCCATGAGTCTCCGCAGCCGGGTCGCCGGCCTGTTGTCGCGCGCCACCTCTTCGGCGCCCGTCTCGTCGCCGGTCCCGTCCGACACGGGTGCGCGCTACGCCCCCGAGCGCGACGGCGAGCCCGACCCCGGCGAGGTCGTGTGGGCCTGGGTGCCCTACGAGGACGACCCGAGCCAGGGCAAGGACCGGCCGGTCCTGGTCCTCCAGACCGACGGGGACGGCTGGGCCGGGCTGATGCTCAGCAGCCAGGACCACGACCGCGACGCCGAGGACGAGGCCCGCTGGGGCCGGCACTGGATGGACGTCGGCACGGGCGGGTGGGACGCCCAGGGCCGGCCCAGCGAGGTGCGCCTCGACCGGCTGATCCACCTCGAGCGCGACGGCGTACGACGGGAGGGAGCCGCGCTGGACGAGACGATCTTCACTGCCGTCGTCGAGGCCCGCCGTGGTCTGTCCGGATAGGGTCTGGCCGTGTCTCGCTCCTCCCGTCGCCGCAGTGTCCTCCTCGCCGCCACCCTCACGGTCGCGCTGGCGACGGCTGCCTGCACGGCGGACGCCGAGCCCGACCCCGAGCCGACCCGGTCGCCGACCGGGCAGTCCGGCAAGCCGACGGAGAAGCCGCGCGAGGTCACCTTCGGCGCCTACGGCACCGAGGAGGAGGTCGCGGCCTTCCAGAGCGTCGTGGACTCGTTCAACGCCTCCTCCACGACCCGCAAGGTCACCCTGCAGTCGTGGCCCGACCACGAGTCCGCCCTCGCCGACGTGCTCGCCGGCAACGCACCCGACGCCTTCCTGACCTCGCGCATCGACCTGGACGAGCTCGTCGAGGGCGAGGCGCTGCAGCCGGTGAGCCTGCTGCTCGACGAGCGCGGCGTCGACTTCGGGGACCGCTTCTCCCGCGACGCCGTCGACGCCTTCGCGATGGACGACGAGCTCCAGTGCATGGCCTACTCGGTGTCCCCGATGGTCGTCTACTACAACACCGACCTCGTCGACTTCGACAAGATGGAGCGGCGTGGGCTCGACGTGCCGGGCGTCACCGCCGAGGGCAAGCGCGAGCGCTGGACGCTGGCCGAGTTCGAGGCGGCCGCCCGGTTCGCCTCGCGGCGCGGCGACCCGCGCGGCGTCTGGATCGACCCGACCCTGCAGGGGTTGGCGCCGTTCATCTACTCCGGCGACGGGCAGGTCTTCGACGACGACCAGGAGCCGACGTCCCTGGCCTTCTCCGACGACAACACGCGCGAGGCGCTCAGCCAGACGCTCTTCATCCTGCGCGACTCGTCGCTGACGCCGACCAACGCCCAGCTCGCCCGGGCGACGCCCGTCCAGCTCTTCAAGCGTGGCGAGCTCGCGATGGTCGCCGGCTTCCGCAACCTCGTCCCGGAGATGCGCGAGGCCGAGGACCTCGACTTCGACGTGCTGCCGATGCCGACCATCGACACCCGCGCCACCGTCGGTGACATCAGCGGGCTGTGCATCTCGGCGGACTCGGAGGTGACCGGCGACGCCGCTGACTTCATCGCCTACGCCGTCTCCGACGCGGCCATCGCGACCGTCGCCTCGACCGGCTACATCGTCCCGGCCAACACGTCGGTGGCCGCCTCGCCGGAGTTCCTCGCGCCCGACGACGAGCCGGCCAGCGCCGACGTCTTCAACCAGAGCATCCGCTACATGGTGGTGCCGCCGTTCATCGACCAGCGCGAGGAGCTCAACGAGGCGGTCACGCCGTTGCTCGAGCGGCTGGTCACGGCCCCCGGCCCGCTGGACCTCGAGGCGGCGACCGAGGAGATCGACCTGACCTCCCAGGAGATCCTCTCGCCCGAGGAGCCCGAGGAGACCGAGACGTCCGAGCCCACGGAGGACCCGAGCGAGTCCCCGTCGCAGTAGGCGGCGCTAGTCGCGCTCGGCGCCGAGGATCGCGCCGACCAGCGCGCCGGTGACCAGCCCGGCCTGCCAGGGTCGGGCGCCGTACGACGCCAGCTGGGCGCGGACGGCCTCGGCCAGCTCGGCCGGCTCCCGGGTCGCCGGGGGCGCCCACATCAGCCGGCGGAGGTAGTCGGGGGTGAGGAGGTTCTCCACCGGGAGGTGGTGCACCTCGGCGAGGTTGAGCATCGCCTCGCGGGCGGCCTTGAAGCGGCGGTCGGCGACCGGCTCGCGCTCGGCCCAGGTGCGCGGGTGCGGCGGGCCGTCGCCACGCGGGGCGCGGGTGGGGAGGTCGTCCTCGTCCATCTCGCGGACCTTGCGCAGCGCCTCGACCCAGGCGGAGGCGTAGCGGCTCGCACCCCGGCCGTGGAAGCCCTGCGTCGCCAGCAGCGCCCGGCGGTCGGTCGGCATCGCCGTCGCCGCGACCACGATGGCCGAGTCGGGCAGGATCCGCCCGGGGGTCACGTCGCGCTCGGCGGCGATGGCGTCGCGGGCCTCCCACAGCGCCCGCGCAGCGCCGAGGGCGCGCCGCCCGCGCAACCGGTGCACCCCGGACGTACGACGCCACGCGTCGACCCGCACGGCCGGCTCGAAGCCCAGCAGGTGGTCGAACTCCTGGCGCGCCCACTCCGCCTTGCCGGCCCGCTCGAGCTCGGTGGCCATGTGGTCGCGGAGCTCGAGGAGGACCTCGACGTCGAGCGCGGCGTACTCCAGCCACGGCGTGGGCAGGGGACGCGTCGACCAGTCGGCCGCGGAGTGCTCCTTGCGCATCCGCTGCCCCAGCACCGTCTCGACCAGGGTGGCGAGACCGACGCGGGGGTAGCCGAGGAGGCGGCCGGCGAGCTCGGTGTCGAAGAGGCTGGTCGGGGTGAGGCCGACCTCGCGCAGGCACGGCAGGTCCTGCGTCGCGGCGTGCAGGATCCACTCGGTGCCCTCGAGGGCCTCCTGGAGCGGGGCCAGGGTCGTCATCCCGATCGGGTCGACGAGCCAGGTGCCGGCGCCCTCGCGGCGCAGCTGGATGAGGTAGGCACGGTTGGAGTAGCGGTAGCCGGACGCCCGTTCGGCGTCGATGGCGACCGGCCCGGTCGCGGCAGCGAGCGCGGTGCAGGCCTCCAGCAGGCCCTCGTCGGTGTCGACCACGTCGGGGAGGCCGTCACGCAGCTCGAGCAGGGGCGCAGGCGGTGGGGGCGGGGCGTCGTCCTCGACGGGCGCCCCGTCCAGCCCGGTCCCAGGCCCGGTCTCGGTGTCGACGGAGTCGTCCGGCTCGCCCTCGAGTCGGGCTCCGGCGGGGGAGTGGTCCGCGTTGTCGGGCATCGGTTCAGGTGCCGCGCTGTCCGCGCCGGCTGGGGATGGCCGTCACGCCCTCGGGCACCGGCGGGAGCCCGACTGCGGTGCACATCAGCTCGCCCCACGCCTCGACGTGCGCGGTCATGTCGAGGCCGCCCTCCTCGTCGACGTCGGGGGTCCAGGAGGCGCGGATCTCGACCTGGGCGGTGCCGTCCTCGTCGGCCATCCCGCCGAAGCTCTCGGTGGTGACGCACGTGACCGTGCCGGACGCGGCGTGGTGACCGGCACCGTGGGCGTCGAGCGCCTCGACCAGCCACGACCAGCCGACGGCGGCCAGCATGGGGTCGGAGCCGAGCTCGGGGTCGATGTCGGCGCGGGCGTAGGCCACGCAGCGGAAGGTGCCGTCCCACGCGTCGTTGCCGGCGGGGTCGTGCAGCAGGATCAGGCGCCCGGTGCCGAGGTCCTCCTCGTCGACCGTGACGTCGCCGCTCAGCGCCGACGACCACGGCGCGATGCGCTGCGGCGCGGGCATCTCCTCGCAGAACACCTCCGGGCGCAGCGAGGCCCGACGCATCGACTCCACAGCCGCGCGGAACTCCGCGGGCCCAGCCGCGGCAGCGTTGCCCGGGTGGGTCTCGTGACGGGCCACCATGAGGTCAGAGTAGGCCAGCGCCGGGTTCCGCCGATGTGCCGCCACGCCGCCTGACCTGCGAAGATTCGCGGGTGACCGACGCTGTGCGCACGCCCCATCCCGGACTGGCCCGGAGCCCCTTCCTCGCGGCGGCGCGCGGGGAGGTCCCGTCCCACACCCCGGTCTGGTTCATGCGGCAGGCGGGTCGCTCGCTGCCGGAGTACCTCAAGGTGCGCGAGGGCATCGGGATGCTCGAGTCCTGCATGGACGCCGACCTGGTCACCGAGATCACGCTGCAGCCCGTACGCCGCTACGGCGTGGACGCGGCGATCTTCTTCTCCGACATCGTGCTGCCGCTGAAGGCGGTCGGCGTCGACCTCGACATCAAGCCGGGCGTCGGCCCCGTCGTGGCCTCACCGGTGCGCACCCTGGCCGACGTCGACGCCATCCCCGACCTCACGCCCGAGCACGTCCCGTACATCTCGCAGGCCGTGCGCCAGCTCGTGGCGGAGCTCGGTGCCACGCCGCTCATCGGCTTCGCCGGCGCGCCCTTCACCGTGGCGTCGTACCTCGTCGAGGGCGGGCCGTCGAAGGAGCACGCGAGGACCAAGGCGATGATGTTCGGCGCCCCCGACGTGTGGGACGCGCTGATGCGCAAGATCGCCGGCATCGCCGCGGCCTACCTCCGCATCCAGGTCGAGGCCGGGGCCTCGGCCGTGCAGCTCTTCGACTCGTGGGCGGGCGCCCTCACGCCGGCCGACTACCGTGCGTCCGTCATGCCGCACTCCGAGCGCGTGCTCGCCGAGGCGGGCGAGCTCGGCGTGCCGCGGATCCACTTCGGCGTCGGCACGAGCAACCTGCTCGGCCTGATGGGCGAGGCCGGCGCCGACGTGGTCGGTGTCGACTGGCGTACGCCGCTGGAGCACGCGATCCCGCTGGTCGGCGACCGGGCGGTGCAGGGCAACCTCGACCCGACCCTGGTCTTCGCACCCACCGAGGTGATGACCGCGCGGGCGGCCGAGATCATCGAAGCCGGGCGTCGCGCCAAGGGCCACATCTTCAACCTCGGCCACGGCGTCATCCCCTCGACGGACCCGGGTCAGCTCACGGCGCTGACCGAGTTCGTGCACGGCTTCTCGCCTCGCCGAGGCTGATCGGCGTCACCGGCGTCAGGTCCGCGACCGCCGGGGCCTCGGTGGCCGGGTCCGACGCGGTGGCCGGCAGCTCGATCGAGGACAGGTAGATCCGGGCCTGGCGCACCAGGGCCCGCTGCAGGTCGCGCAGCGGCTCGGGCACCCGCTCGGCCCGACGGCGCAGCATCAGCAGCGTCACCGTGGTCTGGTCGGTCTGGATGGGACGCGTGGTGAGCACGCCCGCCTCGACCAGCGGGTCGGCGACGATCGAGAAGTCGGGGAGCACCGAGATCCCGAGCCCGGCGGCCACCATGGCCTTGCCCATCTCGGCCCCGTCGGTGGCGTACGTCGTGCCCGGCAGGCTCCCGGCGAAGAGACGGTGCGCGTAGCGGTGCATCACGAAGCCGGGCCGCATGAGGACGTGCGGCTCGGCGCGGAGGTCGTCCACGGTGACCCGCTCCCTGGCGGCCAGCGGGTGGCCGACGGGGAGGCACGCGACCGGCGTGCCCTCGATGAGCCGGTCGGCGACGAGCGTGGGAGGCACCTCGTCGCCGGGGAGCACGTTGACCAGGCCCAGGTCGAGCGACCCCTCGGCCAGGCCCTGCTGGATGTCGACCTGCCGGCCGTTGACCACCTCGACACCGCCGGAGCCGTGGCGGGCGTGCAGGTCCCGCAGCGCAGGGGCGAGGAGGCTGGCGGACGCGGTGACGACGGTCCCGATGCGCAGGTCGCGTCGGCGTGCGGACTGCTGCCCCGCGGCCTGGCGCAGCCGGTCGACCGCCTCGAGGACCTCGGTCATGTTCTGCAGGAGGTCGAGTCCCTGCCGGCTGATCCGCGACCCGGTGCGCCGGCGGTCGAGCAGCGTCGTGCCCAGCTCCTTCTCCAGCTTGGTCACGGCCTCGCTCAGCGCCGGCTGGGAGATGTGCATCGCCTCGCTCGCGCGGCGCAGCGAGCCGTGCTCGGTCACCGCCGCGAGGTACTCCAGCTGTTCGATCCGCACGCTCTGCTCCTGCCGGGGGGTCTGGGTCGGGCTGTCTGGGTCGGGCTGTCTGGCTGGGCTGTCGGGTCGCGGGTGGACGGAAAGACCTGCTACCGGAAGCTCGTGTCCGCGACGTCCATTCCCTAAAGTCTACTAAGTAACTATACAAAACGGGAGGAACTCACCCATGACCACCCTGCGTGTCCGGCCCACCCAGCGCCGCACCGACCGCTCCGACCGCAGCGCGAGCGACGACCACACCGTCCGGTCCGACCGGTCCGGCCACCGCGCGGCCCGGACCGGCGGTTCCTCCGACGACCTCCTCGCCGAGTGGGGACCGGTCCTCGACGCCATCGCCGAGGGCGCCCTCCAGCGCGAGGTGGACGGGGAGCTGCCCGTGGAGGCGGTGCGCCTGCTCAAGGCCGAGGGCTTCGGTGCGCTCCGCGTGCCGGCCGCGTCCGGGGGCGGCGGACTGGACCTCGTCGGCCTCGCCCGGTTGTGGATCGAGCTCGCCGCCGTGGACGCCAACCTGCCGCAGGCCTTCCGGGGGCACTTCGCCCTGGTCGAGGACCGGCTGTGGCACCACGCCCGCACCAGTGACCAGCGGGTGTGGTTCGACCGGTTCGTCGCCGGCGAGATGGCCGGCAACGCCTGGTCGGAGGTCGGCTCCGACATCGACCTGCCGCGCACGGTCCTCCGCCCGCGGGCGGACGGGTCGTACCGGCTCGACGGGACGAAGTACTACACGACCGGCACGATCTTCGCGGAGTGGACCGACGTGCACGCGCGCCTCGTACGGCCCGGGCACCCCGACGAGGTGGAGGACCCCACGGCGATCGCGCTCGTCGACACCCGCGACCCCGGGGTACGCACCGTCGACGACTGGAACGGCTTCGGCCAGAGGGGCACGGGCAGCGGCACGACGACGTTCGACAACGTCGGCGTCCCGGCCGACCACGTGCTGCCGTTCGAGGACCGGTTCCCCTACCAGACCGCGTTCTACCAGCTGAACCTCCTCGCCACGCTCACCGGCATCGCGAAGGCAGCGCTCCGCGACGTGGTCGACGCCGTCCGGAAGCGCACCCGCAACTTCTCGCACGCCAACGCGCCGCGCGTGCGTGACGACGCCCAGGTGCTGGCGCTGGTCGGCGGGATCGCTGCGGCGGTCTACGCCGCGGAGGCCGCCACCCTGCGGGTGGCGGGCACCATCCAGGCCGTCGCGGACGCGCCCCTCGCGAGCGCGGAGGAGATCGCGGGCCTCGTCGAGGCGAGCGAGATCGAGTCCTCGACCGCCCAGGTCGCGGTCTCCGAGCTGGTCCTGCGGGCCACCTCCGACCTCTTCGACGCCCTGGGGGCCTCCGCGACCGTCCGGCCCCTCGCGCTCGACCGCCACTGGCGCAACGCCCGGACGGTCGCCTCGCACAACCCGCGCATCCTCAAGGCGCGGGTCGTCGGCGCCCACGTCGTCAACGGCACGCCGCCGCCGTACGCCTGGTCGATCGGCGGGACGCGCCGTCGCCAGAACTGGGAGGACGCGCGACCCCGACCCGGCGACGCCGCCGGCTGAGACCGACCGGTCACGCACCGGCTCCGGAGGGGGTGGAGGGCGGTGCCTTGCGCTGCCTGCAAGGCACCGCCTTCCACCCCCTCGACATCCCCGGGTGACGCCGGTCCGCGGAGGAGGGATCGGCGCTGCTACCTTTGTCTACAAGATCAATAGAGTTTGTGTGGAGGAGAGCGATGAAGTTCCACTGGTTCCTGCCCACCAACGGCGGCGACGGCCGGCAGGTCGTCAGCGGCGGCCACGGCGTCTCCCACGGCGCCGGAGGACGCCCTGCGAGCGTGCCGTACCTCGGGCAGATCGCCCGCAGCGCCGAGCAGCTCGGCTTCGAGGCCGCGCTGACCCCGACCGGCGCGTGGTGCGAGGACGCGTGGCTCACCACCGCGATGCTGGCCCCGCTGTCGGAGCGATTGAAGTTCCTCGTCGCCTTCCGGCCGGGGATGACCTCGCCGACGCTGGCCGCCCAGATGGCCGCCACCTTCCAGAACCTCTCCGGCGGCCGGCTGCTGCTCAACGTGGTGACCGGGGGCGAGTCCCACGAGCAGCGCGCCTACGGCGACTTCCTCGACAAGGACGCGCGCTACGAGCGCTGCGACGAGTTCCTCGAGATCGTCCGCCGGCTGTGGACCGGGGACGAGGTGACCTTCGCCGGCCGCCACCTGCGGGTGGAGCAGGCGCGCCTGCAGCAGCTCCCCGACCCGGTCCCGGGCATCTACTTCGGTGGCTCCTCGCCCGCCGCCGGCCTCGTCGCCGCCAGGCACGCCGACGTCTACCTCACCTGGGGCGAGCCGCCGGCCGCCGTGGCGAAGAAGATCGCGTGGATCCGCGAGCTCGCCGAGCAGCAGGGACGCGAGGTGCGCTTCGGCATCCGCATGCACACCATCAACCGCGACACGTCCGAGGAGGCGTGGGCGGAGGCCGACCGCCTGCTCGAGGGCATCGACGACGCCGAGATCCGCCGGGTGCAGGAGGGCCTGAAGAGGTCGGAGTCCGTCGGCCAGCAGAACATGCTCGCCCTCAACAACGGCTCGCGAGAGGGCCTGGAGATCCACCCCAACGTCTGGGCCGGCGTCGGCCTGGTCCGCGGCGGCGCCGGCACCGCTCTCGTCGGCAGCCACGAGGAGGTGGCCGACCGGATCGAGGAGTACGCCGCGCTCGGCATCGAGGAGTTCGTGCTCTCGGCCTACCCGCACCTCGAGGGCGCCTACCACTTCGGGGAGGGCGTGCTCCCGGTGCTGGAGAAGCGGGGCCTGTGGACCAACCCGGCCCCGGTCGCCGCGAGCGCGTCGGTGCCCTTCGGCGGCCAGCGGGCCGCGTCATGAAGAGCCGGTCCGCGCTCGTCGCCGTCGTGGTCGGCAACCCCAAGCCACGCTCGCGCACGTACGAGTCCGCGCTGGTCCTGGCCGACCGGCTGGGCGGCGCTGACCTCGTCGTCGACCTCGCCGACCACGCCCCGGAGCTCTTCGACTGGGGTGCGCCGCGCGTCACCGAGCTGGTCGAGGAGGTCGCCTCCAGCCTGGTGGTGGTCGTCGCCAGCCCGACCTACAAGGCGACCTACACCGGGCTGCTCAAGGCGTTCCTCGACCGCTTCCCCCACCAGGGGCTCGGCGGGGTGACCGCGATCCCGCTGATGCTCGGCGCGTCGCCGGTCCACGCGCTCGCCACCGAGCACGGGCTCCGCCCGCTCCTCGTCGAGCTGGGCGCGTCCGTGCCGACCCGGGGGCTCTACGTCCTCGACTCCGAGCACGACCGGCCCGAGACGTACGACGCGTGGTTCGCCACCGCGCAGCACCTCCTGCCGACCCTGCCCGCTCCCGCCCCCTCCCTGGAGGTGTCGTCCGCATGACCGCACACGCCCACTCCCAGTCCCAGCACGGGTCCGTCCCGGCCATCGACCAGCGCACCCTGCGCGACGCCTTCGGCGCCTTCCCCTCCGGGGTCGTCGCCGTCGCGGCGTCGGTGAAGGGGCAGCTCACCGGGATCGCCGCGTCGTCGTTCACCTCCGTGAGCATCGACCCGCCGCTCGTGTCGTTCTCCATCGCCACCTCGAGCTCCACCTGGCCGCTGCTGCGCGAGGCCGAGCACCTCGGCATCAGCGTGCTGGCCGACCACCACGACGCGGTCTGCCGGCAGCTGGCCGGGGCGCGGGAGGAGCGCTTCGCCGGCCTGCCGTTCAAGGTCACCGGCAACGGGGCGGTGCTCCTCGACGAGGCCGTCGCGACCTACGACTGCTCCCTGCACGAGGAGGTCGTCGCCGGCGACCACGTCATCGTGCTGCTCGAGGTGCACGAGGTCGGCGCGGGAGGCGGCGAGCACCCGCTCGTGTTCCACCGCTCCGCCTTCGCCAAGCTGCACCGCGACGACCTCGACCCCGCCCGCCTCGACGGCCGGATCAACGGCGCCGACGTCGACCGGGGTGGCGAGGCCGGCTCCGCGACCGCGTCCCACGACGACGCGGAGGACGCGGCATGAGGACCACACGCACCGGCGCGGCCGCCGACGTACCGCCGTCCCCGCGCCGCGTCGCCCTGGCATCGGCCGTCGGCGCCACCATCGAGTGGTACGACTTCTTCCTCTACGGCACGGCTGCCGCGGTGGTCTTCGACAAGCTGTACTTCAACGGCCTGGAGGGACCGGCCGCGCAGTTCGCGGCCTTCGCCACGTTCGCCGTCGGCTTCTTCGCCCGACCGATCGGCGGCCTCGTCTTCGGCCACTACGGCGACCGCATCGGGCGCAAGCAGATGCTCCTGCTGACCCTGGTCATCATGGGCGTCGGCACCGCGCTCATCGGCATGCTGCCGACCTACGACCAGATCGGGGTCTGGGCGCCGATCGCGCTCGTGCTGTTGCGGGTGCTGCAGGGCATCGGCGTGGGCGGCGAGTACGGCGGCGCCGTGCTGCTCGCCGTGGAGTACGCGCCCGCCGGGCGTCGCGGCTTCTACGGCAGCTTCGCCCACATCGGCGTGCCCGGCGGGCTCGTCCTGGCCGCCGGCGCCTTCTCCGTGGCCGGCATGCTTCCCGAGGAGGACTTCCTCGCCTGGGGTTGGCGCGCCTGCTTCCTGGTCAGCATCGCGCTGCTCGGCATCGGCGCCTACATCCGCCTGTCCGTCATGGAGACCCCGGAGTTCGCGAAGGTGCAGGAGCGCAAGGAGATCTCGCAGCTCCCGTTGCGCGACCTGCTGCGCGAGCAGTCCCGGCCGCTGCTGCTCGGCATGGGCACCCGCTACGTCGAGGGCTTCACCTTCAACCTGTTCTCGGTCTACCTGCTCGCCTACGTCGCGACCAACCTCGAGCTGCCGCGCAGCTGGGCCCTGGACGCGATCCTGGTCGGGGCGGCGCTCGGGGTCGTGCTGGTGCCGATCGCCGGCGCCCTCAGCGACCGGGTGGGACGCAAGCCGGTCTACCGCGTGGGGGCCTGGATCGGGCTCCTGTTCGCCTTCCCGGCGGCCTTCCTCGTGCAGACCGAGAACCGCTGGGCCATCTCGCTGGTCTTCGTCGTGGGCCTCGGCGTCATCTACGGGACGGTCTACGGCCCGCTCGCGGCCTTCTGGTCCGAGCTGTTCGACACCCGTTACCGCTACACGGCGCTCAGCACGCTCTACCAGGTCTCCGGCATCCTCGCGTCCGGGCTGACGCCGCTCATCGCGGCGTGGCTGGTCACCCGCGGTGACGGGACCCTGTGGTGGGTCGCGACCTACAACGTGGCGGTGGCCGCGATCTCGCTGACGTGCGCAAGGTTCCTGCCCGAGACCCGCGGCCGCCGGCTCGACAGCGCCGATCCGACGCTGGAGCCCGTTGCCGAGCGCGTCCCGGCCTGAGGGTGCACACTGTCTGACGCGTAGACACGCGGACAGAACTCTCGGCCGAGCTCCCGTCCCACGCCTGGCGCCGCAGGCGTGGGACGGGTCATGTCCGCGTGTCTACGCGGCCGGCATCCGCGATGGAACCGTGCGCGTCAGGCCTTCTTGCTCGCCGCGCGCTTCGCCGTGCGCTTGGTGGTGGTGACCTTCGGCGGCGCCGCCTGGGGCGCCTCCTTGTCGGGCACGCTCTTGTCGGGCGCCTTCTTGTCGGGCAGCCGCCGGCCGGCCGGCTTGTGACCCTTGAGCCGCACCCGCAGCGCGTTGCCGTTGCCGGTCGTCTCCAGGTAGGGCTGGGCGGTGATGAGGGTGCTCAGCCGCGCGCCCGGGCCGGCGAAGTTGCGCGCGTCGAAGGACGGGTGGGTGCGGACCAGCTGGTTGCCCAGGGCGGGGAGGAGCGCCCAGCCCTCGTCGTCGGAGACCGCGTTGACCGCGCGGGTGAGCGCGCTCTGCAGGTTGATGGAGGGAGCGTCCGTCCCGCTGGCGTCGTCGGTGTCGTCGTCGGTGTCCTCGCCGTCGCCGGGCCGGTCGGCGACCACCGCGAGGTCGATGAACTTGTCGCAGGCGTTGCGCAGCGACTCCGGCGCCTTGTTCTCCCCGAGCACGTAGACCTTCTTGCCCGACTCGCGCAGCCGGTGGGCGAGGCTGGTGAAGTCGCTGTCGCTGGTGACCAGCGCGAACGCCTCGACGTTGCCGTCGTACAGCAGGTCCATCGCGTCGATCACGAGCGCGAGGTCGGTGGAGTTCTTGCCGGAGGTGTAGGCGTTCTGGTGCATCGCGCGCAGGCCGAGGCGGTTGAGCTTGCGCGCCCACTGGGTGAGGTGCGGGTTGGTCCAGTCGCCGTAGACGCGCCGGATGGTCGGGTCGCCGTACTTCGCGACCTCGCCCAGCACCTCGTCGGCGTAGGCCGGGCGCGTGTTGTCCGCGTCGATCATCACCGCGATCCGGTCGGCGGCTCCGTGGGACTCCATGCGTGCAGCCTAGGGCGCGTCCCGAGGGTCGCCACCTCCTCTGGCAGGGTGGTGGCGTGAGGCGGGACGCGGTGGTCGTGGGTGGCGGGATCGCCGGTCTGGTCGCGGCTCGCGGCATCGCCGCCACCGGCCGCGGCGTCCTGCTGCTCGAGGGCTCGCCCCAGGTCGGCGGCAAGCTCCGCAGCGCCGAGGTCGCCGGCCTGACCGTCGACGTCGGCGCCGAGGCGATGCTCGCCCGCCGCCCCGAGGGGCTGGCGCTCGCCGCGGAGCTCGGCGCCGAGGTGGTCCACCCGACGCCCGCGACGTCGGGGGTGTGGTCGCGCGGGTCCCTGCGCACGATGCCGCGCTCGCTCATGGGCGTTCCCTTCGACCTCGACCAGCTCGCCGCGAGCGGCGTGCTCAGCCCCGAGGGCCTGGCCCGCGCGAGCGCCGAGGCCGCCACCCCCGTCGACGACGACGTCTCGGTCGGCGACCTGGTCGCGGCGCGGCTCGGGGACGAGCTCGTCGACCGCCTCGTCGAGCCGCTGCTCGGAGGCGTGTACGCCGGCCACGCCCGCCGCATCTCGGCCGCCGCGGCCGTGCCCCAGCTGCTGGCCATGGCCCGCCGCGGCAGCCTGCTCGAGCAGGCCTCCGGTGTGCCGGCCTCGGTCGCCCCGGTCTTCGCCGCCCTGCCCGGCGGGATGGGCCGCCTGCCCGCCCTGGTCGCCGACGGCGGTGGCTTCGAGGTGCGCACCTCCGCGACCGCCCGCGCGCTGCGGCGTACGCCGTCGGGCTGGGCGCTGACCGTCGGCCCGACCACGAGCGCCGAGACGATCGAGGCGGACGTCGTCGTGCTCGCCACCCCCGCGGCGGCCACCGCCCGCCTCCTCGGCGGCGTGCTCCCGGGCGCCGCGGCGGAGCTCTCCGCCGTCGAGGCCGCCAGCGTCGCCGTCGTCACGCTGGCCTTCCGGGCCCAGGACGTCCCCGACGCCCTGTTCGACCGGTCCGGGTTCCTCGTGCCGCCCGTCGAGCGACGCACCATCAAGGCCTCGACCTTCTCCTTCGCCAAGTGGGCATGGGTGCGCGACCTGGACCCCGACGTCGTCGTGCTCCGCACCTCCCTCGGACGTCATCGCGAGGAGGCCACCCTCCAGGCCGCTGACGAGGGGCTGGTCCGGGTGTCGCTCGCCGACCTCGCCGCGATGGCGGGCATCACCACCCGGCCCGTCGACACGCACGTCCAGCGGTGGGGCGGCGCCCTGCCGCAGTACGCCGTCGGCCACCTCGACCGGGTCGCGCGGATCCGCGCCGCCGTCGGCGGACAGCCGGGGCTCGAGGTCTGCGGGGCGGCGTACGACGGCGTCGGCATCCCCGCGGTGATCGGCTCGGCCCGGCAGGCCGTGGCCTCGGTCGCACGGGCAGAATGACGGCATGAGCGAGTCGACCCCGTCCTCTGCCGAGACGCAGACCAACGCAGCCCGCACGCGGGAGCTCAACGACACCATCCGCTACACGATGTGGTCGGTGTTCCGGCTCCGCGACGTCCTGGGCGAGGAGGCCGACCGCGCTGCCGAGGCGACCGACGTCGAGGCGCTCCTCGAGGTGCTGGCCGAGCAGGACGTGGTCGTGCGCGGCATCTACGACGTGAGCGGCCTGCGCGCCGATGCGGACGTCATGGTGTGGTGGCACGCCGCCGATTCCCAGCAGCTGCAGGGCGCCTACAA
Organism: Nocardioides sp. GCM10028917; assembly: GCF_042666175.1. NCBI lineage: Bacteria > Bacillati > Actinomycetota > Actinomycetes > Propionibacteriales > Nocardioidaceae > Nocardioides > Nocardioides sp. GCM10028917. The sequence goes on from NZ_JBHTFL010000009.1 coordinate 55,516, forward strand.
CGCCTTCCGGCGCACGGCCTTCGGTCGCCGCCTCGACCCGGTGTGGTCGCAGATGGCGCTGCACCGCCCGGCGGAGTTCAACAAGTCGCACATCCCGGCGTTCCTCGCCGACGAGGAGCCCCGCGCCCACGTCTGCGTCTACCCGTTCGTGCGGTCCTACGAGTGGTACCTCCTCGACGACGGTGAGCGCCGCCGGATGCTCGCCCAGCACGGCCAGCAGGCCCGCGGCTACGCCGACGTGCGCGCCAACACCGTCGCCTCGTTCGCCCTCGGCGACTACGAGTGGATGCTGGCCTTCGAGGCCGACGAGCTGCACCGGATCGTCGACCTGATGCGGGACCTGCGCGCGTCAGACGCCCGTCGCCACGTGCGCGAGGAGGTGCCGTTCTACACCGGCGCCCGGGTCACGCCGAAGGAGCTGCTCGACCGCCTGCCCTGACGGGACGCGCCGGGGGTGGACGTCGCTGCGGTGGCGGCCTCTGCAATGTAGAGTAAATCACTCAACATTGTTCTCAGGAGGATCCATGACCGCCACCTTCCCCACCTCCCACCCCACGCCCCACCCCGCCTCACCTGCCCCCGCCGTCCGCTTGCCGCGTCGCGTGTCGAGCAGCACGGCCGACCGACGGCAGGCCGCCCGCACCGCACTGGCCGAGCACCTCGCGACCCACGACCCGCTCGCGCACGTCGACCTGACGGTCCCCGAGCGCACGTGGGCCCGCGTCGGGACCGGCGCCGGTGCCGACATCTGGCTGATCACCTGGCCCGCCGGGTCGAGCACCGGCTGGCACGACCACGGCTCGGCGAGCGGCTCCTTCGTCGTCCTCACCGGGTCGCTCACCGAGTACGTCTGGACCGGTGTCGCCACGGCCGGGACCCTCGGGGCGTCGTCGGTGCGCGAGTTCGACGGCAGCCACATCCACGACGTCGTCAACCACGGCACCGAGACCGCCGTCTCGCTGCACGCCTACGCCCCGGGTCTCGCTGCCATGACGCGCTACGAGCTGGTCCGCGGACGGCTGCAGGTGACCAGCGTCGAGCAGCGCGGCGAGTCCTGGTGAGCACCGTGTCGAGCGCGCCGGCAGCACCCGCCCTCCGGTACGACGGCATCGACTCCCTGCTCGCCGACGCCCGCGGCCGGCTGGACCGGGTCGACGTCGAGACCGCCTACCAGGAGGCGCTCGGCGGTGCGGTGCTCGTCGACATCCGCCCGACGGCACAGCGGGCAGCAGAGGGAGAGGTGCACCCCGCGGTGGGTCCGCTGGTGGTCGAGCGCAACGTCCTCGAGTGGCGGTTCGACCCCCGGTCGGACGCGCGCCTGGAGGAGGCGTCGTACGACACCCGCATCCTGGTGCTCTGCCAGGAGGGCTACACCTCCAGCCTGGCCGCCGACGCGCTGCGCAGCCTCGGCCTCGACGCCACCGACGTGGTGGGCGGCTTCAAGGCGTGGCGCGAGGCGCACCTGCCCGTGGCGTGCCGCGGCGACGGCTGACCCCGGAACGGCCCCAGCAGCAGTAGCGTCGGAGCATCATGAGGATCCTCGCCGCTGCTGCCGTGCTGACCGTCCTGGGCGCCACCGCCTGCTCCACCGAGGCCGAGATGAGGGCCGTCGACCCTGCCTCCGGATCGGGCACCGCCGTCGATGCGTCGTCGGGAGAGGCGCCGCGGCCCGTGCCCGACGGTGAGGTGCGCACGAGCGGCCTGGTGATGGTGATCGACGACGGCGACGGCCCGGAGATGTGCCTGGGCGCCGTGGCGGAGTCCTACCCGCCCCAGTGCGGCGGCCCCGCGCTCGCCGACTTCGACTGGGGCGACGTCGGCTCCGAGGAGGCCTCCGGCGTGCGGTGGGGTTCCTACGCGCTGACCGGCACCTTCGACGGATCCACCTTCACCGTCACCGACGCGATCCCCGCCGCCCTCTACGACACCATGGCCGAGCCCGAGCAGGAGCCGCTCGCCGCCGCCTGCGACGACCCGACCACGACCGACACCGCGAAGGCGACCCCCGAGGACCTGGACGCGACGCTGGCCGCGGCCTCCGCCCTGCCGACGTACGCCTCCGCGTGGCTCACGGGCAACACGATCAACGTCGCTGTCACCGAGGACGCCGAGGGCGCCGAGGCCGAGCTGCGCACGACGTGGGGCGGGATGCTCTGCGTGACCACCGTCGAGCGCACCGACGCCGACCTCAACGAGGTCAACCAGGAGCTGCAGGCCGCGCTCGGTGACCAGCTGCTGACCAGCGGCTCGACGTCGCCCGACTCGCTCGACGCGCAGGTCGTGTTCGACGACGGGTCGATCCAGGAGTGGGCCGACGCGACGTACGGCGACGGGCTGGTGCGGATCAGCTCGGCGCTGGTCCCCGTGGGGTGACTACTTCTTCTCGTTGAGCGTGATGCTGATCGAGTTGATGCAGTAGCGGTCGCCGGTCGGCGTGCCGAAGCCGTCGGGGAAGACGTGGCCGAGGTGCGAGCCACAGGTCGCGCACCGGACCTCCACGCGCTTCATGCCGTGCGAGGTGTCCTCGATGTACTCGACGGTGTCGGTCATCGGCTGGTAGAAGCTCGGCCAGCCGCAGCCGGAGTGGAACTTGGTGTCGCTGGTGAACAGCTCCGACCCGCAGGCCTTGCACGAGTAGGTGCCCTCGGTCTCGGTGTCGGTGTACTCGCCGGTGAACGCGCGCTCCGTGCCGGCCTGACGGAGGACGGCGTACTCCTCGGGGTTGAGCTGCTCGCGCCACTGCTCGTCGGTCTTCTGCACGTCGTAGGCCATGCCTCCAGTTTACGGAGGCGCTCCAGCCCGCCCGGCGGCTAGGGTCGGGGCATGGCGAAGGCGTCGGAGGCGTACGTCCGGGCGGGGGAGCGCGAGGTCAGGATCTCCTCGCCGGAGCGGGTGATCTACGAGGCAACCGACACGACCGCCGCGGTCACCAAGCTGATGGTCGCGGAGTACTTCGCGAGCGTCGAGGACGGCTTGATGCGCGCGTTGCGCGACCGGCCGACGGCGCTCGAGCGGTGGACGTCCGGCGTCCGTCCCGGGATGAAGCTCGCGACCGGCCCGCAGGACCGCAACGCGGACGCGTTCTACCAGAAGCGGGTGCCCAAGGGGGCGCCCGACTACCTCGAGACCGCGACCATCACCTTCCCGTCCGGTCGGACGGCCGACGAGATCTGCCCGACCGAGATCGCGGTGCCGGTCTGGTGCGCCCACATGGGCACGCTGACCTTCCATCCCTGGCCGGTGCGCCGCCACGACGTTGACCACCCCGACGAGCTGCGGATCGACCTCGACCCGCAACCGGGTACGACGTTCGCGGACGCGGTGCGGGTCGCCGAGGTCGCCCGCGAGCTGCTGGAGGAGATGGGCCTCGTGCCCTTCGTGAAGACGTCGGGCAACCGTGGCATCCACGTCTACGTCCGGATCCGGCCCGAGTGGGACTTCGCGGCCGTCCGGCACGCCGCGATCGCAATCGGTCGCGAGCTCGAGAAGCGCGACGACGGGGTGACCACCGCCTGGTGGAAGGAGGAGCGCGGGGAGCGGATCTTCGTCGACTTCAACCAGAACACCCGCGACCGGACGATCGCGTCGGCGTACTCCCTGCGTCCGATCGCCGGAGCCCCGGTCTCGACGCCGGTGTCGTGGGACGAGCTCGCCGGCCTCACCTCGCCCGCGGACTTCAACCTGTTCACCGTGCCCGAGCGACTGGCGTCCGACGGCGACCCGTGGGCCACGATCGACGACGTGCAAGGCAGCCTCGAGGTCCCGCTCGCCCTGTGGGAGAAGCACCCGGTCGAGCTCAACTTCCCGCCCGACCACCCCAAGATGCCCGGCGAGCCCCCTCGCGTGCAGCCGTCGAAGAAGGTCGAGTCGCACTGGGACGCCGACGGCAACCGGGTCGCTGACTGACGCAGGACCTCACGGGAGAGCGACCTCGACGAACTCGACCACTCCGAGCTCGGGATCCTCGACGAGCCGGCGGAAGTCGGTGGTGTTGCGGGACACACCCACCAGCAGCTTGCCGGTTCCGAGCGGGATCTGCGGGTGCGCGAGCGGCGCGTACTTGAGCAGGCCGGCGTCGAGGTCGTTGGGAGCCGGGACCCCTTTGTGAGGCGTCCACGGTCCGAAAGGAGACGGCGCCAGCCACGAGTAGATGAACTCGCCGAGGTCGCCGTCCCGCTTGGAGACCGCCAGGTACCGCCCGTCGTCGAGGCCGTCCACGGACAGGGTCTGCGACACGCCACCCTCGGCTCCCATCACGGCGGTGGCCCGAGCCGGGTCCGGCTGCCACGCTGATCCGTCCCAGAAGCGCCACGTGGACCGCTTCGTCGGGGTCGTGAGCGGGACCCTCGCGGCGTACAGCTCTCGTCCGAAGACGTACTCCTCACCGGTCAGACGCGTGCCGTAGACGTACATCCAGCGGTCGTCGGTGAAGCTGGCAGCGCCCCAGTTGACCTGGTGCAGGTCCGGATCGTCCTCGGTGACCGTGCTGACGCGGATCAACCGCGGCACCCCGTCTGCTGGAACGTCGAAGAGAGCCGCCGAGGTGCCGAGGAACGTGAAGTCGAGCGGGTCGCCCGAGCCGCCGCGAAGGGTGCGGGAGCAGAGCACCACCAGCCGCTCGCGGGTCCCGTCAGCCCAGGACACCGCCGACATGGGCCAGTGCACGACGGTCTTCGAGACATCCGGGATGACCGGTCCCTTCTCCGGGGTGAGCAGCTGCGAGGCGCAGTGCCCCCTGAGACGAGCATGGAGTTCGCCACCAGTCCCGGTGTCATGCCCGACCGGACCGTGTCCCCGAAGACCCACACGACCCTTCCGTCGCTCAGCAACGTGCTGGCACCGATGTCTGCGGCCTCCCACGCGGGGAGGTCCTGCGCCGCGAGGAGCTCGTTCGCCGCCTTCGCGGACTCGACGGCGACGGGACTCGACGGCGCCGACGGACACGAGGGCTCGAGCTGCGCCGACCTCGCCGAGGGCGTTGCCGGAGAGGTCGAGGAGGTGGGTGAGTGCGAGGACGAGCTCTTCTCGCCCGTCGCCCCGTCCGTGCAGCCGGCACACAGCAGCAGCGCGACTGCCAGCAGGCGCACTCGGCCAAGCACCACGTCGAGCATCGTCGCACGAGGGCAGCACCTCCACCAGGGACGCGATGGACGCCCGCGGACGGTGGCTCAGGCACCTGCCGGAGGAGCGACCGGGTCTCGTGACAGGCGCCGGGGCGCCTTCCTCGACCAACGGCGCGCTGGCTACTTCTCCCAGGGGGCGGGGAGGGGGAAGTACTGCTCGAGGAAGTCATGGAGAAGGCCGTCGGCGCGGTCCTCGTCGAGGGCGGCGAGGAGGTTGTCGGCGATGCAGAAGAAGTCGCGGTCGCGTCGGAGCATCTGCCGCAGCTGCGCGGGCAGCTGCTGGTGGCCGAGGTCGACGTAGCCGTGGTGGGCGCCGGCGCGGAAGGCCTGGCCGGTGATCAGGCCGTAGGCCTGCGCGAACGACGACAGCATCGACAGGTCGGTCTCGGAGCGGAACGGCGCGTGCGTGGTGCGCTCGACCTCGGCCGGGAAGCGGGCAGCGATCTCCTCCAGCGTCGTACGCCGCTGAGGGTGCGGGCTGTGCATCATCGTGTGCGTCGGCATCACCCCGAACGCGTCGGCGAGGACGCGGCGGTTGTTCTGGGCCGCGGTCAGGTAGGGCCGGTCGTCGGTGCCGGGGAGACCGACGGCGCGATGGTCGGCGACGAAGGCGGCGTACTGCCCACCGGGGCTGAAGAAGTGCTCCGGACGTCGCGGCCGGCCCAGGAAGACGTCGTCGTTGACGTAGACGAAGTGCTCGGCGAGGTCGGGAACGGCGTGCAGGCGGGTCTCGATGGCGTGCGAGCTGAAGGTCGGCAGAGCCGCCTCCGGCAGGATCTCCCGGTGGTCGACGACCCGCACGCGGTCGTTCGTGGTGTCGAGCCACGACGGCACCTGGCCGGCGGTGACGAGGTGGATCCGTCGCACCCACGGCGCGAAGAGGTGGATGCTGCGCATCGAGTAGCGCAGCTCGTCGCGGCTGCGGTAGCGCGAGGCGCCGCCGGCGCGCGCACTCGGGGTGCCGCCGAGCTCCCGGATCCGCTCGTCGCGGGCGGCGAGCCAGGCCTGGTCGTCGCCGTCGACCCAGGTGTAGACGACGTCGACGTCGAAGCTGCAGTCGTCGACGGTCGGCAGCGCCATCACCTCGAGGGTCGGCACCTCGACGTCCTCGACCGTGGTGGGGGTGCGGGGCGTGCCGGCGGGCACCCGGTCGCCGTAGCGGTTGGGGCCGGGCGCGAGCAGGTCGCCGTCGGGCGACTCCTCCCAGAACTGCACGCCGACCTCGACGCCCTCGCCGAGCACGCCGTCGTGCCCACCGCGCATCGGCCACGGCTCGAGGAAGAGCGTCGCCGTGCGGGTCCGGGCGAGCTCATCGGTCATCGCCGCGACGGTGCCGCGGCGCTCGGGCCAGCCGCGCTCCGCCGGGTCGCGCACGGACAGCCAGTCAGGCACCGACCCGGTGGCCAGCGCCGACAGGAAGGCCCCGCGGCGCGACGACGGGACGACGACCACCGGGTGCGGGTCGAGCCCGCGCGCCGGCACCACGAACCACCCCTCCCCGGTCGAGGCGGCCGCGGACGTCAGCGCCCGCAGGGACGTCGTACGCGCCTGGGCGGGGGTGACGCCCGCCGCTCCGGTGGTCTCGGGCAGGTCGCCGAGCGGCCCGGGGCGGAGACCGTGCAGCACCCGACGCGGGGCGAGCGGGTCGGCGCGGCGGGCGACGGCGGTGCGGAAGGTCTCGACCCACTGCCGGGCCAGCACCTCGCCGTCCCAGCGGTGCGAGCGCTCCAGCGCGGCGACGCCGAGACGGCTGCGCAGGTCGTCGTCGGTGGCGATCCGGAGCATCGCGGCGGCGAGGGCCGCCTTCGACGCCGGCGGCACGAGGAGCCCGTCGACGTCGTGGGTGATCATCTCGCGCGGGCCCGACGGGCAGTCGTACGACACCGGGGGCACGCCGGCCGACATCGCCTCCTGCAGGACGAGCGGGTAGCCCTCGGCGCGGGAGGCGAGGACCGCGACGCTCGCGCGCGCCCACTCGGCGGCGAGGTCGTCGGTCGAGCCGGGGAGGTGGACGCGGTCCTCGAGCCCGAGCTTGCGCACCTGCGCAGCCAGGTTGTCGGCGCGGGGCCCGTCGCCCCAGATCGTCAGCGTCCAGCCCGGCAGCTGCTCGTGGATGCGCCAGAAGGCGTCGACGACGTGCTCGAACTGCTTCTCCGGAGCGAGCCGGCCGGCCGTGACGAACGTCTGCTGGTCGAGCGGGGAGCGTGGCTGCGGGTGCGAGGGCAGCGGGTTGGGGATCACCTGGAGCTCGGGAGCGGCGCCGCCGAGGCGTCCGGCCAGCCAGCGCGACATCGACTCGGTCAGCGAGACGACGACGTCGGCCCGCGGGGCGAACTGCAGCAGCGCGCCGAGGTCGTTGACCCGGCTCGAGGAGGCCCGGTGCTCCTGGTGCACCAGCGCGACGTCGACGGGCGCGAGCTGCGCGACCGCGGCCAGCAGCTCCGGCGTCGTGGTGACGAGGACGTCGGCGTCGATGCTGCCGAGCGCCTCGCGCATGGTGGCGTCGGTGAGGGCGTTGTAGTGGGCGTCCCAGCTGCGCGGCACGATCGTGGACTCACGCTCGGCGAGCTCGGCCGGGTGGTCGCCGGAGACCGGGACGGGACGCTCGGCGCGCACGTCGACGAGGTAGGTGACCTCGAGGCCGTCGGCCAGCGGGTAGTGGGTCGCGTCGCCGCTGCGCGTGACGCTGAGGATCCGGACGCGGTGGCCCTCGCCGAGGCCGAGGAGGGCGTTGGCCTGCTCGATCCCGGAGCGCGCGGTGCCGCCCATCCCGTCGGCGTTGAAGAGGACGTAGACGACGTCGAGGGGCCCGTCGCGGCGCGCCCGGCGCATCGCGGAGCGCACCTTCCCGCCGAGCCTGTCGGTCAGTGCCACGTGGTCCTCAGTCCTGTCCGGGAGCGGGTCGCCACGATCCTAGGGGGAGCAACACCGGCCGATAGGGTGACCCGCATGCCGACGTCCTCCACCCCGCTCGTCCTGGTGTCCGGCTCCGGCCGCAGCGGCACGAGCTCCCTCGCCGGCACCCTGAAGCGGCTCGGCCTCCACGTGCCGCAGCCCGAGGTCGAGGCGTCGGAGACCAACCCGCGCGGCTTCTACGAGCCGCAGTGGGTCATCGACTTCCACAAGCGCCACCTCAAGGAGCTCGCGCTCTTCAACATCGACAGCCGCCCGGCCGCCGTCGACATCGTCGCGCGCCACGTCGAGACCGGCGTCCCGACCGGCGAGCTCCACGAGTGGCTCTCCGGCCAGCTGGCCGAGCACGACCACGACGGCGACCAGATCGTCGTCAAGGACCCGCACGCGTTCTGGTTCGCCCAGGTGTGGGAGGTCGTCAGCGCCGAGCTGGGCGCCGACCTGCGCTGGCTGACCGCGCTGCGCCACCCCGCCGAGGTCGTCGGCTCCCGCGACATCGCCTACCTGTCCAGCCAGTCCGAGGAGCTCCGGCTCACCAAGGAGACGTCCAACGTCGCCGGCTGGGTGCATGCCGCCCTCCTCACCGAGCAGGCCGGACGTGGGTCGAAGCGCGCGTTCGTGAGGTACGTCGACCTGCTGGCCGACTGGCGCACGGCGCTCGCGCCGGTGCAGCAGCAGCTCGAGCTCGACGTCAACGCCGATCTCTCGGCCTCTCCGGAGCACCGGGACCACCACCCGGTCGACGACTTCATCGAGCCCTCGATGCGCAAGTCGCAGCTCACCTGGGACGACGTGCGCACGCCCGACTGGCTGCGTGAGATGGCGGAGGAGGTCTGGCAGCTGCTCGGCGTGCTCACCACGACGCCGCACGACGTCGACACGCTCGCGCGGCTCGACGACGTCCACGAGGACTACCGCACGCGCTACGCCGACGCCGTCGCGCTGACCTTCGACCACACCAAGGCCGAGTCCACGCTCGCCGGGCGCCAGGCGCGCGACGCCCAGCGGGCGACCGTGCAGCAGCTGCGCCGCGACCTCGAGAAGGCCCGGCGTGCGCCCCAGCCCGCCGTCGGCGGCCGGGAGGCGGCAGCGATCCTCCGCCGCGCCGTCGTACGCCGCGTCACGCGCCGCTGAGCGCGAGGCTCAGACGCCGGTGACGCCCTCGCCGGAGCCGGACGCCTGCTCGTCGAAGTTCTCGTGCTCGATCAGGTGGAGGACCGGGACGCCGAGCTTGCGGCGGGCGCGCGAGGTCCAGTCGACGTGGAAGAACTCCGCCACCACGTGGGAGCGGGTCAGGATGATGGCCTCGCGGGCGTCGACCGAGGTGACGAGCGCGGCCAGCGCGTCGACCGGCGGCTCGGACGTGACCTTGCCGTGAGCCGTGCCGCCGGCGTCGCGCAGCGCGATGAGGGTCTGCTGGAGGTCGGAGGAGGAGTGCTCCTCGCACTCGCGGCGCAGCGCCTCGATGTCGACGTCGTTCATCGCCAACGCCGGTGCGGCCATCAGGTCGCCGGCGCCGAGCGTGCCGAGCGAGGCCTCGATGCGGGCCGCGGCGTCCTCCAGCGGGAGCAGGACGTGGTAGACGACAGGGTCCTCGATCTCGCTGTGAAGCGAGCGCACCTGCTTCGCGTCGGCGGGCGTGAGGGCCTGCTCGACGAGGAGCACCACGTCGTAGGTGCCCTGCCCGTCGTGGATCGAGTCGTCGGGGATGTCGGTGTGGTCGGTCATGACTCGCCTCCGGGTTCGGTACTGAGAATTCTAGTGAGGTCGTAGCCCGCCGGCTCGTCGAGCTGGGCGTAGCCGCAGCTCTCCGGCTCGCGGTCGGGGCGCCACCTCTTGAAGTGGGCGGTGTGCCGGAACCGGCGGCCCTCCATGTGGTCGTACTTCACCTCCAGCACCCGCTCGGGGCGCAGGGCGGTGAACCCGAGGTCCTTGCCGGCGCTCCACCGGCTCTGGGTGCCGGGGACGCGGTCGGGGTTGGCGGTGAGGAACTCGTTCCACCGTCCCCACGGGTGGTCGGCGATGTCGCAGACCAGCGGCTGCAGCTCGTGCCAGAGCTCGGCGCGGCGCGTGGCGGTGAAGCTGGCCGAGACGCCGATGTGCTGCAGCTCGCCGTCGTCGTCGTACAGCCCGAGCAGCAGCGAGCCGATCAGCGGCTCCTCGGGCGTGGACGTCTTGTGCTCGCGGTAGCCGGCGAGGACGACGTCGGCCGTGCGCTCGTGCTTGATCTTGAGCATGGTGCGCTTGTTGGGCTCGTACGGCGACCCGAGCGGCTTGGCGACGACGCCGTCGAGCCCGGCGCCCTCGAACTCCTCGAACCACCGCTCCGCCTCGGCGGGGTCCTCGGTGGTGCGGGTGAGGAAGCACGGGCCGCTCCCGTCGAGGTGGCCGAGCGCCTCGACGAGCGCGGCGCGGCGCTCGGCGAGCGGGCGGTCGATGAAGGACTCGTCGCCGAGCGCCAGGAGGTCGAAGGCGACGAAGCCGGCGGGCGTCTCGACCGCGAGCTTGTCGACCCGGCTCGCGGCGGGGTGGATCCGCTCCTGGAGGGCCTCGAACTCGAGCCGCCACCCGTCCGGGCCCTGCAGGCCGACGAAGATCTCGCCGTCGAGCACGACGCGCTCGGGCAGCTGGCGGCGTACGGCGTCGACGACCTCGGGGAAGTAGCGCGTCAGCGGCTTGGTGTTGCGGCTGGCGAGCTCGACCTCGTCGCCGTCCTTGAAGACCAGGCAGCGGAAGCCGTCCCACTTGGGCTCGAAGCTCAGGCCGCCGTGCTTCGCCGGGTCGGGCACGCCGCTCACGCTCTTGGCGAGCATCGGCTGCACCGGCGGCATCACGGGAAGGTCCACACCGCGAGCCTAGTGGGACGACGTGCCGGAACCGGGTCGCCTCACCTCGTCCGGTCCGCGGCGCGGGTCCTCGGGTCGCTCAGTCCTCCCCGCGCAGCGAGAACGAGCGCAGCCGGTCGCCGGCGAACCACGTCCCGACGACCGTCACGACGAGGCTGGCGATGATGGCGTAGCCGAGGTTGGCGGGGTCGGGCAGGGCGGTGGAGATCTCGTGGCCGATGCGCAGGCCCCACTGGCCGATGCTCAGCCACGCGATGCCGCTGAAGAGGTTGCCGAGCAGGCTCTCCCAGATCAGCACGAACATCAGCGAGGCGATGACCGCGTGCCGGGTGATCGCGGAGATCGCGAGGAAGAGCGCGGAGTACGCCGTCCCCGCGACGACGGCGCCGACGAACAACGCGGTCGCCCGGGTGCTGTCGCCGGCGATCAGAGCGGCGACGAGGATCGGCAGCGCCCCGGCGATCAGCGTGGCGCCGAGCGCCACCAGCCACTTGCTGATCGCGATGCCGTAGCGGTTCACCGGCTTGGAGAGCAGGTAGACGATCGAGCCGTCGTCGACCTCGGGACCGAGGACCGAGGAGGCCGCGAGGATCGCGACGAGCGGGAGCACGAGCGGGTAGCCGAGGCTGGGCAGCACCTCGTAGGCCGCGTCGCCGTCGACCAGCACCGTGACCAGCGCGACCAGGCCGATGAGGAGCACCGGGAAGGCGAGGAGCAGGAAGAAGCGGCGTCGGCCCAGCAGTGCCTGCAGGGCGAGCTTGGCAATGGTCGTGTTGATCATCGGGCCACCAGGTAGGCGAAGACGCTCTCCAGCGACTCGTCGCTGGGGGAGAGCTCGAACAGGGTCACGTCGTGCTGCCGGGCCAGCCGGGGGAGGTCCACCGCGAAGCTGCCGAGGTCATCGACCTGGACGTCGAGCTGGTCGCCGCGCAGGCTGACCGCGCGCACCGACTCCTGCGCCATCAGCACGGAGGCGAGGCTGCGGTTGTCGCTCGACTGGACGGCGTACCGCACCGGCCGGTCGGTCATCAGGCGGCGGATCGCGCCGAAGTCGCCGGAGGCGGCGTGCCGGCCGGAGACCACGACCTCGATGTGGCGGGCGAGCCGCTCGACCTCCTCGAGGATGTGGGAGCTGAAGAGCACCGTGCGTCCCTCGTCGCCGAGTCGTCTCAGCAGGTCCATCAGGTGCATCCGCTGGCGTGGGTCGACGCCGTTGAACGGCTCGTCGAGCAGCAGGACGGTCGGGTCGTGGACCAGCGCCGCCGCGATCTTGATGCGCTGCCGCATGCCCTTGGAGTAGGTGTCGAGGCGCCGGCCCGCAGGCTCGACCATGTCGACCACCTCGAGGATCCGCTCGGTGGCGGCGGCCGCGTCGCGCAGCCGGTGCAGGTCGGCGTTGGCGCGGACGAACTGGCGACCGGTGAGGTAGCCGAAGCTCAGCTCGCGCTCGGGCACGAGGCCGATCTGGCGGTAGGTCTCGGTGTTGCGCCAGACCGGCTGGCCGTCGAGCGTCACGTGGCCGGCGGACGGGGCGAGGAAGCCCGACATCATCGCCATCAGCGTGGTCTTGCCCGCGCCGTTGGGGCCGAGCAGGCCGGTGACACCGGGGCCGATGGACAGCGAGACGTCGTTGACCGCGACCACGTTGCCGAACCAGCGCGACGCGGAGTCGAGGACGAGGGTGCTCATCGCGAACCCACCTTCCGGAAGCGGGCGACCAGGCCGAGCAGGCAGGCGGCGGCCAGCAGCACCGCCACGATGACGTACGCCGGCACCCACGCGCCGTCGACCGGCACCGGGGTGTCGACACCGGCGTCCCAGGCGTTGGCGAGGCCGGTGTAGAGCGACCACGGTGAGAGCAGGCCGACGCCGACCGAGACCGACTCGCTGTCGCCCTCGTAGTAGGCGATGTTCTGCATCACGGTCACGATGCCGGTCAGGACGATGAGCGCCATGACCGAGCCGACGACGGCGAAGCCGCGCCGGAGGGACAGCGACGAGATCAACCCGCTGACGCCGGCGACCATCATGGCGAGGAGGACCTGCAGCGCGACCGCCTTGAGCACGGAGGTCGTCTGGTCGCTCTTGTCGAGCCCCGACAGCATCGCGCCCGCGAAGAGCACCACGGTCGGGATGGCGGTGAAGAGGAAGATCGAGAGCGTCAGGGACAGCCACCGGACGAGCGCGAAGACCGGTGCCGCCAGCGGGCGGGCGAGGTAGAGCACGATCGAGCGGTGGCGCAGGTCGCGGGAGAACAGCACCGGCGCCTGCGAGGCCGCGAAGAGGCTCACGAGCAGCTGGGTCTGGTTGGTGTAGTCGGCGTACGACACCGGGAGCTCGCCGAGGCCGGTGAGCACCACGACGCCGACGACGATCGTGGCCGGCAGCAGCGACATGGCGAGCAGGACGAACGGCATCACCTTGGACTTGCCCGACCGGCCCAAGCCGTAGGCGTGGCGCAGGCCGGTGACGAACAGGGTGCGGGCGATCGCCGGGGTGCCCTCACGCACGCCGTCGAAGTGGCGGTAGCCGAGGTCGTGGATGACGCCGGGGCGAGCGGCGTCCGGGGAGAGCTCAGACACGGGTGCCTCCTTCGAGGAAGACGTCCTCGAGGTGGTGCCGGTCGGGTTGGAGGCGCATCAGGCCCAGGCCGAGGTCGGCGGCGACGTCGCGGATCAGGTCGTGGACGGCCGCGCCCTCGGCGAGCTCGGGCGGCGGCGGGTCGATCGCGACCATCGAGCCGCGCGGGCGGCACGTGAGCCCGCGCTGGGCGAGCGCCTCGCCGAGCCGGTCGCGCTCGGTCTCGGTCCCGACCACCTCGACGAGGAGGTTGCCGGTCCGCTTCAGGAAGTCGCCGGTCGCACTGCTGCGCAGCAGGTGGCCGCCGTCGAGGACGATGACGTGGTCGCTGACCTGCTCGAGCTCGCCGAGCAGGTGGGAGGTGACGAGCACGGCGATCCCGAAGTCGCTGCCGATGCGCTGCACGAGCCGCAGCATGTCGGTGCGGGCGGCCGGGTCGAGGCCGTTGGTCGGCTCGTCGAGGAAGACCAGCCGCGGGTCGTGGGCGAGCGCCTGGGCGAGCTTGGCGCGCTGCTTCATGCCGGTGGAGTAGCCGCCCATCGGCCGGTAGCGCTCCTCGTCGAGACCGACGTGGCGCAGCACGTCGGCGGAGCGCTCGCGGGCCGCCGACGCGCCCAGGCCCGACATGCGCGCCATGTGGACGACGAAGTCGCTGGCGCTGACGTCGGGTGGCAGGCAGTCGTGCTCGGGCATGTAGCCGACGAGCCGCCGGATCTCCTGGCTCTCCTGCTCGATGTCGTGGCCGAGCACGCGTGCGTGCCCGCCCGTGGGCTCGAGCAGCCCGAGCAGGATCTTGATGAGCGTCGACTTGCCGGCGCCGTTGGCGCCGACCAGCCCCGTCACGCCCTCGCCGACGTCGACCGTGAGGTCGGTCAGCGCGTGGACCGACCCGTAGTGCTTGGTGAGGCCGGCGGTCGAGATGACCGGCGGGTGCCCCATGAGTTCCCCCGTCACGACCGCCACGCTAGCGGTGGTGGCCGCCGCCCGGCATCAGGGATCGCCCGGATCCGTGTGGAGGAGTCGTGAAGGTCCCGGTCGGTCTGCCGGGCATTGGCAGCCCCGCCCGAGGCGGGCCCTAGGCTTGGGCGCCTATCCCCGGTTGGTCTGCCGGCAGGGCCCGCCTGACTTTGAATCAGGACTAGCGACGTAGGTTCGACTCCTACCCGGGGAGCTACATCTCGAAGACCAGGCGGGCGGGCACCTCGCCGGCGAGCACCTCCTCGAAGCAGGCGTTTACGTCGTCGAGGCGACGGCTCTCCGTCACGACCCTGGTCAGGCCGCGGGCGTGGAGGTCGAAGCACTCGGCCAGGTCGTTGCGGGTGCCGACGAGCGAGCCGATCACCGAGATGCCCTTGAGCACGGTCTCGAAGACCGGGAGCTCGAGCCGGTTGTCGGCCGGGAGGCCGACGAGCACCAGGCGGCCGTTGGGGTTGAGGGCGGCGTGCGCGGCGCGCATCGCGGCCGGCGAGGGCACCGTCACGAGGGCGACGTCGACGCCGCCGATCGCCTCGAGCTCGGCCTGCTGGTCGCCGCGGGCGTCGACGACGTGGTCGGCGCCGAGGTCCTTGGCCAGCTGCAGCTTCTCGTCATGCACGTCGACCGCGACCGTGCGCGAGCCGAAGACGCGCGCGTACTGCAGGCCCAGGTGGCCGAGCCCGCCGATGCCGACGACCATCGCGGTCTCCCCCGGCTGCGGCGCAGCGACCTTGAGACCCTTGTACGTCGTCACGCCGGCGCAGGTCAGCGGCGCGGCGTCGCGCGAGGTCACCGCGTCGGGCACGGCCACGACGTGGCTGGCGTAGGCGACGGCGTACTCGGCGTAGCCGCCGTCCATGGTGTAGCCCATGTAGGCGGGGCTGGTGCAGTAGGTCTCCCAGCCGGCGACGCAGTAGCGGCAGTGGCCGCAGGCGTGAGCCAGCCAGGGGAGGGCGACGCGCTGCCCGATCGTGACGGGGAGGTCGCCGTCGCCCAGGGCCTCGACGACGCCGACACCTTCGTGGCCCGGGATGAGCTGGTCCTTGGGCTTGACCGGCCACTCGCCGCGAGCGGCGTGGATGTCGGTGTGGCACAACCCGCAGGTCTCGATCTTCACCAGCACCTGGCCGGGACCGGGCTCAGGGACCGGGACGTCGCGGATCTCCAGCGGAGCTCCGAGCGTGGGGACGACGGCTGCCTTCATCATTCTCTCCTTGTTGCGTTGCGGACGGGTACGGCGATGAGCAGGGCGCCGGCCAGCAGGGCCAGGCCGCCCAGGACGAAGAGGACCGCGATCACGGCGTCGACGACCGGGAGCTCGGCCCCGGTGGAGACGTCGGCCGAGACGCCGCTGGTGCCGTCCTCGCGCATCAGCACGACGGTCCAGTCGCCGCCCTGGAGGTCCCAGGTCAGCGTGGCGTCGGTTCCGGTCGCCTGCGCCACCCAGAACGTCTGGTCGGTGGGACCGGTCGCGGGCGCACCCCCGTCGGTGGCCTCCAGGACGGCGATGCCGGCCCGGACCTCGCTCAGGGTGTCGCGGGAGACGTCGCCGAGGTAGCCCTCGACGTCGGACGTCGCGGCGACGCCGACGAAGAGCGGCTCACCGGCGTCGGCCCGGGCGTGGATCCGGACCTCGCCGAGCCATGCCGATGGCACCCAGGAGGGCGCTCCCTCGGTGTCGATCTTCGCGTCCTCGGACGTGATGGCGAACGTGTCGCTGTCGAGTGCCGTCGTGGGGGTCATCAGGAAGCCGTCGTCACGTTCGGTGGCGCTGATCAGGGCCAGGGTGCCGGCGGCCCCCGCGAACGCGAGGCCCATGAGCACCAGGAGGCAGCCGATCACCGCAGCGACGACGCGGCCGGCCGTCCAGCCGCTGCGGCCGCCGGGGGCACCGGGGGCACCGGGGGCACCGGGTGCGCCGGGGGGCGCGTACTCGGGCAGGCCCGGGGCAGGCGGGGTGGGCTGGGTGGACGGCCTGGTCCCGGCTGCCGGGGTGACCGGCGGGAGGACTGCGGCGTGGGGTTCGTGGCCGCCCATGTCGAGGCGGAAGGGCTGGTACTGGTCGGTCATCAGCGAGACGTAGCCGGCCACGCGCAGCACCCAGCGGTTGAGCCCCAGGACGAGGTCGAAGACCTGCTGTGGGTAGCGGCCGGTGAACAGCAGCACGACCCCGGCGACCAGGACGAGCACGCCGAGCAGGCTGATGCTGATCCAGGTCTCCTCGCCCGCGCCGCCGACGCCGTACGCCTCTCCGCCGGCGAACAGGGCGATGATCAGGAAGTGGGGGATGGCCAGCAGCCACCACTTCACCAGCACCAGTCCGCGCGAGAGCCGCTCGGGGTAGTCGACGGACAGGTGAGCGGGGTAGTCGGGCACCTCCGCGAGCGTGAACGGCGGGTAGCGATCGGTGCCGAGCGTGCAGGAGTAGTAGGAGACGCGCCAGCTCCAGCGCATCACGCCGACGTTGAAGTCGAAGATCGCGCGGGGGTAGCGGCGCGTGAACAGGATCGCGAAGAACGCCACCACGCTGAGCACGACGAAGCCCAGCCACAAGAAGGCGAGCACCACGTAGTGGGGGATGGCGAGCAGCCATTTCACCAACCACAACCCCCGGCTCAGGCCGGGGTCGAGGTCGGCGTCGACGTGCACAGGGTAGGTCGCGGGAGCGGTCGAGGTGGTCATGGCGAGTCCTTCCTCCGGCGTCTCCCGGGCCACTGCGCGACGAGGGCGGGGAGCCGCTTCCTCCCTTCGATCGTCGCGCCGCGGAGAGGATGCGGGGAGGGCCGAACGGCACCTGTTCCGGGCACCTGCCCGGGACCTACGGCCCTGTCGGGTGCCGGGCGAAGGAGTGAGACTCGGACCGCCAGGACCCCAGGACCCCGAGGAGCCCCCCGTGATGCCCAGTGCGCCAGCCCCACGCCAGCTCGACTGCGTCCGGGTGGTGGTCGAGGACGTCCCTGAGCTCGACGACCTGGTGCGGGAGGCCGCGCACCGTGCGCTCGAGTCCGACCGCCCGCTCGAGCTGGTCGAGGCGGCCGTGCCGCCGCGCGACCACGCTGCCCGAGCGCGGGTGATCAGGTGCATGGACGAGGCGCTCGAGGTGGCTCGGCGCACCGCACCCGGCGTCCCGGTCCGCGTGGGCGCCCCGATCGCGCTGCCCCGCCCACGCCACTACCTGTGACCCGCGTCGCGGAGGTCAGCGTCGAGCCGGTGCCGCTGCAGCGGCTCGAACCCCTCCTCACGCCCGAGCGCATCGAGCGGCTCGAGTCGTACGTCGCTGCTGCGCGGGGGCTGCTCGAGGGGCGCGTCGTGTGGAACGTCAACTCGACCGCGCGTGGGGGCGGCGTCGCGGAGATGCTGCACACGCTCGTGGCGTACGCGGCCGGCACCGGCGTCGACATCCGTTGGCTGGTGGTGGGCGGTGACCCCGAGTTCTTCGCCGTCACGAAGCGGATCCACAACAGGTTGCACGGCGTCCCCGGTGACGCCGGAAGGCTCGACGCCGCCGCGCGGGCGACGTACGACGCCACGCTGGCGCAGCAGCGCGGGGAGGTGCTCGACCGGGTGCAGCCCGGGGACGTGGTCCTCCTCCACGACCCGCAGACGGCCGGGCTCGCGCGTGCCCTGCGCGAGCGAGGCGCCCTCGTGGTGTGGCGCTGCCACGTCGGCCTGGACGAGCACAACGAGTGGACCCGCGAGGCGTGGGGATTCCTGCGCGAGCTGGTCGAGCCCGCGCAGGCCTGCATCTTCTCCCGGGCGTCGTTCGCCCCCGACTGGGTCGACCGGCGGTGGCTGCGGGTGATCCCGCCGTCCCTCGACCCGTTCAGCCCCAAGAACGCGGAGCTCAGCATGGGGCAGGTCGAGGCCCTCGTGCACCGGGAGGGACTGGTGGTCGACGGAGCACCGCTGCCCACGGACCGGCCGGTCGTGCTGCAGGTCAGCCGCTGGGACAGGCTCAAGGACATGGCGGGGGTCCTCGACGCCTTCTCCGAGCACCTCGACGCACTGCCGCCCGACGTGCACCTGGTGCTGGCCGGACCGGCGACCGACGGCGTCGCCGACGACCCCGAGGCTGCCGAGGTGCTCGCGGAGTGCCGGGAGCAGTGGCGCTCGCTCCCCGCACGGGTGCGTGACCGGAGCCACCTCGTGTGCGTGCCGATGGACGACCTCGACGACAACGCGCGGGTCGTCAACGCGCTGCAGCGCTGGTCGACCGTCGTGGTCCAGAAGAGCCTCGCCGAGGGTTTCGGGCTCACCGTCACCGAGCCGATGTGGAAGGGCAGGCCGGTGGTGGCCTCGGCGGTGGGCGGCATCCGCGACCAGGTGGAGGACGGCGTGAGCGGCGTCCTCCTCGACGACCCGCGCGACGGCGCCGCGCTGGTGGCTGCCCTGTCAGCCCTGCTGGAGGATGCCGACCGGCGCGGGCAGATGGGCCGGGCCGCTCACCTGCGCGTCCGTGACCACTACCTCGCCGACCGGCACCTCATCCAGTACGCCGAGCTCTTCGCGCAGCTGGTGGCCGAGGCGTGATCACTCCCGGCCGGTGGCCGCGCGGAACGCCTCGAGCGCGGTCGGCAGGGTGGGGAAGATGTGCTCGTCCCCGATCCGCTCCAGGACCCCGCTGGGCTGCAGGACGGTGCGCGGGTCCTGCTTGAGCCGGGCCAGCGCCAGCACGACGCCCTCCGCCGCGAGCTCGGCGCGCAGCGTCTCGAGGGCGTCGGCGCCGGTGAGGTCGACCTCGCCCATCGCCTCGAAGTTCAGCAGCACCCACTCGGGGTCGTACGCCGCCACCGACTCGCGCACGCGGGAGAGGAAGTTCTCGGCGTTCGCGAAGAACAGTGGCGCGTCGTAGCGGTAGACGAGCAGGCCGGGCACGGGTGCGGCGTCGCCGTAGTCGTCGACGTCGTGCATGCCCGCGACGTCGGGGACGAGTCCCTCGACCGCGTCGTGGGGGCGCGCCACCCGGCGGAGCACGTCGACGAGCGACAGGCTGACGGCCACCAGCACTCCCTCGAGCACACCGAGGACGAGCACGCCGACGGTCGTGGCGAGCGCGATCAGCAGCTCGGCCCGCCGGTAGCGGGCGACCCGGGCGAACTCCCCGACGTCGATGAGGCGCAGCCCGGCGTAGACGACCACCGCGGCCAGTGCCGCGTCGGGGAAGCGCGCGAGCACGGGGCGCAGCGCGACGACCAGCACGAGCGCGGCACCCAGCGTGGACAGCCCGGCCCAGCGGGACCTGCCGCCCACGGCGTCGACGATCGCCGTACGGCTGCCGGAGCTGCTCACCGGGAAGCCGTGCACCACGCCGGCCGCGAGGTTGGCGGTGCCCAGGGCGAGCAGCTCGCGCCGGGCGTCGACCCGGTCGCCGTGCCGCGCGGCGAACGCGCGAGCCGTCAGCACGTTGTCGGTGAAGCCGACCACGGCGATGGCAAGCGCCGTGGTCAGCAGCGCCCACGACCCGAGCGACGCGACGGACGGCAGGCCGAGGCTCGGCAGCGCGAACGGCAGCGTCCCGACGACCCCCACGCCGTCGTCGGGCAGCCCGGCGAGGCTGACCACGAGGGCCGCGAGGAGCATCCCGACCAGGGGCACCGGTCCGGTGGGCCACAGCCGGGCTCCCAGCAGCAGCACGGCGAGCGTGCCGAGGCAGACCGCGAGGGTCGGTCCGTGGATCGCCGACGGGTGCTGCACCAGCCACCAGGTCTCGGCCAGGGGGTCGCCGTCCGGGATGTCGGCCGCCGTCGCACGGCCCACCTGCGACAGGATCATCAGGCCGGCGATCCCGGCCATGTAGCCCACAAGCACCGGCTTGGAGAGCAGGTCGGCGAGGAAGCCGAGCCCGCCGGCCCACGCGAGCAGGCACACGGCGCCGACCGCGAGCGCGAGCAGCGCGGCGGTGTCCTGGGAGGACTCGCCCGGCACCGTGACGGCCGCCAGGGCGGCGCCGGTCATCAGGGCGGTCGTTGACTCCGGGCCCACGGACAGCTGGGGCGACGACCCGAGGAGGAAGTAGACCGCCAGCGCCACGAACGCGGCCCACAGGCCCGCGGCCGGCGGTACCCGCGCCAGTCCGGCGTACGCCAGCACCTGGGGCACCAGGTAGGCGGCGACCGTGATGCCGGCCACGACGTCGCGCCGCAACGCTCGTCCCTCCGGTGGCCGCAGGGTGCCCGGGCGCACCATCGGCCCCCGACCACGTCGCGGCCGGCTCGTGCTGTCGGTCATCACGCCCTCCTCGCGCCAGTCGACCGCGAACCGGTGGCGTACGGCTAGGGCCCGACGGCCCCGGGAATACTCCGCCGGACGGGACCTTCGTCACCGGCTGGCGCCGTTCGGCCGGGAGCGACGATGGAGGCAGGCCTCGGAGAAGTAGCCGTCATGTCCACCACCTCACGACACCCCTCACGACACCCCACGAGCGCACCGGCCGCCCGCGGCAGCGACCGGATGTCGCTCCGCACGGTGCGGACCTTCTTCCTCGCCACGTTCGCCTTCTCGTGGTCGCTCGAGGTCCTCATGGTCGTGTTCATCGACCAGGTCGAGGCCGTCTTCGGGCCGATGGGCTACACCAACCCGATCTTCATCCTCGTGGTCTGGGGGCCCGGCATCGTCGGCCTCGCGCTGGTCGCCCACCACCACGGCGTGCAGGGCGTACGCCGGTTCCTCGCCCGTCTGACGCTGCGGCGGATGTCGCGCACGTGGTGGCTGGTGCTCGTCCTCGGCATGCCGGCGGTGTTCTACGCCGGCGCCGCCGTCAACGGGACGCTGGACGACGGGTTCCCCTTCGACCCCTCCTACGGCGTCCTGCCGGCGCTGCTGCCGGCCCTGCTCATCGGCCCGGTCGAGGAGCTCGGCTGGCGGGGCGTGGCCCTGCCGCTGCTGCAGCGGCGGCTCGCCCCGCTGTGGGCGGCGCTCGTCGGCGGGGTGGTTGCGGCCGTCTGGCACACGCCCGCCTTCCTCATGTCCGGGACCAAGCAGAGCGCCTGGGCCTTCGGCCCGTTCTTCCTCGGCGTCGTCGCGATCAGCGTTATCCTCACCGCTATGTTCAACGCCGCCGGGGGCAGCCTCCTGGTCGCGGTCCTGTTCCACGCCCAGATGAACGGCCCGGCCTGGCCGGACGCGCAGCCGTGGGACATGTACCTGTTCGTCGCGGTCGCCGCCCTCGTCGTGCTGCTCGACCGGCGCGCGCGATGCTGACTCGCGGCAGCGGCGCCACGGAGGTGCTCCTCGACGACGCCGACAGACAGGGTGCGCCGGCGCGGTGACACACTGCGGCCATGGACAACCTCACCGTCATCGTCCTCGCTGCCGGCGGCGACACCCGCATGAAGTCGAAGACCATGAAGGTGCTGCACCCGATCGGCGGGCGCTCCATGATCGGCCACGTGCTCCACGCCGTGCAGGCCGTGGAGCCGACCAGCGTCGTCGCGGTGGTCGGCACCGGTGCCGGCCCGCATCAGATCGCCGCGACAGTCCTCCCGCGCACGAACCAGGTCGCGGGCGGCCTCCTGGTCCGCTGAGGGGATCGCGACCGCGGTGACCTCGTCGAGTCGCAACAACTGGACCAGATGGACCGCGTCCTTGGCGTCGGTCTTCACCCGATCCCCCAAGGACTTCTGCAAACTTCGACGGGGCCACGACGATGCACCGGACCCCCGCACCAGCCAGATGTCGATGCAGCCCGAACCCGGTCGGCCCGGTCTCGTAGGTCACCGCGACCGGACCCGGCAGGTCATGGATCCAGGACCGGATGTGCTCATACGACGAGGTCAGCCTCGTCTGGACCAGCTCCCCCGTGACGCCATCGATTGCCGCTGCCGCGACAGATCGTGCGTGCACGTCGAGCCCAACGCTCGTACGCCCAGCGAACACCGGGGCCTCCCACAACTTTGGATAGACCGAGCGGGCCAGCCCTACTCGTAACCCACGACCATTTGTGAGCGGGGCCCCGGCCAGCAACCCCCATGAGTCCTGAGCGGTCAGTCCATACCGTCTAGGTGTAATTCCCACAGAGGTTGTGAACGTCGAGGCGTAGACGAATAGCGAGGACCTCCAGTAC
>NZ_JBHTFL010000010.1:0-55300 GCF_042666175.1 Nocardioides sp. GCM10028917
CAAAACAAACTAATTCGTCGACTAATCAAACACACTGTTGAGTTCTCAAGAATCAGACGCACCCACATCGCGATCCGGTGAGGATCTCGGTTGCGTGAGGCAACTGGTCAAACTTAGCGAGCGACTTTCTGGCGAGGCAAATCCTCGGCTGTTTCGCTCTGACCCGGTGGTGTCACCGTGACCGATGACCGCTTCGGGTTGTCCTGCCCGGGGCCGGGAGCCCGACCTGACCGGTCTTGCTCCCCGCCGCTCCCTGGCGACAGAGAGAACATTATGCAGTTCGCCCGGATCGCGCAAATCGAAAAGCTGTGACCGCGAGCACACTCGCGTTTGCGCAGGTCAGAGGCCTGTTGTGGCCCCTGGGGCGGTGGTGACGGGGTGTCGGGCGGGGCCGCGGGGTCCCTCCCGACGACCTCCTCACGAGACCTCGACGCCCGCGAAGTTCTTCTTGCCCCGCCGCAGCACGAGCCAGGACCCGGCCACCAGGTCGGACGCGGTGGGCTGCAGCTCGGGATCCTCGACCCGCACGTTGTTGAGGTACGCGCCGCCCTCGGCGACGGTGCGCCTGGCCTCTCCCTTGCTCTTCGCGAGACCCGCGGCCACCAGGAGGTCGAGGATTACCGGCAGCTCGCCGGCCGGAAGCGTCGTACCCCCTGCTTCCCTCAGTGCGGAGGCGAGGGTGTCGGGCTTGATGCCCGCCAGGTCTCCCCCGCCGAACAGCGCGGCGGCCGCGGCCTTGGCGTGCTCGACCTCGTCGGCGCCGTGCACCAGTGCGGTGACCTCGTCCGCCAGGCGCTTCTGCGCGGCACGCAGGAACGGCTTGTCGGCCGTCTGCTGCTCGAGGTCCTCGATCTCCTCGCGGGAGAGGAACGTGAAGATCCGCAACAGCTCGCCGACCTTCTCGTCCTCGACGTTGAGCCAGAACTGGTGGAAGGCGTAGGGCGACATCATCTCCGGATCGAGCCAGAGCGCACCGCCCTCCGTCTTGCCGTACTTGGTGCCGTCGGCCTTGGTGATCAGCGGCGTGGCGAAGGCGAAGACGCTCTCGCCCGTGACGCGGCGCACGAGCTCAGCGCCGCCGGTGATGTTGCCCCACTGGTCGGAGCCGCCGAACTGGAGCGCAACCCCGTGCTCGCGGAACAGGTTGAGGTAGTCCATCGACTGCAGCAGGACGTAGGAGAACTCGGTGTAGCTGATCCCCGACTCGAGCCGACGTTTGACGGTGTCGCGGGCGAGCATCCGGTTGACCGGGAAGTGCTTGCCGATGTCACGCAGGAAGTCGATCGTCGAGAGCGACGCGGTCCAGTCGTAGTTGTTGACCGTCGTAGCCGCGTTGGCGCCATCGAAGGTCACGAACCGCGAGACCTGCTGCCGGACGCGCTCGGTCCACTCCTTGACCGTGTCGAGGGAGTTGAGCGTGCGCTCCCCCGAGTCGCGCGGGTCGCCGATCATTCCGGTGGCACCACCGACCAGGATGTACGGCGTGTGGCCCGCGTCCTGCAGACGGCGGGCAGTCACCAGCTGGACCAGGTTCCCCATGTGGAGGCTCGGGGCCGTGGGATCGAAGCCCACATAGAACTTGACGCTCCCCTCGCCCAGCGCGGCGCGGAGCGCGTCGCGGTCGGTGGAGTGCGCGATGAGGCCGCGCCACTCCAGCTCGTCGAGGACGTTGGTCACGTGAGTTCCTTCGGGTGAGGTGGACTGGTTCGCGGGCACTAGCCTAGGGCGACGACGCAGGAGGTTCGGCACGTGATCGCAGGCAGGTACCGGCTCGAGAGGCAGATCGGCCGCGGTGGCTCCGGCACGGTGCACCTCGCACTCGACGAGGTCCTCGGCCGCCAGGTGGCGATCAAGCGCATCGGGCTGATCCCGGGTTCGGACAGCGCCGAGCTGGAGCGCGCCGAGCGCGAGGCGCGGCTCGCCGCGGCGCTCAACCACCCGAACGTGGTGTCCGTCTTCGACCTCGTCGACGAGGAGGACGTGCGCTGGCTGGTGATGGAGTACGTCGACGGCGAGACGCTCAGCGAGCGGGTGCGGACCTCCGGTCCCCTGGAGGCCACCGAGGCGGCGACGCTGCTGGCGCAGACGGCGGACGCCCTGGTCGAGGCGCACGACCACGGCATCGTCCACCGCGACGTGAAGCCCAGCAACATCATGATCGCCGGCGGAGCGGCCAAGTTGAACGACTTCGGCATCGCCCGCTCGGAGGACGACCCCTCCCTCACCCAGACCGGGCTGGTGACCGGGTCGCCGGCCTACCTCGCGCCCGAGGTGGCGTCGGGCTCGTCGGCCACCCCGGCCAGCGACGTGTGGTCGCTCGGCGCGACGCTCTACCACGCGGTCACGGGCAAGCCGCCGTACGACGTCGGCGACAACCTGATCGGCGCGCTCTACAAGATCGTCCACGAGGACCCGCCGCGGTTGCCCGACGAGCACCCCATGGCCGGCCTGCTGACCGTCATGATGCACCGCGACGTCGAGGCGCGTTGGCCGATGCCGCGCGTGCGCGACGAGCTGGCGCGCATCGCCAGTGGGCAGCGCTCCACCGTGGTCCCGGCACCCGCTCCGGCGCCGACCCGCGAGGTGACCGGCGTGCTGCCGCCCGCGCTGGCCGTACCCCCGGCTGCGCCCGCCCGCCGGCACGGCGCCCGCTGGGCCGGGCTGGCTACCGTCGCGGTGCTCGCGGTCGCGGCGGTCGTGGCGGCGTACGTCTGGGCGGGGCGCGGCACCCCCGAGGCACTGCCCGACGAGCAACAGCCCCGCCCGGCGGCGACGTCCCAGACCACCACCGGCAGCACCAGTCCCCCGGTCACGGCGGAGGACACCCGCGAGCAGATGGATGCCTTCATCACCTCCTACCTCGCCACCGTCACGAGCGACCCCCGAGCGGCCTTCAACCGGCTGACGCCCGAGTTCCGGCGCGCCAGCGGCGGCTACGAGGGCTACATGGGGTGGTGGGGACGCGTGCAGTCGGCGTCCCTGGCCGAGGTCGCCAGTGACCCGTCTGACCTGACGGTCGGCTACACCGTCAACTACGTGATGACGAACGGTGAGCGGATCACCGAGCGCGTACGCCTCCAGCTCGAGCGGTTCGACGACCGGCTCCTCATCGCCGGCGAGGGGTAGTAGTCAGCCGGACCCGGTCGCGGATCCGCCGAGGTGGTGGCGCTGCGCCCACAGGGCTGCCTGGGTGCGGTCGGCGACGCCGATGCGCTGGTAGGCCGAGGTGAGGTGCGCCTTGACGGTGCGCTCGGTGATGCCGAGCCGCTGGGCGATCTGCTTGTTGAGCAGGCCCTCGACCACGAGTCGGAGCACCTCAGCCTCGCGCGGTGACAGCGCGGCGACGTCGACGTGCCCGGGCTCCGGGGCGGCGGCCGCGGCCGACCGGCGCGACAGGAGCCGCCGTGCGGCCCTGGGGTCGAGGGGCGACCCGCCCCGCGCCACCGCGCGGATGCCGTCGAGGAGCACGTCGGGCTCGGCGTCCTTGAGCAGGTAGCCCACCGCCCCGGCCTCGATGGCGGCGTCGATGCGGGCGTGGTCGGAGAAGGACGTGAGGACCAGCACCTCCGTGCCGGTCGCCCCGCCGACGATCGCGCGAGTGGCCTCGACGCCATCGAGGACCGGCATCTGCAGGTCCATCACCGCCACGTCGGGCCGGTGCTCCCGCACCAGGTCGACGGCCTCGCTGCCGTCCCTCGCGACGCCGACCACCTCGAGGTCGTCGGTCGACTCGATGAGACCGGTCAGTCCCCGCCGTACGACGGCGTGGTCGTCGGCCACCACCACGCGGATCATCCGACCGGCACCTCCACACGGACCATCGTGCCCGAGCCGGGCGCGGAGTCGACCTCCCAGGTGCCGCCGTGCTCGCGCACGAGGCTCTCGGCCGCGCGCAGGCCGAAGTGGTCGTCGGTCGCCACGGTGGCCGGGTCGAAGCCGACCCCGTCGTCGACGACCTCCAGCAGCAACCGGTCGCCCTCGTGACGGACGGTCAGCGACATCCGGTCGGCGCGTGCGTGGCGCGCCACGTTGCGGACCGACTCCTGGGCGACCCGCCACAGCAGCGCGACCGCCGGACGGGACGCGCCGTCGGCGCCACTGACGTCGACGTCGACCGTCGTCCCGGCCGCCGCCAGTGGGGCGACCAGGTCGTCGACCGCGGCGGACAGTCCGGCGGTGTGCAGGTCGGGCGGGTAGATCTCGACGAGGAGCGACCGGAGGGACCGCATGCTCACCCGCAGGGACCGCCCGACCTCCTCGAGCTCGCGGCGGTCCGGCTCGTCCGCGTGGGCCGCCAGCGCCGAGAGGGCCATGGACGAGCCGGACAGGTCCTGCACGACGCCGTCGTGGAGGTCGCGGGCGATGCGCAGCCGCTCGGCGTCGGAGGCGCGGACGGCGGCCTCGAGCAGGCGCTCGCGCTCGCGCGCGGCACGCGACAGGCGCCGGGACAGCAGCAGGACCAGCGGGGTGCCGAGCGCCACGAGGGCGACCAGGGCACCGATCGTGATGGGCAGGAACCGGTCGAGGATCTGGGCCCGGCTCGCGCGGATCTCCTCGACGCCGAGGTAGGCCTCGAAGAGCAGCGGCTTCCCCTCGGGGGAGCGGACGCGGGTGTAGACCTCCAGGAGGTCTCCGCCCAGGTCACGCTCGAAGCGGTTCTCCGGCCGGCCCAGGTCGGACAGCTCCGCATCGGTCCCCCCGTCGCGCAGCACCTCCAGCTCGTCGTCGTCGAGCGGGTAGCGCGCCCCGATCAGCTCGGTGCGGTCGCTGTAGAGCACCGTGCCGTCGGCGTCCCACAGCTTGATGCGCAGCACGTCGTCGACCAGCAGCCGGTCGAGCGCCGTACGGTCCATGCGGTCGATCGCGGCCGCGTCGCCCTCGGTCAGGCCGGGCGGGATCGCCGGCTGGGCCACGGACCGGGCGAGCACCCGGGTCAGCGAGCGCGCGTCGGCGATCGCCTCCTCATCGGCTGCCGAGCGGCTCAGTGCGCTGGTCGCCAGCACGACGACGACGAGCGTGACGAATCCCGCGGCCAGGAACTGGGCCACGGGATTCGTCAACCAGCGCATGGGGCGTACCTCCGATGTGGTCAGTAGTTGACCACACCGCGGCACACCTGGCCGTCCCGCACGGCGCGGAACACGAGGGCGTCGGTGCCTGCGAGGTCGACCATCTTGCGCTCGACCTCGAACGAGCCGCTGCGCGCGGTGGTGGTGGCGACCCCGCGGTCGCTCACCGAGCCGTTGTGGCGCAACGTCCAGCGCCACCGCTGTCCCGCGACGTTGGAGTCGATCTCGCCCTCGACCTCGAGGCGCCCGTCGTCGGTCTTGACCTTGAGCTTCCAGTCCGCGCCGGCGCTGCAGCCGCCGGTGCGGATCACGCGGTCGTCGTCACCCCCACCGTCCTCGCTGCCGCCGCTGTGACCACCGTGGTCGTCGCCGGGCGGGTCGTCGTCGCCGCGCAAGGACGACGGGTGGTCGACCTGTGCGGCGCCGGCGGTGCCGACGCCCACCGTGCCGACGCTGAGGCCGGCGAGGGCGACGCCGACAGCTAGTGCTCGGGCGAGTCGGGTCGTGCTGCTCATCGTGCGGTTCATGGGTCCTCCTCGGTTGGTGGTCCCAGCCTCGTCGCCCCGGGCGACGCCGACGAGATGGCCGATGGTGCTAGTACCCCGCCGACTGGTCCCAACGGGTGTGAGGGCGGCATGGTGCAGGTGACTAGCCTTGAACGTCAGCCACGGAAGGGGGCTACGTGATCGCAGGCAGGTATCGCCTGGAGAAGGAGATCGGCCGCGGAGGCGCCGGTGTCGTCCACCTCGCGCACGACGAGCTGCTGGACCGCCGGGTCGCCGTCAAGCGCATCGGTCTGCTCCCGGGGACCACCGACGACGACGTGTCACGTGCCCAGCGCGAGGCGCGGCTGGCGGCCGGGATCAGCCACCAGCACGTCGTGTCGATCTTCGACCTCGTCAAGGACGAGGACTGCTACTGGCTCGTGATGGAGCACGTCGAGGGACGCACGCTCGCCGAGCTGGTGACCGACGAGGGTCCGCTCCCGGTCCGGCGTGCAGCGTCGATCCTCGCGCAGGCCGCCGACGCGCTCGTGCAGGCCGGCACCGCCGGGGTCGTGCACCGGGACGTCAAGCCGAGCAACATCTTCGTGGGCGCGGACGACCGCGCCAAGCTCGGCGACTTCGGCATCGCCCGGGCCGCCAGCGACACCGTGCTGACCAGGACCGGCATGATCACCGGGTCCCCCGCCTACCTCGCCCCCGAGGTGGCGACCGGGGAGCCTGCGACCGCGGCGAGCGACGTCTGGTCGCTCGGCGGCACGCTGTTCCACGCGCTGGCCGGCAGGCCGCCGTACGACGTCGGGGACAACGTGCTCGGCGGCCTCTACAAGATCGTCCACGAGGACCCGCCCCGCCTGCCCGACGACCACCCGGCCGCCGGGCTGCTGGCCGCGATGCTCGTCAAGGATCCGACACAGCGCTGGCCCGCGGCGAGGGTGCGCGACGACCTGCGGCGCCTCGCCCGTGGCGAGCGGTCGGAGGCGCTCGCCTCCACCGGGCGCGACGCTCAGGCCACGGCCGTGATGGCCGCCCAGCCACCGGCGCCGCCGTCGCAGGACCCCGGCACCACGACCAGCACGAGCTCCGGTGCGACCTCCGGGGCGGGTGCGGCCGCCCCGACGTCGCCGCCCCCCGCCGCGGCAGCGAGACCTGCCCCGACCCCGGCACCGACCCCGGCACCGACTCCGGCCGCAGACACCACCCGCGGACGGTCGCGCGGCTGGGTGGCCGCGCTCCTCGCGCTCGCCCTGGTGGCGGGCGTCGGCGCGTGGCTGTTGTGGTCGCGCGACGAGGAGCCGGGCGACGCCGGTCCGAGCGGCGCCTCACCGAGCGCACCGCAGGACCCGACCTCGGACACCCCGTCCGAGAGCCCGAGCGAGAGCCCGACCGACAGCCCGACCGAGAGCCCGACCACCAGTGACGAGCCGACCACCGAGCCCAGCCCGTCCGACGCCGCGGGCGCGACCCCCGCGGCGATGCGGTCCTTCGTCCAGGACTACTTCTCGCTCGTGACCTCGGACCCGGAATCTAGCTTCGCGATGCTGACCCCCGAGTTCCAGGCGGAGAGCGGCGGTTTCGAGCGCTACAGCGGGTTCTGGAGCACGATCGAGTCGGCCACCCCGCGCGCCATCAAGGCCGATCCCGACTCGCTCACCACGACGTACACGATCGACTACGTCACGACGTCGGGTCGGGCGACCACGGAGCAGGGGCGGCTGCAGCTCGTGCAGCAGGGCGACGGCTTCCTCATCGCCGGCGAGGGATAGCGCGCCGCGGCACGCCGGGTGCCGACGTGTGGCCCGGGTCAGGCGAAGCAACACAACCACTGCGTAGGGCGGGTGGGGCTCGAACCCACGACCCAAGGATTATGAGTCCTCTGCTCTGACCGACTGAGCTACCGCCCCTCGGGCCGCACCCTAGGCGATGGGGGCCTCGACCTCGTACATGTGCTCCACGACGCGGAAGCCGAGCGCCGTGTTGGTGCGGTGCATCGCGGTGTTGGACGGCGCGGTCCACGTGTGGACGAGCCGGACGTCGTCGGGCAGGTCGGCGTAGTTGGCGGTCTTGAGGGCGGCCCCCAGCCGGTGCCCACGGTGCTCGGGCATCACCAGCGTGTCGTCCTGCCAGCCGTAGTCGGTGCCGTGGGGGACGAAGAGCAGGGAGTAGCCGCCGAACGTGCCGTCCGCGCTCCGGCGGGCAGCGGCCACGCGGACGTCGTACGCCCGCATGAGCCGTTCCTCCGACGTGGCCAGCCGCTCGTCGTCGAGGACCTCGGGCTCGAGGTCGAGCTCGCCGGTCGGGACGTCGGCGTTCATCTGGTTGCGCATGGCCAGGTACGCCTTGCGGTGCTCGTCGGGGCACCGGCCGCGCCAGGTGACGACGTCGTACGCCGGGTCGACGGGCGACATGGCTACGGGGAGGTCGGCGACGAGGTGGTCCTCGCGGTGCTTCTCGACCGTGCCCACGGCGGCGGCGAACTCGCGGGCGGGGCCAGGAGCGGCGGTGTCGACGGTCATCTCTCCCCCGACCCGGGTGCGCTTGGCGGCACGCGCGCGCTCCACCACGGCGTGCCAGAGGGCGCGGCCGACGCCGCGGCGGCGGTGGGTGGGAAGCACCTGGACCTCGGCCCAGGCGACGTCGGTGTTCTCGCTCAGCGGCAGCTCGAGCTCCGCGACCCCGACCACCTCGTGGCCCACGCCGCCCTGGCCGCCCACGACGGCCTGCAGCCACGTGCGGGCGTAGTGGGTGCTCGGCGAGGTGGCCGTGACCTCGAAGGCGGCCGCGGTGGTGACCAGGGCGTGCGGACGGTCCGCCCGGGCCGCCCGCTCCATCACGTCGTGCCACGCGGCCCGCGCCACCGGGTCGGTCGTGTCGAGCTCCTCGACCTGCACGTCGGTGTCCACCAGTCCATCCGACCGCACCCGCCACTCGACGGGCAACCGGGATTCGCGCGTTCGACTTCGCGTCCAGCGCCGGGCATGGGACAGTGACGCGTCTCGGAAGCGGCTCGGGTACGGGAGGACCTCGGTGGCCAAGGATCGGTCTGCACTGCTGCCCTCGTCGCAGCGTCACCTCGTGACGCGCTTCGGCTACGGCATCGACGCAACGCTCGCGCGCGACGTACGCCGTGCCGGCGGGGCGCCCGCGTGGTTCGAGCAGCAGCTCACCCGGCCGGGCTCCTTCCCGGACGGGGCCGCTGAGGCCGTGCGACGGTGGTGGCCCGACCTCGACCGGCG
This sequence comes from Nocardioides sp. GCM10028917, assembly GCF_042666175.1. Classification (NCBI taxonomy): domain Bacteria; kingdom Bacillati; phylum Actinomycetota; class Actinomycetes; order Propionibacteriales; family Nocardioidaceae; genus Nocardioides; species Nocardioides sp. GCM10028917. The sequence continues at coordinate 8,809 of NZ_JBHTFL010000010.1, forward strand.
CGCCGCCGACCTCTGGCAGCGCCAGGTCCAGGAGGTGCGCGGCGGTTGGCAGGTCATGGAGGACTACGGCCGCTGGCTGCTCGTGCGGCGCATCCGCACCCGACGCCCGGTGCTGGAGAAGATGACCGAGTTCTGGGAGGCGATGCTCCACGTGCCGGTGAGCGGCGACGCCCACTTCACCTGGCGCGTGGACTACGGCGACACGGTCCGGCGCCACGCGCTCGGCCGGTTCGACGAGCTCCTGGCCGCGACCACGACCCACCCGGCGATGCTGATCTTCCTCTCCGCCGCGACCTCGACCAAGCGCGCGCCCAACGAGAACCTCGGACGCGAGCTGCTCGAGCTGCACACGCTCGGAGCCGGCAACTACGACGAGGACGACGTGAAGGCGTCGGCGCGGATCCTCACCGGCCACCACGTCGACCTCTGGGAGTCGTGGAAGGCGTCGTACGTCAAGGAGGACCACGCGACCGGGAAGGTGCAGGTCAGGGGGTTCACCCACCCGAACCGCAAGGCCGACGGCCGCGAGGTCACCCGGGAGTACCTCCGCTACCTCGCGCACCACCCGCTGACCGCCGAGCACGTCTGCCAGCGGCTGGCGACCAAGTTCGTGCGCGACGACCCGCCGCGGTCGCTGGTCAAGCGGCTGACGAAGGTCTACCTGAGGAACGACACCGCGATCGTGCCGGTGCTGCGCGCCCTGGTGGCCAGCAAGGAGTTCCGGTCGTCCGCGGGTGACAAGCTGCGCGACCCGGGCGAGGACGTCGTCGCCACCTACCGCGCCCTGGGGGTCGAGGTCGGCCGCCCGAGCCGCAACGACTCCGCGTCCAACGCGATCCTCTGGCAGGCGTCCCGACTGGGCCTCACCCCCCACGCCTGGCCGCGCCCCGACGGCACCCCCGTCACCGACCGCGTGTGGGCGTCCCCCTCGCGCGCACTCGGCTCGATGGACCTGCACTACTCGATGGCCGGCGGGTGGTGGCCCGCCGAGGGCATCCGCTACCGCAGCCCGGCCGCGTGGGTGCCGGCCAAGAAGCCGGTGCGCTTCGAGGACCTCGTCGACGCGGTCAGCCGCGACCTGCTGCACCGGCCCGCGAGCAAGCGCCTGGTGCAGACGGCGATCCTCGCGACCGGCTGCAAGGCCAGGGAGAAGATCGACCGCGACCACGCCCTCTACCAGTGGGGCTTCCCGCGGCTGCTGGCCGCCGTCCTCGACTCCCCCCACCACCTGGCGTGCTGACATGACTGCTTCCCACCCGACCTCTGCCCCCGCCGCTGCCTCGCCTGCCGCTTCCGTGGCCCGGCCCTGCGGCTGCCCCGACTACGACGAGGCACGACTGGCCCTCAGCCGCCGCGCCCTGCTCGGCACCGCCCTCGCCGGCGGCGCCGTCGCGCTCGGCCCGTCACTCACGGGCGCCGGCTCGTCGGCGTACGCCGTCACCGGCCGCAGCGCCGCCGGGCTGGCTGCCCCGGGCGGCTCGGTGCTGGTGATCCTCTCGCTGCGCGGCGCGGCTGACGGCCTCTCGCTCGTCGTCCCGCACGCCGACCCGGTCTACTACGCCGCGCGGCCGCGCCTGGCGATCCCCCACACCGCGCTGCTGGCACCGGACGCGATGTTCGGGCTGCACCCCGCCCTGGCGCCGCTGCTGCCGATGTGGGACGCGGGCACGCTGGCCGCCGTGCACGCCACCGGCATGGCCGCGCCCAACCGGTCGCACTTCGCGGCCATGGAGGCCATCGAGGACGCCGCGCCCGGCTCGTCCGAGCGCACCGGCTGGCTCAACCGCCTGCTGGGCGAGCTGCCCGGCACGTCGCCGCTGCAAGGCACGGCGATGGGCAACCAGGCGCCGACCTCGCTCTTCGGAGCCCAGCCGGCCTTCGTCGTCGGCCGGGTCGACCAGGCCAAGGTCACCGGGGCCGACGAGGAGGGTCGCCGGCTGGCGTCCCTGGCGCACGCGTGGCGCGGCAGCAGCCCGATGAGCCGCGCGGTGCGCGACGCGATCTCGGGCGCGCAGACCTTCGGTGCCGCCCGCGACACCCCGGCCGGCGCGCCCGCCACCGCCTACCCGGACAGCGGACTGGGCAAGGCACTGTCGGACGTCTCCCGGATCGTACGGTCCGGCGTGGGCACCGAGGTGATCACCGTCGACCAGGGCGACTGGGACATGCACACCGACGCGGGCACGCTGGAGTGGGGCGACATGAGGCGCAACGCCGGCGACCTCGCGAGCTCGATTGCGGCGTTCTTCGCCGACCTCGGCCCCGCCGCCGAGCGGGTCACCCTCGTGACCCTCAGCGAGTTCGGTCGCCGGGTGCGGGAGAACGACGACTACGGCACCGACCACGGCTTCGGCAACGTCATGTTCGTCGCGGGCGCCGGGGTGCGGGGCGGCCGCTACTACGGCTCGTGGCCGGGTCTGTCCGACACGCCTGACGCCGACCTCCTCGTCACCACCGACTACCGCAGCGTGCTCGCCGAGGTCGTCACCCGGCGCTTCGGCGTCTCGGTCGCGCAGGTCTTCCCCGGCTTCGCACCCCAGGCCGTCGGCGTGATGGTCTGACGGTCTCCCCGTCCCGGCACACCGTCAGACGACCTGCACGGGGTGGCGCACGACGGCGTCGAAGAAGTAGCCCTGGGTGTTGAACGCGGCCACGAGCGGCTGGGTGCGGCCCTGCTCGTCGGTGGCCCGGGCGAGCAGCTCGTGGCGGCCGGGGCGCGGGTTGCCCCAGCGCACCGACCACTGCGTCCAGCCCTGGTCCTCGAGTGACCGGCGGTCCAGGACGGCGGGGCGCCAGCTGGAACCGCCGTCGAGGCTCACCGAGACGCGCGTGATCCGGCCGGCGCCGCTCCACGACCGACCGGTCAGGGTCACGGGCCGCGACGGCAGCACCTGGTCCGGGGCCAGCTCCCACGCCGAGCGCACCGGGTTGACCGTGAGCGGCGGGGAGTCAGCCGGCCAGTCGGGGCCGACCATCCGGTAGAAGGTGGTGTTCCACGGCGACGTCAGCTGCGTCGTCGACACCTCCAACGACCCGAGCCACTTGATGCTCGCGATGCCGACCCAGCCGGGCAGCACCAGGCGGAGCGGGTAGCCGTGGTCGGGCAGCAGGTCCTCGCCGTTGATCCCCCACGCGAGCAGCGCGTCGTCGAGCGCCTTCTCCACCGGGAACGGACGCCGCACCCGGCCGTAGTCAGTGCCGCCCGAGACGAAGGGGTCGTCGAGCCCGGTGGCCTGGATCGACACCGCGTCCGGCGACAGCCCGACCGAGGCGAGCACGTCGCGCAGGCGTACGCCGCTCCAGCGCACCGTGCCGACGGCGCCCAGGGTCCAGGCCGTGCCGGAGCCGGCCTGCCCCTGCTGCGTCCTGAAGTAGCTCCGACCGTTGCCGGTGCACTCCACCACGGCGGTGAGGTCGTGGTGGGGCAGCCGCTGCAGGTCGGCGAACGACAGGCTGAGCGCCTCGCCCTCCTCCCTCGGCGTCGCCAGCCCGTCGCCGTGCACGCGCAGCGCATAGGTGGACCGGTCGACCTGCGGCGTGCGCGTGTGGTTGCGCACGAACAGGCTCGACTGGGGTGTCAGGTAGCGCTCCGGGGCCACCGCGGCCCAGCGCATCTCGGCGTTGGTCCCGAAGTCGGTGAAGTAGGTCGGCGGGGTGGGCTTGAGGATGAAGGGCGACGCAGCGGACGCGGGGCCTGCGCGCCACACCTGGGTGGGAGCGACCGCGGCGCCCGCGAGCGCGGCAGCGGCGGTGAGGAAGCCACGGCGGGTGGGCGCGTACGAGGTCAGGCGCCGACCATATAGGAGTAAGTCATTCATTTCACTACACAACACGCGCTGGCAGACACGCCGTCCTCGCGGTGCCATGCTCGGGGACATGACCGCCGAACGACCCACGCTCCCGTCCTTCGAACCGCTGCCCGAGGACTGGCAGAGCGCCCTGTTCGTCGTGGCGCACCCGGACGACATCGAGTACGGCGCGGCCGCCGCGGTCGCGCGGTGGACCGGCCAGGGCAAGAAGGTCGTCTACTGCATGGTGACCAGCGGCGAGGCCGGGATCGACGGGATCCACCCCGACGAGTGCGGACCGCTGCGCGAGGCGGAGGAGATCGCGTCCGCCGCCGCTGTCGGCGTCGACGAGGTGCTGTTCCTGCGACTGCCCGACGGCATCCTGGAGTACGGCGTCGAGCTGCGGCGGGCGCTCGCGAAGGTCGTGCGGGAGCAGCGACCCGACGTCGCGCTGACCATCAACTTCCGCGAGACGTTCGGCGGCACCAACCTCAACCAGGCCGACCACATCGCCGTGGGCAAGGCGCTCCTCGACGCGGTCCGCGACGCCGGGAACCGCTGGGTGTTCCCCGAGCAGCTGACCGACGGCCTCGAGCCGTGGGGCGGCGTGCGGGCGGTGTGGTCGGGCGGGTCACCGCAGGCGGCCCACGCGGTCGACGTGACCGAGACCTTCGCGGCCGGCGTCGCCTCCCTCAAGGAGCACCAGGCGTACATCGAGGGCCTCGGCTGGGAGGGCTGGGACCCCGAGGAGTTCCTCGACGGGATCCTCCGCGCCGGCGGCCAGGGGCTCGGAGTCACCCACGCGTCGACCTTCGAGGTGTTTCCCCTGGGCTGGGGCTGAGCGTCCCCCGCCCGAACCGCCGCCGGCCCTTGCGCGGCTCCCTCGCACCCGCACCGGCGAAACGGGCACCGACCAGCGGCGGCGGGGACGGCGCGGCCTCCACGCGGACCTCGTCGGCCGTCTCGTCCACGGACGCGGCACCGGCTGCAGACGGGTCGTCCTGCGTCGGCACCGATAACAGGTCGTGGTCGGCCAGGATCGCGCGCACCTCGTCGATCGTCGCGAGCAGCGCGTGCTCGTCCGTCGCGTCCGTGCAGGCCACCAGCACGTGGCGACCGAGCGACGCGCCGACCACGAACGCCTCCTCGAACCGGAGCCGGACGAAGCCGGCCACGTGCTGGTCCTCCAGCGAGCGCAGGATCGCGAGCACGCGGTTGCCCACCTCGTCGAGGTGGCCCCTGGCCACCCCGTCCCCCGCTGTGGCGACGACCCGCGACCCTGCGGTGACGACACCAGCCCAGCGGACGCCCGCGACCGCCCGGACCCGGTCGACGCAGTGGACGGCCGTGGCCGTGGCGTCCGCGCCGCCGACCACCATGAAGGTCGGCACGGTGCGGGTCTCGGCGGGCGCGAGCACCGCGCGGTAGGTGCCCTCCCCGGCGGGGGTCCAGGTCACCCCTACCGTCAGGCGGCGCCTGCCCAGTGCCTCGAGCGCCCGCAGGTCACCGACCCCGAGGAGCTCACCTGCGCGACGCGCCAGCCGGCCCGTGTAGGGCAGTGCGGCGGCGAGGGCACCCGCTGCGCCGTCGTCACCGGCCACGGTCCCGTCCGGGCGTACGACGAACTCGCAACGGCCGCCACCACCATCCATCGGTCCTGCGCTCATGCCGCCACCCTGTCGCAGCCCGGCGCCGGGCGAGGGCGGTGTAACGCACCGTTCACACGCGACCGCGGAAGCGTTACGCGCCGGCAACGCGCCACTCCTGCCAGGGGCTGCGGCTAGGGCGCCGCACCCGGGAGCGTGCCCGTCTCGACCACCTGCTGGGCCACGACGAAGAGCTTGATGTTCTGCTGGGAGGAGACCCGCTTGAGCACGGCGAAGGCCTGGTCCGAGGTCAGCGCGAACCGCTCGCGCAGGATCCCGGTCGCCTCGCCGATGAGCTGCCGGCTGGTCAGGGCCGTGTGCATCTGGTCGCGCCGCACGGTTGCGCTGAGGGCCACCGAGGCGTGCGCGGCAGCGACGAGGCCGTCGAGCTTGTCGTCACTGTCGAAGGCGTCGGGTTCGTAGGCGTAGAGGTTGAGCAGCCCGATGCTGTCGTCCTCGACGAACAACCGGAAGCCCAGGTAGGCCCGCACCCCGGTCCGGTCGACCACCTCCCTCCCCCACCGCGGCCACCGCGTGTCCGTGCTGAGGTCGCCCACCGAGACCACGTCGGTCGACGGTCCGCCCATGGCAGGTCCCTCGGCGAGGTCGTGCTGCAGGTCGTCCATGACCTGCAGCGACGTGTGCGTGTGGGCGCAGGTGTCGTTGCGCCCGGTCCGCAGCACGCAGACACCGGCGACGTCGCAGGCGTCGATCAGCTCGACGGCCATCGTGGCGATGCGTTGAAGGGTGTCGGCGGGGTGCCGGGCCTCCGACATCTCCCGCGCGGCGTCGGCGAGCCGGCGCCCGAACTCATGTCGGTCGATCCTCACGCGTTTCCTCCCCGGTTCGCCCCCGAGCGCATCGTATAGATGCACGGGTGGACCCGCGCGGCAGGCAGAGGGTGGCGGCCCGGGTGGCCGCTTCTTGACCACCCGGGCCTGGGTCACTGCGGAGTCGCGACACTGCAGGGACCTGGCCCGCTGTACCCGGATAGTGCCGCGACGATCCGCACCTGCGAGGCCGGCAGCACGCATCACCCGGAGAGGATGAGGTGCGGCGTCCGTGCGCTGGTTAGCGTCCGGCACGACGGACGTGGTCGGGCCGGCCGAACGGGGGCACTTCATGCACAGCAACCCTCAGCGTCTCGCAGCGGAGTTCTTCGGCACGTTCTGGCTGGTCTTCGGCGGCTGCGGCACTGCGGTGCTCGCGAGCGCGAACGTCCAGTGGCTCGGCGTCTCGTTCGCCTTCGGTCTCACGGTGCTGACCATGGCGTACGCCGTGGGTCACGTCTCGGGCGCGCACTTCAACCCGGCGATCACCGTCGGACTCGCGATGTGCAAGCGCTTCTCCTGGAAGGAGGTGCCCGGCTACGTCGTCGTCCAGGTCGTCGCGGCGATCGCCGCGGCCTTCGTGCTGTGGCTCGTGGCGCACGGCATCCCCGGATTCAGCTCCACGGAGACGGGCTTCGCCACCAACGGCTACGGCGACAGGTCGCCGATGGGCTACGACTGGTGGGCCGTGGCGATCATCGAGCTCCTGCTCACGGCGTTCTTCCTCTACGTCATCCTCGGCGTCACCGACACCCGCGCCCCCAAGGGCTTCGCACCGATCGCCATCGGCCTCACGCTGACGCTGATCCACCTCGTCAGCATCCCGGTGTCGAACACCTCGGTGAATCCCGCCCGCTCCATCGGTCCGGCCCTCTTCGCGGGGTGGGACGCCGTCGGGCAGCTGTGGCTGTTCATCCTGGCGCCGCTCCTGGGCGGGCTCATCGCCGGGGCCACGTACGCGACGTTGTTCGGCGACGGGGAGCCGGCGACCCCGCTCGAGGTGGCGACAGAGGGGTGACCAGGCCCTAGCGGGCTGGGGACGGCGGCAATGGACGATCCGGTTGTGGGAACCACCCGGAGTCCCAGCCTGCGTGGTCGCGCCGCGCGCCTGGGGTGGCTGACGGCGGGACTCGTCGTGCTCAGCCTGGTGCTGCTCGCGGTCGCGGCCTGGCAGCTCACCACGACAGCCGGGCAGGCGACCGTCCCGGACACGGCCGTCCTCCCCCTGAGCGTGGAGTTCAGACGCCCTGGTCTGGCCGTGCTCCTGGCTGCCGTTGCGCTGGTCGCGGCGACCTTCCTCGCCCTCACCGCTCTGGAGACGGCGACGGCGATGCAGGTCCTCAACCGCGACCGCCGTATCCCTCCTCCCCTGCCGGCGCACCTGCAGCAGGCTCGCAGGTGGACCTTGGGACCGGTTGCCGTCCGCGCCCTCGACATGGAGCACCCACCGGAGTGGCCGGCCCTCGCCGTCCCGGGTGAGGACGCGGCACCGGGTAGCCGTCTGCGCTGCACCGTGCTGGTGCCCGCCCACGACGAGGAGGCTGTCATCGGCGCCACCCTGCGCTCGTTGGCCGACCAGACCAGGCTCCCGGACCGGATCCTCGTGATCGCGGACAACTGCACCGACGCGACCGAAGACGTGGCACGCGCGTGCGGGGCCGAGGTGGTGGAGACGGTCGGCAACACCGAGAAGAAGGCCGGCGCGCTCAACCAGCAGCTCGCGCTGCTCCTGCCCTCGCTCGACGCCGAGGACGTCGTCCTGGTCATGGATGCCGACTCGACGATCTCACCCGACTTCCTGGAGACCGCACTCGGCCTGCTCAAGGACGACGCAGACCTGATGGCGGTCGGCGGGCTCTTCTTCGGCGAGGAGGGCGGAGGACTGGTGGGACAGCTCCAGCGCAACGAGTTCGGCCGCTACCAGCGGATCGTCGCCCGCCGACTCGACCGGGTCTTCGTGCTGACCGGCACCGCATCGGTGATCCGCGGCTTCGCACTCAGCGCCGTCGCCCAGGCCCGGGGCTCCCTGATCCCCGGCCCACCGGGCGAGGTGTACGACACGCTCGCACTGACGGAGGACAACGAGCTCACCCTCGCCCTGAAGACCCTGGGAGCCCAGATGACCTCCCCGCACCAGTGCCGGGTCACCACCGAGGTCATGACCCGCTGGCGCGACCTCTGGCGGCAGCGCCTGCGCTGGCACCGAGGAGCGTTGGAGAACATCGGCGCGTACGGCTTCACGCGCGCAACCGCGATGTACTGGATCCAACAGCTCGCGTTGGCCTACGGAGTAGTCGCCCTGTGGTCCTACGCGCTCCTCCTGGTCATCACGGTGCTGGCCGCCGACAGCATCCGATGGTCGCCCTTCTGGGTGACGATCGGCCTGGTGTTCCTCCTCGAACGACTGGTCACCGTGTGGGCAGTCGGATGGCGGGCCCGCGCACTGGCCGCGCCGGTGGTGATCGAGCTCGCCTACGCCTTCTTCCTCCAAGCCTGCTTCGTGACGTCCATCGTCCAGATGGCCACGGGCCGCAAGGCCGGGTGGAACTACGTCGCCCGCCCTGCCCTGCAGGCGGCGATGCTGCCCGTGCTCGCCGCGTACGTCGTCGCGTTCGGCATCGTGCTCCCGAGCTCGCTGCTCCTGACGGACTGGTACCGGTCACTCAGCATCTGGGTCGCGTTCAACACCCTGGTGTTCGTCGTCCTCAGCCTGCTGCAGCTGCTTCCGCCCCTGCGCCGCGACGCCCGGCGCGCCTGGGCCCGGCGAGGAGATGGACACGTGCCTGCAGTGGACATGCAGAACGGCTCGTGACCTGCGTTCGCCCACAGCGGGTGACCCCTTCCCCCCATCCGGGCTGCCACCATCAGCAAGGTGGGCTCACGCTCCCGTGCCGGTCGCGTGGCGCAGGCAGAGCGATCGTAGGAACGCGGTCGTCGACCAGAGCGAAACCACCGGCCAGGCATCTCAAGACGACGCAAGGAGCAGACATGACAGAGAACCAAGGCACGGACAGACCGGATGCGGACATCGTCGCCGGGGTGACGGACGGCGCCTACGCCCTCGTCGTTGCCGACTTCGCGGACACCGAGTCTGCGTGGAGCGCCTATGAAGACCTCAAGTCGGTCGAGGACGGTCGCACCGTCGTCATCGAAGGCATCGTGGTGGTCAAGCGCGGCGAGGACGGACAGCTCGAGATCCAGAAGTCCACCGACCACAGCACCCGTTCCGGGCTCCGGTGGGGACTTGTCGGCGGCATCGCGCTAGGAGTCGTCTTCCCGCCCTCGATCCTGGGAAGCGCTGCCGTCCTGGGCACGACCGGCGCGGCCGTCGGCAAGATCCGCCAGCTGCACCATCGCCACGACCTGGCCGAGGACCTGCAGGACTCGATCGCACCCGGCCACTCGGGCATCGTGGCTCTCGTCTCGGACCCCAGGGCGGTGAAGATCCGTGAGGCGCTCGCGATGGCGGATGCGATCGTCGAGCGGACGATCGACAAGGTGGCGGCGGATGACATCAAGGCTGCCGCCGAGGAGGCGGCCGCCGAGGAGAAGGCCGCGAAGGACACCTCCACCGAGAAGTAGAGGCTGCGCAGGACGGTCTCGTGGACGCACGGGAGGCGGCCGAGGAGGCGGCCACCGAGCTCCGCCCCAGCCGTCCGTGGCTCGACATGCAGAACGGCTCGTGACCTGCTTCTGCGCAGGTCACGAGCCGTCGTGCTGTTGCTCCCCCGGTTGGACTCGAACCACTAATCCCTACTGTTGGACCGCGGTGGACAGAAGTGCCCAATAGTGGCTCTGACCTGCGGAAACGTGCTTCGAACGATGCAATCCAACAGGCCCCGATTGGACCGGAATTGACGTACGATCCGATGCATAGCCGATGCAAAGGTAGGACGTCCAACTATGCCCTCGAAGACTTCCAGGCGCCGGTTCGGCCAGGTCACGAAGTTACGGTCGGGCCGCTGGCAGGCCCGCTTCACCGTGCCGCTGGGCCACCCGTCCGGCCGTGGCGGGACGCTTGTAACGGCACCCCATACGTTCGAGGCGAACACCTACGGCCGGGAGGCGGCCGGCGACTGGCTCCGGGCCGAGGAGCTGCGGCTGAACGCGGAGGGCGCGTCGTGGCGCACCCTGGTCGAGCACGCGGAGGAGGAACGGGTCCGCGCAGCGGCCGAGACCGTTCCGACGTTCGCCGACTATGCCTCCATCTGGCTGCGGGCCCGCAAGGTGAAGGGGCAGCCTTTGCAGGAGTCCACCAAGCGGGGCTACCTGATCTGGCTGGGCAAGTACCTCCTGCCGACGTTCGGTGAGATGCCGCTGAACATGATCACCGCGGCCGACGTCGTGCGGTGGTACGAAGGACTCCCCCACGAGAAGGGGAAGACCGTGCGTGAGTGCTATGCGCTTGCGAAGGCGATAATGAAATCTGCGACTGCTGCGGACGGGGTGCTTCCCGGCGCAGTCAACCCGTTCGCCATCGACGGCGCCGGCACCATCGGCAAACGATCGGACAAGCGAACCGAGGTAATCGAAGAGGCCGACCTGGGTGTCATCCTCGACACGATCCGCCCTGAGTGGCGGGCGATGATCGCTCTGGCCCTGGGGTGTGGGCTTCGGTTCGGGGAGATTGTGGCGCTCCGACGCTCCGATGTCGACCTGCGCGCGAAGCCACCCGTGGTGCGTGTGCGACGGGCGATCGGCACAGGGCCAGGCGGCAATCGATACGAGAAGGGACCGAAGTCGCGGGCCGGCGTCCGAGACCAGCGTGTCCCGGCGAGCGTTGGCACGGTCCTGGCGGAGCATCTCCGGACCTACCTCACCGGCCGTGACGGGCTGCTCTTCCCCGGGCCGTACGGCGAATGGCTGCAACCTACGCGATTCCGCGACGCGGTTGGCGGATGGTGCGACGTGCGCGAGGCGATTGGCCGGCCGATCAACTTCCACGATCTCCGAGCGACCGGTGCCACCCGATTGGCGCAGAGCGGCGCACACGTCGCCGAGGTGCAGGCATTCCTGGGTGACTCGTCGTCCCAGGCCGCCGAGAGGTACGTCCGGGCGACGCAGAGCCGGATGGACGACCTGACGACGGCCGCCTTCGCCGGCTTGGATTTCGGGACGACTAGGCTTGTTTCTTCATAACCTTCGGAGAGCGAAGTCCCGGAGGGCGCGTCCGCCTCAGCCGTCGTCGTGGCTGACGTCCTAGCCATCACCTCGACCCACCACTGACACGCCCCGCGGAGACGGCGTTCCCCGGCGCACCGGATGGTGCACAGGCGCCCGGCACGCCGGGTCACTAGGGCGCGGCGGGCCGCGCGATGTGGCGAAGCGCTCCAGGTGGAACAGACACTGACGCAGCGGTGCGAGACCCTCCGTGGTCAACGGGGCGGAGGCGCCATTGCCGGAATCCAAGCGACGGTGATGAACGCGCCGACGAACTCCACGCGGGTTCAAGAGAAGCGGCGTGTCGATGTCCGCGCCGCAGTCGCGCCGCAGTCCTCCGAACGAGAGACGCTGCTGGGCCGGGCATGAGCCCGACCCAGCAGCGCAGATCATCGGTTGACCACGCAGGTGATCGTCACGGACTGGAGACGGTCCCTCCGTTCGCGACCGTCAGCGCTGAGGTCTCGTGGCATGAGCCCGGGATGTCTTCTTGGGCCGCGTTGGTGCTGTCGTAGGCGACCTTCCAGGAGAAGCTGCCCGAGGCGGTGACGGCGGTGGTGTTCGACGTCTCCACCGTCACTCCCGTGGCTGGCCCGTCGACGGTTCGGTCGAACGGGCCGTACACCACGGCGCCGGTGCAGTCACTGTTGTCGTAGAGCGTGAACGTGACCTTCCCGGCCAGGCTGCCGCTGCCCGCAGGTGCGGTGATGGTTGCCGAGTCGTTCGGCACCCACGTCTGTTCGGTCGACATCGACGACTTCACGGTCGTGACGACGACGTCCTCGTTCGCGTCACCGCACGCCGCGTTGTGCGTCGTGCCGTTGGTGTTCGGGCCGTTGCCGCTGTAGACCGCGACCCAGTGGTACGTGCCGGCCGCGGTCGGCGTGAACTGCGGGTTCGGTGTGTTGTACGTGCCGTTGCCGCTCACCGGCACCGCCGCCGACGTGTAGGCCACGGTGGTGCAGTTGTCGGGGCCGTAGAGCTTGAAGGTGATGGTGCCGCCAGCAGCCGCACCTCCCGTGCCTGTCAGGTTGATGATCGGGTTGGCCGGCTGGGTTGCCGTACCGCCCAGGTTGGCGGAGTCGGACACCGTGCCTCCGAGGTTGGTGCCAGGGCCCGCCGTGGTCGCCAGGTCCGGGGTGACCGGGTTGACCGTGAAGCACTCGGTTGCGCTCGAGTCGCTCGAGACGGGGATGCCGTTGGCAGCGTCACCGCTGAACGTGGCACGCCAGCAGTAGCGACCAGCGGACGTGACGTACGCCGTCGGGGAGTTGACGGTGACCGGGTACGCCGTCCCGGTCAGGTTCGTCGAACCGACCGAGGTGCCTCCCGTGGCGCACAGCGCCGGCGCGTCTAGCTTGCACAGCGAGAAGGCGACCGAGCCCGCTGGAGTGGAGGTCCCGCCCGTCAGGCTCACCACGGCCTGGTCCCGTACTGCCACGACACCGGTTCCGATGGAGAGCCCACCGGCCGGAATGGCATTGCCGGCGGCGGTCTGCGGTGTGGTCACCGTCGACGAAGCGCAGTTGGTGATGGGTGGGGCGTTCTTGAGGATGGTGTCCTTGTAGTCGGCGGTGTCGGAGTTGCCGGTCACGGTGCTGGGGATGGTGTTGGCGAACGTCCGGCACGCCGTGGAGCCGCCGAAGATGGTCGCGGTCAGGTCGACCGCGGCCTCGCCGCGGAACCCGTCGGCGCTGTAGGCCGCCTGGGACACGGCGGCGTTGAGCAGCGTCGGCGCACTCAGCGTCAGGTTGGGCGCGGTGCCGCTCCAGGTGCGAAGGTAGAGGTCCTTGCTGCCGCCCTGCTGGTCCCACAGGATGAGGAAGTCGCCGGCCTTGCGGTTGGCCCACGGGTTGCAGTTGGCGATCAGCTGGGCGTCGGTGGCCGTGTCGTAGGCACAACCGGCGGGTGCGGGGTTCTGCATGAACTCGTAGGCGATGAAGCCGCTGCCGCTGTTGGCGTCTCGCTCCCAGGCGAAGTAGAGCCAGTCGTGCTGGGTCGTGGTGTCCCGCTCGGTGTCGAGCCAGGCTCGACGGAGGTCGACCTGCCCGTTGGGGTTGGTGGTGTCGAGCGTTGGGAGGGCGTCGTTGTGGATCACGCCGATCTTCGTGGTGTTCGAGTTGACCGGTCCGAGCTCCTTCACGTTGCCGGACAGGTCCGCAAGCTCGGTGGTCCCGGCGTCAGGGACGACACCCTCGATGTTGTAGGGGCCGTCAGCCGCATACGCGGCGAGTGGTACCACGACGGCCGCTGCGACGGCCAGGGCGGCTGCGGCTCTGGCGGTCCGACGCCGTGTCCGGCTGGTGGTTCGTCGCGCGAAAGCCCGTGTGAGGGCATGGTTGAGATGAGGCATGGACGTTTCCTTCCGTACGGATGCTCCCGGCCCGGAATTCGCGTCGAGAGGGGCATCGCGTCGGCCGCGCACCGATCCACACCATGACAATTCAGAGTGCCGCGGAAGGAGCCCGCGAGGGGGGATCACTACAAGGTCGTCGTTGAACCTCCTTGCGACGCTAGCGAGCCGACCGGGGCGCGCCATCATCAATATGGTGTACGCCCACTCACCCCTACGGGCGGGGCAGTCGGAAGCTCGTTCGCGTAGAGGTGTCGCCGTCCGAGAGTGCATCTTCCGGCCGCGGTCTCGAGCGCTAACGGCCAGTACGAGACAGGCGGGCGCAGTCCAGAGCGGTCTGTCCAAGGGTTTTGGCGCGGCCGTCGCGGTGGCGCACCCGTTCCTTGTCGCGCGCGGAGGACCCGCTGCCAGAGATCCCTGCAGTGTCTGCAGGATGGCGGTCACACGGATGCTCCGGGGCCGTTCGAACTTCGACTAGTGACCGGACTGGAGGCCAGGGATGCGCACACCCGATCGCGCACCTATGCCTGTGCCAAGGCACTAACACGGGTATCCACGCACTTGCCTAGGCGTGTTCTCTCATGACGTTGTCGACACGAGCAACACACTCATCGCGGTCATGTGTGGCCAGGTTTGCCAGGACGGGCGCAGGGGCGCTTCAGAGCTCGTGCTCCTTGATCTTGACGATCATCCGTGCGAGTTCCTCGAGTGGGAGACCGGCTCGTGCGGCGGAGTCCTTCAGCTGTTCTCTGGCGCGGTCCAGAGGGATCTGGTGGTAGGCCGCGAGGATTCCCGTCGCCTCGTCGATCGTTGCATCGTTCCGGAGCTTGGCGGGCGCCTGCTCGGCGAGCAGTCGGGTGGAGAAGGAGAGGTCTGCGTTGGTCACTGCGCCGGGCGCCCAGGCCCGGAAGATGACGGCGAGGGCCGCGCGCTTGCCGTCGAAGGCGGTCTCGGTGCGGCCGTACAGGTTGACCGTGCCGCTCACCTCGTCGCCGTCCATGATTGGGAAGGTCAGGGTGCTGCGCACGCCCGCTGCGGCGCTCGCCTGGGCGAAGGCGCGCCAGCGGGGTTCGTTGAACAGGTCCTCGGACGTCGTTACCAACCCTTGGCCGTCGTCCACCACCTCGACGCACGGCCCGCTGGTCGCGTACTGGACGCAGTCAAGGGCGGCCATCTCGTCGTCTCTTGCCACCATGGTGAAGGTGATGCCGTGCTCGAGTGAGGCGACGCTGATCCCGGCGAGGTCCGGCGCGATCCGCTGCGCCAGCGCTGCCTTCTGCTTCAGCTCGTCGAACAGCGTGCGGTCCGTTACCCCGATGTCAGCGGGTGGATGCGGGCAGGATTGGGAATGACCTCGAGCAGCTCTTGCCTGTGCGTGAACGCGCGCCCGGGAGTACGGCAGGCGTCCGGTAGGGATGACGGCCGACCGTCTCGCTGGCTCACGGTCGAAGGTGGCTAGGACCCTGAGCTGCGGCGATGGATGAGCACGAAGCCGAAGCGGTGCATCGCGCTCATCTCCCCCGGACCGAGACATCCGCTCATGCCGCGATGAACCTCGAATCGAGGCAGAACCGGATGTCTCGGCAGCAAGCGCGCCGGTGCTCCTAGGCTTGGCGAGTGACTGGTGACCCGACCGCTTCACCGAGTGTGCCGGTTGCTGCGACGGGTAGGCGCTCGAGCCCTCTCGCGTTCGCCGCCGGGGCCGCCGTAGGACTGCTTGGCGGCATGATCGGGCTTGGCGGGGCTGAGTTCCGGCTTCCGATGCTGATCGGGCTGTTCGGCTTCGTCGCGTTGCAGGCCGTCATCTTGAACAAGGCCTTGAGCCTCGTGGTGGTAGCGACCGCCCTTCCGGCTCGTTTGTTCGCGGTCCCAATCGAAGATGTCACCAGCCACTGGGGCGTCATCGTGAACTTGCTGGCTGGCAGCCTGGCGGGCGCATGGCTGGGCGCTACGTGGGCGACGCGGATGCGCTCGCGGACCCTGTACCGCGTGCTTGCGGTTCTACTGGTTTTGATCGCGGCGACACTTTTGGTGACTCACCTTGGCACCGTCCAACCGTCCGGCATCGACGGACCTTGGCAAGTCGCGGCGGGTGTCGCCGCCGGGGTAGCAATCGGTGTCGTCGCGGCCTTGATGGGGGTGGCGGGAGGTGAACTCCTTATCCCGACCATCGTTTTGCTCTACGCCATCGACATCAAGGTGGCCGGATCTCTGTCGCTCGCCGTGTCGCTTCCCACGATGCTCGTCGCGTTCGCCAGGTACAGCCGTGATCAGTCGTTCACGGTCCTTGCCAAGAACCGGACGTTCCTGATCGCCATGGCCGCAGGGTCTGTCGCAGGCACGGTTCTCGGTGGGCTCCTGCTCGACGTCGTGCCCAGCGCCGTCCTCATCCCACTGCTGGCCGCACTGCTGGTGTTGTCCTCGTTCAAGGTGTGGCGGCACGACTGAGGCGCGTGCCTGTGTGCGGGTGGAACTCGAACGTGCGCCCATCGGTGCGGGTTCAGGCGGTCATCGCAACACCTCGGCTAGTGCTTGTGATGGTGTCTTGAAGCCGAGGGTCTGTCGAGGGCGTTCGTTGAGCTCTTGAGCGATGGCATTGAAGTCGTCCTGGGTCAGGGTGCGGAAGTCGAGGCGGCGGGGCAGGTACTGACGCAGAAGTCCGTTGGTGTTCTCATTGCTGCCACGCTGCCAAAGCGACTTCGGATCGCAGAAGTAGACCTGCACGCCGGTGGCGACGGTGAAGCGCTGGTGCTGGGCCATCTCGTGGCCTAGATCCCACGTCAGGGACTTCGTCAGCTGCTGCGGCAGCGTCGTGATCGCGGCGGCCAGCGCATCGGCGACCGCGTCAGCCTTGTGATTGCCACCCGGTAGCGCGACCAGCATCAGGAACCGGGTCGAGCGCTCCACCAGCGTGGCAACGGGGCTCATCCCCTTGCCGAACACCAGGTCGCCTTCCCAGTGGCCGGGCACCGCCCGGTCCTCAACCTCGGCCGGTCGCTCGGAGATGTGCAGCGTGTTGGGCCGGCCGCCGCGACCGTCGGGCAACCGGACTCCCTTGGGGCGCCGGATCACCCGCCCGGTGCGCAGGTGAGCGGTCAGTTCTTTGCGCAGCGCGCCGCGGGACTGGACGAACAGGGTGCGGTAGATGCTCTCGTGGGACACGTGCATCTCCGGGTCGTCGGGGTAGGTGGACGTGAGCCAGCCTGCGATCTGCTGGGGTGACCATCGTCGCTGAAGCTTCTCGGTCACGATGCCAGCCAGCACCGGGTTCATAGCCAGCTTGCACGCCTTGGGACGGGTCGTACGCGACCACGCCTCACGATCGGCTCTGGCTGCTCGGTATCGCCTGGGCCCGCCGTTGGTGTTGATCTCTCGGCTAACCGTCGAGGGCGCTCGACCCAATCGAGTCGCGATGGCTCGGATCGACTCCTTGGCCGCCAAGCCCCGAGAGATCTCCTCGCGCTTCGCCATCGACAGGCGACGACCTGATCGACGCCGGGGATCGGGTCTGACCCCGCCACAGCGCACCAGGTAGGTACGCACCGTGCTCGGTGAGAGACCTAGTTGCCGAGCCGTTGGCTTCGCTGCCTGCCCCTCACGCAGCCTCGCCCACAGTGCGTCGATCGTCTCTGGCGTCAGCTTCTCGTAGTCACCGTGTCCCACCGCAACCTCCTCGAGTCAAGGAAGTGTTGCGTTGACCCCTTGAGAGCGCCGGCATGGGAGTGCGTTCGGGCATGACGTATGGCCGTCGTCAGTCGGTCCATCTGGCCAGCCGCGGGCATTCCGCTGGCAGAAGGTTCCTCTGCGCTCTGACCGCCCGGAGGTGTCCCCACCCTTGCCTCACAGGACCAGCGAGGCGGTCCCGGTGGTCGGAGGGAGGTGACCACCGGGACCTTGCGCCCTCACAAGGGAGATTGCTCGGACAACAAGCGGGCGGTACCCCGAGCCGCCTCGGGACATGTGATGGTGGCCGATGAGGCCATGACCGCCAGAGCATCCCTACGGGGGCAGACGGTCGGACATGCGGCTGCGACACTGCGACAACAGAGCCCAGTGCACATTCCGCGGGAGGGATTTAGCGCTGGGCTCTGCTGGGCTCTGGGCGCTAGTGGTCCCGAAGGCGCTCCCCCGCCACGGACCTAGCGCCTAGCCCGGCGGACTGCAGGGTGTGATGGACCCTCTGCTGTCCTCAGTGCGACTCGAGGGACCCCAGGGGGCTCGCCACTCCTTGAGACGAGCACGTGTGCCGCCCCTCCTATCTGCGATCCAGGGCCACATGCTGCGAATGCATGTGCAGCCTGTCTGCCGGGTACTCGCGCCTGTGCACCACCTGGTGCAAGGGGCTCAAGACCATGGGCACACCATCTTTGCGAGTTCAACAGGAGAACAACCAATGTCGACCACCAACGCCGACACTCGGCACTCGACCGTCCGACGCGTCAGCACCGAGACCAAGTCGTCGTACAAGACGACCGAGCTCATCGCCTACGTCGTCGTCGCCATCGCCGTGCTCGTCGCGTCCGCCGTCACCGACACCAATGACTTCGGCACTCAGGAGGCGTGGTTCTACGTCACCCTGCTCACCATCGGCTACATGATCAGCCGTGGCCTCGCCAAGTCCGGCAGCCGCGACTTCTACGACGACGACACCGCCGACACCGCCGCTCGCCGGTGACCCCGCTCTACCTGCGCTCAATCGGCCAGGTGCTGGGCATGTTCAGTGCCACCGCGGCACACGCCGCCGTCTCGTTGCTCCCAATTCGGCACCGGACGTAGCGCCTCACTACGGATATCCGTCCGACTCGCACGGGAGTCGGGCGGATACATCCGTTCCGGGCACATGTGAAACGGCCAGCGTTCGCATCTAAGCATGTGCATGCACTCGGATCGCGGCAACTCCCGATGAAGCACGCGCGGCCCGACGGGCTGCGGTTCAAGCTAGACACAGCAGTGCCTCGGTCACACCAGACCCACACGAAGTGTTTGTGACGATGTCGATCGACGAATCGCGCAGCAGTCGTGTCAGCTCAAGGCAGCACGACGAACTCTGCTAGGAACGCCCGGGCGGACTCGGTGTCGAGGCGGTAGACCACGTTGGTGGAGCGACACACGGCGTCGCCCGTGATCGTGATCGCGGCGATGATGTCGGTCGTGCCGAGGAAGTTCGGGCCGCCGGAGTCGCCGTAGCAGGTGCCACCGTTACCGGTGCTGGCGTTCATCGAAATGCGGAGCCACGTCTTGTTGATCGCGTTCAGCTCCCCAGTGGCCACCATCCGCCGGTCGTCGTACAGGTAGCGATGTCCGCCAGGCTCGTTGGTGACCTCGTAGGCCCCGTACCCCACCGAAGTGAAGCGTTGAGCCAAGGACAGATCCGAGAGGGAGTCAGCCTCGGGCAACCGCGCCGGTGTGATGCCCTTGACGGCCTTGTCGAAGACGACGACCGCGATGTCATGGCTGTCGCTCGAACTGCCCGGATAGAGCGGGTCCGCCTCGAAGGTGCCGTAGTAGACCTTGTCGCCGTCCTCGTAGTCGGGGTCGAACGTCACGCCGACACGCTCGCCGTCGGTGCCGCAGTGCGCGGCGGTGAGGAAGACCGTCGGTGAGATCAGCGTGCCCGAACAGTAGAGCCACGTCCCATCGGAGTATTGCGTCGGGGACACCAGGCCGCCCACCGATGGATGTCCGATGCCGTCGAGCGTGCCATTGGTGATCGCCGTCGCCGGCGAGCCGGCGAGGAGCAGGCCGAAGAGCATGAGCAGGGTAAGGAACGGACGGCGCATCTCAACTCCAGGTAAGAAGGGGGGACTCCCACATTCAGCCCTGACCTGCGTCGCGTCAAGGGATCCGACGGCCGCTCGGGAGGGACGCGGGACAGCCAGACCAGGCGCCCTCAGCACCGACGCATTGATCGGATCTCGGCAGATCCGGGCGAGCGTAGCCGCCCTCAACGCGGCAGACATCCCAGGTTCTGCGGGTGTCAAGCGGCATTGCTGAGGTGGTGGTTCCAGGCAGTGTGTTCGTCGTAGGGGGTGTGGGTCTTGAGGCAGCCGTGGAGGATCCCGACGAGTCGGTTGGCGAGCTGGCGTAGTGCGGCTTGGTGGCCGACGTTCTTAGCGCGGAGCTGCTTGTAGTACGCCCTGGCGCCGGGTGATCCGCGCAGCGAGCAGAACGCCCATTGCTGCACGGCGTCGCCGAGTCGGCGGTTTCGGGCGTAGCGGGCCAGGACGATCTTCTTCTTGCCCGAGGCTCGGGTGATTGGTGAGGTGCCGGCGTAGTTCTTGCGGGCCTTGGCGTCGGTGTAGCGGTGCGGGTCGTCGCCGAACTCGCCGAGGACCCGGGCGGCGAGGACCACACCGAGGCCGGGTTGGCTGGTGTAGATCTCAGCGTCCGGGTGTCGACCAAAATGCGCGTCCACCACCGCCGCCATCTGCTCGACCTGGGTGTTGAGCGTCGCGATGATGGCGGCCTGGCTGGCCACGACCGCCGCGTAGGCCGCCTCGACCGGTGCTGAGCGGCGCAGCTGCTCGGCACCGAAGACCCGGAGCAGCTCGGTGGCCCTGGCCTCGACGTTGCGTCGATGAGCTCTCTTCAGCGCAGGGATGATCCGGCGGCGGTTCAGCCGGCCCGCCCGGCCGGGATCGGGCGCGGCCGCCAGCAGCTCGAGCGCGTCGGGGGCATCGAGATCGTCGAACGCCTCCAGCGCGGCGGGGAAGAAGTCCCGCAACGCCGCCCGCAGCCGCAGGACGTGGCGGCTGCGTTCCCAGATCAGGCTCTGGTGGGTGCGCGCGACGAGCTTGATCGCCTCGGCTTCCTGGGAATCGCCGGCCAGCGGCCGGTGATGGGCCCGGTCGACGCGGACGATCTCGGCCAGCACGTGCGCGTCGCCGGCATCGGACTTCGCGCCCGAGGTGGAGTGGCGCTCGCGGTACCGGGCCACCGACAGCGGGTTGATCGCGAAGACCTCGTATCCCGCCGCGACCAGGGCCGCCACCCAGGGTCCTCGGTCGGTCTCGATGCCGACCTTGACCAGCGACTGCACCTGTTCGGGTTCCAGCTCGATCCAGTCTTCGGGCAGGTGATCGGCGATCAGCGCATGCAGCCCGGCGATGCCCCCGATCCCCTCGGGCAACCGTCTACGCGCCAACACCTGTCCTTCGTCGTCGACCAGCTCGACGTCGTGGTGATCCTCGGCCCAGTCATCTCCGATGAAGAGCATCGCCTCGCCTTCCTACTCGCCTCACCAATGGTCAGCAGCGCGGAGGAGGACAGCCAGCGATCTAATGGTCCAAGTGCTCACCATCGGCGACGGGGCACGACATCCCAGCAGCGGTTTCGCCTCCTCACGACCAACGGGCGCACGGTCTGCCGCGAGACCTGCAAAGCGATCAGATTCGGAGAGTGCTGACCCGCCGGCCGCTACCGGAACCAGCCTGCCGAAACAGACCGGCAGAAGCCATTAGATCCGGACGTCTGCGTATGCCGAGCACCCGTCCTCATCGGCCGCCATACTCATGAACGTGAAGTCCTTGGCCGCGCTGACAGCGGTGACGCTGTTGGTGGCTGGATGCGCCGATTCATCCAACGCCCCCGCACGTACCGACCCGTGCGACTTCCGCAACGTCACCGCTGAGGTGGTGAGCGAGTCGGAAATCGCCTCGGTGCCCGAAGCGGAAGCAAACCTGGTGCTGGATCTGAGTAGCACCACTCGCGAGCCCACTCGCGTCACGGTCCACTTCGACCGCGACGTAGCGCTTGACGTGCGTACACCTGCTGTCGCCGACGAGTGCAGCCATTCGCCGGTCTACTCACACGCGTTCCGGCTCCCGGGCGAATCGGTAGGGCTCACCGTCAACACGGATCAGGGTCGCCCGCGCAGCGTCACAGTGCCGCTTGACGAGGCAACCCACTGGGTCGCCGTCCAGCCTCAAGACGGCTTCCCCATTGGACTCGACGTCTTCGATCAAGAGCCTGCATGGGGTTAGCGCCATGCCGACGAACGGCACCATCCGGTCATCGGCATGTGCGGATGTCGCCACAGCCGATCCGCCGTCGACATGCCCCGCCTGACTGTGGCCCGACGGACCTAGATTCTCGCCACGGGGATCTGCCGAGGGGCGGCCACCAAGTCCTCGAGCTTGACCCGGATGGCCCGCTTGCCACAGCGATATCCGGGGAGGGTGCCGGATGAGATCCACCGCCGGATCGTCTTGACCGAGACCGACATGCAGTCGGCTGCTTCCTCGAGGCTGAGGTAGACGGGAATGGCGCGTCGCTCAGTCATCGGAACGCACCCCCTCCCGGCTGACGGTGGCCGAGGCGAGGAACCGTCGCGCTTCGGCGACGGTGATGTAGAGCCGGCCGACGCCCTGGAACCGGGTCCAGCGTGGGCCGACGCCACGCTGGCGCCAGTCGCGGACGGTGCGCTGCGGTGTTCGAATGAGGTCGCAGAACTCCTCGAACAGGAGCAGGTTGTTGTCGTCCCACTCGTTCGGGATGCCGATCGGTGTCACCATCACGTCTCCTCTCGTCGTGGCCGCCGACGGATTCGGCAACCCATCTGGAGAAGCAACCTCGCGCCCAGCGGTTCGGACGCCTGTGACCGTTCCCGTCAAGACCGGAGCCTCTCCTGGTCACCTATGCCGTGCAGGTCCTTCCGGGCGATCACTCGACGCCAGGGAGTCGGTCAGCGGCCGATCCCGCGCGGCGTCGGCGGGGAGGTCGGGACCGGCTGAGGGACCGGCCGACGCTCAGCGCCCTCCCGCAACGCCGCAGCCTGCATTGCGGCGGCCGGCGACCGCCGCGACGGCGCGTTCGGTCCGTACCGGTCGATGTCGTCCGCCGCCCGCTGGGCGGCGTGTCGTGGCCCGAGGTCGGCACGGTCACGGCTGAAGACGTCGACCCATTGGCGGCGAGCGTCGTCGACGGACTCGGCGACGAGGTGGGCAGTGTTGTGGTGACGGCCTCGGGTCATGCCGACGTACGCGGAGGCGGCGCCGGTCGTCTCCCCGAGCACGAAGTGGGCCGAGCCGACGGTCTCGCCCTGGGCTCCGTAGGCGGTGGTCGTGAAGGCAAGCTCAACGTGCTCGCGGACGTAGTCGGCGGGAAGGACACGTTGGCCGGCGCGGCCGATAACGAGCAGGCTGCCGTCCTCGCCGGTCCCGGCCACCGTCCAGATGTCACGATTGGCGACCCCCAGATCGCGGTCGTTGCGTCGCGTGGCGACCCGGTCACCGAGACCGATCCGCTCACCACGACGCGTGACGGGTTCATCAGACCGCTCATCCGACCGCTCACCAGTATGCTCACCAAGAGGTACGCCGGCACCGTTACGGCGGTCGCGGATGGCTGCGTTGAGCGCACCGACCTGGTCGCGGGTGTCGGCGATGATCAGCTGGTCACCGTCATCAGCCCCGTCACGGGCACAGTTGACGCTGATGGCGGCCAGAGCTGCGGTGCGTTCGACCTCGCTGGCATGCAGGACGACCTGCCCGCGCTCGAGGAGGGCGTCGAAGACCTCACCAGCCTGCTCACCAGTGCGCATGGACAGGCTGAGGTCGGCGTACGCGGGATCGCTGAACCGGTGGACCGACTCGAGCTCGTGGTGGGCCGCGGGTCGCACCCAGCGTGCGGCAAGGTCCAGGACGCCGCCTCGACCGACCGCCGGCAACTGGTGGCGGTCGCCGAGGAGTGCGACGGTGGCGTGCGCTCGGTCGGCGATCGCGAACAGCGCGCGGGCGGTGTCCTGATCGAGCATGCCGGCCTCGTCGACGAGCAGGACGTCGCCCGGAAGCAGACGCGCGCGGGCCTCAGGTGCCGCGTACGGTCCAGGGTCAGTGTCGGACCAGTGGCCGTCCTCGTCCCAGCGGTAACCGTGTTGGCGGACCAACCAGGCGGCGGAGAACGCGTCGGCGCCGACCTCCTGCCGCGCAGCGTGGGCGGCCTTGAGTGTGGGGGTGACGACCACGAGCCGGCGCTCCGATGCGTCGAGTACGGCGCGTGCCGCGGCCAGGGTCGCGGTCTTGCCCGTTCCGGCGGCGCCCTCGATCACGAGCAGACCAGCGCCGCCGGCCAGCGCCGCGACGACTCGTTGCTGCGCTGGGTCGAGGTGCCGGCTGCCGCGGAGCCGGCCCGCAGTCGTCACAGGTTGCGAAGCGCGCGCGGCGAGGGTCTTGACCAGGTCGGCTTCGACGGCGAGCACGTGGTCGGACGTCAGGCTGCGGACGTGCTCAGGGACGTCCCCTCGGTCCAGCAACGGCACGCACCGTGTCCGGGCACGCTCGGCGATGTCTTCGACCAGCTCGTGACGGACGGGGCGTTCGGCGACCACGCCGACGGCGGCGATCAGGCGTTCGACCTCGCCACGGATGTCGGCGGTGTTCCACGCCGAACGCCTGGCGCCGAGCCGGGCAAGCACGAGGTCGGCGGCCACGTCGCGGTTCAGCCGGCCGATCTGAAGACCCGGCTCGGTCGCCGGATTGGTCGGAGACGTGATCGGTGGGGTGAAGCCGAGGTCGCGTAGTTCGTTGTTCCATGCCACGACGAGGTCGGCGCCGCTGCGAGGCACGACCTTGTCGGGCCGCGCGTCGGCCCACGCGCGTCTGTCCCAGGTACGCCGCAGTCGCGGTCCCGGCTCCTGGCCGGGGTGCTCGGCTCGCCATGCGGCTTCGTACCGGTCGACGTTGCGGTTGATCTGTGCAGCGCGCTGGCTGAACCCGCCGGCGTACGGCGCGAGCTGCTCGATCTCGCCGTCGTCGTCGAGCGTGTAGCCACGGGCAGCGAGAGCGGCCCGGAACTCGGGATCGCACATCACGGCCGCGTGCCCGAACCCGTTGAGCGCCTCGATGCTGTCGACAACCCCGACCGAGTGCAGCCCTCGCCACGCCCCACGCGCGAAGACGCGGGCGTTGATCTGCACGTGAAGATGGCGGTGAGGGTCCCCGGCCCGGGAGGTGTAGTGACGCACGACGGCCGCCTCGAGCTCCTCCACCGGGACCTGCACCTGCCGACCACGGGGACCGACGCGGGTGGTGGCGTGCTCGGCCACCCACCCGATCACCTCACCAGCCGCCCGATCCATCGCCGCGTCGTACGCCGTCGCGACATCGGGGTGGAGCGCGGCGGCGAGCGACCAGGACTTCGGCCCATTGACAACGACCTCGACGAACCGCAACGCATGTGCGTCGTCACGCAGTCGACCCTTCGGCGTCCCAGTCTCGACGTTGTAGCCGGCGACCCACCGCTCGTAGGCGTCCCCATCCATCGTCCCCCCGTGCTGAACTGCGGAAACACCGCGTCCCCCCACCTCCGGGAGAGTCGTGGCGACGTAGCGCTCGGCCACCCCGGTGCCCTCGGCGAGGTAGTAGTCGTCGACCCGTGAGCGGTCCGTCTCCACGTACGAGCGCGCGGCGGACGCTGCGCCGCGGTAGAACTTCACCCCACCATGCAGCGGTCTCGTCACCGCCCGTCAGCACTCGTCATCTAGCCTTGAAATGACGCTCGGCCCGCCCCGAGGGGCGGACCGATCTACGGACCTTCGTAGCATGCGTGCCGCTCAGTATTGAAGCGTTCCTGCGGCTCTTGGGAACGACGCGTTCACGACTCGTTCGTCCTCGTCAACAGTCGTCAGTCGAGGTAGGGCGACAGGGCTCGGAGGGTCGTCCCTGGAGACGCGACGAGGTCCTCGAGCAGCTGGACGGCAGAGATTGCTTCGGTAGGCCGTGACAGCGCGTGGAAGAGATCGCCCGGGTGGTACGTCCATCGTGTGCCTGCCGCCCCAACCATCGGTGAAGTCAAACAACGTCCGCCCGCACACCAAGGCGCCGAGCCCCTCGACCCACCGCCGCATGTACTCCGCGCTTGGCTGGCTCAACTGGAGCGTGATGCTTTCGGCGGCGGTGGGTACCTCGATGGCTCCGTTCTGCAACAAGTCGAAGAGCCGAGCGATCGTGTTGTCGTCCTTCGGATGTAGCCGTCCAGCGACATCGACGCGTTGGCGATGACCTGTCCCACCTCGTGCTCCCGTGCTCCTCCTCGTCCGATCGACACCCACGTGACGCCAGTGCGCGGCCGACGTCTGGGCGCGCGGAGATCCTGGCGCCCTGCCCGTGCCACGTAGGTGGTCGCAGCAGGGTGACGCTGATCCGTTCGGGGCGCTGCGCGGCTGGCGGCCGGAGTTGTTGCAACGTTCGCGCAGACTCCTCCGGCCGCCCCTCGTTCAGTCGATGAACTGGCTGATCCAGGCCAAGACGTCGGGATCGTCCACCCGGTGATTCAGGGACGTGATGCGACCGCAGATTTCACCCTCGAACCCGAGGTTGTATCCGCCGGTGTGCACCGCGACGATCGTGTCACCGAGCTCGCCCTCGGCGTCGGGGAATATCGCCGAGCCTGAGTCTCCACCGCAGCCGGAGCCGTGCTGGGAGGACGGCACGTTCCCAAGGATGAACCACAACGGGTCGAGAGCGCCGACGGAACCTTGCCCGGGTCGGAAACGCTGGAAGCTACCTTGCGGACGAAGTCGAGCGTCGATACCGGTGTGCCTCCGCCTCGCTCGATGGTGCTGACGCCGTAACCGACGTCCAGGAACCGATAGCCGGTCTGGCCGGCGGTTCCCACCAGCTCGTCGATCAACCCTGGCGTCGGGAGGTTCGCCGGCTCGATGCCCACAACGTCGTCCTCGAGGAGGATCACGCCGTAGTCGTAGGTGAACGGCCAGTCGGCCTCGACGTAGTCGGGGTGGGTCTCCCAGCTGCTGGCCTCGTACCACGTGCCCTCGCCCTCGATGGGTAGCCAAGTCTCCGGGTCGACCGCGGCCTCGGAGTCAAAGGTCACCAGGACCGTCTCAAAACCCTCCTGATCGAAGAAGTCAGTGCAGTGTCCCGCCGTGAGGACCACGTCCTCGTCGATAGCGTGCCGGAGCACACGCCCTCGCCGGGCACGAGGATCAGGCCGGCGTACGGATGTGCGTCGCCGTCCGGTTGTCCGCCAACGATGGCGTCGGCCGGGCCGGGTACTAGAACCAGTGTGAGTGCGGCAGCCGCAGCAGCGGCCAGAGTTCGACGCATGGGACCTCCCCAGTCAGTGAGCGCCTGGGCAACGCTCTGCCACAAGGCTCGAACTCGACCGTGTGTGGGTCAAGGCCCCCTCGATGGACGACACCGGACCGGCTACGACGATGAGCAAGCGGGCGGCCTTGTCGGGGCTCTGACCCGCATGCTTCGTGCCGCCGAAAGCGAGGTGGATGTCAAGCAGAGTGAGACCTCCACGCGGGCCGCCATACCGGTGACGATGCACGGCCCGCCGGCCCGCAGCCGTGCCGCCGCCACCTCGGGGCTGGCACGACGGGGCGCCATTCCGCCCGGGAAATACACCGAAGCCGCTGACACCCGCGGGCGCGGCCCCTACATTCGATGGATGACCGACAAGCAACCCTCGGTACAGGTCCTGGCCGAGCTCGCTAGGAGGCTCCAGCGTCTGGCAGTCGAACAGGGGACAACTGCATAGGTGGTGGGGACCGTGACGACTGGAGATCTGATGGTCAACGCCGCGTGGCTCAAGCAGTCGGGCCGCCCGGTGATCAAATGGCCCCAGTTGGCCGCTATTCCTGCGGGCCACAGGACGCGAGGGGTCCCCGGCCACCAACGGGGGAACTGGCGACCGGGGCCTAACGGTTGAGCCTACGCTCGACTAGCGTTCACGAGAATCCTTGCCGCTTGGGGGCTGGTTGGGCGGCGCTCGCGAACAGCTAACAGACCGCCTCGTGCCCGCGCATTTGAGAAGAAGCGGCCACATCGGCAGCATCACGTCCGGCTTCTGCTCGCCGCAATTGCGATCTGGTTCCCATGCCGCGCCCGCGTGCGCCCTACCTCACCCTCAGCGGTGGATTTGCGAGCCGACGCTTGGCCACCACAACGGCCCGTGCTTAGGGTGACCGGACCCTGTGGGGTTGGGGTCGAGGTCTCGCCGGGCCTGGGGGGCTGGCGAGACTGGCCGCCCGCGCGTCAACACTTCGGATCAGCCACTTCGCGGACCCGCGAACCCAACGCTCCCCGGACGGGACGGGCAGTCAGCGCTCGCGCTCGCGTTGGTATCTGAGGGCCACAATGTTCGGGTGTGGTACCTGATCGAGTTCGTCGTGCAAGTCGTGGCGTGGGCGTTCCTCGCCATGGCTGTGGGCTCGCTCTTCCTGCTTGTCACGCAGGGCACGGCCAATGTTTTCGCGTCTTACTGCAGCGCGTCGACAGTCGCGGTCGTCTCCGCTCTCGTCGTCTGGCTCACACGTAGGAGCCTTCTCAAGCGGGAGCACCGCAGGGACTGACATCGGTCAGGGCATGTCTGACAACGGCAGTTGCTGGGAAGGGCACCGCGACCTACGCTGACCGCGACGCGTGCCGCCGTGGGTTCGACATTCCACCGGAACATCACCTGCTGCGGATCTCGCTCGCCTCGCACCTTGCCCGCGTATCCCCCTCCGGATCGCGGGCAGGTCGCTGTCAGACGAGGGCCTCATCGAGGAAGGCGCGCAAATCGGCAACAACCTCCTCCTCGCTGACCCGTCCATGGCTTGTCGCCCGGGCGACCAACCACTTCATCGACACGACGACACCAGCCATGAGTGGCGTGACGTCCACCACCGACCGCACGCCCGTACGGGCTTCGACCCTAACCGCTATTGCCCCCGCGTCCGCGAGCCGCTGAAAGGCGACGTTCATCGCCGCCACGTTCGCGCCATCGTCACCGGAATCGTTGTCATACGCAGTGACCGCATCCAAGTAGATGTGGGCTGCCGCTCGCGCGGCGCTGAGATCCGTCATTCGACAAACGTTAGTCGCCAAAGGCGTCGAACGGCTCCTGGCACTCACCCTCACCGTCCAGCTTGCCCTGACCCGGTCGCTCACGATGGTCGATAGGCGCGGGCACGGGCTTGGACCAGATTCGCCCGGGACGAGGGAGGACACGGACAGCGCCGTGCGAATCGATTGGGACGGGCGGGCCGATCGCGATGGCCATCGCAGGCACGGGTTTGACGGACTTGGCGTCGCGTGGCCTGCTAGCCCGGAAAAGCTCCCGTGCGGGCTAGCAGGCCTTGAATCGCGCGACGAGACGCAGTCGCCGATCCACCTAGTAGGTACCGGTCACTGGGGTCCCTTATACCTCGTCGTCTTGCCTGCTTTGCTCGCCTTGCGCTTGCGAGCCGAGGAACTGCCTGCCCTTACGTGGGTGACGGAGCGCTGCCAGACCGGCGGCAGGGGCGTTCGAGGCCGCGCTATGCGTGGCCATGATGGTGAGCGAGCCCGGGCGTGGGGCTCGTCACCGGCCGCGACGGCCGGGCTCACGTGGACCGTGACCTCGGCGAGCTTGGGGCCTCGTGCAGCAGCCGGCGGTGCGCCTCGACCTCGATCGGGCATTCCGTCCACGACCGAGAAGGGTGGGCCGCTCGACAGTGAATTCCGCCTTGGCGACGATCCGGTTCCTGCTAACCGCAGCCGGACCTCCGCCGACGGCCTGGTCGCTGCGGCTGGCGGTGAGGGCGTGCTAGGCGAGGGGACGAGTCGCGGTCGATGGCAGCCATGAGGCGTGCGCAGAGCTGCTTGGCGGCGTCGCGAGCACGAACCGACGGGAGGCGCTGACCGAGTCAATCCGACGTCTCGATGCAGCAGCAAGGAGGTTGAACGATGCATAGCCGATGCACGGAAGTGCAGAACGGCCCGTGATCTGCGTTTCCGCAGGTCACGGGCCGTTTGCTGTCGCTCCCCCGGTTGGACTCGAACCAACAACCCTCCGGTTAACAGCCGAATGCTCTGCCAGTTGAGCTACAGGGGATCGCTTGTGCAGCGAGGCGAAACCTTAGCAAGCCCCGACACCGCGGGGGAAATCAGGGCAGGCCGACGTCACGGCGGGCCAGCTCGAGCGCCTCGTGGGCCGCGGCACGGACCTCCGGGTCGTCGGGGTCGACGCCCTCGTCGTACTCGTAGACCCACTGGACAGCACCCGCACCGGACGGTGCTCGGCGCGCGATCACCCGCAGGCCGCGGCGTCTGCCGAGGGTCACGTGCCGCTGCAGGACGACGCTCGCGGTGACCCGCTCGCGGACCAGCTCGAGCAGCCGCCCCGGGTCGGTGAGCGTGGCGGTGTGCACGGGCCGCTGCTCGCCCCAGCTGCCGACCTCGGAGAGCCGGAACGTGTCGGTGTCGCGGTCCCAGTTGGCCGCCTCCACCTGCTCCCACGGAACGCGCCGGGTCCCGCCGTCCCGGACGACGTAGAACGCGTCACGGGTGCCGGCGAGGACCGCACCGTCGGTCGCGGTGGTCATGGCGAGGACCTTCTCGCCGCGCGGCACCGCCACGGAGGGGACGAGCGAACGCCGCCGCCAGCTGACGGGCACCATCAGGACTGACCTCCCGGCTGGCCCACGGCACCCTCGCGCAGCTTGCGGCGGTGCTGCTCCAGCATCACCAGCTCGCCGAACATCCGGTTGTAGTCGAGCGCCTGGTCGACGGGGTTGGTGCGCTGGAGGCGGGCCTTGACGTCGGCGATGCGACGGGACGTGGTGAGCTCCTGGAGTCGGTAGACGTAGGCGACGGCGAACGTCGGGTTCGGATCGGCCGTGCCGCGGACCGGCTCGACCGCGAGCTCGGTCACCGCAGCGACGACCGCCGGCTCGGTGGCGGACCCCCGCACCTTGGCGGCCCATCCCGCGTCGTCGACGCCGGCGACGGGCCCGCCGGCCGCGGTCACTGCCTCCCACACGCCCTGGAACGTCGGGTGGGTGAAGTCGCCCGTGGTCACGTGGGCGGTCGTGCGGCCCACCCCGGCAGGGTGCTGGATGACGAGCTTGAGCAGCTCACGCTCGATCAGGAACCGGGGGTCGGACAGGCTGGGCAGGGACGGACGTACCGGCTCGGGCGCCTGCGGGGCGTCGCGGCCGCGGACCGGACGACGCTCGTCCTTGGGGGAGGAAGCGGGGCGGTCGGCCGCCCGACGCACCTCCGCGCGCACCTGGTCGAGGTCGACGCCGACCATGTGCGCGAGCTCGCGGGAGAAGCTCTCGACCTTGGTCTTGTCACGGATGCCGGCCACCAGCCCGGCGGCGTCGCGCAGCGCGTCGACGCGGCCGTCGGCGCGGTCGAGGTCGTAGCGGGTGAGGACGTTGTCGAGCGCGAAGCGGTAGAGCGGCTGACGGCTGGCGACCAGCTCGCGCACGGCCTCGTCGCCCTCCTTGAGCCGCAGGTCGCAGGGGTCCATCCCCTCGGGCGCGACGGCGACGTAGGTCTGGGAGGCGAACACCTGGTCGCTGTCGAGCACCTTCATGGCCGCCTTCTGCCCGGCCGAGTCGCCGTCGAAGGTGAAGATCACCTCGCCGCTGGTGGTGTCGTGGTCGCCGAGGAAGCGGCGCAGCACCCGCGCGTGGTCCTGGCCGAAGGCCGTGCCGCACGAGGCGACCGCGGTCTTGACGCCGGCGAGGTGGCAGGCCATCACGTCGGTGTAGCCCTCGACGACGACGGCCTGCTGGCTGTCCTTCATCGCGGTGCGGGCCAGGTCGATGCCGTAGAGCACCTGGCTCTTCTTGTAGATCGCGGTCTCGGAGGTGTTGAGGTACTTGGCCTCGATCCGGTCGTCGTCGAAGATCCGGCGGGCGCCGAAGCCGATCGTGTCGCCGTTGGCCTCGCGGATCGGCCACACCAGGCGGCCGCGGAAGCGGTCGTAGTGGGAGCGACCCAGCGCGACGAGGCCGGCGGCGACCGACTCCTCGTCGCTGAACCGCCGACCGCGCAGGTGGCGCACCAGCGCCTCGCCGTCGCGGGGCGCGAAACCCACCCCGAAGGTCGCGGCCGCGGACTGGTCGAACCCGCGCTCGTGCAGGAACTGGCGCGCGACCACGGCGTCGGGGCCGGCCAGCTGCTCGGCGTAGAACTGTTGGGCGACCTTGTGCGCCTCGATCAGTCGACCGCGGGCCGGTCCGCGCGGTCGTACGGGCTCGTCGTCGCCGTCCTCGCGACGCAGCTGGACGCCGAACTTGTCGGCGAGCCGCTCGACGGACTCGGTGAAGGTGAGCCCGTCGACCTTCATCAGGAAGGAGATGACGTCACCGCCCTCGCCGCAGCCGAAGCAGTGGAAGAACTGGCGGGCCGGGTTGACGTTGAACGACGGCGTCTTCTCGTCGTGGAAGGGGCACAGGCCCTTGAGCGACCCGCCGCCGGCGCGCTTGAGCGTGACGTAGCCCGACACCACGTCGTCGATCCGCGCCTTCTCGCGCACCTCGGCGATGTCGTCGTCGCGAATCCGGCCTGCCACGCCGGGGAGTCTACGGGCGCCCTCCCACGAGCACGGCGCAGTCTCCACAACCAGTGCCGGTGCCCAAGATCCTCGCCCCCGGCCACCCCTTGGGGCGTGCGTCGCTGGTGCCCCGTCGGCGGGTCTGGGAGGGTCGAAGCATGACCGCTCAGCACGGAGCGCCAGAGCGTCAGACCCCGGACCAGACCCTCGGCGCGCTCGTCCACCAGCTCACCCAGCAGGTCCCCGAGCTCATCCGCTCGGAGATGCGCCTCGCGCAGGCGGAGGTCGCCCAGAAGGGCAAGCGCGCGGGTGTCGGGATCGGCATGTTCAGCGTCGCCGGCCTGCTCGCGTTCTTCGCGTTCGGGTCGCTCGTCGCCACCGCCATCCTGGCCCTCACGCTGGTGGTCGACGCCTGGCTGGCCGCGCTCATCGTGGCGCTGGTCCTGCTCGCCGTCGCCGCCGTGGCCGGTCTGATCGGGAGGAACAAGGTCGCCGAGGCCGGACCTCCCGCCCCCGAGCGGGCGATCCAGGGGCTGAAGGACGACATCGCGACGGTCAAGGGAGACCACCATGAGTGACCAGACGCCGGAGAGGACGCCCGAGCAGCTCGAGGCCGAGATCGCGCTCCAGCGCGAGCAGCTGGCCGGGACCGTCGACCAGCTCGCCGCCAAGCTCGACGTGAAGTCGCAGGCGCAGCAGCGGGTGGCCTCGCTCAAGGACGCCGCCACGACCGACACCGGCAAGCCTCGCACCGAGGTGATCGCGGCCGCCGGCTCGCTCGTGGCGATGGCCGTGGTGCTGCTGCTGTGGCGGCGCCGCGGAAACCGCTGAGCACGACAGCGGGGCAACACACCGAATCTCGCACAGAAGCCAACCAGGGAAGGGAGACCCCATGAAGAAGCTCATGCTGCTCGTCGCCGGAGGTGTCGGCTACGTGCTCGGCACCCGTGCCGGCCGGGAGCGCTACGAACAGATCAAGAAGGCGGCCACCCGCGTCAAGGAGGACCCGCGGGTCCAGGAGAAGGCGCACCAGGCCGCCGACCTCGCCAAGGACAAGGCCCCGGTGGTGAAGGACAAGGTCGCCTCGGCCGCCAGCACGGCCGCCGACAAGGTGACCCCGTCGGGCAGCGGCAGCGGCGAGCACCGCTCCGACCTCGAGGAGCAGCTGCACCCCGACAGCACCGCGCGACAGGACGACCCCTACCCCCAGGGCAACCTGCCCTGAGGCATGCGCACGCTGCGCTCGCGACTAGCCGAGCGCAGCGTGCCGCGCCACGGCGCTGGCGTCGGTCAGTGACGCGACCTGGTCGATGACCACGCGTCGCCGGCCGGCGTCGTCGCCTGCCTGCTCCCAGTCCTCGACGAAGACCGGGTCGAGGGCGTCGACCCCGCGCGCCCACAGTCCCTCGACGAGCTCGGCGACGAGCTGGCGTTGGCGTCGCATCAGCGCGACCCGGTCGTCGGCCTGCATGACGTAGAGGGACGCGATCCCCTTGAGCACGCCGATCTCGACCTCGGTGGCCTCGGGGACCACGAGGTCGGCGCGGTGCCGCACCGGCGGCTCCCCCGCCGTCGCGGCGAAGGTCGCCTGCTGCACGCTGCCGCAGAAGCGGCCGATGAGGTCGCTGGTGAGGTTCTTGATCGCGGCGAGGCTGCGCCTGCTCCCGTCGTACGACGACCGGGGCCAGCTGCCGACGGCCCGCAGGTCCGCCAGCGCCACGTCGAGGGCGGCGTCGTCGATCCCGGGCAGGTACCACGAGCGGACGGTCTCCCAGAGCGCGTCACGGTCGAGCCGGGTGAGGTCCAGGCGACCGGCCACGATGCCGTCCTCGACGTCGTGCACGGAGTAGGCGACGTCGTCGGCGAGGTCCATCACCTGGGCCTCGAGGCAGCGCCGGCGGCCCTCGACGCCTGAGCGCACCCAGTCGAAGACGGTGCGGTCGTCGTCGTAGACGCCGAACTTCACGACGACTCGCGGCGTGCCGTCGGCGTGGACCCCGTGGGGTCCGGTCGCCTCGGCCCGGACCCAGGGGTACTTCGTGCAGGCGTCGAGGGTCGCGCGGGTCAGGTTGAGCCCGACCGAGCGGCCGTCGGCGTCGAAGGTCTTCGACTCCAGCCGGGTCAGCAGGCGCAGGGTCTGGGCGTTGCCCTCGAAGCCTCCGCAGTCGGCGCTGAGCTCGGCGAGCACCCGCTCACCGTTGTGGCCGAAGGGCGGGTGCCCGAGGTCGTGCGCGAGGGCTGCGGTCTCGGTGATGTCGGGGTGCGTGCCGATCGCGCGCGCCAGGTCGCGGGCCACCTGTGCCACCTCGAGGCTGTGCGTGAGCCGGTTGCGGACGAAGTCATCGGTCTGGGGACCGACGACCTGCGTCTTGGCCGCCAGCCGGCGCGACGCCGCCGCGTGCACGACGCGCGCCCGGTCGCGCTCGAACGCCAGGCGCACCGGCGCCTCCACCCGCTTGGGCGGCTCGCCGACGATGCGCTCGCGCGCCGAGTCGTCGTACGGGTCCTCGATGCTCATCGGCCGGTCAGCCTAGCGACGCCCGCTGACGTCGCGGGCGGCACCCGGCGTACGCTGACGACGAAGGACCGGTGAACCGGCTGCCATGAGGCAGGCCTTCCCGGTCGAGAGGCGGACGTCATGACGACGTCGGACAGATCTGAGCACCCCCGCGAGCGCCTTCACGACACACCGACCCGGCTCAGGCTCGCCACGCACCTCGGCAGCAACTCGCTGGACGGCGGCTGGTGGCCACGGAGCCGCGACCTCGGCCGCGAGCTCGGCGAGCTGGTCGCCCAGTTCCCGGCCGACCTGGGTCGGATCACCCAGGTCAGGGTCTCTCCGGCGGACTGGGGAACGCGGCCCCGCACGGTCCAGGTCGCCCGCGGCATGGTGCGGGTCAGCTCGTTCTCGACGGGCGACGCCCACGTGGCGCACCTGACGACGTCGAACAGGACCCTCCTCCGCCTGCTGGTCGTGCCGCCGGGGCTCACCGACTACCAGGGCGAGGAGGCCCTGCTGGCGGCGGCGACGGCGGGCAACGCCCACACGGCCCGCGAGCTGCTCCGCACGGTCACCGACAGCCCCGACGTGGACCCGCGGGACCACTGGACCTGATCAGTAGACCGTGACGTGCACGTGGTCGTAGTGGTTGGCGGTCGTCGACCCCCGGTCGGACATCCCGCGCCAGCCCTCGCCGCTGCGCTCCACCGACCACATCTGCTGGGAGTAGATGATGTACTCGATGCCCAGCGCGGCGTAGTTGGCGCGCAGGAACTCGGCGATGTCCCAGCCGGTGTCACCGCTCACCATGATGTCGATCGCGCGGCCCTGGCCGTGCTCACCGTCACTGCGCCACGTGCCGTAGGACGTGATCTCGGGCCAGTTGGCGCACACGACGTCGTGGATCTCGTAGAGCGAGGCACGGCCGGCGTCGATGGACGAGCCGTTGGCGCAGACGCCGCCCAGGCTCGGCCCGGCGGGCGCCTTGGCCTCCACGGTCTCGGGCTTCGGCTTGTCCTGGCTGAGGTAGTCGGAGGTGACCCAGCGGGACTGGCCGTCGATGACGACCTGGGTGCGGCCGGCCTGCTCCCGGCCGGTCACCGACACCCGCTTGAGGGCGCCGATGACGCCGTGCTTCTCGGACTTCTCCGACGGGCCGTCCCAGAGGTTGAGGGCCTCGGTGGTCCACACGACGTCGTCCAGCTTCTCGGCGAGCTGGCGGGCCTTCCTGTTCACGCTGCGTTCCTCGCGTGCCGCGGCGATCTTCTTGCGGGCGGCGGCCTCGGCCTTCGCGGCGGCGCGGATCTGCGAGCGGGAGACGGTGGTCGTCTCGCTGCGCCGACGCAGCATGGTGTCCTCGACGGTGCCGGCGGCTGATCCGGCGGCCGGCTGGGAGGTGCCGGACGAGGCAAGCAGGTTGTCGTTGGTCGCCGGCTCGGCGGCGAGGACGCCCATGGTCACCGCGGACAGCGTCGCCACGACGGCGAGCGGTGCGGAGACGAGGACGGAACGGGGGATCCGAGACGGACGGGGGGTGGTAGCAGGGGCTTCCCGCTTGTGGCGATGCTGAGCCACAGCGCTGATCCTTTGCACTTGCTGACGGGGGACGTTGCGCCGATCCACGAGCCCGGAAACGGGGGAAGAACTCATGCCCACGTCGACGCGATCATCGAGTGAAGCACAGGAAACTCGGCCTGTCCCAATCTTCCACGGTAAATTCCAGCGTGTTCCGGCTCACCGTGGCGGGATCGGTGCGTACGACGCCGCGACTGCCGGGATCAGCCCCCGGTGGTCTCGTCGACATCCTCGCGCAGGTGCGCGCCGCGCCCGTCGGTGTCGTCCAGCCACCCGTCAGGGAGCACGACCTTCTTCCGTGGGGCCCCCTGTCGTCCGCGCGGGGTGCCGAGCTCGCGCTCGGGGAACGGCGCGGCGTCGTCGAGCCCTGCGAGCAGCGCGTCGAGGGACGCGAGGGAGTCGACGAGGGCCAGCTGGTGGCGCAGCTCACCGCCGGCGGGGAAGCCCTTGAGGTACCAGGTGATGTGCTTGCGGAACTCCTTGCAGCCCCGCTCCTCCCCCATGTGCTCGGACAGCAGCTCGGCGTGGCGGCGCATCATCGCCTTGACCTCGCCGAGCACCGGGAGCGTGGCGACGTCCTCGCCGTGGAAGGCCGCGGCCAGATCGCGGAAGAGCCACGGGCGACCGAGGCAGCCGCGGCCGACGACGACGCCCGCGGCGCCCGTCTGCTCGACCATCCGGACGGCGTCCGCGGCCTCCCAGATGTCGCCGTTGCCGAGGACGGGGATGTCGACGTGGTCCACCAGCGCGGCGATGGCGTCCCAGTCGGCCTCGCCGGAGTAGGCCTGCTGCACCGTGCGCCCGTGCAGGGCGATCGCGGCGACGCCGCTCTCCTGGGCGATGCGGCCCGCGTCGAGGTAGGTCAGGTGGTCGTCGTCGAGGCCCTTGCGGGTCTTCATCGTCACCGGGACGTCGTACGGCGTCGCGGCGGCCACCGCGTGCTCGAGGACCTCGGCGAGGAGACCGCGCTTCCACGGCAGCGCTCCCCCGCCGCCCTTGCGCGTCACCTTGGGCACGGGGCAGCCGAAGTTGAGGTCGACGTGCGCGACGCCGTGCTCGGCGCAGAGGATCTCCACCGCCTTGCCGATGTAGACGGGGTCGGTGCCGTAGAGCTGCACCGAGCGCACGGTCTCGAGGTCGTCGAAGGTCAGCATCTTCCTCGTGACCTCGTCGCCCTCGACGAGGCCGCGGCTGGTGATCATCTCCGAGACGTAGAGCCCGGCGCCCTGCTCGGCGCAGAGGCGGCGGTAGGCGGCGTTGGTGATGCCGGCCATCGGCGCGAGCACGACGGGGGTGTCGACGCGCAGCGAGCCCAGGGTCAGGGAGTCGGGCACGACGGTCATCTCCCCATTGTCGAGTGCTCGACAGATTCGACCCAAATCAGCGTCCGGAGCGCAGGCGGACCTTGGGCGGTCCCATGACGTCGCCGGTCCAGGTGATGGGGTCGTAGCCCTCGGCGGGTTCGAAGACCATGTCCGTGATGTGAGCACCATCGGGCGCGAGGTAGACCAGGCACATCTCGGTGCTCGCGCCGGCCTCGAACGGCTCCGGCAGGGGCCCGCTCTGGCAGGCGGTGAAGTCCCCACCCACCGTCCAGGGCGCACCCAGTCGCCCCTGGTCGTCGCGGAGGTAGAGCGGGACGGCCTGCCCGGCGAGGTCGCTCCCACCGACGTTGGTGAGCGCCACGCTGACGAAGTAGGGGCGAGCCTCCTGCATCGAGTCGCCGACCGACCAGCCGTCGAAGACGGAGGCCCGCCGCTCCTGCACGGCCTCCACCGTCAGGTCGAGCGCGCCGGTGAGCGCTGTCGTGGGATGCCACACGAGCGTGGCGGTGTCGCCGTGCTCCAGCCGGGTCCCGGGCTCGGTCCCGTCGTCGACAGCGGTCGTGGCCGCGGGGCTCAGCTCCTCATCCGCGTTCGGCTCGGGATCGCTGCACCCGGTCAGCGACAGCGCGAGGAGCGTCGCCAGGACCGGGGTGCGCAGCATGGCGACATCATCCACGCCCCAGCGGATCGGACGCCATTGGAACGAGCGCCCCAACCCTCGCGCTCGGCGCCCGACGTCGTCTGGACTGACGAGCGAGCAAGCGCGACGAGCGCAGCGAGACAGCTTGGGAGCGAGGAGGGAAGACGACGTCTTGAAGGGCGCCGAGCACGCGCGAGCGGAGCGAGCGCCGTCAAGCACGGAGCCGAGCACGCGCGAGCGGAGCGAGCGCCCACAGCTCAGCAGCCGAGCAGCTTCTGGGCGAAGTAGGCGCTGATCCCGTCGAGGCTGACCCGCTCCTGGTGCATCGTGTCGCGCTCGCGCACGGTGACCGCGTCGTCGTCGAGGGTCTCGAAGTCGACCGTCACGCAGAACGGCGTACCGATCTCGTCCTGGCGGCGGTAGCGGCGGCCGATGGCGCCGGAGTCGTCGAAGTCGACGTTCCAGTTCTCGCGCAGCTCGGCGGCGAGCGCCTTGGCCTTGGGCGAGAGGTCGGCGTTGCGGCTGAGCGGCAGGACGGCGACCTTGACCGGCGCGAGGCGCGGGTCGAGCTTGAGCACGACGCGCTTGTCGACGCCGCCCTTGGTGTTGGGGGCCTCGTCCTCGGTGTAGGCGTCGATGAGGAACGCCATCAGCGAGCGGGTGAGGCCGGCGGCCGGCTCGATGACGTAGGGCAGGTAGCGCTCGTCGGCGGCCTGGTCGTAGTAGGACAGGTCCTTGCCGGAGAACTCGCTGTGCTGCTTGAGGTCGAAGTCGGTGCGGTTGGCGATGCCCTCGAGCTCCTCGAAGTCACGGCCGGAGAACCCGAAGCGGTACTCGATGTCGGTCGTGCCCTTGGAGTAGTGCGACAGCTTCTCCTGCGGGTGCTGGTAGTGGCGCAGGTTGTCGGGGTTGATGCCGAGGTCGACGTACCACTGGGTGCGCTGCTCGATCCAGTAGCGGAACCACTCGTCGTCCTCGCCGGGCTTGACGAAGAACTCCATCTCCATCTGCTCGAACTCGCGCGTGCGGAAGATGAAGTTGCCGGGAGTGATCTCGTTGCGGAAGCTCTTGCCCATCTGGGCGATGCCGAACGGCGGCTTCTGGCGGCTCGAGGTCACGACGTTGGCGAAGTTGAGGAAGATGCCCTGCGCGGTCTCGGGCCGCAGGTAGTGCAGGCCGGACTCGTCCTCGATCACGCCGAGGTAGGTCTTGAGCATCATGTTGAAGTTGCGCGGCGCGGTCCACGCGTTTCGGGTGCCGCAGTTGGGGCAGGCGACCGACTCGTTGATGTCGACGGTGTCGGGGTCGATCGGCCTGTCGGGGCTGCCCTTCTTGGCCGCGTAGTCCTCCTGGAGGTGGTCCTCGCGGAAGCGCTTGTGGCACGACTGGCACTCGACGAGCGGATCGCTGAAGGTGCTGAGGTGGCCGGAGGCCTCCCACGTGCGGGTGGGCAGGATGACGCTGGAGTCGAGGCCGACGACGTCGTCGCGCCGCGTCACCATGAACTTCCACCACTGGCGCTTGATGTTCTCCTTGAGCTCCACGCCGAGCGGGCCGTAGTCCCAGGCCGACTTCGTACCGCCGTAGATCTCGCCGCAGGGGTAGACGAAACCTCGGCGCTTGGCGAGGGAGACGACGTTGTCCAGGGCGGTGGGGGCGGGCTTGGCCACGGTGCAGGTCCTCAGGTGTGGGCAGGTCGGGCCGGCTGGCTGCCGGCTCGGAGAAACGAGCGGTCAGCCTATCGAGCGGGGGTGCGCCTCGTTGAGGTCGGTCCCCTCCTCGACCACCTCGTAGGCGCTGGGCTCGTCGAGCGCGTGGACCATCAGCGGCTGGATGTGCATCTTGCCCTCGTACGACCCCAGCGCGCGCCGGTAGGAACCGACGTTCTCCCAGCGGGTGGTCAGCACCCAGAGGGTCGGGTCGTCGACGTTGCGGCCGACGTCCCCGCCGACCCACCCGGGCTTGGCGGCCAGGATGCCGAGGGCCTGCAGCAGGCCGCGACGCAGGTCGTCGCCTGCCACCTCGTCGGAGCCGGGGGCGCGGAGGCGGGTCACGACGAGCACGGGGCCACCCTACGGCCGGGTGGTCCACCTGGTTTGACAACGGTTCTCAATCCGCGTGAGAATCGTTCTCATGTTGTCCGCCAGCCGATCGCTCGCCCTCGCCACCGCCCTCGCCTCGGCCGCTCTCCTTGCCGGCTGCGGCGGGTCCGACGACAGCGCCGGGAACGGTCGCTCGGCCGTCGCCGCGTTCTACCCGTTGGCCTGGGTGACCGATCGGGTGGCGGGCGACGGCTGGGAGGTCACCAACCTCACCGGGCCGGGCACCGAGCCGCACGACCTCTCGCTCGACATCAAGCAGACCGCGACCCTCGCGGAGGCCGACCTGATCGTGCTCCAGCACGACTTCCAGCCTGCGGTCGACGAGACCGTCGAGACCAACGCGGCGGAGGCCGAGGTCGTCGACGCGGCAGACGCGGTCGAGCTCATGCCCGCCTCCGAGCACGAGCACGAGCACGACGAGGCGGGTCACGACCACGGCGACCTCGACCCCCACTTCTGGCAGGACCCCTTGCTGATG
Organism: Nocardioides sp. GCM10028917; assembly: GCF_042666175.1. Classification (NCBI taxonomy): domain Bacteria; kingdom Bacillati; phylum Actinomycetota; class Actinomycetes; order Propionibacteriales; family Nocardioidaceae; genus Nocardioides; species Nocardioides sp. GCM10028917. The sequence continues at coordinate 49,482 of NZ_JBHTFL010000010.1, forward strand.
GCCGACCTCGGCGACGCCGTGGCCGACCGGCTGGTCGAGCTCGACCCCGACGGCGCAGCGGCGTACGACGACAACGCTGCGCAGCTGCGCGAGGAGCTGGAGGCCCTGGACCAGGAGTACGTCGACGGCCTGGCGCGGTGCGAGCGCACGACGACCGTCGTCAGCCACGAGGCGTTCTCCTACCTCGCCCGCTACGGCCTGCAGTTCGAGGCGATCGCCGGCCTCTCCCCCGACGCCGAGCCCACGCCGGCCGACCTGGCCCGGCTCCAGCGGCTGATCACCGAGGACGGCATCACCACCGTCTTCTCCGAGCGCCTCGCGAGCAGCAAGATGGCCGACTCGCTCGCCGGCGACCTCGACCTCGAGACCGCGGTGCTCGACCCGGTCGAAGGCCTCTCGGACGAGACGTCCGACGACGACTACCTTTCCCTCATGGGCCAGAACCTCGACGCGCTCCGGAAGGCCAACGGATGCCAGTGAGTCCCGGAGCACCTCCGGTCGAGGTCCGCGAGGGGTCGGTCGCGATCGGCGGCCGCCCGATCCTGCGCGGGATCGACCTCACCGTCCGGTCCGGCGAGCTCCTGGCGCTGATGGGCGCCAACGGCTCCGGCAAGTCGACCCTCGTGCGCGCGATCACCGGCCTGCTGCCGGTGACGGGTGGCGGCGTCTCGCTCTTCGGCACGCCGTACGCCGAGTTCCGCGACTGGAAGCGGGTCGGCTTCGTGCCGCAGCGCGCCTCCGCGGGCAGCGGCGTGCCCGCGACCGTCTGGGAGGTCGTCGCGTCCGGGCGCATCAGCCGCCGGCGTCCCTTCGTGCCGCTCTCCCGCGAGGACCGACGGGCGATCGCCCACGCGATCGACGTCGTCGGGCTGTCCGAGCGATCGGGCCTGGGCGTGTCCCAGCTGAGCGGCGGGCAGCAGCAGCGCGTCCTGATCGCTCGCGCACTGGCCGGGGAGCCCGACCTGCTGGTCCTCGACGAGCCCACCGCCGGCGTCGACCTCGGCAACCAGCGCGCCCTCGCCGACGCGCTCGCCACGTTCAAGGCGGGCGGCGCCACCATCGTGCTGGTCGCCCACGAGCTCGGCCCGATGGCGCCGCTGATCGACCGCGCGGTCGTGATGCGCGACGGCCGGATCGCCTACGACGGGCCTGCGCTCGACGAGGAGGACGCCCACGGGCACCACCACCCGCTGGCCGCGACGCACGACCACGTCCCGCACGTGGGATCGCCCCTCGACGAGCTGGGAGGCGGACGATGAGCGACTTCGTGGATCTCTTCTCGCTGCCGTTCATGCAGCGCGCCCTCCTCGCCGCACTGCTGACAGGCCTGGCCGCGCCGGCGATCGGCACCTTCCTCGTGCAGCGCCGCCTCGCCCTGCTCGGTGACGGCATCGGGCACGTCGCCGTCACCGGTGTCGCGATCGGCCTGCTCACCAACACCTCGCCGACGTGGACCGCCGTCGTCGTCGCGGTCCTCGGTGCCGTCCTGATCGAGGTCATCCGCGAACGGGGCCACACCAACGGAGACGTCGCGCTGGCCCTGCTCTTCTACGGCGGTCTCGCCGGCGGCGTGCTGATCACCGGCCTCGCCGGACAGGGAGCGGCACAGCTCCAGGAGTACCTCTTCGGGTCGCTCACCAGCATCACGGCCGGTGACGTGTGGTTCACGTTCGGCCTGACCGTGGTGCTGCTCGTGACCACGCTCGGCCTGCTCCCCCAGCTCTTCGCGGTCTCCAGCGACCCCGACTTCGCCCGGGTCGCCGGGCTGCGCGTGCGCCTCTACAACCTGCTGATCGCCGTGCTGGCCGCCGTGACCGTCACTGTCGCGATGCGCACGGTCGGCCTGCTGCTCGTGTCCGCGTTGATGGTGGTGCCGGTCGCGACCGCCCAGCAGCTCGCCCGCTCGTTCCGTACGACGATCACGGGAGCGATGGTCGTCGGCGTCCTCGCCGCCCTCGGGGGCTTGCTGCTCAGCGCGGCCCTGTCGTTCCGGGCCACCGTGGCGCCGGGCCCGACGATCGTGCTGCTCGCCCTCGCGATGTTCGCCTCCACCTGGCCCATCGGCGTGTGGCTGCGCAGGCGACGCCGGATGCTCTCGCCGTTCCCGAGCGTCGAGGTGGCCACGCACACCGTCACCGACGAGCACCCCCACGAGCACGGCACGGACTGCGGCCACCCGGCGGTGCCGCACGCGGACCACGTCGACTACGTCCACGACGGCCACCGGCACGCCGTACACGGAGAGCACTATGACGAGCACTGACCCGACCTCGCGTCCCTCCGTCCGGCCGACCCGCCAGCGCCGCGCGGTCGCCGCCGCGCTGGCCGGCTTCGACGACTTCCGCAGCGCGCAGGAGATCCACGACCTCATCTCGCAGCAGGGCGAGTCGGTCGGCCTCGCGACCGTCTACCGCACGCTGGCGACGCTCGCCGACGCCGGCGAGGTCGACATGCTGCGCAACGAGGACGGCGAGGCCATCTGGCGCAGCTGCTCCGACACGCACCACCACCACCTCGTGTGCCGCACGTGCGGGGCGACCGTGGAGGTGGAGGGGCCTGCCGTCGAGCGGTGGACGAGCGCGATCGCGACCGAGCACGGCTACGCCGACATCAGCCACACGCTGGAGATCTTCGGGACCTGCCCGGCCTGCCGGGTCTCGTGACGACCCCTCCTCAACCGGCGGACGGAGTGTTGGGGATCGCGCCGCCGTAGCGGCGGTCGCGGCTGGCGTACGTCTCGACGGCCGACCACAGGTGCCGTCGGTCGACGTCGGGCCACAGCACGTCGGTGAAGACCATCTCGCTGTAGGCCGCCTGCCACAGCATGTAGTTGGACAGCCGCTGCTCCCCCGAGGTGCGCCAGACCAGGTCGGCGTCCGGCAGCTCGGGGACGTAGAGGTGGCGGGCGAAGACGCGCTCGTCGATCTTGTCCGGGTTGAGGCGCCCGGCGGCGACCTCGCGGCCGATGGCGCGGGCGGCGTCGGCGAGCTCGGCCCGGCCGCCGTAGTTGACGCACATCGTGAGCGTGAGGACGTCGTTGTCCTTCGTCATCTCCTCGGCGACCTGGAGCTCCTTGATGACCGACCTCCACAGCCGAGGAGCGCGGCCGGCCCAGCGCACGCGTACGCCCAGGTCGTGCATCTCGTCGCGACGACGGCGGATCACGTCGCGGTTGAAGCCCATCAGGAAGCGCACCTCGTCGGGCGAGCGTGACCAGTTCTCGGTGGAGAACGCATAGGCCGAGATGGCCTTCACCCCGATCTCGATCGCGCCCTCGACGACGTCGAACAGCGTGTGCTCGCCCTGCTCGTGCCCCTTGGTGCGGGGCAGCCCGCGCTCCTTCGCCCAGCGGCCGTTGCCGTCCATGATGATCGCGACGTGCTCGGGCACGAGGTCGCGCGGGACCTGCGGCGGCGTCGCGCCGCTCGGGTGCGGGGTCGGCGGCTTCACCTGTCGCTTCACGCCCGCCAGAGTAGTCGCGGCGCGTCGTGGCCGATGTCTGCTGCGCGAGGAGTCACGCGAGCAGCCGCCGTCCCACGGCCAGCGACAGGCAGACCATCAGCAGCCCCAGCAACCGCCCTCCCATGCTGGACGTCCCTTGCGCCCGCGCGCCGGTCCCGTCACCCGGGACGCCGGCGTCGACGGAGCCGGGTGTGTTGTCACCGGCCCACATGTGCATGAGTGCGTTCGTCAGGTTCCACAACGCCTCCGCACTCAGGTCCTCGCGCTCGTCGGACTGCTGGGGGGCCACGGTCCCCGTCGTCCCTCGGGGGGCCTGGTCGGTGACGTGCTCGCGGAGAGTGGCCGCTGAGGAGCGCCGCTTGTTGCCCGGTTCGCGAGTTGCCGCACTGACGGGCTTGGCGCCCTTGTGGCCCGACTCGTCGTCGACGTGGCTGCTGGTTGCATCACCAGTGACAGCCTCCTGCGACGCGGCAGGGGCCGGGGCCGACCTGACGACGCGGTCGGCCGTCTGTGGCTGTGCCTGAGGCTGCTCGACCGGTTCCTCGGCTCGACGCACCTCCGGCTTGATGACCTCGGACACCGGTTGCACCGCCTGCTCGGCGTCCTTCACCGCCGCCTCGACCGTCTGCTCAGTGCTCTTCACCGTCGCCTCGACCGTCTGCTCGGCGTGGGACACCACCGGCTGCATGACCTGCGAGACGGCTGGCTCGACGACCTGTTGCACGGGTTGCGGGACGGCTGACTGGACTGTCTGGGCCACGGGCTCCGCGACCGGCTGGGTCACCGCTCCCGCCACCTCGGTGACGTCACCGAGGAGTCCATCGTCTGCGTGCGCCCCGGGACCGGCGGACAACGACATCAGGAGCGTGGCTCCCGCGAGGGCAGCTGCGCGCCCCAGCCAGGCTCGTACGACGGGTGAGTCCGTCTGGTTCGTCGTCATGGTGATCGCCTCCGGGACAGCCGACTCGCCTGGACCGGATCGGGCAGCCAGGCTCGTACCAGGCCAACGAGGCTCCGTGCCTCACGGATACGCGGCAGGTGCGACTTTCCGGTCGCGGACCGGGAACTTCATCAGTTTGGGGGTGCCGTACGGCGCCGTCACCAGCGCGACGAGCGACGCGGTCCACCCATCAGAGGCGGACCGGGGTCGGTGTGCGAGTCGGTCACTCGAAGCCGGTGTCGGTGGCCGCCGGTAGAATCGAACGCATGATCGAGACGCTGGCAGGACCGAGAGCAGGTGAGGTCGACGACCTCACCGCTCGCGAATTGCTCGCGCTGGCGCGGGATCGGAAGGCAGCCGAGGACCGGGCAGCCGCCGATCTTCTGGTGGTGGCGGCTCGGTGGGCGGACCTCCACCCGCCGGAGTCGATCCACTCGGCTGCGACGTTCGCCGTGCCGGGGTGTGAGCACGAGGCACCCATCGCGGGCGTGGGTGCGCCGCTGGTCGCGGAGTTCTGCCTGGCCGAGCTCGGGACCGTGCTCAGAATCTCGACGACGGCTGCGAAGAAGCTCGTCGGTCACGCCCTGGAACTGCGGCACCGCCTCCCCCGACTGTGGGCGCAGGTCCAGGCCGGGCGGGTCCCGGCGTGGCGGGCCCGCACGGTCGCCGAGGTCACCATCCACACCACCCCAGCACTCACCCGCGAGGCAGCGGCGTTCGTCGACGCCCAGGTCGCCGCGGTCGCCGGCCGGATCGGTGCGGCACAACTGGACCGGCTGGTCGCCGAGACGATCAAGAGGTTCGACCTCGCCGCGACAGATCCGACCCAGGATCCGGAGGACGGCTACCTCCACGTCGACCCACGCCACGCCACTCTGCACGCCGACGACGTGCACTACGCGGGCACCATGCGCATGGAGGCCGAGCTCGACATCGCGGACGCCCTTGACGTCGACCGCGCTCTCGCCCACCGCGCCGCGAGCCTGAAGGCCCTCGGGTCGACGGCCCCGCTCGGCGCTCGTCGCGCCGCCGCTCTCGGCGAGCTGGCGCGTACCCAGACCGCGCTCGAGCTGGCTGGAGCCGAAGCCGATCGTCAACACCTGCCCGCGGCACGCGAAGTCGTGCTGCACGCGCACTTCGACGCCACAGCCGATGGGCTGACCACCGTTTTCGGCCCGACCGGGCGGATGGAGGAGGGTCAGCGCCTCGTCCTCCTCGACCGGGTCCGCGACTGGTGTGGCGACTCCCGCACCAAGGTCACCATCAAGCCCGTCGTCGACCTCAACGCCACCCTGTCGACACCGGCGTACGAGGTGCCCGACCGGATCCGCGAGCAGGTGATTCTGAGAACTCGCAGGCGAGTTCTAGGTAGTGACGCAACACCTCACCTGAGGAGTTGTGATGAGGAAGTTCACCA
>NZ_JBHTFL010000011.1:0-13015 GCF_042666175.1 Nocardioides sp. GCM10028917
CGACAACCTCGCCGCCCTGTGCCGCTTCCACCACCGCCTCAAGACCCACACCGCCTGGCGCTACCGCGTCACCGGACGAGGGTGCTTCGAGTGGACCTCACCGCACGGCCACCGCTACCGCCGCGACCACACCGGCACCACCGCGATCAACCGCGCCGAGCCACCCGACTCGCCCGACCCGCCCGGCATCCCGCGCCCACGTCGACCATGACCCCGCCCCGCACCCCGCCATCGACCAGGTGGCGGGGCCACAGGGACGTCCACAGATCCTGTGTTGCGCCGCGACACCGCGACCGGCTTCGACAGACCTATGGCTGCACATGAAGCGACGTTCAGCGCCCTACGGTGGCGCGATGGACGTGGTGCGGCGGCTCACGAATGACGCCTACGCGCAGGCACTCTCCTCATGGGCGTGGCTCGAGGGGATCGACCGGATGGAGCCGGTCCTGGCGAACGGCTTCGGCGATGTGTTCCTGCGGGACCGGGACGGGTCGTTCTCGTTCCTCGACACGTTGGACGGCAGCCTCGTCCCGGCGTGGCCGGACTCCGCGACCCTGCAGGCGGCCATCAACACCAGGGAGGTGCAGGACGAGTACCTCCTAGCGCACCTCGTACGTGCCACCGAACTGGAGCCCGGTCCGAGCAGGTCCTCTCGTTCAGGATCCCGCCGGTCCTTGGGGGCGAGCTGTCGGTCGCGAACATCGAGCTGGCCGACTTCGTGGTGTCGGTCAGCGTCGCCGGCCAGATCCACGAGCAGGTCCGGGCGCTGCCACCGGGCACCCCGTCACAGACATCCGGATCGAACGCTGATCCCACCGGGGCGCACGTCGTGATGTCCTGCCTCGGCAGGCCTCCCTGCGTGCGCGGCGGGGCACCGGCCGGGGTGGCACGCTGGGCACGTGCGTGGATTCGTGCTCGTCGGGGGCTGGCCGGGGTCGGGCAAGACCACGCTGTCGCGCGCGCTCGCCGCCGAGCTCCCCTTGCCGCTGCTGTCCAAGGACGAGGTCAAGGAAGCGCTGATGGACGCGCTCGGTGCCCCGTCCGACGTCGAGGAGTCCCGCCGTCTCGGTCGGGCGGCGGTCTTTGCGGTGCTGGCAGCGGCACGAGGGTGCCCCGGCGCGGTCGTCGACAGCACCTGGTATAGCTACGCCGAGGCGCTCGCGCGTGACCTGCCGGGTCCGGTCGTCGAGGTGCGGTGCCGGGTGCCGCTCGCGACGGCACAGGAGCGCTACGCCGCGCGGACCCGGGACGAACGCCACCTCGATGATCGGCGCCGGTCGTCCGAGCTGTGGGCCGAGGAGGTCGCTCCGCTGGGGCTGGGCCCGGTCCTCGACGTCGACACGTCGGTCCCCGTGGACGTCGCGCAGGTCGCGACAGCGTGCAGGGCGCTCCTCACGGATGAGCCGCGGCATGGGCGAGTCGACGTCGCTCCTCGGCACCTGAGGGGCACCGTCCGCCCGTGGGACGATCGGGCGTGACGTGGGCACAGACGACCGATGCGGCCGAGCTCTGGCACCGGGCGGGGCCGTGGCTGGGTGAGCACCCGGTGGAGAACGCGCCCCTGCTGGCTGAGGTCGCCCACCTCCTCGCGACGGACACCGCGCCGCAGGGGCTCGAATGCGGTTGGTGGAGCGACGACTCCGGGGTCGTGGGCGGGGCGTACGTCCGGGCGCCCCGGCACGACCCGCTCCTGACGCGGATGCCCCGCGCCGCTCTGGACGAGCTGGTCCCGCTGGACGCACGCCCCGACGCCGTAGGCGTGCCGGGCGTGGTCGCTGATGACGTCGTGCAGGCCTGGGCGGCGGCCGGCACACGGCTGACGCCCACTCGCTCCTTCACGGTGCACGTGCTCGAGGAGCCGACGGCTCCGCCCTCCTGCGCCGGTCGCTCGCGCATCGCGGAGCCGGCTGACGAGCCGATGCTCCATCGGTGGTTCGACGAGCTGATGGCAGGTCTGCCCGGCGACCCCAGCGACCTGGCGTACGTCGTCGACGACCCGCTCGCCGCCGGTGGGCTGGTGCTGTGGGAGGTCGACGGCGATCCGGTCGCGATGTGCAGCCGCAGCCGGGTCCTCGCGGACACGGTACGGATGGGTGCGTGCTATGCGCCCGGCGGAGAGGCTGCGTACGTCGAGGCCGCGTTCGGCGCAGCAGCGGTCGCGGCTCGCCGCCACGCGCGCCACGTGACGGTCCTCGCGGCGACCGGTGACGAGCAGGAGGAGGCGCGCCTGACTGCCGCTGGGTTCATCGCGGCGGCAACGCGGGTGCTGCTCACGGCGCGCGGCGAGAGCTGACCGGGCCACGACGCAGCGCACGGGCCAGGCCACCGGCGACGGTGCGCGGTCGGAGGATCGGCGTGCCCGACCAGGCCGTGTCCTGCATGCCGGCGACGGTCTCGGCCAGGACGAGGGTCGCGTTCGTCGACGGCTCCCAGCCCAGCTCCGTACGCGCCCGGGTCGTGTCGAGCAGCGGCACGGCGTAGCCCATGTCGATCCATCCGGGGTCGAGGGGTTGCACGCGGGCGTGCCAGCTCGTCGACACGGCGGCGCGCACAGCGGCGGACGGGACGTGCAGGAGTCGGGCGCCGAGGACGTCGGCCACGGCCTGGGCGGTGACGGGCGGCTCGGCGGCGAGGTTGAACGCGCCCGGCGCCCGGGCGTCGAGCACCCGGGCCAGGGCGTCGGCGACGTCGTCGGCGTGCACCATCGGGATCACGAGCCCGGAGTCGATGGGCAGCACCGGCACGTGCCGGAGCACAGCGGCCGGGACGAGGGCGGGCAACCCGTATCGCAGCAGGGCGCTGCCGGCGCTTCGCTGGCCGATGATGCCGGGTCGCACCCGGGTGACGGTCACGTCGGGGCCGTCGACCTCCAGCTCGTCGAGGAGCCGTTCGGCGGCGGCCTTGTGCCGGCTGTACATCGACGTCGGTACGCCCTCGGTGGGCCACGTCTCGTCGACCGGGGCGTCGTCACGCTTGGGGGAGTAGGCCCCCACGGACGACATGTGCACGAGGTGCGGCACCCCTGCGGCCACCACGGCGTCGATGACGCGCCCGGTTCCGCCGACGCCGAGCGCGCGCAGGTAGGCCTCCCGGTGCGAGGGCTGGAAGCCCCACGCGAGGTGCACGACGGCGTCGGCACCCGCGCAGGCGGCGCGCAGCGCTCCCGTGTCCGCGTCGTCGGTGAGGTCGACGGCCACCCACTCCATCGGCGGGAACGACACGTCGCTCGCGGGTGGGCGCCGGACGACCCCGACGAGCTCGTGCCCGCCGTCGTCGGTCAGCCGTCGGACGAGGGCAGAGCCGACGTTGCCGCTGGCTCCCGTGATGACGATGCGCATGCGCGACCAGTACCCCGTCACGGGCTGCGCAGACTCAGCGCGAGGTGTTCGCCGTCCGGCCCTTGGTGACGCCGACGAAGGCCTGGGTGACGTCGTCGTCCCGGTCCAACAGCCACACCAGCGCGATCGTGGTGGGCTCGAGGTCGGTGACGACGCGGGTCACCACGTCCTTGCGCTGGTGGAGCCGCGCGACCGACATGGGTACGACGACCACGCCGGTCCCGGCGGCGACCGTCTCGATCGCCTCCTGCTCGCTCATCGGCGGCCAGTCGAGCTGGTCGGCCGTGGGCGTCCAGCCGCTGGGGTGGGGCCGGACGAGCTGCTCGTCGTCGAGGTCGCCGGTCGTGACCTCCTCGTCGGCAGCGGCGAGCACGTGGTCGCGCGAGGCCACCGCCACCTGCAGCTCCTCGTACAGGCGGACGCAGTGCAGCCCGTCGCGGTCGACGGGGAGGCGGACGAGTGCCATGTCGAGGCTCCCGTCGCGCACGCCGTCGAGCTGGTCGGCCTCCGTCACCGGCACGAGCTCCAGCCGCTCGCGACGACGGTCACGCCAGTGGCGCGCCCACTTGTCGGGCGTCGCGCCGGTGACGAAGCCGATGCGCAGGGTGTCGGTCATGGGACCGAGCCTAGGCGTCAGCGGTCAGGCGTCGACCTTGGTGGCCTCGTCCGACCGGACGTCCGTGTCGACCTCGGCCTTCTCGACCTCACCCTTCTCGACCGAGAGGACGAAGTCGTCGCCGTGCTCGGTGACGCCGGTGATGACCGCTGCCTCGACGGCCTCGATGGCGTACTTCCGGCGCACGACCCGCGGGTCCTGGGCGAGGTCCTTCACCAGGGCCACCGCCAGGCCGATCATGATCAGCACGAACGGCAGCGCCGCGATGACCGTGATGGTCTGGAGGCCGCTCAGCGCGTCCGCGCCCCCGACGAGCAGCATCACGGCGGCGACGGCACCCGTGGCCACGCCCCAGAAGATGACGGTCGGGCGGCTCGGGTGGATGGTCCCGCGCTCGGAGAGCGAGCCCATCACGATGGAGGCGGCATCGGCGCCGGAGACGAAGAAGATGCCGACGAGGACCATCACGACGATGCTCGACACCGTGGCGAGAGGGAAGGCCTCGAGGGTGCTGAAGAGCTGGTTCTCGAGCCCGCCGGCTCCCGCGATGTCGGTGCCGTTCTGCTGCAGGTCGATCGCGGTGCCGCCGAAGATGCAGAACCACACGACGCTGATCAGGCTCGGCACCAGCAGCACGCCCGTGACGAACTGGCGGATGGTGCGCCCGCGCGAGATGCGCGCGATGAACATGCCGACGAAGGGCGTCCAGGACAGCCACCACGCCCAGTAGAAGACCGTCCAGGTCGACAGCCAGGTGCTGACCTCGTCGCCCTCGGCGGCGGTGCGCGCGGCCATCATCGGCAGGTCGGCGACGTAGCTGCCGATCGAGGTGGGCACCAGGTTGAGGATGAAGACCGTGGGTCCGACGATGAAGACGAACAGGGCCAGCCCCACGGCGAGGACCATGTTGATGTTGGACAGCCACTGGATGCCCTTCGCCACGCCGGAGACGGCGGACAGCACGAAGGCAGCGGTGAGGACGGCGATGATGCCGACGAGGACGCCGTTGCCGGTGTCATCGAGCCCCGCCACGATCTGGAGCCCGGACTCGATCTGCAGCGCGCCGAGGCCCAGCGAGGTGGCGGAGCCGAACAGGGTCGCGAAGATCGCGAACATGTCGATGGCCTTCCCGCCCACGCCGTGGGCGTGGCGACCGATGAGCGGCTCGAAGGCGGAGCTGATGAGCTGCAGGCGGCCCTTGCGGTAGACGCCGTACGCCACCGCGAGGCCGACGACCGCGTAGATCGCCCAGGGGTGCAGGGTCCAGTGGAACATCGTGGTCGCCATGGCGTGCTGGGCAGCCTCGGTGTTGCCGGCCGCACCCGTGCCGGGCGGCGGCGTGACGAAGTGGCTGATCGGCTCGCTGACGCCGTAGAACATCAGGCCGATGCCCATGCCGGCGCTGAACATCATGGCCACCCAGGAGATGGTCCGGAACTCGGGCTCCTCGTCGTCGCGACCGAGCGGGATGTTGCCGAACTTGCCGAGCGCCAGCCAGATCACGAAGACGACGAACGCGCTCGAGGTGAGCACGAAGAGCCAGCCGGTGTTCCTCATCGTCCACGCCAGGCCGCTGCCCGAGGCGTCGGCGAGGCTGTCGGTGCTGAGGAACCCCCAGACGAGGAAGGCGAGGCTGACGACCGCCGTCACCCCGAAGACGACCTTGTCCAGGCCTGTCTCGCGGGGCTCTGTGGGCTCGATGGCCGCGTCCAGCGCGGGGTGGGGCTCGTCGATGACGTCGGGTGTGGGCAGGTCTCGCGGGTGTTCGATTCCGGTGGCCATCCGAGGACCAGACCAAAGAACCGCACCGGTGCGCAAACCGGGAGCATGCGTGTTCGCTCACACTGAGACGAGGCCCACAGGGGTGAGGCCGAGGTGCCGGCGCTCGTGGCACCGTCGAGGGGAGAGGTGAGGACATGAGGCAGTCGCAGACGTTCGACCCGGCCCTGCACCAGGCCGGCAGCCCGGCCGCGGAGGGCGCGTGCTCCCACCACGCTGGCGGGTCCAGCGGCGACTGCGCCGGCGAGGCCGTCGTCTCCTTCGAGGACCGTGACGGCCAGTGGCAGTCGGGGTGCCGTACGGCGCTGGAGGAGCTCGTGGAGCGCGGGGAGATCGAGCCCCTCGGCCAGGGGGCCTGACGACGAGTCGGGGTCAGGCCCCGTTGGACGCCTCGTGCCAGTCCCAGTGGGCGCGACGGTAGACGTCGGTCGCGGCCACCAGCGCACCGCACACCCGGCACACCGGCTGGGGACCCGCGTCGGAGTCGAACATGTCCATGACGTCCGGACCGGTGCTGTGGTCGTCCCGCTCGCTCATCCGGCCACCATAGGTCGCACGAGGCGGGCTCACCAGTGGGATCACGACTCGCGTAGGCCAGACGCCAGGGCCCTGCCCCAGGCACGTGCGCGCTCGAGCTCGCCGTCGACCAGCGGGCCGGGGGAGTCCGCGACGTAGAAGGACTCGGTGCCGACCATCCGGCCGAGCCGGTGGCGCGCGACGAACCGGGCGGCCGAGCGAGCTGCCGAGCCGGGCAGGCGACGCACCTGCTCGGCGCGGGTGTCGAAGGTGGCGACGGAGCACGCTGGTCCGCCGGCCGGCAGGGTCCCCAACCACTCGCGGATGCCGCGGCCCTCGTGCCCGGGCTCGGCCCCTTGGTCGTGGGCGTCGCGCCGGGTGGTGGGCCGGCTCATCGAGAAGGCGTGCGTGGGGCCGCCGAGGACGACGAGGTCGACCCCGTCGGGCAGCGGGGACGGTGCCGACCCGACGTCGACGACCTGCACCGGGCCACCGTCGCTGTCGGACAGGCCGTCGGCGATCGCCCGGGCGACGGCGCGGGTGTTGCCCCAGTGGGACTCGTGGACGACCAGTGCGGTCATGGCGTGCGCCTCTCGGAGTGGGGAAGGGGGGTCTGGTGGGGGACAGGTCCGAACGAGCGCAGCCACCGTGCGGTGAGCCACGCGCTCGCCCCGAGCAGCAGCACGCTGGGCACCGCGTCCGGGCCGAGGTGGACGTCGGCGTCGGTCGCGAGGGCAAGGAGGGGACCGGCCCACAGCGCGGTGAACAGCGTCAGGATCTTGAGCATGGCCACCGCGGCCAGGGCGCCAGCCACCGCTCGACCACGCAGCAGCAGCACCCCCACAGCGGCGATGGCGGGCAGGACGGCCCCGAGGTCGAGGACGAACACGGGGTACGGCGTGCCGCCCACGCCCTGGGGCTCCGGCACGCTGCCCCCGAGGGCGTAGGGCACCAGCACCGAGAGCCACAGCCCGGCGAACAGGACGGCGGTGACGACGAGGACCCAACCAGTGGTCCGGGTCAGTCCGGGGGACGCGGTCGAGGCGGGCGGACGGTCATGGATATGCAGGAGGCCGCCGAGCAGGCCGGCGCCGGACAGGCTGACGATCAGGACGTAGACCAGGAACACCCGGTTCATCGGCACACCGGTGACGTAGATCAGGTAGCTGTAGAGCAGGTAGGCCAGGAGCCCGAGCCGGGCGAGGCGGGCCGCGACGGACAGGACGGGCCCGCGGACCAGGAGCACCAGGACTCCCGCCACCACGATGCTGCAGGCGTCCTGGGCCCGCGCGGATACGACGGTCGCCTCCGGCAGCGAGCGATACGGCGTCTCGGCGAGCAGCCCGTAGAGCGACGCGGCGACGACGGCGGTCGCCAGCACCCAGGTCGACACGAGCGTTGCGGTGGTGCGCGTCAAGGCGTCGTGGCTCGTGCGGGGCTCCAGTGTCGCGGTCATGGCGATACCTCCATCTGCCACCTCGAGCATCCATCGCCTCGCCGACGAGGTTCAGGGGCGAAGGTCGTCGCCAGCGAGGACCTAGGTCCCCGGCTTGCCGGCGTCGGCGTAGGAGCGCACCACCGAGATGTTGAGCGGGAAGTCGACGGACAGCTCGCGGAACAGCAGCCGGCCCGCGGTGGACGCTGCCTCGGCCACCTCCGCGGCGACGGCGTCGGCGAGGCCGGCCGGGGCGTGCACGACCACCTCGTCGTGCAGGAAGAGGACGAGGTGCGGCCTCTCGTCGAGGGTGCCGTCGCCTCCGAGTCGCCAGAGGCGGTTGCGGAGGTCGGCGATCCAGCACAGCGCCCACTCGGCGCCCGTGCCCTGCACCACGAAGTTGCGGGTGAACCGGCCGAAGGACCGACGCCGCCGGTCGAGGTCGTCGAGGTCGGCCGGGGGTGCGTCAGGGGACTCGTCCCAGGAGCCGCCGAGCGCCGGGCTGCCGCGCCCGAGCAGGGTGCGCACCACCTGGCCACGCTCGCCGGCGCGCGCTGCGTCCTCGACCAGCCCGAACGCCTGCGGGTAGCGCCGGGTCAGCCCGGCGACCATCCGGCCGCTCTCCCCGCTGGTGGCGCCGTACATCGCGCCGAGCAGGCCGAGCTTGGCGTCCTGCCGGGTGGCGACGGCTCCGGCCTCGACCATCCCCTGGTAGAGGTCGGCGCCCCGCGCGGCGCGGGCCAGGGCGCGGTCGCCGCTCATCCCGGCCAGCACGCGCGGCTCGAGCTGGGCCACGTCGGCGACGACGAGCACCCAGCCCTCGTCGGCCACGGCCGCCGACCGCACCTGGACCGGGAACGACAGGGCGCCACCGCCGTTGGACGACCACCGTCCCGTCGCCGACCCGGCGGGCTGGTAGACCGCGCGGAACCGGCCGTCGCGGACCCACTCGTCGATCCACGCCCAGCCGTTGGTCGAGAACAGGTGGGCGAGGGACTTGTAGCGCAGCAGCGGCTCGACGACCGGGTGGTCGACGGCGCGCAGGGTCGACGCCCGGGTGTCGGTGACCTCGATCCCCGCCCGGCGCAGGGCAGCCAGCAGGTCCGGTCGGGAGTCCGGGTTGAGGCCGGGGGCGTCGAGGAGGCGTCGTACGTCGTCGGCGCACTCCGCGAGGAGCCGGGGGCGGGCGCCGCGGGGCGGGCGGGGGCCGAGCCGCTCGGACAACAAGGCCTCGTGGACGTCGACGCGCCACGGCACACCGGCATGGGTCATCTCGGCGGCCGCGAGGGCGCCTCCGGACTCCGCCGCGACAAGGAGCCGGAGCCGGGCGGCCTCGGGGGAGGCGTCGATCGCCGCCAGCTGGCGCACGTCCTCGACGTCGGCGCGCAGGTGGTCGAGCGCGTCGTGCCCGCTGAACAGCACGGGCTCGGTGACGGTCGCCGGCCGCAGCCGGTCCCACAGCTCGGCATCGTCGCCGCCCAGCAGCGACGGGTCGACGGCGGGCGCCCGGGCCAGCAGGCGCCTGGACAACCGGAGGTCGTGGCACCTGGCCACCCGCACGCCGGCAGCCAGCAGCGGGGGATACCAGCGTGCGGTGTCGTCCCAGACCCACCGCGGGTCGTCGGGCTCGCGCTCGTCCACGTAGGCAGGGAGGTCGGCGAGCGCCACCTCCCGGGTCGTCTCGCCCTCGGACACCAGCACGCGCTCGCCCGGCAGCCGGGACAGGCGGACGCGCGTCATGGGGACAGCCTCCACGACGGCACCGACGTCACCGGCGCCGGCCGCCGACACCGCTGGTCGTGGTCAGTCCAGCTCGAGCACCTCGGACACCGGCCGTCGCGGGGTGCGGGCCGGCGGGGGGCGTCCGGTGGATCGCCAACCGAGGCGTACCAGCAGGAGCGGGTGGGCCAGGCTGCCGAGGACCTCGGCCTGCAGGGCGGCCCGGGTCTCGGGCACCTCGATCACCTGGCTGAGCGGCACCAGCGCGAGCCCGGCCGTGGTGGCGGCCAGCCACATCGCGCCCAGCCCCTCGCCCGCCCGCAGCCAGGCCGCCGGGTCGTCGTCGGTGTCGAAGAAGACGAGGAGCCCGTCGGACGCTTCCAGGTCAGTGGCCGCGCGCTCCTCCGACGCACCCTCGAACCGGTGCGGGTGGTCGCCGAGGTGGTCCGCCCCACCGGGCAGGGCGTCAGGCGGCACCCCGTCGCCTCCGTCCCGGTCCTGCCAGGCCGCCTGCTCCGCACGGGCCGCAGGATCCGCCCACTGCAGATGGTGCGCCCGCCGGACGAGCCGTTCCGCGATGAAGCGCTCGGACTCGTCGGTCAGGGCGACCGCACGCGCGCCCCAGTGGTTGGCGATCCGCGCGAGGTGGGACTGCCGCTCCTCCGGCACCGGCCACGCGGTGAAGCGCCGCCTGTCGGTGCACCGCCGGTCCAGGGCCGCGAGCGTCTCGTCGGCCGTTGCGGGAGGCGGACCGGGGGACAGGTCGAGGCTGGCCAGCAGGTCGGGGCGGTCCGGGTCCGGGTGGCGTACGACCCGGGTC
Organism: Nocardioides sp. GCM10028917; assembly: GCF_042666175.1. Classification (NCBI taxonomy): domain Bacteria; kingdom Bacillati; phylum Actinomycetota; class Actinomycetes; order Propionibacteriales; family Nocardioidaceae; genus Nocardioides; species Nocardioides sp. GCM10028917. The sequence continues at coordinate 10,224 of NZ_JBHTFL010000011.1, forward strand.
TGCCACCCGAGCGCCTCCGCCGCGGCCTGGGCGTGGTGCAGTGCCGCACCGCAGCTGAGGATGAGGTTGCGGGCGTCGGGATCGGTGTGGGGCAGCCGGCGAGACGTGTCGGCGTACAGCTCGAGGGTGTGCGAGCCGCCTCGCCACTGCCAGGGCTGGGTGTTGTGCACGCTGGGTGCGCGCGTGGCGATCTCCACGATCCGGTGCAGTGTCTCCACGGGGACGAGGCGGGTGCTGGTCATGGCCGGCTCCTTGCAGGTGTGGGTCTGCTCCGAGCGTGCGCGCTCGCTGCGCGGGCCGGCAGAGCCGTTGGTCCCGTGCGCCCGGGCCGTCGGGCTCTGCCGGTCCGGTGCGGCCGCTCCTAGCGTCGTGGCATGAGGACATCGCGCGACCCCACCTCCACCGCCGCGCTCACCTTCCTGGGCGCCGTGGACACCGTCACGGGCAGCCGCTTCCTGGTGGAGACACGGGGAGTCCGCGTGCTCGTCGACGCAGGGCTCTACCAAGGCCTGACGGTCCACCGGAGCCGCAACTGGGACCCCTTCCCCGTCGACCCGGCGGGCATCGACCACGTCGTGCTCACCCACGCCCACCTCGACCACACCGGCTACCTGCCGCGCCTGGTCAAGGACGGCTTCGCCGGCCGCGTGACGTGCACCGCGGAGACCGCTGACCTGGCGGCCATCGTCCTGCGTGACAGCGCCCACCTGCAGCAGGAGGACGCCCGCTACGCCAATGTCGCCGGTTTCTCCCGGCACCACCCCGCACTCCCGCTGTACGACGACGGCGACGTGGAGCAGGCGCTGAAGCTGATCGAGCCGGTCGACCTCGACCGCCCGCTGCGACTGGGACCTGACATCACCCTCACGCTGCGGTCCGCGGGACACATCCTCGGCTCCGCCACCGCCGCACTGCGCCTGGGGCAGCATCGGGTGGCGTTCAGCGGCGACCTCGGTCGTGCGCACCACCCGCTCCTGCGCCCCCCGGCCGTCCCGCCCGAGTCGGACACGCTCGTGGTCGAGTCGACGTACGGCGACCGGCAGCACCCGCCGCCGGACCCGCAGCTCCTGGCCGACGCGGTCAGCCGCACGGTGGCCCGGGGCGGGAGCGTGCTGATCCCGGCGTTCGCCGTCGACCGCACCGAGCTCGTGCTCCTGGAGCTGCGCCGGCTGATGGAGCGCGGGGACATCCCGGACGTCCCGATCTTCGTCGACAGCCCGATGGCCCTCGCCGCACTGGACTGCTACCGACGGGCGGCGTCGCGCGGCGGGCCGCAGCTCCGCACCGAGGCACGCGAGCTGCTCGCCGACCTCGACGGACCGCACGTGCACGCGGTCGACGACGTCGAGGGGTCGATGCGGCTCAACAATCCGCGCACCCCCAGCATCGTCATCTCCGCGTCGGGGATGGCGTCGGGCGGTCGCGTCGTGCACCACCTCGCCCACCAGCTGCCCGACCGGCGCAACTGCGTCGTGCTCACCGGCTACCAGGCCGAAGGCACGCGCGGTCGCCAGCTCGCCGACGGTGCGCGCCAGGTGAAGATCCACGGGCACTACGTGCCGGTGCGGGCGGAGGTCGTCACGCTCTCCGACTTCTCGGTCCACGCGGACGCGGGCGAGACGGTCGACTGGCTCAGCCGGACGCCCGTCCCCCCGCACACGGTGTACGTCGTGCACGGCGAGCCGCGCTCCGCCACTGCCCTCGCCCGGCGCGTCTCGGAGGAGCTGGGCTGGACGGCAGTCGTGCCGAGGTACGGCGAACGGGTGCTGGTGGACTGAGGGACGAGGAGGGACACCATGGACAGCAGGACCTCAGGAGCCGTCGTCGTCGGGGTCACGGGTCGGGGACGGGAGACGTCCGCCCTGCGCTTCGCCGCGGATCACGCGCGGAGGGTGGGAGCACGGATCGTCCTGGTGCACGTCGGACGGGTGTCCCTGCCGACGGTGCCGGGACTGGTGGTGCCCCCGACGGAGGCGATCGACGTGGCCGAGCGGATCGTCCGCGAGGTCGCCGAGGAGCTCGAGGAGCTCGTCGGCGGTCCCGTCGCCCACCACGTCGTGGCGGTGACCGGGGTGCCCTCGCAGGTGCTGGTCGAGCTCAGCCGCGACGCCCGGCTCGTGGTCGTGCAGCACCGCACGCCGACCGCGCTCGAGCGCCTCTTCGTCGGGTCCACGACCAACGGTGCCGCGTCCCGGTGCCACTGCCCGCTCGTGTCCGTGCCGGCCCGGTGGGAGCCCCCGCCGGGCGGCACGGCCGAGGTGGTGGTCGGTGTCCACGAGGCAGGTGTGCCCTGGCAGGTGCTCGAGGCGGCGTTCTCCTGGGCCGACCGGACCGGGGCGCCGCTGAGAATCGTCCACGCGTGGCGCCTCGACGCCGCCTACGACGACATCGTCACCCACCGGGTGGACGCCGAGTGGCGGGCGAAGCAGCAGCGGTTGCTCTCCGCCGCCGTCGCGGACCACCGCGACTCGTGGCCCACTGTCCCCATCGAGGTGGAGGTGCGGCACCAGTGGCCGGCGGACGTGCTGGTCGACGACTCGAGGAACGCCTCCCTCGTGGTGATCGGGCGGCGAGGGGCCCGCGGCTGGATCCCCGAGCACCTCGGCTCGCTGGCGCGGACGGTCCTGCGGGCGTCGATGTGCCCGGTGATGGTCGTGCCGGTGGCCGGCTACGCGTCCGGCGACGGGGAGCTGGGTTCCGACGTGATCGCTCCTGCGACGTGAGAGCTAGGTGTAATTCCCACAGAGGTTGTGAACGTCGAGGCGTAGACGAATAGCGAGGACCTCCAGTAC
>NZ_JBHTFL010000012.1:0-45319 GCF_042666175.1 Nocardioides sp. GCM10028917
CAAAACAAACTAATTCGTCGACTAATCAAACACACTGTTGAGTTCTCAAGAATCAGACGCACCCGATCCTCGCCGGCTGGGCCGGTCCGGTCGCGGGGCAACCTGCAGAAACTTACCGGGCGCTTCTCTCACCGTCAAACTGGCGAGTTCGGCACTTCGGTGTGGTCGCAGCTGGTCTCCGCTTCAGCTGACCTTCTGGCCAGGAGGCGGCGCCGCTTGCGGCGACAGGAAGAACATTAGACCCTCCTCGCGGACCATGCAAAACCGGGGGTGCCCGTGATGCATAAGCGCAGGTCAGCGGCCTGCGGCGAGACGCGGAGCCGCCGGACGGTACGTGCTGACGGTGGGGTCGTCGGTGATCCAGAACCGCCACGGACGCTCTGCTGCGAGCCGGAGCCCGACCCGCGGCCCGGTGCTGATCTGGGCCACCGGCTCCCCCGGCACCAGGTCGGGACGGATCCCGTTGTCCGCGAGGTCGATGCCGAGCACCCGGCACAGCCGGGCCGGGCCCCGGGCGAGGTCGCGGTCACGGCTCGCGGGGCGGCGCTCCCGGGCGATGTCGAGCCCGGCGACCACCTCGCCCGCGCGCAGGAGCACGGCGCCGGGGTCGCCTTCGGGGCCGGTGACCAGGTTGGCGCAGTGGTGCATCCCGTAGACGAAGTAGACGTAGAGCCGGCCGGGAGGGCCGAACATCACCGCGTTGCGGGCCGTCCGGCCGCGGTGCGCGTGAGAGCCCGGGTCGAGCGGGCCGGCGTACGCCTCCACCTCCGTGAGGCGCACCGAGACGCCGCCGTGGGTGAGGACCGCGCCGAGCAGGCGGGGTGCCACCTCGAGGGGGTCGCCCTCAGCCCAGGCGGTCACGGTGCCCGATGGTCGCCGTACGTACCTGGTCGAGCTGTTGGCGGACGCGGTCCGGTGCCGTGCCGCCGCGACCGGAGCGCGAGGCGACAGATCCCTCGACGGTCAGGACCGTGCGGACCTCCGGCGTCAGGGACGGCGAGATCCCGGCCAGCTGCTCGTCGGTGAGGTCGGGCAGGTCGCAACCGAGCTCCTCGCAGCGGCGTACGCACGCACCGGCGACCTCGTGGGCGTCACGGAACGGCACGCCCTCGCGCACCAGCCACTCGGCGACGTCGGTCGCGAGCGAGAAGCCTTGCGGGGCGAGCTCGGCCATCCGCGGGCCGTTGAAGGTGAGGGTCGCGACCATGCCGGTCATGGCGGGCAGCAGCACCTCGAGCGTGCGGACCGAGTCGAAGACCGGCTCCTTGTCCTCCTGCAGGTCGCGGTTGTAGGCCAGCGGGAGGCCCTTGAGGGTAGCCATCAGCCCGGACAGGTTGCCGATCAGCCGCCCGGACTTGCCGCGCGCCAGCTCGGCGATGTCCGGGTTCTTCTTCTGCGGCATGATGCTCGACCCCGTCGACCACGAGTCGTGCAGCGTCGCGAAGTCGAACTCCCGGGTCGTCCAGAGGATGACCTCCTCGGCGAGGCGGGAGAGGTCGACGCCCACCTGGGCGGTGACGAAGGCGAGCTCGGCGGCGAAGTCACGCGACGACGTGCCGTCGATGGAGTTGGCCGACGAGCCGGTGAACCCCAGCTCCGCCGCGACCGCCTCCGGGTCGAGGCCGAGCGTCTGTCCGGCGAGGGCCCCGGAGCCGTACGGCGAGTCGGCCGCCACCCGCGCGTCCCAGTCGCGCAGCCGCTCGACGTCGCGCAGCAGCGGCCACGCGTGGGCGAGCAGGTGGTGTGACAGGAGCACGGGCTGGGCGTGCTGGAGGTGCGTGCGCCCGGGCATGACGCTCTCCTGGCCCGGGGTGAGGTGCTTCCCCGCCTGCCCTGCGAGCACGTCGACCAGGTCGAGCACCAGGCCCGCGATCGAGCGCGCGTGGTCGCGCAGGTACGCCCGGAAGAGCGTCGCCACCTGGTCGTTGCGCGAGCGACCCGCCCGGAGCCGGCCGCCGACCACGGCCCCGACCTCGTCGAGCAGCAGCCGCTCGAGGGCGCCGTGGACGTCCTCGTCGGTGGGCGCGGGGACCAGCTCGCCGGCGTCGTACCGCTCCCCCAGCACCGACAGCCCGCGCAGCAGCTCTGCGTGGTCTGCATCGGTGAGCAGCCCGGCGCGGTGCAGGGCGTTGGCGTGCGCCCGCGACCCGGCGAGGTCGTAGGGCGTCAGCTGCCAGTCGAAGTGGGTCGACCGCGACAGCTCCTGGAGCTCTGGTGAGGGTCCGCTCGCGAAGCGTCCGCCCCACAAGGAGCCCTCGTTGGTCGTGCCCTGCGTGGACGGTTGGGTGGCGTCGGGCATCAGTCGTTCCCGACGTCCATCGCGGCGTGGTCGAGCGCCTCGTCGTCGAGCGAGTCGCCCTCGCCCGCGCCGGGCGTGGCGATCCGGTCGGCTCCCCCGGGCTCGATCTCGCCGAAGAGGTTGCCGTTCTCGACCAGGACGTGGCCCTGGTCCTGCGGCTGCATGGCGTAGAGCTCCAGCTTGCTGCGTGAGTCGGCGATGTCGAGGTTGCGCATGGTGAGCTGCCCGATCCGGTCGGTCGGCCCGAAGACGGCGTTGTCCGTGCGCTCCATGGACAGCTTGTCCGGGTGGTAGGAGAAGGCCGGCCCGTCGGTCGCCAGCACGGTGTAGTCCTCTCCGCGGCGCAGGCGCAGGGTGACCTCACCGGTGACCAGGGAGGCGACCCAGCGCTGGATCGCCTCCCGCATCATCAGCGCCTGCGGGTCGAGCCACCGACCCTCGTAGAGCAGGCGGCCGAGGCGACGGCCCTCGTAGTGGTAGTTGGCGATCGTGTCCTCGTTGTGGACGGCGTTGAGGAGCCGCTCGTAGGCGATGAAGAGCAGCGCCATGCCGGGGGCCTCGTAGATGCCGCGCGACTTGGCCTCGATGATGCGGTTCTCGATCTGGTCGGACATGCCGAGGCCGTGGCGGCCGCCGACCTCGTTGGCCCGCAGCACGAGCTGCACCGCGTCGGCGTACGTCTCGCCGTTGATGGCGACCGGCCGGCCCTGGTCGAACCGGATGGTCACGTCCTCGGTCTCGATCGCGACCGCGGGGTCCCAGAACTTCACGCCCATGATCGGCTCCACCGTCTCGAGCGAGACGTCGAGGTGCTCGAGGGTCTTGGCCTCGTGGGTGGCGCCCCAGATGTTGGCGTCGGTGGAGTACGCCTTCTCCTGGCTGTCGCGGTAGGGCAGGTCGCGCTCGGTGAGCCAGGCGCTCATCTCGTGGCGGCCGCCGAGCTCGGTGACGAAGTCGGCGTCGAGCCACGGCTTGTAGATGCGGAGCTCGGGGTTGGCGAGCAGGCCGTAGCGGTAGAACCGCTCGATGTCGTTGCCCTTGAAGGTCGAGCCGTCGCCCCAGATGTCGACGTCGTCCGCGTGCATGGCCCGCACCAGCATCATGCCGGTGACCGCGCGCCCCAACGGCGTGGTGTTGAAATAGACCCGGCCGCCGGAGCGGATGTGGAAGGCACCGCACGCCAGCGCCGCGAGACCCTCCTCGACCAGCGACGCGCGGCAGTCGACCGCTCGCGCCAGCTCGGCGCCGTACTGCAGGGCCCGGGACGGTACGCCGGAGATGTCGGGCTCGTCGTACTGGCCGATGTCGGCGGTGTACGTGCACGGCACCGCGCCCTTGTCGCGCATCCAGGCAACCGCCACCGAGGTGTCGAGGCCGCCGGAGAACGCGATGCCGACGCGCTCGCCGACCGGGAGGGAGGTGAGGACCTTGCTCACTGGGAGTCCTTTGCAGAGCTGGAGTTCGGGCTGGAGTCAGGGGTGGTGTGCGAGAGGCTGGAGGCGGGGCTCGAGCCGTGGCGGACGTCGTTGGCCAGGTCGAGGAACCGCTGGGCCAGGGCGTCGCCGCCCGCAGGGTCGCGGCCGATGACGAGCAGGGTGTCGTCGCCGGCGATGGTGCCGAGGATGTCGCCGAGGTCGGCCTTGTCGAAGGCACTGGCGAGGAACTGCGCGGCACCGGGAGGGGTGCGGAGCACGACCAGGTTGGCGCTGGCCTCGGCGCTGACGAGCAGCTCGGCGCACAGGCGGGCCAGCCGGTCACGGCCGGCCGCGGTCTCGCGGGGCGCGGAGACGCTGCGGTCGCCGCCCTCACCCGGCACGGCGTAGACGAGGGCGCCGTCGGTGTCGCGCACCTTGACCGCGTCGAGCTCGACGAGGTCGCGGCTCAGCGTGGCCTGGGTGACGCGGACGCCGTGGTCGCCGAGGAGGTCGGCGAGCTCGGTCTGGGAGTGCACCGGGTGGGCCGTCACGATGTCGATGATCCGCTGGTGCCGGGCGCTCTTCGTCAGCGGGGTCATGGCGCTCACGATGATCGCTCCAGCAGCCAGGTCAGTACCGCCTTCTGGGCGTGCCGGCGGTTCTCCGCCTCGTCCCAGACGACCGAGTGCGGCCCTTCGATGACCTCCTCGGAGATCTCCTTGCCGCGGTAGGCCGGCAGGCAGTGCATGACGATCGCGTCGGGGGCGGCGTGGGTGAGCAGGTCCTCGGTGACGCCGAAGGGCGGGAAGATCCGCAGCCGTTCCTCGGACTCCTCCTCGCGCCCCATGCTGACCCACGAGTCGGTGACCACGACGTCGGCGCCGCCGACCGCCTCGACCGGGTCGGACGTGAGCTCGATGGAGCCGCCGGTGCCCTGCGCGATCTCGCGCGCCCTCGCGACGACATGGGAGTCGGGCGTGAACCCCTCGGGCGCGCCGACGACGACGTGCATGCCGGCGGAGGCGCCGGCGAGGACCCACGAGTTGCCCATGTTGCAGGCGCCGTCGCCGACGAACGCGACCCGGATCCCGGCCAGCCTGCCCTTGTGCTCGCGCACGGTCTGCAGGTCGGCGAGGAGCTGGCAGGGGTGGAACTCGTCGGTGAGCGCGTTGAGCACCGGCACGCCGGCGTACGCCGCCATGGTGACGACGTCGCCCTGGTGGGCGGTGCGCCACACGACCGCCGCGGCCTGGCGGCCGAGGATGCGCGCGACGTCCTCGACGCCCTCGCGGGACCCCATCGCAGCCAGGCCGCCGTCGACCGTCATCGGGTTGCCGCCCAGCTCGGCGATGCCGGCGGCGAACGACACCTGGGTGCGCAGGGTCGGGCGGTCGAAGACCAGCGCGACCGTCCGCGGACCGGCGAGCGGCTTGTGGTCGAACGGCTCCGCCTTCATCCGGTCGGCCAGGTCGAGGACCTCGAGCAGCTCAGCGGGCGACAGGTCGTCGTCACGGAGGAAGTGGCGGGTCATGGAGTGGGCTCCTGTGCGGCGTCGCGGGCGGTGTCGAGGACGTGGGGCAGGGCCGCGTCGAGGGCGTCGAGGTCGGCGGCGGTGATCACCAGCGGCGGCACGAACCGCAGCCGTGTCGGACCGGTGGCGTTGAGGATGAAACCGGCCTCGCGCCCGGCGGCCACAGCGTGCGTGGCGTAGGGGCCGTCGAGCTCGGCGCCGCGCATGAGGCCGGCACCGGTCACCTCGACGACGCCGGTCTGCTTGCGCAGGAGCGCCTCGAGCTGGGCGCCCCGCTCGACGGCGGCGTCCATCAGGCGATCGGCCTCGATCGTGTCGAGGACCGCGAGGGCGGCCGCCGTGGCGACCGGGTTGCCGCCGAAGGTGGTGCCGTGGTTGCCGGGCTGGAGCAGCGTCGCCGCGTCGCCGCGGGCCACGGTCGCGCCGATGGGGATGCCGCCGCCGAGGCCCTTGGCGAGCGTGACGACGTCGGGCTGCACGCCCTCGAGCAGCTGGTGGGCGAACCACGCGCCGGTCCGGGCGACGCCGGTCTGCACCTCGTCGAGCCAGAGCAGGGCGCCGTGGTCGTGGGCGATCCGCTGGGCGGCGGCGAGGTAGTCCGCGGACGGCACGACGACCCCGGCCTCCCCCTGGAGCGGCTCGAGGACGACCGCGGCGACGGTCTCGTCGACGGCGGCCTCGAGCGCGGCCACGTCGTCGTACGGGACGAAGGTGACGTCGCCCGGCAGGGGCTCGAAAGGCTCGCGGTACGCGGCCTTGGACGTGAGGGCCAGCGCGCCCATGGTGCGGCCGTGGAAGGAGCCCTCGGCGGCGACGAGCCGGGTGCGGCCGGTCCGGCGGGTGAGCTTGAGCGCGGCCTCGTTGGCCTCGGTGCCGGAGTTGCTGAAGAACACACGCGCGTCCTCGGACCAGCCGAGGAGGCCGACGAGGCGCTCGGCCAGGGCGACCTGCGGCTCGGTGGCGAAGAAGTTGGAGACGTGGCCGAGCGTGCGGAGCTGGGTGGCGACGGCCTCGACGAGGGCGGGGTGGGCGTGGCCGAGGGCGTTGACGGCGATACCGCCGAGCAGGTCGACGTACTCCTTGCCGTCGGCGTCCCACACGTGCGCTCCCTCCCCGCGGGCGAGGGCCAGCACGGGCGGGCCGAAGGTGTTCATCACGGCGCCGGTGTAGCGGTCCTGGATGCTCATGACGCGTCCTCCGTCGGGTAGGGCTTGCGCATCCGCGTGGCGACGCCCGGGAGCACCTGGGTGCCGACCCCCTCGTCGGTGAAGATCTCGAGCAGCACGGAGTGGGGCTCGCGGCCGTCGACGACCGTGGCGCGGGGCACGCCGCCGGTGACGGCCTCGTAGCAGGCACGCATCTTGGGGACCATTCCCGCGTCGAGGGACGGCAGCATCTCGCCGAGCGCCTCGGGGCTGATCTCCTGGATCAGGTCGTCGGAGTTGCCGTAGTCGCGGTAGAGGCCCTCGACGTCCGTGAGGACCAGCAGCTTCTCGGCTCCCAGCGCGACCGCGAGGGCGGCGGCGGCGGTGTCCGCGTTGACGTTGTGGACCTGGCCGTCGACGTCGGGCGCGACCGAGCTGACGACCGGCACCCGGCCGGCCTCGATGAGGTCGAGGACCGCCTCGGGCCGCACCTCGGCGACCTCGCCGACGAGGCCCAGGTCGACCTCCGCGCCGTCGACGACCGTGCTCGTGGGGACGGCGCGGAAGAGCCCGGCGTCCTCCCCCGACAGGCCGACCGCCAGTGCGCCGTGCTGGTTGATGAGGCCGACCAGCTCGCGCTGCACCTGGCCGACGAGCACCATCCGGACGACGTCCATCGCTTCGGGCGTGGTCACCCGCAGGCCGCCGCGGAACTCCGACTCGATGCCGAGCCTGTCGAGCATCCGGGAGATCTGCGGGCCGCCGCCGTGCACGACGACGGGCTTGAAGCCGGCGAAGCGCAGGAAGGCGATGTCCTCGGCGAAGGCGACCTTGAGGGACTCGTCGGTCATCGCGTTTCCGCCGTACTTCACGACGATCGTGCGGCCGTGGTAGCGCTTGAGCCACGGCAGGGCCGCGGCCAGCGTGCGGGCCTTGGCCGGGTCGGGCCGGCGCGGGTTCTGGACGGTCTCGGGCATGGGCTGGGTCATGAGCTGTAGGCGCTGTTCTCGTGGACGTAGGCGTGGGTGAGGTCGTTGGTCCAGACGGTGGCGCGGGCGTCGCCGGACTTGAGGTCGATGGTCACGCTCACCTCGCGGCCGGTGAGGTCGACGCCCGCCGGGTCCTCGGCGGGGGTGGACTGCCGGCACACCCACACCCCGTTCATCGCGACGTCGAGGTCGGCGGGGTCGAACTTCGCCTGCGTCGTGCCGATGGAGGCGAGCACCCGACCCCAGTTGGGGTCGTTGCCGAAGACGGCGGCCTTGAACAGGTTGCTGCGAGCGACGCTGCGGCCCACCTCGACCGCCTCCTCCTCCGACGCGGCGTGGAGGGTGGTGATGGCGATCTCGTGGTCGGCGCCCTCGGCGTCCTTGAGCAACTGCATCGCGAGGTCGGTGCAGGCCTGCGTGAGCGCGGCGGTGAAGTCCTCGGGCGTGGGGGTGATGCCGCTGGCGCCGCTGGCCATGACGGTGACCGTGTCGTTGGTGGACATGCAGCCGTCGGAGTCGAGTCGGTCGAAGCTGACCCGGGTGGCAGCGCGGAGGGCGGCGTCGAGGTCGGCGGCGGGCACGACGGCGTCGGTGGTCAGGACGACCAGCATGGTGGCCAGCTGCGGGGCGAGCATCCCCGCACCCTTGGCCATCCCGCCGATCGACCAGCCGGCGCCCTCGACGACGGTGTTCTTGCTGACCGAGTCGGTGGTCATGATCGCCTCGGCGGCGCTGGTGCCCCCGTCGGGGGACAGCGCCGCGCTCGCCGCCTCGACGCCGGCCAGGAGGTCGTCGCGGTCGTTGACGAGGCCGATCAGGCCGGTGGAGCAGACGACGACGTCGATGGCGCCGATGCCGAGGCCCTCGGCGACCTTCTCCGCCACGGCGTGGGTGGTCTGGAAGCCCTCGGGACCGGTGTAGCAGTTGGCGCCCCCGGAGTTGAGGACGACCGCCTTGACGGTGCCGTCCTTGACGACCTCCTGGCTCCAGAGCACGGGGTTGGCCTTGCAGCGGTTGGCGGTGAAGACCGTGGCGGAGTCGAAGGCGGGTCCGTGGTTGACGACCAGGGCGAGGTCCTTGGCGCCGGTGGACTTGAGCCCGGCCGCGACGCCGGCGGCCGTGAAACCGCTGGGGTGGGTGACTGACATCAGGGGGCGATTCCGATCGTGGTGAGCCCGGCGGCCTCGTCGAGGCCAAGGGCGAGGTTCATGCACTGGACGGCGGCGCCGGCGGTGCCCTTGGCCAGGTTGTCGACCACGGCCACCGCCACGAGTCGTCGTACGCGCTCGTCGACCGCGACCTGCACCTGCACGGCGTTGGAGCCGAGCACCGACTGGGTCTGCGGCCACTGGCCCTCGGGGAGCAGGTGCACGAACGGCTCGGTGTCGTACGCCGTGGCGTAGGCGTCGCGGACCTGGTCCGGGGTGACGCCGTCGAGCAGGGGCGCCTGCACGGTGGCGAGGATGCCGCGGGACATCGGCACGAGCAGGGGCGTGAAGCCGACCCTCACCGGCCCCCCGTGCACGGCGCTGAGGTTCTGGACGATCTCGGGCGTGTGGCGGTGAGTGCCGCCGACGCCGTAGGCGCTGGCGTTGCCCATCACCTCGCTGCCGAGCAGGTGGGGCTTCGCCGACTTGCCTGCGCCGCTCGTGCCGGACGCGGCGACGACGGTGACGTCGGGCTCGACCAGGCCGGCCGCGAGGGCGGGGACGGCCGCGAGCGTCGAGACGGTCGGGTAGCAGCCCGGCACGGCGATCCGCCGGGCGCCGCGGAGCAGCTCCCGCTGACCGGGCAGCTCCGGGAGTCCGTAGGGCCACGAGCCGGCGTGCTCTCCGCCGTAGAACGTCTGCCACTCCCCTGCGTCGGTGAGGCGGAAGTCGGCGCCGCAGTCGATCACGACGGTGTCGTCGCCGAGCGCCCGGGCGATCCCTGCGGACTGGCCGTGCGGGAGCCCCAGGACCACGACGTCGTGCCCCGCCAGGGTGTCGACCGTCGTCTCGTCCAGCACCCGGTCGGCCAGCGGGACCAGGTGCGGCTGGAGGGAACCTAGCCGCTCACCGGCGTTGGCACCCGCGGTCACCGCACCCACCTCGACACCCGGGTGGCCCAGGAGGAGGCGGAGGACCTCTCCCCCGGCGTACCCACTGGCTCCGGCGACGGCGACTGTTGCGGTCATTTGCATGACTATACATTGGACTGCATGTATGCGCCGCCTGGGGTCCGATAAGGCGAGGCGGAGCGTCGGTCCCCTCCCTTACGGTGCCCGGATGACCTCACTCCACACCCGCCTGTCCCCCGACGTCTACCTCGACCACCTGCGCGCGGAGTCCGCCCGCTTCCGCGACGTGCTCGCCGCCTGCGACCCGGCGGCCCGGGTCCCGGCCTGTCCCGACTGGGACGCCGCCGACCTGCTGTGGCACCTCGCCACGGTGCAGCGGTGGTGGACCGAGGTGCTGACGGCGAGGCCCGAGCAGCCGGAGGAGATCGACCCGCCCCGCCCGGAGGCGTACGACGACCTGGTGCGCGCCTACGACGAGTGGTCGGCCGGCCTGGCCGCGGCGCTCGACGGAGCGGACCCGCAGGAGGAGGCGTGGAACTGGTCGGACGACCACACGGTCGGTTTCATCCTCCGCCGGCAGGCGCACGAGGCGCTGGTGCACCGCGTCGACGCGGAGCAGGCCGCCGGGGTCGCCAGCGAGCTCGACCCGCGGCTGGCGGCCGACGGGGTGCACGAGTGCCTCGACGTGATGTACGGCGGGATGCCTCCCTGGGGGTCCTGGGAGCCCGGCGACGGTTTGGTACGCGTCGACGTCACCGACACCAGCGAGTCGTTCTGGCTCCGCTTCGGGATCTTCTCGGGCACCGATCCCGACAGCGGGACGTCGTACGCTGACGAGGAGGACTTCCACGTCGTGCCGGCGCCGGACGACGCCGACGTCGAGCCGGACGTGGTCGTCGACGGGCCGGCGGCGGCGCTCGACCTCTGGCTCTGGAACCGCGGCGACGACGCCGACATCTCGACCGCCGGGGACCGGGACGTGCTCGAGCGGTTCGCGGCGATCGTGGCGTCGCCGATCAACTGAGGCGACAACCGGTGGGCTGAGACGACGTACTGGCCCTTGAGTCTCCAGGAGACTCAAGGGCCAGTGTCGTGCGGGAGTGTCGCGGCGGAGGTGGGTCAGGCGCGCTGCACGGCGCCGGTGCGCTCCGCTGCCAGCGCGACGGCGGCGTCGCGGGCCGCAGACGCCTCGCCCTCCTTGAGGGTCCGGTCGATCGCGCGGAAGCGCAGGGCGTAGGCGAGGGACTTCCTTCCCTCGCCGACCTGGTCGCCGGTGTAGACGTCGAAGAGCCGGATCGACTCGAGGAGCTCGCCGGCGCCCTCGCGCAGCGCGGACTCGACGTCGGCGGCCGGCACGGCGGCGTCGACGACGAGCGCGACGTCCTCCTTCGCGACCGGGTAGGACGAGAACGTCGGCGCCGTGCGGAGGTGCACCGCGCGCGCGATCAGCAGGTCGAGGTCGACCTCGGCGGCGACGGTGCGCTTTGGCAGGCCGAACGCCTGGCACACCGTGGGGTGCACCTCGCCGGCATGGCCGATGACCTCGCCGTCGACCGTCAGCTCGGCGCAGCGACCGGGGTGCCACGGCGCGACCTCCGTGGCCGCGGCACTGACCTCGAGGCCGAGCGATGCCGCGACCGCTCGTACGGCCTCGACGGCGTCGGCCCACGAGAAGGGCCCGGCCTCGCCCCACCAGCCGCCGGACACCGCGTCACCTGCACCGACGAGCGCGAGGTGGAGGGGCTGGGCGGGCAGCGCGGCGTCGAGGGCCTCGAGCTCGGCCTCGGTCGGGCGGCGGTCGACCGGCAGGATCGGGGCCGGGCCGGCGTGACGCGGGAGCGTGACGGTGGCGGTCTCGAAGATCGCGAGGTCCGTGGTGCCGTGCCCGACGTTCTTGCCCGCCGCGCGCAGCACGCCCGGCAGGAGGGTCGAGGTCATGAAGCCGGCCTCGGCGTTGAGCGGGTTGGACAGCCGCAGCAGGTCGCGGCGCGGGTCCTCGGCCGGCAGGCCCAGCGCGTCGAGATCGGACTCGCCGACGAACGGGAAGGTCACCACCTCGACGAAGCCCTCACCGGCGAGCGTGCGCCCGATCCGGCGCCGCAGCTGCTGCGGGCGGGTGAGGCCGCGACCGGACGGAGGCGTGGGGAGGACCGAGGGCACCTTGTCGTAGCCGACGAGCCGGACGACCTCCTCGGAGAAGTCCTGGGCGTCGGTGAGGTCGGGACGCCACGGGGGTGGGGTGACCGACAGGGTGCCGGAGCCGTCGACCTCGCAGCCGACGGCACGCAGGCACGCGACCGACTGCTCCTCGGTGATCGGCATCCCCGAGACACGGGCGGCCAGGTCGCCCGCGACCTCGACGACCGGCATGGCCGGCGGGGTCCCGACGACGGTGACGCCCGGGTGGGCCGTGCCACCGCCGTGCTCGACGAGCAGCTCGACGACACGGTCGGCGGCCGCCTCGCAGATGGTGGGGTCGACACCGCGCTCGTTGCGCTTGCCTGCCTCGGAGGTGATCTTGTGCCGGCGACCGGTGCGGAACATCGACACCGCGTCCCAGTGGGCCGCCTCGACGAGGACGGACGTGGTCGTGCCGGAGATCTCGGTGGTCTCCCCGCCCATCACGCCGCCGAGGCCGATGATCCCGGAGTCGTCGGTGACGACGAGGTCGCCGGGGTCGAGCGTGCGGGCGGTGCCGTCGAGGGTCGTGAGCTTCTCGCCCTCGCGCGCCCGGCGTACGACGATCGCGCCCTGCAGCCGGTCGGCGTCGTAGCCGTGGATCGGGCGGCCGGTCTCGAGCATCACGTAGTTCGTGACGTCGACCGCGAGCGAGATGGGTCGCATCCCGGCCGCCGTGATGCGCTGGACCATGAAGTCCGGCGTCGTGGCCGCGGGGTCGAACCCGTCGACCCGCCGCGCCACGAACACCGGGCACCCCTCAGCGTCCTCGACGACCACGGGGTGGCCCTCGTCGTTGGCTGCCGGGGTGTCGCGCAGCGCCGGGTCACGGAAGCCGCTCGCCCCGTCGACGGAGACGAGGACCTCGCGGGCGATGCCGCGCAGGGACAGGGCGTAGGCCCGGTCGGGGTTCACCTCGAGCTCGATGACCTCCTCGTCGAGGCCGAGCACCGCACGGACGTCCTGGCCGGGCTCGCCGGCGTCCGGTGGCAGCACGATGATGCCGTCGTGGTCCTCGCCGAGGCCGAGCTCGCGGGCCGAGCAGATCATCCCGGCGGAGAGGTGGCCGTAGGTCTTGCGGGCGCCGATCTCGAACCCGCCCGGCAGCACGCCGCCGGGAAGGACCGTGACGACGAGGTCGCCCGGCTCGAAGTTGTGGGCGCCACAGACGATGCCCTGCGGCTCACCGGTGCCGTTGGCGCTCCCGACGTCGACGGTGCACCAGTTGATGGTCTTGCCGTTCTTCTGCGGCTCCGGCTCCATCGTGAGGACCCGGCCGATCACCAGCGGGCCGGTGATCTCGCGGCCGGGGCTGACGATCGCCTCGAGCTTGAGGCCGGTCAGCGTGAGCCGGTCGGTGATCTCCTCGGTGGTGGTGCCGGCAGGTACGTCGACGAGGTCCAGGATCCAGGACAGGGGTGCCTTCATCGCTCGTTCTCCCCTCTCAGATCTCGGTGCCGAACGCGCTGCTGAACCGGACGTCGCCCTCGAAGAGCGGACGCAGGTCCTCCAGGTCGTGGCGGAACATGAACGACCGGTCGATGCCCATGCCGAAGGCGAAGCCGCTGTAGACCTCGGGGTCCACGCCGCAGGCCACCAGGACGCGGGGATTGACCACGCCGCAGCCACCCCACTCGATCCAGCCTTCGCCGCGGCAGGTGCGGCACGACGCGGAGCCCCCCTCGTCGACACCCGTGCCGCGGCACACGAAGCACAGCACGTCGACCTCGGCCGACGGCTCGGTGAACGGGAAGTAGGACGGCCGGAACCGCGTGGTGATCCCGTCGCCGAACAGCTGGGACGCGAAGTGGTCGAGCGTGCCCTTGAGGTGCGCCATGGTGATGCCCTCGTCGACCACGAGGCCCTCGACCTGGTGGAACATCGGCGAGTGGGTGGCGTCGTACTCGTCGGTGCGGAACACGCGGCCCGGGCAGACGACGTAGATGGGTGGCTCGCGGGTCAGCATCGTGCGCGCCTGGACGGGCGAGGTCTGGGTGCGCAGCACGACGTGGTCCTCGGCCGGCTCGGTCCAGAAGGTGTCCTGCATGGTGCGCGCCGGGTGGTCGGGCCCGAGGTTGAGGGCGTCGAAGTTGAGCCACTCGGCCTCGACGACCGGGCCCTCGGCCACCTCGTAGCCCATGGCCACGAAGAGGTCGGCGATGAGCTCGGACTGCAGGGTCAGCGGGTGCCGGCCGCCGCGGCGGCGGCGGGTCGTCGGCAGGGAGACGTCGACGGTCTCCTCGACCAGCATCCGCTCCTCGTGCTCCGCCTCCAGCACGGCCTGGCGGGCGGCGATGGCCTGGTTGACGGCGCCGCGGGCCTGGCCGACGCGCTGCCCGGCCTCCTTGCGCGCCTGCGGCGGCAGGGCGCCGATCTCGCGGTTGGCGAGGGCGAGCGGCGAGCGGTCACCTGCGTGGTCGAGCCGGACCTGCTTGAGGGCGTCGAGGTCGGCGGCGTCCGCGATCGCGGTCAGCGCCGCCTCGCGCATCGCCTCGACCTGGTCGGCCTTGAGCGGGGTCACTTCGACGGGGTCGTAGTCGGTGTTGGGGCCGGACATGGCTCCCTTTCGCGCGGCGACAGCAGTTCGCCGCAGAGTCTAGAAGTGGATGAGCGTCGGGTCGGACGGGGACTCCCCGGACCCGGTGACGTCAGCTACCCGACGGACCAGGTCCGGGGCGCAGAAATCGTCGGCTCGTGTCCACGGTGGGGATGCTACTCCCCGAAGGCGGCCCAGACGTCACTGCACTCGTCGACCGGGACGCTCGTCCCGACGTCGGACGCCGCCTGCTCCCCGGCCGGCAGCAGGCCCAGGTCGGTGAGCGGACCCTCGGCTCGGCTGCGGCCCAGGTTCCACGCGCGGGGGTCGTCGAGGGCCTCGGCGCGCATCTCGTTGTCCGGCAGCTGCTCGAGCACGCAGCGGGAGACCTCCGGCGGCAGCCGCTCCGCGATCACCGGCGTCGCGTCGGCGGAGAGGTCCTGGAGGTAGCGGAGGTCGAGCTTGCCAGTGGCGTCGTAGCGGTCGAGATTGCGTCCGGCGACCCAGGCGTCGGGGTTGATCGCGGCCAGGCCGACGAGCGCGACCGCCCCGGACACGAGCGCGATGCGCGGGAGCCAGGCACCGCGTCCGACGGCGCCGGCGACCATGATCGCGAGCACGACGAAGCCGAGCCACCCCTCGAAGACGTCGACGAAGAGCCGCAGCGTGGTGAAGCCGTACGCGTCCTGGTAGACCGACATGCCACGCAGGGCGGATGCGACGACCAGCAGCGTGAGGACGCAGAGCAGTCCGAGCGAGCCGCGCATCCAGCGGCGGTCCTCGACGCCGTCGCCGGCGCGCCGCGAGGCGATCCACACGACCAGCACCGTCAGGGCCGTGGCCAGGGTGAGCTGACCGAAGCCCTGGTGGACGTAGTCGGCGTACGTCAGCCCGGTCGTGGCCTCGATGTAGTCGCGTCCGCCGACCAGCGCCCGTGCCTGCGCGGCGATGAAGGCGAGGAACACGGCGTCGACGACGAGCACCGGCACGAGCCACTCGAAGCGGTTGGCGAGCGCCGTGGGCCGGCGCCTGCCCAGCACCTCGACGTCGGCGGGGTTGAGCGCGAGGTAGGCGGCGCCGAGGGTGACGGCGAAGACGAAGCAGGCCAGGAACGCGCGTCCGACGAGGTCGTTGAAGGTCAGGTTGGGCACGAGCTGGTCGACCCAGGACCCGAAGACCGGGTTGGCGCTGGCGAAGATGGTGCCGAAGACAGCGAGACCCAAGAGCGACCACACCGTCGTACGCACCACGGCCGGGGTGCGCGACCCGGTGCCGGCGATCCGGAGGGACCGGCCGAACCACGGCAGGCCGCGCAGCGACGCGAGCGGCCACGCCATCCCGGACAGCAGGATGCCGGGAAGCGTGCGCGCTCCGGTGACGCCGCAGAGGAACACGGCGGCCGCCACGACGAGCCCCAGCATCTGCACCCACCAGGCGGCCCGCAGGGTCATCGGCAGCACGAGCAGCACGGCCAGTGCTGCGCAGAGGAGGGTCCACGGCTCGCGTCGCCGACGGGCGGTGGCCAGCGCGGCCGCACCGCACGTCAACGCGACCAGCGTCCAGGTGATGCCGACCGCGGTGAACGACAGGGCGATGCCCGCAACGAGCCCGGCCCCTGCCGCGGCGACGACGGTCCGGAGCCCGTGCGGTGCGGCGCGGTCGGGCCAGAAGCGACCGAACACGGCGTCCAGGCCGGACTGCGGCCGCGGGGTCGTCTCCGGCACCTCGACGGTAGGCGGGACGGCGGCACGGACGGCGGACGGGACGGCGGACGGGACAGGGGTCGGCGAGGTGGGGCCGGTGGTGGCGCGCCGGCCGGGGACCTCGAGCCGGATCCGGGCGCCATGCCCCTCTTCGGGGTCGATGAAGCGGAGGGACCCCCCGTGGAGCTGGGCCACCCACCGGGCCACGGCGAGCCCGAGGCCGGTCCCCCCGGCACCGTCAGTCCCGAAGCGCTCGAAGACGCGTTCCCGGTCCTCCGGCGCGACTCCCCCGCCGGCGTCGACCACCTCCAACCACCACGAGCCGGCGGTGTCCGCTCTGTCGGTCCCGGCGTCCCCGGCGGTGATGCGGACGGACGTCTCGGCGGGCGCGTGGCGCGCCGCGTTGTCCACCACGTTGACCAGCAGCTGGCGCAGCCGGGCCGGGTCACCGGCGACCACGAGGTCGCCGGCGACGTCCATCGCGACGTCGCGCGTCCGGCCGGTGGCGCGCACCTGGGCGACGACGTCCTCGACGAGCGCGGCCAGCGCCACGTCTTGGCGGTCCAGGTCGACCACTCCCGCCTCGAGGCGGGAGAGCTGGAGCAGGTCCTCGACCAGCCGGCCCAGGCGCTGGGCCTCCTCGAGCGCGGCGCCGAGGTGCTGGGAGTCGGCGGGCACCACGCCGTCGGCGAGGTTCTCGAGCAGGGCGGTCATGGCCGTGAGCGGCGTCCGCAGCTCGTGGGACACGGTGGCAATCAGGTCGCGCCGCTCGCGGTCGACCCTCGCGAGGTCCTCCGCCATCCGGTTGAAGGCGGTGGCGAGCTGGCCGACCTCGTCGGTCGCCGACGTGCGCACGCGCCCGCTGTAGTCGCCGCGCGCCATCGCTCGCGACACCTCGGTCATCCGCCGCAGCGGCGCGACCATGCCGGCGGCCAGCAGCTGCGTCACGCCCAGCGCGAGCGCGACGCTCACCGGCAGCACGAGCAGGGGCGAGACGTCGGCGGCGGAGCCCAGCAGGGTCAGCAGGACCGCGGTGACGACCGATGCGATCACCAGCAGCCCGAGCTTGGCCTTGAGGCTGGACACGGCGTCGAACCAGGCGCTCATGCAAGGTCCTCGAGGGCGTAGCCGACGCCGTGCACGGTGCGGATCCGCGACGCACCCACCTTGCTGCGCAGCGCCTTGACGTGGCTGTCGACGGTGCGGGTCGCGCTCGCACTGGCCCAGGCGTCGCCCCAGTCCCAGACCTCGCGCAGCAGCCGCTCGCGGCTGAGGACCTGGCCGGGCGCCCGCGCCAGGCACAGCAGCAGGTCGAACTCGGTCGGGGTGAGGTGCACGGCCTCGCCTGCGACCGTCGTACGCCGGGAGCCGGGGTCGATCCGCACGCCGCCGACCTCGATGGCGGCGGGTCGCTCATCCGCCAGCGCCGCCGCCCGCTCCACGCGACGCAGCAGCGCAGCGACGCGGGCGACGACCTCACGCATGGAGAACGGCTTGGTCAGGTAGTCGTCGGCGCCGACCCCCAGCCCCACGAGCACGTCGGCCTCGTCGTCGCGTGCGGTCAGCATCAGCACCGGCACGGGCCGTGCGGCCTGGACGCGGCGGCAGACCTCGAGTCCGTCGAACCCCGGCAGCATCACGTCCAGTAGCACGACGTCGGGACGCACCGCAGCGGCCCGCTCGACCGCTGACGGTCCGTCGAAGGCCTGCTCGACGACGTAGCCCTCGGCGCGCAGCCGCTGCGCAAGGGCGTCGTTGATCGTGCGCTCGTCCTCCACCACCAGGGCGGTCCTCGGCCTGGACGTGGCGGGCGTGCGGGAGGTCATGCCACGACCCTAGGAGGACGGACGGGTCGACGGCGGGGACGACTCGTGAAGGTTGTGTGGAGGTCGCGGCCCGTCAGTCCGGGCGCAGGTCCTCGCGCGGCCAGTCGACCATGACCCGGGCGCCCCCGCCCGGGGCGTCGTCGATGGTCACCCAGCCGCCGTGCGCCCGCGACAGGCCGCCGACGATGTACATCCCGAGGCCGCTTCCGCCCGAGTCGCCGGTGGTCCAGAACTTCGTGAAGACGCGCCGGCGCAGCTCGGCCGGGATGCCGTCACCCTCGTCGTCCACCGTGATCCGGACGCCGTCGAGGGACTCGGAGAGGGCGAGCCGGACCCGCACCTGACCCTGCCCGTGCCGGACGGCGTTCTCGACGAGGTTGGTGACGACCTGGGTGAACTTGTCGGGGTCGGCGAACACCTCCGGCAGGTCCGGCTCGACGTCGAGGCTGATGCCGCGGGCGGTGCCGGCCTCGATGGAGTCCACGACTCGTCGCACGAGCACCTCGGACGAGACCTCGCGCGGGTAGAGCTGGAGGCGACCGGTGTCGATGCGGGCCACGTCGAGCAGCTCGGCGATGAGGCGGGCGAGCCGGTCGGCGTCAGCGTTGACCGTCTCGAGCATCAGCTTGCGCTGGTCGTCGGTGAGCTTGTCCCACCGGTTGAGCAGCGCCTGCACGAAGCCCTTGACGCCCGTCAGCGGTGACCGCAGCTCGTGGGCGACGGTGGCGACGAGGTCGGACCGCTCGCGGTCGAGCCGCGCCCGCCCGCGGCCGCTGCGCAGCCCGATGGCGATGCCCACGACCTGTCCGAGCGGGCCCTCCCGCACCATGCGCGCCGTGGTGAGCACCTCGTCGCCGGAGGCGTTGAGCCACGACTGCTCGGGCACGCCGCGGGTGATCGAGATGGCGTCGAAGGGCCGGTTGACGTCGAGCCAGGTCCGACCGTCCTGGTCGAGCAGCCGCAGCACGTCGGGCAGGGGCAGCCCCCTGGCCTCCTCGGCGTCGACGCCGAGCAGCGAGGCCCCCTGGGCGTTGAGGATCGTCACCACGCCCTGGCGGCTCGCCCCCAGGATCCCGTCGGGGTAGAAGTCAGCGAGCGCACGCAGCCTGCTGGGGCGGGCGGCGTCCACCCGGTGGCGCGGGGCGTAGTCGTCGTCTGACACGCCTCGAACCCTAGTCGGCGCGCCTACCGGTCGCCGTGGTCACGCGCCACCGCCTTGGGCCGGCGCAGACCGGCTGCGCGCAGCGCCGCGACGATCTCGCGCGAGGTGACCGGGACCGCTCCCGCGGCCACCAGGGCGTCGTACGCGTCGGCGGGGACGTCGTAGTGGTCGCGGTCCCAGCCGCGAGCAGGCACGCCGTGGGCGGCGGCGAACGCATGCACCTCGTCGTAGGAGGTGTCGCTGGCGAGGTGGGACCAGAGCCGGTCCCACCTCGCCACGGCAGGTGGGTCGATGAGGATCATTGACGAAGGAGGCTAGCCGGCCGGCCGGCCTTCGGCGTCAGGCGTAGAAGCCGCGGATCGCCCGGGCCAGCTCCTCGGGGACCTCCATCGAGGCGAAGTGGCCACCCTCGGGGTGCTCGGTCCACGACACGATGGCGGTGTTGTCGCGCTCCGCGAACGGCCGCATCGAGCGGAAGTCGTCGGCGAAGACCGCGACCCCGATCCGGCCCTCGTTGACCCGCGGTTCGACCGCCTGCTCCGCGCGGTAGGCCTGCACGGCGCCACCGCTGCTGTTCGTGAACCAGTAGAGGCTGACCTGGGTCAGCACCTGGTCGCGCGTGACCCGCGACGTGCCGTTCCCGAAGCTCTCGAAGAGCTCGTTGTACGCGAGCTGGCCGACCGGCGAGTCGCTGAGCGCGGCCGCGATGGTGCGGGGGCGGGAGGCGTTCATCGTCGCGTAGCCGTTGACCGTCTGGAACCAGCCGGCGAACTCGAGCGCCGCGTGGTCGGCCGGCGTCATCCGCTCGAACTCCGCCGGGTCGCCGGACGGGAAGGAGAACAGCTGGAGGACGTGGGCGCCGAGGAAGCCCTCCGGAGCCAGCATCGCGAGCTCGCGCGCGACGACCGCGCCGTTGTCGGAGCCGTGCGCGCCGTACGACGGGTAGCCGAGCGCGCGCATCAGCCGGTCCCACGCGCGGGCGTTCCGGGCGGAGTCCCAGGCGCCGTCGGTGAGCGGCTGGCTGAAGCCGACGCCGGGGATCGTGGGGATCACGAGGTGGAACTCGTCGGTCAGGTGCGGGACGAGGTCGAGAAAGTCGACGAACGAGCCGGGATAGGTGTGGAGCAACAGCAGCGGGGTCGCGTCCTCGTTCGACGAGCGCACGTGCACGACGTGGATCGTCTGCCCGTCGATCTCGGTCAGGAACTGCGGGTAGGCGTTCATCCGCTCCTCCTGGACACGCCAGTCGAAGCTGCCGCGCCAGTGCTCGACCATGCCCTTCAGGTACGACACCGGCGTGCCGCCGGACCAGTCGTCGGTCCCCGCGGTGTCGGCCGGCTCGGCGGCGAAGCGGGTGTGGGCCAGGCGGGCATGCAGGTCGTCGATCGCGGACTGCTCGACGGACACCGTGAAGGGTCGGAAGGAGAGGGTCTGGCTGGTGTTCTGGTGAGTGGTCATGGAGGTACGGTAGGAAGCAATCCGGCACGGATCGGCCCTGATTTTTCGGGCTCTCCACCACCGATCTCGAGGTGGGTCCATGGCACTCCAGACGTCCTCCCGGCTGTTCGCCCTCCTTGGCCACCTGCAGGTGCGGAGGACGGCGACCGGGCCCGAGCTGGCCGCGCTCCTCGGCGTCGGCGAGCGCACCGTGCGCAAGGACGTCGAGCGCCTGCGCGAGCTCGGCTACCCCGTCGAGGCCGTCCGTGGCGCCGCCGGCGGCTACCGCCTCGGCGACCACGGACGCCTCCCGCCGCTGCTGCTCGAGGCCGACGAGGCCGTCGCAGTCGCAGTCGGCCTCGGCAGCGTGTCCGCCGTGCGGGGCATCGAGGAGGCCGGAGCGCTCGCCCTCGCCAAGCTGGAGCACGTGCTGCCCGACCGGCTGTGGCGGCGCGTGCGGGCGCTGACCGAGAGCACCGACGTCGGCCCGGCCAACACCGGCACCAACGTGGAGGCGCCACCCGTCGACGTCGCACTGCTCGCGGACCTCGCCACGGCGATCCGCGACCGGGAGGGCCTGCGCCTGTTCCACCGACCCGGCGGCGGGGCCGAGGAGCGGCTGGAGTGCGACCCCTACCGCCTCGTGAGCTGGCAGGAGCGTTGGTACGTCGTCGTGCGCATTCGACCCGACGGGCGGTGGCGGGCCCTGCGGGCGGACTGGCTGGAGCTGCGGATCCCGGGCGCCGGACGGTTCTCCCCCGAGCCGCTCGACGGCGGCGACTACGCCGCGTTCGTGCTGCGTGACGTGGCGTTCTCTGGGTGGACCGTGCACTGCCGGATCGCGGTCGACGCGCCCGCCGAGGAGGTGCTGCGGCGGATCAATCCGACCGTCGGCGTGGTCGAGACCGTCGACGACGAGCACTGCGTGCTCGTCACGGGGGCAGACAGCGTGGAGATGGTCGCAGTGTGGATCGGCATGCTCGGTCTGGACTTCCACGTCGACGAGCCGCCCGAGCTGGTGGCGCACCTGCGCACCCTCGCGACGAGGTACGCCGCCGCCGTCCCCGGCGGGTAGCCGTCAGGAGCGCTGGGCGCGCGCGCTGGCGTAGAGGCACACGGCCGCGGCGGTGGACAGGTTCAGGCTCTCCGCCCGGCCGTGGATCGGGATGGCGACGCGGTGGTCGGCCAGCGCGGCCAGCTCCTCGGGCAGGCCCCACGCCTCGTTGCCGAACAGCCAGGCCGTCGGCCCGGACAGGTCGGCGTCGAACAGGTCGACCTCGCCGGCGCCGTCGGCCGCGAGCACGGTCAGCCCGCGCTGCTGCGCGGACCGGACCGCGGCCGCAGGGTCCGGCTCGAGGGCGAGGGGCAGGTGGAACAGGCTGCCGACGCTCGCCCGGACGGTCTTGACGTTGTAGGCGTCGACGGACTGCCCGGCCAGCACGACGCCGTCGGCACCGGCAGCGTCAGCCGTGCGGATGACCGTGCCGGCGTTGCCCGGGTCGCGCACGTCGGCGCAGATGGCCAGCAGGCGAGGAGCGGCGGCCACGACGTGGGCCAGGGGCGCGTCGACCGGCCGGCACACGGCCACCACGCCGGCTGGTGACACGGAGTCCGACAGCGACGCGAGCGCCCGGTCGTCGACAAGGGTCACCGGCGCGGCGCCCAGCAGGTCGGCGTGCTGCTCCGCCGCGTGCGGGGTCGCGAAGACCTCGACGACGCACCCGGCGACGGACAGCGCCCCCTCGACGGCCTTCGGGCCGTCAGCGAGGAAGAGCCGCCGCTCGGTGCGTACCGAGCGACGGCTCAACTTGCGAGCCTCCTTGACGCGGGTGTTCCCGACCGTCAGTGGAGTGCTCATGCGTGGCTTCAGGCGGAGACCTTGGGCGCGTTGACGTCCTCGGGCAGCGCGGCCTTGGCGGCCTCGACGAGCGCGGTGAAGGCCGGCGCGTCGTTGACGGCGAGCTCGGCGAGGATCTTGCGGTCGACCTCGATGCCGGCCAGGCCGAGGCCCTGGATGAAGCGGTTGTAGGTCATCCCGTTGGCGCGGGCCGCAGCGTTGATGCGCTGGATCCACAGCTTGCGGAAGTTGCCCTTGTTCTTGCGCCGGTCGTTGTAGCTGTAGACCAGGGAGTGGGTGACCTGCTCCTTGGCCTTGCGGTAGAGGCGCGAGCGCTGGCCGCGGTAACCGCTGGCGCGCTCGAGGGTGGTACGACGCTTCTTCTGGGCGTTCACTGCGCGCTTGACGCGTGCCATGGTGCTACTCCTTGTTGCAGGGGAAAGTCAGACGGACGGCGGCTGAGCCACCAGGGTGGTGCGGTGGGTGAGGCTCAGATGCCGAGCATCTTCTTGGCGCGTGCGACGTCGCCCTTCTCGAGCTCGACCATGCCGGCGTTGCGGCGGTGCTTCTTGCGGCTGCCCGTCGTCGGCGCGGACGCGAACGCAGCGCCGGACTTGCGGCCGGCCTGCAGACGCATGATCTTGCCCGAGCCGGTCACCTTGAAGCGCTTCTTCGCGCCCGAGTGGGTCTTGTTCTTCGGCATGTGTCTGCCTCAACTTCCTTGTACGTGTGGTTCGGGGTTCGGGGTGCGCGACCCGGCGCTGGGGTCGTTGTCACGGCTTCGCCGCGACCTGCTCGAGCGAGGCCTTCGCTTCGCTCAAGCCTTGCTCTCAGGCCTCGATCTCAGGATCGAGGTTCTCGGAGCGACCGCGCTCCTTCTTCTGCGCGACCGGGCCGGCGAGGTGAGCGGCCTCGCGCTCGGCGTCCTCCTCGGCCTTGCGGTCCGCACGTGCCTGCTCCTTGGTGGCGCGGGCAGCGTCGGCGTCGATCTTGGCGTCGGCCTTCTTCTTGTGCGGACCGAGGACCATCGTCATGTTGCGGCCGTCCTGCTTGGGCGAGGACTCGACGAAGCCCAGCTCCTGCACGTCCTCGGCCAGCTTCTGGAGCAGCCGGAAGCCCAGCTCGGGGCGGTGCTGCTCGCGGCCGCGGAACATGATCGTGATCTTGACCTTGTCGCCGGCACCCAGGAATCGCACGACGTGACCCTTCTTGGTCTCGTAGTCGTGCTTGTCGATCTTGGGACGAAGCTTCATCTCCTTGATGATCACGTTCGTCTGGTTGCGCCGCGACTCGCGGGCCTTCTGGGCGTTCTCGTACTTGAACTTGCCGTAGTCCATGAGCTTGCAGACCGGGGGGCGTCCCTGGGGCGCGATCTCGACGAGGTCGAGGTCGGCCTCCACGGCCAGCTTGAGTGCCTGGTCGGTCGGCACGATGCCAACGGTCTCGCCGTTGGGTCCTACGAGCCGGACCTCGGGTACGCGGATCCGGTCGTTGATGCGCAGCTCGGTGCTGATGGGTCCTCCAGTGGTTCGGGTGGAAGGGAGTCCCTCGCCCGGCCCGACTGGTGTGCCGGAAAATGGACAATGGCTCCCGCTGTTGCCAAGCGGGAGCCAGTCACGACACGTCTCCCCTCTCGGGGAAACTGAGGTGTCCACCTCCGTCTCGCGACGGTGGTGGCTCTGGACCGGGACCCGACGACCTGTGGTGCTGGGCGGTCGATGCGGGTGGGAGACGGTGGTGCGTGCCTCCGCTTGGCGAGATCGGTGTCACCGTGAAGCGTGGTGTCACTGATCGGTCAACACAGAAGGTTAGCGGATCATTCCGTCGAGGGGCCAATCCACCCGTGACCCGCCGAGCCGTCGCCGATGGCGACCAGGCGCCACCCTGCCGCGAGCCGGGTGAGGTCGTCGCCGTCGACGACGTACGACGCGGGGCCGGCGAGGTCCACCAGCAGCGCCTCCGCGCCGTCCTGGATCGCCGCGGTGGCCGCCGTGGCCGCCGGCACCGGCACCGGCCTGGCCTGCGGGTCCCACCGGGCCATCGAGGCGGTGGAGGTGAAGGCGAGCAGGCCCTTGCTGCCGTCCGGGGCCTGCACCAGGACGGCCGCCATGTCGGAGGACTTGTCGTGGGCCAGCCCCTGCTCGTCGACCTCCACCTCACCGAGCACCGCGACGACCGGCACCAGCAGCCGGGCGTCCTGCAGGAGGGTGAGCACCGCACCGGAGCTCGCGGTGCCCGCCGCCCCATCGGCCAGCACGCGGGCGAGCCGCGGGTCCGCCCCGCCGGCGTCGTCGGCGAATCCCGGGTCCGGGATGGTGCGCTCGAGCGGCTGGAGCGAGGAGTCGTCGCCCGCGCGGTGGGGCGATGCGTCGTCGTGGACCACGGCTCCATTCTTACCCAGGCCTCGCCCAGCCCTCCCGGGTCGCGACGGGCGCGTGGTGCGCTGTGGGAGTCTGGGACTGTGGAAGGGACTACCTGGGCTGCACTGACCGCCGCGCTCACCGTCGCGGGTGCCATCTGGACGTGGATCGCGTTCCGCCGGCGAGGATCGGCCAACGGCCTGCGCGCGCTCGGCTTCACCCTGCTCCCCGCGGCCGCGTGGCTGACCGGGACGCTCGAGATGGTCACGGAGATCGCTGGATCGATCACGGACTGGGCGACCACCCTCGTCTTCGACGTCCGCACGTGGGTCGGCGTCGGGCTGGCCGGCCTGGCCGTGGTGCTGTGGTTCGTGAGCGGCATCATCCGCGACCGCCAGCTCGCCCGCGGGCAGGCCACCGGCGTGGGTGGCCGGACGACGCGCGGCAAGGACGAGCTGCCGGAGGCGTCCTCCACCCGCACCGGCCCCACCTCCCGCCCGGCCGTGGACGACGAGATGGCTGACATCGAGGCGCTGCTGCGCAAGCGGGGCATCGAGTGATCGACCGGCTCGTCGACCGCAACCGTCTGTGGTCGCGGCTCGACGCCGCCGTCGCCGGACTGCCCGAACCCCCGCCCACCCCGATCGCCGTGGTCGACCTCGACGCCTTCGACGCCAACGCCGACGACCTGGTGCGTCGCGCGGGCGGCAAGCCCGTCCGCGTGGCCTCGAAGTCCCTGCGCGTGCCGGCGCTCCTCGAGCGGGCCCTCGCGCACGACGGGTTCTCCGGCGTCCTGGCCTACACGCTCGCCGAGGCGCTCTGGCTCCACGAGACCGGCATCAGCGACGACATCGTCGTGGCCTATCCGACCGTCGACGTGGCAGCCCTGCGCCGGCTGACCTCGTCCCCCTCGGCGGCGGCCGCCATCACCCTGATGGTGGACGACCCGGCGCACCTCGACGTCGTGCACTCGACGCGTTCCTCGCCGGTCGTGCCGGTGCGGATCGCGCTCGACGTCGACGCCGGGCTCCGGTTCGGCGGGAGGCACGTCGGACCCAAGCGCTCGCCGCTCTTCGACACCCGCGACGTCGTCGCGCTCGCGCGCCACGTGGTGGAGCGCGACGGCTTCGACCTCGTCGGCGTGATGACCTACGAGGGCCAGGTCGCGGGCGTGCAGGACTCCGTCCCCGACCAGCGCGCGCGGTCGCGCGTCGTACGCCGGCTCAAGCAGGCCTCCATGGCCCAGCTCGCCGTGCGTCGCCGCGAGATCTCCGAGGCGCTCGCCGAGGTGGCGACGCTGGAGTTCTGGAACGGCGGTGGGTCGGGGTCGGTCGAGGCCACGGCTGCCGACGCCGCGGTCACCGAGATCGCCGCCGGCTCGGGCCTGCTGGTGCCGGGCATCTTCGACCACTACGCGTCGTTCGAGCCCCGCCCCGCGGCGTTCTTCGGGCTGCGCGTGACACGCAAGCCCACGCCGGAGATGGCGACCGTTCACGGCGGGGGGCTGATCGCCAGCGGCGCCACCGGCGCGGACCGCTCGCCCGTGCCGTGGGCGCCACCGGGGCTGCACCTGACGGGACTCGAGGGTGCCGGCGAGGTCCAGACCCCGCTGACCGGGCACCCGGCCGCGCAGCTGCGGATCGGCGACCTGGTCTGGTTCCGCCACGCCAAGTCGGGTGAGTTCTTCGAGCACGTCCGCGACGTGCACCTGGTGCGTGGGCATGCCGTCGCCGAGGTGGTGCCGTCCTACCGCGGCTGCGACCGTGCCTTCTGAGGCTCCCGCCGACCCCTCCTGCGTGGCCGGCGAGGTCGCCGAGCGCGTGCTGGCCGCTCCCCCGGCGCTCGGAAGCGGCCGCCTGGTGTGCATCGACGGTCCCGCCGGCTCCGGCAAGACCACGTTGGCCGCGGCCGTCGCGGACATCGTTCCCGAGGCGCACGTCGTCCACTGCGACGAGCTGCTCCAGGGGTGGCGCGGGCTGCCGGGCCTGGCCCGCACGATCGAGGCGTTCCTCGAGCCGCTCGCGCGCGGCGAGGCGAGCCGGTGGACGCGGTGGGACTGGGCGGCGGACGACTGGGCCGAGAGCCATCCCGTCGAGGCCGGAGGACTGCTCGTGCTCGAGGGCACCGGCTGCTGGTCCCCCGCGATCGCGCCCCTCGTCGGGATGCTGGTGTGGGTGGAGGCGGAGTCGGGGCTGCGCCTGCGGCGCGGCCTGGCGCGCGACGGCGAGCAGATGCGGCCGCACTGGGAGCAGTGGCGCATCGACGAGGACGTGCTGTTCGCCCGGCTCGGCACGCGTGACCGCGCCGACCTCGTGGTGGTCACCGGCTGAGGCGGTCACCTGCGGGTGGGGCGTCGAGGTGGTAGGAGTCCTGGCGGTAGAGCGGGCGGAAGCCGGCCCGCTCGTAGATGCCGAGCGCCCCGGTGGGGTTGGCCGTGTCGACGTTGAGGCTGGCGGTCACGTAGCCCGCGTCGCTCGCGCGGCGCAGCACCTCGGCGAGCAGGCCCGTCGCCAGGCCGTGGCCGCGGTGCGCGGGAAGGGTGCCGACGTAGGGCACGTGGACCTCCGGGCCCGGCCCGCCCGACGGAGGTACGGCGTACTCGTGGGCGAGGACGTAGGCGGCGACCGCGCCGCTGGCGTCCCGGGCGACGGCCGAGAGCGCGTGCCGGGCGTGGGCGGGACCTACGACGAACATGGCCCAGAACTCGGGGGTCGCACCAGCGCGGTCGGGATGGTCGGCGAAGGCGCCGTTGTGCGCCTGCCGGAGCTCCTCGGCAGCCGCCGGGTCGAAGGCCGTGACGGCGTACCCCGCCGGCGGCTCGACCGCGGGCCGTCGGTCGAGGTCGGCGACCATGAGGAAGCTGTGTCGCCCGGGCCGCATCCCGGCCCGCCGCAACAGGTCGGCCTGGTCCTCACGACCGGCGAGCGCGGCGGCGGCGAACCTGCCCGGCACCACCGGCGCGAGGGCGGCGTGGAGGGAGCGTGAGCGGTGGAGCGCGCGACTGAGCATGAGCGTCCCAGTGCCCTCACCGAGGCGGGCGGGGTCGACGTCCCCGAACAGAGTGACGTACAGACGCGACCCGTCGGGGCGACCCGGCAGCACAGCCGTGTAGGCGACCAGGTCGTCGCCGTCGAGAGCTCCCTCGAAGACGTTCTCGGCATTCCCACCCATGACCTCGCGGATCTCGCCAGCACCCAGGCAGAACCCCGTCGGGTGGTCGCCCTCGATGCGCGTCATCAACGCCGCCAGCGCGTCGGCGTCCTCGGCGCCGAGGACGCGCGTGGTGATGCCCATGGGGGACACCGTAGTGATGTCTAGGGTGAGCGTCATGGTGCTTCCCAGCGGTGACCAGTACGAGATCTCGGCGGCGGGCTACACCGCGGTCGTCACCGAGGGCGGGGCTGCGCTGCGGGTGCTGCGGCACCACGGCCGCGACCTCGTCCACGGCTTCGACGCGTCAGCGATGTCCACGGGCGGACGCGGCCAGCTGTTGATGCCGTGGCCGAACCGGATCCGTGACGGCCGCTACTCCTTCGGTGGCCACGACCTCCAGCTCGGGCTGACCGACCCGCGCACCGGCAACGCCTCGCACGGCCTCGCCCGCTGGGCCCCGTGGACGGTGGAGGAGCACACCGCCACCTCGGTGTCCCTGGTCCACCGCCTGATGGCGCAGACCGGCTACCCGTGGGCGCTGGACCTGCACGTGCTCTACGACCTGTCCGCGGACGGGCTCGTCGTCACCCAGACCGCGACGAACCTGGCGGCGGAGCCTGCGCCCTACGCGAGCGGAGCGCATCCCTACCTGTGCGTCGGGGACGCGATCGAGCACCTCGAGCTGACCCTGCCCGCCCGGACCCGGGTGGTGCTCGACGACCGCCAGCTGCCGACAGGTGTCGAGCCCGTCGGCGACGACCTCGACTTCACCACCGGCCGTCACATCGGCGACCGGGCGCTCGACCACGGGTTCGGCGACCTCCAGCACGTCGAGGGACGCGCGCGGGTCACGCTCACCGAGCCATCGGGCGAGCGAGGCGTCGCGCTGTGGGTGGACGAGCACCACCGGTGGCTGCAGGTGTTCACCCCGCCTGCGGACGGACCGCGCCCGGCACTGGCGGTCGAGCCGATGACGGCGCCGGCCGACGCCTTCAACTCCGGCACCGACCTCGTCACCCTCGCCCCGGCCGGCAGCCCGGGCGACGAGCTGTCGGTTTCGTGGGGCATCCACGTGCTGCAGCCCGCGGAAGCCAAGGGCGCGTAGCGGTCGGGGCCGGGGCCGACTAGGGGTGGTCGGACCCGCCGCGATCGATCAGCGCACGCAGCTGGCGTACGCCGTCGCGGGCTCGCCTGCCGTCGGAGCCCTGGAACGCCATCGCCGAGATCGTGGTGCCGTCGGCGAGGTCGAGGGTGGCCCACGGGGCGCCGGCCGGGAGGTGCACGCCGAGGACCTGCTCCCACTCCAGTCGACGGGTACGGAAGCCGTTGACGACCACGAGCGACGCCTGCTCGGCGGTCACCCGCGCCCGGCCCAGGGCCCACCCGATGGCGGCGAACCCGGCACCCATCACGAGCAGCGTGAGCCGCTGCAGGATGTTGAACTTGGCGCGCGTCTCGTCGTCGAAGCCGAACCAGGCCGCCGCGCACACGACGAGCAGCATCACGCCGAAGCCGATCACGGCGAAGCGCACGCCCATCGGCCGCCACGTGTGCGGCAGGGTGGGCGCAGCGGGCCCGCGGGGCGCGCCGGCCGGGTTCTCAGAGGCGGCAGGCATGGATGTCGGTCAGCAGGATGGCGCGGGCGCCGGCCGAGTACAGGTCGTCCATCAACCGCTGCGACCCGGCGCGCGGCACCATGACGCGCACCGCCACCCAGCCGGCCTTGCCGAGCGGGGAGATGGTCGGCCCCTCGCGACCGGGGGCGAGCTCGCTCGCCCGGTCGAGGTGCTTCTCCTCGATGTCGTAGTCCATCATCACGAAGCTGCGTGCCACCAGCACGCCCTCGATCCGGCGGCGGAAGATCTCGAAGTCGTCGGGCACCTCGCCGCCGCGGGTGACGAGGACCGCCTGCGAGTCGAGGATGACGTCGCCGAAGGTCTCGAGCCCGGCGGCGCGCAGCGTCGAGCCGGTCTCGACGACGTCGGCGATGACGTCGGCCACGCCGAGCTGGATGCTGGTCTCCACCGCGCCGTCAAGCCGGGTGACGGTGGCGTCGATGCCGTGGCGGAACAGGTAGTCCTCCACCACACCCACGTACGACGTCGCGATGCGCAGGCCGTCGAGGTCCTGCAGCGAGGAGTAGCGCCCGATCGGTCCCGCGAAGTGGAAGCGGGAGCGGCCGAACCCGAGGTTCATGACCTCCTCGGCCTTGGCGCCGGAGTCGAGGAGCAGGTCGCGACCGGTGATGCCGGCGTCGAGGGTGCCCTCGCCGACGTAGAGCGCGATGTCGCGCGGGCGGAGGTAGAAGAACTCGACGTCGTTCTCGGTGTCGACGAGCGCGAGCTCCTTGGAGTCGCTGCGCTGGCGGTAGCCCGACTCGCGGAGGATCTCGGTGGCCGCCTGGGACAGCGACCCCTTGTTGGGGACGGCGATGCGGAGGGTCATGGCTGGCTCTTCGGGTTCACAGGTGGGCGTAGACGTCGTCGAGGGTCAGGCCGGAGGCGAGCATGAGCACCTGCGCGTGGTAGAGCAGCTGGCTGATCTCCAGCGCCGTCGCGTCCTTGCCCTCGTGCTCGGCGGCCATCCAGGACTCGGCGGCCTCCTCGAGCAGCTTCTTGCCGATCGCATGGATGCCGGCGTCGAGCTGCTGCACGGTGCCGGACCCCTCGGGCCGCTCCTCAGCCTTGGCGGACAGCTCCGCCCACAGGTCCTCGAACGTCTTCACGAGGAGCAAGACTAGGCGCTGGGGCACCCGGTGCTGCCCACCGGGCTCGGGCGCGGACCACCCGTCGGTGTGGTTGCGCTGTCGGGGCGGCGGGCTACAGTCGCAGCATGAGCGAATCGAACACGTCTTCGAACCCCGACCGTCCCGAGAGCGACCCCACCCAGGAGGTGCTGGGCGGGCCGCAGGGCGACACCACCCGCAAGGACCCCGAGGAGTGGGTCACCGGCGACGAGCCGATGACGGGCGCCCAGCGCAGCTACCTCGACACCCTCGCCCGCGAGGCCGGCGAGGAGCTGCCGGCCGACCTGACCAAGGCCCAGGCCTCCGAGCACATCGACCGGCTGCAGTCCGCCAGCGACCGGACCAGCTAGCCCGCCCGCACCGCTCGCACCACGCGGGCGGTGTCGAGCGCGGCGGCCGTCGCCTCCCAGCCCTTGTCCTCCGCTGATCCCTCGAGGCCGGCGCGGTCGAGAGCCTGCTCCTCGGTGTCGCACGTGAGGACGCCGAAGCCGACCGGCACCGCGTGGTCCACGCTGACCTGGGTGAGGCCGTCGGTGGCGGCCGAGCAGACGTAGTCGAAGTGCGGCGTGCCCCCGCGGATGACGACACCGAGGGCCACCACGGCGTCGTACCCCGCCCGCGCGAGCGACGCCGCCACCACCGGCAGCTCGAAGGTGCCCGGCACGCGGATGACCTCGGGCTCGTCGATGCCGTACGCCGCCAGCGCGCGCTCGGCGCCGCCGACGAGGCCGTCCATCACCTGGGTGTGCCAGCTCGCCGCGACCACCGCGACCTTGAGGTCGCCGGCGTCGAACGGCTGCGACGTGGGTGCTCCGGCTCCGCTCATGCGGTCTCTCCTTGCTCGGGGTGCTCGAGGTGCTCGGCCTGGTGGTCGAGGGCGACCTGGGGCAGGTCGACGGGGAGGTGGTGGCCCATCCGCTCGGCCTTGGTGCGGAGGTAGGCCCGGTTGTGCTCGGTCGGGCGGATGGCGAGAGGGACGCGCTCGGAGACGTGGATCCCGAAGTCCTCCAGGCTCGCCGTCTTGTCCGGGTTGTTGGTCATCAGCCGCACCGACTCGATGCCGAGGTCGCGGAGCACCTGGGTCGCGGTGCCGTAGTGGCGGGCGTCGGCGGGCAGGCCGAGGTCGAGGTTGGCGTCGACGGTGTCGCGGCCGCCGTCCTGCAGCTGGTAGGCCTGCAGCTTGGCGACGAGGCCGATGCCGCGTCCCTCGTGCCCGCGGAGGTAGACCACCACTCCCCTGCCCTCGGCGACGATCGTCCGCAACGCCTCGTCGAGCTGGGGACCGCAGTCGCAGCGCTCGCTGCCGAAGACGTCGCCGGTGAGGCACTCGCTGTGGACCCGGGTGAGCACCGGTTCGCCCTGCGCGACGGCGCCTGCGATGTCGCCGTACGCCAGTGCGACGTGCTCGCTGTCGTCGATGGTGATGCGGTAGCCGTAGGCGGTGAAGTCGCCGTGCCGGGTGGGCAGCCGCGTCTCGGCGACGCGCTCGACGTGCCGCTCGTGGCGGCGGCGGTAGCGCACCAGGTCCTCGATCGAGATCATCGCGAGGCCGTGCTCGTCGGCGAACTCCCGCAGCTCCGGGGCCCGCTTCATCGTGCCGTCGTCGTTGACGATCTCGACGAGCACGCCGGCGGGCGTGAGGCCTGCGAGCCGGGCGAGGTCGACGGCTGCCTCGGTGTGCCCGCGGCGCACCAGCACGCCGCCCTCGCGGTAGCGCAGCGGGAACACGTGGCCCGGGCGGGTGAGCTCCCACGGCTCGGTCGCGGAGTCGGCGAGCGTCCGGGCGGTGCGGGCGCGGTCGGCGGCACTGATGCCGGTGGAGACGCTGTCGCGGGCGTCGACCGAGATCGTGTAGGCCGTGCGGAGCTTGTCCTTGTTGTGGGGCGTCATGAGCGGGATCTCGAGCCGCTCGAGCATGTCGCCGGGCATCGGCACGCAGATGACGCCGCTGGAGTGGCGGATGGTGAAGGCCATCAGCTCGGGGGTCGCCTTCGCGGCGGCGAAGATGATGTCGCCCTCGTTCTCCCGGTCCTCGTCGTCCACCACGACCACGGCCTTGCCGGCGGCGATGTCGGCGACGGCCCGCTCGACGGAGTCGAGGCGCACGCGGTCGGGTGCGCTCATGCCGACACCGCCTCGCTGCGGTCGGGGTCCGTCGCGTCGACGACGGTGCGGCTGGCGCGCAGCCAGACGAAGAAGCCGATCACCACGAACACGGCGTAGAAGAGGTACATGCCCGCGGTCGGGTAGTAGCCGGCCTGCACCAGCGTCGTCACGCCGACGATGTCGACGAGGATCCAGATGAGCCAGAACTCCACCCAGCCGCGGGCCATGCCGTAGGTGGCGAGCATCGAGCCGGTGAGGATCCACGCCTCGGTGATCGGGCCCCACGAGCCCAGCACCTGGGTCAGGAGGACGTACGCCGCTGCGTAGCCGACGACGCCCAGCACGAGCAGCTGGACGCGCTCGGTGCCGGTCGCCCAGCGGGGGGCGATGGCACCGCCGTCCGACGCGCCACCGGAGCGGCGCACCTGGGTCCAGCGCCACCAGCCGTAGAGGGACATCGCGGCGAAGAAGACCTGGCGACCGGCCTGGCCCCACAGCGGCTCGTCGATCTGGCCGGACAGCTCACCGGTGGCGAAGACGGTGAAGAGCAGGACGTTGCCGATCAGGCCGATCGGCCAGGCCCACACGAGCCGCTTCATGCCGAGGATCGCGCTGGCGAGGCCGAAGGCGTTGCCGATGACCTCGCGGGCACCGAGCGCTCCGTCGCCCGGCACCGGGATCGTGCCGTGGATGAGCCATTCGAGCAGGTCCATCATTCTTCCTCGTCGTTCTCGGGGGTGTGGGTGCTGGAGGAGGTCCGGGCGTAGGCGCCGAGGAGCTTCTCGACGTGCTTGGCGATGACGTCGGCCTCGAGGTTGACCAGGTCGCCGACCCGGCGGCTGCCGAGCGTCGTGCGAGCGAGGGTCTCGGGGATGAGGCTGACGGTGAAGCTGTCCTCGCGGGCCTCGACGACCGTCAGGCTGACGCCGTCGACGGTGATCGACCCCTTGTCGACGAGGTAGCGGTCGAGGTCGCGCGGCAGGGAGATCTCGACGACGTCCCAGTGCTCGCTGGGCGCGCGGGCGAGGACCTCGCCGACGCCGTCGACGTGGCCCTGGACGATGTGGCCGCCGAGCCGCTTGTCGACCGTGACCGCGCGCTCGAGGTTGACCCGGTCGCCGGGGACGACACCCCGCAGCGACGTCTTGTCGAGCGTCTCCTGCATGAGGTCGGCGGTCCAGCGCCCGTCGCCGAGCTCGGACACGGTGAGACAGCACCCGTTGACGGAGATGGAGTCGCCGAGCCCGGTGCCCTCGAGCACCGTCGCGGCCTGGACGGTGAGCCGGATGGCGTCACCCTGGTCGACGACCTCGGCGACGGTGCCGAGCTCCTCGACGATCCCGGTGAACATTCAGTGCCTCCTGTGGCGGGTCGTGAGGGGGGGCGTGTGGGGCTTCATGGTGAGGCGGACGTTGGTGTCCTCGCCGTCGTGGCCCTGCAGCACGTGCACGTCGACGACGTGCAGGTGGACGGCATCGGCGATGGTGGTGATGCCGAGGTCGCCGACGGCGCTGGACCCCGCGCCCAGCAGCATCGGGGCGACGTACGCGACGACCTCGTCGACGAGCCCGGCCGCGAAGAAGGCCCGCGCCAGGGTCGGGCCACCCTCGAGGAACACGTGCTGGCGGTCGCGGGCGAAGAGGGTGTCGAGCGCCTCGCGCGGGTCGCGGGTGCGCAGGTGGACGGTCTCGGCGCGGTCGTTGAGGACTCGCCGGTCGGGTGCGAGGTCGCGCAGGCCCATCACGGCACGCAGCGGCTGGTGCGCCACGGGATCGTCGACCTCGTCACGGACGGTGAGCTCGGGGTCGTCGACGGCGACGGTGCTCGTGCCGACGAGCATCGTGTCGCAGACGCCGCGCAGTCGGTGGGTGTCGAGCCGGGCGGCCCGACTGGAGACCCAGCGGCTGGTGCCGTCGGATGCGGCACTGCGCCCGTCGAGGGTGGTGGCGAACTTCCACGTGACGAACGGCCGGCCGTGCTCGAGGGCGAAGGTCCACGTGCGGTTGACGGCCTGCGCGTCCTC
Organism: Nocardioides sp. GCM10028917; assembly: GCF_042666175.1. Classification (NCBI taxonomy): domain Bacteria; kingdom Bacillati; phylum Actinomycetota; class Actinomycetes; order Propionibacteriales; family Nocardioidaceae; genus Nocardioides; species Nocardioides sp. GCM10028917. Next base: position 34,506 of record NZ_JBHTFL010000012.1, read on the forward strand.
GGCGAGGAGTCCGGGCTCCACCTCGATGCCGGCCTCGCGCAGGCGGGCCGCACCACCCACCGCCACCGGGTTGGTGTCGGCCTGGGCGAACACCACGCGGCGCACGCCCGCGGCGATCAGCGCCTCCGAGCAGGGACCGGTGCGGCCGGTGTGGTTGCACGGCTCGAGGGTCACGACGGCGGTCGTGCCCCGGGCGGCGTCGCCGGCCTCGCGCAGTGCCTCGACCTCGGCGTGGGGTCCGCCGGCGCCACGGTGGAAGCCCTCGGCGACCGTCGTGCCGTCCGGCGCGAGGAGCACGCACCCGACGCGGGGGTTGGGGCCGAGCGGCACGCCCGGCGTGACGGCGAGCGCCAGTGCGCGCCGCATGGCGCTGCGCTCTGCCTCGCTGGTCGTCATCTCCGCCTCCGGTCCGGTGGGACTCAGGGGGGCGGGCGACGGGGCACTCCCCCGCGGAGGGCGAGGGATGGCGTGCGAGCCGTCAGCGTGCACTTCTCATCCGGACTGTGACCGTCGGTCCAGGAGTTCCACCTGGTCAACCGGCCACTGGCTGTGGCCGGGTCGCGGACTGTGACCGCCGGTGCGGAGTTCCACCGCCCCCAGAGCACGCAAGCTCTTCGTGGTCGCAACCATGCCACAGCAGGCACCATTCCCTCACCGGGGTCCGCCGGTGACGTGCGCAACATCCGCCGCGGGGCCGGACGGCGATCGCTTCCACCGGTCCGGGGCAGACGTGAGGTCAGACGTCAGGTCAGGCGTGAGGTCAGACCTGGTCCAGGAACCGGTCGAAGACCCGCGCGCCGAACTCGAGCGCGTCGACCGGCACCCGCTCGTCCACGCCGTGGAACAGCGCGGTGAAGTCGAGGTCGGCGGGCAGCCGCAGCGGCGTGAAGCCGTAGGAGCGCATGCCGAGCCTGCGGAAGTGCTTGGCGTCCGTGCCGCCGCTCATCGTGTACGGCGCCACGAGCGCGTCGGGGTCCTCGGCCAGCAGGCTGCGGGTCATCGCGTCGACCAGGTCACCGTCGTACGGCGTCTCCCACGGCTGCTGGTGGGACTCGAAGTCGAGCTCGATGCCGTCGCCGGCAAGCTCGCGCAGGGTCGCGAAGAACTCGTCCTCGTAGCCGGGCAGGAAGCGGCCGTCCACGGTCGCCTGCGCGTCTGTCGGGATGACGTTGGTCTTGTAGCCGGCCCGCAGCATCGTCGGGTTGGCGGTGTTGCGGATGACCGCGCCGAGCATCCGGGCGGCGTCGCCGAACTCCTCGACCAGTGCCTCGGCGTTGTCGGGCGTGGCCTCCGTGCCGGCGAGCTCGCCGACCGTCGCGAGCAGCACCTCCATGGTGGGCGTCAGGCGCACGGGCCACTGGTGGGCGCCGATCCGTGCCACCGCGCCGGCCAGTCGGGTGACGGCGTTGTCGTCGTTGATCATCGAGCCGTGGCCCGCGCGGCCGCGCGCCGTGAGTCGCATCCAGGCCATCCCCTTCTCGGCGGCCTCGATGAGGTAGACCCGACGTCCGCGCACCGTGGCCGAGAAGCCGCCGACCTCTCCGACGGCCTCCGTGCAGTCGGCGAGCCAGTCGGCGTGGTCCTCGACCAGGAGCTTGGCCCCGTGCCCGCCGCCGGCCTCCTCGTCGGCGGTGAAGCAGAGCACCACCTCGCGGTCCGGGGCCGCGTCGGCCGCCGCGCGGGCGCGCACGACGCTGAGCAGCATCGCGTCGAAGTCCTTCATGTCGACCGCGCCACGGCCCCAGACCTGACCGTCCTTGATCTCGCCGGAGAAGGGGTCGACCTGCCAGTCCGACGCCTCGGCGGGTACGACGTCGAGGTGGCCGTGGAGCAGCAGGGGCGCCCGGCCGTCGCCACCGCCCCAGCGCGCCACGACGTTGGCCCGCCCCGGTCGATCCTCGATGATCTCGGCCTCGATCCCGACCTCGTCGAGCAGCGCGGCGACGTGCTCGGCCGCCTTGCGCTCCCCCGGTCCGTCGTCGGTGCCGTAGTTCGAGGTGTCGATCCCGATGAGGTCCTGGCACAGCTGGACGACCTCCGCGGCGGGGTCGTAGGAGCGGTCCTGCGAGGTGTCTGCCGAGTGGTCGGTGGGCGCCTGTTCCATGCCGTCCATCCTGCCCCACGAGCGCGCACCTGCCCCGATTCGTTGGCACCGAACTGCTTTGCTACTGTTCTCCAGCACTCGTCCGGGTGGCGGAATTGGCAGACGCGCTAGCTTGAGGTGCTAGTGCCCGTATTAGGGCGTGGGGGTTCAAGTCCCCCCTCGGACACCAACGACAAGCCCCTGACCTGCGGAGACGCGGGCAGGGGCTTTTCGCATCGGCCGTCCGTCGCGTGGGCTGACAGACCGCCGCACGTCAGGCTGATCGCTTGCGCGGGTCGACCGTGGGCACCACAGCGACGGCCCCGCACCCGTGTTCGAGCACCGACTCCGACACCGACCCGGTCAGCAAGCGGTCGACGACGCGGCGTTGGTGCGATCCCACGACGGTGAGGGCGGCGTCGCGGCCGATCCGGCGAAGGTCCTGCTCGGGCACCAGTCCGGTGCGCGTCTCGACGACCAGGTGGACGTCGGGATAGCCCTCGCGGTAGCCGGCGAGGCACTCGGAGAGCGTGCGTGCCCGGTGCCCGGCCTCTCCGCCGAGAGTCCCGGGCATCGGCGCACCCACCAGAGCGGACCGGACGTCGTACACGTAGTGGACGACCTTCAGGGGCAGTCCCCGCAGGCTGGCGATGTGGAAGGCGAACTCGAGGACCGGTCTCGAGTCCGCTGTGGCCTCTGCCGCCACCAGCACACCGGAGTGGACGTGACCGGGATGGTCTCCCGGACGATGGACGACCACGGGGCAGACGGCATGCCGAACCGCGGCGAGCCCCACCGAGCCCAGCAGGTGGCTGCGCACCGGACCGCGCCCCCGCGACCCGAGCACGAGCAGGTGGGCACTGGACGAGAGCTGGTTGAGAAGCATGCCCGGATCGGCGATCTCGAAGACCTCGTCGACCGGCACCTGCGGTGCGACCTTGGCGACCACCGCGCGAGCCCGCGCAAGCAGCTCCTCGCCGTGCTCGCGGAGCGAGGCGGAGGAGCTCGGGGTCTGACTCGAGCCGTACTCGCGCCGCGCACCGAGCACAGGACCCGAGGCATTGACGAGAGCGAGGGTGCGTCCCTCCATCTGGGCCTGCTCGGCGGCCCAGTGCAGAGCCCATCCCGTGAAGATCGACTCGGCGACGCCGACCATGACGGCGCCATCCGTCTGCGTGTGCATGTCTGGTCCTTTCTCGAGGTCCACCTCCAGCCTCGTCACCCCTGGACGTGAGGAGCAGAGGCCAAGGGATCGCACCGTCAGGACCAATGGCCCGGTCCCGGCGAGGATCGAGGAGGGCTGGCTCCCTCGGACACAGACACGAAGAACCCCAGGTCGACGACCTGGGGTTCTTCGCATGTCGCGGTGGTCGCGATCAGGAGTCGAACGCCTCCACGACCGCCTCGTCGATGGTGGTCTTCGGGCCCGTGAACCACTTCTTCGCCGAGGCGTTCCACCACACGGCCAGGAGGAGCAGGGAGGCCAGGGTGACCAGCGGGGCGTAGTTGACGAACTTCCAGGCGAAGTCCGACTCGCTGAACGGGTTGCCGGCCGGGACGAAGGGCATCGAGAGGTAGAAGATGACGATCACGATCTCGGCGACGGCGATCAGGTTCATCCACTTGTACTTCGAGCCGTTGTTCCACGCGCCCACCTCGAACCGGTCGCCGTGCTTCCAGCGCAGCCAGATCGGGATCGCGAAGGCGAGATAGAGCCCCATCACCGCGATCGAGGTCACGGCGTAGAAGGCGACCGGGACGATCAGCGGCGCCTCCGGCGTGCCGATGTTGACCTCGACCAGCGCGGGCAGCGTGACGGCAGCGGCACAGAGGGCCACGAAGATGACGGCGTTCGCGGGGACCCGCAGCGCAGTGAGCTTCTTGAGCGTGTTGGAGCCGGGGATGGCGCCGTCGCGGCTGAAGGCGAAGGTCATGCGTGACGCCGAGGTCATGCACGACGTCGCGCAGAAGAACTGTGCCGAGGCGGAGATGAAGAGCACCAGTCCCGCCCAGTTGGCACCCATGGACTGCACGAAGATGTACGCCACGCCGCCCGCGCCGACGCCCGCGTTGTCCGGGTTGCCGCTGGCGTCGTCGGGGATGGCGAAGACCACCGTCAGCAGCAGGATGTAGCCACCGATCACCGAGTAGAGGATCGACTGCCAGATGCCCTTCGCGGCTGCGGTCGAGGCGGAGGCCGTCTCCTCCGACAGGTGCGCGCAGGCGTCGAAGCCGGTGATCGTGTACTGCGTCAGCAGGAAGCCGAACGGGACGATGGCGAACCAGAAGCCGAGCGTGCCGGTCTCCCCGCCGAAGTAGCCGGAGTTGTTGAAGCGCTCGGTGAAGACGTAGCTGAGGGACTGGTGCTGGTCGGGGACGAACAGCAGGATCACGACGATCGCCGCCGCACCCACGACGTGCCACCACACCGACACGTTGTTCATGACCGCCATCAGGTGACTGCTGAAGATGTTCAGCACCGACACCAGCAGCAGGACGACCAGGAAGATGATGAAGACGCGCGTCAGCGAGTAGCTCTCGGCGAAGCTCTCGGACCAGGTGCTGATCGTGAGGTCGATGAAGGTCGCGCACCCGTAGGAGACACCGGCGGTGACGGCGACGAGCCCGATCAGGTTGAGCCAGCCCGTGAAGAAGCCCGCTGCCGGACCACCGAGCTTCGCGGCCCACCAGTAGATGCCGCCCGAGGTCGGGTAGGCCGAGACCAGCTCGGACATCGTGAAGCCGATGATCAGGATGAAGAGGCCGAGGATCGGCCAGGACCAGGAGATCGAGATCGGGCCGCCGTTGTTGAAGCCGGCACCGAAGTTCGTGAAGCACCCGGCCAGGATCGAGATGATCGAGAACGAGATCGCGAAGTTCGAGAATCCCGACCACGAGCGGTTGAGCTCCTGGCTGTACCCGAGCTTCGCGAGGTGCTGCTCGTCGTCGGTCAGTTCGCGTCTAGCGGCGGACTCTGCTGCGGACATGGGCACACCTCTCGGGGCGTCAGTGGTTGTTCGGCACCGTAGACCCGGCCGATCCGGTCGTAAAGACTCCTGACGAGAACTCCCGGAAATTGGTATGAACTCCGACCATTGACGTCCAGCGCGAACCTGCACAGACTGGCCCGCATGACCGCCCAGCCGCACGAGCACCTCACTGCCGCGGTGCTCCGGCCGGTGCGGGGGCACCATGCGTTCGAGAGCTGCGTGGAACAGCTCGCCACGGCGATCCGGCTCGGTGTCTATCCCGTGGGCAGCCTGCTGCCCCCGGAGCGCGAGCTCGCCGAGCGGCTGGCTGTCAGCCGGGCCACGCTGCGCGAGGCGATCGCCGCGCTGCGGCAGGCCGGACTGGTCGAGACCAGGCGCGGCCGCGGCGGCGGATCGACCGTGACCTCGCGGGCGCGCGGCCGCTTCACCGGCGGCCTGGCCAAGGTCTCCGCGGCCACGAAGTCCGAGTGGCTCGACGCGCTCGAGTTCCGGCGCGTGGTCGAGCCCGGCGCCGCCCACCTCGCCGCGAGCCACGACCTCGCCGACTCCGATCGGGACCGGCTGGCGACGTCCGAGGCCGCCGTCCACGACGCGTCGGGCAAGCGCGCCCACCGGCAGGCCGACTCGCGCCTCCACCTCACGATCGCCTCGCTGAGTGGATCGGCGCGGCTGCAGGAGGCGGTGACATCGGTCCAGTCCACCCTCGACTCGATGCTCGGCGCGATCCCGGCGCTCGAGCCCAACATCGGCCACTCGCACCGCCAGCACCGCCAGATCTGCCGCGCCATCGTCGAGGGTCGCCCCGATCGCGCCCGCAAGGTGATGGAGGACCACTGCGACGACACCGCCGCGCTGCTCCGCGGCCTGCTCGGATGAGACACCCACGCCACCCCACGCCAGCACACCCGCCCGCACAGAGGGAGACCCCGTGAGCACACGCAACGACCGCCACCTCACCATGGAGGGGCTCCGCCAGCGCATCGACGCCGGCGACGTCGACACGGTGGTCCTCGCGTTCACCGACATGCAGGGCCGCCTGCAGGGCAAGCGGCTCCACGGACGCTACTTCCTCGACCACGTGGTCGGGCACGGCACCGAGGGCTGCAACTACCTCCTCGCCGTCGACGTCGACATGAACACGGTCGGCGGCTACGCGATGACGTCGTGGGACCAGGGCTACGGCGACATGGAGTTCGTCATGGACGAGCAGACCATCCGACTGCTGCCGTGGCTGCCCGCCACCGCGATGGTGCAGTGCGACCTCGAGTGGACCGACCACCGCCCGGTCCTCGCGAGCCCCCGCACGATCCTCAAGGCGCAGCTCGCGCGTCTCGCCGAGCGCGGGTTGGTGGCACTCGCCGGCACGGAGCTCGAGCTGGTGATCTACGACGACACCTACGAGGAGGCCCACCGCAAGCGCTACCGCGACCTGACGCCCGCCAACCAGTACAACGTCGACTACTCGATCCTCGGCACCACCCGCGTCGAGCCGCTGCTGCGGGACATCCGCAACCACATGTACGCCGCCGGGCTCGACGTCGAGGGCGCGAAGGGCGAGTGCAACTTCGGCCAGCACGAGGTCGGCTTCCTCTACGCCGACGCCCTCACCACCGCCGACAACCACGTCGTCTACAAGAACGCCGCGAAGGAGATCGCCGCCCAGCACGGCAGGTCCCTGACGTTCATGGCCAAGCCCAACGAGCGCGAGGGCAGCTCCTGTCACATCCACCTGTCGCTGCGCGGCGCGGACGGTGAGCTGGTGTTCTGGGACGATGCGGGCGGGGGACGTACGCCGCTCTACGACAGCTTCATCGCCGGCGTGCTCGCGACGGTCGCCGACTTCACGCTGCTGTTCGCGCCCAACATCAACTCCTACAAGCGTTTCGCCGACGGCTCCTTCGCGCCGACCACGATCGGCTGGGGCCTGGACAACCGCACGTGCGCCGTCCGCCTGGTCGGGTCGGGTCCCGGCGCGCGGATGGAGAACCGCATCCCGGGCGCCGACGCCAACCCGTACCTCGCCCTGGCCGCGATGATCGCCGGCGGGCTGCACGGCATCGAGCGGCAGCTCGAGCTCGAGCCGGAGCTGACCGGCAACGCGTACGCCTCGGACAAGCCTCGCGTCCCCGGCACGATGGCGGCGGCGCGTGAGGCGTTCCACGCATCCGCCGTCGCCCGGGCCGCCCTGGGCGACGAGGTCGTCGACCACTACGCCAACATGGCCGACGTCGAGCTGGCCGCCTACAACGCCGCCGTCACCGACTGGGAGCTGCTCCGCGGCTTCGAGCGGTTGTGAGTCGAGTCCCGAGGAAGGCCAAGATGATCCTGATCAACCCGAGCACCGGCGCAGAGCTCGACGGCTCGCCCGCCTCCGCGAGCGTCGACGAGGCCGACGCCGTCATCGCCCGGGCGCACGACGCGTTCCCGGCGTGGCGCGACGTGGCTCCGGGCGAGCGTGCCCGGCTCCTGCGGGCGTTCGCCGCCCTGGTCGACGAGCACCTCGAGGAGCTGGCGCAGCTCGAGGTGCTCAACGCCGGGCACACCATCGGCAACGCGCGGTGGGAGGCGGGCAACGTCCGCGACTGCCTCAACTACTACTCCGCCGCCCCGGAGCGGCTCTTCGGGCGGCAGATCCCGGTCGCGGGCGGCACGGACGTGACGTTCCACGAGCCCCTCGGCGTGGTGGGCATCATCGTGCCCTGGAACTTCCCGATGCCCATCGCGGCGTGGGGCTTCGCGCCCGCGCTCGCGGCCGGCAACACGGTCGTGCTGAAGCCGGCGGAGCTGACGCCCCTCACGGCGATCCGCATCGGGGAGCTGGCCGTCGAGGCCGGCCTGCCCGAGGGTGTGCTCAACATCGTCCCGGGCAAGGGCTCGGTCGTCGGCGAGCGGTTCGTCACCCACCCGCTCGTGCGCAAGGTCTGCTTCACCGGATCCACGACGGTCGGCAAGAAGATCATGGCCGGCTGCGCCGACCAGGTGAAGCGGGTGACCCTCGAGCTGGGCGGCAAGAGCGCCAACATCGTCTTCGCCGACACCGACGTGGCGGCGGCCGCGGCCGGTGCGCCGTACGCCGTCTTCGACAACGCCGGGCAGGACTGCTGCGCGCGCTCGCGGATCCTGGTGCAGCGATCGGCGTACGACGAGTTCGTCGGACGGCTCGAGACCGCCGTCAAGGCGCTGCGGGTGATCGATCCCGCCGACGAGCAGAGCGAGATGGGTCCCCTGGTCTCAGCCGGCCAGCGCGACTCCGTGCAGGCCTACCTCGACGGTGCCAGCGTCGCGTTCACCGGCAGCGTCCCGGACGGGCCGGGGTGGTGGCTGCCGCCGACGGTCGTGGAGTCGACCGACACCACCGAGGCGGTGTGGCGCGAGGAGGTCTTCGGCCCGGTGGTGGCGGTGATGGCCTTCGACGACGAGGACGAGGCGGTCGCCCTGGCCAACGACACGGAGTACGGCCTGTCCGGCTCGATCTTCACCTCCGACGTCGGCCGGGCCCTGCGGGTCGCCCGCCGCGTCGAGGCCGGCAACCTCTCGGTCAACAGCCACTCCTCCGTGCGCTACTGGACGCCGTTCGGCGGCTACAAGCAGTCCGGCCTGGGCCGCGAGCTCGGTCCGGACGCGCCGAACGCGTTCACCGAGGAGAAGAACGTCTTCATCGCCCACTGAACCACCGATCCCCGGAAGGCAAGGAACACCCATGGCAGGACGCATCGAGGGCCGCACGGCCGTCGTCACCGGTGGCTGCAGCGGCATCGGCCTGGCGACCGTACGTCGCTTCGTCGAGGAGGGCGCCCGGGTCGTCGTCGGCGACATCGACGACGCCGCGGGCACGGCGCTGGCCGCCGAGCTCGGCGGCCCCGACGTGGTCACGTACGTCCACGTCGACGTGACCTCCAAGGACGAGGTCGACGCGCTCTTCCGGACGGCCAAGGACACCTACGGCTCGGTGGACATCGCCTTCAACAACGCCGGCATCTCGCCACCGGAGGACGACTCGATCCTCGACACCGACCTCGACGCGTGGCGCAAGGTGCAGGAGGTCAACCTCACCAGCGTCTACCTGTGCTGCAAGGCCGCGCTGCCCTACATGCTGGAGCAGAAGCGCGGCTCCATCATCAACACCGCGTCCTTCGTCGCCGTCATGGGTGCCGCGACGTCGCAGATCTCCTACTCCGCCTCCAAGGGCGGCGTGCTGTCGATGTCGCGCGAGCTCGGCGTGCAGTTCGCGCGCGAGGGCGTGCGCGTCAACGCGCTCTGCCCCGGCCCGGTCAACACCCCACTGCTCAAGGAGCTGTTCGCCAGCGACACCGAGCGGGCCGCGCGGCGACTGGTGCACGTGCCGATGGGGCGGTTCGGCGAGCCGGAGGAGATGGCCAACGCGGTGCTGTTCCTCGCCTCCGACGAGTCGAGCTTCATGACCGCCAGCACCTTCCTCGTCGACGGCGGCATCTCCGGCGCCTACGTCACCCCGGTCTGAGGCCCGCGGTGCGTGTGGCTCCGGTCGTCGGGCTGACGACCTACCGCGAGGTCGCCGCGTGGGGCGTGTGGAACGCCCGTGCCGACCTGCTGCCGACGGAGTACGCCGCCTCGGTCGAGGCCGCGGGCGGCGTGCCCGTGCTGCTCCCTCCCGTCGGCGCGCCGGGTGCCGCCGCCCGGGTCGTGTCGCGGATCGACGCGCTCGTCGTCTCGGGCGGGGCGGACATCGACCCGGACCGGTACGGCGCCCAGCCCCACGCCCGCACGGCGGGCTGGCGACCGGACCGCGACGCGTGGGAGCTCGCGCTGCTGGACGCCGCCGACGAGGCCGGGCTGCCCGTGCTGGGCATCTGCCGCGGCATGCAGCTCATGGCCGTCCACGCGGGCGGGTCGCTCGACCAGCACACGCCGGACCTCGTCGGCCACGAGACGCACTCGCCCGGCGGGGACGCCTACGGCTCGATCGACGTGGCGACCGAGGCGGGTTCGCGGCTGGCCGCACTCGTCGGAGCCAGCGTCGAGGTCAGCTGCCACCACCACCAGTCGGTGGCGACCCACCCCGGGTTCACCGCAGTGGCGCGGGCGGCCGACGGGACCCTGGAGGCCATGGAAGCGGCCGGCGACCGCTGGCGCCTCGCCGTCCAGTGGCACCCGGAGACCCGCGTGGAGATCGGCCTGATGGCAGGACTGGTCGCTGCCGCCGACGAGCACGCGACCGCCGGGGGACGCTAGCCGCGTCCCTGCCGCCGCCGCAGGGTCGCCGGGAGGGTCAGCACCAGCGCCACGGCGATGCCGAGGAACATGCCGATCGAGTTGGCGGCGACGTCGCGGGGATCGGAGACCCGGCCGGGGATCTCGCGCTGGACGGCCTCGATCATCGAGGTGAGCACGATGCCGGCAGCGAGCGCGACCAGCCACAGGCGCGTGCCGACGAGGAGCAGCAGGAACATGCCGAGCGGGACGAAGAGCCCGATGTTGGCGATGAACTCGATGCGCTCGACGCTCAGCCGGCTCGTCACCGGATCGAGGTCGGGGTAACGCTCCAGGCGTGCGAGCACGCGGCCGGCCAGCCCCGCGTAGTCGGGCTGCTCGTTGCCCGGCGTCAGCGTCACGAGGGCGACGAATCCCAGGTAGACCACGGTCAGCAGGCTGAGGAAGGGATGTCGGTGCAGCACGACGCCATCATCCGGGTCCTACCTAGCTGTAGTTCCCCGTGACGTTGTGAACGCGGTCGGCGGGGACGAGGCCTCCGATGCCGGTGT
>NZ_JBHTFL010000013.1:0-443153 GCF_042666175.1 Nocardioides sp. GCM10028917
GATACTGTCCCAGACCACGAACACATCCGGTGTTGCGTGACTACCTAGATTCCGCCTGCGATCCCTGAGGATCACTTGCTCGCGGATCCGGTCGGGCACCTCGTACGCCGGGGTCGACAGGTCGGCGTTGAGGTCGATCACCGGCTTCACGGTGACCTTGGTGCGGGAGTCGGAGCACCAGTCCTTGACCTGGTCGAGGAGGAGCAGGCGCTGGCCTTCCTCCATCCGTCCGGTCGGACTGAACACGGTGGCAAGTCCGTCGAGGGACGCGTCGAAGTGGGCGTGGAGCACGACCTCGCGGGCGGCGGGCAAGCCGTCCGCGTCGCGGACGCCGGTGGCGCCCTGGGTGTGGAGGTCGAGCGCTGTCTGGCTGCGAGCGAGGTCGCCGAGAGCAGCGGAACGGCGCGCGTCGAGGGGCGCATTCGAGCCGAGTGCCTTCAGGGTGGCGGCACCGTGGACCAGGGCGCGGTCGAGGTCGAGGGCGTCGGCGATGTACAGCTCGGCCTCGAAGCGCATCGTGCCGGCGTAGTGCACGTCGTCGTCGTGGAGGGTGGCGTGGCGCGGGTCGACGTGGAGGTAGCCGTCCTCCGGATCCGCGGCCGGATCACATCCGGCGAGGTCGTAGCGCTTGATGGTCTCGGCGACGAGTCGGTCCAGCTGCGCCGCACCGATCCGACCGGCGACCGCGGCGACCTGCGCGTCGACGAACGCCGCGGCCTCGACCGTCAGCGCCGGGGTCGAGTGGATGGTGACCTCGGCGACCGCGCGCGCTCGCCACGCCGGCACACGGCCGGCCTGGACGTGTGCCCACAGGCGTGGGAGGCGGTGGCGGAGCTCGAGGGCGTGGCCGACGAGCTTCTTCGCCGCGGTCGTCGAGATGCCGAGGACGGTGCCGAGCTCGGCGAGGCAGAACTCCGCGACCAGCGGCGCCCCCTCGCCCGCAATGGGCTCCTCGTGCTCACAGCCAGGGACCCCGAACGCAGCCGCATCATGGATCGACTCCGGCGGGTGCAGGTCGGCCCACCGGGCTGCGCTGACGAGAAGCTGTGCGGCAGCGCGGTCCTCGGCCGCCTTCTGAGCCTTAGCGAGCGAGAGCAGGTCGCTAGCGGTGAGGTCGTCGACCTCGCCTGCTCCCAGTCCTGCGAGCGTCTCGATCATGTGTTCGATTCTATCGGCGGCCACCGACATCGAGCATCGAGTCCGCATGGCTGTGGACGGTTGCCGGCCACCCTTTCTCAGAGTGGTTTCGTGACGGGACTTCGTCCCTCCTCAACCAGCGCGTGGCGGGTTTCGTGACGGGACTTCGTCCCTCCTCAACCAGCGCGTGGCGGGTTTCGTGACGGGACTTCGTCCCTCCTCAACCTGCGGCCGCCGAGCGCTGACTTCTACTTTGCTCGTACATGGCGCGAGCGAACTTCGAGTCAGAGCCGAGGCTCGATTCATCTCCGTCGACGCGGGTGGGTCTCGTGACGGGACTCCGTCCCTCCTCGACCAGCGACGAGGGCAAGCCACCATCCCTCCCCGGACCACCGAGCGGACCTGTCGCGACCGGCGGCGCGGACCGGCTCCATTAGGCGTTCGGCACCCTTCGCGCAAGTCGGGAGACCCCCGCTTCGGGTGGGTCTTCTCACATGTGCTAGCCGCCCGTTCCGTCGTTTTGTTCTCCCGTTCACAAACTCCTACAGTGGCGAAGTCACGCGAGATTCGCGGACTGGAAAGAAGCAGCGCTGTGACCGCACGGACCCCCGACTCAGCCCGGGACATTCCCGAGGCGACCGTCGCCAGGCTTCCCGTGTACCTCCGTGCCCTGACGGGCCTCGCGGAGGACGGCACTACGACCTGCTCCAGCGAGGAGCTCGCCGCGTCGGCCGGCGTCAACAGCGCCAAGCTCCGCAAGGACCTGTCCTACCTCGGCAGCTACGGCACCCGCGGCGTGGGCTACGACGTGGAGTACCTCCGCTACCAGATCGCCCGCGAGATCGGCGTGACGCAGGACTGGCCGGTCGTCATCGTCGGGATTGGGAACCTCGGTCACGCGCTCGCCAACTACTCCGGCTTCCGCAGCCGCGGGTTCCGGGTCGTCGCGCTCCTCGACGCCGACCCCGACCGCCACGACGAGGTGGTTGCCGGGCTCGACGTCCGCTCCTTCGAGGACCTCGAGTCGATCGTCGCCGGGGACGCCGTGTCCATCGGCGTGATCGCGACGCCGGCCGTGGCCGCTCAGTCCGTCGCCGACCGCATGGTCGCCGCCGGCATCACCAGCATCCTCAACTTCGCCCCGACCGTCCTGACGGTGCCAGCGGGCGTCGACGTACGGAAGGTGGACCTCTCCATCGAGCTGCAGATCCTCGCCTACCACGAGCAGCGCAAGTCGATCGCTCCCGGATCGGAGGTCGTGTCGTGAGCGTCCTCGTCGTCGGCATCTCCCACAAGTCCGCTCCCGTCGAGCTGCTCGAGAAGCTCGCGCTCGACGGTGACGGCGCCACCAAGCTCATCCAGGACGTGATGGGTGGTGAGCACGTCTCCGAGGCGACCGCGATCGTGACCTGCAACCGCCTCGAGGTCTACGCCGAGGTCGACCGCTTCCACGGCAGCGTGGAGGACCTGTCCGGTCTCCTCGTCGCGCGCGCCGAGGAGACCACCGAGGCGCTGCTGCCCCACCTCTACGTCCACTACGACGAGGGCGCCGTCTCCCACCTCTTCCAGGTGGCCGCCGGCCTCGACTCGATGGTGGTGGGCGAGGGCCAGATCCTCGGCCAGACGCGCGAGGCGCTCCGCGTCGGCCAGGAGCACGGCACCGTCGGCCCGGCCCTCAACACCCTCTTCCAGCAGGCTCTCCGCGTCGGCAAGCGGGCGCACGCCGAGACCGACATCGACCGCGCTGCCCCGTCGCTGGTCACCGCCGCCCTCGAGCGCAGCGCGGTGCCCGTCGCCGGCGCGAAGGCGGTCGTGATCGGTGCCGGTGCGATGGCCTCCCTCGCGGTCGCCCACCTGTCGCGCAGCGGGGCCGCCAGCATCTCGGTGCTCAACCGCTCCGCCGCCCGCGCCGAGCGGCTCGCCGAGGAGTACGCCGCCACCTCGTTGCCGCTCGAGTCGCTCACCGACGAGCTCGCCACGGCCGACATCGTCATCTCCTGCACCGGCGCGCCCGAGCCGCTGGTCCGCCTCGCCGACGTGGTCACCGCGCGCGGCAGCAGCGACCGGCCGCTGACGGTCATCGACCTGGCGCTGCCGCACGACGTCGACCCGTCGCTGGCCGGCCTGCCGGGCGTCGAGCTGATCAACCTCGCCGGCCTCGCCGACGAGCTGCGCGGCCTCGAGGCCACCGCCGGCGTCGACGACGTACGCACCATCGTCGGCCAGGAGATCAGCGCGTTCCTCGCCGTACGACGCCAGGCGAGCGTGACGCCGACCGTCGTCGCCCTGCGCTCGATGGCCACCGCGGTGGTCGACGCCGAGATGGAGCGACTGTCCGCGCGCCTGCCGGGCCTCGACGACGCCACGCGTGCCGAGGTCCTCCACACCGTGCGCCGGGTCGCCGACAAGCTCCTCCACGAGCCGACCGTCCGGGTCAAGGAGCTGGCCGACGCCGAGCCCGCCGTGTCCTACACCGCCGCGCTGGCCGAGCTCTTCCGGCTCGACCCCGACGCGGTCGACGCCATCTCGCGAGCGGAGGGGCAGCCATGAGCACGACCGACTCCCGCCCGCTCCGCCTCGGCACCCGCGCCTCGGCCCTCGCCACCACCCAGTCCGGGCTCGTGGCCGGGCTGGTCGAGGCGCACCTCGGCCGTGAGGTCGAGCTCGTCGAGGTCTCGACCGAGGGCGACCGCAGCGCCGCCCCGCTCGCCCAGCTGGGCGGCACCGGGGTCTTCGTCAGCGCCCTGCGCGACGCGCTTCTCGACGGCCACGTCGACTTCGCCGTCCACTCCCTCAAGGACCTGCCCACCACGCCCGCCGACGGCATCGCGCTGGCCGCGGTGCCGGTGCGCGAGGACCCGCGCGACGTGGTCGTGGCCCGCGACGGCCTGACGCTGGGCGGGCTGCCCGTGGGCAGCCGGCTCGGCACCGGCTCACCGCGCCGCGTCAGCCAGCTCGCGGCCCTCGGCCTCGGCCTGGAGCTCCAGGGCATCCGCGGCAACGTCGACACTCGCATCGGCAAGGTCCGCAGCGGCGAGGTCGACGCGATCGTCCTCGCCCGGGCGGGGCTCGCCCGCCTCGGCCGCCTCGACGAGGTGACCGAGGTCCTCGACCCCCTCCAGATGCTGCCGGCGCCCGGCCAGGGCGCCCTCGCCATCGAGTGCCGCTCCGACGACACCGACCTGGTGGCGGCGCTGGCCCGGCTCGACGACCCCGCCACCCGCGCCGCGGTCACGGCCGAGCGCGCGGTCCTGTCCACCCTCGAGGCCGGCTGCTCGGCCCCGTTGGGTGCCCTGGCCGAGGTCGTCGAGGGGGAGGACGGCGAGGAGCTGTGGCTGCGAGCCGTGGTCCTCTCCGAGGACGGAGGCCTGTCCGTGCGGATGAGCACCACCGGCCCCGTCGCCGAGGCCGCACAGATCGGTACACGCCTCGCGAGCGACATGCTCGACGAGGGAGCAGCAGACCTGATGGAAGCACCACCAGTGAGGAATCAGCACGCATGACGCGAGTACAGACCCCGCAGGCCAGCACCGCGCCCACCCCCGCCCAGGGCTGGGTGTCGTTCGTCGGCAGTGGACCCGGTGACCCGGGCCTGCTGACGGTGCGAGCCGTGGAGCTCCTCCAGGGTGCCGAGGTGATCGTGACCGAGGCTCCCGAGCACGTCGAGCTGGTCCGCCAGGTCCTCGGCCTCGTCGAGGGCCCCGACGGCCTCGAGGGCGGCCCGGAGATCGTCGACGGCGGCTTCGGCGAGGACGGCCAGCCCCTGACCCACGCGGCCCGCGCCAAGGTCGTCGTACGCCACGGCAAGAAGCAGCGTGTCGTCCGGCTGATGACCGGCGACCCGTTCCTCTACGCCTCGGGACCCGAGGAGGCGCAGGCCTGCGTCAAGGCCGGCGTCGGCTTCGACGTCGTCCCCGGCGTCTCGTCCGTCAGCGCGGTCCCGGCCTACGCCGGCATCCCGCTGACCACCAAGCGCCACAAGGAGATGGCCGTCGTCACCTGCGGCGAGAAGGTCGACTGGAGCGTCTACGCGGACGACCGCACGCTGGTCCTGCTCTCCGGCGTCGGCAGCATCGGCGAGACCGCCGCAGCGCTCGTCGAGGCCGGCCGCTCGCCCGCGACGCCGGTCGCGATGACCCGGGTCGGGACCACGACCGAGCAGCAGACGCTCGTCTCCACGCTGGCCGACATCGCGGCCGACGCCCGCGCCGCGCGCATCGCGCCGCCGGCGATCACCGTCATCGGTGACGTCGTCGACCTGCGCCAGACGCTGTCGTGGTTCGAGACCAAGCCGCTGTTCGGCTGGCGTGCGCTGGTGCCCCGCACCAAGGAGCAGGCCGGCTCGCTGTCACGTCGCCTGCGCGCGTACGGCGCCGTGCCCGAGGAGGTGCCGACCATCTCGGTCGAGCCGCCGCGCAACCCGCTCCAGATGGACAAGGCCGTCCGCGGCCTCGTCGAGGGCCGCTACGAGTGGATCGCCTTCACCTCGGTCAACGCGGTCAAGGCCGTGCGCGAGAAGTTCGAGGAGTACGGCCTCGACGCACGCGCGTTCTCCGGCCTGAAGATCGCCGCGGTGGGCGACAAGACCGCCCAGGCGATCGCCGACTGGGGCCTGCGTGCGGATCTCGTCCCGTCCGGCGAGCAGTCCGCCGCCGGCCTGCTCGAGGAGTGGCCGCCCTACGACGAGGTGCTCGACCCGATCAACCGGGTCTTCCTGCCCCGCGCCGACATCGCGACGGAGAACCTCGTCGCCGGCCTGGTCGACCTCGGCTGGGAGTGCGACGACGTCACCGCCTACCGCACCGTGCGGGCCACGCCGCCGCCGGCGCCGGTCCGCGACGCCATCAAGACCGGCAAGTTCGACGCGGTCGTCTTCACGTCGTCCTCGACGGTCCGCAACCTCGTCGGCATCGCCGGCAAGCCGCACCCGTCGACGATCATCGCGGTGATCGGCCCGCAGACGGCCAAGACCGCCGAGGAGCACGGCCTGCGGGTCGACGTCCTGGCCCCGACGCCCGACGTCGAGGTCCTCGTCGACGCCCTCGCCGACTTCGGCGCGGCACGCCGCCTCTCGATGCTCGAGGCCGGCGAGCCGGTCACGCGCCCGAGCGAGCGCACCGCGTCGGGTCGCCGCAAGGCCCGCGCCAAGTAGCCCGCAGCCGCTGCTGCACCCGCCGCTGGGGAAGGATGGAGAAGTGACCGAGGAGACGCACGTCCAGGGCCCGACCATCCGACCCCGGCGGCTGCGGCGCACCCCCGCGCTGCGCCGCATGGTCGCCGAGACCCACGTGGTGCCGAGCTCGCTGGTCCTGCCGGTGTTCGTCCGCGAGGGCCTCGCCGACCCGCACCCGATCTCCTCGATGCCGGGTGTCGTCCAGCACTCCCGTGACTCGCTCAAGCGGGCGGTCGCCGAGGCGGCCGAGCTCGGCCTCGGCGGGGTGATGCTCTTCGGCATCCCCGAGCACAAGGACGCCACGGGCTCCGGCGCGCTCGACCCGGCCGGCGTGCTCAACCTCGCCATCACCGACGTCGTCGCCGAGGTGGGCGACCAGCTCACGGTGATGTCGGACCTGTGCCTCGACGAGTTCACCGACCACGGCCACTGCGGGCTGCTCACGCCCGACGGCGAGGTCGACAACGACCAGACGCTGGCGGCGTACGCCGAGATGGCCCTCGCGCAGGCCGCGGCCGGCGTCGACATGGTCGGACCCAGCGGGATGATGGACGGCCAGGTCGCCGTGGTCCGCAAGGCGCTCGATGCCGCCGGGCACAGCCACGTGTCCGTGCTGGCCTACTCCGCGAAGTACGCCTCCGCCTTCTTCGGCCCCTTCCGCGAGGCCGTCGACTCCTCGCTCGTCGGTGACCGCCGCACCTACCAGCAGGACCCCGCCAACGCCCTCGAGGGCGTCCGGGAGGTGCTCCTCGACGTCGCCGAGGGCGCCGACCTCGTCATGGTGAAGCCGGCCCTGCCCTACCTCGACGTCGTACGCCGCGTGCGCGACGCGGTCGACGTCCCGGTCGCCGCCTACAACGTCTCCGGCGAGTACGCCATGCTCGAGGCCGCTGCGGCCAACGGCTGGATCGACCGCGAGGCCGCCATCATGGAGACCCTGACCTCGATCCGCCGTGCCGGCGCCGACGTCATCCTGACCTACTGGGCCTCCGAGGCCGCCCGCCTGCTCCGCGCCTGATCCCCGTCAGGGGTTCATCACGGGTTCATCAGGTTGGCGATGCAGGCGTTGAGCGCCGGCAGGTCGAGCGCGGAGATCCCGCTGGCCAGGCACTGAGCCTGGGCCTCGGCCCAGGTCAGGGTGGCGGTGATGGTGTTGCTCGGGAGCGGCGGCAACGGGGTGAGCGTCGGCAGCGGGGTCGTCGGGTCGACGGTGGGCACGACCGTCGGGTCCTTGGTCGGGTCCTTGGTGGGGTCCTGGGTCGCCGACTGGGTCGGGTCCTGGGTGGGGGTGGGGCTCTGCGTCTGCGTCGGGCTCTGGGTCGGGGTCTGCGTGGGGCTCGGGTCCTTGGTGGGGGAGGAGTCGTCGTCGTTGTCCCCGTCGTCGCCGTTCCCGCCGTTCCCGCCGTTCCCGCCGTTGCCGCCCTTGCCGCCGCCGTTGCCGCCCTGGCCGCCGTTGCCGCCGGTCGACGCGGTGGGGTCGGGGACGATCACACCGGAGGTGAGGGTCGAGGTCGGCACGGCGCTGAAGTCGCCGTCCAGGTAGGCCTGCATGATCTCGAGCACCAGGTCGACGTAGGCGTTGGAGTGGTTGTAGCGGTAGACCGAGGCCCGCTGGCCCTTCTCGGACGACAGGTCGTCCTCGCCGGAGCAGAGGTAGACGGCCGTCGCGAGGGCCGCGTCGTCGATGTCCTGCGGGTCGCGGGTCCCGTCGTTGTCGCCGTCGACCCCGACGACCGACCACGTCGAGGGGATGAACTGCATCGGCCCCACGGCCCGGTCGAAGCGGGTGTCGTCGTCGTACTGCCCGGCATCGGTGTCGAGGATCCGCTGCGTGTCGTGCTTGCCGTTGAGCGCGATGCCGAAGATGCCGGGGCGGGCGACGCCGCGGTCGTCGAGTGCGTTGCCCCCGAAGCGGCCGTGGTCGGACTCGACCCGGCCGATCGCGGCGACCAGCTCCCACGGCAGGTTGCAGCCCTTGTCGGCCTCGTTGATCACGGCCTCGGCGCGCTGGTAGGCCGACAGGGCGGCCTGCGGGATGTCGCTGGCGGTGCCGGGGGTGAGCGCGGCGGCCCGGGTCACCGCGTCGCCCACGCTGGCCGGAGCCTCGATCGCGGCGGTCGGCAGGACGGTGCCGTCGGGGAGGGTCTGCGAGCCGTCGGGGTCGGCGCTCGCCGCGTCGACGCCCACGCCTGCGAGGTTGGCGGTCCACGCGGCGGACAGCACCGCCAGCGGGATGATGGCGATCGCTCGGTGCAGTCGGGTGGAACTCGACATGTCGTGCGCACTCCCCTTGGTCGTCCCGTGGTCGGACTGGAGTCCTCGTACCCCCTCCGGGCACGTCCACACCTCGTCAACGACGATTCGTCACCTCAAGTTACGCGCGCGTCGGCTGTGCGCCAACCCACAACCGGGGGACCTGTGCGCGCACCGACTGGGGATCCCTTGCACTCCTGCGTGACAATGACCCGGTGACCTCCGCGACCATCCACTCGACGACCGCGGCCAGCGAGGCCTGGTTCGAGCGTGCCCGGGCCGTGACGCCCGGGGGCGTGAACTCGCCCGTGCGGGCCTTCACCGCGGTCGGCGGTACGCCGCGCTTCATCACCTCGGCCTCGGGGGCCTGGCTCACCGACGCCGACGGCAACGACTACGTCGACCTGATCTGCTCGTGGGGTCCGATGCTGCTCGGCCACGCGCACCCCGACGTGCAGGCGGCCGTGGCCGGCGCGGTGGCCCGCGGCACGTCCTACGGCACCCCGACGGAGCCCGAGGTCGAGCTGGCCGAGGAGATCGTGCGCCGCACGCCGGTGGAGCGGGTCCGCTTCGTCTCCTCCGGCACCGAGGCCACCATGTCGGCGATCCGGCTGGCGCGCGGCGCGACCGGCCGTGACCTCGTCGTGAAGTTCGCCGGCTGCTACCACGGCCACGTCGACCCGCTGCTCGCCGAGGCCGGCTCGGGCGTCGCGACGCTGGCGGTGCCCGGCACCAGCGGCGTGCCCGCGACCGCCGCGGCCGAGACGCTCGTCCTGCCCTACAACGACCGCGCCGCCGTGGCGGCCGCCTTCGAGGCCCACGGGCCGCGCATCGCGTGCCTGATCACCGAGGCCTCGCCGGGCAACATGGGCGTCGTGCCGCCGGCGCCCGGCTTCAACGCCTTCCTGGCCGAGACCTGCCGCGCCCACGGCGCGCTGTTCATCAGCGACGAGGTGATGACCGGCTTCCGCGCGACCGAGCAGGGCGGGTGGGGCCTCGACGGTGCGGTCGAGGGCTGGACGCCCGACCTGATGACCTTCGGCAAGGTGATGGGCGGCGGGTTCCCGGCGGCGGCCTTCGGCGGTCGAGCCGACCTCATGGCCCACCTCGCGCCCGAGGGACCCGTCTACCAGGCCGGCACGCTCTCGGGGAACCCCGTCGCCACGACGGCGGGGCTCGCCACCCTCCGCCTCGCGACGCCCGAGGTCTACACGCAGCTCGACGCCACGGCGCACACCATCCGCGCCGCCGCCGCCGAGCACCTCCGGGCCGCAGGCGTCCCGCACGTCGTCCAGACCGCCGGCACCATGTTCTCGGTGTTCTTCCGCGACGGGGCGGTGCGCGACTTCGCCCAGGCGAGCCAGCAGGACATTGGGGCCTACGCCGCGTTCTTCCACTCGATGCTCGACCAGGGCGTCTACCTGCCCCCGTCGGCGTACGAGGCGTGGTTCGTCTCCTCGGCGCACGACGACCGCGCCATCTCCACCATCATCGACGCACTGCCGGCCGCCGCGTCAGCGGCCGCTGCGGCGGGAGGTTACTGACATGGGAGTCCAGACCGTCGTCCACCTGCTCCGGCACGGTGAGGTCCACAACCCCGGCGGCGTCCTCTACGGCCGGATGGACGGGTTCCACCTGTCCGACCTCGGCCACCAGATGGCGCAGCGGATCGCGGCGACGATCGGCGACCGCGACATCGTCCACCTCCGTACGTCGCCGCTCGAGCGCGCGCAGGAGACCCTCGCGCCGCTGGCGGCCCGGCTCGCGATCACGCCGCAGGTCGACCCGCGGGTGATCGAGTCGGGCAACAAGTTCCAGGGCGTCAACTTCGGCGGCGGGGCGAAGACGTTCCTCAAGCGCCCCGACCTGCTGCGCCACATGTACAACCCCTTCAAGCCGTCGTGGGGCGAGCCGTACGACGAGATCGCCGGCCGGATGATGGCGGCGGTCCACGACGCTCGCGAGTCCGCGGCCGGCCACGAGGCCGTCGTGGTGTCCCACCAGCTGCCGATCTGGACGACGCGGCTGTTCCTGGAGAAGCGCAGCTACCTCCACCACCCCAAGACCCGTCAGTGCACGCTCTGCTCGCTGACGAGCGTCGTCTTCGACGACGACCGCGTGACCCAGGTCCGCTACTCCGAGCCGGCCGGCGACCTCATCCCGGTGGCCGACCGCTCCGCCCCGTTCTCCGCCGGCGGTGCCCCGCGGGAGGACCGGCCCTGAAGCTCGCCCGCCTGCTCCTCGGCCCCTTCGTGGGCCTCGCCTGCCTGCTCGCGCTCGCGGGTTGCTCCGGCCTGTCCGGGACCGGCGACAAGGGCTACATCTCGGGGACCGGCGTCCCGACGGAGGTGGCGCCGGCCGACCGCGGCGAGCCCGTCGACCTCACCGGCACCGACCTCGAGGGCGGCGACGTCGACCTCGCCGACCTGCGCGGCGAGCCGGTGGTCGTCAACGTGTGGGCGTCGTGGTGCCCGCCGTGCATCAAGGAACAGCCCGACCTCAACGCGGCGGCCGCCGCGCTCGGCGGCGACGTGCAGTTCCTCGGCCTCAACATCCGTGACGCCTCCCAGGACGACGCAGCGGCGTACGTCCGCGACCTCGAGGTGACCTACTCCTCGATCTACTCCGCTGACGGCTCGGCGCTCCTGCCGTTCGCCGGCACGCTGACGCCGCGGTCCATCCCGAGCACGGTCGTCCTCGACGCCGAGGGCCGCGTCGCGGCGTCGGTCAACGGCCGGATCCCGACCACGCAGACGCTGGTCTCGCTCGTCGAGGCGGTCCGCGATGAGTGACTGGTTCCAGGAGACGGCGCTGTCCGGGTCGATGGTGCTGGCACTCCCGGTGGCCCTCGCCGCCGGCCTGATCTCGTTCTTCAGCCCCTGCGTGATCCCGCTGCTGCCGGGCTACCTGTCCTACGCGACCGGCATCTCCGGGGGAGACCTCGACCAGGCGCGCCGCGGCCGGATGGTGCTCGGCGCGACGCTCTTCGTGCTCGGCTTCTCGGTCGTCTTCGTGCTGCTCGGCAGCCTCACCGGAGCGGCCGGGGCGTGGCTGTTCACCCACACGCGCCAGCTCAACGTCGTCCTCGGCGTGATCACGATCCTGCTCGGCATCGCGTTCCTCGGCGCGTTCGGCTTCCTGCAGCGCGACTGGCGCATCCACCGGGTGCCCGCCGTCGGGCTCGCGGCGGCGCCGCTGCTCGGCTTCCTCTTCGGTGTCGGCTGGACGCCCTGCGTCGGGCCCACCCTGGCGGCCATCAACGTGCTGTCGGTCAACGAGGCGACGGCCGGTCGAGGCGCGCTGCTCTCGGCGGTCTTCGCGCTCGGCCTCGGGCTGCCGTTCATCGCCGCGGCCTTCGCCTACCGACGCATGCTGGGCGCCTTCGGCGTGGTGCGCCGCCACCAGCTGCTCGTCGTACGCCTCGGCGGCGTGATGATGATCCTGGTCGGCGTCCTGCTCGTCACCGGCTGGTGGGACCGCATCGTGCAGTGGCTCCAGCTGCAGGTGGTCCAGGGATTCACGGTGCCGGTGTGACCGACCTCCAGCAGCGGCCGTCCGACGATCGCCAGGCCACCGCGCTGCCCTACGACCTCACGGCCCGCGAGCTGGCCCGGTGGACGTGGCGCCAGGTGACGTCGATGCGGACGGCGCTGGTGCTGCTCCTGCTGCTCGCGCTCGCGTCGATCCCGGGCTCGGTGATCCCGCAGGACAACATCGACTCCCTCGCCGTCAGCCAGTGGCGCGACAACCACCCGCGGCTCGCGCCGGTCTGGGACCGGCTCGACCTGTTCAACGTCTACGGCTCGGTGTGGTTCGCCGCGATCTACATCCTCCTGATGATCTCGCTGGTCGGGTGCATCATCCCGCGGCTCTTCGTCTACGCCCGCGCCCTGCGCGCCAAGCCCCCGAAGGCACCCCGCCACCTCTCGCGCCTGCCGGAGAGCACGTCGTACACGACCGACGAGGACCCCGACGTCGTCCTGGCCCGAGCCGCGCGCGTGGTGAAGGGGCGGCGCTTCCGCGTCCACTACGTCGAGGGCCGCTCCGACGCGGTCGCCGCCGAGCGCGGCCACCTGCGCGAGGCCGGGAACCTGGTCTTCCACGTCGCCGTGATCGTCGTGCTGGTCGGCGTGGCCGCGGGCAGCCTGTTCGGCTACAAGGGCGGCGTCATCCTGCTCAACGGTGACGACTACGGCTTCTCCAACAACCTGACGCAGTACGACGACTTCGCCCCCGGCGCGCTCTTCGACCCCGACGTGATGGAGCCGTTCTCCTTCAGCATCACCGACTTCGACGTCGACTGGCTCACCGAGGGCAAGCGGGCCGGCATGGCCCGCGAGTTCGTCGCCTCCCTCGACTACGAGACCGAGCCCGGCGGGGACACCGAGACGTACGACCTCAAGGTCAACCACCCGCTCACCATCGGTGGCACCGACGTCTTCCTCATCGGCCACGGCTACGCGCCCGTCATCACGATCCGCGACGGCGAGGGCGAGGTCACCAAGAGCGGCCCGGTGGTGTTCCTGCCGACCAACGCGCAGACCTTCGAGTCGTTCGGCGTCGTCAAGGCGCCGTTCGCCCGACCGGAGCAGATCGGCCTCGAGGGCGCCTTCTACCCGACCTTCGCGATGGGTGAGGACGCCGACGGCAACCTCACCATGCCGGCGTCGGTCTGGGGCGACGCCCTCGACCCGCTCATCTCGATGAGCCTGTGGACCGGCGACCTCGGCCTCCAGGACGGATCGGCCTCCTCGGTCTACGTGCTCGACAAGGCCAATGCCACCCAGGTCATGAAGGCCGACGGCCAGCCGTTCCGGATGGACCTGCGCCCCGGCGAGAGCGCCACCCTGCCCGACGGCCTCGGGTCGGTGACGTTCGAGGGGCTGCAGCGCTGGAACAAGATCCAGATCAGCCGCACGCCGGGCAAGCTCGTCGCCCTGACCGGCGTCGTGCTCGCCCTGCTGGGCCTGCTGGGCTCGCTGTTCGTGCGGCCCCGGCGGCTGTGGGTCCGCGCGCGCCGGCAGGACGACGGCACCACGCTGGTCGAGCTCGGCCGGCTGGACCGATCCTCGGGCGGCGACCCGGAGGACGGCGAGGCCGAGCTCGCCGCAATCGTGGCCGAGCTGCAGGACCCGACCCGCACCAAGACGACCAGCACCAGGACGACCAGCACCAGGGAGGACGAGTCGTGACGGACCTACAGTGGGAGGTGTTCAGCTACCGGGGCGTCATCGCCGCCGCGGTGCTCTACTTCCTCGCGATGCTGGCCTACTTCTTCGAGCTCGCGAGCCTGCGAACGGCGACGAAGGAGGGCGAGCTCGTCCCCGTCGGCGCGAGTCCCGGGAGCGCGAGCAGCGCCCATGTCGACCCCGTCGGTGGGAGCCGACCCACCGAGGTGGCCGGCCGTCTCGGGCTCGTGCTGACCGCGTTCGCGGTCCTCGTGCACTTCGTGGCCCTCGTCGCGCGCGGTCTCGCCGCCGACCCCAACCGGGTCCCGTGGGGCAACATGTACGAGTTCACGATCGCGGGCACCTTCGTGGTCGCGCTGATCTTCGTGCTCGCCACGCTGCGCATCGACATCGAGTGGCTCGGGCCGCTCGTCACCACGTTCGTCGTGGCGGCGCTGATGGCGGCGTTCCTCGGCCTCGACGACGCGGTGCTGCCGCTGCCTGACGCGCTCAACTCGCCGTGGCTGGTGATCCACGTGGTGTCGGCGGTGATCTCCACCGGTGCCTTCACGATCGGCGCGCTCCTCTCGGGCCTCTACCTCGTCAAGTCGCGCTCGTCGGCGACCACCGGCTACCTCGCCCGCGTGCCCGAGCCCAAGGTGCTCGACCGGCTCTCCTACCGGATGCACGCCTTCGGCTTCCCGGTGTGGACCTTCGCCGTCCTCATCACCGGACCGATCTGGGCGCACCAGGCGTGGGGCGCCTACTGGAACTGGGACCCCAAGGAGGTGTGGGCCTTCATCACCTGGGTGGTCTACGCCGCCTACCTGCACGCCCGCGCGACCGCGGGCTGGCGCGGCCGCAACGCGGCGGTGCTGGCGCTGGTCGGTGCCGCGACGCTGTGGTTCAACTTCATCGGCATCAACTTCTTCAGCTCCAGCAGCCAGCACTCCTACGCCGAGGGAGCCGCGCCGGAGGTGTCAGTCGTCCTCGGGCTTGCGGGGCCGGTCGAGGCCGCGCAGGAAGTCGGGGTCGTCGTCGGGGCCGATCACCCGCGGGCGTGACGGTCCGCCTCCGTCGAGGCGACGCAGCGTCAGCCTGACGAGGAACCACACGACGACCGCGATCAGGGCGACGACGAGCAGGACCTTCAGCATTCCTCCAATGTAGTCGCCACGACCTAGGCTGGGGTCGTGAAGGAGTTCGTTGTCTACACCGCCATGAGGCTCGTGCTGTTCGTGGCGTCGTTCGGTGTCGTCGTGGGCCTGATGGCCCTCTTCTTCGACGGTCGCTACAACCTCTTCTGGGCCGTGATCCTGGCCTTCCTGATCTCCGGCATCGCGTCCTACTTCATCCTCGACCGGCAGCGCGAGGCCTTCGCGCGGCGCGTCGAGGCGCGCGCGTCCCGGGCGTCTGCGGCGTTCGAGGAGCGCAAGGCGCGCGAGGACCGGGACTGACGCGAGCCTGACGCGAGACTGGTCCGGGGTCCGATGCCGCTGCAGGTGACGCGGAGCCAGGCGCTCGCCTGGCGGATGCGCCGTCAGCACCTGCTCGCGGGCGCTGCCGACCCGACCGAGGTCGTCCGGACGCTGGCCGCGGTGTCCGTCTTCGGCTCCGACCCCGACCTGTCCGTACGCCGTCGGCTCGCGACGCCGGGGGAGCCGGGGGAGGTGCAGCGGGCCCTCGCCGACGGCCGACTCGTGCGGACGTTCTCGTTCCGCGGGTCCGTGCAGGTGATGGCGCCCGAGACCGCGGGCACCTATCTCGCGCTCCGGGCGGCGGGACGGCAGTGGGCGCTGAGGAGCTGGGTCGAGCACTACCGGCTCGCCCCCGACGACTGGCCGGACCTGCGGGCCGTCGTCCGCGAGGTCGTCGCGTCCGGCCCGGTGCCACCGGGGGCCGTCGCCGACGTGCTGGCGCGGCACCCGCGCTTCGCCCACCTGGCGAAGGAGTTCGCGGAGCCCAACCACACCTTCCTCAAGCCCTTCGCGTGGCAGGGTGACATCGTGCTCGGCCCCGACCTCGCCGGACCGCTGGAGCTGCAGAGCCCCACGCTGGCCACGGGGTGGGCCGGCGTGCCCTCGAGGAGGCGGGACCGCGCGCCGTCCTCGAGTACGTCGACGCCTACGGCCCGACCACGCCGGAGCACGTCGACCACTGGCTCGGCGGAGGGCTGAGCGCCGGCCGGAAGCGGCTGCAGCGGTGGTGGCGCGAGGTCGAGGGCGACCTCGTCGAGGTCGACGTCGAGGGCGAGGCGCGCTGGCACCTCGCGTCCCGGGTCGACGACCTCGGGACCACCCGGCCCGAGCGGACGGTGGTGCTGCTGCCGGGCAAGGACGACTGGGTGATGGGCCCGGGCACCCAGGACACCTGGGTCGTGCCGGCCGGGCTGCGCACCGCTATGACCCGCGGTGGCAACCCCGTGCTGGTCGACGGCGTCGTGGCCGGCACGTGGCGGGTCCGCGCCGACGTGCTCGAGGTCGACGTCCCGGTGTCGGCGGAGCTGTCGGGCGAGGCGACCCGTTTGGGGTCGCTCCTCGGCGCCGACCTCGACCTCAGAACCCGGTGAGGTTGTAGGCCGGCTCGCGCAGGTCCGCCATCGCGGCGAAGCGTCGTACGTCGTCGTCCGCGCCGTCGACCCGCCCGGCCCTGCGCAGCTGCGGCACCGGCACGTTGCCGAGGTAGAGCGAGCCGAGGGTCTCGGCCGCGACCCGGACGGTCGCCTCGTCGTCGGTCCGCGCGACCGCCGCGACGCCGTCCCTGGTGGTCACCGCGAACCGTCCGGCCGCGTGCCCCTGCGGGTCGTCGACCTCGAGCACGACCGTCCCGTCGGCCGCCCAGGGCCGGGCCTCGAGCGCTCGCGGGACATCGAGGACGCGCAGCCAGAGGAACTCCTCGAGCTCGGTGGTCTTCACGCGATTGAGGTCGCTCAGCGCCCACATCAGCGGGTCGTCGGGGTGGGCGATGTTGAAGGTCACGGTCTTCACCCGGTCCAGCGACGCCAGGAACGACCACAGCCCGAGCTGTGCCTGGGGCGTGAGGGCCGCCATCTCGTCGACCTTCACCGTGTCCTTCTCCTCGTGCTTGAAGATCGCGAAGCCGTCGACGCGTCCGTCGTCGAGGTGGAGCGCGGTGCGGATCTTGCGGTGGGAGCCGCTGCCGCTGAAGTCGAAGGCTCCGGTGTGCATGTCCTCGTACGGCGCCGGCCACGCGACCGACCCGCGCTGCCGGGCGTGGAAGGTGTCGAAGACCCCCTTCACGTGGGGCCAGGCGTCGGCCGGCTCGAGGAGCTCGACGCGGCCGGGGTCGGTGAACGACCGGAACGCGAAGCCGGTGGTCGTGTCGACGGCCACGCCGTGCCGGAACGTCGCCGGCCCGAAGCCCCACCGGCCGTAGATGGTGGCCTCTGACGCGGTCAGCGCCGCGATCGGGATCCCCTTCGCCACGGCGTCGTCGAGGTCGTCCTCGATCATCCGGCGCAGCAGGCCGCGACGCCGGTGGGCGGCGCTGGTCGTGACGTCGGTGATCATCCGCAGCGGCAGCAGCCCCCTGCCGGCGTTCAGCGTCTTGTCGAGGCTGGCGTACGTCGCGACCGGCATCGGCCCGGCGCCGAGCTCGCCCTCGGGCAGCCAGGCGCCGCGGACGATGACCTCGTCGGTGCGGTAGTGGCGGACCCACCGGTCGATGAGCTCGTCCTCGGGACGGGGGTCGCGGAACCCCCGCAGGACGGCGCCGATCCAGCCCCGGCGCCGGGCGACCGCCTCGTCGGACTCGTCGGAGAAGTCGAGGATGGCGAAGTCGTAGTCCACCCGGCCACGCTAGTGAGCGCGCGGCGTGCGGGCCACGCGTTTTTCGTTGGTCTAGGCGGACGAGGTCCCGTCACGGGACCAGGAACAGCGGCACCGCGACGAGGACGGACCAGATCAGCTCCGCGGCCCCCGTGGCGGCCAGGACGGGGATGAGGGCCGGGCCCGTGGCGCCGCCCAGGACGGCCCGGGTGGGCGGCAGCGCGCGCGCCAGGAAGCCCAGGCCGACGAGCGCCCACCACGTGGTCGCGGCGGCGACGGCGACCACGGCAGCGGCGGCCACGAGCACGAGGAAGCCGTAGACGGAGCGGGTGCGCTCGTCGCCGAGCCGCACCGCCAGCGTCCGCTTGCCCGAGACGGTGTCGGTGGGGATGTCACGCAGGTTGTTGGCGACGAGGATCGCGCAGGCGAGCGCTCCGACACCGACCCCGGCGTAGAGGGCCGGCCACTCCCATGTCTCGGTCTGGACGTACGTGGTGCCGATGACCGCCACCAGGCCGAAGAAGACGAAGACCATCACCTCGCCGAGACCGAGGTAGCCGTAGGGCTTCTCGCCGCCGGTGTAGAACCAGGCGGCGACCACGCACACCAGGCCGACCGCGACGAGCCACCACGCGGTGGTGGCGGCGAGGACCAGGCCGGCCGCGGCTGCCACGCCGAAGGCGGCGAAGGCAGCGGTCTTCACGGCGCGCGGCGACGCCGTCCCGGAGCCGACGAGCCGCATCGGGCCGACGCGGTCGGCGTCGGTGCCGCGGACGCCGTCGGAGTAGTCGTTGGCGTAGTTGACGCCGACCTGCAGGGCGAGGCTGACTGCCAGGGCGAGCAGGGCCTTCCACCACACCACCTCGTCGACGTACGCCGCCACTCCGGTGCCGGCGAGCACGGGCGCGACCGCGGCCGGGAGGGTGCGCGGTCGGGCGCCGGCGAGCCAGTCAGCGGAGGAGGTCACCGCCGGATTGTGTCAGGAGCCGAGCGGGCTCACGCCGCCAGGCTCCGCGGGCTGGTCGACCGTCGGCGGGCCCAGCGGCGCGGGCTCGGCCGCCTGCGCCGAGGACGTCGCGTCGGCCAGGATGTCGGCCGGCACGTGCTGCTCGAGGAAGCGGCGGGCGAGGCGTACGGAGGGGTGCAGGCCGACGGCTGCCGCGGTGACGAGCGCGGCGATGACCAGCCAGCCCAGTGAGCTCCAGTCCATCACGAGGAACGTGTAGAGGGCGGGCGCCCAGACCCGGCCCAGGGTGCCCATCAGCTCGGCGGCGCCCTGGTACTCGCCGCGGCGTCGCGGGTCCATCAGCTCGGCCTCGAAGGTCCAGCTGGCGGCCGACAGGAACAGCTCTGCGCCGGTGAGGGTGACGTGGCCCAGGAAGAACAGGACGACCGTCAGCACGCCGATCGTGTGGTGGGTCGACAACGTGATGACGCACGACACGATGAAGAAGACCGTCGAGATCCGGATGGCGCGCAGCCCGGTCGAGAGGTCACGGACCCCGCGCGCGGCGGCCAGCGGCAGGAGGATGCACATGACGGTGTTGGTGCCGAAGAGGAAGGCCAGCACCACCCACGGGGCATCGGTCTTCTGCACGAGCCACAGCGGGATGACGAGGTTGAGGATGACCTGGTTGGTCCACAGCGTGCCGTTGCAGAACGACGCGGCGAGCCAGCCGACGTTCTTCATCGGGCCGGGGCCCTCGACCTTGACCTTGCGCTCCTCGGTCGTCTTGAGGTCGTGGGAGGCGGGGGGCAGCCGGATGATGTTGACGGCGTTGAGAGCGAAGACGGCCGCGGTGAACCACGGCAGCGCCGAGATCACCGTCAACGACTCGGTGGCGAGCGCGACGCCGCCGGCGAGCGCGCCGAGGGTGAAGCCGACGTTGAGCGCGGAGTACATGTAGGCGCGCGACTCCACGCGCTCCGCCGCGGGGAGGACGTCGATCGTGTACGCCCCGTGGGCCGCGCCGCCCAGCGACCCGACCACCTCGAGCGCCACGGCCAGGGCGACGTAGCCGGCGAAGCTGTCGATGAACGGCCAGCTGCACACCAGCGCGGCCTGGCCGGCGGAGCTGATCGCCCAGCAGCGCTTGGGCCCGAACCGGTCGACCAGCTTGCCCATCGGGTACGCCGCGATGAACGCGGCGATGCCGGCGAGTGTCAGGCCGAGGCCGACCTGCGGCCCGGTGAGGCCGACCACCTCGGTGAAGAACACCGCCGACCCCGCCATGAACGTGCCCTCGCCGAGCGCGAAGAGCAGCGACTGCGTCGAGAGACGACCGGCGAGCCGAGAGGGTGGGGTGAGGTAAGCGATCAGCGCAGTGAACATCGCCGGCCATTCTCGCCCGCCGCACCGACAGTCGTCCTGCGAATTTCGGACGCGACCGTCGTGAGACCTGGCCGGCCGACGCGATCCCCGGATATCCGGGGATCGCGTCGACAACGTGGAAGGTCCGGGTCACCTGGTGACGCGGACCTTCCACGATGTGCCGTCCGAGCTGTCCGACGCGGCGACTCTCGCGTTGGTGGGTGACATGCTCGACCGGGTGCTGGTGTGGCAGCCGCGCCGGCTCGACCCGCGCCGCGACGAAGGTCGCAGTCACGCACTCGCCCCCGGTACATCGTTCGACATAACGTGTTCTCGACCGCAGCGTTGGAGGTACGGAGGGGGAGACATGCAACCCATCGTGCAGACACTCGAGGTCATGGCGGAGCTCGATCTCGAGGACGACAGCGAGCTCCTTCGCGTGCTGAGCGGCCACAGCGAGCAGATGCACGCGCTGGTCCCGGACGTCGTGGGGATGAGTGTCGGCACGCTCGAGCACGACCTCACCCTCACCTTCGCGGCCACCGACGCGGAGATCGCCGTCCTCGACCTCTCACCCCGCCTCCTCGATGCGCCGCACCACGCCCAGGACGGCGTCCTCGACGAGCACCGCTGGCAACGCCTGGCTCAGGACACCGCCGCAGCCGCCGTGTCCTCCACCCTCACCCTGCCCGTCCTCGCCGGAGGCGTCGTGGTCAACAGCGTCGACCTGTATGCCGGCTCGTGGGACGCCTTCACCGACCTGCACGAGGACATCGCGTTCGTGTTCGGCGCGTGGGCGCCGGGCGCGGTGATCAACGCGGACCTCCCGTTCCACACCCGTCAGGACGCGGAGCGGGGACCCGAGAAGCTGCGGGTGAGCATGCGGATCAGCATCGCCGTCGGTGTCATCGCCGCCGCCCGGGGCCTTCGCCCCGACGTTGCCCGGGACGTGCTGCGAGAGGAGGCCCGCCGAGCGGGCCTGACGGAGGCGGACCATGCAGCGCTGGTCATCCGACGCCAGACCCGGGGCGACGGATAGCCCGCCGAACGGGATGACAACCCCCCGGCCGCGGTGGACACTGGCAGCCATGCCGAGCCCCGGACGGGGTGCGGTCTCCGCGCTCGAAGGGATGATGGCGTGACGACGAAGAGCGACTTCTCCGAGGAGGAATGGGCCCGGATCGTGCGGGCGCCGTTCGTGGCCGGCCTGGCGATCTCGCTGGCCGACCCGGGCGGACCGATCGAGGCCGCGAAGGAGACGATGGCCGCGATGAAGTCGGCCACCAGCCCGCCGAGCCGCGAGGAGCTCCTGGCCGACGTGGCGCTCGACGTCCAGGCCATGGTCCAGGAACGCCGTCACCCGCTCAAGGGGTACAAGCCGACGGGCCCGGCGGTCGGGGACGAGGTGGTCGCCGAGCTCCGTGCGGTGATGGCGGTCGTGGCCGCCAAGGCGTCTGCCGAGGAGGCAGCGGCGTACGGCGCGTGGTTGCTGGCCAGCGCGCAGGCTGCGGCCGAGGCCGCCAAGGAGGGCGGCTTCATGGGGTTCCGAGCGGAGCAGGTCAGTGCCGGTGAGCAGGCGATGCTCGAGCGGGTACGCGAGGTCGTCGCCACCTGACGCTCAGTCGGCGGAGTCAGGGTCCGGGCACTCCACGTCCAGCGCCGGGTTGCGCGCTGCCGCGCGGTAGGCGTCCAGGTCCCGCATGCCGCGCCTCCACATCGACAGCCACATCTCGGTCGCCTTCTCGGGCGACAGCACGCCCATGCGGAGCATGTCCATGTGCTGCACGTGGGTGTCCCAGGTGTCGATCGACGTCCTGGCCGTCCGCGCGACTCCCAGCTCTGCCTCGACGAGGCGGGAGCACGAGCTCACGGCGGCCGGTGCGGGCCCCAGCAGCCCCGGTGCCGGGCAGTCGACGCCCGTGCGCTCCAGGGCGGACCAGGCCTTCTGGAAGCGATCGACATTTCGCTGCGCGCCGACCCGGGTCTGGTTCCAGAAGGTCGTCGCCTGCTGCAGGGTGATCTCGCCGACCACGAGCTGGTTCATGGCGTCGACGTGCACGTCCCACTGCTGCAGAGCGGGTCGCGCCGCCCCGAGGGGTGCCTCGAGCGCCGCCGCCGCCTCGGAGCAACGCGCCGCCCGGGTGTCGGCCGGCTGCTGCGGCGGTGCAGAGGCCTCATCGGCCGGTGGCTCTGGACCTGACTCGTCGGCCGTGCTGCTGCTCGCCTGCAGCGTGGCGTCGTCACCGTCGTCGTCCACGACGCTCGCCCAGAGGACCACGCCCAGCAGGCCCAGGACCGTGCCCACCAGGAAGGTGAGGGCGAGCAGCCTGGCCGGGGCCGCCGATCCCACGTTGACACCCATGGCATCTCCTCGGGAGAAGTGCTTCCAGCGCTTCTCTGGACCGTAGGTCGCGACCACGCGTCGGTCTCCACCCTGAGGTGGGTGAAACGACCGGCCGTGGGCACAGGATCGCCTACCGCGGACGGCCGTCCCCGTCGCCGGCCTCGTCCTGGTCCTCGTCCAGGGGACGGCCCTGCGCCATCCGCGCCGTGTCGCGCCTGATGCGCTCAGCCCGGCGCTTCTCGAACAGCAGGATGGCCAGGACGACCCCCACCATCACGACGACCGTGACGACGAGCCGGAAGGCGTCCATCCCTCCACCATGCCACGCAGTCGGCAGGGGAGCACGGGGTGGACGGCGTCGTAGGGCGGCTACGACCCGGGCACCACGCGCATGTCGCGATCGGCGCCGCCGTCGAGCGCGCGGAGCGCCTCCTGGTAGGCCTCGCTGTCGTGCGCGGCGACGGCCGCTTCGACCGACGGGAACTCGATCACGATCGTCCGGGTGGACTCGCCCTTCTCGAAGGTCACCTCCGGCACACCACGTGCCAGGAACCGGCCACCCGCCGCGGTCAGCGCCGGTCCCGCGAGCGCGGCGTAGGCCGCCACCTTGTCGGGGTCGTGGACGGCCTTGTAGGTGGTGATCCAGTACGAGGTCATGGCCGCGACCCTACGGCGTACGTCCGGGGCCGGTCCCGAGTCGGGGTGCCGGTCAGGTCGCCGAGCCGTGCCGCGCGAGGTAGCGCTCGGCGGCCCGGGCCGACGGGCCCATGGTGAGCGTCGAGACCACCACGATGGCCGCGATCGTGATCCAGCCGATCGACCCGTGCTCCATCGCCAGCCAGGTGTAGAGCGCGGGCGCCCACACCGAGCCGAGCGTGCCGCCGATGTGGGCGGCGCCCTGGTACTCCGCGCGCTGGTCGGCGTCGGTCAGGTCCGACATGAAGCCCCAGTGGCCGGCCGACTGGTAGAGCTCCGCTCCGGTCACCGTCACGTGCCCGAGCCAGACCAGCGCGATCGTGAGCCAGCCGATCGTGTCGTGGGTGACCAGCACGATGGCGCAGGACAGGACGAAGAATCCGGACGAGATGTACGACGCCCGCAGCGACCGCGCGACGGAGTCGACCCCACGCGCGGCGGCGACCTGCAGCAGCACCGCCATGACGGTGTTGGTGGCGAAGAGCCACGCGAGCAGCACGCGCGGGGCGTCGGTCTCCTCCACGAGCCACAGCGGGATCACGATGTTGAGCAGCACCTGGTTCGTGCCGAGCACGCCGTCGCCGGTCATCAGGGCGAGGAACGGCCGGTTCTTCAACGCACGCGGCTTGATCACCTCGTCGTCGGTGTGTCTCGGCGCCTTGGCGGGTGGGTCGGGCAGCCGGGTGATCCAGTACGTGTTGGCGAGCAGGATGGCGCCGGTGAGCAATGGCACGGCGCGCACGACGGCGTCACTGTTCGTGGCCAGCGCGAGGCCGCCGATGAGCGCGCCGACCGTGAACCCGATGTTGAGCGCGGCCCGCATGAAGGCCTGCGACTGGACACGCTCCTCGCGGGTGAAGATGTCGATCGTGTAGGCGCCGCGCCCGCTCCAGCCGGCCTGGCTGACCACCTCGAGCACGACCATCATCGCCAGGAAGGCGGGGAAGCCGTGGATCAGCGGCCACACGAGGTAGAGCAGGGCGGTGAGCCCGGCGCCGATCGCCCACATGCGCTTCGTGCCGACGCGGTCGGCGAGCTTGCCCGCCGGCACCGCGAAGAAGAACGACACGACGCCCGCGACGGTGAGGCCGATGCCGACCTGGGCGGCCGAGAGGCCCACGATCTGCGTGAAGAAGACCGCGGAGCCGGTGATGAAGGTGCCCTCGCCGATGGCGAAGAGGATCGACTGGACCGACAGTGACCGCGCGAGCGGCGACGGCGGCAGCTGGCGCTGCCACCACGACTGCGTCCCCGGCTCGCGCCGCGTCTCGGTGCCGTCCATCGTGCACATGGTGGCAGAGCCACTAGCGTTCGTCGTGTGAGTTTCCTGCGGCCCTCGGACGAGCCCTCCGTCGCCATCCGGCAGCTGTCGAGGTGGCTGGAGGCCGACGCCCCGCCGCCGCTGCTGATCGAGACCTCCGGCTCGACAGGCAGCCCGAAGGGGGTCGTGCTCCCGCGCCGTGCGGTGCTCGCCAGCGTCGAGGCGTCCGCACGCCGGCTGGGCGCCACGGGCCGGTGGCTGCTCGCGCTGCCGTCGTCGTACGTCGCCGGGGTGCAGGTCATCGTCCGCTCGCTGGTCGCCGGTCACGAGCCCGTCGTCGTGGACGGCCTCGACATCGGGCGTGCGGTCCCGGCGGACCACGACGGCACCCCGACGTTCGCCTCGCTCGTGCCGACCCAGCTCCACCGCATCGTGGGCGACCCCGAGCAGGTGGGGGCCCTCGCCCGCTGCCGTGCGGTCCTCGTCGGCGGCGGTGGCCTCGACCCGGCGGTGCGCAGGCGCGCCGAGGAGCAGGGGGTCCGTGTCGTCGCGACCTACGGCTCGTCGGAGACCGCCGGAGGGTGCGTCTACGACGGCATGCCGCTCGACGGGGTCGGCGTGACGATCGGCGCCGAGGGACGTGTGCGCATCGCCGGGCCCACGCTCTTCAGCCACTACGCCGACGACCCCGGGCTGACCGCCGAGTCGGTCGTCGACGGCTGGTTCCTCACCTCCGACGCCGGCCGCTTCGACGAGGACGGACGCCTGCAGGTCATCGGCCGTGTCGACGACGTGGTCGTCAGCGGCGGCGTGAAGGTCCCGGTCACCGCCGTCGCCCGGCGGCTCCGCGAGCACCTCCTCGTCACCGATGCCGAGGTCCTCGGTGTCCCCGACCCCGAGTGGGGCCAGCGGGTCGTCGCCGTGGTGGTCGGCAACGTCCGCGAGGCCGAGCTGCGTGACTGGGTCAGCCTCGAGCACCCGCGGTCGTGGGCCCCGCGCGAGTTCCGGTGGGTCGAGAGCCTGCCTCTGCTGCCCAACGGCAAGGTCGACCGGCAGGCCGTCCGGGCCGCGCTCTGATGCCCCGGCCGGTGGACGACCTGCACGTCTTCGCGATCCCGCTGCGCACCAGGTTCCGTGGCATCACGGTCCGTGAGGGCGTGCTGCTGCGCGGCGACGCCGGCTGGGGGGAGTGGTCGCCGTTCCTGGAGTACGACGACGCGACCGCCCGACCGTGGCTCGCCTGCGCCCGCGAGGCGGCGGACGTGGGGTGGCCGGAGCCGTTGCGCAGCGTCGTGCCCGTCAACGTCACCGTCCCCGCCACCGACCCGGCCCGGGCGCACGCCATCGTCAAAGCCGGCGGCTGCCGCACGGCCAAGGTCAAGGTCGCCGAGCGCGGCCAGACGCTGGGCGACGACGTGGCACGTGTGGAGGCGGTGCGCGACGCACTGGGGCCGGACGGCCAGGTGCGCGTCGACGCCAACGGCGCGTGGGACGTCGACGAGGCGGTCCGCGCGATCGCCGCGATCAACCGCGCGGCGGGCGGGCTGGAGTACGTCGAGCAGCCGGTGATGGCCGTCGAGGACCTCGCGGTCGTACGCCGGCGCGTGGGCGTGCCGGTGGCCGCCGACGAGTCGATCCGCCGGGCGGAGGACCCCTACCGGGTCCGCGACCTCGAGGCCGCCGACATCGCCGTGCTGAAGGTGCAGCCCCTCGGCGGGGTGCGGGCCTGCCTGCGCATCGCCGAGGACATCGGCCTGCCGGTCGTCGTCTCCAGCGCCGTCGAGTCGAGCGTCGGCATCGCCGCCGGCGTCGCCCTCGCGGCGGCGCTCCCCGAGCTCCACCACGCCTGCGGGCTGGCGACCGTGCAGCTGCTGACCGACGACGTGGTCACCGAGCCGATGCTGCCGGTCGACGGCATGCTGCGCGTGGTCCGCCCCGAGGTGGACGACGCGGCCCTGGCGCGGCTCGCGGCTCCTGCCGACCGGGTCGCCCACTGGAGCGACCGGCTGGCGTCGGTAGGGCAGGATCAGCGAGCGTGACCAACCCCTCGACCGACCTCGCCCGCACGGTGGTGACCGCGCTCCGCGGCGCCGGGGTGCGTGAGGTGGTGATCGCGCCCGGCTCCCGCAACGCGCCGCTCTCCTTCGCGCTCTACGACGTGGCGCGGGCCGGCACGCCCCAGGCGCACGGCCTGCGGCTCCACACCAGGATGGATGAGCGCACTGCGGGCTTCCTCGCGCTCGGACTGGCCAAGGTGGGCGTCCAGCCCGCCGCGGTCGTCTGCACCTCCGGCACCGCGGTGGCACACCTGCTGCCGGCTGTGATGGAGGCGGCGCACGCCGGGGTGCCGCTCGTCGTGGTGACCGCCGACCGCCCGGCCCGGCTGCGCGGGACCGGTGCCAACCAGACGACCGACCAGGTCGGCATCTTCAGGTCCTTCGCTCCCACGCTCGACGTGGCAGCCGCGGACCTCGACGAGCTGCTCGCCTTCCTCCGCACCCACGAGGGGGTGCGGCCGGTCCACCTCAACGTGCAGCTCGACGATCCGCTGCTCCCCGACGACGACGGCTGGGACGGTGGGGACGTGCCCACGTGGGCGGTGCCGGCCGTTGGCCCGCCTCTGGAGCGCGTGGTCCTCGAGCCGGGGCCCCGCACGGTCGTCGTCGCGGGGGACGACGCCGGGCCGCCGGCCCGCGTCCTCGCCGAGAGGGCGGGCTGGCCGCTCCTCGCCGAGCCGTCCAGCGGGTGTCGCACCGGCGACCACGTGGTCCGCACCTATCGGCTGCTGCTGTCCGGTGAGCTGGGAAGGCGGGTCGAACGGGTGGTGGTCCACGGCCACCCCACGCTGTCGCGCCCGGTCGCCCGCCTGCTCGCCCGCGACGACGTCGAGGTCGTCTCGGCCCGCCAGCGCGGCAGGTGGGCGGAGCGCCCGTTCAGCGTCGCGCGCGAGGTGGACCAGGTCGACGTCACGGGGCCGGACGACCCGGCATGGCTCGAGGCCTGGCGGGAGGCGGACCGCGCCACGTCGCGCGGGCTCGACCGGTTCCTGGCCGCCGAGCGCGACCTGACGCCGTACGAGGTGGCGGGCGCGGTGAGCCGGGCGCTGCCACACGGGGGACTGCTGTTCGTCGGCGCCTCCAACCCCGTCCGCGACCTCGACCTGATGGTCGCGCGCTACGAGGTGGGCGGGCGCCGGAAGGTCATCGCCAACCGGGGCCTGGCCGGCATCGACGGCACCATCAGCTCGGCGATCGGCGCGGCGCTGGGCCGACCGCGGTCGACGCGCGCGATGGCGCTGATGGGTGACGTGACCTTCCTGCACGACACGACGGGTCTCTTCCTGGGCCCGCGCGAGGAGCGCCCCGACCTGACGATCGTCGTGGTCAACGACGACGGCGGGTCGATCTTCGCCACGCTCGAGCAGGGCGCACCGGAGCACGCCGACCGCTTCGACACCCTCTTCGGCACCCCGCACGGCGTCGACGTCGCCAGCCTGTGCGCGGCGGCGCGGGTGCCGCACCTGCGGGTCACGGGACTGCCCGAGCTCGAGCAGGCCCTCGCCACGCCCAACGGTGGGATCGAGGTGGTCGAGGCGCGCGTGCGACGCGACAACCGGGCCGAGCTGGACGCAAAGATCCGCGCCCTGGTCCTTCCCTGAAACAGGGAGAGCGGGCCAGGGCGCGGATCGTCGTGCCAGGTGAGTCAGTCGATCAGGACTGCGGGGTCTCCCACACGCGGACCCAGTCGACGTACATGTGCTGCGGGAGCTTCTTGTCCGACATCTCCAGCGCCTCGTAGTCGGAGGCGAGCAGGCTCAGGATCAGGTACTGCTGCTCCTGCGAGACGCGGGCAGACGTGCGCCAGGTCTCCTTGCCGTCGATGCGGAAGATGATCGTCTTGGGCGTCCACTGGACCGAGAAGACGTGGTAGTTCTTCGACCAGCCGTCCTTGTTGTTCTTCAGGAACGACTTCGAGTCCTTGATCCACGAGCCGGTCTTGATCAGGCGCTTGCCCTTGTACCAGTGGATGAAGCTGGTGAGGCCACCCTGCGGGTGCTTGTCGCCGAAGTACTCGATGATGTCGATCTCGTGGCCGTCGCTGCCCGGACCGTTGCCACCGTTGGGCTGCGACCAGAAGCTGGCGTGCTGGCCCTGCGCCTTCTGCATCTTGATGCGCGCGGCGGCGACGCCGTATTTGAAGTCGAACGCGTTCTCGGTGCCGACGTGGCCGTTGAGGCGGTAGGAGATCTTCTTCTTCTCCTTGCGCGAGGTGGCCGTGCACTTGCCCTTGGCCGACTTGTCCTTGATGACGCTCAGGCGCAGGGCGCCGCCGCCGACCTTGACGGCCTTCGGGTCACCCTTGGAGCACTTGCGCTTGCTCTGCGGCTCGTACTTCTGGCCGCGCATGCCCCACACCTGGCTGAGCGTGCTGCCGGAGAACTCGTCGCTGAAGGTCGGGGTCAGCCACTGCGTCGTGTCGGCCGAGGTGCTGGAGACCTCCTTGAGGCCCTTGAACTTCTGCGCGGTGACGCGGTAGGTCATGGCGGCGCCGCCGCTGGAGACGGCGGCCTTGAAGTTGGCGTCGCCGGACTTCTCCTGCTTGGCGGTGCCGACCTTCTTCCAGGACGTCCCGACGAGCCGCTCGAGGACGACCTTCCGGCCGACCTTGACGGGCTTGATGGTCGCGGTGACGGCGCCCTTGGCCGAGTCGGCGCTGGCGGTGCGCTTGCCCTGCTGGACGATCTGCGGAAGCACCTCCACGGAGATCTTCTGGCCGGCCTTCTTGGTCACCGACGTCGACGCGGGGCGTGCCGCGGAGTCGGTGGCCGAGCCGGTCTCGACCGTCAGGAGCAGGGACGCGGGCAGGAGCAGCGCGACGGCGCTGCCTGCGAGCACGCGGCGTGCAGACATGTAGGACTCTCTTCGTCTCGGGTGCGATTGGTGATTCCCCCAGGGCACTCCACCCGTCGGAGGCTGCCCCACCCTAACCTTCTGCCCCACGAGTACGACGATTCGCCGTCCGCGGGCGCGCCTAGGGTGGAGCCATGCGGATCACCAAGTTCGGCCACGCGTGCGTCCGGGTGCAGGGCGACGGCGGTGTCGTCGTCATCGACCCGGGAGTGTTCACCGACGGCGCTGCGCTCGAGGGCGCGGACGCCGTCCTGATCACCCACGAGCACCCCGACCACGTGCATCCCGACCATTTTCGCGGGAGCGGGGTGCCGATCTGGACCATCGCCGCGGTCGATCGGCTGCTGCGCGAGCAGGCGCCCGAGGTCGCCGACCGCGTCACGGTCGTGCGGCCCGGTGACCGGCTCGAGGTCGCCGGGACGGCGGTCGAGGTGGTGGGGGAGAAGCACGCGGTGATCCACCCCGACTACGACCGCTTCGACAACTCCGGCTACGTCCTGGAGTCCGGGGGATCGAGCGTCTACCACCCGGGCGACGCGCTGACGCCGCCCGGGCGCGAGGTCGACGTCCTGCTCGCGCCGGTCAGCGCGCCGTGGCTCAAGGTCAGCGAGGCGATCGACTTCGTGCGCGAGGTCGCGGCGCCCCGCTCGCTGGCGATCCACGACCGCGTCTACAGCGACATCGGCCTCGACATGGTCGCCACCCACATGGGCAACCTGTTGCCGGCAGGCCAGGCGTTCGAGCGTCGCGAGCCGGGCCGGGACCTCTGAGCTCAGCCGTCGCCGAGCGCGTCGCGGACCGGCACGAACTTCGCCTGCGACTCGGCCAGCTCGGCCTCGGGGTCCGAGCTCGCCACGATGCCGCAGCCGGCGAAGAGCCGCACGCCCGCCTCGGTCACCATCGCGGAGCGCAGCGCGATGCCCCACTCGCCGTCACCGGAGGCGTCCATCCAGCCGACGGGGCCGGCGTAGCGCCCGCGCGGCATCCCCTCGATCTCGGCGATGAGCCGGGTGGCATCGGTGGTGGGGGTGCCTCCCACCGCTGCCGAGGGGTGGAGCGACTCGGCCAGCTGCAGCGACGTGGCGTTGTCGTGGACCACGCCGTTGACGTCGGTCGCCAGGTGCATGACGTTGGGCAGGTGAAGGACGAACGGCGCCTCCGGCACGTTCATCGACGAGCAGTGCGGCTCGAGGGCGTCGGCGACCGAGCGCACGGCGTACTCGTGCTCCTCGAGGTCCTTCGACGAGCGGGCGAGCGTGGCGGCCAGAGCGAGGTCGCGCTCGTCGTCGCCCGTACGCCGGATCGTGCCGGCCAGCACGCGGGAGGTGACCAGGCCGCGCTCGCGGCGCACGAGCATCTCCGGGGTGGCGCCGAACAGGCCGTCGACGTGGAAGGTCCAGCACATCTCGTACTGCGCGGCGAGCTGGTGGAGCGGCCAGCGGACGTCGAGCGGCTCGTCGGTGGTCGCGATGAGGTCGCGGGCGAGCACGACCTTCTCCAGGTCGCCGGCGGAGATCCGGCGGACCGCCTCGGCCACGACCGACATCCACTCCTCGCCGTTGCGGGCGCCGTCGGAGAAGACGAGGCCGACGGGAGGTTCCGGAGCACGAGCGGGGACCAGCGTCGGCGCCTCGACCGAGACGGTCGTCAGCCAGGTCCGGTCGCCGCGGCGGCCCACGATGACCTGCGGGATGACGAGCACGGACTCGCCGGGCTCGTCGGCGAATGCGAAGGCTCCGAAGGAGACGAGGCCCGTGCCTGGCTCCGCGACCTGGTCCTCGACCCGCGCGCGCGCGACGGTCTCGGACCACCACTTCACCGCGTCGCTGAAGCGGGTCGGTCCGGACGTCTCCAGACGTGCCGCGACACCCCAGCCCACCAGGCCCTCGCCCCGGCGCAGCCAGCTGACCGGCTCGTGCCGCGGCAGCAGGTCGAGGAGGGGGAGATCCGCCAGGTCCACCGGGACGGTGCGCACGACGAGCGGCGGGGTGGAGGCGGACGCGGGGATCGTCACGAGGGGGGAGCCTACGCCGAGGCGTGGAGCGGGAGGCGAGGAGATCGGGCAAACGGCGAACAGGAGAGGCGCACGTCACCTAGGTTGCCTCGGTAACCCACACCCCTAGGAGCCCGCACGTGCCTGCCCACGAATCTCCTCTCGTCCGGTTGGAGCGCCACGCGCGCAACCGTGCGCTCGAGGTCGCCGTGACGGAGGTGCGCGACGGGACGTGGACCTCGCTGACGTGGAACGAGCTCTACCGGCGGGTGATCGACGGCGCCGCCGGCATGATCGAGGCCGGGGTCAACCCCGGTCAGGTCGTCGTCATCCGCGTCGCGACCGGTGCCCGCCAGCTCGAGCTCGAGCTCGCCACCCGGGTCGCCGGGGCGGTGCCGCTGCTGCTTCCCGAGCACCTCGACGCGGCCGAGGTGGGTCGGCTCCTCGACGAGGTCGAGGTGCGGCTCGTCGTCGTCGACGACGAGAGCCGGCTGTCGCTGCTGCGGCGTGCCGCCCTGGCCGACGCCCAGCTCTTCGAGTGCGACGACCGCTCGTGGGAACGCCTGCGGGGGATGGGGCTCGAGCGGCGCAAGCGCCAGCCCGACCTGCTGCCCTGGGTCGCCGACGCCCGCGCGGGGGCGTCGTCCTCGCCGGTGCTGGGCCTGCCGAGGGAGAAGAGCCAGGCGTGGCTCTTCCGGCCCGAGTGCTCCGGAGCGCTGTCCGACCTGACCGGCACGGACGTCGTCCTGCTGACCGGCGAGGCGACCGACCGCTTCACGACCGTCGCCCGCGACGCGCACCTCACGTCGGGGTGCACCCTCGCCCTGATCGAGAGGCCCGACCAGCTCGGGGGCGCCCTCGCCCACGTCCGACCCACGCACGTGCTGCTCGACCGTGACGCCTCGAGGGCACTGGAGGACCTGCTCGAGGCGGCGACCGTCGACGGCTCGCCGTGGCACGAGACGCCGCGCGACGTCCTCGAGGCGATGTCGGCCCAGGTGGCCGAGGCGCGGCTGGGCTCGCGGGCGCGCAAGCTCGCCGCCGAGGTGTCCGCCCTGGCTCCCTGGTGGGGCGACCGGCTGCGGGTGCTGGTGATGGACGCCCGGGTCAACCGGACCATCAGCGGCCTCGCGACGACACTCGGCTTCCGCATCGGTCGCGTCGCTCACCACCCGGCCATCCGGCTCGAGCTGTCGCGCGAGCACGCCGTGGTCGTCGTGCCCGCGGCGCCGCAGCTCGAGGCGGCCTCGCAGTCGCTCCCGCGTCGCGGGCGGGCGGGCGACGGCCTGGACTCCGCCTTCTCGCTCGCAGGCAGTTCCGGGTCCTGAGCCGGCTCGACTCAGGAGCGGTAGACGATCACCTTGTCGCCGAGCCTGACCCGGTCGAACAGCCAGGCCGCGACCGCGCGGTCGCGCACGTTGACGCAGCCGTGGGACGCCCCGTTGTAGCCGTTGGCCGCGAAGTCGGGGGAGTAGTGCACGGCCTGCCCGCCCGAGAAGAACATCGCGAACGGCATCGGGGTGTTGTAGAGGCTCGACACGTGGTCGCGCGACTTGCGGAACACCGTGAACGCCCCCTCACGGGTGGGCAGCTCGTCCGAGCCGAAGCGCACCTCGACGGTCTCGAGGACGGCGCCGTCGACGACCCATCGCAGCGAGCGTGACGTCTTGTCGACGCACATCGCCCGGCCCGTGAGGCAGCGTGGGTCGAGGGCCGGGCCCGAGGGCGCGACGTTGAAGAGCTCGGCCCTGGTCGGCTCGCGGGTCATCTCCTTGAGCCGGGTCATGGTGCGCCGGTCGACCGCGCCGGTCACCGGGATGCGGCGCTTCGCCTGGAAGCCCTCCACGGCCTCCACGGTGGCCCGCGTGTAGCGACCGGTCACCGGGGCGTCGTACCAGCGGACCTGCTTGAGCCGGGCCTGCACCTGGCGCACCCTCATGCCGGAGTCGCCCCGCTGCAGCAGCGGCTTGCCGGGCGTGTAGACGTTGTGCAGCGCCTCGGTCGTCGGCGGGGTCGTGAGGCTGACGATCTTGCGCCACGTGCGCTCGTCCACGACGCCGTCGGCGGTCCAGCCACGCCGCCGCTGGACGGTCGCCACGCCGTCGCTCGTCTCGCGGTCGAACGTGTTGGTCACGACCTCGGAGTGGAGGTCG
The DNA here is from genome assembly GCF_042666175.1 of Nocardioides sp. GCM10028917. Lineage (NCBI taxonomy): Bacteria > Bacillati > Actinomycetota > Actinomycetes > Propionibacteriales > Nocardioidaceae > Nocardioides > Nocardioides sp. GCM10028917. Next base: position 33,188 of record NZ_JBHTFL010000013.1, read on the forward strand.
AGCTGGTGCAGTCGGCTCTGCAGCACCCGCACCCGCCAGCCGCGGTCGCCGAGCTGCATCGGTGCGAAGTCGGCGCGCGAGCCCGACGCGGACGGTGCGGCGGCGAGAGCGGAGCCGGTCGCGGCGACGCCGGTGAGACCGGTCAGGGCGCAGAGCAGCGCCAGGACGAGCGCGAGTGCGCGGTGGCGTGACATGTGGGTCCTCCCCGGGGAGCCGGCGACGTGGTGATCATAGGGACGTACGACGACACCCCACGTTGCGCCTCCCGGGGTTCGGACGCCTACGCTCGCGGCGTGGCCCGCGCTGACCTGGACAAGCAACCGACCGACGTACGTCGCATGTTCGACACCGTGGCCAAGCGCTACGACCTCACGAACGACCTGATGACGGCCGGTATCCAGCGCACCTGGCGCCGGGCGATGGTGGACGCCGTCGCACCGCAGCGCGGTGACCTGGTCCTCGACCTCGCGGCCGGCACCGGCTGCTCGAGCGAGCCCTTCGGCACCCACGGGGCGGTCGCCGTGCCGTGCGACTTCTCCGTCGGCATGCTCCAGCAGGGCAAGAAGGACCGGCCCTCACTGCCGTTCGTCGCCGGCGACGGCACCCGGCTGCCGTTCCTGGACGACACCTTCGACGCGGTGACGATCTCCTACGGTCTGCGCAACTTCGTCGACCCGGTGGCGGGGCTGAAGGAGATGCTCCGCGTCACGCGACCGGGCGGCCGACTCGTCGTGTGCGAGTTCAGCACGCCCACCAACGGCGCGTTGCGCACGATCTACCTCGACGGCTTCATGCAGGCCTTGCCCCGGATCGCCTCGCTCACCGCGAGCGCGTCCGACGCCTACGTCTACCTCGCGGAGTCGATCCGCGCCTGGCCTGACCAGGAGGGGCTCGCCGCGATGGTCGCCGAGGCCGGTTGGCAGCGCCCGGAGTGGCGCAACCTCACGGGCGGCATCGTCGCCCTGCACCGCGCCACGGCCTGACCGGGAGCGACTGATTTAGGTGACGTCCGCGTCACCTAAATGCGCAGGTCAGGGCGGCAATGGCCGGTGCCGAGGTGGTCCGCACCCCGACGTGACGCACGCCCCACCGGCGTCCTAGACTGTGGCGCGCGCCACTCGTGAAGCCATTCACAAAGTCACATGCCCGTCTGGGCGGGGCGCAGGTCCACCGGAAGGGAAGCGATGGAGCTCTACACGCCGATCCTGGCGCTGGCACTCATCGCGACGGGCTTCGCGGTCTTCTCCGTGATCATGAGCGCCGTCGTGGGTCCCAAGCGCTACAACCGGGCCAAGCTCGACTCCTACGAGTGCGGCATCGAGCCGACGCCGCAGCCCGTGGGCGGCGGCAGGATCCCGGTGAAGTACTTCATCACCGCGATGCTCTTCATCGTCTTCGACATCGAGATCATCTTCCTCTACCCGTGGGCCGTCCACTTCGACCAGATGGCCCTCTTCGGCCTCGTCGAGATGGTCCTGTTCATCGCCACTGTCTTCGTCGCCTACGCATACGTGTGGCGCCGCGGCGGACTCGACTGGGACTGAGGAGTTCACCCATGGGACTTGAAGAGAAGCTGCCGTCCGGCGTCCTGCTGACGACCGTCGAGGGCGTGGCGGGCTACATGCGCAAGGCGTCGTTCTGGCCAGCCACCTTCGGCCTGGCCTGCTGCGCCATCGAGATGATGACCACCGGCGGCCCCAAGTACGACCTCGCGCGCTTCGGCATGGAGGTCTTCCGCGCCAGCCCGCGGCAGGCCGACCTGATGATCGTCGCCGGCCGGGTGAGCCAGAAGATGGCCCCGGTCCTGCGCCAGATCTACGACCAGATGCCCGAGCCCAAGTGGGTCCTCGCGATGGGTGTGTGCGCCTCCTCGGGCGGCATGTTCAACAACTACGCGATCGTCCAGGGCGTCGACCACGTCGTGCCCGTCGACATGTACCTCCCCGGCTGCCCGCCGCGTCCGGAGATGCTCATCGACGCGATCCTCAAGCTGCACGACCAGGTCCAGCAGACCAAGCTCGGCGCCAACCGTCGCGACGAGGTCGCCGCGCTCGAGACCGCCGCCCTGCGCGCGCTGCCCACCTCGGAGATGAAGGGCCTCCTCAGGTGACCGACAAGCCAGACGAGAAGCACGCCGGCAAGGCCCAGGACGAGTCGGACGACAAGACGGACAAGAACGAGGCAGCGCGTCCCGCCGAGGAGCGCAACCTCGAGAAGGCCAAGTCCGAGACGGGCACCGGCAGCGGCGTCGAGCAGCCGGCGCCCGAGCAGTCGCCGGAGAACCTGCCCGCGCCCACCGGCGAGGTGCACGCGGTCGGCGAGCGCCGCGGCATGTTCGGCGTCAGCGGCACCGGCGACACCTCCGGCTACGGCGGCCTGGTCAGCGCGAAGGTCTTCCCGGCCCCGTCGCAGAAGCCCTACGGCGGCTGGTTCGACGAGGTGGCCGCAGCGCTGGAGGCGCGGCTCGAGGCCACCGAGCTCACGTCGGCCATCGAGAGCGTCGTGGTGCACCGGGGCGAGATCACCTTCCACGTCCGCCGCGAGGACCTGCCCTTCGTGGCGCAGATGCTGCGTGACGACGAGGCGCTGCGCTTCGAGCTCTGCTCCGGTGTCAGCGGTGTGCACTACCCCGACGACCACGGTCGCGAGCTGCACGCGGTCTACCACCTGACGTCGATGACCCACAACCGGCTCATCCGCGTCGAGGTCACCGCGCCGGACAGCGACCCCCACGTGCCGAGCCTGGTGAGCATCTACCCGACGCTCGACTGGCACGAGCGCGAGACGTACGACATGTTCGGGCTGATCTTCGACGGTCACCCCGCTCTGACCCGGGTGCTCATGCCGGACGACTGGCCGGGCCACCCGCAGCGCAAGGACTACCCGCTCGGCGGCATCCCCGTCGAGTACAAGGGTGGGTCCATCCCTCCGCCGGACCAGCGCAGGAGCTACAACTGATGACGACCGAACAGGACTTCTACGCCGCCCCCGGGGACACCAGCCAGGGCCGCGTGTTCACCGTCACGGGCCAGGACTGGGACTCGATCACGCAGAGCATCGGCGAGTCCGCCGAGGAGCGGGTCGTGGTCAACATGGGCCCGCAACACCCCTCGACGCACGGGGTGCTCCGGCTCATCCTCGAGCTCGAGGGCGAGACGGTCACCGAGGCCCGCTGCGGCATCGGCTACCTGCACACGGGCATCGAGAAGAACATGGAGTACCGCTCCTGGGTGCAGGGCACGACGTTCTGCACCCGCATGGACTACCTCTCCCCGTTCTACAACGAGGCGACCTACGCGCTCGGCGTCGAGCGGCTGCTCGACATCGAGGACGACATCCCGGAGAAGGCGCAGGTCATGCGGGTGCTCCTCATGGAGCTCAACCGCATGTCCTCCCACCTGGTCGCCATCGCGACCGGCGGGATGGAGATCGGCGCCCTGACGGTGATGACCATCGGCTTCCGCGAGCGCGAGCTCGTGCTCGACCTGTTCGAGCTGATCACCGGCCTCCGGATGAACCACGCGTTCATCCGTCCCGGTGGCGTCGCCCAGGACCTGCCGCCCGGCGCGCTCGACGAGATCCGCGACTTCATCGCCCTGATGAGGAAGCGCCTGCCGGAGTACGCCGCCCTCTGCAACGCCAACCCGATCTTCAAGGGGCGGCTCGAGGGGGTCGGCCACCTCGACCTCGCTGGTTGCATCGCGCTCGGCATCACCGGTCCGGTGCTCCGCTCGACGGGCTACGCCTGGGACCTGCGCAAGACCCAGCCCTACTGCGGCTACGAGGACTACGACTTCGAGGTCCAGACCTGGGACACGGCCGACTCCTACGGCCGCTTCCGCATCCGGCTCAACGAGATGTGGGAGTCGCTCAAGATCGTCGAGCAGGCCGCCGACCGCCTCGCCGGCCTCGAGGGCGCGCCCGTCATGGTGGGCGACAAGAAGATCGCGTGGCCCAGCCAGCTCGCCATCGGCAGCGACGGCATGGGCAACAGCCTCGACCACATCCGCCACATCATGGGCGAGTCGATGGAGGCACTGATCCACCACTTCAAGCTGGTCACCGAGGGCTTCCGCGTCCCGGCCGGCCAGGCCTACGTCCCGATCGAGTCGCCTCGCGGCGAGCTGGGCGCCCACGTCGTCTCCGACGGCGGCACGCGTCCGTTCCGTGCGCACTTCCGCGACCCCTCGTTCACCAACCTGCAGGCGACGAGCGTGATGAGCGAGGGCGGCATGGTCGCCGACGTCATCGTCGCCATCGCCTCGATCGACCCCGTCATGGGAGGAGTCGACCGATGAGTCACCCCACGAAGCTCCCGTTCTCCCCCGCTCCGCTCCTCCGCCCGACAACTTCGAGGGGACCCCGACGATGAGCACGGAGTCCACCGTCGCCAAGGCCGAGGCGGAAGCCGCCGCCGTCGCATCCGGGGAGATGCTCGACGAGAAGACCTGGGGCGAGCTGCGCGAGATCGCTGCCCGATACCCCGAGGCCCGCTCCGGCCTCCTCCCGATGCTGCACCTCGTGCAGTCGGTGCAGGGTCGGATCACCCCGGCGGGCATCGAGGCGTGCGCGGAGATCCTCGGGATCAGCGCCGCCGAGGTCAACGGGGTCGCGACGTTCTACACCATGTACAAGCGCAAGCCGGTCGGCGAGTACCACGTCGGCGTCTGCACCAACACGCTGTGCGCCGTCATGGGCGGCGACCTAATCTTCGAGCGGCTCAAGGACCACCTCGACGTCGGCAACGACGAGACCACCGAGGACGGCAAGATCACCCTCGAGCACGTCGAGTGCAACGCGGCGTGTGACTACGCCCCGGTGATGATGGTCAACTGGGAGTTCATGGACAACCAGACGCCCGAGTCGGCCGTCCAGGTCGTCGACGACCTGCGTGCCGGCCGGGAGGTCCACTCGACCCGCGGGCCGCGGCTGTGCACCTGGCGCGAGGCCGAGCGCGTGCTCGCCGGCTTCCCCGACGACCGCGCCGACGAGGGGCCGGCCGCCGGCCCCGCCTCGCTGGCCGGCCTGGCCATCGCCCGCGAGAACGGCTGGACGGCGGGTGCCGACAGGTCGGTCGAGGAAGCCTCCGGAGCCGAGGGAGAGAACAAGTGACCGACACCCTGACCCCGGTCCTCACCGACAACTGGGACGCCGACCGCGCCTGGACGCTGGCGTCGTACGAAGAGCGCGGTGGCTACGCCGCCCTCGACAAGGCGTTCGCGATGACGCCCGACGCCGTGATCGACACCGTCAAGGAGTCCGGTCTCCGCGGCCGCGGTGGCGCCGGCTTCCCGACGGGCATGAAGTGGGGCTTCATCCCGCAGGACAACCCTCGGCCGAAGTACCTCGTCGTCAACGCCGACGAGTCCGAGCCCGGCACGTGCAAGGACATCCCGCTGATGATGGCCAGCCCGCACACGCTGGTCGAGGGCGTCATCGTCAGCTCCTACGCCATCCGCGCCAACACCGCGTTCATCTACGTGCGCGGGGAGGTCCTCCACGTGATCCGCCGCCTGCAGCGAGCGGTGCAGGAGGCCTACCTGGCCGGCCACCTCGGCAAGAACATCCACGGCTCGGGCTACGACCTCGACCTCATCGTGCACGCCGGTGCGGGCGCCTACATCTGCGGCGAGGAGACGGCCCTGCTCGAGGGCCTCGAGGGCCGTCGCGGCCAGCCGCGCCTGCGGCCGCCGTTCCCGGCCGTCGCCGGCCTCTACGCCAGCCCGACGGTGATCAACAACGTCGAGTCCATCGCCTCGGTGCCGAGCATCATCACCAACGGTGCTGCCTGGTTCGCCGGCATGGGCACCGAGAAGTCCAACGGCTTCGGCATCTTCAGCCTGTCGGGACACGTGACGAACCCGGGCCAGTACGAGGCGCCGCTGGGCATCACCCTGCGTGAGCTCATCGGCCTCGCCGGCGGCATGCGCGAGGGCCACGAGCTGAAGTTCTGGACGCCCGGTGGGTCGAGCACCCCGCTGCTGACGCCGGAGCACCTCGACGTGCCCCTCGACTTCGAGTCCGTCGGCGCTGCCGGGTCCATGCTCGGCACGCGCGCCCTGCAGCTGTTCGACGAGACCACCTGCGTGGTCCGCGCGGTGCTGCGGTGGACGGAGTTCTACAAGCACGAGTCCTGCGGCAAGTGCACCCCGTGCCGCGAGGGCACGTGGTGGCTGACGCAGACGATGGCCCGCCTCGAGAAGGGCCAGGGCGACGAGGGCGACCTCGACCTGCTGCTCGACCAGTGCGACAACATCCTGGGCCGCTCGTTCTGCGCCCTCGGCGACGGCGCGACCAGCCCGATCTCCAGCTCGATCCAGCACTTCCGCGACGAGTACCTCGCGCACCTGACCCACGGCGGCTGCCCGTTCGACCCGGCCGCCTCGACCGCATTCGCACCCGTGGGAGCCTCTGCATGACAGCGACCGACAAGGCGCCGGAGAAGACCGACACCGGCCTGGTCACCCTGACCATCGACGGCGTCCAGGTCAGCGTCCCCAAGGACACCCTGGTCATCCGCGCCGCCGAGCAGGTCGGGGTGCAGATCCCGCGCTTCTGCGACCACCCGCTGCTCGACCCGGTCGGCGCGTGCCGCCAGTGCCTGGTCGACATCCCCGACGCCGGCAACGGACGCGGCTTCCCCAAGCCGCAGGCCTCGTGCACCCTGCCGGTCGCGGAGGGCATGGTCGTCAACACGCAGGCGACCAGCGAGGTGGCCGACAAGGCGCAGCAGGGCATCATGGAGTTCCTGCTCATCAACCACCCGCTCGACTGCCCGGTCTGCGACAAGGGCGGCGAGTGCCCCCTGCAGAACCAGGCGATGAGCAACGGCCGTGGCGAGAGCCGGTTCGCCGAGCGCGGCGGCATCAAGCGCACCTTCCCCAAGCCGATCAACATCTCCGCCCAGGTCCTGCTCGACCGCGAGCGCTGCGTGCTGTGCGCGCGCTGCACCCGCTTCTCCGAGCAGGTCGCCGGTGACCCCTTCATCGCCCTCGCCGAGCGCGGCGCGCTGCAGCAGGTGGCGATCTACGAGCGCGAGCCCTACGAGAGCTACTTCTCCGGGAACGCGATCCAGATCTGCCCGGTGGGCGCCCTCACCTCGGCCGACTACCGCTTCCGTTCGCGTCCCTTCGACCTCGTCTCGACGCCGGGCGTCGCCGAGCACGACGCCTGCGGAGCGGCGATCCGCATCGACCACCGCCGCGGCAAGGTCATGCGGCGCCTCGCCGGCAACGACCCCGAGGTCAACGAGGAGTGGATCAGCGACAAGGACCGCTTCGCGTTCCGCTACGCCCAGGTCGCGGACCGGATCACCTACCCGCAGGTCCGCGAGACTCTGCCCAATGGTGAACGGGGCGAGCTGCGACCCGCGTCCTGGACCGAGGCGTTCGCCGTCGCCGCCCGCGGCCTCCGCGACGCCGGCGCCGCCGCCGTGCTCACCGGCGGCCGGCTGACGGTCGAGGACGCGCACGCGTACGCGAAGTTCGCCCGCGTCTCGCTCGGCACCAACGACATCGACTTCCGCGCCCGCCCGCACACCGCCGAGGAGGCCAGCTTCCTCGCCTCCCAGGTGCCGCTGTCGGCAGACGTCACCTACGCCGACCTCGACGCCGCACCCGTCGTGGTGCTGCTCGGGCTCGAGCCCGAGGACGAGGCGGCCACGCTGTTCCTGCGGCTGCGCAAGGCCGCCAAGCGCGGTCGTACGCAGGTCGTGTCCGTGGCCCCCTACGCCTCGCGCGGGCTGACGAAGATGAACGGCCGGCTCGTGCCGGCCGTCCCCGGCACCGAGGTCGAGGTGATCGGCTCGCTCAAGGACGCCGAGCACGGCATCTCCAAGGACGCCGTCATCCTCGTCGGCGAGCGCCTCGCGCTGACCCACGGCGCGCTCAGCGCGGCGGCGCAGCTGGCGGCGAGCACCGGCGCCCGCATCGCCTGGGTGCCGCGCCGCGCCGGTGACCGCGGTGCGGTCGAGGCCGGTGTGCTGCCCAACCTGCTGCCCGGCGGTCGCCCCGTCACCGAGGCGGCGGCGCGCGTCGACCTGGCTGCCGCGTGGGGCGTGGAGTCGCTGCCGGCCAAGGTCGGCCGCGACGGCAACGCGATCGTGGCGGCGCTCCTCAAGGGCGACCTCGGCGGCCTCGTCGTCGGCGGCGTCGACCCGGACGACACGGCCGACCCGGCCGCCTTCCGGGCGGCGCTCGACGCGGCGCGCTTCGTCGTCAGCCTCGAGCTGCGCGAGACCGACGTGACCCGCGTCGCCGACGTCGTCCTGCCGGTGGCACCGGTCACCGACAAGGCCGGCACCTTCGTGACGTGGGACGCCCGTGCGCGGTCCTTCGACGCGGTGTTCGCCAACCCGTCCTCGCTGCCCGACCTGCGCGTTCTGTCCGGGATCGCCGACGAGCTCGCCGCGATCGGCCACGGCCGGCCGCTGGGCTTCCGCACGGTCGCCGAGGTCCGCGACGAGATCCAGGCCCTGGGCCCGTGGGACGGTGCCCGTCCGGCGCACGACGCCGGCAAGGCGCCGAAGCCGGCCAGGGCGCCGAAGAAGGGCGAGACGGCCTTCGCGCTCGCCACCTGGAAGCAGCTCCTCGACCTCGGCTCGATGCAGGACGGCGAGGAGCACCTGCGCGCCACCGCCCGCAGGCCGGTCGCCCGGGTCAGCCGCGCGTCGTACGAGTCGGTGCTCGGCATGCTCGAGTCGCAGCCCGGCAGCGAGCAGCTCGTCACGGTCACCGGCGACCGGGGCAGCGTGACGCTGCCCGTCGTCGTCGCCGACATGCCCGACGGTGTCGTCTGGGTCCCGGCCCGGTCCTTCGGCCGCGGCGTCCTCGCCGAGCTCGCCTCGCCCGGCAGCACGGTCACCCTGAAGGGAGCCACTCGATGATGCAGCTCGCTCCGCTCGCGGCGGACCTGCCCGACCCGGGCCTGGCCGCCTTCGGCCACGACCCGTGGTGGGTGATCCTGCTCAAGGCCCTGTTCATCTTCCTGATCCTGGTGCTGCTGACGCTCTTCAACATCTGGTTCGAGCGCCGTGTGGTCGCCCGGATGCAGCACCGCGTCGGGCCCAACGTGCACGGCCCCTTCGGCCTCCTGCAGTCGCTCGCCGACGGCGTGAAGCTCGCGCTCAAGGAGGACATCGTCCCCAAGGCGGCCGACAAGGTCGTCTTCCTGCTGGCGCCGATCATCGCGACCGTGCCCGCCTTCGTGACCTGGGCCGTCATCCCGCTCGGCCCCGTCGTCAACTTCTTCGGCGTCGAGACGCCGCTGCAGCTCACCGACATGCCGGTGGCGGTGCTCTTCATGCTCGCCATCGCCTCGATCGGCATCTACGGCATCGTCCTCGGCGGCTGGTCGTCGGGCTCGACGTACTCACTGCTGGGCGGGCTGCGCTCGAGCGCCCAGATGATCTCCTACGAGGTCGCGATGGGCCTCGCGCTCGTGGCGGTGTTCCTCTACGCCGGGTCGATGTCGACGTCGGAGATCGTGGCTGCGCAGGACCGGCTGTGGTTCGGCCTGATCCTGCTGCCGTCGTTCGTCATCTACGTGATCTCGATGGTCGGCGAGACCAACCGTGCCCCCTTCGACCTCCCCGAGGCCGAGGGTGAGCTGGTCGGCGGCTTCCACACCGAGTACTCCAGCCTGAAGTTCGCGCTGTTCTTCCTCGCCGAGTACATCAACCTCGCGACCGTGTCGGCCATCGCCACGACGCTGTTCCTCGGCGGCTGGGCGGCGCCGTGGGGCATCGAGAACGTGTGGGAGGGCGCCAACAGCGGCTACTGGCCCCTGCTCTGGTTCTTCGGCAAGGTCTTCTGCTTCGTCTTCCTGTTCGTCTGGCTGCGCGGCTCGCTGCCCCGCATGCGCTACGACCAGTTCATGGCGCTGGGCTGGAAGATCCTGATCCCCGTCTCGCTGGCCTGGATCGTGGCCGTCGCGACGATCCGCGTCATCTCGCTCGAGGGCAACATCAACCGCACCTACCTCGTCGCCGCGATCGCCGTCCTGCTCGTCCTCACCGTGGCGCTGATGTTCGTCGGGGACCGTGGCGACAAGACGGACGAGCAGAGCCCGGTCGAGGCGAGCGACGAGCCGCACGACGCGTTCGCCGGCGGCTTCCCCGTCCCGCCGATGCCCGCTGGCGGCGCCGTGCGCGGCGGCGCCGCGCCGCTGACGTTCGCCCAGAGCCGCACCACCGTCACCGCTTCAGCGGAGGAGAACCATGAGTGAGTCCCCTCAGTCCGAGCAGGGGTCCAAGGGCATCAAGGAGAGCCTCTGGGACCCGATCGCCGGGTTCGGCGTCACCTTCCGGACGATGTTCAAGAAGGTCGTCACCGAGCAGTACCCCTTCGAGAAGCTCCCGACGGCTCCGCGCTTCCACGGCCGGCACCAGCTCAACCGCTGGCCCGACGGCCTCGAGAAGTGCATCGGCTGCGAGCTGTGCGCGTGGGCCTGCCCGGCCGACGCCATCTACGTGGAGGGCGCGTCCAACGTCGACCTCCCGGACGGCTCGGGACGCTTCAGCCCCGGCGAGCGCTACGGCCGCGTCTACCAGATCAACTACCTGCGCTGCATCCTGTGCGGGCTCTGCATCGAGGCGTGCCCGACCCGCGCGCTCACGATGACCAACGAGTACGAGCTGGCCGACGACAACCGCGCCGACCTCATCTACGAGAAGTCCGACCTGCTCGCCCCGCTGCTGCCGGGCATGGAGGAGCCGCCGCACGCGATGCGGCTCGGCGACGACGAGGGCGACTACTACCGGGGGGCCACCCGATGAACCACCCCACGAAGTTCTCGTTCTCCCCCGCTTCGCTCCTCCGCCCGACAACTTCGAGGGGACCCCGATGACGTTCTGGATCCTGGCCCCGATCATGGTGGCCGCCGCGCTGGGCATCCTGTTCGTCCGCAAGGCCGTGCACGCCGCGCTGCTGCTCGCCGTGGTGATGATCAGCCTGGCGTTCCTCTACGCCGTGCTCGACGCCCCGTTCCTCTTCGCGGTGCAGATCATCGTCTACACCGGCGCGATCCTCATGCTGTTCCTCTTCGTGATGATGCTGATCGGCGTCGACGCGACCGACTCCGTGGTGGAGACGATCCGCGGCCAGCGTGTGATGGCGGTCGTCCTCGGGCTCCTCTTCGGCGTCGTGCTGGTCGTCGGCATCAGCCAGGTCACGCTCGGCACGGTGGTCGGGCTCGACGAGGCCAACGCCGGCGGCAACGTCCCGGCGATCGCCAACATCCTGTTCTCCCGCTACGTGTTCGCCTTCGAGGCGACCAGCGCCCTGCTCATCACCGCCGCGCTCGGCGCGATGGTGCTCGCCCACCGCGAGCGCCTGGCCCCGAAGGCGACGCAGGCCGACCAGGCCGCCCAGCGCCTGCGCGACTACGCCGAGCACGGCAAGCACCTCGGCCCGCTGCCCTCGCCGGGCGTCTACGCCCGCCACAACGCGGTGGACACCCCGGCCCTGCTGCCGGACGGCACCGCCGCCGAGTCGTCGGTCTCCCGGGTGCTCGCCGCCCGCGGCACGGTCCGCTCGGCTCCCGCGCTCGCCGACGACATCGACGACGTACGCCGTCAGATCGGTGACCCCGCCACGATGCCCGAGACCTCGGGCAAGGCCGGCGCACCCGCGACCACCGAAGAGGACGTCGAGAAGGGCGTGCACAAGTGACCCAGTACGTAGTCCTCTCGGCGATCCTCTTCACGATCGGCTGCGTGGGTGTCCTCACGCGCCGCAACGCCATCGTGGTGTTCATGTGCATCGAGCTGATGCTCAACGCCTGCAACCTGGCGTTCGTGGCCTTCGCCCGGCAGCACGGCAACCTCGACGGACAGATCACCGCCTTCTTCGTGATGGTGGTGGCTGCTGCCGAGGTCGTGATCGGGCTCGCGATCATCATGACCATCTTCCGCACCCGACGCTCGGCCTCGGTCGACGACGCCAGCCTGCTGAAGTACTGAGGGAGCGCTCGTGAACCTGTTGTCCCACTCAGTCCTCGCGGCTGGCCTGCCGATGGCCGAGGAGGGCTCCCACGCGCCCGTGGTCGCGCCCGACATGGGCGCGGGCGGTGTGTTCGACCTGCTCTGGCTGGTCATCGCGCTCCCGGCGCTCGGCGCGGTCCTGCTGCTCGGTGTCGCGCCGTTCCTGCCGGCCTCGCTCAAGGCGGCCGCCGACAAGCACGGCCACCTCCTCGGCACCGCGATGGCGGCGCTGTCCTTCGTGCTCAGCCTCGTGCTGTTCTTCACGCTGGTGGGCCGCGACGCCGAGTCGCGCCAGGTCGGCCAGCACCTGTGGACGTGGTTCGAGACCGGCTCGCTGACGGTCGGCATGGACCTGCTCTACGACCCGCTCGCCGCGCTGTTCCTGCTCCTGATCACCGGTGTCGGGTCGCTGATCCACGTCTACGCCATCGGCTACATGGAGCACGACCCGCGTCGTCGCCGCTTCTTCGGCTACCTCAACCTGTTCGTCGCGGCGATGCTCACGCTGGTCCTGTCGGCCAACTTCGTGGGCCTGTTCCTGGGCTGGGAGGGCGTCGGCCTGGCGTCGTACCTGCTCATCGGCTTCTGGCAGCACAAGCCGTCGGCCGCTGCCGCCGCGAAGAAGGCGTTCGTCATCAACCGTGTCGGTGACGTCGGCCTGTCGCTGGCGATCGCGCTGATGTTCGCCACCTTCGGCACCACCGACTTCGGTGCCGTGAGCGAGCTGGCGGGCGAGGCGAGCCAGGGCACGCTCAACGCGCTCGGGCTGCTGCTCCTGCTCGGCGCGTGCGGCAAGTCCGCGCAGGTCCCGCTCCAGGCCTGGCTGCTCGACGCCATGGAGGGCCCGACCCCGGTCTCGGCCCTCATCCACGCCGCAACCATGGTGACGGCCGGCGTCTACCTCGTCGTGCGGTCCAACTTCATCTACGACCTCACGCCCGTCGCGCAGACCGCGGTGGTCGTCGTCGCCACCGTCACGCTGCTCTGGGGTGCGATCCTCGGCTGCGCCAAGGACGACATCAAGAAGGCGCTGGCCGGCTCGACGATGAGCCAGATCGGCTACATGATGCTCGCCGCCGGCCTCGGCCCGGTGGGCTACCCGTTCGCGATCTTCCACCTGCTCACCCACGGCTTCTTCAAGGCCAACATGTTCCTCGGAGCCGGCTCGGTCATGCACGGGATGAACGACGACGTCGACATGCGCCACTACGGCGCGCTCAGCAAGGCGATGCCGGTCACCTTCCTGACCTTCGCGATGGGCTACCTCGCGATCATCGGCTTCCCGGGCTTCTCCGGCTTCTGGTCCAAGGACCGGATCATCGAGACCGCGCTCGCCGAGAACCTCTTCATCGGGATCCTGGCCCTCGTCGGCGCGGGCATCACCGGCTTCTACATGACCCGCCTCATGCTGATGACCTTCTTCACCAGCAAGCGCTGGGAGAAGGGCGTGCACCCGCACGAGTCGCCCAAGGTGATGACGGTCCCGCTGATCGTGCTGGCGGCGCTGTCGGTGCTCGGTGGACTCCTGCTGTTCAACGACTGGATCGTCACCTGGCTCGAGCCGGTGACCGGACACGTCGAGCACCACGAGCCGCCGCTGCCGGCGCTCGTGATCACGCTGATCATCACCGCCGTCGTCGCGCTCGGCGTCGCCGCGGCCTGGTTCCTGGTGGGCAAGCGGGACATCCCGCGCGAGGCCCCGCAGGACGTGTCGTTCGCGACCCGCGCGGCCCGCGCCGACCTCTACGGTGACGCGATCAACGACGCGGTCGTCGTACGCCCCGGAGCCGCGCTCGTCGGTGGTCTGGCCACCTTCGACCGCGTCGGCGTCGACGGTGTCGTCGAGGGCGGCTCGTCCGCCGTCGGCGGCCTGTCCACCACGATGCGTCGAGTCCAGAACGGCTTCGTCCGCTCCTACGCCCTGTCCCTCCTCGGTGGCGCCCTGCTGGTCGTCGTCGCTCTGCTGGCGGTGAACCTCGGATGATCCTGACTGTCCTGATCCTGCTGCCGCTCGTCGGCGCCCTCGTCACGGCCTTCGTGCCGGCCGCGGTCGCCCGGCTGGTCGGCCTCGGCTTCGCCGCCGCGACCCTGGTCGCCGGCATCGTGGCCGCGACGCAGTACGACGCCGGCGACGGCATGCAGCTCACCGAGACCCACACCTGGATCGAGTCCCTGGGCGTCCACTACGCCCTCGGCGTCGACGGCCTCGGCCTGCTGATGGTGCTGCTCACGGTCGTCCTCGTGCCGATCGTGCTGCTGGCCGGCTGGCACGAGTCGGAGGCGCCGGGCAACAACGGCGCGAAGGCCTTCTTCGCCTGGACCCTGGCCCTGGAGGCGATGTCGCTGGCGGTCTTCACCGCCACCGACGTGCTGCTCTTCTACGTCGTGTTCGAGGCCACGCTGATCCCGGCGTACTTCCTGATCGGCGGCTTCGGCCGGGCCGGCCGGGGACGTGCCGCGACCAAGTTCCTCATCTACCAGCTCGCCGGCGGGCTGATCATGCTCGCCTCGGTGATCGGGCTCTACGTCGTCTCCGCCGACGCGGGCAACCCGAGCTTCCTCATCAGCGACCTGGCCGCGCTCGACATCGACGAGACCACGCAGCGCTGGCTGTTCGTCGGCTTCTTCGTCGCCTTCGCGATCAAGGCGCCGATGTTCCCGGTCCACACCTGGCTGGCCGACACGACCGAGAAGGCGACCACCGGCACCTCGGTCCTGCTGGTCTGCATCCTCGACAAGATCGGCACGTTCGGCATGCTGCGGTTCTGCCTCGGGCTGCTGCCCGACGCCTCGCAGTGGGCCACGCCCGTCGTGATCGTGCTCGCGCTGATCTCGATCATCTACGGCGCGCTGGTCGCGCTCGCCCAGGACGACGTCCTGCGCCTGATCGGCCTCACGTCGCTCTCGCACTTCGGCTTCATCGTGCTGGGCATCTTCGTGTTCAGCTCGAACGGCAGCTCCGGCGCGATCCTCTACATGGTCAACCACGGCATCGCGACGGCGCTGATGTTCCTCGTCGCCGGGTTCCTGATCCGTCGCACCGGGACCGCGTCCATCCGGGAGATGGGCGGGGTGGAGAAGGCCGCCCCGGTGCTGGCCGGGTTCTTCCTCGTCGGTGGCCTCGCCGCGGCCGGCCTCCCCGGCCTGTCGCCGTTCGTCTCCGAGATGCTCGTCATCATCGCCGCGTTCGACCACCACTGGCTGGTCGGCTCCGTCGCCGTCCTCGCGATCGTCCTCGCCGCGTTCTACGCGCTCTGGATGTACGAGCGGACGATGACCGGTCCGGAGCGGATCGGTGTCGCGCCGGTGGCCGACCTCGACCGGCGTGAGGTGGGCATCCTCGCCCCGCTGCTGCTCGCGCTCCTGCTGTTCGGCTTCTACCCGATGCCGCTGCTCGACGTCATCAACCCGTTCGTCCACGAGTCGCTCGCGAGTGTGGGCATCGGCCAGGAGGGTGGTCCCCAGTGACCGAGTTCGTGAAGCCCAGCGTCGAGTACTTCGAGCTCTGGCCGTTGCTGGCCGTCTTCGGCGTCGCCTGCCTGGGGGTGGTCGTGGAGGCGTTCCTCCCGCGCTCGATCCGCTACACCGCCCAGGTCGTGCTGGCCCTCGGCGGCCTCGTGCTCGCCCTCGTCGGCGTGGTGTTGGTCGCGCAGGAGGTCCAGACGTACGACGACGGCGCCGCGCGTGGCGTCCTCGCCGTCGGCGGGACGATCGCGGTCGACGGGCCGACCCTCTTCATCTGGGGCCTGGTCCTGGCGCTGGCCATCGCCGGTGTGCTGCTCTTCGCCGAGCGGCACCTCGACGGCGGGGTGTCGGCGTTCGCCGGCCAGGCCGCCGCCGTGCCGGGCACCGACGCGGAGACCGCGTCGATCGCGGCCAACCGCGAGCACACCGAGGTCTACCCGCTGATGATGTTCGCGGTCTTCGGCATGATGCTCTTCCCGGCCGCCAACGACCTGCTGACGATGTTCGTCGGCCTCGAGGTCCTGTCGCTGCCGCTCTACCTGCTGAGCGGCCTCGCCCGTCGCCGCCGCCTGCTCAGCCAGGAGGCCGCGCTCAAGTACTTCCTCCTCGGCGCGTTCTCCTCGGGCTTCTTCCTCTACGGCGCGGCGCTGCTGTACGGCTTCGCCGGCGCCCTGGACTTCGCCTCGATCAACGAGGCGGTGCGCAACGACGTGGGCAACCAGAGCCTGCTGCTCATCGGCACGGGCCTGCTCTCGGTCGGCCTGCTCTTCAAGGTCGGCGCCGTCCCGTTCCAGGCCTGGACGCCCGACGTCTACCAGGGCGCCCCGACCCCGGTCACCGCCTTCATGGCGGCCGGCACCAAGGTCGCCGCCTTCGGTGCGATCATGCGCCTGTTCTACGTCGCTCTCGGTGCGGACCGGTGGTCGTGGCAGCCGATGCTGTGGATCATCGCCGTGCTGTCGATGTTCGTCGGTGCCGCGCTGGCCATCACGCAGACCGACATCAAGCGCCTGCTGGCCTACTCCTCGGTCGCCCACACCGGCTTCATCCTCACCGGCGTCCTCGGCCTGCAGGCCGCTGACCAGCTGGCCGTCGGCGAGATCAGCTCCGTCCAGGCCGTGCTCTTCTACCTGGCGACCTACGGATTCGCGACGATCGGCGCCTTCGCGGTGGTGAGCCTGGTCCGCGACGGGGCCGGCGAGACCACCTCGATCGACCGGTGGGCCGGGCTCGGCAAGGAGTCGCCCGTCGTGGCTGCGGTGTTCGCCTTCTTCCTGCTGGCCATGGCGGGCATCCCGCTCACCTCCGGCTTCGTGGGCAAGCTCGCGGTCTTCTCCGTGGCCCTCGCCGCGGGCGCCTGGCCCGTCGTGGTCGCGGCCGTGATCGCGAGCATCATCGCGGCGTTCCTCTACGTCCGGGTCATCAAGGTCATGTACTTCGACGCGCCGGTCGGCGACGGCCCGAGCGTGGCGTACCCGTCGGTGCTCACCGCGACGACCATCGCCGTCGGTGCCGCGATCACCCTCGTCCTCGGCGTGCTGCCGGGGCCGGTGCTCGACCTGGCGGCTGTTGCGGGAGAATTCATCAGGTGACCGACTCGCCCCTTGCCATGCCCGTCGTCGACGCCGCTCTCGAGCAGCGGCTGGTCGAGCGGATGGCGCGCGTCGAGGAGATGCTCGCCGACCACTGCAGGGGGCGTGCACAGTTCGTCTCGGAGGCCGCGACGCACCTGATGATGGCCGGTGGCAAGCGCTTCCGACCGTTGCTCGTGCTGCTCGCCGCCGAGGCCGGCCCCGACCCCGACGCGGACGCGGTGGACACCGCCGCCTGCGTCGTGGAGCTCACCCACGTCGCCTCGCTCTACCACGACGACGTGATGGACGAGGCGTCCCTGCGCCGCGGCGCCCACACCGCCAACGCCCGCTGGGACAACAACGTCGCCATCCTCACGGGCGACTTCCTGTTCGGGCGCTCCTCGGAGCTCACCGCCGAGCTGGGTCCGGAGGCTGTGCTCATCCAGGCGCGCACCTTCACCCGGCTCGTCGAGGGCCAGATCATGGAGACCGTCCCGCCCGGCCCGGGCGAGGACCCGCTGGCGCACTACCTGGACGTCGTCGCCGGCAAGACGGGCTCGCTGATCGCCACGTCCGCCCGCTACGGCGCGATGTTCAGCGGGGCCCGCCCGGAGGTCGTCGAGGCCCTGAGCTCCTACGGCGAGATCGTCGGCTCGGCCTTCCAGCTGACCGACGACATCCTCGACATCGCCTCGGAGTCCGACGCGTCCGGCAAGACGCCCGGCACCGACCTGCGCGAGGGCGTACCCACGCTCCCCGTGCTCATGGCCCAGGCCTCCACCGACCCGGCCGACGCCCGGCTGCTGTCGCTCCTCGGCCGGCCGCTGGCCGACGACGCCGAGCACGCCGAGGCCCTCGAGCTCATGCGCCGGCACCCGGCCATGGAGCAGGCCCGCGACCACGTGCTGGCCGAGGCCGCCCGCGCCAAGAAGCTCCTCGAGGCCCTCGACCCCGGCCCCGTGCGCACGGCCCTCGAGTCCTTCGCCGACATCGTCGCGACCCGCTCGTCCTGAGCCCGCCCGCTCCTGGGGCGGGCACCCGTCAGTGCAGCGCTCACCACGGGTGTGCCTGGCGCGCGGCCTCCTCCAGCGCCGCAACGGCGACCGACGCCTCCGGCAGGCGGGCCATCTCGTCGGCGACAGCGACACAGCTTGCCCGCATCGCGCCGTCGTCGAGGAGCGCGCGAGCGCTCGACCCGAGCTCCTCGGGCGTGACGGTGACGGCGTCGAGCGCCGCTGCGACGCCCAGCTCGGCAGCGCGCACGGCGTTGTGTGGCTGGTCCGCGCCGAGCGGGAGGAGCAGCGACGGCAGGCCGTGCGCGAGGGTCGCCATCAGGCTGCCCGAGCCACCGTGCGAGACGACCAGGTCGACCTCGGGCAGGAGCTCGGCCTGCGGCAGGAACCGTTCCACCCGTACGTGCGCCGGCTGGGGTCCGAGGTCGGCGGGGTCGGTCCCGCGCCCCACGGTGGCCACGACGTCGACGTCGAGCGAGCCGAGCCCGGCCAGGATGCGCTCGAACAGGTCCCCGGACGCGCGCGCGAAGATCGTGCCGAGGGTGACGTAGACGCTCGGGCGACCGGCGTTCGTGGGGGACCGCGGCGTACGGACCGACCGGTAGTACGTGGGCCGGAGCGACAGTGGCGACCCGGGACTGCGGAACGACGGCGCAGCCTCGCTCAGGACCAGCCCCGAGGTCAGCCGCGTCAGCGCGGGGTCCGGTGGCAGGCCGTGCTCGGCGCGTAGGGCGTCGAGGCGGGGGGCGACGAGCTCCGGCCGGAGCAGCAGGCCGGCGGCCAGCACGAGGTGGCTGGCGACGGGGACGCCCAGCAGCTCGGCGGCGATGGTCGTGCCCAGGTCGGTCTCGTCCCGCAGCACGAGGTCGGGCCCGAACTCGCGGACCACGTCGGGCACGGCTGCCGCCATCCGGCGTGCGCCGCGGTCGGCGAAGTTGTCGGCGAACTCGAGCTCGGTCGCCCGCGCGTCCATCACCTCCAGCGGCGCGCGACCCTCAGCGGCCGCCGCCTGGGCGTGGTGTGGCGACGGGCTGGTCGCGAAGGCGGTGAAGTTCGCCTCCTCGATCCGCGGCACCAGGCCGCCCGAGCCGGCGATCGCCACCTCGTGTCCGGCGGCGCGCACCGCCCGAGCCAGCGGAAGCAGGGGTGCGAGGTGGCCGAGACCTCCGACGAACGTCACGAGCAGGCGCATGGTGTCGCAGCCTAGGGCTCACATGTCGCGGTAGCGGACGGCGGCGTCCAGGGCCTTTCGCAGGTCGGCCGCGGTGGCCGGGCGGGTGCCCGTCGCGAAGTCCTCGGCGTCGGGCTGCGCGTACGGCTGGACGTACGCCGCCGTGTCGCGCTGGTAGCGCCAGCCCTCGCGGAGCGGTCCCGCGTCCAGGGCGTCGTAGCCGATCGAGTCGAGGAGCTCGGTGACCTCGCGCTTGGCGTCCGCGTCGTCGCCGGCGATCACGAGCGCCGACCGGTCGGGATCGCCCTGCGGGCGGCCCAAGGAGGCGAGGTGGGGGAAGAAGATGTTGTTGAACGCCTTCACCACGTGCGATCCGGGCAGGTGGGCCTGGAGGAGCTCGGACGTGGTGGTCGACTCGTCGTCGAGCTCGGCGATGTGCCCGTCGCGGTCCGGGTAGTAGTTGTTCGTGTCGATGACGGTCTTGCCGCGCAGCGGCTCGACGGGCACCTCGCGGTAGGCCTTGAGCGGGATCGTCACCACGACGATGTCACCGGCCTCCGCCGCCTCCGTCGCGGTCGCTGCCCGGGCGCGGTCACCCAGCTCGGCGACCAGGTCCGTGAGGGTCTCCGGTCCTCGACTGTTGGAGAGCACCACGTCGTGGCCCGCGGCGACCGCCAGCCGTGCCACGGTGCTGCCGATGTTCCCGCTGCCGATGAGTCCGATGGTCGTCATGGAGGGCCGAACCTCACGCGGGTCCGGTGCATTCCGCGAGAGCACCGATCAGACGGCGCTGGCGTGTGCCACGAGGCGCAGCTGGCGGCGGCGGTGGTTGACCGCCTCCACGGTGAAGATGACGAGCGCGACCCAGACCAGGCCGAAGCCGATCCAGCGGCTGGCGGGCATGGCCTCGTCGAAGACGAGGATGCCCAGGGCGAACTGGATGGTGGGGGCGAGGTACTGCAGCAGTCCGAGCGACACCATCGACACGCGGATCGCCGCGGCGCCGAACAGCATCAGGGGGACGGCGGTGATGATGCCGGTGGTGGTGAAGAGGAGCGCGTGCCCGGCGCCCTCGGTGCCGAACGTCGACTCGCCGGTGGTGACCAGCCAGGCGACGTACGCCGCTGCGAACGGCGCGATGACGAGGGTCTCCAGCGTGATGCTCTCCACCGCTCCGACGCCCGCCTGCTTCTTGAGCAGGCCGTAGGTGCCGAAGGAGAAGGCGAGGACGAGTGCGACCCAGGGCGGTCGTCCGTAGTCGATGGTGAGCACGACGACCGCGACGAACGCGATGCCCATCGCGACCCACTGCAGGCGCCGCAGGTGCTCGCCCAGGACGAGCACGCCCATCAGCACGGTCACGAGCGGGTTGATGAAGTAGCCCAGCGAGGTCTCGACGACGCGGTCGTTGTTGACGCCCCAGATGTAGCCGCCCCAGTTGACCGTGATGACGACGGCCGCGCCGCTGATCAGGAGCAGCTTGCGGCGGTCGCGCAGCAGCGCCCGGAAGTGTCCCACGCGTCGCGCCAGGACGAGGATGACGAGCATCGTGAGCACCGACCAGACGATGCGGTGAGCGAGGATCTCGATCGCGCCGGCGGGCTCGAGCAGCGTCCAGTAGAGCGGGAAGGTGCCCCAGAGGATGTAGGCCAGCGCGCCGAAGATCAGTCCGCGTCGGCTATCTGGCACTCCCGGAGTCTAGAGGCGGCCGTTCGCCTACGATGGAGCGGCCTCGGGGTGCGGACCCCGTCAGGCCACGACGTCATCACCACTGAGGGGGAACTCCACCATGCGGACTCTTCGCACCGTCCTGGCGGCGCTGGTCGCCGCACTGCTCCTGGTCGGCGGGCTCAGCACGAGCGCCGGCGCCGGGTCGCTGCCGAAGCGCGTCATCGAGGAGGTGCCGCCGAAGACCAAGCAGGTCTCCTACAACGCCTTCAAGCTCAAGGGCACCGTCTCGGAGCCGCAGCTCGACGGCACCCTGCTGCCCTACGCCAACCAGAAGGTGAAGATCCTCAAGAAGGCGTGCGGCTCCTGCAAGTGGAAGACCGTGAAGAAGGTGAAGACCAACGACAGCGGCGTCTTCAAGACCCGCATCTACGCCCCGGACCGGGGTCGCTGGAAGTGGCGCTCGAAGGTCGACCACTCGAACGGCTTCGGCAACACCAAGGGCAAGGTCTGGACGCTCTTCTTCGACTGAGCCCCGGTCACCGCACCTGGACGATCCGGCTGGACGATCCGGACGACGATCAGCTGATCGTCAGATGATCGTCCAGGTGTCGCCGCCGCCGATCAGCGCCGCCAGACGGGCGGAGCGGTCGGCGGTGGCGCCATTTCCGGCCTCGTCGACGGCGGCGGAGACCTGCTCGCGAGCCTGGTCGTCGTACGTCGGTCGCTCGACCTGGCGGAAGATCCCGATCGGCGAGGTGTTGAGGTAGCCGGAGTCGGTGAGCCGCGAGATCGCGAAGGCCATCGTCGGGTCGGGGCTGTGCGCGTCGTGGACCAGGACGTCCGCGGCGTCCGCGTCGGCGGTCGCCACGACCTGCACACCGCCGGTCGCGGTGTCGCGGACGAGCGCCTTCGCCCGGCGCCCGTCCTCGAGCGTGGCGCCGAACGTGATCGGCTCGCCGTGCACGAGCGGGATGATGGCGTCGGCCTTGGTCTCCGCCGACTTGATGGCGTCGAACGCGCCGTCGTTGAAGATCGGGCAGTTCTGGTAGATCTCCACCAGCGACGTGCCGCGATGGGCGGCGGCGGCGGCGAGCACCGCGGTGAGGTGCTTGCGGTCGGAGTCGATGGTGCGCGCCACGAACGACGCCTCGGCACCCAGGGCCAGCGACACCGGGTTGAACGGGTGGTCCAGGGAGCCCATCGGGGTCGACTTGGTGACCTTGCCGGTCTCCGAGGTGGGGGAGTACTGCCCCTTGGTCAGGCCGTAGATGCGGTTGTTGAAGAGCAGGATCGTCATGTTGACGTTGCGACGCAGCGCGTGGATGAGGTGGTTGCCGCCGATCGACAGCGCATCGCCGTCACCGGTGACGACCCACACCGACAGGTCCTCGCGCGCCGTGGCGATGCCCGTCGCGATCGACGGCGCGCGGCCGTGGATCGAGTGCATGCCATAGGTGTCGAGGTAGTAGGGGAAGCGCGAGGAGCAGCCGATGCCGGAGACGAACACGATGTTCTCCCGGCGCAGGCCCAGGTCGGGCAGGAACGACTGGACGGCCTTGAGCACGGCGTAGTCGCCGCACCCGGGGCACCAGCGCACCTCCTGGTCGGAGGTGAAGTCCTTGCCGGTCTGCGGTCCGTCGGCCGCCGGCACCTGCTCGGTCCCGGAGCGCAGGCCGGGGAGACCGATCTGGATGGGGGTGCCGGTCAGGGGGGTGCTCATCAGATGTGCTCCTTCTGGGTGGGCTCGCCCCACACGCCGAGCTCGACGTCGAGGCCCTCGGCCTGACCGACGAGCTCGCCGATCGCGTGGGCGAGCTCGGTGGCCTTGAGGGGCAGCCCGCGGACGTGGTTGTAGCCGACGGCATCGACGAGGTACTTCGCGCGCAGCAGCAGCGACAGCTGGCCGAGGTTCATCTCGGGCACGAGCACCTTGTCGTAGCCCTTGAGGACCTCGCCGAGGTTGCTGGGGAACGGGTTGAGGTGGCGGAGGTGCGCCTGGGCGACCTGGTAGCCGGCCTTGCGCACCCGGCGTACGCCGGCGCCGATCGGGCCGTAGGTGGACCCCCAGCCGAGGACCAGCACCTTGGCCTCGCCCGACGGGTCGTCGACCTCGACCAACGGGATGGAGTCGGCGATCCGGTCGACCTTCGCCTGGCGCGTGCGGACCATGAAGTCGTGGTTGGCGGGGTCGTAGGAGATGTTGCCGTGCCCGTCGCCCTTCTCGAGGCCGCCGATGCGGTGCTCGAGGCCGGGGGTGCCCGGGATCGCCCACGGCCGCGCGAGCGTCTTGTCGTCGCGCAGGTAGGGCCAGAACTCTGAAGTCTCTGTCTCGTCCGGCCCAACAGTCGTGTGGTTCTTCTCGGTGGCGAAGTCGGGGTCGATCACCGGCAGGTCGTCGATGGCCGGGACCCGCCACGGCTCGGAGCCGTTGGCGAGGTAGCCGTCGGAGAGCAGCAGGACCGGCGTGCGGTAGGTGACGGCGATCCGGGTGGCCTCCACGGCCGCGGCGAAGCAGTCGCCGGGGGACTTGGGCGCCACGATCGGCACCGGCGCCTCGCCGTTGCGGCCGAACATCGCCTGGAGCAGGTCGGCCTGCTCGGTCTTGGTCGGCAGGCCGGTCGAGGGTCCGCCGCGCTGCACGTCGACGACGACGAGCGGCAGCTCGGTCATCACGGCGAGACCGATCGCCTCGGACTTCAGCGCCACGCCGGGGCCCGAGGTGGAGGTCACGCCGAGGTGCCCGACGTACGACGCACCGATCGCGGCACCGACGCCGGCGATCTCGTCCTCGGCCTGGAAGGTGGTGACGCCGAAGGACTTGTGCTTCGACAGCTCGTGGAGGATGTCGGAGGCGGGGGTGATCGGGTAGGTGCCGAGGAAGACGGGGAGCCCGGCCTGGACGCCGCCGGCGACGAGCCCGTAGGCCAGCGCGAGGTTGCCGGTGATGTTGCGGTAGGTGCCGGGCGGCAGGACGGCGGGCTTGACCTCGTACTGGATCGCGAAGGTCTCGGTGGTCTCGCCGAAGTTCCACCCGGCCTTGAACGCCGCGAGGTTGGCGTCGCGGATGTCGGGCACCTTGGCGAAGCGCTTGGTGAGGAACGCCGTCGTCGGGTCGGTGGGGCGGCCGTACATCCAGGACAGCAGGCCGAGCGCGAACATGTTCTTCGCGCGCGAGGCGTCCTTGCGCGAGAGGCCGAACTCCTTGACCGCCTCGACCGTCATGCCGGTCAGGTCGACGGTGTGGAGTGCGTACTCGGCAAGGGTGTCGCCGTCGAGCGGGTTCTCGGTGTAGCCCGCCTTGGTCAGGTTGCGCGCGGTGAAGTCGTGGGTGTCCACGATGATCGTCGCGCCCTTGTGGAGGTCGCCGAGGTTGGCGCGCAGGGCCGCCGGGTTCATCGCGACGAGCACGTCGGGGGCGTCGCCCGCGGTAAGGATGTCGTGGTCGGCGAAGTGCACCTGGAACGACGACACGCCCGGGAGGGTGCCCTGGGGGGCGCGGATCTCCGCGGGGAAGTTGGGCAGCGTCACCAGGTCGTTGCCGAAGGCCGCGGTCTCCTGGGTGAACCGGTCACCCGTCAGCTGCATGCCGTCACCGGAGTCTCCTGCGAACCGGATGATGACGCGGTCGAGCTGCTTGACCTGCTTGTCGGTCTGGGTCACCTCTTGCCCTGCTTCCTACGTGTCACGAGAGTCGTCTCCCAGCTCCCCACGATAGTCGCGGCTCGGGCGGAATCCCGCCGCTCCCCACGTGATGGACGCCTCCTCGGTACCCCGTCCGCCGCGTGCGTGACCCACGACACGCGCCCGAATCGCGAGCAATGTCCGCTTGCAATCAATAAAGTCATGTATCTTTCTCGACATTGCACACCGATCGAGAAAGTCGAGCATCCCCCATGCAGATCCGTTCACGTGCCGCTCTTGCGGCCGCACTCGTAGGGGCCACCCTCTCCGGACTGGCCCTCTCCGCCTGCGCCCCCGGTGGCGCCAGCAGCAGCGACGAGGATGACGCCAACACCATCCACATCGTCGGCTTCGCGGTCCCCGAGGCCGCCAACAAGAACATCGCCACGGAGTTCACCACGACGCCCGAGGGCGAGGGCGTGAAGTTCCAGACCTCCTACGGTCCTTCGGGGGACCAGAGCCGCGCGGTCGCCGCCGGGCTCAAGGCCGACTACGTCCACTTCTCGGTGCCGACCGACGTCACGCGTCTCGTCGACGAGGGCCTCGTGGCCGACGACTGGGACGCCGGTGACAACAAGGGCGTCGTGTCGCGCTCGGTCGTCGTGTTCGGTGTCCGCGACGGCAACCCCAAGAACATCAAGACCTGGGACGACCTGGTCAAGCCGGGCGTGGAGATCGTCACGCCCAACCCGGCGTCCTCCGGCGCTGCGCGCTGGAACGCCCTCGCCGCCTACGGTCAGGTGATCAGCGACGGTGGCACCGAGAAGGAGGCCACCGAGTACGTCAACAAGTTCTTCAAGAACGTGGTGTCGCTGCCGAGCAGTGGTCGTGACGCCACCACCGCCTTCCTCGGCGGCACCGGTGACGTCCTCATGGCCTACGAGAACGAGGCGATCCTCGCCGCCCAGAACGACGAGGGCTTCGAGTACGTCCTGCCGGAGACCTCCCTCCTGATCGAGAACGCGGGCGCCATCCTCGAGGACGCGTCCGAGCCCTCGCAGGCCTGGCTGGACTTCGTCCTCTCCGACGAGGGCCAGAAGCAGTTCGCCCTCACCGGCTTCCGCCCGATCCGTGACGACGTCGACTACGGCGGCACGGTCGAGGGTGCGGCCGACCCGTCCAACCCGTTCCCCGAGGTCGGGACGCTGCTCACGGTCGACGAGGACTTCGGCGGCTGGGACGAGGTCTCGACCAAGTTCTTCGACGAGGAGAACGGCCTGATCTTCGAAGCCATCCTCGGCGCCGGCCTCTCCCTCGAGTGACCTGCGGGATCACTCACCTCCACCCCCATCTCTGTCATGACCTCAACTGAGATCGCAGCGGTCCGACCGGCGAGGACTCCTCGCCGGTCGGGGCCGCGCTCCACGCTCACGCGGTCGTCGGGACTCGGGCTCGGCATCGCCATGATCTGGTTCAGCGCGCTGGTCCTGATCCCCCTGGCGGCCGTCGTCGTCACCGCCATCGACGGCGGCTGGGACGTCTTCTGGTCGACCATCACCAACGGCCAGACCGCCGCCGCCATCAAGCTCACCGTCTTCACCGCTGCCGGCGTCACGGCCGTCAACGTGGTGATGGGCCCGCTCATCGCCTGGGTCCTGGTCCGCGACCGCTTCTGGGGCAAGTCGGTGCTCGAGGTGCTGATCGACATCCCCTTCGCGCTGCCGACCATCGTCGCCGGCCTGGTGCTGCTCTCGCTCTACGGCACCGACAGCCCGATCGGCATCGACATCGCCAACCAGCGCCCGGCCGTGTTCCTCGCGTTCCTCTTCGTCACCCTGCCGTTCGTGGTCCGCATGGTCCAGCCGGTGCTCGAGGAGCTCGACCGCGACGTGGAGGAGGCCGCCGCCTCGCTCGGCGCGAGCCGGTTCACCACCTTCCGCCGCATCATCCTGCCCAGCCTCACGCCGGCCATCACCGCCGGCGCGGCCCTGTCCTTCGCCCGGGGCGTCAGCGAGTACGGCTCGCTGGTCCTGCTCTCGGGCAACCTCCCGTTCAAGACCGAGGTCACCTCCGTGCGGATCCTCAGCAGCATCGAGAACGACAACGTCGCGGGCGCCGCGGCCGTCGCGACGGTGCTGCTGGCCATCTCGCTCGCGGTGATCGTGGTCCTGGACCTGATCCAGAGGCGGGTGGCTGCACGTGGCTGACACGCTGATCCGCCCGCCCGCCGAGGTGCCTCCCATCGAGGAGCGCCGCAAGCCCCCGCGGGTGCGCAAGACCCCGGTCACCTACCTGCTCCGGTTCATCGTCACCGCCTACCTGTTCTTCCTGGTGGCGTGGCCGGTGTCCCTGGTCGTGACCCACACCTTCGACAACGGGTGGGAGTCGATCCGCCTGCTCCTCGAGGACCCCGACATGGTCGTGGCGCTGCAGCTCAGCGCGTACGTCGCGTTCTGGTCGGTGCTCATCAACACGGTCTTCGGCGTCGGCATGTCGCTGCTGCTCGTCCGCTACGAGTTCCCGGGCAAGCGCCTGCTCAACTCCCTGCTCGACATCCCGCTCTCCGTCTCGCCGATCGTCGTCGGCCTCGCGCTGGTGCTCGTCTACGGCGGCCGCAACGGCTGGTTCGGCCCGACGCTCGCCGGCTGGGGAGTCGACGTCATCTTCTCGACGCCCGGGATCATCATGGCGACGACCTTCGTGGCGCTGCCGTTGATGATCCGCGAGCTCGTGCCGGTCCTCGAGGAGATCGGCATCGAGCAGGAGCAGGCCGCCCAGAGCCTCGGCGCCAGCGGGTTCCAGCGCTTCTGGCGGATCACCCTGCCCTCCATCAAGTGGGGCATCACGTACGGCGTCGTGCTGACGCTGGCGCGCTCGCTCGGCGAGTTCGGGGCGGTCAAGGTCGTCTCGGGCAACGTGCTCGGCCAGACCCGCACGGCGACCCTGGCGGTCGAGGAGAAGTACCTCAACTTCGACCAGCAGGGCGCCTACGCCACGGCGTTCCTGCTCGCCATGGTGTCCGTCGCCTGCATCGTCGTCGTCGGGATCATCCGGCCCAAGAACAACCACTGACCTCCCCTGCACCCGCACCCCTGACCTCACACCCCTGATCGACCAGAGAGGCACCACCATGAGCATCGAAGTGACCGGCCTGAACAAGAAGTTCGGCGACTTCGTGGCGCTCGACGACGTCAACGTCACGATCCCGACCGGCCAGCTCACCGCCCTGCTCGGGCCCAGCGGCGGCGGCAAGTCGACGCTGCTGCGCATCATCGCGGGCCTGGAGAGGGCCGACACCGGCTCGGTCACCATCGAGGGCGTCGAGGCCACCCACCTGCCCGCGCAGAAGCGCAACGTCGGCTTCGTCTTCCAGCACTACGCCGTCTTCAAGCACATGACGGTGGCCAAGAACGTCGCCTTCGGGCTCGAGATCCGCAAGCGCCCCAAGGACGAGATCGAGCACCGCGTCCAGGAGCTGCTCAAGCTCGTGCACCTCTCGCAGTTCGCGCACCGGCTCCCCTCCCAGCTCTCCGGCGGCCAGCGGCAGCGCATGGCGCTCGCTCGTGCCCTCGCGGTGGAGCCGTCCGTGCTGCTGCTCGACGAGCCGTTCGGCGCCCTCGACGCCAAGGTCCGCAAGGAGCTGCGCGACTGGCTGCGCCGCCTGCACGACGACGTGCACGTGACGACCGTGTTCGTCACCCACGACCAGGAGGAGGCCCTCGAGGTCGCCGACGAGATCGTCGTGATCAACGAGGGCCGCGTCGAGCAGGTCGGCACCCCCGACCAGCTCTACGACGAGCCGGCCAACGACTTCGTGATGTCGTTCCTCGGCGAGGTGACCCACCTCGGTGGCGTCTCGCTCCGCCCCCACGACATCGAGCTCGAGTCCTCGCCCCAGCTCGCGGGAAGCGTCGAGGGCACGATCTCGCGCATGGTCCGGATCGGCTTCGAGGTGCGCCTCCACGTGCTGACCGTCGACGGCGACGAGGTGTCGGTGGTCGTCACCCGCGCGCACGCGCGGTCCCAGCGGCTCCAGGAGGGAAGCACCGTCTGGCTCACCCCTGCGGCTGGGGCGACAGTGGTCCCGCGGATGGCTGCGGCCGTCTGACCACCGCCGGCGCAGCCAGAACGTCACGCGCCCTTGCGGCGAGCGCTAGCGTGCGCCTGTGAGCATCGCGACGACGGCCGACGAGCTGTGGGCGGCCGTCGAGACCTTCGACGCCGAGGCCGCCGAGGTCGCCATCGCCCGGCTCCTGTGGGACGTGCCGCTGTCCGGCGCGGTGACCGGTGTGGTGCTGCCCTTCCTGCAGGAGGTCGGCGACCGATGGGAGGCCGGCACGATCTCGGTCGCGCACGAGCACTTCGTCAGCGACATGCTCCGCCGCACGCTGACTGCTCTGGCCGCCGTGCCGCCGGCACCCGTGCTGGCGGACGCGTCGGCGGCCGCGCCGGTCGTCGTCCTCGCCTGCCCGCCGGGGGAGCGGCACGACATGGTGCTGCTCTGCGTGGCGTTGATGCTGCGCGAGCGCGGGGTGCGGGTGCGGTTCCTGGGGGCGGACACCCCGGTGCCGGCCATCCTCACGGCGGCGCGCGGCTCGCGAGCCGACGCCGTCGTGCTCGCGGCGACGCGACCGACGATGTTCACCTCGCACGCGTCGGCCCTGCGCAAGCTCGCCGCCGACCACCCGCTGTACGCCGCGGGGCGCGGCGCTGACGAGCAGACCCTTGCCGAGATCGGGGCGCGCCCGCTGCCGGTCGATCCGGTCCGGGCGGTCGTGGTGCTGGTCGGTGCGCTGACCACGCTCAGCACTCGCTGGTGAGGCGCTGAGCCCCGCCAGCCCCCCAGGCCTGACGGGGCTCGACCCCATCCCCACATCTGCCCACGACCGTACGCCCGGGGTCGGGATCCGGTAAGAGGCGATGCAGGACTCCACCGCTGAGGGTGAGAGCGGCCTAGACCATCGTCGGGGACCCGACTGCGTTGTGAAGCGAGTCACAAGGTCTTTGCCTTCGGCGGGCCCGGTCGCCCTGCCTAGACTCGTCCACGACCCCGGTCGCTCAACCCCCGTGAGCGATCGGGGTCACTCCCGCACGAAGAACGCCCCACGACCAACCCCCTGGTCGTGGGGCGCTCTCGTCTCCAGCGACGATGCAGTCGCCCCCCGTGCGACTGCCGGCCACTCGCGTACGACCAACGTAGGCAGCGCAGCCGGAGGCGTCCTCGGCTTCGAGAGATCTTCGACGTTCCCGGCAGAACCATCCGGCTGCGGGCTCAACGGTAGTTGGTGAACTGCACCGCGAAGTCGTAGTCCTGCGACTTCACCAGCTGCTGGACGGCCTGCAGGTCGTCGCGCTTCTTCGACGAGACCCGCAGCTCCTCGCCCTGCACCTGCGCCTTGACGCCCTTGGGGCCCTCGTCGCGGATCAGCTTGGAGATCTTCCTGGCGTCCTCGGAGGTGATGCCCTCCTTGAGCGCGATGTCGATCTTGGAGACCTGGCCAGACTGGCGCGGCTCGGACGCGTCGAGGATCTTGAGGCTCTGGTTGCGCTTGATCAGCTTGTCCTGGAAGACGCTGAGCACGGCGCTGGCGCGGTCGTCGGCCGAGGCGGTGATCTCGATCGCCTGCTCGCCCTTCCACTCGATGGACGCCCCGGTGCCCTTGAAGTCGAACCGGTTCGCGATCTCGCGGGCCGTCTGGCTGAGCGCGTTGTCGACCTCCTGACGGTCCAGCTTGCTCACGATGTCGAAGCTCGAGTCGGCCATTCCGTGTGCCTCCTAGGTGGGGCTCCTGACGGTGCCCCGGCGATTCGTAGTGGTGTCCGTGCCTTGCTATTGTTCCGCACGGCCCGGCAGGTTGCCCGAGCGGCCAAAGGGAGCTGACTGTAAATCAGCCGGCATTGCCTACAGAGGTTCGAATCCTCTACCTGCCACTGGACGCAGTCCAGTCGCGAGACCCCCGCACGGTGTGCGGGGGTCTCGTGCGTCGTGGGTCGTGACTGCTTGACTGCCCGGATGGACGACGCCTCCCTCGACGACGCCGCACCCGACGACCCGGCACCCGACGACGCCTGGCTCGACGCCGAGTGCCGGCGCCTGCTCGACTTCGGCCGGCGCGTCGTGCACCCCCGAGGCGGTGCCGCGTGGCTCGACGACGACGGCGCGCCCGACCTCGGCCGCCCCGTGCACACGTGGATCACGAGCCGCACCGTCCACGTCTACGGGATCGGCGCGGTGCTCGGCGTCGATGGCGCCGCCTCGATCGCCGCGGGGGCCCTCGACGGCCTGCGCGGGGTGCTCCGCGACCCCGAGCACGGCGGTTGGTTCGGCGCGGTCGGTCCGGACGGCGAGCCCGACGACGTCAAGTCCTGCTACGCCCACGCGTTCGTGATGCTCGCCGGCTCGACCGCCGTCGTCGCGGGCTTGCCGGGCGCGGACGACCTGCTCCCCGAGGCGACGCAGGTGTTCGAGGAACACTTCTGGGACGACGACCTCGGCCGCGTCGTCGACGAGTGGGACCGGGGCTGGACCACCCCCGCGCCCTACCGCGGCCTCAACTCCACGATGCACTCGCTCGAGGCGATGCTCGCGGTCGGCGACGTCACCGGCGACGGCGTCTGGCACGACAGGGCGGCCCGGCTGGCCGGCCTGGTGCTCGAGCTCGCGCCGTCGTACGACGGACGGCTGCCCGAGCACTTCGGCCCGGACTGGTCGGTCGACCTCGAGCTCAACCGCGACCGCCCCGGCGACCCGTTCAAGCCCTACGGCGCGACCGTCGGGCACGGCCTGGAGTGGTCGCGGCTGCTGCTCCAGCTCGAGGCCACCCTGGGTGAGGCGGCGCCCGCTGGCCTCCTCGACACCTCGCGCCTGCTCTTCGACCGCGCGGTCGCCGACGGGTGGCACGCCGACGGCGCGCCGGGCTTCGTCTACACGACCGACTGGGAGGGCCGCCCCGTCGTGCGCGAGCGGATGCACTGGGTGGTCGCGGAGGGGATCGCGGCCGCCGCGGCGCTGCACCGCCGCACGGGTGAGGAGGACGACGCGCGGCGCTACGCCGAGTGGTGGGCCTACGCCCGCGACCACCTGGTCGACCGCGAGCGGGGGTCGTGGCACCACGAGCTCGACCCCGCCAACCGGCCGCAGGCCAGCGTGTGGCCGGGCAAGCCCGACCTCTACCACGCGGTGCAGGCGACCCTCCTCCCGCGACTGCCGCTCGCGCCCAGTCTCGCCCGCGCGGTGGCGATGTCGGGCGGCCTCCGGGCACCGGCATGATGGGGGCATGACCGACGCGCAGCCCCGGATCCTCGTCGTCGGCGAGGCGCTCGTCGACGTGGTGCCCGGCCCCGACGGCACGACCCGCGACCACCCCGGCGGCAGCCCCGCCAACGTCGCGATCACCCTGGGTCGGCTCGGGCGCGACGTACGCCTCGTGACGCTGCTCGGCGACGACCAGCGCGGTGCCGCCGTGCGGGCGTGGCTGGAGGCGAGCGACGTCACGGTGCTCGCAGGCCCGACCGGCTCCGGCCGGACGTCGACCGCGGCGGTGACGCTCGACGAGTCGGGCGCCGCGACCTACGACTTCGACCTCGACTGGGACCTGCACTCGGTGCCGGACGAGCCGTGCGACGTGCTCCACGTGGGCTCGATCGCGACGGTCCTCGACCCGGGCGCCGACACGGTGCTCGAGGCGTTCCGCACTCACCGCGGACGGGCGCTGCTCTCGCTCGACCCGAACGCGCGCCCGGCGATCACCCCGGACCGCCCGGGCCCCGTCGCCCGGGTCGAGGAGCTCGTCGCGCTCGCCGACGTCGTCAAGGTGAGCGACGAGGACCTCCACTGGCTCCACCCCGACGACGACCCCGTCACGACCGCCGCCCGCTGGGCCGAGGCCGGCCCCGCTCTGGTCGTCGTGACGCGCGGCGGCGCCGGCGCGGTCGCCGTACGCCCCGGCGGGACCGTGCTCGACGTGCCCGGGGTCCCGGTCGCCGTGGCCGACACCGTGGGCGCGGGCGACACCTTCAGCGGCGTGCTGGTCGACGCCCTGCTGGCGCACGGCGTGCACGGCGCCGGGGCTGCCGACGCGCTCCGCGCACTGACCGACCGCGACCTGCTCGACGTCGTCACCACGGCCGCCGTCGGCGCGGCGATCAACGTCTCCCGCCCCGGCGCCGACCCGCCGACGCGCGCGGAGCTCTCCGCTGCGCTCGGTGTGGACGACGGAGCCGGGCAGGAGTGAGCGCGGAGCAGATCCACGACATCGGGAGACGGCGGGCCTGGGTCATCTGGCTTGTCTCGCTCGCCGTCTACGCGCTGGCGGTCTTCCACCGCAGCTCGCTCGGCGTCGCGGGGATCATCGCGGCCGAGCGGTTCGACATCAGCGCCACCCGCCTGGCGACGTTCACGGTGCTGCAGCTCGTGGTGTACGCCGGCATGCAGGTGCCGGTGGGGGTCCTGCTGGACCGCTACGGCTCGCGCGCCATGCTGCTCGCCGGCCTCGTGCTGATGACGGCGGGCCAGCTGGGCTTCGCCTTCTCGACGTCCTTCGGCACCGCCGTCGCGGCCCGTGCGGTCGTCGGCGCGGGCGACGCGATGATCTTCGTGAGCGTGATCCGGCTCGTCAGCATCTGGTTCCTGGTGCGACAGGCTCCGATGGTCACCCAGCTCACCGGGCTGACCGGGCAGCTCGGGGCCATCGCCGCCGCCGGCCCCCTGTCGTTCCTCCTCCACGAGCTGGGCTGGACGCGCGCGTTCGCGCTGACCTCGAGCGTCGGCGTCGTGCTGCTCGTCGCGGTCGTCGCGCTCGTCAAGGACTCGCCCTACCGGCGAGAGGAGGTCGTCGCGATCAAGCTCCGCGCGCTCGCCCAGTCCGTCCGCACGGTGTGGGGCAACCCCGGCACCCGGCTCGGGATGTGGTCGCACTTCTCCTCGCAGTTCGCCGTCACCGTCTTCGCGCTGCTGTGGGGCTACCCGTTCCTGGTGCAGGGACTCGGCTGGTCCTCGGCCGATGCCAGCACCCTGCTGATGGCGATGACCGCATGGGCCGTCGTCAGCGGGCTGGCGCTGGCGCGACTGGTGGGTCGGCTGCCCTACTACCGCTCGTGGATCGTGGTCGGCGTCGTGATCACCATGGTGGTGCCGTGGACCGCGGTGCTGCTGTGGCCGGGCGTCGCGCCGACGTGGCTGGTGGTCGTCATGGCGTTCGCCACGGCCAGCGGTGGGCCGGCGTCGATGGTCGGCTTCGACCTCGCCCGCTCCTTCACGCCCCCGCACGAGACCGGCCGGGCCAACGGGCTCGTCAACATCGGCGGGTTCACCGCGTCGCTGCTCACGATGGCGCTGATCGGCGTCGTCCTCGACCTCACGGCCTCCGGCGGCATGGAGACGTACACGCTCGGCGACTTCAAGCTCGCGATGTCCGTGCAGTACCTCTTCTGGACGCTCGGCGTCGTGCAGACCCTCCGCTACCGCCGCCGCGGCCTGGCCCACCTCGCCCGGGTCCACCCCGGCTCGGTCGAGCAGATGCGGGCCGGGCACCCGTTCGTCCACCCGGGGATCGGCACGGAGGGCGTCTAGCCGATCTCGCCGTCCCCGTCGGGGTCGAGGTCGCCGGTCGGGTCCTCGGCGGTCGGGTCCTCGAGGAAGTCGCCGCCGACGGGGTGGCCCTGCCAGGAGACCATCTCCCAGCCGGAGTCGTGGTCGCCGTCGAGCACGATGAGCGCCGTGTTGTGGAGCGGCTGGGTCGCGGGCGGCGCGTCGGGGTGGGGAGCCATCCGGGTCGAGACCCAGGTGCGGAGAGCGGCGCCGTGGCTGACGACCAGCGCGGCGTCGTGCCCCGCCTCGACGATGGTGCGCACTGCGGCGTCGTAGCGGGCGAGGAACTCCTCGCCGGTCTCGCCGCCCGGCATCCGGTGGGCGAGGTCGCCCTCGAGCCAGGTGGCGACGGCGCCGATGTAGCCGGCGACCGCGTCGTGGTCGCTGCGCATCTCGAAGTCGCCGGCGTCGATCTCCTGCAGCCCGTCGAGCTGGACGGGCTCGATGCCGCGGTCCTCGGCGGTGGGGGCGGCGGTCTGGTGGGTACGCACGCGGCTGGATACGTAGATCGCGTCGAGCCGTTCGCCGGCGATCGCCTTCGCGGCGGCCGCGGCCTGGGCGCGACCGAGGTCGGTGAGGTCGAGCCCGGGGTGGGCGGTGTCGAGCTCGCCCGAGACGTTGGCGTGGGTCTGGCCGTGGCGCATGAGCAGGAGTCGCAAGGAGGGTCCTCTGAGCGGGCGGGTGCTGGCTAGTTGTTGAACGGGGACGTCTTGCTGGAGGCGAGCTCGAGGACCTGCTCCAGCGGCACGCCCTCCAGCGCCTCGGCGATGTCGGAGCCGATGTGGCTCACCTCGGTGCCGCGCTCGAGCAGCACCTGGGTGTGCACGAGGCGGTCGTCGTAGGTGTGCACCATCGTGAAGCCCTGGCCGCCGTCGACGCCCGACACGAAGCGGTCGACCGGCGCCGGGTCGAGGGTGTAGCAGCTGGCCGCGGTCACCGAGACCGGTACGCCGGCGAACGTCGACCACGTCGGCAGGTGGAGGTGCCCGGCCAGGATGCCGCGCACGTCCGTGCCGGTGATGACGTCGGCCAGCGCCTGCTGGTCGTGCAGCTCGATGAGCTCGGCGGCGCGGATCATCGGCAGGGGCAGCGGTGGATGGTGCATCGCCAGCAGCGTGCCGTGCTCGGCCGGCGTGGCGAGCACGTCGGCCAGCCACGCCAGCTGCTCGGGAAGCAGCTCGCCGTGGTGGTAGCCGGGCACGCTGGTGTCCAGCGCGACGATCCGCAGCCCGTCGACCTCGTGCACCCGGTCCTGGCAACCCGCGTCGTCGGAGTCGAAGAGGGCCTTCGCGAAGGGTGCGCGCTCGTCGTGGTTGCCCATCGTCCAGACCACCGTCGCGCCGATCCCGGCGGCGAAGGGCTCGACGATCGACCGGAGCCTGTCGTAGGCGTCGGGCTCGGCCCGGTCGGCGAGGTCGCCCGTGAAGACGATCGCCTGCGGTGCCGGCTGCACGGCCGCCAGCCGGTCGAGCGTCCGACGCAGGTTGGCGTCGTTGTCGATGACGCCGTAGTGGAGGGCGCCGCCTCCGATGAGGTGCGGGTCGCTGAGGTGGGCGACGACGTGCCGCGGGGCGGCGTACTGGCCGAGCTGCATCACGGTGAGCAGCCTAGGACCCGGGCGCTCGCCCCGGGAGTCCCGGCAGTGCGTCAGCGCGCGGGCAGGATCCGCCCGGTGACCTCGCCGAGGGTGATGCGGCCTCCGCTCGTGCCGGGGGCGGAGTAGCGCAGGGTCACCTCGTCGCCGTCCTCGAGGAACGTGCGATCGCGACCGCCGGCGGTGAACGGCTCCGTGCCACCCCAGCTCAGCTCGAGCAGCGAGCCGCGCTGGTCCGGCTCCGTGCCCGAGATGGTGCCGGACGCCCACAGGTCGCCGGTGCGCAGGCTGGCGCCGTTGACGGTGGTGTGGGCCAGCATCTGGGCCGGTGACCAGTACATGGTGCGGTAGGGCGGACGAGCGACGACCTCGCCGCCCAGCACCACCTCCACCTCGATGTCGAGGCCGGCGGGCCCGTCGACGCGGAGGTAGTCGAGCACCGGCGGGTCGTCCTGGCCGGGCAGGTCGATCCAGGCGGCCTCCAGCGCGGCCAGCGGGGTGACCCACGCGCTGACCGAGGTCGCGAACGACTTGCCTAGGAAGGGGCCGAGCGGGACGTACTCCCACGCCTGGATGTCGCGCGCCGACCAGTCGTTGAGGCCGACGACGCCGAAGGTGTGCCGCGCGAAGTCCGCGGTGGGCACCCGCTCGCCCAGCGGGGACGGCACGCCGACGACGAAGCCGAGCTCGGCCTCGATGTCGAGGCGTTGCGAGGGACCGTAGGTCGGCAGCTCGTCCGTGGGCGCCTTGCGCTGCCCGCACGGGCGCACGACGTCGGTGCCCGACACGACGACCGTGCCGGAGCGGCCGTGGTAGCCGACGGGGAGGTTCTTCCAGTTGGGCAGCAGGGGCTCGGAGTCGGGCCGGAACATCCGCCCGACGTTGGAGGCGTGGTGCTCCGAGGCGTAGAAGTCGACGTAGTCGCCGACCGCGAACGGCAGCAGCATCGTCACCGAGTCCACCGGCGCGAGCGCGGGCTCGACGAGGTCGCGCTCGGTCTGGTCGGTGAGCAGGCCCGTCACCCATGCCCGGGTGGAGTCCCACACGGTCGGCCCTGCCGCCATGAACGGGTTGAGGGTGGGCTGGTCGAACAGCTCATGGGTGTCCACCATGTCGGCCGCCGCGACGACGCTCAGGTCGAGCACCTGGTCGCCGATCCGCACCGCGACGCGCGGCCGTTCGCCGGAGCGCGCGAACACGCCGTACGGCAGGTGGTCGACGTCGAACCCGGAGCCCGCGGCTCCCTCGACCCAGCTGGTGCGGGCGTTCATGCGGGCTCCTCCACGAGTCCGAGGGCGATCAGGTCGTCGAGCGGCTCCGTGACCGAGCACGAGCCGAACGAGGTGAACCAGCGGCGCGCGCCGGCGACGCCGCCGTCGGCAAGGCCGTCCACCAGGGCGGCGCCGTCGCGCTGCTCGAGCTGCGCGGTCGCGTCGTCGACCGATCCGCCGTCCCACAGCGTCCTCGTCGCGGCCAGCACGTTGAGGAAGCCGTGGGCGCCACCGCCCTCGGGGTCGTGGCGGACGGCCCGGTGCAGCCCGGCCGTGGCCTTGAAGCCGGTCTCGCGGTCGAGCGCAGCGTCGACCCAGCCGGCGACGGTCGCGGAGTCGGGGACCAGGTCGTGGTCGACGTTTCCGAGCCGCAGCTTCAGGCGGTGCCCGCAGGCCGCGACCTCGTCGGCGGCGGTGAGCCAGGCGGCCGTGGCGGGTCCGGGCAGCTCGACGAAGAGGGGTACGTCGACCTCGGCCGCACGCAGGGCGGCATCGATGCGGCGGACGTTGCCCACCGGGTCGTCGACGTCGCGGACGGCGATCTCGACGGCCGCCACCTGCAGCCCGAGCCGGTCGGCCACGCCGAGCGGTCCGGCGAGCTGGCCCGCTCCGCCGGTGACGACCACCGACAGTGGCGCACCGAACCCGCGGACGAGCGGCAGGTCGGTGTCGCGGAGGACGAAGCTGCCGACGAGGTCGGCCCACCACGCGCCACGGCGCTCGGTGTGAGCCGCGGTGGCGTCGTGGAGGGGCACGTCACCCGGCGGGAAGATCGCGGCGTCGTCGACGAGGCCGCGCCACTCCTCGGGCCAGGCCGAGGCCGGCTGGGCGGGATCGACAGGTGCGGGACTGGGGACCACGGGGATACGCTATAGCCACCAGATAGCGGACGCTCGCGTCCGATAGTCGGATGATTGGATCGCACCCCGATGGCCCACTACCGCGCACTCGGCCGGCTGCCCCGCCAGCGCCACACCCAGCTCCGCGACGACGACGGCCACCTCCTCCGCGAGGAGCTGATGGGGGAGGAGGGCTTCTCGTCAGACTCCTCGCTGCTCTACCGTCGGGGCGTGCCGAGCGCGATCACCGACAGCCGGGTGTGGGACCTGCCCGACCAGTCGCGCACGCCCAACCACCCGCTCAAGCCGCGTCACCTCAAGCTCCACGACCTCGGGACCGGGACGTGCCCCGTCGAGGGCCGTCGGCTGGTCCTCGGCAACAACGACGTCCGCATCACCTACGTCGTCACCGGCACCGACCCCTCGCCGCTCTACCGCAACGCCATCGGCGACGAGTGCATCTTCGTCGAGTCCGGCACCGGGGTCGTCGAGACCGTCTTCGGCGTCGTGCCGTACCGCGCCGGCGACTACGTGGTCGTCCCGCGCGCGACCGACCACCGCTGGGTGCCGGCGGAGCCGTCGCGGCTCTACGCCATCGAGGCCAACAGCCACATCCACCCGCCCAAGCGCTACCTCTCGCGCTTCGGCCAGCTGCTCGAGCACGCGCCCTACTGCGAGCGCGACCTGCACGGCCCCGCCGAGACCTTCGAGGCCGAGGGCACCGACGTCGAGGTCCTGGTCAAGCACCGCACCAGTGCCGGCATCGTCGGCAGCCGCCTCACCTATGCGACACACCCCTTCGACGTCGTCGGCTGGGACGGCTGCCTCTACCCCTACACGTTCAACATCGAGGACTACATGCCGATCACCGGCAAGGTCCACCAGCCGCCGCCGGTGCACCAGGTCTTCGAGGGCTGGAACTTCGTCATCTGCAACTTCCTGCCCCGCAAGGTCGACTACCACGACCTCGCCATCCCGGTGCCCTACTACCACTCCAACGTCGACTCCGACGAGGTCATGTTCTACGTCGGCGGCGACTACGAGGCCCGCAAGGGCTCGGGGATCGGCATCGGCTCGATCAGCCTGCACCCCGGCGGCCACGCCCACGGTCCGCAGCCCAGCGCGATCGAGGCCAGCCTGGGGGTCCAGTACTTCGACGAGTCGGCCGTCATGCTCGACACGTTCGCCCCGCTCGAGCTGGGCGAGGGCGGCCTCGCCGTCGAGGACCCGGCGTACGCCTGGACCTGGGCCGGGCGCGGCCCGAGCCCGTCGAGTGGTGCGGCCGGCGACGACGGTGGGCCGGCGGTCTACAGCAACAGCTGAGGCCCCCACAGGCGCCTGACCCCTCCTTCGGGTGGTCGTTAGCGTGGCGAGCATGACGACCGCCGACCTGCCGCCCTACGTCTTCCTGCTGTTCGGTGCCCGTGGCGACCTCGCGGCGCGCAAGCTGTTCCCGGGGCTCTACCGGCTGGCGGCGGCCGGCCGGCTGCCCGCGGACTACGCCGTGATCGGCAGCGGGCGGCACTCGCCGGGCTCGGACGACGA
The DNA here is from genome assembly GCF_042666175.1 of Nocardioides sp. GCM10028917. NCBI lineage: Bacteria > Bacillati > Actinomycetota > Actinomycetes > Propionibacteriales > Nocardioidaceae > Nocardioides > Nocardioides sp. GCM10028917. Next base: position 72,521 of record NZ_JBHTFL010000013.1, read on the forward strand.
CTTCCGCGACGAGGTGCGCGAGGCGCTCCGCGCGTCGGTCGACGACCTCGACGAGGACGTCGCGCGCGACCTGCTCGACCGGGTGTCGTTCCAGGCCTCCGACGCCGACGACGGCGCGGACCTCGCCGCCCGGGTGCGGGAGGTCGAGGAGGGCCTCGGCGACGACGTGCTCCGCCTCGTCTACCTGTCGGTGCCGCCGACCGCCATGTCCGGGATGGTCGGCATGCTCGGGCGCGAGGGGCTGGCCGAGCGGGCCCGCCTGGTGATCGAGAAGCCCTTCGGCCTCGACCTGACGTCCTTCGAGGAGCTCGACCGGGACGTGCACGAGGTCTTCGAGGAGGAGCAGGTCTTCCGCATCGACCACTTCCTCGGCAAGGAGGCCGTCCAGAACCTGCTGGCGCTGCGCTTCGCCAACGCCCTCTTCGAGCCGGCGTGGGACCGCCGCAGCATCGCCTCGGTGCAGGTCGACGTCCCCGAGACGCTGGCCATGGAGGGCCGCGGCTCGTTCTACGAGTCCACCGGCGCGCTGCGCGACATGGTCTCCACGCACCTGTTCCAGATCCTCGGCGCGGTCGCCCTCGAGGACCCGGGGGAGTGGTCGGCCGACGCCGTACGACGCGCGCGGGCCGCGGTCTTCGCCGACGTCCGTCCGATCGACCCGGCGCGCGTCGTGCTCGGGCAGTACGACGGCTACCGCGACGAGGACGACGTGGACGAGGACTCCGACGTCGAGACCTTCGTGGCGCTGGAGGCGTGGGTCGACAACGACCGGTGGAGGGACGTGCCGTTCCACCTGCGCACCGGCAAGGCGATGGCCGAGACCCGGCGCACCGTCACCCTCCGCTTCCGGGCGCCCGACTCGACGGTCTTCGGCGGCAACGGGCTGCCGCGCGACGAGCTGGTCCTCGAGCTCACCGACGAGGCACAGATCCACGTCGACCTCCTCGGCAAGCGACCCGGACCGGAGATGGAGCTCGCGCCGGCCACGATGCGCCTGGACCTGGGTGAGGAGCTGCCCGACGACGAGCCGCTGGAGGCCTACGAGCGCCTGCTCCTCGACGTGCTCGCCGGCGACCACACGTTGTTCGCCCACGCCGACGAGACCCGGCGGCTGTGGGAGGTGTGCCAGCCCGTGCTCGACGACCGGCCGGCGCCGCTGCCGTACGACCAGGAGTCGTGGGGACCGGCCGAGGCGCTCGACCTGCCCGAGGGCGGTTGGCGGCTCGGGAGCGGCGACGCCGATGGCGAGTGATGGCGCGCGCGGCCCGGTCACTCCCATCGCTGACCATGGCCTGATCGGCGACCTCCGCACGGCGGCGCTCGTCGCCACGGACGGCACGATCGACTGGTTCTGCCCCGGCCGCTTCGACGCCCCGAGCGTGTTCGCCTCGATCCTCGACCCCGACGGCGGGTCCTGGCGGCTCGGTCCCGACGATCCCGAGGCCCGCAGCCAGCAGTACTACCACCCCGAGACCAACATCCTCGTCACCCGGTTCATGACCGAGCACGGGGTGGCCGAGGTGCAGGACTTCATGCCGGTGATGCGCGCCCACGACCCGGACCACCGGCAGCGGCTGGTGCGCCGGGTGGTCGGCCTGCGGGGCTCGGTCGACCTCACCATGCACATGGCGCCCCGGCCCGACTACGCCGCCACCGATCCGGACCTGAGCGTCGAGGACGGCGTCGTCCGCTTCGCCGACGGCGACCTCCACCTGGCCCTGTCGAGCACGGTCGACCTCGACGTCGCCGACACCGCGGCGACGGCGCGGCTGGGGCTCGCCGCCGGCGAGTCCGCGCTCTTCGTGCTCGAGGTCCTGGCGCCGGGCGAGCCGGCCCTGGGGTGCGCCCAGTCGGACGTCTCCGAGCTGTTCGAGGCCACGGCCGCCTTCTGGCGGGGCTGGCTCGCGCAGTCGACGTACACCGGACGGTGGCGCGAGTGGGTGGACCGCTCGGCGCTCACCCTCAAGCTGCTGTGCCACGAGCCCACCGGCGGCATCGTCGCGGCACCCACCACCAGCCTCCCGGAGCGCATCGGCGGCAGCCGCAACTGGGACTACCGCTACGTGTGGGTCCGCGACGCCGCGTTCAGCGTCTACGCCCTGCTCCGCCTCGGCTTCACCGACGAGGCGGCGGCGTTCGTCCGCTTCCTGTCCGAGCGGCTCGGCGAGGCGGCCGACGGTGCGGACGACGAGCTCGGTCCGCTGCGCGTGCTCTACGACCTCGACGGCGGCCTGCCGCACGAGCGCGAGCTCGACCACCTCGCCGGCTACCGCGACTCCCGCCCCGTGCGGGTCGGCAACGCCGCGGTCGACCAGCTGCAGCTCGACGTCTACGGCGAGATCGTCGACTCGGTCTACCTCTTCGACAAGCACGGACGCGGCATCAGCCACGACGCGTGGAGCGACCTGCGGGGCATCGTCTCGTGGCTGATGGACAACTGGCAGCGCCCCGACGCCGGCATGTGGGAGATCCGGTCCGACCCCCGCACGCACACGACGTCGCTGGTGATGAGCTGGGTGGCTGTCGAGCGGATGATGCGGGTGGCGCGCCGCAGGGGGCTCCCCGGCGACCTGACCGAGCTGGCCGCCACGCGAGACAAGATCTACGAGCGCGTGATGACCGAGTGCTGGAACGACGAGCTCGGGGCCTTCACCGCCTTCGCGAACAGCGACGTGCTGGACGCCGGTGCGCTGCTGATGCCGATGGTGAAGATGCTCGCCCCCGACGACCCGCGGTTCCTCTCCACCCTCGCCGCGATCGAGGACCGGCTCGTCACCGACAGCCTCGTGCTGCGCTACGACCCCCACGCGTTCGGCGACGGCGTGCTCACGGGCGACGGCGAGGACGGTGACGACCACCCGGCCGGGGAGGGCACGTTCTCGCTCTGCTCGTTCTGGTACGTCGAGGCGCTGACGCGCGCGGGTCGGCTCGCCGAGGCCCGCCTCGCGCTGGAGAAGATGTTCACCTACGCCAACCACCTCGGCCAGTACGCCGAGCAGGTCGCGCTCAACGGCGAGCAGCTCGGCAACTTCCCACAGGGCTTCACCCACCTGAGCCTGATCAGCGCCGTGATCAACCTCGACCGGAGCCTCGACGGCTGACGGTCGTCGCCGAAGGTGGCGGCAGATCGCAGGCGGGGATGCCGCGGCGGCGCGATGTGCCGCCACCTCGGTGGGGCGGCGAGTGCAGGTGGCGGCGGATTGCAGGCGGGCGTGCCGCCGAGGCGATGTGCCGCCACTCGCTGGTCGTCGGGCAGCCGGGCGGACTTTGCACCCGAGTTCCGGACTTGTCGGCCGAGATCTGTACCTCGAAGAAGGGCGGTCACCGGATATCCGGGGACTCCAGCGAGCCGCTCAGCCCCGCCGGCTCAGGACGTCCAGGCGTGCCAGAGGTCGGCGTACTCCCCGTCGAGGTCGAGCAGCTCGTCGTGGCTCCCGAGCTCGACGATGCGGCCGTCCAGGACGACCGCGATGCGGTCGGCGTCGTGGGCGGTGTGGAGCCGGTGGGCGATCGCCACCACGGTGCGGCCCTCGAGGAGGTTGTTCATCGACCCCTCGAGCGTGCGCGCGGTGCGCGGGTCGATCAGCGACGTCGCCTCGTCGAGCACGAGCGTGTGGGGGTCGGCGATGATCAGGCGGGCCAGCGCCACCTGCTGCGCCTGGGCAGGGGTGAGGAAGAAGCGGCCGGAGCCGATCATCGTGTCGAGACCCTCGGGCAGGCGCTCGACCCACGACAGCCCGCCGACGGCAGCGAGCGCCTCCCGCACGGCGTCGTCGGGGGAGTCCTCGCGGGCCAGCACGACGTTGTCGCGCACGGTTCCGATGAAGACGTGGTGCTCCTGGGTGACGAGCGCGACCTCGGTGCGCAGCACCTCCAGCGGCAGGTCGACGAGGTCGACGCCGCCCACGCGGGCCGTGCCGGTGCGGGGGCGGTTGATGCCCGACAGCAGCCGGCCCAGGGTCGACTTTCCCGACCCGCTGGGCCCCACGACCGCCAGCCGCTCTCCCGTGCGCAGGCGCAGGTCGACGCCGTGCAGCACGTCATGGCCCTCGCGGTAGGCGAAGCGGAGGTCGTCGGCCACCAGCTCGACGCCGTCCGGCAGCCGGTCGCCGGGCTCCCGGTCGGGCGGCACCTCGGCGATGCCGAGCAGGCGGCTGGTCGAGGCCGCGCCGACCTGCAGGCGGTCGACCTCGCCGATCACGGCGTCGAGCGGCTCGGCCAGGGCGACGACGTACAGCAGGGCGGCGGTGATCTGGCCGAGGTTGACCCAGCCCTGGCTGTAGCCGTAGGCACCCGCGACCAGCGTGACGACCTGCGGCACCTGGAAGGCGCCGTTGAGCGCCGCGAAGAGCACGTTGCGCAGGGTCATGCCGTAGCGCTCGGCCTGCGCGGAGACGGCGATGTCGTCGGAGCCCGCCTGCACCCGCGCCTGCGAGAGCCCGAGCGCCTCGACGGTGCGCGAGCCCTCGACGGTCTCGGTGAGCGTGGTGTTGATGCGGGAGTAGGTCGCGCCCTCGGTGATGTACGCCTTCGGCGCCCGCTGCAGGTAGGTGCGGACGGCCGGGGTGCACAGCGCGAAGACGACGAGTGCGGGCAGCGCGAGGACGAGCGAGTTGAGCATCATCGCGACGATCGAGAGCAGGACGGTCATCAGCGAGATCAGCAGGCGCGGGACGCCCCACTGCACCGAGCGCGCCATCGTCCCGACGTCGCGGGTGACGCGGGTGACGAGGTCGCCGGTGCTCGCTGCCTCGACGCGGCCGACCGGAAGCCGCAGGATCGTCCTGACCACGTGCTCGCGCGCGGAGGCGAGGAGGTCCTGGCCGAAGTGGGTGGAGGTCCACTGGGCGCCGAAGGTGAAGATCGACTGCAGGACCACCACCCCGACCACGGCGAGGGCGAGCGTGTCGAGGCCGGCTGCCGCGGCGCCGTCGGAGTCGACCCGGTTGACCAGCGACCCGAGCAGCCGCGGGACCACCAGCGCGGAGCCGGCGGCGAGCGCGTTGAGGAGGACCAGCAGCGCGAAGGAGCGCTTGCGGCTGCGCACCAGGTCGCCGAAGAAGGCGAGCACGGCGCGGTTGCCGGACACGGGCCAGCCGCGCACGGGGTTGCGGGAGGCGGCGTACACGTCCTCGGCGCGCTGGCGCCGCAGCTCGTGGCGCTGCCACAGCGCGCGGTTGCGCTCGCGCAGCCCGACGTGACCGGGAGGGTCCAGCTCGGGCGGGACGACCGGCGGGGTCGTGGACCGGTCGCTCCACGTGTCGGCGGAGGTGGCCAGGAGGTCGGTGGTCATCGGACCGGCTCCTCCTCGTCGAGCTCGCGGGTCACGACTCGGCGGTAGGCCTCGTCGTCGGCCAGCAGGTCGGCGTGGCTTCCCTCGGCGATCACGGTGCCGTCGTGGAGGAGCGCGACGCGGTCGGCGTGGTGCAGCCACAGGGGCGAGACGGTCGTGACCACGGTCGTACGACCGCGGCGGGCCTCGACGACCCGGGCCGCGATGCGGGCCTCGGTGTGGGCGTCGACCGCGGAGGTCGGCTCGACCAGCACCAGGACCGGTGCGTCGGCGGCCACGGCACGGGCCAGCACCACCCGCTGGCGCTGACCGCCGGAGAGGCCGCGGCCGCGCTCGTCGAGCTGGCCCTGCCAGCCCTCGGGCAACGCGTCGTAGACGTCCTCGGCGCTGGCGATCCGCAACGCCTCATCGGCCTGCTCACGGGTCAGCCGGGCGTGCGGGTCGACGGCGTCCTGGAGGGTGCCGGCGAAGAGCTGGCTGGACGTGTCGCTGACCAGCACCTGGCGTCGTACGTCGTCGAGGCGGGCGTGGGACAGGTCGACGCCGCCGAGGGTGACGCCCCACTCGCGGCGTGCCCGCTCCTCGTCGAGGGCCGCGATCCGGGCGCGTTCCTCCGCCCGTTGGGCCCTCGAGCGCCGTGCGGCGCGGCCCTTGGTGCCGTCCTCCTCGACCAGGGGGACGGGCTCGGTGTCGGCGGGCAGGTAGCGGCCGAGGCGGTCCGCGAGGGCCGCGCTCTGCTCGGGCACGGCGCTGACGACGACGGTGAGGATCCCGGGCTCGACGGTCAGGCCGCTCGCCGCGTCGTGCAGCGACGCACTGCCGTCGAGGGAGACCGGGGCGGCCGGGTCGCGCCACGGAGGCTGCTCCTCGAAGAGCGCGATCGCCCTGCGCGCGCTGACCAGCGACCTGATGCCCTTCTGGGCGAACTCGAAGAAGGTCCGGATCGGGCCGACCATGAACAGGCCGTAGCCGAGGAAGGTGATGAGCTGGCCGACGGTGAGCAGGCCGTCCTGCACCTGCCGGGTGCCGAGCCACACCAGCGCCACGAGGAAGATGCCGGAGAGCAGCACGCCGACGGCCTCGACCACGGCCTGCCAGATGCCGGCGGCCACACCGGCCTCGCGGGCCGACTGTGACTGGCGGGCGTAGTTGGTGCCGAAGGTCTGCTCGCCGCCGATGCCGCGCAGGATGCGCAGCCCGGCCACGATGTCGGTGGCCATCGAGGTGAGGTCGGAGGTGCGGGAGCGCTCGAGCTGCTGGCGGCGGTGCAGCGGCCGCAGCAGCGGCAGCGCCGCGCCGACGAGGACCGGTGCCGCCACCAGGGTCAGCAGCCCGAGCTGCCACGACATGGTCAGCACGATGAAGGCGACGGTGAGGTACGACGCCAGCTGGCCCAGCGCGCGCGCGAGGATCTCGCTGAGCGCACCGAACTCGTCGGAGTCGCTCGAGGCGACGCTGAGGACCTCGCCGGTCGGCGACCGGCGGGGCAGCACGTGGCCCATCTGCGCCACCTTGCGGGTGACCATCTCGAGGGCGCCGTAGAGCGCGACCAGCCAGCTGCGCACCACGAGCGTGTGCGACACGACGCCGAAGACGCCGCCGATCACGACGACGAGGAGCAGCAGCGCCGCCCAGCCGACCAGGGCCGCCTCGGACCCGCCGACGATGCCCTGGTCGACCGCCCGGCCGAAGATCCACGGCCCGAGCGTCATCGGCAGGAACCACAACGCGTAGCCGAGGGACGAGAGGGCGATCAGGCCCTTCTGCTGCCCGAGGATCCAGCGGAGGAACGCCAAGGGCGAGCGGGTGTCGGGGTCCGGCGTGGGTGCGGCGTCCGTTCCCGTGTAGAACGTCGCGATCCGAGGTGGGTAGTCCTGCATCTCGAGTCGAACCCTAGGCGTCGGTGCCGCGCAGGCACGAACCGTTAAAACGTCGGGGCTCAGGCCGCGCCGTACGCCGGGTAGTCGGTGTAGCCCTCGGCGTCGCCGCCGTAGAACGTCTCGGGCCGCGGCGGGTTGAGGGGCAGGCGCTCGGCGAGGCGGCGCGGCAGGTCGGGGTTGGCGATGAAGGACCGGCCGAAGGCGGCGGCGTCGATGAGGCCGGCGCCGAGCAGTCGCTCCGCCTTGGCCAGGTCGTAGCTGCCGGCCCCGACGACGGGGCCGGGGTGGGCTGCGCGGAGGGCGCGGCGGTAGTCGTCGTCGAGCTCGGGGCCGCCGGCCCAGTCCGGCTCGGAGAGGTGCAGGAAGGCGAGGTCGCGGCGGCCGAGCTCGCGGGCGACGTACAGCCCCGCCTCGGCGCCCTCCGGGTCCTCGGTCCCGTTGAACGAGCCGATCGGGGAGATCCGGATGGCGACGCGGTCGGCGGACCAGGCATCGACGACGGCGTCGGTGACCTCGAGCATCAGACGGGCGCGGTTGGCCAGCGAGCCGCCGTACTCGTCGCTGCGCAGGTTGCTGTCGGCGGCGAGGAACTGGTGCAGCAGGTAGCCGTGGGCGCCGTGGATCTCGACGAGGTCGAAGCCGGCCTCGCGGGCGTTCACGGTCGCGCGCCGGTAGTCCTCGAGCAGCCGCGGAACCTCCTCGAGGCCGAGCGGCCGCGGGACCGGGCAGCTGACCCTGGTCGGGCGGCCGTCCTCGCCCCGCACCGTCGTGCGGTTGCGGTAGGGCCCGTCGCTGGCCGACACGGGCAGGTCGCCACCGTGGAACGACTCGTGCGAGACCCGCCCGACGTGCCAGAGCTGGGCGGCGATGAGCCCGCCCGCCTCGTGCACGGCGTCGGTGATCCGGCGCCAGCCCGCGACCTGCTCGTCGCTGTGGATGCCGGGGGTGTCCATGTATCCCTTTCCCTCCGGACTGATCTGCGTGCCCTCGGAGATGAGCAGGCCGGCGCCCGCGCGCTGCACGTAGTACTCACGCATCAGGTCGTTGGGCACGTCGCCCGGCGCCGTGGCGCGCATCCGCGTGAGCGGGGCCATCAGGACGCGGTTGTCGGCGCGCACCGCGCCGAGGGACAGAGGATCGAAGAGGGAGGGCACGACTGCCGCCAACGGGCACCGTCGGTGGGCTATTCCGGCACCTCGCCCACGGGTGACCCGGGTCACAGCCAGCCGGCGGTCGGAGCCGGGCGACCCCCTGCGCGCATTCACCCCTGCGGGTACCGTGGCGATCGATGACCGACGTCGAGGTGCTCGCCCCGCGTGACGTCCCGCTGGGAGGTCCGCGGGCCATGCGCGTACGACGCACGCTGCCGCAGCGTCACCGCTCGCTGATCGGCGCCTGGTGCTTCGTCGACCACTACGGTCCCGACGACGTCGACGCGACCGGCGGCATGGTGCTGCCCGCCCACCCGCACACCGGGCTCCAGACCGCCAGCTGGCTCTTCGGCGGCGAGCTCGAGCACCGGGACTCCGTCGGCAGCCTGGCCACGGTGCGTCCCGGCGAGCTCAACCTGATGACCGCGGGTCGCGGGATCAGCCACACCGAGGTGTCCACGCCCGACACCACCATTCTCCACGGCGCCCAGCTATGGATCGCGCTGCCCGACCACAGCCGCCATGTCGAGCCCCGCTTCGAGCACTTCGCGCCCGCGCCGGTCCGGGGACCGGGGTGGGAGGCCCGGGTCTTCATCGGCTCGCTGCTCGGCGCCACCTCGCCCGTCCAGGTCCACACGCCGCTCCTCGGCGCCGAGATCATGCTCGCCCCGGGCAGGAGCCTCGAGGTGGACGTCGACCCGACGTTCGAGCACGGTGTGCTCCTCGACGTCGGCGCGATCGACGTCGACGGCCAGGAGCTCGCGCCCAGCGACCTCGGCCACCTCCCCCACGGGAGGTCCACCATCGCCGTGACGGCCCGGGAGGAGGCCCGGCTCCTGCTCCTCGGCGGCCCGCCCTTCGGTGAGCCCATCGTGATGTGGTGGAACTTCATCGGCCGCAGCCACGAGGAGATCGCCGCCTACCGCCAGGAGTGGCAGGACCAGATCCGGTTGGGCGACGATCGGGGCGACGGGGACGACGTCGTCGCCGACGGCCGGGAGGTCGCCGAGGGCCGGTTCGGCATGGTCGACCTCGGCCTGCAGCCCATCCCCCCGCCTATCCTGCCGAACGTGCGGCTCAAGGAACGACACTGATCCTGCGGTGAACCTTCGGTCGTTCTTGACCGGAGTGGCCCCTGTTCCCTTTCCGCGGCCCTCCGGGCGGCCCTAGAGTCACCGGATGGGGGAGACCGTTCGGGCGCACCGCCTGTCCGACGCGGCGTCCGCCTTCACCAGCAATGCGCGCAACCCCAACCTGCGTCGCGCCCAGCTGAGCTTCCTGGGCGCCTGGACCGCCGAGTGGGCGTTCACCGTGGCGCTCGGCATCGTGGCCTACCGCGACGGTGGTGCGGCCGCGGTGGGGCTGGTCGGGCTGCTCCGCATGCTGCCGTCGGCGATCTGCGCGCCGCTGCTCTCGCCGTTCGCCGACCGCGGCCGCCGCGACAAGGTGCTGGTGGTGGTGTCCACGGCCCGCGGGGTGGCCACCGGCGCTGCCGCCGTCGTCGCCGCCCTGGGCGGCGCGCCCGCCGTCATCTACGCGCTGGCGGTCCTCTCGACGATCGCCGCGACCCTCTTCCGCCCGGCGCACTCCGCGCTCCTGCCGTCGCTGTGCCACACCGGTCACGAGCTCGCCAGCGCCAACGTGGTGCGCGGCATGCTCGACTCCACCGCCACCCTCGTCGGACCGTTGCTCGCCGCCGTGATCCTCGAGGTCGCGGACGTCGACGTGGTCTTCGGGGTCGCGGCAGCCGCGTCGCTGTGGTCCGCGGCACTGCTCCTGCGCCTCGACTACGACGCCCCACCCCGACCGCCCGCGGCCGGTCGGCGGCTCGGTCGCGAGGTCGTCGAGGGCGTGCTCGCGGTGGTCCGCAACCGCGACCTCGCGCTGGTCCTGGGCCTCGCCGCCGCGCAGTCGTTCACGCGCGGGGCGCTGACGGTGTTCTCCGTCGTGGTGTCGATCGAGCTGCTCGGTCGCGGCGAGCCGGGCGCCGGCACCCTGATGACCGCCGTGGGCGTCGGCGCCGTCGTGGGCTCGCTCGCAGCGTCGCTCCTCGTCGGCACGCGCCGGCTCGGGGCGTGGTTCGCCCTCGGGGTCACCCTCTGGGGGCTCCCGCTCGTGCTCGTCGGCCTCCTTCCCCGGGACCTGGCGGCCCTGTTCTTCCTCGCCCTCATCGGCGGGGGCAACGCGCTCATCGACGTCGCCGGCTTCACGCTGCTCGGCCGGATGGCACCCGACGCGGTGCTCGCACGGGTGTTCGGCGTCCTGGAGAGCCTGGTCGCCGTCTCGATCGGGGTCGGGGCGCTGGTGACGTCGTTCGCCGTGGACGCCTGGGGCGTGCGGACCGCGCTGGTGGCGGTCGGCCTGGTCTGCCCGGTGCTGGCAGCCGCGTCGTGGTGGCGGCTCCGTGCGCTCGACCGCACCGTGGGCGTCCACGACGAGGACGTACGCCTGCTGCAGCACGTCCCGATGCTCCGCACGCTGCCCCTCCCGTCGGTCGAGCAGCTGGTCCGCGGTCTCGAGGCCCGGGAGGTGCCTGCGGGGGCCCTGGTCTTCGAGCAGGGCGACGTCGGTGACCGCTACTACGTGGTGGAGTCCGGGCAGGTCGACGTCGTGGGCGACGGCCGGCTGCTGGCCACGCTGGGTGCCGGCGAGGGTTTCGGCGAGATCGCCCTGCTGCGGCGCAGCGCCCGTACGGCGTCGGTCGCCGCGCGCACCGACGTGCGACTGCGGAGCCTCGACGCCGACTGCTTCCTCACCGTCGTCCTCGGCTACACCCCCAGCGCGCGCGAGGCAGCCCTCGGCATCGGGCGGCTGCTCGAGCGCTACGACCCCGACGACCCCGGCCAGCCCGACCAGACCCCCACCCGTCCCGTCGGCTCCGACGGTGACCAGCAGGAAGTGAGAGAGCGATGACCTCAGCGCAGGGACTCCTGCTGATCGCCGACATCGGCGGCTACACCACCTACATGAGCACGCACCGGATGAGCCTGGCGCACGCCGAGGTCAACACCGGCCGGCTCCTCGGCGTGATCGTCGACGCCGTCCCCGGGCTGGAGCTCGTGGAGATCGAGGGCGACGCGGCGTTCCTCTACCGCGAGGTCGGCTCGTCCGACCCCGGCGAGCTGGTCGAGGAGGTCGCGCAGTCCGCGGCCGCCATGCACCGCGCGTTCCACGTCGAGCGCGAGTACGTCGCCCGCAACCTCTGCCCGTGCGCGGGCTGCAAGGAGGCGGCCGCACTCACCCTCAAGTTCGTCGCCCACGTGGGGGTGGTCGCCACGCAGACCATCCGCGACCGCCTCAAGCTGGTGGGCATCGACGTGATCCTGCTGCACCGCCTGCTCAAGAACGACGTCCCGCTGCGCGAGTACGTCCTGATGACGGAGGACCTCTACGGCACGGGGTCCGCGGGCCTCCCGCTGTCGGTGGGACGGGTGGACCCGGAGGTGGACGGCGTCGGCACGGTGACCGCGTTCTACGTCGACGTGCGCGAGCTCGACCCGGGCGCCGACGCCCTCCCGGCGCCGACCTGGCGCGGCCGGCTGTCCCGGACGGTGTACGCCGCCGGAGCCGGGCTGCCCTACATGCTGGGACGTCGCGGACGCGGTCGCGCGACGGCCGCCGTCGGCTGACACCGGACGCCGCTGTCCCCGGCGTCGGCGAGGATGCCTCCATGGAGACGCCCACCGAGACGCCCATCGAGACGCCCAACGAGACGCCCGGCGCGGGCCCCGTCGTCGGTGCCGACGGGATCGCGCGCTGCCCCTGGGGTGCGGGTGACCCCGTCAACCTCGCCTACCACGACACCGAGTGGGGCCTGCGCGTCGAGGGCGAGGCGGCCCACCTCGAGCGGCTCACGCTCGAGGCCTTCCAGTCGGGCCTGTCGTGGCGCACGATCCTCGACAAGCGGGAGAACTTCCGCGCCGCGTTCGCCGGGTTCGACGCCGACGCCGTGGCCGGCTACGACGACCGCGACGTGGATCGGCTGATGGCCGACGCCGGCATCGTCCGGAACCGCCGCAAGGTCGACGCCGCGATCATCAACGCCCGCGCCACGGTCGCGCTGCGCGAGCAGGGCGGGCTGGAGGCGTTCATCTGGTCCTTCCGGCCCGAGCCGGGGCCGGCGCCGCGCACCACCGCCGACGTGCCTGCCACGTCGGCTGAGTCGATCGCGCTGTCGAAGGCGCTCAAGAAGGCGGGCTTCGCCTTCGTGGGCCCGACGACGATGTACGCCCTCATGGAGGCCGTCGGCCTCGTCGACGACCACCTCGAGGGGTGCCACCGTCGCGGGTGCGCCGGCTGACACGTCGGAGTCAGGCGGGCTTGCGCCACACCGAGACGTGGCTCTCGCTGTCGGTGGTGAAGGGCGCCCCGTGCCAGTCCGCGACGCGTCGCTCCAGCGCCATCCCTGCGAGCTGGGCCATCAGGTCGCACTCGGCGGGCCAGATGTAGCGGAAGTTGCTCTCCCCGTAGCTGACGGTGCCGTCGTCGTGCCGGCGGTAGTGGTGGGAGGTGCCCTGCTGCGTGGTCATGTCGTAGGTGTCGAACCCGACGTGGCGACGTCCGACGTGGAACGGCACCGCGGCCTGGCCGGGCGGGAAGCGCCGGATGCCGGGCACCCAGAGCTCGACCACGAAGCGGCCACCCGGTGCGAGGTGGCGGGCAGCGTTGCGGAAGCACTCGACCTGCTCGGCCTGCGTGCGCACGTTGCCGATGCTGTTCCAGACGACGTAGACGAGGTCGAACTCGCCTGCGACGCGGGTCGTGGCCATGTCGCCCACCGCGACGGGGATGTCCGCGCGCTTGCGGTGGAGCTCGTCGGTCATCGGCTGCGACAGCTCGATCCCGGCGACCCGGACGCCTCGCTCCGCCAGGGGGATCGCGACCCGTCCGGTGCCGATGGCCATCTCGAGCGCGGCACCGTCGCCGGCGAGCGCTGCCAGGTAGTCGACCGTCGGGTCGAGGACCTCCGGAGTGAACATGAAGGCCGAGCTCTCGTCGTACGACGCCGCGATCTCGGCGTCCCAGTAGTCGCTGCTCGTCATGCCGGCCACGGTGAAGCACGGCCCACGGAGGCTGCCACCCATTTGTGCCACCGCACGTCCGATCGCGGGTCTCGGTACGCCTCGTCGCGACCTCGCAGGCTCGGTCGCGGAGCCACTCGACCTCCCGCCACACGTCCGGCACTCGTGCCTCGTGCCGCACTAGTGTCGCGACATGACGACGCGCGTGCACGCCTTCACCGCCGACGACGCCCTCACCGACCTCGACGCCACGGGCCTCGTCGAGGCGCTCCGATCCGGCCTCGTGTCGGTGCCGGAGGTCGTCGAGGCCGCGATCGCCCGGACCGAGCAGGTCGACGCCGCACTCGGCGCCGTGGCGTACGCCGCCTACGACCGCGCCCGGGAGGAGGCCCGGCACCCGCGCGGCGGCTGGTTCGCGGGCGTGCCCACCTTCGTCAAGGACAACGTCGACGTCGCCGGCATGCCGACCCAGCACGGCTCCGACGCGTTCAGCGCCCAGCCGCAGGCGGCCGACGGCGACTTCGCCCGGATGTACCTCGCCACCGGGCTCATCCCGCTCGGCAAGACGCAGCTCTCGGAGTTCGGCTTCTCCGGCGCCGCCGACCACGTCCGCCTCGGGCCGGTCCGCTCCCCGTGGAGCCCCGACCACTACGCCGGCGCCTCGTCCGCGGGCTCCGCCGCCCTCGTCGCCGCAGGGGCGGTGCCGATCGCGCACGCCAACGACGGCGGCGGCTCGATCCGGATCCCCGCCGCGGTCAACGGGCTGGTGGGCCTCAAGCCCACCCGCGGTCGCCTGGCCCAGGACCGGATGATGAGCAACATGCCGGTGCGGATCGTCTCCGACGGCGTCCTGACCCGCAGCGTCCGCGACACCGCAGCGTTCTACCGCGAGGCCGAGAAGGTCTGGCGCAACCCGCTCCTCGCGCCCGTCGGCGACGTCACCCGCCCGAGCCGGGCCCGGCTCCGCATCGCTGTCGTCACCGAGGGGATCGGCCGCTCGTGCAGCCCGGAGGTACGTGACCTGACGCTGCGCACCGCCGCGCTCCTCGAACGGCTCGGCCACCACGTCGAGGAGGTCGACAACCCGGTGCCGGACAGCTTCCCCGAGCACTTCGTCCGCTTCTGGTCGATGCTCGCGCTGGCCATCGCCCGCCGCGGCAGGAAGGACCACGGGCCCACCTGGGACCCGACCAAGCTGGACAACCTCACCCTCGGCCTGGCCCGGCACGCCGCGCGCAACCTGCACAAGCAGCCCTGGTCGATCGCCGTGCTGAGGGGCTCCCAGCGCCTCGCCGCGCGGCACCGGGCGTCGTACGACATCACCCTGACGCCCACCCTCGCGACCGAGACGCCGCGGGTCGGCCACCTGCGCCCCGACCAGGACTACGACGAGATCATGAGCCGCCTGATGGACTGGGTGGCGTTCACGCCGCTGCAGAACGCGACCGGCGAGCCGGCCGTCTCGCTGCCCCTCGCCACCACTGCCGCCGGGCTGCCGCAGGGGATGATGCTCGGCGCCGGAGCGGGTCGCGAGGCACGCCTGCTGGGGTTGTCGTACGAGCTCGAGGAGGCCGTCGGATGGCCCCGGATCCAGGCAGCGTGAAAGGCATCCTGAACGGCCGGATCAGGCGGAGTGGCAGCCGATTTCTCATGGCGGCGGGCCGTGTGTATCGTTCTCCGTCGTTGCCCCTTTAGCTCAGTCGGCAGAGCGTCTCCATGGTAAGGAGAAGGTCTACGGTTCGATTCCGTAAAGGGGCTCTGGTTCGGACCCCCTCCGGGGAGTCCTTCCTCCGCGGCGGGGTAGCTCAGGTGGTTAGAGCACACGGCTCATAATCGTGGTGTCGCGGGTTCGAGTCCCGCCCCCGCTACCACCAAAATCGCAGCAGCCTCCGCACCACCCCGCAACCCAAGGATCTCCTCATGGCCAGCAAGAGCTCTGACGTTCGCCCCAAGATCACGCTCGCGTGCACGGAGTGCAAGGAGCGCAACTACATCACCAAGAAGAACCGTCGCAACGACCCGGACCGGATCGAGCTGAAGAAGTTCTGCCCGCGCGACCGCCGGCACACGATCCACCGCGAGACCCGCTGACGTCGTTCTTCGTCACACCCGACCCGTCCGAGCACTCGGACGGGTTGTCGTGTTTGTAGGCTCGGACCCATGCCCGTCGACCCCTCGCTGGTGGGACGCGCGTTCCCCGCACCGGCACCCCTGTCCGTGACCCCCGAGCGGGTCAACGCCTTCGCCGCCTCCGTCGGGCACCCCGGCGCCGACGATGGGGCGGTCCCGCCGACCTTCCCGATCGTGCTGGCGTTCGACGCGATGCAGGCCTTCCTCGACGCCGAGGCGATCGACCTGCACCGCATCGTCCACGGTGAGCAGCGCTTCGCGTACGTGCGCCCCCTGACGGTCGGCGACGAGCTCAGCGCGACGCTGACGGTCACCGGCCTCCGCCAGATCGGCGGCGCCGACATCATCGCCACGACCAGCGAGATCACCGACGCCACCGGCGCGGTCGTCTGCACCGGTAAGGCCACCCTCGTCCACTCGTCCGGAGGTGCGGCATGAACGCCGGTGACGTCCTGGAGACCCGGACCTTCACGGTCACTCGCGCCGACCTCGTCGCCTACGCCGACGCCAGCGGCGACCACAACCCGATCCACCAGGACGAGGACGTCGCGCGCAGCGTCGGCCTCCCCGGCGTGATCGCCCACGGCATGTACACCCTCGCGCTCGTCGGCCGCGCGGTCGCCGAGTGGACCGGAGGCGCCGAGGTCGTCGACCTCGGCGCGAAGTTCACCAGCCCCGTCGTCGTACCCGCCGAGGGCGGCGCCGAGGTGGTCGTCGGTGGCACCGTGAAGTCGGTCGCGGACGGCCTGGTCACGCTCGCGCTCGAGGTGACGTGCGAGGGCACGAAGGTGCTCGGCATGCCCAAGGCCGTGGTGCGCGAGGCCACCGTCCGTGCCTGACCTGCGCAACCACACCACCCTGCGTCTGGGTGGCCCCGGCCGCGAGTGGGTGCGCGCCACCACCGAGGCCGAGCTCGTGGCCGCGGTGGCGGACGCCGACGCCGCCGGCACCCCCGTGCTGCTGCTCGCGGGCGGGTCCAACCTCGTCGTCGCCGACGAGGGCTTCGACGGCCGGGTCGTGCAGGTCGCGACCACCGGCGTCGACGCCGACACCGACACGTGCGACGTCGACGCCCTCGCCCAGTGCGGAGGAGTCGTGCTCACGGTGGCGGCTGGTGAGGACTGGGACGAGCTCGTCGCCCACGCCGTCGACCAGGGGTGGGCCGGCATCGAGGCGCTCTCGGGGATCCCGGGTGCCGTCGGCTCGACCCCCATCCAGAACGTCGGCGCTTACGGGCAGGACGTCTCCCAGACCATCGCCCGGGTCCGCACGTGGGACCGCGTCGACCGCACCCAGCGCACCTTCGCCGCCGCCGACTGCGGCTTCGGCTACCGCCACAGCCGCTTCAAGGCCGAGCCCGGGCGCTACGTCGTGCTCGAGGTGACCTTCCAGCTGCGACAGGGCGACCTCTCCGAGCCCGTGACGTACGCCGAGCTCGCCCGCACCCTCGGTGTCAGGACCGGTGAGCGCGCCCCGCTGAAGGCCGTGCGCGACGCGGTCCTGGAGCTGCGCTCCGGCAAGGGGATGGTGCTCGACGCCGACGACCACGACACGTGGAGCGCCGGGTCGTTCTTCACCAACCCGTTCCTGACCTCCGAGCAGGCGGCGGCCCTTCCCGGCGACGCCCCGCGGTGGGAGCAGCCCGACGGCAGCGTGAAGTCGAGCGCCGCGTGGCTCATCGAGCACGCCGGCTACGGCAAGGGCTACGCCAGCCCCGCCGCGGGGGAGCGGGTGCGCCTGTCCACCAAGCACACCCTCGCCCTGACCAACCGCGGCGGCGCCACCACCGAGGAGCTGCTCGCCCTGGCCCGCGAGGTGCGCGACGGGGTGCGCGAGCGCTTCGGCGTCACGCTGGTCAACGAGCCCGTGACGGTCGGCTGCTCCCTCTGACCTCTCCCCGGGTATCTAGGGACGAATGGGTAGGCGATCCGGGGTCGTGGCCGCCCACAACGTCCCTAGATACCCGCGATCAGGCGAGCCAGGCGGCGATGTCCCGCCTGGCTGCCGCCACGACGTCGGACGGCGCCTGCGAGGCGGTGAACGACATCTCGGCCAGCCGGGCCAGCGTGGCGTCGTCGAGGTCGTGCGCTGCGCGCATCGTGGCGTACTGGCCGGCGAGACGGGAGCCGAAGAGGAGCGGGTCGTCGGCACCGAGGGCGACCGTGGCGCCGGCGGCGAGGAGCTGGGGCAGCGGGACCGACGTGAGGTCGCTGTAGACGCCGAGCGAGACGTTGGAGACCGGGCACACCTCCAGCGCGGTGCCGGACTCGACGATCCGGTCGAGCAGCGCCGGGTCCTCCACGCTGCGGACGCCGTGCCCCAGCCGGTGGGCGCCGAGGCGGTCGAGGCACTGCCGGACGTGGTCGGGTCCGCGCAGCTCGCCGCCGTGCGGCACGAGCAGCAGGCCGGCCCGATCGGCGATCCGGAAGGCGCCCTCGAAGTCCTCGGTGCGGCCGCGACGCTCGTCGTTGGACAGCCCGAAGCCGACGACGCCCCGCCCGGCGTACTGGGCGGCCAGGCGCGCGAGCGTACGGGCGTCGAGCGGGTGTCGGGTGCGGTTGGCGGCGACGACGACCGCCATGCCGAGCCCGGTGCGCTCGGACGCGTCGCGCACGCAGTCGAGGACCAGGTCGGTGAACTCGGTGATCCCGCCGAACCTCGACGCGTAGCCGCTCGGGTCGACTTGGATCTCCAGCCACCGGCCGCCGTCCCGGACGTCGTCCTCGGCCGCCTCGAGCACGAGACGGCGTACGTCGTCGGGCGTGCGCAGCACCGAGCGCGCCACGTCGTAGAGGCGCTGGAATCGGAACCAGCCCTTCTCGTCGGCGGCGCTGAGGAGCGGCGGCCAGTCCTCGACCAGCGAGTCGGGCAGCACGATGCCGTCGCGCTCGGCCAGCTCGAGCAGCGTGCCGTGGCGCATCGACCCGGTGAAGTGGAGGTGGAGGTGCGCCTTGGGCAGCCGCGACACCTCGCGCCGCGACTCCGCACCCTCCGCCGGCCCCGCCCCCGCACCTGCCATGCCCGCATCGTAGGGGGACGCCGTGTCCGTCCAGCGCCCGGTCGGGGTGCCTCGGTTCGACTGGGACTGGGACTGCCACGTATGCTTCCGGACTGGTGGTTTCGCCACATGCTTCGGCATGCCCCCAGTGATGGGGACGGGACCACCGGAGGGCACTAGCTCAACTGGCAGAGCATCGGTCTCCAAAACCGAAGGTTGGGGGTTCAAGTCCCTCGTGCCCTGCGAGGAAGACTGCACAGCAACAACGAGAAGGTGGATGACGTGGCCGACGGCAACGCGGTTCAGGACCGGCGCGACTCGCGCGGCGACGACCGTGGGCGCACCAGCCCCGCCACGTTCCTGCGCCAGGTGGTGGCCGAGCTCCGCAAGGTGGTGTGGCCCACCCAGCAGCAGCTGATCACCTACTTCTTCGTCGTGCTGGTCTTCGTCGTCGTGGTGATGGCGCTCGTGACGGTCCTCGACCTGGCTTTCGGAAAGCTGGTCTTCGAGGTCTTCGCCGGCAACAGCAGCGTCCAGTGACGACGGGGGAGACAGTTCCCCGCCCCAGCTACGAAACAACGGAGTGAGACGTGTCTGAGAACAATGACGTGGACCAGGTCGACGACCAGGTCGAGTCCGTCGACGAGGCGACCCCGGAGGACGCCGTCGACGACGTCGTCGAGGACACCCCGGCCGACGAGGCCTCCGAGCAGGCCGACGAGGACGTGACCGAGGTCGACGACGAGTCCGAGGTCGAGGTCACGGACGAGGCTGACGACGTCGAGGCCGGCGAGGCCGACGAGGCCGCCGACTCGACCGAGGAGAGCGACCCGCTCGAGGCGTTCCGCCGCGAGCTGTGGGCCAAGCCCGGCGACTGGTTCGTCGTGCACACCTACTCCGGCATGGAGAAGCGGGTCAAGCACAACCTCGAGAACCGCATCATCTCCCTCAACATGGAGGACTACATCCACGAGATCGTGGTCCCCACCGAGGAGGTCGCGGAGATCAAGAACGGCCAGCGCAAGATGGTCACCCGCACCGTCCTGCCCGGCTACGTCCTGGTCCGCATGGACCTCACCGACGAGTCCTGGTCCGCCGTGCGCCACACGCCGTCGGTCACCGGCTTCGTGGGCCACAGCCACCAGCCCGTGCCGCTGAGCATGAGCGAGGTCGAGGACATGCTCGCCCCGGCCGTCGTGGCCGTCGCCGAGGCCGAGGCCGCCGCGTCGGGCGAGAAGGGTGCGGCCACCACGCCGCGCAAGCCGGTCGAGGTCGCCGACTTCGACGTCTCCGACTCGGTCATGGTCGTCGACGGCCCGTTCGCCACGCTCCACGCGACGATCACCGAGATCAACGCCGAGTCGCAGCGCGTCAAGGCGCTCGTCGAGATCTTCGGCCGCGAGACGCCGGTCGAGCTCAGCTTCAGCCAGATCCAGAAAGTCTGAGCGGACGGAGCTTGCTCCGGCCGGTCAGCCAGCTTTCGGAGGTTGAGGAGCGTCGGCCCAGACGCGCAGCGAAGCAAGCGACTGGGTGACGCGTCTCGGAACCCACCCGTACGGCTCGATTTCACGAGCGGCCGTGCAGAAGCGACAATGCAGTAGCGACAACCCGTGGCAGGGGGCAGGTGCCCTCGTCATGACCACACGAGAGAGAGAAGAAGGCTATGCCTCCCAAGAAGAAGATCGCCGCACTGGTCAAGGTGCAGCTGCAGGCCGGTTCGGCCACCCCGGCTCCGCCGGTCGGTACGGCGCTCGGCCCGCACGGCGTCAACATCATGGACTTCTGCAAGGCCTACAACGCCCAGACCGAGTCCATGCGCGGCAACGTGATCCCCGTCGAGATCACCATCTACGAGGACCGCACGTTCGACTTCATCACCAAGACCCCGCCGGCTGCCGAGCTCATCAAGAAGGCTGCCGGTCTGTCCAAGGGCTCCGGCGTCCCGCACAAGGACAAGGTCGGCAAGCTGACCAAGGACCAGGTCCGCGAGATCGCGGCCACCAAGCTGCCCGACCTCAACGCCAACGACATCGATGCGGCCATGAAGATCGTCGAGGGCACTGCGCGCTCGATGGGCGTCACGACCGACTGAATCCCTGTGGGAGAGCCGCGCTGGCTCGCTGACCACATCCTTCGCACCACAGAAACGAGAAGATCATGCAGCGCAGCAAGACCTACCGCGCGGCCGCCGAGACGTTCGACAAGGACGAGCTCTACGCGCCGCTGGCCGCCATCAAGATCGCCAAGGGTGGCTCCAAGAAGAAGTTCGACGAGACCCTCGACGTCGTCATGCGCCTGGGTGTCGACCCGCGCAAGGCCGACCAGATGGTCCGCGGCACCGTCAACCTCCCGCACGGCACCGGCAAGACCGCCCGTGTCCTCGTGTTCGCCAACGCCGACAAGGCCGAGGCTGCTCGTGAGGCCGGCGCGGAGTTCGTCGGTGGCGACGAGCTGATCGAGAAGGTCGCCGGCGGCTGGCTCGACTTCGACGCCGTCGTCGCGACGCCCGACATGATGGGCAAGGTCGGCCGCCTCGGTCGCGTCCTCGGCCCGCGCTCGCTCATGCCGAACCCGAAGACCGGCACGGTGACCCCCGACGTCGCCAAGGCCGTCACGGACATCAAGGGCGGCAAGATCGAGTTCCGCGTCGACCGCCACTCGAACCTGCACTTCATCATCGGCAAGGCGTCCTTCTCCGAGGCCCAGCTCGCGGAGAACTACGCCGCAGCCCTCGAGGAGGTGCTGCGTCTCAAGCCGGCCAGCTCCAAGGGCCGCTACATCAAGAAGATCACCGTCTCCACGACGATGGGCCCGGGCATCCAGGTCGACCCCAATCGCGTGAAGAACGTCGCGTCGGAGGACGAGGCCGTCCAGGCCTGATCCACCCACGCACCGCTCGGCCCGGTCGCCCCCTCGGGGCGGCCGGGCCGTTCTGCGTCCCGTCCCGCCGTTTGGCTGGGGGGCCATCGGGTAGAACGTCAGTGGCACACCTGTCGCACCCACCGTCGTACCCTCGTCGTACCACTTCGTCCCAGGAGACACACATGCGCGTCCCGTCCCTCGCCCGCCGTCTCGGCTCCGCCACCCTGGTGCTGACCATGGGGGTCGGGCTCGCCGCGTGCAGCGACGACTCCGGTTCCACCGACTCCTCGAGCTCGGCCACCGACGAGAGCTCCGACGACAGCACGACGTCCGACGACGGCGCCGACGAGAGCGAGGAGCCGGCCGAGGCCTCGCTCGCCGAGCTCTCCGCCGACGACTTCTACCCGGCGGTCATGGCCGCCATGCGCGAGGCGGAGAGCTTCGCCTTCGAGACCACCTCGGGCTCTGCCGGCCAGACCCAGACCATGACGGGCGAGGCCCGCTTCGGTGACGACGGCGTCGAGATGAAGGCGTCCAGCACCGGCGCCCAGGCGATGGAGATGATCCTGGTCGGCAAGGCGATGTACATGAAGTCGCCCGACCTCGGCACGGGCGACAAGTGGCTCAAGATCGACCTGAGCGACCCGAACTCGCTCTTCGGGATGATCGGCAAGGCGACCGACCCCGAGGTGATGTTCAAGGCCATGGAGGCGCCGAAGAAGCTCGAGCTCGTCGGGACCGAGGACGTCGACGGTGTCGAGACCAACCACTACCGGATCACCCTCGACCCGACGCAGTACCTCAAGGCCATGGAGTTCCCGGCCGCGATGGCCGACATGCTGCCCGACGAGCTGGTGACCGAGATGTGGGTCGACGCCGACGACCTGCCGCGCAAGTTCACCCAGACCATGGAGATCCCGGCCGCGGGCGGCGGCAAGCCGACCACCACGACCACCGAGGGCACCTACTCCGACTTCGGCACCGACGTCGAGATCGAGGAGCCCCCGACCAGCGAGGTCACCGAGCAGCCCGGGATGTGAGCCATGGCGGGGGGATCGGCCGGGAGGTCACTCCCGGAAGATCCGCTCGTCGATCAGCTGCTCCTTGACCTCCGTGCCCTCGGGCTCGAAGCGGCCCTGGTCGAAGCGGGTGCGGAACTGCAGCACGGCCCCGTCGCGACCGAACCGGTTCTTCTCCACCGTCAGGACGGCGTACTCCCGGAACCGCTCGGCGTTGCCGAGGTCGTAGGTCAGGTGGTGGCGCGCGACGATGTCGAACTTGTTGTTGAGCACCAGCACCACGTCGGCCTCGTAGGCCAGGGCGCTCGACCCGCGCAGGTCGTTGGCGCGCATCCGCCGGCCCGAGCGGAGGGCGTCCTTCTCGGCCGCGGCGATCGCGAGGACAGGGGCTGCGATGTCGATGGCGAGGTCCTTGAGGCCCTCGACGACCTCGGTGGTGCTCTCCTGCTCGTCCGGGTGGCTCGACTTCACCTTCTGCAGGTAGTCGACGACCACGAGCGGCGTCGAGCCCGACAGCTCGCGCACCGCCTCGATGGCGGCCTGGATCGCCGCGAGGTCGGTGCGGGAGCCGGTCGAGCGGTGGACGAAGAGCATCTCGGAGTACTGCGCGACCCGGGTCAGCGCCTCGACGCCGGCGGGCACGGACTCGAGGCGGTGCTCGAGCGAGCTCACCCAGAGGTCGTCGAAGATCGACCGGATGCTGGTGATCCGCACCTGGTCGGAGTCGTCGAGCTCGCCGGCCTCCATCGCGATGAGCTTCTGGGTGAGGTCCTCGGCGTCGTGCTCGTAGGAGAAGTAGAGGACCGGGCGGCCGGTGGCGGCGTTGTTGCGGGCGACCTGCAGTGCGAACGTCGACTTGCCGAGGCCCTGCGGCCCGGCGAGCAGCACCAGGGAGCCGGCACGCATGCCGCCGCCGATCATCGGGTCGAGGCCCCCGAAGCCGGTCTTCCAGAGGCGTCCGGCAGCGTTGCGTCCGGTGAGCATGCGTTCGTCGCTGCGGGCCAAGGAGGCACCGACGGTCATGAGCTGGTGATCCACGGGGCCATTGGACCAGTGATGGGCGACCCGCGTAGGACGATTGGCCGGTTTGCCGGCCGGCTCCGCCGATTTGTCCGGACGGCGCCCGGACGCGTACTGTTCCATCTCGAAACCAGAGACCGCAGGTTGTCACGGGCTCCACGCCCGTGACCGAAGGTTCGCAGCAGCGGACGGCCGGCGCAGGATTTCAGAGCAGCGGCCTTCGCCGCACCCACGCCCTGAGCCTGTGCTCAGGGCGTTCGTCTTCGTGGGCCGGACGCCGGTGGTCAACCCCGGAAGGAGACCCATGGCGCGGGCAGAAAAGACTGCCGCCGTCGCGGAGATCGTTGACTCGTTCAACGACTCGGCCGGCGCTGTACTGACCGAGTACCGCGGGCTCACCGTGAAGCAGCTGCAGGACCTGCGGCGTGCCCTCGGCGAGAACGCCAACTATGCCGTGGTCAAGAACACGCTGGCCAAGATCGCCGCCACCGAGGTGGGCATCGACGGCTTCGACGACCTGCTGACCGGCCCCACCGCCATCGCCTTCATCAATGGAGACGTGGTCGAGGCCGCCAAGGGTCTGCGTGACTTTGCCAAGGCCAACCCCGCCCTTGTGATCAAGGGTGGAGTCCTGGACGGCAAGCCGCTCGGCGCTGCAGAGGTGGCCAAGCTGGCCGACCTCGAGTCGCGCGAGGTGCTGATGGGCAAGCTGGCGGGCGCCATGCTCGCGAGCCTCTCCCAGGCCGTCTACCTGCTCAACGCGCCGATCGCCCAGGCCGCCCGTCTCGCGGGTGCGCTCCAGGCCAAGGCCGAGCAGGACCCCTCGATCCTCGCAGGTGGTGCCGGTACGCCGGCTGCTCCGGCTGCCGAGGACGCCCCGGTCGAGGAGGCCCCCTCTTCGGAGGAGGCCGCCGCGCCCGAGGCGACCGACGAGGCAGCCGAGCCGGCCGCCGAGTCCACCGACGCCTGACCAGGCCGACGTACACCACCTGAAACCCCGGCGCAGCCGCACACCGCGACCGCGCCACAGACGAAAGGTTTGCCATCATGGCGAAGCTCAGCACCGACGAGCTCCTTGACGCGTTCAAGGAGATGACCCTCATCGAGCTCTCCGAGTTCGTGAAGCAGTTCGAGGACACCTTCGGCGTGACCGCCGCTGCCCCCGTCGCCGTGGCCGCCGCCCCGGCCGCCGGTGGTGCCGCTGGTGGCGACGCCGCCGCCGAGGAGAAGACCGACTTCGAGGTCGTCCTCGAGGCCGCCGGCGACAAGAAGATCAACGTCATCAAGGAGGTGCGCGCCCTGACCTCCCTCGGCCTGAAGGAGGCCAAGGACCTCGTCGAGGCCGCGCCCAAGACGATCCTCGAGAACGTCGACAAGGCTGCCGCGGACAAGGCGAAGGAGGCCCTCGAGGCCGCCGGCGCCACCGTCACCGTCAAGTGACGATCCGCTAGCACCCGCTGCTCCGCAGCACCGTCGAAGGGCGGTCACCCCGATCCGGGGTGGCCGCCCTTCGTCATGCCCGCTCGTCCGGGGCGCTCCGCCGTCCCCTTCTCCTCCGATGCGGGAACCACTACAGTGGGCACTTCTGATGCGTATCACGAGATGAGTTGCTCCATGCGCAACAAGCGATCGGCCGCCACGCTCATCCGGCTCCTCCAGCAGGCTCGCTACGAGGTCCTGCCGACAGCCACCACCGAGGACAAGGTCCTCGAGCACCTGCCGCGTGAACGCGTGGTCACGGTGACGGCGTCACCGGGCAAGGGCCTCGGGGCGACCCTCGACCTCGCCGAGCGCCTCACCGGCCACGGCTACGTCGTGGTGCCCCACCTCGCCGCCCGGATGGTGACCGGCCGCACCGAGCTCGAGGAGATCGCGGACCGCCTCGTCGGCAAGGGCATCAGCCGGGTCTTCGTGCCCGGCGGCGACGCCGACCCGGCGGGCGACTATCCCGACGCGCTCGCGCTGCTGCAGGACCTCCGCGAGATCGGGTCGCCGTTCGCCCACGTCGGGATCACCGGCTATCCCGAGTCCCACCCGACGATCAACGACGACCTCACCGTCCAGTCGATGTGGGACAAGCGGCACTACGCCACCCACATCGTCAGCAACCTGACCTTCGACCCCACCCTCGTCCGCGACTGGATCCGCCGGCTCCGCAACCGTGGTGTGGCCATGCCGCTGCTGCTCGGGATCCCGGGGCCGGTCGAGCGCGCCAAGCTGCTCGGCATGGCCACCCGCATCGGCGTGGGGGAGTCGACGAAGTTCCTCGCCAAGAACAAGGGCCTCTTCGCCCGGCTCGCGGCACCCGGCGGGTTCACCGGCGAGAGCTTCCTGGAGAAGTGCGCACCGGCCCTCGGCGAGGAGGGCGCCCTCGTCGAGGGCCTCCACGTCTTCACCTTCAACCAGATCGCCGAGACCGAGGCCTGGCGCACCGACCTGCTCCGACGGCTTGGCGACTAGCCCACGAGATCGGCAAGCGCCTGCTCGAGGCCGTGGTCGCCCGTGGCCACCACGGTGAGCGGCAGGCCGAGGCTCGCCGCTGCGTCGGCGGCCTGGACGCCGAGCTCCTCGTCGGGCTCCTGGGCCAACCAGACCACGCGCGTGTAGTGGCCGAAGTAGGTGTCGCGGAGCTCGGGGTGACGGTCGAGGCCCAGCTCCTGGATGACGGTGCGGTCGAACGACCGGACGAGGAAGTCGGTCAGGAGGTAGGTGCCCGGCTGCTCGTCGAAGAACCGCTCGAGGCGCGACTGCCCGGCGTAGACGTCGTAGCAGTGCAGTCCCGGGAGCCGCTGGATCCCGAGGTCGTCGCAGACGCTGTCGAGGGCGCCGTACGTGCCGCAGTCGGCGTAGCCGACCACGACCTTCGCGTAGGACCGCCCCAGCCGGCCGGCCAGCGTGCGCACCTCGTCGGCGATCCGGTCCGGGTGGTTGTGCAGGAGCGGGGGAAGGGGATGGACGTCGACGGGCCAGCCGCGTCGCG
Organism: Nocardioides sp. GCM10028917; assembly: GCF_042666175.1. Taxonomy (NCBI): domain Bacteria; kingdom Bacillati; phylum Actinomycetota; class Actinomycetes; order Propionibacteriales; family Nocardioidaceae; genus Nocardioides; species Nocardioides sp. GCM10028917. Next base: position 98,875 of record NZ_JBHTFL010000013.1, read on the forward strand.
CGACGACCGCGGCCGCCGGCTGGGCGATCGCACCGCACGCGATGAGCGCCACGCGGCCCTCAGCGAGAGCCTCAGGGAGAGAAGGAGAGCTGGTCGACGAAGGCGTCGTTGAAGCCCGGACGGTCGGAGAGCTCGACATAGGTCACCTCCTCGAGCAGCGCGCGCGCCCCGGCCCGCTCGCGCACCGACAGGAGCGCCATCTTGGCGCCCTCGCCGGCCACGTTGCCCGCGGCGACGATCCTCAGCACCGGCAGGCGGGGGACCAGCCCGATGCGGACGGCCGATGCGGGGGAGAGATAGCTGCCGAACGAGCCCGCGAGGAGCACCTGCTGCACGTCGCGGTGCTCGAGGCCGAGCTCCTCGAGGAGCAGGGACCAGCCGGTGGAGATGGCCGCCTTGGCGAACTGGAGCTCCCGCACGTCGCGCTGGGAGAGGTAGACGCACTCGGCGGCCTCGGCATCGGGTGTGGGCCGGTGCAGGATGAACACCCGCTCCTCGCCGATCCTCGCCATCCGGTCGGCGAGCGCAGGGGCGATGCCCTTGGCGTCCTCCTCGGGCACCAGGCGGCCGGAGGCGTCGAGGAGGCCGACGCGGACGAGCTCGGCGACCGCGTCGACCAGGCCGGAGCCGCACAGGCCCCGGGGCTCGACGTCGCCGATGACCTGCAGCGTGACGGCGGTGTCCTCGCCCTCGGCGTGGGGGTCCACCTTGACGACCTCGATGGCGCCGTCGGCGGCGCGCATGCCGCAGCGGATGGCCCCGCCCTCGAACGCCGGGCCGGCGGGCGCGGCGGTGGCCAGGATCGTCTCCCCGTCGCTGAGCACGATCTCGCAGTTGGTGCCGACGTCGATGAAGAGCCGGGTGCGCTTGTCGCGGTCCATCCCGCTGGCGAGCATGCCGGCGACGATGTCGCCGCCGACGTACGCACCGAGAGCGGGGAAGAAGAAGGCCCGCGCCCGCGGGTGCAGGCTGAGGCCGATGTCGGCGGCGAGGACCGACGGAGGCTGGGCGGCGGACATCACGAAGGGGGCGACGCCGAGCGGCTCGGGGTCGATGCCCAGCGCGAGCGCCGTCATGGTCGCGTTGCCGGCGACGGCCACCTCGTAGACGTGGGCGGGGTCCACCCCGGCCTCCCGGCACACCTCGGACGCGAGGGAGGACAGGGTGCGGCCGGCGGCCTCCTGCAGCCGCCCGAGAGCCTCGGGGTCCATCATCGTCGCGCTGATCCGGGTGATGACGTCGCCGCCGAAGGGCTGCTGGGCGTTGAGCGTCGAGGCGACGGCCAGGGGCGTGCCGGTGCCGACGTCGAGCAGCGTGCCGACCACCGTCGTCGTGCCGAGGTCGAAGGCGATGGCGTAGCGCGCAGCCGTGGTGTCGCCGGGCTCGACGTCGACGAGGGCCTCGTCGAGGATGACCGCGGTGACCTTGAAGTCGGCCGCGCGGAGCACGGTCGACAGCCTCCGCAGCACGTGGAGGTCGGCGCTGAGCTCGAGGTCGTCGATCGCGTCGGTGAGGCGTACGAGGTCGGTGCGCTGGTCGGCGAGCGTGGCCTCGTCGAGCTCGACGTACCGCTTCTGGAGGGCCGGGCGCAGGATCACCTGACGCCCGATCCCGACGGTCGCGGCCTTGGGCCGGGTGGTCAGCGGAGGGACCTCGACGGCGAGGTCGCGCGTCGCGTGGAGGAGGCACCCCAACCGCCACCCCTCGGCGAGCTGGGCCGGGGTGAAGGTGCGCACGTCGTGGCGGGTGACCGGGGTCGCGCTGTCGGACGTGACCCGGATGCGGCACTTGTGGCAGGTGCCGTGGCCGCCGCAGGTGGAGTCGATCGCGATGCCGTTCCACGACGCGGCGTCGAAGACGGTCACCCCGGGCGGCACGCGTACGTCGCGCAGCGCCGGCGGGACCTCCGCCCCGTCCTCGGCCGTGGTCATGACGGTGAACGCGAGGCCGACACGGCCGGTCCCGTCGTGGGCGGCGGGCTCGACGCCGGGCCTCTCGATGAGACCCTCGCGGGCCACATCGGCGAGCGAGAAGTCGGGCCCGTCGGGGGGTGGGCTCACGCTCGTTCGGCCTCCTGCTTCGCGCGGTGGGCGGTGATCCACGCCATGCCCCAGTCGTCGTGACCGAGGAACAGGTCGGCCGCCTTGACCGCCTCGACCACCTGGGGCGTGCGGGCGTCCATGATGGCGCTCGTCAGCCCGGAGGTCATCGCCATGGGGAGCCAGGTGCCGTTGAGGGTGTGCCGGCCCGGCATCCCGAAGGAGACGTTGGAGGCGCCGCAGGTCATGTTGACGCCGAAGTCGTCGCGGATGCGTCGCATCACCTCGAAGGTCACCAGGCTCGTGGCGGTGTCCGCCCCGATGGGCATGGCGAGCGGGTCGATGACGATGTCGGCCTGCGCGATGCCGTACTCCTGCGTGGCGACGCGGACGATCTTGCCGGTGAGCTCGACGCGCTTGTCGGCCTCCATCGGGATCTCGTCGTGGTCGTTGGGTAGGGCGATGATCGCGGCGTCGTACTTCTTCACCAGCGGGAGGATCGCGGCCATGCGGTCGTCCTCGGCGGTGATCGAGTTGACCAGGGCACGGCCCTGGTAGACGGAGAGGCCGGCCTCGAGCGCCTCGACGACCGAGGAGTCGATGCAGATCGGGAGGTCGGTGAGCTCCTGGACCATCTGGATCGCCTTGGCGAGCAGCTCGGGCTCGTCGGTCAGCGGCACGCCCATGTTGATGTCGAGGACGTCGGCGCCCCCCTCGACCTGCGCCTTGACGTCGCGCTCGATCGCCGAGAGGTCGCCGTCGCGGAGCTGCTGCTGGAAGATGCGGCGCCCGGTGGGGTTGATCCGCTCGCCGATGAGGGTGAAGCGCGTGTCGTGCCCGATGACCACCTCGCGGGTGGCCGAGCGCAGGACCGTGTGCAGCGGCTCGGCGGGGCTCACGCCGGAACCTTGGTGCGCTTGGCCTCGATCAGGCTCTTGGCGCGCTTGACCGTCTGGGAGGCGTCGGCGGCGTAGCCGTCGGCCCCGACCGCGTCGGCGTACTCCTGGGTGACGGGTGCGCCTCCGACCATCACGATCACCTCGTTGCGGATGCCGGCCTTCTCGAGCGCGTTCATGTTGGCCTTGAACATCGGCATGGTGGTGGTGAGGAACGCCGAGAAGCCGACGATGTCGGGCTGGTGCTCCTCGATCGCCGCCACGAACTTCTCCGGGGCCACCTGCACGCCGAGGTCGATCACCTCGAAGCCGGCGCCCTCGAGCATGATGTTGACGAGGTTCTTGCCGATGTCGTGCACGTCGCCCTTCACCGTCCCCATCAGGAACTTGCCGATCGTCGCCACGCCCGTCTCGGCGAGCAGCGGTCGCAGCCGCTCCATCGCCCCGGCCATGGCGCGGCCGGCGATGAGCATCTCGGGGACGAAGAAGTCACCGCGCTCGAACCGCGCGCCGACCTCCTCCAGCGAGGGGATCAGGGCGTCGAAGAGGAGCGTCTGCGGCTCCATGTCGAGGCCGAGCCCCTCGTTGGTCAGCTCGAGCACGCGCGGGGCGTTGCCCACGAGCGTCTCGTCGTAGAGGGCTTTGAGGATGTCCTCGGGGGTCATGCGACCACCTCCTGGGTGCGAGCGGCTCGGTGTGCGGGGTCGGTGCGGGCGGGGCCGCGCAGCAGCGTGGACAGCGCGGTGGACTGGTCGAGCAGCTGGCGTCCGAGCTCGTCGACGCGATCGGCCAGCCGGGCCGTGGGGCCCGAGATCCCGAGGGCGGCGACCACGTCGCCGCGGAGGCCGAAGACCGGGACGGCGATGCCGGTCAGCCCGATCTCCAGCTCGTCCTCGGTGAGGGTCCATCCCCGGTCGCGGGCGCGCCGGGCGTCACGGCGTACGGCGTCGGCGTCGGGCAGCGTCGCCGGGGTGGGTCGCTCCAGCTCGCCCTCGGGGAGGTCGAGCGCGCCCCAGGCGAGGAGCACCTTGCCCAGCGCGGAGCAGTGGGAGGGGACCTCGATCTCGGTCCAGTCGCGGGTGCCGAGGAGGTAGGTCGAGTCGACCTGGGCCACCTGCACCACCCGGTCGCCGCGGGCGACGCTCAGGTGGACCGTCTCGCCCGTGTCGGAGCCGATGCGCTCCATGACCGGGCGGGCCAGCCGGACCAGCTCGTCCCACGGGTCGTGGCGCGCCGCATAGAGCCAGAACAGCCGGCCGGCGACGTAGGAGCCGGAGCCGACGCGCTCCACCAGGCCCGACCGCTCGAGGGCGGCGAGCAGCCGCGAGGTCGTCGACTTCGCCAGACCGCTCGCGTCCTGGAGCTCGGCGAAGGACATCGGCTCGTCGGCGTGGACGACCGCCGCGACGAGGTCGGCGGCGCGGTCCAGTGCCCGCGTCCCGGTGGCGGCCTCGCTCACGGGTGGCTCCTTCGGTCGGGGGGTTCCCAGGCGTTCCATGATGTGGAACCGTGGTTCCACATCATGAGGCTAGAAGCCGCCGCGAGCCGAGGTCAAGGGGTCAGTGGCGCCGAGCCGTGAGCGACCCAGGAGGACCCGTGTTCCGCAACGCGATGCCGCGCTACGAGGTTTTGTCCCAGGAGGCGATGGCCACCCTCGACAAGGGGTGGCGGCGGCTGATGACCGAGATCGGCGTCGAGTTCATGGATGACCGCGCGCTCGAGCTGTTCCGCAAGGCCGGCCAGCGGGTCGAGGACCACACGGTCTTCCTCGATCCCGACTTCGTCCTCGAGCAGGTCGCCAAGGCGCCGCGCGAGTTCGACGTGCAGGCCCGCAACCACGACAACGACATCCACATCGGCGGCGACTCGATGGCGTTCGGCGCGGTCTACGGTCCGCCGTTCGTGCGGCAGGGCGACGTACGACGCGACGCGACGATGGACGACTTCCGGAACTTCACCAAGCTGGCGCAGTCGTTCCCGGTGCTCGACTCGGCCGGCGGCGTCATCTGCGAGCCCAACGACACCCCGCTCGACAGCCGTCACCTCGACATGACCTACACGCTGCAGACGCTGACCGACAAGGTCTACATGGGCAACGTCGTGTCCGGGATCAACGCCGCCGACACCTTGGCGATGACCTCGATCCTCTTCGGCTCGCGGGACGCCATCGAGGAGACCCCGGCGACGATCTCGCTGATCAACTGCAACTCGCCCCTGCGCTGGGACGACCGGATGCTCGAGGCGCAGTTCGAGTACTCCGGTGCCGGCCAGCCCGTCGTGCTGACCCCGTTCATCCTGATGGGCGCGATGTCGCCCGTGACGATCCCGGCTGCTCTCGTGCAGCAGATCGTCGAGGCCCTGTCGGGCATCGCGCTGTCGCAGCTGATCCGTCCCGGGACGCCGGTCATCTTCGGGTCCTTCCTGTCCAACATCGACATGCAGTCGGGGTCGCCGACGTTCGGCACCCCGGAGTCCGGGCTCGGGCTGCTCTGCACGGGCCAGATCGCACGCCACTTCGGGCTGCCGTTCCGCACCGGTGGGGGGCTGACCTCCTCGCAGGTGGCCGACGCCCAGGCCGGCTACGAGGCGCTGATGACGCTCCTCCCGACGTTCCTGGCCGGCGCCAACTGGGTGATGCACTCGGCCGGCTGGCTCGAGGGCGGCCTGGTCGCGGGCTACGAGAAGTTCATCGTCGACATCGAGCTGCTCCAGATGCTCCGCCACGAGTTCACCCCGCTCGAGATCGACGAGGCGTCGATGGCCTTCGACGCTCACGAGGAGGTCGGCCACGGAGGCCACTTCCTCGGCGCGATGCACACGATGGAGCGCTTCCGCACCTGCTTCTACCGCCCGCTGCTCTCGTCGTCGGAGAACTACGAGCGGTGGATGCGCAACGGTGGTCACGACGCCAACGACCGCGCCCAGGTCGCGTACCAGAAGACGCTGGAGGACTACGAGCAGCCCGCGCTCGACGACGCGGTCCGCGAGGAGCTCGAGGACTACGTCATCCGCCGGCGCGCCGAGCTCGGCGACTGACCGCCCCCGCTGGTCGAGGAGGTCGCCCAGCGACCGTCAGGGGACCCGGGTCTCGTGCAGGACTTCGTCCTTCCTCGACCAGCGAGGGGGTCAGCTGAGGCCGAGGATCGTTCCGTCGTCGGCGAGGTCGATGCGGGCGGCCGACGGGTCCCGCGGCAGGCCGGGCATGGTCATCATGTCGCCGCAGACCACGACGACGAACCCGGCGCCGGCGGAGAGGCGTACCTCGCGCACGTGCAGCTCGTGACCCGACGGTGCGCCCAGTGACTGGGGGTCGGTCGAGAACGAGTACTGGGTCTTGGCGACGCAGACCGGGAGCCCGGAGTAGCCGTCGCGCTCGATGCGCTGCAGCCGGCGGCGGGCCTTGGCGTCCCACGTGACCAGCCCGGCGCCGTAGAGCCGGGTGGCGATCGTCTCCACCTTGGCCGTCAACGAGAGCTGGTCGTCGTAGGTGAAGGAGAACTCGTGCGGCGACGGCTCCGCGAGCGAGGCGAGCACGCCTTCGGCGAGTCCCTTCGCGCCGTTGCCGCCGTCGACGAAGTGCGTGGCGGGGAACGCCTGGACGCCCTCGTCGGCGACCAGCTCGACGACCCGCGACACCTCCTGGTCGGTGTCGGTGGGGAAGCGGTTGACCGCGACGACGGCGGGGATGCCGTAGACGTCGCGGATGTTGGCGAGGTGGCGGCGCAGGTTGACCATGCCGGCCTCGACCGCGGCGACGTCCTCGGTGCCGAGGTCCGCGAGGGCCACGCCGCCGTGGTACTTCAGGGCACGCACCGTCGCGACCACGACGGCCGCGTCGGGGCGCAGGCCGGACTTGCGGCACTTGATGTCGACGAACTTCTCCGCTCCCAGGTCGGCGCCGAAGCCAGCCTCGGTCACGACGATGTCGGCCAGCCGCAGCCCGGCGCGGGTAGCCATCACCGAGCTGCAGCCGTGGGCGATGTTGGCGAACGGGCCGCCGTGCACGAAGGCAGGCGCACCCTCGAGCGTCTGCACGAGGTTGGGCGCCAGTGCGTCGCGGAGCAGGGCCGCCATCGCGCCGTGCGCACCGAGATCGCGCGCGGTGACGGGCTTCGTCGAGCGGTCGTAGCCGATGACGATGTCACCGATGCGGCTCTTGAGGTCGGCCCACGACTCGGTCAGGCAGAAGATCGCCATCAGCTCGGAGGCGACCACGATGTCGAAGCCGTCCTCGCGGGGGAAGCCGTTGGCGTGACCGCCCATGGCGACGACGACCTCGCGCAGGGCGCGGTCGTTGGTGTCGAGCACGCGCTTCCACGTCACGCTGCGCACGTCGATGTCGAGCTCGTTGCCGTGGTGGACGTGGTTGTCGATGAGGGCCGCGAGCAGGTTGTTGGCCGCGGCGATCGCGGCGAAGTCGCCGGTGAAGTGCAGGTTGATGTCGGTCATCGGCACGACCTGGCTCCAGCCGCCGCCGGCCGCACCGCCCTTCATGCCGAAGACGGGTCCCATGGACGGCTCGCGCAGGCAGGCGACCGTGCGGTGGCCCAGGCCGTGGAGCGCGTCGGTGAGCCCGACGGTGGTGGTCGTCTTGCCCTCGCCCGGCGGGGTCGGGGACAGCGCCGTGACCAGGACCAGCTTGCCGAGGGGGCGGTCGGCCAGGGAGGTGAGGTAGCCGATGTCGACCTTCGCCTTGTAGTGGCCGTAGGGCACCAGGTGCTCCTCGGCTATCCCCAGCGTCTCGTCCGCGATCTCGCGGATGGGCCGCAGGACGGCGGCGTTGGCGATCTCGATGTCGGACTGCATGGTGCTCCTTCGGATGGTTGCTGAGGCGTCAGCGGAAGACGACGGTGCGGTCGCCGTTGAGCAGGACGCGCGACTGCGCGTGCCAGCGCACGGCGCGGGACAGGACCTGTGCCTCCACGTCGCGTCCTGCCGCGACGAGCTGGTCCTGGTCGTAGCCGTGGTCCACGCGCAGGACGTCCTGCTCGATGATGGGTCCCTCGTCGAGGTCGGCGGTGACGTAGTGCGCCGTCGCGCCCACCAGCTTGACCCCGCGGTCGAAGGCCTGGTGGTAGGGCCGGGCACCCTTGAAGCTCGGCAGGAACGAGTGGTGGATGTTGATCGCGCGTCCGGAGAGCCGGCGGCACAGGTCGTCGGACAGCACCTGCATGTAGCGGGCCAGCACGACGAGGTGACTGCCGGTGGAGTCGACGATCGCCATGAGCTGCTCCTCGGCGTCGGACTTGGTCGCCGACGTCACGGGGACGTGGTGGAAGTCGATGCCGTAGGACCGCACGAGCGGACCGGCATCGGGGTGGTTGGAGACGACGGCCGGGATGTCGATCTGCACCGCCCCGGTGCTGGCGCGGAAGAGCAGGTCGTTGAGGCAGTGCAGGTGCTTCGACACCATGATGAGCGTCCGGTAGGGCGCGTCCGCCGCCCACAGCTCGAAGTGCATGCCGAACCCCTCGGCGGTCGGAACGAACGCCTCGCGGAGGGAAGCGGCGTCGGTCGGGGTGGCGGTGGTGAAGGCGATGCGCATGAAGAACCGGCTGGTCAGCCGGTCGCCGAACTGCTGGCTCTCGACGATGTTGGCGCCCCGGTCGACCAGGTAGCCGCTGACGGCATGGACGATCCCCGGACGGTCGGGACAGGACAGGGTCAGGACGAAGTCGCTCACGTCGCCTCCCTCCGATGTTGCGCTTGACGAAACAGAGTTTGCGATACGCAACACCTGCTGCGCTAGTGTCGCGCCATGCGCAACAGCGACGAGACCGGCGCCGGAGGCGGTGGCGTCCAGTCCGTCGACCGCGCGCTGAGCATCCTGGAGGTGCTCGCGCGCACCGGCGAGGCCGGGGTCACCGAGATCGCCGGCCAGCTCAGCGTCCACAAGAGCACGGCGTTCCGCCTGATGGCGACGCTCGAGTCCCACCGGCTGGTGGAGCAGACGGGCGACCGCGGGCGCTACCGGCTCGGGGTGGGCATCCTCCGCCTGGCCGGTGCGACCACGGCCCGGCTCGACCTCGTGCAGGAGGCGCGTCCGATCTGCCGCCAGCTAGCCGCCGACACCGGGGAGACGGTCAACGTCGCGGTGCTCGCCGACGGGTCCGCGCTCTACCTCGACCAGGTGGCCGGCTCCTCGGCGCTGCAGCCCCACAACTGGGTCGGGCAGCACATCCCGCTCCACGCGACCAGCAACGGCAAGGTGCTCCTGAGCGGCCTCGACGAGACGGAGCTCGAGCACGCGCTCGGCGCGCTGACGACGTACACCGCCCAGACGATCACCGGGCTCCCGGAGCTGCGCGACGAGCTCGCCCGGGTCCGGGACCAGGGCTACGCCGTCGCGATCGACGAGCTCGAGGTCGGGCTGACGGCCGTGGCGGCCCCGGTCCGCAACGCCCATGGCGACGTGGTGGCGTCGATGAGCGTCTCCGGCCCGTCGTTCCGCCTCGGCCCCGACCGCATGGACGAGGTCATCGCGCTGCTGGAGAAGGCCGCCGGTGAGGTGTCGCACCGGCTGGGCTGGGGTCATCGATAGTCGGCACGTCCGCCGCCGAACACTTGACGACCACGGGCCGTCGCAGGATCCTGCGAACGTGGCTGGTTGCGCTCGGAGCACCCGGTTGCGACATACGCAACAAGTGCCGAGGTGGTCCGGATGCCTGAGCTGTACGTCGACGGAGCGTGGACGAGCGCTGCCGCTGGTGCTCGGCGCGAGATCCGGTGCCCCGCGGACGGCTCGCTGGTGGCCGAGGTCGACGAGGCCGGGGCCGAGGACACGGCCGCTGCGATCGAGGCGGCGCACCGGGCCTTCCACCACAGCGGCTGGCCGACCACGTCCGGCCGCGAGCGCGGCGACCTGCTCCTGCGCGTGGCCGACCTGCTCGAGCGCGACGCCGACGAGGTGGCCCGCATGGAGTCGCTCGACACCGGCAAGCGCTTCGTCGAGAGCCAGTACGACGTCGCCGACGTGGTCTCGGTGTTCCGCCACTACGGGCGGGTGGCCGGCGAGGACGCCGGGCGCGTCGTCGACACCGGGAACCCCGACGTGGTCAGCCGCGTCGTGCACGAGCCGATCGGGGTGTGCGGCCTCATCACTCCGTGGAACTACCCGCTCCTGCAGGTCTCCTGGAAGGTCGCTCCGTGCCTCGCCGCCGGGAGCACCTTCGTGCTCAAGCCCAGCGAGCTGACGCCGCACTCCGCGATCCACCTGATGCGCCTCCTGGAGGAGGCCGGCCTGCCCGCGGGCGTCGGCAACCTCGTGCTCGGAGCCGGCGCGAGCGCGGGCGCCCCCCTCTCCTCGGACCCGCGCGTCGACCTGGTCTCGTTCACCGGTGGGCTGGAGACGGGCCGGGCGATCATGGCGACCGCCGCGGCGACGGTGAAGAAGGTGGCCCTCGAGCTGGGTGGCAAGAACCCCAACATCGTCTTCGCGGACGCCGACCTCGACGTCGCCCTCGACTTCGCCCTGACCGCGGTCTTCCTGCACTCCGGCCAGGTCTGCTCCGCGGGCGCCCGGCTGCTGCTCGAGGAGTCGGTCCACGACTCCTTCGTCGACGCTCTCGTCGAGCGCGCGGGCGCGATCCGGCTGGGCGGCCCCTTCGACGACAAGGCCGAGACCGGCCCGCTGACCAGTGCCGCCCACCGCGACAAGGTGGAGGCGTACGTCGCCCGCGGCCTCGCCGAGGGAGCGGTGCTGCGGTGCGGGGGAGCGCGCCCCGACGACCCCGCCCTGGCCGACGGGTTCTACTACCTCCCCACGATCCTCGACCGCTGCACGACCAGCATGTCGGTCACCCAGGACGAGTCCTTCGGCCCGGTGCTGACCGTCGAGACCTTCCGCGACGAGGACGAGGCGGTGCGCGTCGCCAACGACTCCATCTACGGCCTGGCCGGAGCCGTCTGGACCCAGGACGCCGGGCGGGCGCAGCGGGTGGCCGGGCGGCTCCGCATGGGGACGGTGTGGATCAACGACTACCACCCGTACGTCCCCCAGGCCGAGTGGGGCGGCTACAAGCAGTCCGGCACCGGGCGCGAGCTCGGGCAGGCGGGCCTCGACGAGTACCGCGAGACCAAGCACGTGTGGCACAACATCCGCCCCGTGCCGCAGCGCTGGTTCGGCGGGTAGGCGAGACCATGGGAGCGGACCGGTACGACGTCGTCATCGTGGGAGGTGGCTCGGCCGGCTGCGCGCTCGCCAACCGGCTCTCCGCCGACCCCTCCACCTCCGTGCTGGTGCTGGAGGCGGGTCGCACCGACCGGTTCGACCCGCTGATCCACGCCCCGGCGGCCCTGCCCTTCCCGATCGGCAACCCGCTCTACGACTGGAGGTACGAGTCCGAGCCGGAGCCGGCGATGGGTGGTCGCCGGGTGTACCACGCCCGCGGCAAGGTGCTCGGTGGCTCGTCCTCGATCAACGGGATGATCTTCCAGCGCGGCAACCCGATGGACTACGAGCGATGGGCCGGCGAGCCCGGCATGGAGTCGTGGGACTACCGGCACTGCCTGCCCTACTTCAAGCGGATGGAGTCGCTCGTCCTGCCCGACGGACAGGTCGGGGCCGACGCGTGGCGCGGCGGGTCGGGACCGCTGAAGCTCGAGCGCAGCCCGGCGACCAACCCGCTCTTCAGTGCGTTCTTCGAGGCCGCCCAGCAGGCCGGGTACCCGCTGACCGACGACGTCAACGGCTACCGCCAGGAGGGCTTCGGGCGCTTCGACCGCAACATCGTCAAGGGCGTGCGGATGTCCGCCGCGCGGGCCTACCTGCACCCGGTGATGAAGCGCAGGAACCTCACCGTCGAGACCTTCGCCCACGCCACGCGGATCCGCTTCGAGGGCCGCCGCGCCGTCGGCGTCGACTACCTCCGCGCCGGCCGTCGGCAGGAGCACGTCCGGGCCGGCGAGGTCATCCTGTGCGGCGGCGCCATCAACTCCCCGCAGCTGCTGCAGCTCTCGGGGATCGGCAACCCCGAGCACCTGCGCCCGCTGGGCGTCGAGATGGTGCAGGACCTACCGGGCGTGGGGGAGAACCTGCAGGACCACCTCGAGGTCTACATCCAGTACTCCTCGCTCCTGCCCGTCTCCATCGTGGAGGGCCTCAAGTGGCGCAACCGCCCCCGGATCGGCCTGGAGTGGCTGCTCCGGCGCACCGGCACCGCGGCCTCCAACCACTTCGAGGGCGGGGGCTTCTGCCGGTCCAACGAGGACGTCGACTGGCCGAACCTGATGTTCCACTTCCTGCCCATCGCGATCCGCTACGACGGCTCGGCGCCGGCCGGGCAGGACAAGTACGCCCACGGCTACCAGGTCCACATCGGCCCGATGTACGCCGACACCCGCGGGTGGGTGCGCATCTCCTCGACGGACCCACGGCAGAAGCCGAGGATGCTCTTCAACTACCTGTCCACCGACAACGACCGTCGCGAGTGGGTCGAGGCCGTGAGGGTGGCGCGCGACATCCTCAACCAGCCCGCCTTCGCACCGTTCAACGGCGGCGAGCTCTCGCCCGGGCAGGGGGTGTCGACCGACGAGGAGATCCTCGACTGGGTGCGCAGGGACGCCGAGACCGCGCTCCACCCCTCGTGCACCGCGAAGATGGGCACCGACGACCTGGCGGTCACCGACCCCACCAGCATGCGCGTGCACGGCACCGAGGGCCTGCGGGTCGTCGACGCCAGCGTCTTCCCGTTCGTCACCAACGGCAACATCTACGCCCCCGTGATGATGGTCGCCGAGAAGGCGGCCGACCTGATCGCGGGCAACACGCCGCTGCCACCCGCGGACGTCCCGTTCTACCGTCACCGTGACGGTGTGCCGCTGTACCCGCCCGGCGATCCCCGCAACCGCGACGTCGGCGGTCCCGCCCACCAGCTCGTGGAGGAGCAGTCATGACGGCAGCCCTGTCGGTCGACAGTCTCTGGAAGATCTTCGGCCCGCGCTCGGACAAGGTCATCGGCACCCCCGACGCCGAGCTGTCGCGTGCCGAGCTCAAGACCAAGACCGGCAACGTGGTCGGGGTCCGTGACGTCTCCTTCGAGGTCGCGCCGGGGGAGGTCTTCGTCGTGATGGGGCTGTCGGGCTCCGGCAAGTCCACGCTGGTCCGGCTGCTGACGCGGCTGATCGAGCCGACCAGCGGCACGGTGAGCCTCAACGGGATGGACATCACCTCGGCCTCGGAGAGCCAGCTGCGCGACGTCCGTCGTACCCAGGTGTCGATGGTCTTCCAGCACTTCGGCCTGCTGCCGCACCGCCAGGTGATCGACAACGTCGCGTACGGCCTCGAGGTGCGGGGCGTCCCCAAGAAGGAGCGCCGGGAGAGGGCGTCCGAGATCGTCGACCTCGTCGGGCTGACGGGATACGAGATGTCCTACCCCGACCAGCTCTCCGGCGGCATGCAGCAGCGGGTCGGGCTGGCCCGGGCCCTGGCCGGCGACCCCGAGATGCTGCTCTTCGACGAGCCGTTCTCGGCGCTCGACCCGCTGATCCGGCGCGACATGCAGAACGAGGTCATCCGGCTGCACCGCGAGCTCGGCAAGACGATGGTCTTCATCACCCACGACCTGGCCGAGGCGCTCAAGCTCGGCGACCGGATCATGATCCTGCGCGACGGGGCGATCGTGCAGATCGGCACGCCCGACGAGGTGGTGGCCCAGCCCGCCGACGACTACGTCAAGGACTTCGTCTCCGAGGTGCCGAAGGCGCACGTGCTCACGCTGAAGTGGGTGATGCGCGACCCGCGTCCGGGGGAGTCGATGGACGGACCGACGCTGCCCGTCTCGACCATCGTGCGCCAGGCCGCCCGCGCTGCGATCGCCTCCGACGCACCGATCCGGGTCCTCGACGGTGACCGCCTCGTCGGCGTCGTCGACGAGGAGGACATCATGCGGGTCGTCGTGGCCGAGGAGGCGGTGTGACCACGACGGCCCCGGCGCCGGCGGCCCCGAAGCCGGTCGAGCCCGGGGCCGAGCCGCCGCCGCCCGAACGCACCCGGGTCAGCCGGTGGATCCCGGCGGCCGGCGTCGTCGCGGTGTGGATCGTGGTCTGGTTCTTCACCCAGGGGACGGACACGCTGGCGCTGCCCGGTGTGGCGCGCACCGACCTGCACGACGAGCTCACGGAGATCAACAACGCGCTGCTCGCCGGCCGTGACACCAACCCGGTCATGCAGTTCACCAACGCCATCGCCGACCTGCTCCGCAGCGCCTTCGAGTGGCTCCAGCGGATGTTCGTGGTGCCCAACCCGCCGCGACCGGTGCCGGAGATCGGCTGGCTCGGCGTGGTCGCGATCGCGACGTACGTCGGTCTGATGATCGCCAGCTGGCGCATCGCGGTGCTGGCCTGCCTCTCCTTCCTCTCCTTCGGCCTCCTCGGCTTCTGGCAGGACTCGCTCGACACGCTGATCGTCACCGGCATCTCGGTCGTCATCGTCGTGGTCATCGGGATGCCGCTGGCGGTCCTGATCGGCACCAGCCCGCGGGCCAACAAGGTGGTCACCGTCGTCCTGGACCTGCTGCAGACGATGCCGACCTTCGTCTACCTCCTGCCCGTCGTGCTGTTCTTCGGCATCGGTGTCAGCGCGGCCGTCGTGAGCACGATCTTCTACGCGCTCCCGCCCCTGGTCCGGATCGCCGGGTTCGGGATCCGGGAGGTGTCGACCACGACCATCGAGGCCACGGACTCCGCGGGGCAGACCTCCTGGCAACGGCTGCGCAAGGTGCAGCTCCCGATGGCGCGCAAGACGATCATCGTCGGTCTCAACCAGACGACGCTGGCCGCGCTCTCGATGGCCACCCTGGCGGCGTTCGTCAACGGCCCCGGCCTGGGCAAGCCCGTCCTCGCCGGCCTGCGCATCAACGACGTCGGCGCCGCCTTCGTGCCGGGCGTGCTGATCGTGGTGATGGCCGTGATGCTCGACCGCACCACCACGGCGGCGAGCGAGCGCGCGGAGAAGGTCGCCCGCGGCGGCGGCGGCAACGTACGCGTGCGGCGCATCGTCCTCGCGGTCGGCGCTGTCGCGACCCTCGTGGCGGTCTACCTCTCCCGCACCTATCTCAGCCTTGCCGAGTTCCCGGTCTACACGCTCGGCGACCGGCTCGCCGACGGTGTCAACGAGGTCATGGACTGGGTCACCGACACGTTCGGGGGTGTCACCGGAGCCTTCAAGGACGCCGTCACCACCTGGCTCCTCAACCCCATGCAGTCGTTGCTGGCCGAGTCGCCGTGGTACGTCTCCTTCGTCGCCATCGCCGCGCTGGCCATGGTGTTCGGGGGTGTGCGCGCTCTGGTCTCCACCCTCGTCTGCCTCACCGGCATCTGGTTCTTCGACCTGTGGCACGACGCGATGATCACCCTGACCATGACCCTGGTCGCCACCGTCCTGGTGATGGTCCTGGCCCTGGTCTTCGGCGTCTGGATGGCGCGCGACCGTCGGATGGACCTCGGCATCAGGCCGCTGCTCGACGCCGGGCAGACGATCCCGCCGTTCGTCTACCTGATCCCGGTGCTCGCCCTCTTCGGTCCGTCCCGCTTCACCGCCATCGTGGCCGGCATCGTCTACGCCGCGCCGGCCGCCATCAAGCTGGTCGCCGACGGCGTCAAGGCCGTCTCGCCCACGACCATCGAGGCGGGCCGCTCCACCGGCCAGACGACCTGGCAGGAGATCACCAAGGTGCAGCTGCCGATGGCCCGGGGCTCGCTGGTGCTCGCCACCAACCAGGGGCTGCTCTACGTGCTGTCGATGACCGTCATCGGCGGACTCGTGGGCGCCGGCGCACTCGGCTACGACGTCGTCTACGGCTTCTCCCGGAGCGAGGCGTGGGGCAAGGGCGCCGCCGCCGGGATCACCATCGTCCTGCTCGGCGTGATGCTGGACCGGATCACCCGGGCGGCCGCCGACATGCGGCGCGACGACGGGCCGGGCCCCCGACGCGCCTTCAACACCCGGTTGCCCATCGGGCCGCCCCGGTGACCGCCGCAGAGTTCACGAACCGAACACGAGATCAGAGGAGCAGCATCATGAGGATTGCCAGAAGCCGGGGGGCGCGCCTGGGGGCCCTCGCCGCGGCCGCCACCTTGGCCGTCTCCGCCTGTGGAGGCGGATCCGTCGACGACGCCACCGAGGCCAACGAGTCGCAGGCCGCGGAGGGTGGCGGCGAGTGCGGGGACCTCCAGATGGCCGTCAACCCGTGGGTGGGCTACGAGGCCAGCGCGTACGTCGTGGGCACCGTCGCGCAGGACCAGCTGGGCTGCACCGTCGAGTACAAGGAGCTCAAGGAGGACGTCTCCTGGCAGGGCTTCGGCACCGGGGAGGTCGACGTCGTCATCGAGGACTGGGGCCACCCCGACCTGGAGAAGAAGTTCTTCGAGGGTGAGGGCGACGGCACCGCGATGGACATGGGCCCGCAGGGCAACGTGGGCATCATCGGCTGGTACGTCCCGCCGTGGCTCGCGGAGGAGCACCCCGACATCACCGACTGGGAGAACCTCAACGACTACGCGCAGGACTTCGCCACGTCGGAGTCCGACGGCAAGGGCCAGTTCCTCGGCGCCGACCCGTCGTACGTCCAGTTCGACGAGGCCATCGTGAGCAACCTCGACCTGGACTTCAAGGTCGTCTTCTCCGGCTCGGAGGCCGCGAGCATCGAGGCGTTCCGCAAGGCGGAGGAGAACAAGGAGTTCCTGATCGGCTACTTCTACGAGCCGCAGTACTTCATGGCCGAGGTGCCGCTCGTCAAGGTGGCGCTGCCGCCGTACGAGGAGGGCTGCCAGGACGACCCGCAGGACGTGGCCTGCGACTACCCGGAGACCGAGCTGAAGAAGATCGTCGGCACGGAGTGGGCGGCGTCCGACTCCACGGCCGTCGACCTGGTGCAGAACTTCACCTGGACCAACGAGGACCAGAACGTCGTGGCCGGCTACATCGCCTCGGACGGCATGTCCCCCGAGGACGCTGCCGCCAAGTGGATCGAGGACAACCAGGACAAGGTCGACGCCTGGCTCCCCTGAGGCTGCTGATCGATGTCCCGGCCGCGGGCGGCCCTTGACAGTCGCCCGGGGCCGGGACATCGTACGTTCGTTGCAAGTCACGCACTAGGTTGCGCAAGACGCAACCGGACGGGTAGGCAGCATGGCGCTCAAGGAACCTGTCGGTGAATCCCTGGTCCCTCCGCACAGGGAGGGCCGCGACCTGTCGCTCGACAAGGTGACCTTCGGCGTCGCGGCCGCGCTCGCCATCGCGTTCCTCGTCTGGGGGATCGTCGACTCGGAGGGGATGGGCACGACCACCAGTGAGCTGCTCGGGTGGCTGGAGACCACGTTCGGCTGGCTGTTCATCCTGGTGAGCGCGTCGTTCCTGCTCTTCTCCGGCTACCTCGCGGTGACCCGGTACGGCAACATCAGGCTCGGTCCGGACGACTCCGAGCCGGAGTTCTCGACGTTCTCGTGGGTCTCGATGATGTTCGCGACGGGCATGGGCATCGGCCTGATGTTCTGGGGAGTCGCCGAGCCGCTCACCTACCTCACCGCGACGGACCCCTCCAGCATCCCACCGGGCCGGGGCGACCCGTCGACCCCCGACAGCGCCCGGGTCGCGATGGAGTACGCGTTCTTCCACTGGGGATTCCACCCGTGGTCCATGTACGCCGTGATCGGCCTCGCGATCGGGTACTTCGCCTACCGCAAGGGCACCGGCAACCTGGTGTCGGGCGCGTTCGGTCCGCTCCTGGGGCGCCGCGTGACGGAGGGCCCCGGCAAGGCCATCGACGTCATCGCCATCTTCGCGACGCTGTTCGGCTCCGCCACCTCCCTCGGCCTGGGCGCCCTGCAGATCACCGGAGGCCTCGACGACGTGTTCTCCACCGGCGAGTCCAGGTGGCTGACGGTCACCGTGATCGCCGTCCTGACCACCTGCTTCGTGCTCTCCGCCGTGACCGGCATCGAGAAGGGTGTGCAGTTCCTCTCCAACGCCAACGCCATCGCGGCCCTGCTGCTGGTCTTCTTCCTCTTCGTCGTCGGCCCGACGGTCTTCATCCTCAGCACCTTCACCGAGTCCCTCGGCGGCTACCTCACGCACCTGCCGACCATGGCGTTCCGCACCGGGGCGTTCGGCGGCAGCGAGTTCCTCGACGCGTGGACGATCTTCTACTGGGCGTGGTGGATCTCCTGGACGCCCTTCGTCGGGATGTTCATCGCCCGGATCTCCAAGGGACGAACGATCCGGCAGTTCGTCGTCTACGTGATCCTGGCGCCGAGCCTGATCTCGTTCGTCTGGTTCTCGATCCTGGCCGGCTCGGCGTTCGACCTGCAGCTCTCCGGTGCGAAGGACCTGGGCGCGGTGCTCGCGGAGGAAGGCACCGAGGGTGCCTTGTTCGACACGCTGCGGGAGTACCCGCTGTCGAGCATCACGGTCGTGCTGGCGGTGTTCCTCGTCGCGATCTTCTTCATCACCGGGGCCGACTCGGCCTCGATCGTCATGGGCATGCTGAGCCAGCACGGCAAGGAGGAGCCGATGCGCTGGCTGGTGATCTTCTGGGGCGTCGCCCAGGGGGCGGTGGCGGGGGTGCTGCTGTTCTCCGGCGGGCTCGGTGCGCTGCAGACACTCGTGATCATCGTGGCCGGGCCGTTCATGCTGATCATCTGCGCGATGTGCGTGTCCCTGATGAAGGCCCTGCGCGAGGAGCCCTACGAGTCGACGCTCCCGTCGCGGGTACGCAAGGCCGTGCTGCACGCCCAGAAGTACGACTCGGTGGAGAACCACTCGGTGGCCCTGGCCGCGCTCGGCGCGGACCCTGAGGAGGTCACCGGCCCGCCCGAGGAGGACCTGAAGGCCTGAGGGCTCGCCGCCCGCCCCGGCCGCCGTCCGCTGCCGTCCCGAGCACCCCTTGACAGTGCTCCGGGGCGGCAGCGTACATTTCGAGCAATCGCGTATGACGCAACCCGTTGCGTGATGCGCAACTCGCCGACGTAGCAGCCTCCAGGAGATCCGCCATGGCAGACGTCCCCACGACCGCAGGTGTCGTCGTGATCGGTGCCGGCATCGTCGGCAACAGCCTCGTGCACCACCTCACCCGGCTCGGGTGGACCGACGTCGTGCAGATCGACAAGGGCGCACTGCCCAACCCCGGCGGGTCGACGGGTCACGCGTCCAACTTCATCTTCACCGTCGACCACTCGCGCGAGATCACCGACCTGACGCTCGACTCGGTCGCGCAGTACCAGGAGATGGGGGTCTTCACGCAGTCCGGCGGCTTCGAGATCGCTCGCACCGAGGAGCGCATGGAGGAGCTGCGGCGCCGCATGTCCAGCGCGAAGGCCTGGGGGATCGAGGCCGAGCTCGTCAGCCCGGCCTTCGTGAAGGAGAAGGTGCCCTTCATCGAGGAGGACCAGTTCATCGGCGCGTTCTGGACGCCCGGGGTGGGCGTGGTCGACTCGCTGCGCGCCGGCACCATCATGCGCGAGCGCGCCCTGGCCACGGGCGAGCTCACCGTCGTACCCACGGTGGAGGTCACCGGCCTCGACACCGAGGAGGGGCCCAACGGCCGGCGCCGGATCACCCGGGTGCGGACGTCCGGCGGCGACATCGAGACCAGCGTGGTGGTGATCGCGGCCGGTGTGTGGAGCCCCAAGCTCGGCGACATGGCCGGCGTCAGCATCCCGCTGACCCCAGCGGTGCACCAGATGATCAGCGTGGGACCCTGCCCGCAGCTGGCGGAGAAGGAGGGGGAGATCTCCTTCCCGATCGTCCGCGACATGGACACCTTCTGCTACGAGCGCCAGCACGGCGCCGACATGGAGGTCGGCTCCTACGCCCACCGCGCGATCCTCCACGAGCCGGAGGACATCCCCTCGATCGAGCAGGCCAAGCTCTCGCCGACGGAGATGCCGTTCACCGAGGACGACTTCGACCCGCAGCTCGAGCAGGCCTACGAGCTGATGCCCGAGCTGCTGGGCGCCGAGGGTGCGGAGATGCGCTACGCCATCAACGGCCTGCTCTCGCTGACCTGCGACGGCAACCCGATCCTGGGCGAGAGCGAGGTCGCCGGGCTCTGGACGGCTGCAGCGGTCTGGATCAAGGAGGGCCCGGGCGTCGGCCGCGCGGTGGCCGAGTGGATGACCGACGGCCACTCCGAGATCGACCTGCACCACAGCGACATCGCGCGCTTCCACGAGCACCAGAAGCGCCGCGAGCACACCCGGCTGCGCACCACGGAGTCCTTCATCAAGACCTACGGCATCGTGCACCCGGGCGAGCAGTACGAGTCCGACCGCGACCAGCGCCTCTCCCCGATGCACGACTCGCAGGAGAAGCTCGGCGCCGTCTTCTTCGAGACCGCCGGGTGGGAGCGCCCGTTCTGGTACGAGACCAACGCGTCCCTGCTCGAGGCGTACGGCGACGCGGTGATGCCGCGCGAGCACGAGTGGGACTCCCGCTGGTGGAGCCCGATCATCAACGCCGAGCACCTCCGCATGCGCGAGGCGGCCGCGGTGATCGACCTGTCGGCGTTCTGCATCTTCGACATCGTCGGTCCCGAGGCGCTCGACGTGGTGCAGAAGACCTGCGTCGCCCAGTGCGACGTCGCGGTCGGCAAGGTCGTCTACACGCCGGTCCTGGACGCGAAGGGTGGCTTCCGCTCCGACCTCACGGTGATGCGACTGGGCGACGAGCACTTCCGGGTCGTCACCGGCGGCGCGCACGGCATGGCCGACCGGGCCTGGTTCTCGGGGCACCTGCCCGAGACCGGTTCCACGACGCTCACCGACCTCACCGACGACGTGTCCACCATCGGCATCTGGGGACCGCGAGCACGCGACATCGTCTCCTCGCTGACGTCCGACGACGTCTCCGACGCCGGGTTCGGCTTCCTCACCTGCCGGGAGATCGAGCTCGCCGGCACCTCCGTCCTCGCCTCCCGCATCTCCTACGTCGGCGAGCTGGGCTGGGAGCTCTACGTCCCGATGGAGCACGCCGCCGGAGTCTGGGAGGCCCTCCTCGAGGCGGGCGCGCCGCACGGTGCGGTGCCCGCCGGCATCGGCGTCTACGGCACGACCGGCCGCATCGAGAAGGGCTACCGGGCCTACGGCGCCGAGCTCGACGGCGAGCGCACCATCATCGAGGCCGGCATGCAGCGGCCCAAGGTGAAGGCGGCCGACTTCGTCGGCAAGGAGGCCTACCTCGCGCAGCGGGAGGCGGCTCCCAGCACCGTGCTGTGCACCCTGACCGTCGACGACCACACGTCCGCCTCCGGCATGCGGCGCTACATGCTCGGCGGCGAGCCGATCCTGACGCGCGACGGCGGCACGCTCACCGACGGCCACGGGCACCACCCCTACGTCACCAGCGCCGGGTCGGCGCCGTCACTCGGCAAGCACGTGCTGCTCGCCTACCTGCCGCCCGACCAGGCCGTCATCGGCAACCAGCTCGCCGTGTCCTACATGGAGGAGCTCTACCCGGTCACCGTCGGCTCGGTCGACGCCACCCCGCTCCTCGACCCCTCCAACGAGCGAATTCGATGACCAGTCCTCTGGTCTGCGTCAAGCGCGTCGTCGACGCGACGAGCGAGGTCGTCCTCACCGAGGACGCCCAGGGCGTCGACGGGCGGTACGCCGGCTTCACGACGAGCGCCCACGAGGAGTGTGCGGTCGAGCTCGCCGTCCGCATCGCCGCCGACGGTGGCGCGGCGACCGTCATGACGCTCGGGGACGACGACGCCGTGGAGCAGCTCCGCGCCGCGCTCGCGGTGGGCTGCACCGCAGCCACTCACGTCGTGGCCGACCCGCAGGCGTTCGGACCGGCCGACGTCGCCCGCGAGATCGCCGCCGTCGTGCGCGACCACGAGGCGGCGGGCACGCCCCACGAGCTGGTGCTGCTCGGCAACGACGCGGCCGACTCCGGCGACTTCCAGGTCGGTATCCGCCTCGCCTACGAGCTGGGCTGGCCCGTCGTCAACGGCGTCAGCACGGTCACGGTCGCGGACGGCGAGGTCACGGCCACCGGGTCCGGGCCGGACGGCCACGAGACCTTCCGCCTCCCCCTGCCTGCGGTCGTCACCGTCCTCGAGGGCGGGGTGGAGCCCCGCTACCCGAGCGTGCCGGGCCGGATGAAGGCCAAGAAGGCGCCGATCGAGGAGCGTCGGCCCACGGCGGACCCGATCGGACCGTCCCGCGTCCGTCTGGTGCTGCCGCCTCCTTCCGCGTCGACCGTGCAGGTGCTGGGCGAGGGCCCGTCGAGCGCACCCGCGGTCGTCGACCTCTTCGAGCAGCTGGGGGTGCTCGCGCGATGATCGTCGTCCTGGTCGAGGTGACGCCGGCGGGGGAGGTCGTGGAGACCTCGCTCGAGGCGATGACCTTCGCGCGCGACCTCGCCGCCGCCGGAGGCGGTGTGCCGATGGACGCGGTCGTCGTCGGCCACACCGACGACGCGCTCGTCGGCACCCTGGCGTCGTACGGCGCACGCCGCGTGCACGCCCTCGCCGGTCCGGCGTACGAGTCGTTCTCCGGCGCCGCGTGGGCGGCCGGACTGATGGCGGTGCGCGAGCGTGCGGGGGCGGTCGTCGTCACCGCGGCCGGAACCTCGCGCGGCAACGAGGTCCTGGCCCACGTCGCCGCGCGGTCCGGGCTCCCGATGGCCGCCAACGTGGTGTCGTTCAGCAGCCTGTCGCCCTTCACGGTGACCCGCCAGGTCGTCGGCGGCGCCGCGCTCGAGGAGATGAGCCTGTCCCAGCGGCCGGCGATCTTCACGCTCGCCGGCCACGCGGTGGAGGCCACCCCGGCCGCGACCGCCGGTGCCGGTGAGCTGGTCGTGGAGACGCCCGACGTCGCCGAGGCCGACCTGCTGGCCCGGGTCGTCTCCACGGATGAGCCGGAGCCCGACCTCTCCGGCACCTTGAAGTCGGCCCGCGTCGTCGTCGGCGCCGGTCGCGGCGCCGGGTCGGCGGAGGGCTTCGAGGACCTCCTCGAGCTCGCCGAGCTGCTCGACGCCCCGCTGGGCGTCTCCCGGGTGGTGACCTCCCTGGGATGGCGGCCCCACCACGAGCAGGTGGGCCAGACGGGCAGTCGGATCTCGCCCGACCTCTACATCCCCTGCGGCATCAGCGGTGCGATCCAGCACTGGGCCGGGTGCAGCAGCGCCAAGACGATCCTCGCCATCAACACCGACCCGGACGCCCCGATGGTCACCAAGGCCACCCATGCCGTCATCGGCGACCTCCACGAGATCATCCCGGCGGTCAACGCCGAGATCCGCCGCCGCCGCGGCTGACGCGGCCCAGCCGTGGGTCGAGCGTCGCGCTCAGCCCACGTGCCAGTGCTTTCGGACGAGCTCGTCGCGCGCGGCGTCGTCCTTGGCGACCGTCGTGAGGAGCTTCGCGTCGTCATGCTCGCGCAGCTGCGAGAGGATCCCGTCGATCAGCAGGCTGGGGAACACGCCGTCGGCCTCGAACACGTCACGGTCGGCCTCGAGCAGGTCGGCCGACTCGGCGCAGGAGGTCGGAAGCTGGTCGAAGTCGTCGTGGTCGGCCGTGTTCAGCCGCTCGGCCACGTCGAGAGCGTCCGGGTCGGTCAGCCCCCGGCGTGCCGCGACCGCCATCCCGGCCAGGAGCAGGTGTACGTCGGCGGAGCCGTCACCGAGCCGGAGCTCGATCGTCTGCGGGTCTGTTGCCGGCTCGATGATCGACTCTGCGGCACGGGGACTGCCGGGGTTGGCGTGGGCGACCATGGCGGGCAGCACGTTCCCACGCCAGGCAAGGGGCACCCGGACGAGCCCGCTGCGGTCGCGCTCGCCCCAGCAGATCCCTTCGGGTGACTCGTCGCCGTCGGTGAACCGCAAGTACGACGTCGGGACGGTGTTCGCGAAGGCCGTCAGCGCCTTGGCCGCCGAGAGGTATCCGGCGATCAGTCGACGTCCGGTGTCGTTGAGGCCGTCCTTGCGGACGATGACGCTGGCGCCGTTGCGCACCAGACGGCTGTGGATGTGCAGGCCGTTGCCCGCCCCTGCACCGCTCACCGAAGGGGCGAAGGTGGCCTCGAGGCCGTGCGCGTAGGCGACCTCGCGCACCACCCACTTGGCCAGGACGAGGTTGTCGGCGGCCTGCTCGATCGGCGCGGGCTGGAACTCGATCTCGTGCTGCACGAGCTGTCGGTCGACCTCGAGGATGTTGCCGACCTCGCCATGGACGTACTTCACGGCAACGCCCATCGCAGTGAGGTGCCCGAGCACCTGCTCGCGGACCTGCTGGCCCTTCGAGAAGGGCGCCGACTCCTGGTAGCCGCGCTCCTCCTCGACGGGATAGATCCGCTCGGGCTCGTCGACGAGGTAGTACTCCAGCTCGCCGAGGGCCTCGAGGGTCAGCCCCGTCTCCTCGGTCAGCGCGACGGCTGCACGTCGAACGATCTGCTCACGCGCGTAGGACAGCGGTTCGCCGTCCTTGTCGTAGAACGAGCACAGGACGTCGAGAGAGGGCCGATCGCCGAAGGGGTTGAGAAAGGCGGTCCGGTGGCGCGGCACGATGTAGACGTCGCTGGCGTCGGTGTCGGTCGAGGCGAAGACGCTGGAGCCGTCGACCCGCTCGCCGCGCGTCAGCACCTCGAGCAGGTGGTCGCGCGAGTTGATCGGGAAGGCCAGCGTCTTGAGCCTGCCGTCGCCCCCGACGTAGCGCAGGTTCACCTGCCGGAGCTCCAGCTGCTCGACGGCGCGGACGAGGTCGCTGCCGGTGAAGTCGGCGGCCGGGATGCCGAGCAGGCGGACGAGCGGGTGCGGTTCGAGAGCATCGATGGCCATGCCTCGTTCTACCAGCACCCACGCCGCTCTCGGGCGGCGCAGGTGGGCACGCGCAGCGCCGACCTAGGCTGGGTGGAGTTGCCCGTGCCAAGGAGGATCCCCAATGAAGTGCCCCACCGATTCAGCGACCCTCGTCATGAGCGAGCGCGCCGGCGTGGAGATCGACTACTGCCCGGAGTGCCGTGGCGTGTGGCTCGACCGCGGTGAGCTCGACAAGATCCTCGAACGCGCGGAGGCTGAGGTGTCGCGTTCTGCCGCTCGCCCTCCCGGGCCCACCCATGACGAGCAGAGCCGCACCCGACCCGCGTACGACGACCGGGACCGCCGCTCGGAGGGGTCGAGCGGATACCGAGGCAAGAAGAAGGAGCACTGGCTGGGAGAGTTGTTCGGCTGAACAGCCCCACGTCTCCCGCTGCCCGGCCGTTCGACGGGGGAGCGCCGTCGAGGCCGTGCGGCTCGGTCGTGGTCGCTCAGGCGGAGCGCAGTGCAGCGACGCTCTTCACGAGACGGCGCAGCGGCGTGTCGCGCTGCACGCTGAGGCGGCCACCATCCTGCGTCAGACCGAAGTGGGGCAGCAGGTCCTGGCGCCCCTCTCGCTCGGCCATCAGCACGATCGCGTCCCGGTCGTAGGAGTCAGCGAGCTCGGCAGCGAGGGCGAGGTCATCGGCCGCGACAGCATCGTTGATGGACTCGACGTAGTTGGCGTAGAGGGCGTTGAGCTCGTCGGTCAGGCGGGTCTGGTTCGTCATGGACTACCCCTTGGAATCGCGAGTGGCCTGGCTGTGACCTCCAGTCTGGGGGCGGGTATTGGATCGATCAAATGGAGCGCGACCGATGGGGACGTGAGACGACGCGGATGGGGGGTCTCAGATCGCCCGCAGCCCGGCAGTGACGAGGACTGCCACGACGACGCACAGCACCAGTGAGCAACGTCGCCAGAGCATCAACGCGGCTACTGCAACGCCGACGGTGTGGGCACCCACCGACCATGAGCGTCCGCTGGCGAACACCGAGGTCACGACCAGCGCGCTCAGGAGCGTGGGCGCCATCAGCACGACCACGCGGGAGAACCATGGCGGCAGCTCCCGGCCGCCGAGGAGTACCGGACCCAGCGACTTGATCAGCGCCGTGAGTGCGGCAAGGCCGAAGATGAGCATCCAGACCTGGGTGTAGGTCAGCGTCATCTCTCCCTCCGCACCAGACCGATGAGCGTCACGGCGCTCGCAGCCAGGATCGGGACGCCCGGAGGACTGATCGGCACCAGAGCGAGCGCGAGGAGGCCGCCGCCGACCGCCACCCAGCGGGAGGACGTGTCCCGGAGCTCCGCGATCAGGAGCGACAGGAAGAACACGGGGTAGATCGCGTCGAGGCCCAGCCGGTGCGTGTCACCGAGAGCGTTTCCGAAGATCGCGCCGACGACCGAGCCGAGCGTCCAGGTGAGGTACTGCGGGAGCGTCGTGCCGAACAGGAGCCACCGGTCGAAGGTGCCGTCGCCACGATTGGCGAGCGCCCACGACGAGTCGACGACGGCCTGCCCCTGCGCAGCCCGCTTCATCGGGCCGCCTGGCAACGACGGCGCCAGCGCGATGCCCATGGCCAAGAAGCGCGCATTCATCAGGCTTCCTGCGGTCAAGGCCGCCGGGATGCCGCCTCCGACGGTGATCACGGACAGCGCGGCGAACTGCGCCGAGCCGGCGAAGACGATCATCGCGGTGACGCTGGCCTGTACGACGCTGAACCCTGCCTGTCGAGCCAGCACACCGAAGGAGACGCTCAGGAGAAAGCCCACCACCCCGAAGGGGACGCCCAGCTTCAGGCCACGACGAAACGCTTCCCGCGCTCCTTCGTCTCCCGCCGCCGCCACCGGCGCAGGTTAACAACGCACGTAGGCCCCACCAGAGGGGGACGCTCTCTGGCCTCGGCTCGAGACAGCCAGGTCAGTCGTAGCGTTGCGGCGGTGTCGTGAACTCGCTCGCGCACCCCGCCCGGAAGTCAGCTCCCCGGCGGCGCGTAGTCGATCGTCATGTTCGCTGCCTCGTCGATCTGCGCCGGCGTCAACAGGATGACCGTCTCGTACCTGCTCACTGCACCGGTCTGCGCGACCGTGCCCGCGATGGCTGCCATCGCCTCATGGCTCGGCGCATCGACGACGGCGAACAGGTCATCGGAGCCGAACGAGAAGTAGACGCTCTCGACGGTGCCGCCCACGCCGGCGGCCAGCTTCTCGATGGCCTCCGCTCGAGCGGAGCCACCCTTCGCCATGACGCCCTTGATGCCGTCGGGCGAGTAGGAAGCTCTGATCATGTACTTGGCCATGGCGTGCTCTCTCTGTGGATGGCGGGCGAAGATGAACACCCGAGAGGGTGTCTCCTCCGAGCCGTCGAGAGCCAAGTCCTTGACGACGGTCGCACGGACCGGGAGCCGCTCTTGACCGTACGCTTCCGTCGGCGGATACGACGAGGTGGACCAGACCTGAACGTGTCCCACCGCATCCGCGCGCGTCGTCCACAACCACGCCGAGGCGCGAAGCCGGTCCCGCGCCATTCCGAGGCTACGGGGAGCGGCCGCCCCAGTCCCGTAGCATCGGTGCGTGCGAGCGGCGTCGGTCGCCGATAGGGGTGCCGTTGCGAGCTGTCATCCAGGACCGGTACGGCCATCCGGACGTCCTCCGGTTGGGCGAGATCCCGGAGCCCGTCCCCGCCGACGACGAGGTTCTGCTGCGGGTGCGTGCGGTCTCCTTGAACGGCTCGGACCGTGAGAACTTGATGGGAAGTCCGGCGTACGCGCGGTGGTCCAACGGGCTGCGCCGTCCGCGGCACCCGGTGCCGGGATCCGACGTCGCGGGCGTCGTCGCCGCGGTCGGCAGTGCGGTCACGGAGTACGCCGTGGGAGACGAGCTGTTCGGCGAGCTGGCCGGATACCGCGGCGGGCTTGCCGACTTCGTCTGCACGCGACCCACGCTGTTGGCCCGCAAGCCCGGCGGGCTGTCGTTCGCGGAGGCCTCGACGATCCCGCAGGCGGGCGGTATCGCGCGCAGGGCGACCGCCGACGTCCGCCCGGGAGATCGGGTCCTGGTCAACGGCGCGGGCGGCGCCGGCGGTGTGTTCGTCGTCGCCTTGGCCAAGCATGCCGGGGCCGAGGTGACGGCGGTCGACAGTGCCGACAAGCGCGACTTCCTGCACGAGATCGGGGCCGACCGCACGATCGACTTCGCCACTGAGGACTGGGCCGACGAGCGCGACAGCTTCGACCTGATCGTGGACCTCGTGGCCGATCGCTCGCCGTTCCGCGTGCACCGCGCTCTGCGGCGCGGCGGGAGGTACGCGATGGTGGGCGGCCTGGCCAGGATCCTGATGGTCACCGCGGTCGCCGGCCCGCTGGTGGGAAGCGCGACCGGGAAGAGAGTCGGCGTGCTGGTCGTCCCTCAGTCGCGAGCCGAGCTCGAGGCGGTGACCGCCCTCGTCGCCCAGGGCGACGTCACGCCGCGGATCGACCACACGTACCGACTCCGCGATGCGTCCGCAGCATTCGCTCGACTCGTCGCCGGCGAGAGCCGAGGCAAGCTCGTGCTCGAGGTGTCCGAGGGCTGACAGCCGGGTTGCGCGACCGCCCCGCCCAACGGCCCACGGCTGTCGCCACAGGCACTGCCCTCCTCGCGGCGCTGTGGGGAACATCCACCGCCGTAACCTCCCGCGCCCTGCCGCGTTGTGCACGCCGTAAGCAGCGCGGGACGGGAGCCGCGCTCGAGCCAGGAGCCAGCCGGCAGGGAGGATGCACATGGGTGTCGAGATCCAGGTCAACGACCTCACCAAGTCCTTCGGCAAGCAGCTGATCTGGGGCGACGTCACGCTCACCGTGCCGGCGGGGGAGATCTGCGTCATGCTCGGCCCCTCGGGCACCGGCAAGTCGGTCTTCCTCAAGACGCTGATCGGCCTGCTCAAGCCCGACAAGGGCTCGATCATCATCGAGGGCACCGACATCGCGAGCTGCTCCGAGCGCGACCTCTACGAGATCCGCAAGCTCTTCGGCGTGCTGTTCCAGGACGGCGCGATGTTCGGCTCGATGAACCTCTACGACAACGTCGCCTTCCCGCTGCGCGAGCACACGCGGAAGTCGGAGTCGGAGGTGCGCGACATCGTCATGGAGAAGATGGACCTCGTCGGCCTCCTCGGCGCCGAGGACAAGCTGCCCGGCGAGATCTCCGGCGGCATGCGCAAGCGTGCCGGGCTGGCCCGCGCCCTCGTCCTCGACCCGGAGATCGTGCTGTTCGACGAGCCGGACTCCGGCCTCGACCCGGTGCGCACGGCCTTCCTCAACCAGCTCATCGTCGACCTCAACGCGCAGATCGACGCCACCTTCCTGATCGTCACCCATGACATCAACACCGCGCGCACCGTGCCCGACAACATCGGCCTGCTCTACCACCGGCACCTGGCGATGTTCGGCCCGCGCGAGCAGCTGCTCAGCTCCGAGGAGCCGGTCGTGCGCCAGTTCCTCAACGCCCAGCGGGTGGGTCCGATCGGCATGTCGGAGGAGAAGGACGCCGACGAGCTCGCCGCCGAGGCCGGGCAGGAGCTGCCGCCCCTGCCGCCGATCCCGCTCCAGCTCGACCCGTCCAACGGCATCCCGCGCCGCAGCCAGCGCCCGGCAGGGGAGTGGTGCCGCGAGAACGGCGTGACCCCGCCTCCGGGATCCTTCGAGTCCAGCAACGCCGGCCTGGCGCCGGGGGCCTGAGGCCGTCATGTCCACGTCGACGTCCTCGCGCGCCCTCGCACCGATCGGTGCGGCGGGCAACCTGTTCGCCTTCGCCCTCGACGTCGGTCGCGGGCTCTTCCGGCGCCCCTTCCAGCTGCGCGAGTTCATCCAGCAGGCGTGGTTCATCGCCTCGGTCACCATCGTCCCGACCGCCCTCGTCGCGATCCCCTTCGGCGCGGTCATCGCGCTCCAGGTCGGTGGCCTGATCAAGCAGTTCGGCGCGCAGTCGTTCACCGGCTCGGCGTCGGTGCTCGCGGTCATCCAGCAGGCGGCCCCGATCGGCACCGCGCTGCTGATCGCCGGGGCCGGCGGCTCGGCGATCGCGGCCGACCTCGGCGCCCGCAAGATCCGCGAGGAGCTCGACGCGATGATGGTGCTGGGCATCGACCCGATCCAGCGCCTGGTCGTGCCTCGCGTGCTCGCGTGCATGCTTGTGGCGTTCTTCCTCAACGGCATGGTGAGCGTCGTCGGGGTGAGCGGCGGCTACGTCTTCAACGTCATCCTCCAGGACGGCACCCCCGGCGCGTACCTCGCCAGCTTCACCGCGCTCGCCCAGCTGCCGGACCTCTGGATCGGGCTGATCAAGGCGCTCGTCTTCGGCCTGATCGCTGCGGTCGTGGCGTCCTACAAGGGGATGAACGCCAAGGGCGGACCGAAGGGCGTCGGCGACGCCGTCAACGAGTCCGTGGTGATCACGTTCCTGCTGCTCTTCGTGGCGAACTTCGTCCTCAGCATGATCTACCTGCAGGTCGTGCCCCCGAAGGGCGGATGAGCGATGGCCCGACGAGACGTCCACACCAAGCCCCTCGCCTCCCTCGACGACCTGGGCGGCCAGCTGGCCTTCCACCTCGCGGTGCTGAAGGCCGTGCCGCGATCAATCACCCGCTACCCGCGCGAGATCATGCGGATCCTCGCCGAGGTCACCCTCGGCTCGGGTGCGCTCGCCGTCATCGGCGGCACCGTCGGCGTCATCATCGGCATGACCTTCTTCACCGGCGCGCAGGTCGGGCTGTCGGGCTACGCGGCGCTCAACCAGCTCGGCACCGCTGCCTTCTCGGGCTTCGTCTCCGCCTACTTCAACACCCGGGAGATCGCCCCGCTCGTCGCCGGGATCGCACTCGCCGCGACGGTCGGTTGCGGCTTCACCGCCCAGCTGGGCGCCATGCGGATCTCGGAGGAGGTCGACGCCCTCGAGGTGATGGCGATCCCGTCGATGCCGTTCCTCGTCGCTACCCGCGTCGTGGGCGGGCTGATCGCGATCATCCCGCTCTACGTCGTGGGCCTGCTGTCGTCCTACTTCGCGAGCCGGCTGGTGGTGACCCAGTTCTACGGCCAGTCCGCGGGCACCTACGACCACTATTTCAACGCGTTCCTGCCGCCCGGCGACGTGCTGTGGTCCTTCGGCAAGGTGCTGGTCTTCGCGGTCACCGTCATCCTCATCCACTGCTACCACGGCTACACCGCCTCCGGCGGGCCCGCCGGCGTGGGCGTCGCGGTGGGGCGCGCCGTCCGGACCAGCATCGTCGCCATCAACGTGCTCGACCTGCTGCTGTCCATGGCCATCTGGGGCGCCTCGACCACCGTGCGGCTGGCGGGGTGAGCGGGCGTTGAAGACGAAGTCCTTGGGCGTCCTGTTCCTGGTGCTCATGCTTGGCGCGGTGTGGGCGACGTACGGCGTGTTCACCAACACGTTCACCGACTACGACGAGGTGACGGTCAAGGCGTCGAGGATCGGGCTCCAGCTGCCGCAGCGCGCCGACGTCAAGATCAAGGGCGTGATCGTGGGCGAGGTGCTCGACTACGAGCCCACTGCCGAGGGTGCCGACATCACGCTCGGCCTCTACCAGGACCGCACCACCGACGTCCCCCGCGACGTCACCGCCTCGATCCTGCCCAAGACGCTCTTCGGAGAGAAGTTCGTCTCCCTGGTCGTCCCTGACGGCGGGTCGTCCGCCGAGCCGATCGCCGACGGTGACGTCATCCAGCGCACCGACCTCTCCATCGAGGTCGAGCAGGTGCTCAGCGACCTCTACCCCCTGCTGCGCGCGGTGCAGCCGGCCGACCTCAACACCACGCTCAACGCGGTCGCGACCGCCCTCGAGGGGCGGGGCGAGCAGCTCGGCGAGACGCTCGAGACGCTCGACGACTACCTGACCCGCTTCAACCCCGAGCTGCCCGCCCTCATCGAGGACCTGCGGCTCACGGCGCGGGTCTCCGACACGTACGCCGACGTGCTGCCGGAGGTCGCCACGATCCTCCGCAACACGATCACGACCACGACCACGCTCGAGGACCGCGAGGACCGGCTCAAGGCACTGTTCAACGACGTGTCGAAGCTGGCCACCGTCACCGAGCGCTTCACCCGCGCCAACGGCGACAACCTGGTCCGGCTCGCCGACCTCGGCGCGGCCCAGCTCGAGGTGTTCGCGCGCTACGCCCCCGGCTACCCCTGCCTGCTCGGCGGCATCGTCGGCGCGGGCAGGCTCCAGGCCGAGGCGTTCCGCGGCTTCACCCTGCACATCGTGCTGGAGACGCTGCCCAACCAGCCGCGCGGCTACGGCCCGCAGGACGCCCCGGTCTACGGCGACAAGCGCGGCTACCACTGCGGCACGCTTCCCTCCCCGCCGTGGTCCCAGAGCAACCCGCTGACCTCCCAGCCCGACTTCGTCGACGGTGTCGACGAGCCCACCGGCAAGGGCACCAGCCGCGTCGGCCCCGGCTGGTCCGGCACCGCCGCCGGCTTCGTGGGTGGGCGCGACGAGTCGGCGCTGCTCAAGTCGCTGCTCGCCCCCGGTCTGGGCGTCAGCACCGACGACGTACCCGACCTCGGCGTCCTCCTGGTCGGTCCGATGGCGCGCGGGGCGGAGGTGTCGCTGCGATGAGCCGGATCCTCGACGCCAGGACCTCGATCGACCTGGTCAAGCTGCTCGTCTTCGTCGTCGTCACCTCTCTCGCGACCGCGGTCCTGGTGGTCACCATCGGCAACCTCGACTTCGGCTCGTCGCGGGAGTACAAGGCGGTGTTCACCGACGCCACCGGCGTCAACAAGGGCGACGACATCCGCGTCGCCGGAGTCCGGGTCGGCACGGTCAGCGAGGTGGAGATCGTGGATCGCACCCGCGCGCTGATCACCTTCTCGGTCGACCGCGACACCTCGGTCAACGGCGGCACCAACGCAGCCATCCGCTACCGCAACCTCGTCGGGCAGCGCTACGTCTCGCTCACGCAGGAGGTGGGCGACACCCGGCGGCTGCCGGCCGGCTCGACGATCCCGGTGTCGCGGACCACGCCCGCGCTGGACCTCACCGTGCTCTTCAACGGTTTCAAGCCGCTCTTCGAGGCGCTCTCGCCCGACGACGTCAACCAGCTGTCCTACGAGCTGGTCCAGGTGTTCCAGGGCGAGGGCGGGACGCTGGAGGGCATGCTCGCGCACACGGCGTCGGTCACGTCGACGCTCGCCGACCGCGACCAGGTCATCGGCGACCTCATCGACAACCTGTCGCTGGTGCTCGACCACGTCGCCGACCGCGACAAGCAGCTCACCCGGCTGATCCAGTCGTTCCGCACGCTCGTCGGCGGGCTGAAGAAGGACCGCAACGCGATCCTCGGCTCGCTGGAGGAGGTCTCCACGCTGTCGGTCGAGACCGCCTCCCTCATCGACGGCATCCGCGAGCCCTTCGTGAAGGACATCAAGGAGCTGCGCGCGGTGGCCGGCAACATCGACAAGAACAAGGCCGAGCTCGACCGTGCCATCCAGGTGCTGCCGATCAAGCTCAACAAGATCGGACGCACCGCGATCTACGGCTCGTTCTTCAACTTCTACCTCTGCGAGTTCCAGGGGCGCGTCAACCTGCCCCGCGACGTCTCGATCCCGGTGAAGTACAACACCGGCTCCGACAGGTGTGATCTCGGATGAGACCGTTCAGGGAGCGCAACCCCGTCGTCGTCGGGGCCATCAGCCTCGTCGTCCTCGCCGTGACGTTGGTCGCCGCGCTGCGTGCCGACGACCTGCCGATCATCGGCGGCGGCGACACCTACCACGCGATGTTCACCGAGGCGGGCGGGCTCAAGGTCAACGACGAGGTCCGCATCGCCGGCGTACGCGTGGGCAAGGTCGACGAGATCGAGCTCGCGGGCGACGAGGTGCGGGTCAGCTTCAAGGTCGACGACGCCGCCGACTTCGGCAGCGACACCCGCGCCGCGATCAAGGTGAAGACGATCCTCGGGTCGATGTTCCTGGCGCTCGAGCCCGCGGGCGGCGGCCGGCTCCACGAGGGGGCCACCATCCCCGCGGCGCGCACCTCCTCGCCGTTCGACGTGGTCGAGGCCTTCGAGGGCCTCGCCTCGACCTCCGAGCAGATCGACACCGACCAGCTCGCGGAGTCGCTCACCACGCTGGCCGACCTCACCCGCAACACCCCGGAGGAGTTCCGGGGCGCGCTCGACGGCCTGAGCCGGCTCTCGTCCAACATCGCCGCCAAGGACGAGCAGCTCAACACCCTGCTGGTCAACCTCGAGCGCGTCTCGACCGTCCTCGACGAGCGCGACCAGGACATCGTCAAGCTGATGGAGGACAGCGACGTGCTGTTCCGCGCCCTCGTGGCCCGTCGCGAGGCCGTGCACGACCTGCTGGTGTCCAGCACGACGCTCTCCCAGGAGCTCACCCGGCTCATCGACCAGTCGCGCGAGGACCTGAAGCCGGCGCTCGCCCACCTCGAGAACGTCGTCGCGGTCCTCAACAAGAACGAGGACAACCTCGACAGCAGCCTGCGGCTGATGGCGCCGTTCTACCGAGTCTTCGCCAACACGCTCGGCACCGGTCCGTGGTTCGACACCTGGATCTCCAACTTCCCGCCCGTCCCGCAGGTGGGCTGACCCATGGACCTCGTGAAGCGCTTCCTCGTGCCGCTCGTCGTGCTGGGCTTCGTCGTCGCGGCGGCCGTCAGCTTCCTCGGCGGCGACACGTCCAAGACGCTCGTCGCCCACTTCCCTCGCGCCATCTCCGTCTACGAGGGCAGCGACGTGCGCGTGCTCGGCGTGGCCGTCGGGACGGTGACGCGCGTCGAGCCGACCGGCACGGACGTGACCGTGACGATGACGTACGAGGACGAGGTGAGGCTGCCCGCCGACGCCCGGGCGGTGATCATCGCGCCGTCGGTGGTGGGCGACCGCTACGTGCAGCTCACGCCCGCCTACCCGGGCACCGGCAAGGTCCTCGCCGACGGCGCCGAGCTCACCGTCGAGGAGACGGCTCAGCCGCTCGAGCTCGACCAGATCTACGAGAGCCTCGACCGCCTCAACGTCGCCCTCGGGCCCCGCGGCGCCAACAAGTCAGGCGCCCTCTCGGACCTGTTGTCCGTCACGGCGGACAACTTCGGCGGACAGGGCACGACCTTCCGGCAGACGATCAAGGACTACTCCCGCCTCAGCTCCACGCTTGCCGGCAGCTCCGACGAGCTCTTCGGGTCGGTCGAGGCCCTCGGCGGCTTCATGGAGACCCTCGCTGCCAACGACCAGACCGTGCGCCAGTTCAACCAGTCCCTCGCCGACGTCTCCACCATGCTGGCGGGGGAGCGCCAGGAGCTGGTCGCGGCGACGAGGAACCTCTCGGTGGCGCTCACCTCCGTCAAGGAGTTCGTGGAGGAGAACAAGGGGTCACTGAGCCGCAACATCACCGGCATCAACCGGGTCGCCAAGGTGCTGGTGCGCCAGCGCGCGGCCCTCGACGAGATCCTCCACGTGGCCCCCGGAGCGCTCAACAACCTCGCGCTGACCTACAACCCGCAGGCCGGCACGCTCGACACGCGCGCCAACTTCGGCCAGTCCATCGACCAGCTCGAGATCGACCCGGCCGCGCTCCTGTGCGGCTTCGTCGGCCAGGTCGAGCGCTCGGGGCAGGTGTGCGACCGGATCACCGACCTGCTCGCCCGGCCCCGCGCCGGTGCCCTCGACCGCAGGGCAGCGCCGCTGCCCGCGCAGGACGTCTTCGACCCGACCCTCGGCGGCCTCGTCGCGCCGGACCCGGAGGTGGAGCGGTGACCCGGCTCAAGGTGCTGGTCCTCGGCGTGCTCGTCACGCTGTTCCTGTCCGCGTGCGAGGCCAGCGTCTACTCGCTGCCGCTCCCGGGCGGACCCGACGTGGGCAAGGACCCGATGACCGTCAAGGTGGAGTTCGCCGACGTCCTCGACCTGGTGCCGCAGTCGACGGTCAAGGTCAATGACGTGAGCGTCGGCAAGGTGTCCGCCATCGACCTCGAGGGCTACCAGGCCCTCGTCACGCTCGAGATCCAGCGCGACGTGGACCTCCCCGGCAACGCGGTCGCCGAGCTGCGTCAGACCAGCCTGCTCGGCGAGAAGTTCGTCGAGCTCAGCGCCCCCGACGAGGGTGCGATCGCGTCCCGGTTGGAGGACGGGGCGGTCATCCCCCTCGAGCGGGCCGGTCGCAACCCCGAGGTCGAGGAGGTGCTGGGCGCCCTGAGCCTGCTGCTCAACGGGGGCGGCGTCGCGCAGCTCAAGACCATCACCCAGGAGCTCAACCTGGCCCTCGAGGGCCGCGAGGACTCCGCGCGCTCCGTGCTGCGCAACCTCCGCACCTTCACCGGCCAGCTCGACGAGAACAAGACCGACATCGTCGACGCCATCGAGTCCCTGAACCGCCTCGCGCTCGCGGCGGAGAAGCAGCTGCCGACCATCGACAAGGCGCTCGACGAGCTGCCCAGCGCGCTCGACTCCATCGACCGCCAGCGCGACGACCTGGTCGAGATGCTCGCGGCCCTCGACCGGCTGTCGTCGGTCGCGGTGGACGTGATCACCCGCTCCAAGGGCGCCACCATCACCTCGCTCCAGCGCCTCGACCCGGTGCTGACCCAGCTCGCCGCGTCCGGTGACGACTTCACCAACGCCTTCAACGTCTTCCTCACCTACCCGTTCGTCGACGAGGTCGTCGGCCGGGACCCCCAGGTGGCGCGCAACCTGCACATGGGCGACTACACCAACCTGTCGATCACCCTCGACGTCGACCTGACCAGCATCCCGACGACGATCCCGACGACGCTGCCGACCGAGGCGTGCATCCCGCTGAACGCCCTGCCGCAGGACGGCCCGCTGCCCGACACCAGCACGCTGTGCCAGGACGCGCTCGACGCCATCAACACGTGCCTCGAGGGTCTGCGTCGCGGCGACGTGGCGGCGTGCGTCGGCCTGCCGGGGTCGGTCATCAGCGTGGTGTGCCAGCAGTTCCCCGTCCCCGGCCTCTGCGGGGGCTCGGGCACCCCGACCGTGCCCCTGCCGACGCCCACGCTGCCGACCGTCCCCGTCCCGTCGATCCCGACGATCACCCTTCCCGGCCTGCCCCGGCCCGGGGCGTACCCCACGAGCGCCCCGCCCGACAGGAGACGAGGGCCGACGATGGCCCAGCTCGCCGAGGTCTACGACCCCGCGCTCGTGAGCCTCCTGGTCCCGGCCATGGTGACGCGATGATCACCCGCCGGACCAAGCTGCAGCTCCTCGTCTTCGCCATCATCA
The DNA here is from genome assembly GCF_042666175.1 of Nocardioides sp. GCM10028917. Taxonomy (NCBI): domain Bacteria; kingdom Bacillati; phylum Actinomycetota; class Actinomycetes; order Propionibacteriales; family Nocardioidaceae; genus Nocardioides; species Nocardioides sp. GCM10028917. The sequence goes on from NZ_JBHTFL010000013.1 coordinate 135,863, forward strand.
CGCTGGTCGGCGTCAGCTTCGTGGGCGCCCGCTACGCGCGGCTCGACCGCCTCGTCATGGACCAGAGCTACGCCGTGGTGGCGCACTTCGCCGACTCGGGCGGCGCGTTCGCGGGAGCGGAGGTGTCCTACCGCGGGGTGCGCGTGGGCGAGGTCGAGGAGCTCGTCCTCACCGACGACGGTGTCGACATCGTGCTCGACATCGACGACGAGCACGACGACATCCCGGCCGACGCGCACGCCCTGGTGGGCAACCGGTCGGCCGTCGGCGAGCAGTACGTCGAGCTGCAGCCGCAGAGCGACGACGGCCCGTACCTGGAGGACGGCTCGGAGATCGCGCGCGAGCTGACGTCGACCCCGATCCAGACCGACACCCTGCTGACGCACCTCGACGAGACGGTCCGCAGCGTCGACCAGGACGACCTGCGCACCGTGACCTCGGAGCTCGGCCTCGCGTTCAACGGCGCCGGCGACGACCTGCAGACCATCCTCGACAGCAGCAGCGAGCTCATCACCGCCGCCGAGCAGAACTTCGACGTCACCGTCGACCTCGTCCGCGACAGCAACACCGTCCTCAACGGGCAGATCGACTCCGAGCGCGCCTTCCGCCGCTTCGCGCGGGACCTGTCGGTGTTCTCCACCACGGTGGCCGACCACGACCGCGACCTGCGCCGGCTGATCGAGGACGGCTCGCTCGGCGCCAACGAGCTGCGCGTCTTCCTCGAGGACAACGAGGTGGAGCTCGGCGACCTCATCAACAACCTGGTGACCACCGGCGAGGTCGTGGTCAAGCACCTCGACGGGATCGAGCAGCTGCTGGTGATCTACCCGTACGTCGTCGAGGGCGGCTACACCGTCGTGTCCCGGTCGCCCGGCACCGGCCTGTACGACGCCCACTTCGGCATGGTGCTGACCCAGGACCCGCACGTGTGCCTCGGCGGCTACGAGGGCACCGACCGCCGCTCGCCCCTCGACGGCAGCGACGCCGCGATGGACGAGGGCGCCGGCTGCACCGAACCCGCCTCGCAGTCCAACGCCCGCGGCGCGCAGAACATCCAGGCGCCCAGGGCGGCCACCGGGTGGGGTGCCGCGGACTTCGCGTACGACCCGGAGACGGGCGCCGTGACGTCCGACCCTGCCGAGATCGAGCGGCTCACGGGGTCGCGTGCGGCGGCGCCGCGCACCCTCGGCGAGGACAGCTGGAAGTGGCTCTACCTCGAGCCGCTGCTGGGGGACGGCGTGACGTCCGGGGCCGACGGTCGTTGACCCTCCAGACCCCTTGGAGGAGGGGTCGGAGCTCAGGGAGGGAACATGTCCGTGCTGACCGACCTCGCCCGACCGGGCGAGTCCGTCGAGACCGGGTCCGACGGGACCGGGTCCGCCACCCGCGACCCCGAGCGGCCGCCGCGGTGGCGGAGCGTCCTTGCCGTCGCGCTCACGCTCGTCGTCGTGGCCTGCCTCGCCCTGCTGGTGTGGCTGACGGCCGGCGGGCGCGCGGCTGCAGACGGCGGTCTCGACCACGCCGAGGAGCGCGAGCAGGTGATGAGCCTGACCGACCAGTTCGTGAAGCGGCTCGGCACCTACAGCCCCGACATGCTCGACGACTCCGGGCAGATGCCCGACTACCGCGACCAGGTGCGGGAGGTGATCACGCCCAAGTTCGCCGCCGACTTCGACAAGGAGGTGGCCACGGTCGAGCAGCTCGTCGCCCAGGGCGGCATCACCCGCACTGCCGACGTCTTCGCCACCGCCGTCTCGTCCGTCGACGACGACTCCGCCCGGGTGCTGGTCGCCGGGGCGTTCACCGACCGCTACTCGCAGGGTGAGGGCAAGCAAGGATCGGGGCAGGCGCGGACCGTCGACCAGGAGCCGCTGCCGTTCCGCTTCACCGTCGACCTGGTGGTGATCGAGGGCGAGTGGCTCGTCGACGACTTCACCCCCGTGAGCGCGCCCGGCGAGCCCGGGGTGGGCAACGGGACCAACGAGGGGAGCGCCCCGTGAGCGACGCACCCACCTGGTACGACGTCCTCGACGTGCCGCGCGACGCCCCGACCGAGGACGTCCGCGCCGCCTGGAGGGACCGGATCGCCGACCTCGAGCCGGGCGACCGCCGCTTCGACGCGCTCAACCGGGCCGCGAAGGTGCTCCTCGACCCGCCCGCACGTGAGGCGTACGACGAGAGCATCCCGGGGTCCACCCCGCTGGTCGAGGAGGGGCCCCAGGCCCGTCACGGGAGCGAGGTCGACGAGCAGCCGGGTCTCGTGCCACGGCGTCGCCGTTCCTCGTCCACCGGGACGGTGACGGCGGCCGGCGTCCCGACCTGGCTCCTCGCTGGGCTCGGCGTGCTGGCGGCCGGGCTCGTGGTGGCGACCGCCTGGACGTGGACGCGCGGCGGGTCCGCCGGCGACGACTCGGCCGCCCGCGCCGCCCAGGTCGCCGCCGAGCGCGCCGTCGTACCCGTGCTGTCCTACGACCACGAGTCGCTCGAGGCCGACCAGCGGGAGGCCCAGGCGCTGATGACCGGCGGCTACCGCGAGGAGTACGACAAGCTCTTCACGGTCCTGGAGGACAACGCCCCGCAGACGCAGACGAAGGTCAGCGCCTCGGTCGTCGCCTCCGGTGTCGTGCGGGCGAGCGACGACCGGGTTCAGGTGCTGGTCTTCGTGGACCGCCCCACGACCAACAAGCTCAACGCCGAGCCGGTGGTCTACAAGGACCAGGTCACCGTCTCGATGCAGCGCGTGGACGGTGACTGGCTGGTCGACGACCTGATCACCTCGCCCACCCCGGGGTAGGTGCGCGGGCGGGGGAGGGCCGGCGGAACGGGGAGCAATCGGCGCGTTCTGCTTGACCCGGGGCGATGTGGCGTTCATAGTCATGGCCAACGCGTGGAGCTGACCCTCTGGGAAATCGACCCCGCGTTTGTGGCGTGTCCTGAGTTGCGCTATCGTGTCTCCTTGCGCCTGCCCTCAGATGCCCGACGCCTTCCGGACGGTCGTCGTGGTGGTCGGCAAGCGCCGATCACTTGCTCATTTGTGAGGACACCTCTTGGCCGCGCGCAGCTCCGCTGGTAACCACCGTCGCACCTCTTTCGCAAAGATCACCGAACCTCTCGAGGTTCCCCCCCTCATCTCGCTCCAGACGAGCAGCTTCGACTGGCTGGTCGGCGGCGAGCGCTGGGAGGCGGAGGTGGCCGCCCGCAGGGCTGCCGGTGAGGACGTCTCCGAGAAGACCGGTCTGCAGGAGATCTTCGAGGAGATCTCCCCGATCGAGGACTTTTCCGAGACGATGATGCTCTCCTTCGACAACCCCGTCTTCCTCGACGAGAAGTACACCGAGGAGGAGTGCAAGGAGAAGGACTTCACCTACTCCCGCCCGCTCTACGTCTCGGCCGAGTTCATGAACCACGAGACCGGCGAGATCAAGGGCCAGACGGTCTTCATGGGCGACTTCCCCATGATGACCAAGAAGGGCACCTTCATCATCAACGGCACCGAGCGCGTCGTCGTGTCGCAGCTCGTGCGCTCGCCCGGTGTCTACTTCGAGTCGAGCCCCGACAAGACGTCCGACAAGGACATCTTCACCGCCAAGCTCATCCCGAGCCGCGGCGCCTGGCTCGAGTTCGAGATCGACAAGCGCGACCTGGTGGGCGTGCGTCTGGACCGCAAGCGCAAGCAGAACGTCACCGTCCTGCTCAAGGCGCTCGGCTGGACCACCGACCAGATCCGCGAGGAGTTCGGTCAGTACGAGTCGATGATGCTGACCCTCGAGAAGGACAGCGTCCGCTACGAGGTCGTCTACGAGGAGCTGCAGAAGAAGGCGCGGGGCGAGGCCCCGACCGCCGAGCAGGTCAACGACGAGGTCACCCGCCTCGCGCTGCTCGACATCTACCGCAAGCTCCGTCCCGGCGAGCCGCCGACGGCCGAGGCCGCGCAGACGCTCCTCAACAACTACTACTTCAACCCGAAGCGCTACGACCTGGCGAAGGTCGGCCGCTACAAGATCAACAAGAAGCTCGGCCTCCACGAGGCGTTCGACCAGCAGACGCTGACCATCGACGACGTCGTGGCCGCCATCCGCTACGTCGTGCAGCTGCACGCCGCGGGTGTCCAGGCCGACGCGCCCGACCTGGTCGACGCCGAGGGCAACGTCGTCGAGGGTCCTGACGGTGCTCCCGTCAAGGTCCAGGCCGACGACATCGACCACTTCGGCAACCGCCGCATGCGCACGGTGGGCGAGCTCATCCAGAACCAGCTCCGCACGGGCCTGGCCCGCATGGAGCGCGTGGTCCGCGAGCGGATGACGACCCAGGACGTCGAGGCCATCACGCCGCAGTCCCTGATCAACATCCGTCCCGTGGTCGCGGCGCTGAAGGAGTTCTTCGGCACCTCGCAGCTCTCGCAGTTCATGGACCAGACCAACCCGATCGCCGGCCTGACGCACAAGCGTCGCCTGTCGGCCCTCGGTCCCGGTGGTCTGTCCCGTGACCGCGCCGGCATGGAGGTCCGTGACGTCCACCCGTCGCACTACGGCCGCATGTGCCCCATCGAGACCCCTGAAGGCCCGAACATCGGTCTGATCGGCTCGCTGGCCTCCTACGGCCGGATCAACCCGTTCGGCTTCGTCGAGACCCCCTACCGCAAGGTCGAGGGTGGCGTGGTCACCGACCAGATCGACTACCTCACCGCCGACGACGAGGACCGCTACGTCATCGCGCAGGCCAACGCGCCGCTCGACGCCAAGATGCGCTTCACCGAGGAGCGCGTCCTGGTCCGCCAGAAGAACGGCGAGGTCGACGCGATCCTGCGTGACGAGGTCGACTACATGGACGTCTCCCCGCGCCAGATGGTGTCGGTCGCGACGGCCCTGATCCCGTTCCTCGAGCACGACGACGCCAACCGCGCGCTCATGGGCGCCAACATGCAGCGTCAGGCCGTCCCGCTGATCACCAGCGACAGCCCGCTCGTCGGCACCGGCATGGAGTACCGCGCCGCCGTCGACGCCGGCGACGTGGTCGTGGCCGACAACGCCGGTGTGGTCAAGGAGGTGTCCGCCGACGCCATCGAGACGATGAACGACGACGGCACCTACCAGACCTACAAGCTGGCCAAGTTCCGTCGCTCCAACCAGGGCACCTGCATCAACCAGCGCCCGCTGGTGAAGGCCGGTGACCGCCTCGAGGTCGGCACGCCGATCGCCGACGGTCCCTGCACCGACGACGCCGAGATGGCGCTGGGCACCAACCTGCTCGTCGCCTTCATGCCGTGGCAGGGCCACAACTACGAGGACGCGATCATCCTCAGCCAGCGCCTGGTGCAGGAGGACGTCCTCACCTCGATCCACATCGAGGAGCACGAGGTCGACGCCCGCGACACCAAGCTCGGCCCCGAGGAGATCACGCGGGACATCCCGAACATCTCCGAGGAGGGCCTGGCCGACCTCGACGAGCGCGGCATCATCCGCATCGGCGCCGAGGTCACCACCGGTGACATCCTGGTCGGCAAGGTCACGCCCAAGGGCGAGACCGAGCTCACCCCCGAGGAGCGCCTGCTCCGCGCGATCTTCGGTGAGAAGGCGCGCGAGGTGCGCGACACCTCGATGAAGGTGCCCCACGGTGAGTCGGGCACGGTCATCGGCGTGCGCGTCTTCGACCGCGAGGACGGCGACGACCTGCCTCCGGGCGTCAACCAGCTGGTGCGCGTCTACGTCGCGCAGAAGCGCAAGATCTCGGTCGGCGACAAGCTCGCCGGACGCCACGGCAACAAGGGCGTCATCGCCAAGATCCTGCCGATCGAGGACATGCCGTTCATGGAGGACGGCACGCCGGTCGACGTCGTGCTCAACCCGCTGGGTGTGCCGCGTCGTATGAACATCGGCCAGATCCTCGAGCTGCACCTCGGCTGGCTCGCCAAGCAGGGCTGGGACCTCAACCTCTCCGGCGAGAAGGGCGAGTCGGACTGGAAGAAGCGCCTCATCTCGATCGGCGCCGACCAGGCCGACCCCAACACCAAGGTCGCCACCCCGGTGTTCGACGGTGCCCGCGAGGACGAGATCACCGGTCTGCTCGGCTCCACGCTGCCCAACCGTGACGGTGAGCGGATGGTCAAGGAGGACGGCAAGGCCAACCTCTTCGACGGTCGCTCGGGTGAGCCGTTCCCGGAGCCGGTGGCTGTCGGCTACATGTACATCCTCAAGCTGCACCACCTCGTCGACGACAAGATCCACGCTCGCTCGACCGGCCCCTACTCGATGATCACGCAGCAGCCCCTGGGTGGTAAGGCCCAGTTCGGTGGCCAGCGGTTCGGTGAGATGGAGGTCTGGGCGATGGAGGCCTACGGCGCCGCCTACGCCCTCCAGGAGCTGCTGACGATCAAGTCCGACGACGTGCCGGGCCGCGTGAAGGTCTACGAGGCGATCGTGAAGGGCGAGAACATCCCCGACTCCGGCATCCCCGAGTCGTTCAAGGTGCTCGTCAAGGAGATGCAGTCGCTCTGCCTCAACGTCGAGGTGCTGTCGCAGGACGGCAGCGCGATCTCGCTCAAGGACGCCGAGGAAGACGTCTTCCGGGCGGCCGAGGAGCTTGGCATCGACCTGTCCCGCCGCGAGCCCAGCTCCGTCGAAGAAGTCTGAGGTGACGCCCGCCCGGTGGTCTCGTGCGGGTCGCTCAGCGCGACCGTCACGACCAGCGGGCGGGCCCCCTCGGTCCCCAGCTCCACTTTCCACGTACTAACGAAGGACTACAGCCATCGTGCTCGACGTTAACTTCTTCGACCAGCTTCAGATCGGCCTGGCCACCGCGGACGACATCCGCACGTGGAGCCACGGCGAGGTCAAGAAGCCGGAGACCATCAACTACCGCACGCTCAAGCCCGAGCGTGACGGCCTCTTCTGCGAGAAGATCTTCGGTCCCACCCGGGACTGGGAGTGCTACTGCGGCAAGTACAAGCGCGTGCGCTTCAAGGGCATCATCTGCGAGCGCTGCGGCGTCGAGGTCACCCGCTCCAAGGTGCGCCGTGAGCGCATGGGCCACATCGAGCTCGCCGCTCCCGTGACCCACATCTGGTACTTCAAGGGCGTCCCGTCGCGCCTGGGCTACCTGCTCGACCTGGCGCCGAAGGACCTCGAGAAGGTCATCTACTTCGCCGCCTACATGATCACCTCGGTCGACGAGGACGCGCGCCACCGCGACATGGACTCCCTGGAGAACAAGGTCGGCCTGGAGCGCGAGCGCCTCGAGAAGCGCCGCGACACCTCCGTGGAGGACCGCGCCAAGAAGCTCGAGGAGGACCTCGCCACCCTCGAGGCCGAGGGTGCCAAGGCCGACGCCAAGCGCAAGGTGCGCGACGGTGCCGACCGCGAGATGAACCAGCTCCGCGACCGCGCCAACCGTGAGATCGCGCGTCTCGAGGAGGTCTGGGACACCTTCAAGAGCCTCAAGGTCCAGGACCTGCTCGGCGACGAGCTGCTCTACCGCGAGATGAAGAACTGGTTCGGCAAGTACTTCGAGGGCCACATGGGCGCCACGGCGATCCAGAAGCGCCTCCAGGACTTCGACATCGAGGCCGAGGTCGAGTCGCTGCGCGACACGATCGCCAACGGCAAGGGCCAGCGCAAGGTCCGCGCCCTCAAGCGCCTCAAGGTCGTCGACGCGTTCCGCAAGACCGGCAACCAGCCCATCGGCATGGTGCTCGACGCCGTCCCGGTGATCCCGCCGGACCTGCGTCCGATGGTCCAGCTCGACGGTGGCCGCTTCGCCACCTCCGACCTGAACGACCTCTACCGCCGCGTCATCAACCGCAACAACCGCCTCAAGCGACTGCTCGACCTCGGCGCGCCCGAGATCATCGTCAACAACGAGAAGCGGATGCTGCAGGAGGCCGTGGACAGCCTCTTCGACAACGGTCGTCGCGGTCGTCCGGTCACCGGCCCGGGCAACCGGCCGCTGAAGTCGCTCTCCGACATGCTGAAGGGCAAGCAGGGTCGCTTCCGCCAGAACCTGCTCGGCAAGCGCGTGGACTACTCGGGCCGTTCGGTCATCGTGTCGGGTCCGCAGCTCAAGCTGCACCAGTGCGGCCTGCCCAAGCAGATGGCGCTCGAGTTGTTCAAGCCCTTCGTCATGAAGCGCCTGGTCGACCTGTCGCACGCGCAGAACATCAAGTCCGCCAAGCGGATGGTCGAGCGCGCCCGCCCGGTCGTGTGGGACGTCCTCGAAGAGGTCATCACCGAGCACCCCGTGCTGCTCAACCGCGCGCCCACCCTGCACCGCCTCGGCATCCAGGCCTTCGAGCCGCAGCTGATCGAGGGCAAGGCCATCCAGATCCACCCGCTCGTCTGCGGCGCGTTCAACGCCGACTTCGACGGTGACCAGATGGCCGTGCACCTGCCGCTGTCCGCGGAGGCGCAGGCCGAGGCCCGCATCCTGATGCTGTCGACCAACAACATCCTCAAGCCGTCGGACGGCCGTCCGGTGACCATGCCCTCGCAGGACATGATCATCGGCCTGTTCTGGCTGACCGCCGACCGTGACGGTGAGCCCGGCGAGGGTCGCGTCTTCTCCAGCCCGGCCGAGGCGATCATGGCCTTCGACCGTGGCGAGATCACGCTGCAGAGCAAGATCAGGATCCGCCTCACCGACGTGGTGCCGCCGCTCGACCTCGAGCTCGGCGCCGACTGGGAGGAGCGGACCGCTCTCCTGCTCGACACCACCCTCGGCCGTGTCCACTTCAACGACACGCTCCCGGCGGACTACCCGTTCGTCAACGAGGAGGTCGGCAAGAAGCGTCTCGGCGCGATCGTCAACGACCTCGCCGAGCGCTACACCAAGGTGCAGGTCGCTGCCTCGCTCGACGCCCTCAAGGACGCCGGCTTCCACTGGGCCACGCGCTCGGGTGTGACCGTCTCGATCGACGACGTCACCACGCCCGACAGCAAGGCCGAGATCCTGGGCCGCTACGAGGCCCAGGCCGAGAAGGTCCAGAAGAACTACGAGCGCGGTGTGATGACGGACGACGAGCGTCGTCAGGAGCTCATTGAGCTGTGGACCCAGGCTGCTGCCGAGGTCGGTCGCGCGATGGAGGCCAACTTCGACCGCAAGAACCCGATCTACATGATGGTCGACTCGGGTGCCTCGGGAAACATGAACCAGATCCGGCAGGTCGCGGCCATGCGTGGTCTGGTGGCCAACCCGAAGGGCGAGATCATCCCGCGCCCGATCAAGGCCAACTTCCGCGAGGGCCTGACGGTGCTCGAGTACTTCATCGCCACCCACGGTGCCCGCAAGGGTCTCGCCGACACCGCGCTCCGCACCGCCGACTCGGGCTACCTGACCCGTCGTCTGGTGGACGTGTCGCAGGACGTCATCATCCGTGAGGACGACTGCGGTACCGAGCGTGGCCTGCCCAAGCGGATCGACGACGAGCACGTGGAGACCTCGGCCTACGCCCGCTCCTCGGCGGTCGACATCCTGCACCCGGAGACGGGTGAGGTGCTCGCCACCGCCGGCGAGGACCTGGGTGACGTCAAGATCGGTGAGCTCGTGGCCGCCGGTGTCACCGAGGTCAAGGTCCGCTCGGTCCTGACCTGCGACGCCCGCACCGGCACCTGTGCCAAGTGCTACGGCCGCTCGCTGGCCACCGGCAAGCTGGTCGACATCGGTGAGGCGGTCGGCATCATCGCCGCCCAGTCCATCGGGGAGCCCGGCACGCAGCTGACCATGCGCACGTTCCACACCGGTGGTGTGGCCTCCGCCGACGACATCACGCAGGGTCTGCCCCGTGTGGTCGAGCTCTTCGAGGCCCGCTCGCCCAAGGGTCGTACGCCGATCTCGGAGTCCGCCGGTCGCGTGAAGATCGAGGAGACCGACAAGGCCCGCGTCGTCGTGGTCACCCCCGACGACGGCTCCGAGGTCCAAGAGATCCCGGTGTCGAAGCGTTCGCGCCTCAACGTCGAGGACGGCGACCACATCAACGTCGGTCACCACATCACCTCCGGTACGCCCGACCCGCAGGACGTCCTGCGCATCCTCGGCGTCCGCAAGGCCCAGGAGCACCTCGTGGACGAGGTCCAGGAGGTCTACCGCTCGCAGGGCGTGGCGATCCACGACAAGCACATCGAGATCATCGTGCGGCAGATGCTGCGTCGCGTGACGGTCATCGAGTCCGGTGACACCAACCTGCTCCCGTCCGACCTGGTCGACCGGGTGCGGTTCGAGGAGGAGAACCGTCGCGTGGTCTCCGAGGGCGGCAAGCCGGCCTCGGGTCGCCCGGTCCTCATGGGCATCACCAAGGCCTCGCTCGCGACCGAGTCGTGGCTCTCGGCGGCCTCCTTCCAGGAGACCACCCGGGTGCTCACGGACGCCGCGATCAACGGCCGCTCCGACAGCCTCCGTGGCCTGAAGGAGAACGTGATCATCGGAAAGCTCATCCCGGCCGGCACCGGCCTCGAGCGCTACCGCAACATCCGGGTGGAGCCCACCGAGGAGGCGCGCGCCGCGGCCTACTCGGTCACCGGCTACGACTCCTACGACTACGACTTCGGTCCGTCGTCGCAGGCGGTCGCACTCGACGACTTCGACTTCGGTTCCTACCAGAACTGATCGAGTCACCTCCGAACCCCGGCCCCCCGCAAGGGAGGTCGGGGTTCGGGCCATTTCGGCGGATGCTGACCCGCCTGAGAGGATCTGGCCGTGACGACCCCCTCCTCGCGCCCGACCTCCGCCGACGTGCTGGTGGTCGGCGCCGGACCCGCCGGCTCCGCCGCCGCGGCGTGGGCCGCCCGTGCCGGGCTCGACGTCGTGCTGGCCGACGCGGCGACGTTCCCTCGCGACAAGACCTGCGGTGACGGGCTGACCCCCCGCGCGATCGGGGAGATGCAGAAGCTCGGCCTCGAGGACTGGCTCCGTGCCCACACCGTCAACGAGGGCCTGCGTGCCCACGGATTCGGCCAGACCCTCCTGCTCCCGTGGCCGGGCGGCTCGCTGCCCGACTGGGGGTCGGCGGTCGCTCGCACCGAGCTCGACGACCACCTGCGCACGGTGGCGATCAAGAGCGGCGCACGTGCCGTCGACGGCGCCCGCGCGGTCGGCGTACGCCACGAGGGGGAGCGGGTCGCGGCCGTCGAGCTGCGCGACGCCGAGGGCACCTACGAGGTCGCCTGCCGGTGGCTCGTCGTGGCCGACGGCGTCCGCTCACCCCTCGGCAAGCTCCTCGGGCGCGAGTGGCACCGCGACACCGTCTACGCGGTGGCCGGTCGCTCCTACGTCGACTCGGAGATGAGCGACGACCCGTGGATCAGCTCGCACCTCGAGCTCCGCGACGAGCAGGGCGAGCTGGTGACGGGCTACGGGTGGATCTTCCCGCTCGGCGACGGCACCGTGAACCTCGGCGCCGGCACGCTGGCGACGAGCCGACGCCCTGCCGAGGTCGCCATCAAGCCCCTGATGCAGACCTACGCCGACACGATCGGCGCGGACTTCGGGCTCTCGGGGGAGCTGCGGATGCCGACGTCGGCGCTGCTGCCGATGGGTGGCGCGGTCAGCAACGTCGCCGGCCCCAACTGGGCGCTCATCGGTGACGCCGCCGCGTGCGTCAACCCGCTCAACGGCGAGGGCATCGACTACGGCCTCGAGACCGGTCGCCTCGTCGCCGAGCACATCGCGAGCGGCGTCGGCCTCGGTGAGGCCTGGCGCTCGACGCTGGTGGAGCACTACGGCGAGGCGTTCTCGATCGCCCGCCGCCTCGCCGGGATCGCCACGCAGCCGAAGGTGGTCGCGGCGCTCGGCCCGGCCGGGATGCGCTCGGACTGGCTGATGACGCTCGCCCTGCGCTGGATGGGCAACCTCGTCGACGACGCCGACCGCGACCGCGCTGCGCGCGTCTGGCGCTGGGCCGGCCGCCGGTCGATGACGCGTGACGCCCGGCCACCCTTCGCCTGAGCCGGGAGCACGCCCCGACGCCGTGACGCGAGCCGCGGTCAGACGGACGTGGGGGCCGAGCTGGCCCGGTTGCGGCGCGTCTCGAGCCACCCGAGCGGGTTGGTGAACGGCTCGAGCACCCGCCGCACGGGCGGGCACGCGAGGAACAGGCTGAGGCCGACTGCACCGAGGACGGTCAGGACCAGGCCGAGCGTCGGGTAGGACGCGGTGAAGTCGGGCCAGCCGAGCCCCATGAACGTCTTGATGACGAAGCCGTGGAAGAGGTAGACGACCATCGTCGCGGTGCCCATCGTGGTGAACCACCCGAGGTTGCGGCGGGGCACCAGCGACATCGCGGCGAAGGCGCCGACGAGCCCGACCATCATCACGGTGAGCCGGGTCTGGAAGGCGATCTCGTTGTCGATGGGGAGGTCGGAGTAGCCGGTGTCGTACCAGAGCAGGGCGGTCTCGGCCCACGTGTCGGTGTAGAGCGCCATCACGCCGATGCCGACCAGCATCGGCACGGCGGCCACCTTGACCCACACGTCGTCGAGGTGCGCGAGGTGGCGGGGCTTGAGGTGGAGGCCCAGCACGAAGAACGGCAGCAGGCCGAGGAAGCGCGGGATCATCAGGGAGTCGTCCGTCCAGAGCCCGCCGAGCAGGCTGACGATCACCGAGAGCGGCAGGAAGAGCCAGTGCCGCTTCAGGATCGGTGTCACCAGCCGCCACATCAGCAGCACGATGAGGTACCACATCGTCCAGTGGGGCTGGAGCCACAGCGGGCCGGTGACGTCCTCGCCGATCACCCCCCGGCGGTAGTAGAACAGCGCAGGCTCGAAGAGGAGGTAGGGGACCAGGAGCGTGTAGACCAGGTTCTTCATCCGTCGCCGGTCCCACTCGAAGGACTTCGAGAGGTAGCCGCTGATGAAGACGAAGGCCGGGATGTGCCACAGGTAGATGAAGTCGTAGACCCAGTGGCTGCCCGCGCTGGCCTCGACGAGCCCGATCGCGTGCCCCACGACGACCAGCGTGACCAGGACCATCTTGACGTTGTCGAGCCACGGATCTCGGGACGCGGGGGACACGGCGCACACCGTACTTCACTAGGTTGGAGGCATGGGTTCCCTGCCGAGGCGACAGCGGGTGGCGGCGTACGCCGTCATCCTCCGCGAGCGTGGTGGTCGGGTCGAGATCCTGCTGAGCCGCCTGGCGCCACGGGTCTCCCGCTCCGAGCTGTGGACTCTCCCGGGGGGCGGCGTCGACCACGGCGAGGACCCGCGCGACGCCCTGATCCGCGAGGTGCAGGAGGAGGCGGGCCTCGACGCCACCGTGGGTGACCGGGCCCGCGTCTACAGCGCGCACATGCCTCGCGCGCCGCGGGACGGGCAGCTCGTCGACGCCCACGCCATCCGGCTCGTCTACGAGGGCTGGGTGGCACCGGACGCGCCCGCCCCGCGGGTGGTCGAGGTCGACGGCTCCACGGTCGAGGCCGCCTGGAAGGCGCTCGACGACGTCTCCTCGGGTGCCGTGCCGGTGTCGTCCGTGGTGACCGAGGCCCTCGTCGACCACCGCCCCTTCCGGCTGCAGCGCGTCGCGGCGTACGCCGTCGTCAGCCGCTGCGCCGCAGGCGGCGACGAGGTGCTGCTCACCCGTCTCTCGTCCAGCGCCGCGCACCCCGGGCAGTGGACGCTGCCCGGCGGGGGTGTGGACCACGGCGAGCACCCGTCGGTCGCGCTGGCACGTGAGGTCGAGGAGGAGTGCGGGCTTCCGTGCGAGGTCGGCGCGCTGCTCGGGGTGCACGACACCCACTTCTCCGGCACCGCCCCGTCGGGGCGGATCGAGGACTACCACGGCGTGCACCTCCTCTACCGGGCGAGCGTCGCCGACGGGGAGCCCCGAGTGGTGGAGGTGGACGGCACCACCGACGCCGTCGCGTGGGTGCCCATGACACGGATCGCATCCGGCGAGGTCGACGTGCTCGACGTCGTCACCTACGCGTTGGGAGCCCGGCGTGACTGAGCGCATCTTCACCTATGCCGCACCCGGGCTGAAGTTCGGCCGCGGCGCCAGCGACGAGATCGGCTGGGACGTCCAGCAGCTGTGCCGCGACGTCCCGGGCGACGCGGCGCGGCGGGTGCTGCTCGTCACCGACCCCGGGGTGGCGGCCACCGGGCACCCCGACCGGATCGCCGACAGCATGCGGTCCCGCGGCCTCGAGGTGGTCCTCTACGCCGAGGCCCGGGTCGAGCCGACCGATGCCTCGCTCGAGGCAGCCGTCGCCGCGGCCCGCGAGAGCGGCCCCTTCCACGCCGTGGTGGCGGTCGGAGGCGGCTCGTCGATCGACACCGCCAAGGCGGTCGACCTCATGCTGACCAACCCCGGCGAGCTGATGGACTACGTCAACGCGCCGGTCGGCGGCGGTCGGGCGCCGGAGCACCCGCTCCTGCCGCTCGTCGCCGTGCCGACGACCACCGGCACGGGAGCCGAGTCGACCACCATCTGCGTTCTGGACGTCCTGGCGCTCGAGGTCAAGACCGGCATCTCCCACGCCCGGCTGCGGCCCACCCTCGCCGTCGTCGACCCGGACCTGACGATGACGCAGCCCGCGATGGTGACCGCGTCGGCGGGCATGGACATCCTCTGCCACGCGCTCGAGAGCTGGACGGCGCGGTGGTTCGCCGACTTCGACGCCAAGCAGCCCGAGCAGCGGGTGCCCTACTGCGGCGCCAATCCCATCGCCGACATGTGGGCCGAGAAGTCCCTGTCGCTGCTGGCCGGTTCCTTCCGGCGCGCGGTCCGTGACGGCTCCGACGCCGAGGCGCGTGAGCAGATGGCGCTCGCCGCCACCTTCGCCGGGCTGGGCTTCGGCAACGCCGGCGTCCACGTCCCCCACGCCTGCGCCTACCCGATCGCCGGCCGGGTCCGCGACTACCGCCCCGAGGGCTACCCCGCGGACGAGCCGATCGTCCCGCACGGGATGGCCGTCGTGATGACCGCGCCCGCCGCCTTCGCGTTCCTCCACGACGCCGCGCCCGAGCGCCACCGCCGTGCGGCCGAGCTCCTCGGCGGCACCGGCGAGCCGCTCCCCGACGTGCTGCGCCGCCTGATGCGGGACGTGGGCCTGCCGAGCGGCCTGGCCGAGCTCGGCTTCGGGCAGGCCGACGTCGACGACCTGGTCGAGGGTGCGCTCAAGCAGCAGCGCCTGCTCGCCACCGCACCCGTCGAGGTCAGGGCCGAGGACCTGGCCACCGTGTTCCGGGAGTCGCTCGAGCACTGGTGAAGCAGCAGGGACGACGGAGCGAGGAATGAGTCGGCGCCGCGCCGGTCACTAGGATGAGGACATGAACCCCCGCCACCGTCGACTCGTGATCCCGGTGGCGCTCGGGGCACTCATCCTCATCGTCGTCCTCGCCGCCGTCCTGTGAGCACCACCCCCGGGGCTGAGCTCGCCACCGTCCGCTCGGCGGTCCTCGACGCCGACCACCTCGTGCGCGCGCTCGCGAGCGGTCGGCGCAAGGGCCGCCCGGTCCCCGTCGTGGAGGGACGCGAGGTGCGTCGTGTCGAGGTGCGGGTCGTCGACCTCCGGGCCGGGCGCCACCTGCAGGTGACGTCGTACGACGACACGCAGGCGCACACCACCAACCACCTCGTGGGCGAGGCGGCCGAGGCGGCGGTGGACGCGCTGCTCGCCGAGCCGTTCGCCAACTGGCACGTCGACACCACCACCATCACGCACCAGCTGCGGGTGACCAAGAAGGGCGTGCCCCTGCTGCACACCGCGCCGCGCACCGACGAGGTCGCGCCGTCCCGGGGCCACGACCGGCCGAAGGACCGGCTCCTCGCCGAGGACCACCCTGTGCTCGTCGCCCTCGGGATCAGCGACGCGCAGGGGCGGGTCAAGCCGACCCGGCAGGCGAAGTACCGCCAGGTGGAGGAGTTCGTCCGGCTGCTCGACGCGAGCCTCACCGAGGCCGTGGCGCAGGGGCGGGTGCGCACCCCGACCGCCGACGACCCGTTGCGGGTGGTCGACCTCGGCTGCGGCAACGCCTACCTCACGTTCGCCGCCCACGCCTACCTCTCCGACCGCCTCCCGGTGCGGGTCACCGGCGTCGACGTCAAGCAGCAGTCCGCAGACCACAACTCGCGCGTCGCCGTCGAGCTGGGCATCGAGGCCGACTTCGTCGTCGGGTCGATCGCCGACGCCCGGCTCGAGCAGGCGCCCGACGTCGTGCTCGCCCTGCACGCGTGCGACACCGCGACGGACGACGCCCTCGGACGCGCGCTCGAGTGGGAGGCCCCGCTGGTCCTCGCCGCTCCGTGCTGCCACCACGACATCGCCGCCCAGCTCCGCACGACGGACGTGCCGGAGCCCTACGCGATGCTCACCCGTCACGGCATCCTGCGCGAGCGCTTCGCCGACACCCTCACCGACGCGCTGCGTGCCGCGCTGCTGCGGCGCGAGGGCTACCGCGTCGACGTCGTCGAGTTCGTCGAGAGCGCCCACACCCCGCGCAACACGCTGCTGCGGGCCGTGCGCACGGGTGCCGACGGCTCCGACGCGGCTCGCGAGTACGACCACCTGATCGCCGCCTGGGGCGTCCGACCCCGGCTCGGTGAGCTGCTCGGGCATGGCTGACGGTCGCCGGGTCGCCCTGGGCGCCCTCGTCGCCGTCCCCTTCCTGCTGGGGGCGGCCGCCGGTGCGCCGGGAGCGGCCGACCACCCGGCGTTCCGCTTCGAGGACCCCGAGATCGTGGAGTCGAGCGGACTCGTCGTGATGCCGGGCGCAGGGCGCGACGCCGGCCTGGTCGTGACCACCAACGACTCCGGCGACTCCGGCCGGGTCTTCACCGTCGACCCCGCCACCGGCACCACGGTCGGCGTGACGACGTGGCCGACCGATCCCGAGGACGTGGAGGCGCTGGCTCCTGCCGGCCCCGGCCACGTGTGGGTCGCCGACATCGGCGACAACCGGCACGCCCGCGCATCGGTGTCAGTGCTGCGGGTGCCGGTCGGGCGCGGGGACCGTGAGGTCGTGCCGGAGGTGTACGAGCTCGACTACCCCGACGGTCCGCGCGACGCCGAGGCGCTGGTCAGCCACCCGGTGACCGGCCAGCTGTTCCTCATCACCAAGGGTGTCTTCGCCGGCACGGTGTACGCCGCCCCGCAGCGGTTGCGCGCCGACCGACCCAACCGCCTCACCGAGGTCGGCCAGGCACCGGGCATCGTCACCGACGCCACCTTCCTGCCCGGCGGGGGAGGGGTGGTCATGCGTACCTACTCGGCGGCCCACCTGTCGGCGTTCCCGTCGTGGCAGGGCGTCGAGTCGTGGGAGCTGCCCGCCCAGGACCAGGGCGAGGGCGTCGCCCTCGCCGGGGACGAGCTGCTGGTCAGCACCGAAGGCGCCCGGTCGCAGGTGCTCCGGGTCGGCCTGCCGGCGTCGGCCGGCGCGACCGACCTGCTCTCGCCGGCGTGGACGGGCCTGCGCTGGCTCGCGACGTCGTACGCCCTGCCGGTCTAGCCGTCGGCGAGGGCCGCGTCGAGCGCGGCCTGGACGTGCAGCGTGGTGCAGGGGAAGACCGGCAGCTCGACGTCGGCCTGCTTGACCAGGAGCTCGAGCTCGGTGCACCCGAGCAGCACGCCGCCGGCGCCGGCGTCCCACAGCTCCTCGATGATCGACACCACCCGGCTGCGCGTGCGGGGCAGCACGACACCGTGCACGAGCTCCTCGTAGATCACGTCGTTGAGGAAGTCGTGGTGCGACGCGTCGGGCACCACGACCGACAGCCCGTGGCCCTCCAGCCGGTCGACGAAGAACGACTCCGACATCGCGACCTTGGTGCCGATCAGCCCGACCGTCCCGACGCCCGCGGCCTTGACCGCCTCCGCCACGACGTCGCCGAGGTGGAGGAGCGGGATGCCCACCGCGTCCTCGACCTGGTCGGCGACCTTGTGGAACGTCGTGGTGCACAGGAGCAGGAAGTCGGCACCCGCCCGCTCGACCCCGCGGGCCGCGTCGGCGAGCAGCGCCCCGACCTGGTCCCAGCGCTCGTCGTCCTCGAGGTGGGTGACCTCCGCGAAGTCGACCGTCGTGAGCGCCAGCCTGGGCGAGGACAGCCCGCCGAGGCGCTCCCGCATCCCGAGGTTGAGGTCGCGGTAGTAGACCGCGCTGCTCTCCCAGCTCATGCCGCCGACGAGTCCGATGGTCTTCACGCGCGGCAGTCTTCCATGCCTCAGGTGCGGTGCACCTTGTGTGCCGCAGCCTGGGCACGCGGCTTGATCACCAGCTCGTCGATGTCGACGTGCGAGGGCCGGGTGGCCACCCACGCGATGGCGTCGGCGACGTCCTCGGCCAGCAGCGGCTGGTCGACGCCGGCGTACACCGCCTCGGCCCGCTCCTGGTCGCCGCCGAAGCGCACGAGCGAGAACTCGTCGGTCCGGACCATCCCGGGGGCGACCTCGCTGATGCGCACCGGCTCCCCGTTGAGCTCGAGCCGCAGCGTCTCGGTCACGACCTTCACGCCGTGCTTGGCCGCGGTGTAGCCCGCGCCGCCCTCGTACGCCCAGCGCCCGGCCGTCGACCCGACGTTGACGATCACCGCGTCGCCGCTGGCCCGGAGGGCGGGCAGCAGCGCCTTGGTCACCCGGACGAGGCCGAGGACGTTGACGTCGTACATCCAGCGCCAGGCGTCGAGGTCGGCGCCGTCGACGCGGTCGACCCCGACGGCACCGCCGGCGTTGTTGACCAGCACGTGGCAGGTGCGCACGGCCGCGGCGAGGGCGTCGACGGACGCCTGGTCGGTGATGTCGCACGTGATCGCCTCGCCCCCGATCTCGGCGGCCAGGTCCGCGATGCGGTCGGTGCGGCGGGCGGCGCACACGACGCGGAAGCCCTCCGCCGCGAGGGCGCGTGCTGTCGCGGCACCGATGCCGCTGGAGGCACCGGTCACGACGGCGGTGCGGGGCTGGGTGCTGTCCTCGGTCATGCGCCCATCCTGCCAAGATCCTGTGCTGGCAAGATGCGCGGGTGATCTTCGCGGCGGCTGACGGTTCGGCACTCGGCAACCCCGGCCCGGCCGGCTGGGCGTGGTACGTCGACGACGACTGCTGGGCGTCCGGCGGCTGGCCGCGCGGCACCAACAACATGGGTGAGCTGATGGCGGTCCTCGACCTCCTCCAGCAGACCGCCCACGTCGACGACGAGCTGCACGTGTTCTGCGACAGCAAGTACGTCATCGACTCGGTCACGAAGTGGATGCCGGGCTGGAAGCGCAAGGGCTGGAAGAAGAGCGACGGCAAGCCCGTGCTCAACGTCGAGCTGATGAAGGCGCTCGACGCCGCCATGGAGGGCCGGCGCGACAAGGTCCGCTTCGAGTGGGTCAAGGGCCACGCCGGCCACGAGCTCAACGAGGCGGCCGACAAGCGCGCCAACGCGGCCGCGTCCGCCTACCAGCGCGGGGTCGAGCCCGATGCCGGGCCGGGCTTCGCGGGCAGCAGCACCGCCCACCCCGCCGCAACGGTGGGGCAGGTCGAGCACGAGCCCGACCTGTTCAGCGACCTCGCCGACCAGGCCCTGCAGGTGGAGCCGACCGACGAGGAGCACGTCGTCGCCATGGAGCGGGCGCTGCTGAGCGACGAGGTGCGCGGCGACCGGGCAGCCGTCGCGGCCCTGCTCCATCCGCAGTGGCAGGAGGTCGGACGCTCGGGCCGGTTGTGGACCCGCGCGGACCTCCTCGCCGAGGTCGGCCCAATCGATCCGGTGAGCCTCGACGTGGTGTCGGTCGAGCGGGTCGACCGCGACACGATCCTGCTCCTGTGGCGAGCGCTGGCCGACGAGCGGTCGACGCTGCGCAGCAGCCTCTGGGTGCGCGCCGGCGGGCACTGGCAGCAGCGCTTCCACCAGGGGACCGACGAGCGCTGAGCTCCCGTCCCACGGCCCCGGGACCGCCCGTAGGGGTGGGGCGTGGCACACTCGTCCGATGCCTCCTGCGAAGCTCGCTGCGTCGCTCGCTGTCCTGGGCGGCGTGCTGTGGATCCTGCACGCGCTGCTCGGCGGCGGCGACGGCTCCGTCCTTGACGTCCTCCACGTCATCGGCCTCGCGTGCCTCATGGCCGCGTCGGCCGTCTTCGGCACCACGCTTGTCAAGGGCGACGCCGTGGCCGTGCGCGCCGTCGTCGGCGTGGCGTCCGCCCTCCTGGCGCTGTCCGCCATCGAGGCGTTCCGGCCCGCCGACACCTCGTGGTACGACGGCTTCTGGGGGGTCGTGGCCCTGGTCCTCGGTGGCCTCGCGCTGGTGCGTGGCCGGGGCCGCTGGACCAGCCGTCGCCCGGCCGGCGCCCACGCCCGCTGACCGCCGGGGATCCACGCGGGAATCCCAGCGGACCTCCCGGGGTTGTGCCTGAGGTGCCCTGACCGGGGCACGCAGTCGAGGTCTCGAGGAGGCAACGTGGGCGAGCGGGTCGCGATGATCAGCCTGCACACCTCACCGCTGGACCAGCCCGGGACGGGTGACGCCGGCGGGATGAACGTCTACGTGATCGAGCTCTCGCGACGCCTGGCCGCCCAGGGCATCGCGGTCGACGTCTTCACGCGGGCCACGTCCTCCTCCCTCCCGCAGGTCGTCGAGGCCGCCGACGGCGTGCTCGTCCGACACGTCGCCGCCGGCCCCTTCGAGGGACTCACCAAGGGCGAGCTGCCCGGTCAGCTGTGCACCTTCGCGCGCGAGGTGCTCCGCACCGAGGCGATGCAGCCCCTGGGGCACTACGACGCGGTCCACTCCCACTACTGGCTCTCGGGCCAGGTCGGCGCGCTCGCCCGTGACAGGTGGAACGTCCCCCTCGTGCACTCGATGCACACGATGGCCAAGGTCAAGAACGAGGCACTGGCCGACGGCGACACCCCGGAGCCCGTGTCCCGGGTCATCGGGGAGGAGCAGGTCGTGGAGGCCGCCGACCTCCTCGTCGCCAACACCGACACCGAGGCCCGCCAGCTCATCGACCTGTACGACGCCAGCCCCGACGCCGTCGAGGTGATCCACCCCGGCGTCGACCTCTCCGTCTTCGCCCCGCGCGGCCGCGCGGCGGCCCGCCGACAGCTCGGCCTGCCCGAGGACGCCGCGGTGCTCCTGTTCGCCGGCCGGATCCAGCCCCTCAAGGCGCCCGACGTGCTGCTCCGCTCGGTCGCGGTGCTGCTCGAGCAGGACCCGTCCCTGCGGCACCGGCTCGTCGTACCCGTGGTGGGTGGACCGTCCGGCTCCGGGCTCGAGCACCCCACCGCCCTGGCCGACCTGGCCACAGGCCTCGGCATCAACGACGTGGTGCGGTTCGTCCCGCCGGTCAGCCAGGCCGAGCTGGCCGTGTGGACGTCGGCCGCCACCGCGGTCGCGGTCCCGTCGTACAACGAGTCGTTCGGCCTCGTCGCCGTCGAGGCGCAGGCGACCGGCACCCCGGTGGTGGCCGCCGCGGTCGGCGGGCTCACCACGGTCGTGCGCGACGGGGTGAGCGGCATCCTCGTCGACACCCACGAGCCCCGCGACTGGGCCGCCAGCCTCCGCCGCCTGATCGACGACCCGCAGCTGGTCGAGCGGCTCGGCCGTGGCGCGGTCGCCCACGCGCAGGACTTCTCGTGGGAGCTCACCGCCGCCCGCACGCTGGACGCGTACGAGCGTGCCAGCGGGCGCATGCGTACGGAGATGGCGTCATGAGCGCCCCCTCCTCGTCTGCCACCACGACGGCCGTCGAGGTCGTCCGCGACTACCTCGTCGCCAACGGGATCGAGCACGACGAGAGCGCCCGCGAGGGCGTCGAGGGAGCGCGCTTCTCGCTCACGCTGCCGGGGGAGAAGAAGCTCCAGACGCCCGTGCGCCTCGACGTCGGCGCCCACGCGCTGGGCGTGCACGCCTTCGTGTGCCGCAACCCCGACGAGAACCACGCGCGGGTGCACCGCTGGCTGCTCGAGCGCAACCTCAGGATGTACGCCGTCTCGTTCGCCGTCGACCGCCACGGCGACATCTACCTCGAGGCGCGGCTGCCGCTGGCCTCGGTCGACGCCGACGAGCTCGACCGCATCCTCGGCTCCGTGCTTGCCAACGCCGACGAGTCGTTCAACGCGATCCTCGAGCTGGGGTTCGCCACGTCGATCCGCAAGGAGTGGGAGTGGCGGATCTCCCGCGGCGAGTCGACCCGCAACCTCGAGGCCTTCCGCGGTTGGCTCGAGGCGGGCTCGGACCCGGACCCGACGCCCTGATCTACCGAGGTCGCTCCGCCGAACGGACCCAACGGCCGCGCACGCCGCGCGGGTACGCCCGGCACTGCGACCGCCAGGACCGTTGGGTCCGCGCGACGGTCAGCTAGACGGACCGTCGGCTCGCGCCCGCGGCTTGCGGCGCGTCATCAGCACGCCGACGATGGCCAGCGCGCCACCGACGAAGCTCAGGGTCGGCGGGACCTCGTTGATGGTCAGCCACGCCACGAGCGTCGCGATGCCGGGCACGAGGAACGTCGTCAGCGACAGGGCTCCCGCGTCGGTGTGGGTGAGAGCGTAGGCCCACGTCGTGAAGGCGACGGCGGTGGGGAACACGCCCAGGTAGACGATCCACCACAGCTCGGCGCCACCGCCGGCGACGATGCCCGGGAGGTCGCCGGAGAACGGCAGGCAGATCAGCGCGCCCATCAGGAACGAGACGAACACGACCTGCACGGACGGCAGCCGGCGTAGCAGGACCTTCTGGGTCAGCACCCCGACGGCGTACATCACCGCGGCGACGAGCACGAGGCCCACGCCGAGGAGGCTGGCGTCCGCGTCGGTCGAGGACCCGCGGGCGATGACCGCGACGCCGGCGAAGCCGACGAGCATCCCGCCGACCAGCCACGCGTGCATCCGCTCGCCGAACAGCGGGATCGCGAGCAGGGCGACGATGACCGGGCCGATCTGGATGATCATCGCGGCGGTGCCGGCGTCGACGTCGCGCTCGCCGGCGTTGAGGGCCAGGTTGTAGATGCCGAACCAGCCGACGCCGCCGGCCGCCAGCAGGGTCCACTCGCGGCGGGTGGGGCGCACCCAGCCGCGCCGCAGCACCAGGGGCAGCACCACCAGCGCGGCGACGAGCAGGCGACCCGACCCGAGCGCGCCGGGGCTCACGTCGTGCGCCACGTGCCGGATCACGACGAACGCCGACGCCCACATGACCAGCGTGACGGCGCCGGCGGCGACCGGCAGCCAGGGGGCGGGGGAGGTCGTGCTCGGCTCGCTCGCGGCGGTCGGGGTCGTGGTCGTCACAAGTCAAGGCTAGGTACGGTCATGACCGACCGCCAGCGCTTTTCGGACGCCGTACGCCGACATCCCGCCGCTCCCGGCTCAGAGGTCGAGCTTGTACCCCAGCCCACGGACGGTCACGAGGTACTTGGGCTCGCCCGGGTCGGGCTCGAGCTTGGAGCGGAGCCGCTTGACGTGCACGTCGAGCGTCTTGGTGTCGCCGACGTAGTCGGAGCCCCACACGCGGTCGATCAGCTGGCCCCGGGTGAGCACGCGACCGGGGTTGCGCAGGAACATCTCGAGCAGCTCGAACTCCTTGAGCGGCAGCCGCTGCTCGGTCCCGTCGACCGTGACGACGTGGCGCTCGACGTCCATCCGGACCGGTCCCGCCTCGAGGGTGTCGGGCATCAGGTCGGGCTCGTGGCCACGACGCAGCACGGCGCGGATGCGGGCGACCAGCTCGCGCGGCGAGTACGGCTTGGTGACGTAGTCGTCGGCGCCGAGCTCCAGGCCCACGACCTTGTCGACCTCGTCGTCCTTCGCGCTGACCATGATCACCGGGACGGACGACGTCTGGCGGATCTGGCGGCAGACCTCCGTGCCGGGGATCCCGGGGAGCATCAGGTCGAGCAGGACGATGTCGGGCCCGAAGCGGTCGAACTCCGTGAGGGCGGTGTTGCCGTCGGCAGCGATCGCCACCTCGTAGCCCTCCTTGCGGAGCATGTAGGCGAGGGCGTCGCTGTAGCTCTCTTCGTCCTCGACGACGAGTACGCGGGTCATGCGGGGTCCCCTCGGTGTTGTTCGGCGGAGGAGCGAAGCGGGGGAGGCGAGGAACATCGTGGGGTGCTCATCTCTTGGTCTCCTGCTGTGCTCTGCGTGGTCCGGGATCGGTGCCGGTCGTGGGCCGCACGGGGGCGACGACCTCGACCGGGGTGGTGCCGCTGCCGGTGCCCTGGCCGGGCTCCGAGCTGCGGGGGAGCGTGAGGGTGAAGGTCGAGCCCTGTCCCTGCACGGACCACACGGCGATGTCGCCGCCGTGGGTGGCCGCGACGTGCTTGACGATCGAGAGGCCGAGGCCGGTGCCGCCCGTCGAGCGGTGGCGGGCGGGGTCGACGCGGTAGAAGCGCTCGAAGATGCGGTCGATGTCGCCGGCCGGGATGCCGATGCCCTGGTCGACCACCGAGATCTGGACCTTCGCGCCCTCGGACCGGGTGGTGACGACCACGCGCGAGCCCTCGTTGGAGTAGGCGACCGCGTTGGCGACCAGGTTGCTGATCGCGGCGCCGATCTGCTCCTGCGACCCGAAGACCTCCAGACCCGGCTCGCCGTGGGACTCCACGGTGATCTGCTTGGCGGCCGCCTCCATGGCGCTGGTGTCGACGGCGGTCGAGACCGCGGCGTCGAGGTCGACCATGACGGGCCGCTCGAGCGGGTCGTGGCCCTGCAGCCGGGACAGCTCGATGATCTGCTGCACGAGCTTGGAGAGCCGGTCGCTCTCGGTGAGCATCCGCCCGGCGAAGCGCTGCACGGCCTCCGGGTCGTCGGACGCGTCGGTGACGGCCTCGGCGAGCAGGCGGATCGCGCCGACCGGGGTCTTGAGCTCGTGGCTGACGTTGGCCACGAAGTCGCGGCGCACGGCCTCCACGCGGCGCTCGCGGGTGCGGTCCTCGACGAGCGCCAGCACCAGTCGGGCCCCGAGCGGCGCGACCCGTGCGGTCAGCGTGCGGGTGAACCCGGCGTCAGGCGCGGGCATGTCGATGTCGCTCTCGCGGATCTGCCCGTCGCGTCGCACCTGCGCGATGAGGTCGAGCAGCTCGGGCAGCAGGACCGTGTTGCCGCGCACGAGCCCGAACGCGTACGCCGGTGCGGAGGCCTTGAGGACGTGGTCGGTCTCGTCGACCACGACCGCGCTGGACCGGAGGATGCTCAGGACGGCCGCGACGCCCGCCTGGACGACGGGCGGCTCCACCTCGGGCGCCGTGTGTCGCTGCCGGTCGCTGATGTGCCAGGCGAGGAGGGCGCCGCCCGCGACGATCGCCCCGACGAGCGCCGCCAAGGCAGCCTGCGTCGTCGGATCCACGCTCACATCGTACGCACCGGGAGCGTGGGTCCTGACCGGATGGACGGGCGGCACGGAGTGTTCATCCCTCGTTCATCGAGCACGCACGTCTGTTCGCTTGGGCTGCCTACAGTGCCCGACATGCGTGAGGCTTTCCATGACCAGCTCGACGGCATCTTCGCCGACCTGTCCGACATCTGCGGACAGGTCGAGATCGCCGTGCGCGAGGCCACCAAGGCGCTGCTCAGCGGCGACGTGCACACCGCGGACCAGGTGATCAGCAACGACCGGGCGATCGACGCGGCCCGCGAACGGGTCGACGACACGGCGTTCGCGCTGCTCTCGCTGCAGCAGCCGGTGGCCGGCGACCTGCGGATGATCGTCTCCGCGCTGCGCATGGTCAGCGAGCTCGAGCGGATGGGCGACCTCTCCGTCCACGTCGCGAAGATCGCCCGCCTGCGCGTGCCGTCGGTGGCGGTGCCCGACGAGCTGCGTCCGACCATGGAGCAGATGGCCCGCACGGCCGAGGACATGGTGCGCCGGGTGCGGGACATCATCGTCGACCGCGACGTCGAGGCGGCCATCGAGCTCGGCCGCGACGACGAGGTGATGGACCAGCTGCGGCGCCGCAGCTTCACCGAGCTGCTCTCCACCGACTGGCAGCACGGCGTCGAGGCCGCGGTCGACATCGCCCTGCTCGGCCGCTACTACGAGCGCATCGCCGACCACGCCGTCTCGGTCGCCAACCGCGTCGTCTTCGTCGTCACCGGCGACCTGCCCCCGCGCGACTGACGTACGCCGCCGCCGGGGGTTCGAGGGTCCCGGCTCAGCGACCCTGGTTGGCCACGGCCGCGGCTGCGGCAGCCGCCGCCTCGGGGTCGAGGTACTCGCCACCGGCGACGGTGGGCCTCATCGAGTCGTCGAGGCGGTAGACCAGCGGCATGCCGGTGGGGATGTTGAGGCCGGCGATGTCCTCGTCGCTGATCTCGTCGAGGTGCTTGACCAGGGCGCGGAGGCTGTTGCCGTGGGCGGCCACGAGGACGGTCCGGCCGGAACGCAGGTCCGGAACGATCTCCGCCTCCCAGTAGGGCAGGAAGCGGGCGATGACGTCCTTGAGGCACTCGGTGCGGGGCAGCTCGTCGCCGAGGTCGGCGTAGCGCGGGTCGGCGGCCTGGGAGAACTCCGAGGAGTCGTCGAGCGGCGGCGGCGGGGTGTCGAACGAGCGGCGCCAGAGCATGAACTGCTCCTCGCCGTACTCGTCGAGCGTCTGCTTCTTGTCCTTGCCCTGGAGCGCACCGTAGTGGCGCTCGTTGAGCCGCCACGAGCGCTTCACCGGGATCCAGTGGCGGTCCGCCGCATCGAGCGACAGGTGGGCGGTGGTGATCGCGCGGCGCTGGAGCGAGGTGTGCACGATGTCCGGCAGCAGTCCGGCCTCGACCAGCAGCTCGCCGCCGCGGACCGCCTCGGCACGGCCCTTCTCGGTGAGGTCGACGTCGACCCAGCCGGTGAAGAGGTTCTTGGCGTTCCACTCGCTCTCGCCGTGGCGGAGCAGGACGAGCGTGTGCGTCATGAGGCGTCCATGCCTTCCCAGTAGCCGAAGTCGTCGGCGACGACGGGGACGTTGAGCGAGATGCGCTCGCCGTTGCCGAAGTCGAAGGAGAGCGGCACGAAGTCGCCCGCGGTGAAGTCGCCGGTCAGGACGATGTCGGCGGGCGGCTCGGCCAGGTTGACCAGGCCAGCGGCCGGGACGGTGACGCCCTCGAACTCGGCGGCCTCGATGGTCGCGCCCTCGCCACCGGAGATGCCGGTGAGGCTCTGCTCCTCGGCGCCGTCGTTGTTGGACAGCGAGGCGACGAAGGTGCCGGATCCCTCGGCGCCCGAGACCACCACGGCGGAGAGCACGTCGACCACGCCCTCGCGGTTGTTGGCGCCGCCGGCGGGGGTGTACGTGCGCTCGGTGGCGTAGTCGAACCCGCACGAGGTCAGCGGAGCGGCGAGCGCGATGACCGCGGCGGCGGTCGCGAGGGATCGGAGTCGCATGGCGGACAGCCTAGCGTCGGCTCAGGTCAGTCCGGCGGTCCGCCCTGCGATCAGGATCGCGGCGACGGTGAGGGCCGTCCAGGCGCCCGCCAGCAGCAGGAGGCGAGGGGTGCCCGTGCGCAGCGCCACCAGCATCGGGAACGACTTCTCGCCCTCCTCGTGGTCGTGCACCAGGCCCGGCAGTGCGAGGAGCACGTGGACGCCGAGTCCCAGGGCTGCCGCCAGGGCGACCATCACCGGCGTGGGTGGTGTCGGGGAGCCGACCCCGCCCCAGCCGCCGTACGCCAGGAACGCGGGGTAGAGCGCGAAGCTCGCCATCCACGGCACGAACGACAGCGCCCGTGCATGCAGCAGCCGGTCGCCGACCGCGGAGACCAGCAGCAGCGCGAGGTACGTCGCCCCCGCGCGCCGCCCGTTGGCCACGGCGAGGGGGACGACGAGCAGGAACGCGCAGGTGAGCGCGAACCACACGGTCCCCGGGTCGAGCCGGCCCGAGGCGAGCGGCTTGTCGGGGCGGCGTCGGGCGTCGCGCTCCCGGTCGGTGAGGTCGTCGGCCCAGCCCAGCAGCGACTGGCCGACCAGCACCGTGGCGGCGACGAGGCCGACCTCGCGCAGCGGCCGTCCGGCGACGGCGGCGGCGGTGCCCACCGCGGCCGCGGTGACGAGCGCCTGGCGCGGGTGGGCCGCCCGGACGAGGAGCAGCGACGGAGTCGTGGCGAGGGCCTGGGGCACGGGCCGCAGTATGGCCCAGCGGCGGGCCGACGGGGGGCCCGCATCACAGCAACGGGTGACTTGTCAAGCCCGCATAGGGCCTCTGACCTGCACAAACGCGGCTGGAGGTCCCTCGAACCCGTGTTAGAATGTTCACCTAGGAAGGGGAACTGAACATATGACTTTCACCGTTGGCGAAACGGTCGTCTATCCCAATCACGGGGCCGCTGTCATCGAGGACATCGAGATGCGGACGATCAAGGGAGAGGACCGGCAGTACCTCGTCCTCCGGATCGTCGCCCAGCAGGACCTGGTCGTGCGCGTCCCGGCCTGCAACCTCGATCTGGTCGGCGTCCGCGACGTCGTCGACAAGGAAGGCCTCGACCGCGTGTTCGACGTGCTGCGTGCAGCGCACGTCGAGGAGCCGACCAACTGGTCGCGCCGCTACAAGGCCAACCTGGAGAAGCTGCACTCCGGTGACGTGATGAAGGTGTCGGAGGTCGTGCGCGACCTGTGGCGCCGCGAGCGTGACCGGGGCCTCTCCGCGGGCGAGAAGCGGATGCTCGCCAAGGCCCGACAGATCCTGGTCTCCGAGCTCGCGCTCGCCGAGAAGACCAACGAGGACAAGGCCGAGGCCATGCTCGACGAGGTGCTCGCCTCCTGAGCGTGGACGACGCCGACCGAGGCCCCTGGGACGACGTTCCCCGGGGCCTCGGTCTCGTTCTGGACGAGGACCGCGGCGCCCTGCCCTACGCGCTGATCCACGGCGAGGCGCTGGTGGCGTGCGCGGCGTGGGCGCTGGGCGAGTCCGGGGTGGACCTCCTCGACGCGTCCGTGTCGTGGGAGGGGCTCGTCGAGTCCGGGGAGGA
Organism: Nocardioides sp. GCM10028917; assembly: GCF_042666175.1. Taxonomy (NCBI): domain Bacteria; kingdom Bacillati; phylum Actinomycetota; class Actinomycetes; order Propionibacteriales; family Nocardioidaceae; genus Nocardioides; species Nocardioides sp. GCM10028917. The sequence continues at coordinate 164,704 of NZ_JBHTFL010000013.1, forward strand.
CCTCGTCCTCCACGACGCCCTGTGCCCGATGACGCCGCCGGCCTTCCTCGCCGCCTGCCTCGAGCACGCTCGCGCGACCGGGCGTCCCGTCGTGGGCATCCGCCCGGTGACCGACACCGTGAAGCTGGTCGCCGACGGCGCCGCCGGGCAGGTCGTGGGCGCGACGCTCGACCGTGACGCCCTGGTGGCCGTCGCCTCACCCCTCGCCGTCCCGGCCGCCGTCCTGGCATCCCTGGAGCGGTGGCCGTCGTCAGACCTCGCCCGGGCGGTCGCCGACCTGACGGTCGCCGGTCACGCGGTCGAGACCCTCGAGGCACCCCCGGAGGGTCGGCGCGTGTCCTCGCCCGACGACGTACGCCTCCTCGACGCGCTCACGGCCCCGTCGGGCTGAGCTCGGCGGCCAGCGCGACGTCCTCGGGGAAGGTGACCTTGAGGTTGAGCGGGCTGCCGGGGACGGCCGCGACGGCGACGTCGCGGTAGGCGGCGACGCACGCCGAGGTGTCGGTGCCCTCGAAGCCGTCGGCAGACGCCGCCCGGTAGGCCGCCAGCACTTCGTGGGCGCGGAAGGCCTGCGGTGTCTGCACGCCGCCGACCCGCTCGCTGACGAGCCGGTGGTCCTCGCTCAGCAACTGGGTCACCGGGACCACCGGGATGGCTCCGCCCACCTCGCGGGCGGCGGCGACGACCGCCTCCCACAGGGGACGGCCCGCCAGTGGCCGGGCGCCGTCGTGGACCACCACGACGTCGATCTCGCCCGACTCGACGTCGGGGGCGAGCAACCGGAGCGCGGCCCACTCCGAGGCATGCCGCGTGGCGCCGCCGTCGACGACCAGCACCTCCCGGTCGTCGAGATGGGGGGCGACGGCGGACTCCACCGCCGAGCGGTCCTCCGGTCGTACGACAAGCACGAGGCGGCGTACGTCGGGAAGCGCGAGCGCGTCGCGCACCGACCACACCAGCACCGGGACGCCCCGCAGTGGCAGCAGGACCTTGTTGACCTCGGCGCCGACCCGGCTGCCCGATCCGGCGGCGAGGATGACGACAGCAGTGGACACCGCGACGCCTCAGCGGGTGAGCAGCGCGGTGGCGATCGCCGCGACGCCCTCGCCGCGGCCGGTGAGCCCGAGACCGTCGGTCGTGGTGGCGGACAGGCTGACGCTGGCGCCGAGGGCGGCGGTCAGCGCGGCGACGGCCTCGTCGCGGCGCGGGCCGAGCCGCGGGACGTTGCCGACGACCTGCACGGCGACGTTGCCGATCTCCCACCCCTCGGCCCGCACCCGGCGGGCGGTCTCCTCCAGCAGGGCCGCGCCCGACGCCCCGGCCCACTCGGGGGCGGAGGTGCCGAAGTTGCTGCCCAGGTCACCGAGCCCGGCGGCGGAGAAGAGCGCGTCGCACGCCGCGTGGGCGGCGACGTCGGCGTCGGAGTGACCCTCGAGCCCGGCCGGCTCGTCCGGCCACGCCAGGCCGGCGAGGTGCATGGGAACGCCGGCGACGAGCCGGTGCACGTCGGTGCCGATGCCGATGCGGGGAGTGGGGGAGGGGGAGGTCACGTCGGCATCATGCCGGACCGCCCGTCACAATGGACGCGTGACCGCTCGCCGTGCTCCCTGGGTGCTCGCCGGAGTGCTGGCCGGTGTTGCCGGCCTGGCGACGAGCTACGCGACCGCGATGGTCCTCACCATCCGGGAGGCGCCGGTGGTGGCGGTGGCGGAGATGGTCATCCGGCTCACCCCCGGGCCGGTCGCCGAGCGGGCCATCTCGGTGCTCGGCCATTTCGACAAGCCGTTCCTCGTCGGCGTCGTCCTCCTCCTGCTCCTGGGGCTCTTCGCGCTGGCCGGCGTGCTGGCGCGAGGCGGCTGGTACCGCCCGTTGTTCGTCTGGTTCCCGCTCGCGGGCGTGGGCCTGGTCGCCGTCCTGAGCCAGCGAGGCGCCGGGGCGGTCGACGCCCTGCCGGTCGCCGTCGGCCTGCTCACCTGGGTGACGCTGCACTCCGCGCTCACCGACGCCCTCGTCCGGGGGCAGCGTCAGCCCGACCTGGAGTCGCGCGAGCGACGGGTCTTCCTCATGGTCGCCGGTGCCGTGTCGGTCGCCGCGGTCGGCATCGCCGTCGCCGGGCGGCTGGTCGGAGCGGGCCGCCGGCACGTCGAGGTCAGCCGTCGGCTGCTCCGCATCCCCGGCGTCACCCGGCGCCAGGCGCCCGCGAGCACCTCCGTCGGCCTGTCCGGCATCGCGCCCTGGCAGACGCCCAACGAGGACTTCTACCTGATCGACACGACCATCGCGAAGCCGACCATCGAGCCCGAGGAGTGGTCGCTGCGCATCCACGGCATGGTCGACCGCGAGCTGACCCTCAGCTACTCCGACCTCGTCGCCCGCCGGATGACGCAGTCGTGGATCACGCTCAACTGCGTGAGCAACGAGGTCGGCGGCGGCCTGGTGGGCAACGCCCGCTGGAGCGGCATCCGCATCGCCGACCTGCTCGCCGACCTCGGCGTCTCCGACGACGCCGACTGCGTGCTCCAGACCTCGCACGACGGCTGGACCTGCGCGACGCCGCTCGAGGCCCTCACCGACGAGCGCGACGCCATGCTCGCGGTGGCGATGAACGGTCACCCGCTGCCCATCGAGCACGGCTTCCCGGTGCGCACGATCGTGCCGGGTCTCTACGGTTACGTCTCGGCCACCAAGTGGGTCGTCGACCTCGAGGTGAGCACGTTCGCCGAGTCGACCGGCTACTGGACGACGAAGGGCTGGTCCGCCGAGGGGCCGGTCAAGATCGCTTCGCGAATCGACGTCCCGCGCTCCGGTGACGACGTCGCGGCCGGCCCCGTGTCGTTCGGCGGCGTCGCCTGGCACCAGCACACCGGCATCGACTTCGTCGAGGTGCAGGTCGACGGCGGCGAGTGGACGCGTGCCGAGCTCGGCGGGGTGCCGTCGGTGGACACCTGGGTGCAGTGGGCGGTGACGATCGACGTGCCGGAAGGCGACCACGAGGTCCGGGTCCGGGCGACCGGCAAGGACGGCGAGACCCAGACCAGCGCCGTACGGTCCCCGGACCCGGACGGTGCCACGGGCTGGCACGCGGTCGAGTTCAGCGCCGGCTGACGACCCGTGGGGGCCGGCCGGACCAGGGCGGGCCCGGGTCCCCTCTCTCAGCTGTTGCGGACGACGTACGCCGTCCCGCCGGAGGCGGCGATCCAGAGCCGCTCGAACTGGGCGCGGTCGTAGACGCGGCGCACGGCGGCGTTGGTCGCGCCGGCGGGGTCGTTGACGACGACGTCACCGTCGGCCTCGAAGCCGACGACGACGAGCAGGTGGCCGTTGCTGGCCGAGATGGGTGCGCCGGTGAGCTGGTTGCGGCCGAAGGCGACCGAGACGATGAGCGGCACTCCCGCGACGATGTGGTCCTCGGCCTCGCGCAGGTCGCGCATCCGGGTGACGTAGGAGTCGCCGCCCGCGAGCGTGGCGGCGTAGGCGGTGTTGAAGGCCCAGTTGCCGGTGCCGCGGTAGCCGTTGTCGTAGACCATCTTGGCGGTGTGGTCGACGACGGCGTCGGCGTGACCGGCCGTGATGCCGGTGGGTGTCGGGGCGATGCCGTGGTAGGCGAGCACCATCGCCAGCGACGTGGGGGAGCACCACGCCTCGCCGCCGCCACCCCACGCGGGGTAGTGGCCGCCGTGGACCATCTGGGAGTACGTCGGCACGGGCAGGACGGTGCCCGCCGCGGGCCCGGGCTGCGAGGTCGCACGCGGCGCCGAGGCGTCGGCGGAGGCGACAGCACCGACCCGCTCCAGGCTGACGGCCTTGCTCGACCCCTTCGGACGCATGAGGCTGACGCGCACCTGGTACGCCGTCACGGCGGTGGTCGCGAACCAGGTGTCGGCGCTGACGCGGCCGAGGTCGTCGGTCTGGCCCGAGTAGGTCCGCCGGGGCACCGGGCGGTCGGTGCGCGCCCAGTCGGCGACCGTGTCCCAGGTGCCGGTGCGGCCGGTGGCGTCCTGCGCCCGCAGCTCGACGCGCACCAGGGTGCGGCCGGGGGTGGTGGCCTCCCACGACGGGATGATCGCGGTGGCGGCGAAGCCCGGCGTGGCCCACGGCGACGTCCAGGTGCCGGCCTCGTAGGACTTGCCCGCCACGGTGCGGGGCTCGGCCTTCACGAGGGAGACCTGGCCACGGCCCATCTTCAGGCCCGTGCGCTGGCCGGCCTTGAGGTCGGCGTAGCTGCTCCACGACGTGAGGTCGACCTGGGGCGTCGCGCGCTGCCGGGCCGCGGGCTCCTCGGCGGCGCCCGCCGCGGGTGCGAGGGAGGTGGCCAGCAGCAGGGGAAGGGCGAGGACCGCGAGACGTCGGAGCACCGGTCGACGATAACCCGGAAAGTCCCACACGTCTCAAGAGTCACATCCTCCCGTCGACAGGGCTGCTCGCCGAAGCCCGAGGATCGGACCGCTCGCCCTAGACTTGCCCGGTGACCCTGAGGCTCCACGACACCGCGACGCGCGAGACCCGCGACTTCGTCCCGCTCACCCCGGGCCGGGCCGGCATCTACGTGTGCGGGCTGACCGTGCAGTCCGAGCCGCACGTCGGCCACGTGCGCTCCGCCGTCAACTTCGACGTGCTCCGGCGCTGGCTGGCCGTCACCGGCCACCAGGTCGACTTCATCCGCAACGTCACCGACATCGACGACAAGATCCTCGCCAAGTCGGCCGAGCAGGGCGTGCACTGGTACGCCCTCGCCTCGGCGATGAAGCGCGAGCTCGACGCCGCGCTCGCCGCGATCAACGTGCTGCCGCCGACCTACGAGCCCGGCGCCACCGGACACGTCCCGGAGATCGTCGAGCTCATCGAGCAGCTCATCGCCCGAGGTCACGCCTACGCCGCCGAGGACGGCAGCGGCGACGTCTACTTCGACGTGCGCAGCTGGGCGTCGTACGGCGAGCTGACCCGCCAGCGCGTGGAGGACATGGAGCCCGCCGGCGACGCCGACCCCCGGGGCAAGCGCGACCCGCGCGACTTCGCCCTCTGGAAGGGGTGGAAGAAGGAGTCGGAGCCGCAGACCGCCTCCTGGCCCTCCCCGTGGGGTCCCGGTCGCCCCGGCTGGCACATCGAGTGCTCGGCCATGGCCGGCAAGTACCTCGGCCCGGCCTTCGACATCCACGGCGGCGGCGTCGACCTGCGCTTCCCCCACCACGAGAACGAGCAGGCCCAGTCGCGTGCCGCCGGCCGCCCGTTCGCGTCGTACTGGCTGCACAACGCCTGGATCACCACCGCCGGCGAGAAGATGAGCAAGTCGCTGGGCAACTCGATGCTCATCCCGTCGGTGCTCGAGCGCGTGCGCGGGATCGAGCTGCGCTACTACATCGTCGCTGCCCACTACCGCTCGCACGTCGAGTTCAGCTTCGAGGCGCTCGAGGAGTCGGCCAAGGCGTTCCGGCGCCTCGAGGACTTCCTCGACCGCGCCGCGCCCGTCGTCGGCTCGTGGTTCGCCTCGATGCCCGACGCCTTCCGTGAGGCGATGGACGACGACCTCGGCACGCCCGCCGCGGTGGCGGTCATCCACGACTCGGTCCGCGAGGGCAACCGGTTGCTGGCCGACGGGCCGTCCGACGAGCTCAGCCAGAAGTTCGGCGAGGTGGTCGCGATGCTCGACGTGCTGGGGCTCAACCCCGCCGACGCCGCGTGGGCGACCGGCCGCTCCGACGACCGGTTGACCGAGGTCGTCGACGCGCTGGTGAAGGGACTGCTCGAGGAGAGGACGGCGGCGCGCGAGGCCAAGGACTGGGCCCGCGCCGATGCCATCCGTGACCGGATCAAGGCGGCCGGCTTGGAGATCGAAGACACCACGACCGGCCCACGGTGGACCGTCGTTTTGGGGAGCGTGTGACATGGCCGGGAACTCACAGCGCAAGGGCGCGATCAAGAAGACGGGCAAGGGCAACCCGACCGCCGGCTCGGGCGGACGCGTGCGCCGGGGGCTCGAGGGCAGGGGTCCGACGCCCAAGGCGAAGGACCGGCCCTACCACCAGGCGCACAAGGCGGCCAAGCGTTCGGAGCGCGACAAGACCACGCGGCCCAAGCGGCGGACGACCGCCGAGGCCGAGTGGGCCGCCGGTCGCAACTCGGTCGTCGAGCTGCTGCAGGCCGGCGTGCCGGTGACGGGGATCTACGTCGCCGAGGGCACCGAGCGCGACGGCCGGATGCGCGAGGCGTTCAAGCTCGCCGCCGAGCAAGGGCTGACGCTGCTCGAGGTCACCCGCAACGAGATGGACCGGATGACCGGCGGGGCCGTCCACCAGGGCCTGGCCGCACGGCTGCCGGCCTACGAGTACGCCCACGCCGACGACCTGCTCGAGCGGGCGGCCGAGGCCAAGGAGCCGGCGCTGGTCGTCGCCCTCGACTCGGTCACCGACCCGCGCAACCTCGGTGCCGTCGTCCGCTCCGCGGCCGGGTTCGGGGCTCACGGCGTGCTGATCCCGGAGCGCCGGGCCGCCGGCATGACGGCGTCCGCGTGGAAGACCAGCGCGGGTGCCGCCGCCCGGCTCCCGATCGCCCAGACGGTCAACCTGACCCGACAGCTCAAGGCCTACCAGGACGCTGGCTGCATGGTCGTCGGCCTGGCTGCCGACGGTGACATCTCGCTGCCCGAGCTGGTCGCGCCCGGCGGCCTCGCGGAGGGCCCGCTGGTGGTCGTCGTCGGGTCCGAGGGCAAGGGCCTCGGCCGGCTCGTCGCGGAGACCTGCGACCAGATCGTCTCGATCCCGATGGCCGGTCAGCTCGAGTCGCTCAACGCCGGCGTGGCCGCCTCGGTAGCCCTCTACGCGATCTCGCAGGCCCGCTCGTAACGATGGGTTCAACCCCGCGGCGGCTGCTCGTCGGAGCCGTGCTGCTGGTGGGCAGCGTGGCTCTCGGGCTCGCCGTGGCGGTGTCGCTGTTCCTCAACAGCAGCCGGACCGTCGTGCTGGTCGGCCACGACACCGTCGTACGCCCCACGCTGGCGCGCGACGCCGTGGTCGAGACCGGGCCGCTGCTGCCCGACCTGCGCTTCCGTGACGTCGGCCCCCTCGGCGTCAGGCTGACGCTCGGCAAGACCGAGGTCGGGTCGATCGAGGAGCTGGTGCAGCGCTACGCGCTGATCGCGGGTGACCCGTCCGCGCCCATCGACAAGGTCCAGGACGTCGTCCTCGACATGGCCCTGTCGGCGGCCCTGCGCGGGTTGGCGGTGGGGTTGCTGCCGGTCGCGGTCTTCCTGGTGCTGGGACGTCACCGGCGCGGCGAGCTGTTCCGGGGTCTCGGGACGCGCCAAGGCCTGCTCGCGCTGGTCCTGCTGCTGACGCTCCCGCTGCTGGTGTGGCAGCCGTGGGAGCGCGACGAGGAGACGCAGGACGACCAGGGCAGCTGGCAGACGCTCGCGGAGCTGGCAGGCCCCGACGTGGAGCTGCCCGCCGAGGTGCGCGACATCGAGGTGCGCACGGGGCCGGTCACGACCCAGAGCAAGCGGCTGGTGCTGAGCGCGGTGGACACCTACGACAAGAGCAAGGAGTTCTACTCCACGGCAGCGGAGGCGGCCGCCGACCTGACGGAGCAGGGTCTCCGCACGCCCGAGGAGGACGAGACCGTCGCCCTGCTGGTCAGCGACCGGCACGACAACATCGGGATGGACAGGGTGGCCCGTGCCATCGGCGAGGCCGCCGGGGCGAGCGTCGTGCTGGACGCCGGTGACGACACCTCGACCGGCCAGCCGTGGGAGGCCTTCAGCCTCGACTCCCTCCAGGCCGCCTTCGACGACTGGGAGCGCTTCGGGGTCGCCGGCAACCACGACCACGGCACGTTCGTCAGCACCTACCTCGCCGACCTCGGGTGGACCATGCTCGACGGCGAGGTGGTCGAGACGTCGTGGGGCGGCACCCTGCTCGGCGTCGACGACCCGCGCAGCAGCGGGCTCGGCAGCTGGCGCGACGAGTCCGGTCTCAGCTTCGCCGAGGTGGGGGACCGGCTGGCGGACGGCGCCTGCGCCGCCGCGGAGGACGGCGAGCGGGTCAGCACCATGCTGGTCCACGACGCCAACCTCGGCGGCGAGGCGCTCGACCGGGGATGCGTGGACCTCGTGGTCGGTGGGCACACCCACGTCCAGAACGGTCCGGACGCCGTCGACGGCGAGGACGGAGCGACCGGCCACACGTGGACCAACGGCACGACCGGCGGGGCGGCGTACGCCTTCGCACTGGGCAGCAAGCCGCGCCGCGACGCCGAGGTCAGCCTCATCACGTACGCCGACGGGCGACCGGTCGGCCTGCAGTGGGTCCGGCTGCGCACCAACGGCTCGTGGCAGGTCGGCGAGTGGGAGCCCGTCACTCCTGCCCCGTGATCACCTCGTCGGGCTTGGCCGTGAGGAACCGGTCGATGTAGTCGCGCGCGGTCGCGTGGATGTTGACCTCGTAGCCGGCCTGCTCCGAGAGGTACCAGCGGTGCTCCAGGATCTCGTGGAAGACCTCGGCGGGCTCGAGCTTGCCGGTGGCGTCGGGCGGGATCATCGCCATGATGGGCTCGAAGATCTCGCGCATCCAGCGGCTCGCAACGACGTGGCGGTCCTCGCGGCCGAGGTCGTAGTGGGCGGTGAACGACGCGAGGTCGTTGAGGATGCGCCGGGCCTGGTTGTCCTCGACGGTCATGCCCGTGAGGTCGCGCAGCTCACGGGTGTGGTGGCCGAGGTCGACGACCTTGGGCTGGATGCGGATCGTGTCGCCGCCCAGGTCGGTGACGATGTCGAGCTCGTCGACGTCGAAGCCGAGGTCGTTGAGCCGCTCGACCCGGCGCTCGATGCGCCACATCTCGTCGGCGCCGAACTCCTCGAGGTCGGTCAGCTCGCGCCACAGCGCCTCGTAGCGCGAGCGCAGGTGCTCGATGATCGCGAAGCCGTCGATCGGGCGCTGGACCGCGCCGCTGGCGCTGAGGTCCATGAGCTCGGCGAAGATGTTCTCGCAGCCCACGGTGATGTCGTACTCCCGCAGTCGGTCGCCCACGGACTCGTGCAGCTCGCCGGTCTCGGCGTCCACGAGGTAGGCGGCCAGCGCCCCGGCGTCGCGGCGGAACAGCACGTTGGACAGCGAGACGTCGCCCCAGTAGAAGCCGGCGAGGTGGAGCCGGACCAGCAGCACGACGATCGCGTCGATCAGCGTCGGCACGTGCTCGGCGTCCATCCCCCGGCTGAAGAGGCTGCGGTAGGGCAGGGAGAACCGGAGGTGGTGGGTGATCAGCGCGGCGGGCAGGTCCTCGCCGTCGCCGTCCTCGCGGCCGGTGACGACGCCCTGCGGGACGACCGACGGCATCCCCATCCGCTGGAGGTCGCGCAGCATCCGGTACTCACGGAAGGCGATGTCGTCGTTGGTCTCCTTGACGGCGTAGACGCTGCCGCCCAGTCGCACGATGCGCACCACGTGGCGGGAGAGACCGCGCGGCAGCGGGACCACGACGTCGTCCGGCCACTCCTCCAGCGGAAGGTGCCAGGGCAGGCGCAGGATGGCCGGGTCCGGCCGGCTGGCGACGATCCGCATGGCCATGGTCGCGACACTAGCCGCGCACGAGGTGCGAGGGCGAGGTGTGCGGTGGCCGGGCGGGCCGGCTACGCGGTGATCTCCCAGACGTCGAGTCGAGGCCCCGTCGACGCCGGAGCCTCCACGCCGTCGGCCCCGGGAACGAGGTCGGCGCGGCCCGGCTCGGACCCGAAGAGGTGCCGGCCGGCTCCGACGGGGAGCCTGAACGCGCTGCCCGCAGCGCGGCGGGCGACGACGAGCACGGTCTGGTCGGGGTGCTCGCGCAGGTAGGCGATGGTGTCGGCGTCGACGTGGGCCCAGCGCAGCCCGCCACGCCGCAGGGCCGGATGCTCTCGCCGCAGCCGCGCCAGGTCGGCGTACGTCGTGAGCGTCTGCTCGTCCCACTCCTCGCGGCGGTGCCACGGCATGGGACGGCGGGCGTCCTCGCCGTTGACGCCCTCGAGCCCGATCTCGTCCCCGGCGAAGATCATCGGGACGCCGGGCATCGTGAACTGCAGGCCGGCGGCGACGCGGTGGACGGTGGCGTCCCCCCCGACGAGGGTGCGGATGCGGGCGGAGTCGTGGGAGCCGAGGATGTTCCAGCTCGACGCCGTGGCGCGCCAGCCGAGCGCACCCTGCCAGGCCCGGAACGTCTCGACGACCGCACCGCCCCCGCGACGCGGCACCGGCACCGGTCGGCCGAACGGACGTGCCGGCGACGCGGGATCGCGCAACCACGACCACACCGGCCACGAGAAGCCCGAGTAGTTCATCGTGCCGTGCCAGCCGTCACCGTCGACGTCGCCGCTCGCGTCGTGGTTGTGCTCGCCGATGACCCACGGGTCGTCGTGCAGTGCAGCCGCGGTGGACCGCACGGTGCGGGCGACGTCGTGGGCCACGTCGATGGCACCGAGCCGGCCGGTCATGTTGGCGACGTCGATGCGCCACCCGTCGACGGCGTAGGGCGGCTGCAGCCAGCGACCCACCACGGAGTCGGGACCGTCGACCATCGCGTGGCGGACGTCGAGGTTGGCGTGGTTGATCTTCGGCAGCGTGCCGTGGCCCATCCAGTCGGCGTAGGTGCCGTCGTCGGCGAAGTAGTAGAAGGAGCGGTGCGGGTCGCGAGGGTCGTCGGCGGCCGACAGGAACCACTCGTGGGTGTCGCCCGTGTGGTTGGTGGTGAGGTCGCCCAGGATCCGCCAGCCCCGCTCGTGCACGGCGGCGCTGAGCCGGGCGTACGCCTCGCTGCCGCCGAGCAGCTCGTCGACCTCGGTGAAGGTGGTCGCGTTGTAGCGGTGGTTGCTCTCGCCGGGGAAGACCGGCGTCGTGTAGAGCACGTCGGCCCCGACCGCGGCGACGTGGTCGAGGTGCTCGGTGATGCCGTCGAGGTCGCCGCCGTAGAGCTGCATCGGCGTGCGCGGGTCGCTGCCCTCGAAGACGACCTCGTCGTCCCACTCCGCCGGCAGCGCCCAGTCCGGGACCTCCCGCTCGTCGGCGGCAGCCGAGCGCGCGAACCGGTCGGGGAACACCTGGTAGACGACACCGTCACGACCCCAGTCGGGCGCCGGCGGGTGGGCGGCCAGCCGGAAGTCGACGGCGTCGGGCAGGTCGTGGCCCACCAGCCCGGCGCCGGTCAGCCACTCCTGCTCGCCCTCGCCGTCGGAGCCGGCGCGCACGAGGAGGAAGCGGTAGTGCGTGACCGGGTTGTGCACCGGCAGCTCGCCCTGCCACCACACCACGTCGCCGGTGGCGGTCGGCTCCATCGGGTGGAAGACCGGCTCGGCGTCGTACGTCGTGCGCAGCCAGACCGCATCGACCGGGTCGGCTGCGCTCGTGCGGACGCGGACGGCGACGGTGGCGCCGAGCTCGGGTGCCTCGTCGGAGACGTAGAGCGGGGACCCGTCGTGGTGGGGGTCGTGGAGGAGGCTCACGGGCCACATCCTTCCTCACCTAGGATGGCCGCCGCGCCCTCGGGCGCACGCCGGTGTAGCTCAGTTGGTAGAGCGCTTCTCTTGTAAAGAAGATGTCGCGGGTTCGACTCCTGTCACCGGCTCCATCGCCCTCGCTGTTTCACCAGGGGATGTCGACCGATGCGCGCTTCCCCATGTTGGTTGACCGAGGGAAGAGACGTGCTCCGCGACATCCCATGGTGAAGCGTCAGCGGACCTGCTGCACCGCGAACTCGTTGGCCGGCGAGGCGATGGCGTCCTGGGCGGCGATCAGGCGCAGCTCGCGCTCGCCGGAGTCGAGGGTCTCCTTGAGGACGGCGAAGACCGAGGACGCGGTCCGGGCGAGGGCGTCGGCGGGGGAGCCGGTCGTCCGCAGGTGGGCGGTGAACAGCGCTGCGGTGATGTCGCCGGAGCCGTTGGCCTTCATCGGCAGGCGCGGGGTGGTGACGAGCCAGGCGCCGTCGGCGGTGACCGCGAGCATCTCGATGACGTCGTCGTCCGCTCCCTCGCGGTCGACCGAGGTGACCAGCACGGTCGACGGGCCGAGACCCCGCACCTCCTCGACGGCGGACAGGATGTCGTCGAGCGACGACGGGCCGCTCAGGCCGTCACGGTCGGTGATGAAGCCGAGCTCGAACTGGTTGGGCGTCAGCACGTCGGCGACGGGGATCACCGTCGAGCGGTACTTCGGCGGGATCGCCGGGTTCACGAAGCAGCCCGACGTGGCGTTGCCCATGACCGGGTCGCAGGTGTACGTCGCGTCCGGGTTCGCCGCCTTCACCTGCGCGACCGCGTCGGCGATGACGTCGGCGATCTCCGGCGAGCCCTGGTAGCCCGAGAGGACCGCGTCGCACGTCTCGAACGCGCCCCGCTCGCCGATCCCGGTGATCACCGCAGCCACGTCCTCGGCTGCGATCAGCGGCCCGCGCCACGCGCCGTAGCCCGTGTGGTTCGAGAAGTTCACCGTCAGGACGGGCCACACCTCGTGGCCCAGGCGCTGAAGCGGGAAGACGGCTGCGGAGTTGCCGACGTGGCCGTAGGCGACGTGGGACTGGATCGAGAGGACGCGCACGATCCCGACCTTAGGCCACTTGGATGGACCGCTTCGACAGACCCATCCAGTAGCCGTCAATGACCTGGATGCCAGGGTCGTCGGCGGCCGTGGCGGCGCCGAGGGTCACGAACAGCGGCGTGTAGTGCTCGACGGTCGGGTGGGCGTACGGCATGCCGGGCGCCTTCGACCGGTAGGCGGACAGCGTGTCCACGTCACCGCGCGCGAGGGCGTCGGCGGCCCAGAGGTCGAAGTCCACCGACCAGCCGGGAGCGGCCGCCTCGATGCGGAACTCCTCGAGGAAGGGCAGGCCGTGGGTCAGGAAGCCCGAGCCGATGATGAGCACGCCCTCCTCGCGCAGCGGGCGCAGCCGCTCGCCGAGCCTCATCAGGCGGTGCGGGTCGTCGGTGGGGAGCGACATCTGGAGCACGGGGATGTCGGCCTCGGGGTACATGATCTTCAGCGGCACCCACGCGCCGTGGTCGAGCCCGCGCGAGACGTGCTGGTGCACGGGCTCGCCGCTCGGCATCATCGCCACGACCCGCTGGGCCAGCGCCGTGGCGTCTGGGGTCTCGTAGGTCATCTGGTAGTACTTCGGCGCGAACCCGCCGAAGTCGTAGACCAGGGGCGCGCCGCTGGCCGTCAGGCTCACCGGCGCCGACTCCCAGTGCGCCGAGACGATGAGGATCGCCTTGGGGCGCGGCAGGTCCTGCGCCCACGCCGCGAGCTGTCCGGACCAGATCGGGTCGTCGAGCAGCGGCGGCGCACCGTGGCCGATGTACAGGGCGGGCATGGGAGTGGTCATGGCATCCTTAATAGTTGTTGGTTCAACTATATTCCCTCGATGGTCCACCGGCAAGAGGTCGACGAGGGCGGTGCGACTACCTCGCCGGGATGTCGTCGTACGCCGGCAGGGTCCAGTCGACCGGCTCCGCACCCTGCTCCTCGAGCAGCCGGTTGACCGTGCTGAAGGGCCTGGACCCGAAGAACCCGCGTCGGGCACTGAGCGGCGAGGGATGGGCCGACTGCACGGACGGGATGTCGCCGAGCAGCGGCTTGAGCTTCTGTGCGTGACGGCCCCACAGGATGGCGGCGCACGGCCCGCCGCGCTCGGCGAGCGCGGTGATGGCCCGCTCCGTGATCGCCTCCCAGCCCTTGCCCTGGTGGCTGTTGGAGTCGCCCGGCCGCACCGTCAGGGTGCGGTTCAGCAGCATCACGCCCTGGTCGGCCCACGCCGACAGGTCACCGTGACGCGGCGGCACGATCCCGAGGTCGTCACGCAGCTCGACGTAGATGTTGAGCAGGCTGGGCGGCAGCGGCCACACGTGCCGCTCGACGGCGAAGCTCAGGCCGATCGGGTGGTGGGGGTTGGGGTAGGGGTCCTGCCCCACGACCAGGACGCGTACGTCGGCCAGCGGGCGCTGGAACGCCCGCAGCACCAGGTCGCCCGCGGGCTGGTAGCCGCGACCGGCGGCGACCTCCTCGCGCAGGAACCCACCCATCGCCGCGATCCGGTCGTCGACGGGCGCGAGCGCCTCGGCCCAGTCGGGGGCCACCAGCCCCTTCTCGACCAGTCCGGCGAGCGCGCTCATCGATCGGCCCTGCGGACCGGTCGCTGGAGCCGGTCGAGGAACGCCACCAGCAGTGCTTCCCGCATGGCGGGCGACGCGACGTCGAGCATCGCGTTGACCTCCGCCATCCGGCTCGGCAGCTCGAGCTCGCCGTCTGCGGACTCACCGACCAGGCCCGACGCGGCGAGCAGGCCGTCGAAGTCGTCGTCGCCGAGCGCGGTCGGGTCGAGCGCCTCGATGAAGCCGACCACGCCGGGGTCGACGGCCACCGGGCCGGCCGCCTGCGCCGCCGCCACGGAGTCGGAGAGCGCCGAGGCGAACTCCTCGACGTGCGCGTGCGTGCCGGCGCTCACCGACAGGTGGATGGTCGGCCCGTCGTCCCCGAAGGACAGCTGGGGCTGGACGTACCACCCGCGCGCCACCAGCTCGTCGGTCAGGGTGAACGGGTCGCAGGACGCGTCGGTCGCCAGGGTCACGAGGGTGGAGTCCGGCGCGACCACCAGCCGGAGCGCCGGCTCGCCCTCGATGCACGCCACGATGGCGTCGACCGCGGCGAGGGCGCGCTCCGCGAGCGCGAGGTAGCCGTCGTCGCCGATGTGCTCGACGACGGCCCACGTGCCGGCGACGGGGCCTCCCGAGCGGGTCGACTGCGTCGTGGCGTTGAGCATCGTGTAGCCCGGCCACGTCGCGGAGGCGAAGAACTGCGGCTTGCGCAGCGCCGCGTCGCGGTGCAGGAGGAGCGAGGTGCCCTTCGGCGCGTAGGCGTACTTGTGGGTGTCCACGGAGATCGAGGTGACGCCCTCGACGGCGAACGTCCACGGCCCCACCGGGCGCCCCAACCGGGCGGCGTACGGCAGCACCCACCCGCCGATGCAGGCGTCCACGTGGCACCGGATCCCGCGTGCCGCCGCGGCTGCCGCGATCTCGGTCACCGGGTCGACCACCCCGTGCGCGTACGACGGTGCGCTCGCCACGACCAGCACCGTGTCGTCGTCGATCGCGTCGGCCATCGCCGCGGCGTCGGCCCGGAAGTCCGGCCCGACCGGCACGAGGACGGCCTCGACGCCGAAGTAGTGCGCGGCCTTGTGGAAGGCGGCGTGCGCGGTGGCGGGCAGCACCATCCGCGGACGTACGACGTCCGGGCGGCTGTCGCGGGCACCCTGGACCGCCAGCAGGATCGACTCCGTGCCGCCCGACGTGACCGTCCCGACCGCTGACGCCGGAGCGTCGAGCAGGCCGCAGGCGAAGCCCACGAGCTCGTTCTCCATCTGCAGCAGCGACGGGAACGCCGTCGGGTCGAGCGCGTTGGAGGCGGCGTAGGCCGCGACCGCCTCCCGGGCGACGCGATCGACCTCGGGGTCGCCGGAGTCGTAGACGTAGGCCAGCGTGCGGCCTCCGTGCACCGGCAGGTCCCGGCTCTGCAGGGCGGCGAGCCTCTGGATCGCGTCGGTCACGGGACTGCTCCTTCCGCCGCCGCCACCCGGGCGGGGTCGAGGGTGTACTGGCGCAGCCACCACAGGCTGAGCACCGTCAGGACCGCCGGCACCATGGAGAAACCCAGGGCGATGGTCGTGAGTGCGGAGTCGGGCTGGCTGATGTCACGCCCCTCGCTCGACAGGTAGCCACCGAGCGCGAGCATCAGCGCGAAGAGCGCGGGGCCCAGGGCGAGACCGAGCGTCTCGCCGGCCGTCCAGACGCCGGTGTAGACCCCGGCCCGGTTCTCCCCGGTCCGGGCGGCGTCCACCGCGGCGACGTCCGGAAGCATTGCCATCGGGAACACCTGGCAGCCGGCGTAGCCGACGCCGACGAGGCCCGTCGCCACGAACGTCCAGACGTCGTTGCCGCCCCGCGCCAGCACGGCGAGGGCGGCGCCGGCGGCGAGGAGCAGCGACGAGGCGACGTAGCCCTGCTTCTTGCCGACGCGCTCGCCCCACCGGGCCCACAGCGGTGTCAGCAGCAGCGCCGGCCCGACGAAGCAGACGAACAGGATGGTGGCCGCCGAGGAGCGACCCAGCAGGTCCTCGGCGACGTAGGCGACGCCGGCGAGCATGCACCCGGTCGCGAGAGCCTGCAGGACGAAGGTGGTGAGCAGCACCCGGAAGTCGCGCGCCCGGGAGACCACCTGCAGCTGCTGGCGCAGCGTGCCGGCGCCCGCGCCCACCGCCCCGATCGGCGCGTGCCGGGTGCCCCACCAGGCGGCGAGGGCACCGACGAGGATGACCGTGGCCATCACGACGCCCATCACCCGGTAGCCGTCGCGCCCGCCGATCGCGTCGCGGATGACCGGGGCCGTCGCACCGGCCAGCATGATCGTGAAGGCCAGGATCGCGACCCGCCAGGTCATCAGACGTGTGCGCTCGTCGTAGGACGTGGTGATCTCGGCCGGCATGGCGACGTAGGGGACCTGGAAGAACGCGTACGCCGATGCGGCGAGCACGAAGAAGACGAGCACCCACCCGGCCTCGAGCCACCGGCTGTCGAGGTCGGGTGCGGCGAAGATCAGCGCGAACGCTCCCGCCAGCATCAGCCCGGCGCGGACCAGCCACGGGCGTCGGGGGCCGGCCGGGTCGATCGTGCGGTCGCTTACCCGCCCCGCGATCGGGTTGAGGACGACGTCCCACGCCTTCGGCAGGAAGACGATCACGCCGGCCCACAGCGCGGCGATGCCGAGCTCGTCGGTGAGGTAGGGCAGGAGCATCAGGCCCGGCACCGTGCCGAACGCTCCGGTCGCGACCGAGCCGCTGCCATAGCCGATGCGTACGCCGAGCGGCAGCCGCCCCGCGTCGACAGACGTGCTCACCGTCCACCCAGCGACCGGGAGCTCGCCGACCCGTAGCGACGCGAGGGGTTCGATCCGATCGAGCTCGCCGACGGCTTCGCCGGCAGCGGGCCGCGCGACCACTCGTCCACCCACTCGTCGATCGCGGTCCACGTCGTCGACCGGGCGGCGCGCCCGGTGAGCATGCCGAGGTGGCCGCCGGGCACCACCTCGAAACGCACCTGGGGCGAGCCGGTCAGCAGCGGCACCACAGCGCGCACGGCAGGCAGCGGGGCGATGCCGTCGGTGTTGCCCGCGAACACCAGCGTGGGCACCGAGATCGCTGCGAGGTCGACGGTCCGGTCGCCGATCTCCATGTGCCCCGTGGCGAGGGCGTTGCCCTTGACGAAGCGGTGGTAGAGCTGCCCGAACGTGCGGCCCGGGTAGGCCGTCATGTTGGACATGAAGCGGCTGACCGCCTCCATCTGGGCGAGGTAGTCGGTGTCGTCGAGGTGGGTCAGCACCGCGAGCGGCTTGGTGAGCACCTTCTGCGCGGAGGCGGCGGTGAAGGCCCAGTTGACGAGGGGGGTCGGTACGCCGCCCAGGGCCCGGTAGGCCCGCGTGATGACGCCCCTGCCCTGGGTCAGGTTGAGCAGCGGCCGCACCGGCGCGACGAGCGGCACCTTGGTCACGTCGACCGGGGACCCGACGACGGTGATCGAGGCGATCGGCAGGTCCTGCCGATCGGCGGCGACGAGGAGGGTGAAGATCCCGCCGAGGCTCCAGCCGACGAGGTGCACCCCGCGGCCGCCCGCGTGCTCGCTGACGACCCGGACCGCCTCGGGGAGCACCTCGTCGACCCAGTGCTCCATGCCCAGCGACCTGTTCTTGAAGGAGACCTGCCCGTACTCCAGCAGGTAGGTGGGACGCCCCTGCGTGACGAGGTGCTCGACCAGCGAGCAGTCGCGGCGCAGGTCGAAGCACAGCGAGGGCGCAGCGAGCGGCGTCACCAGCAGCACAGGGTCGCCGGTCCGGGGGACGCCCGCGACCGGTCGGTAGTGGTAGACCTCGCGCAGCTCGCCGTCGTCGATCAGCGTCCGGGGCATCGGCCGCAGGTCGGCCAGCCCGCCGTAGAGCAGCGTGTGCGCGACGTTGCCAGCCGCGGCGACCACCTGGTCGGGCTTGGGGATGAGGTCCATGGAGGGAATCTACGGGGAGAAAGTTTCCCGACAGGTGCATCCAGTCGGGGGGTTCGTCCGGAGAAGAGGGTGATGGGCGCCAACGGGCGCCCCAGACGGAAGGACCTTCCTCATGAAGCGACGCGTTCCCGCCATCCTCGCCGCCTCCGCCCTCGCACTGGGCGCGGTGCAGGCCACGGCCCCCGCCGCCAGCGCCGCCATGGCGCCGGGTGAGGACAGCCTCGCGGCCCTCCTCACCTCCGACGGCAACACGTTCGACAAGAACAAGAACGACTTCGACATCGTCACCGAGGCGGTCCTGGCCGTGGCCAAGGCCAAGCCGAGCTCCCCGGTGACCGTGCTCGCCGACGGTTCGAAGCGGGTCACCGCCTTCGCGCCCACCGACCAGGCCTTCCGCCTGCTGGCCGAGGACCTGACCGGCAAGACCATCAAGGGCGAGAAGAAGCTCTTCGAGGCGCTCGTGGAGCTCGCCGGTGTCGACACGATCGAGACGATCCTGCTCTACCACGTCGTGCCGGGCCAGACGCTCACCAGCAACAAGGTGCTCAAGGCCGACGGCGCCAAGCTGACCACCGCCCAGGGCGGCAAGATCACCGTCAAGGTCAAGACCAAGCCGAGCGTGAGCGTCACGCTCAAGGACCGTGACAAGAACGCCCAGGACCCGAAGGCCGTGCTCAAGGCCCTCGACCTCAACAAGGGCAACAAGCAGGTCGCCCACGGCATCGACCGGGTGCTCCGACCGATCGACCTCTGAGGAAGCGGCACGGCCGGACGCCTGACGGGCGGGGAACGACGATGACGATCATCCCGTTCCCCGCCCGCGGGCCCCGCCGGTACGGTGTCCCGGTGGTGACCGGGGCGTTGTCGTACGAGGACGAGCAGGACGACCTCGTCCAGGCCCTTGCCGCTCGTCTCGTCGCAGGTGACGAGGCGGCCCTGGAGGAGATCTACGACCGGTGGTCCGCGCTCGTGCACACCTACGCCCTGCGCGCCCTGCGCGACCCCCACGACGCCGAGGAGGTCACCCAGCAGGTGTTCGTCGCTGCGTGGCGCAGTCGGCACACGCTGACCCCGAGTCCCGTTGCCCTGCCGGCCTGGCTGGTGGGGATCGCACGGCACAAGGTGTCGGACGTACGAGCCGCCCGGGCGCGCGACGCCGACAGGCTCGCTGCGGTGGTGTCGCTCCCCGGCGTCCATGACGAGGCGCTCGAGGCCGCCGACGACGAGGTCGCCGAGCGGCTCGTCGTCCGGCAGGCGGTCGAGGACCTGCCCGACCCCCGTCGCACCATCTTGTTCCTCGCCTTCTGGGAGGAGCGCAGCCACGCCGAGATCGCCGACAGGGTCGGCCTGCCCCTCGGTACCGTGAAGAGCCACGTCCGCCGTGGCCTGATGAAGCTCCACCAACAGCTCGAGGGGGTGCGCCATGAGTCACGCTGATCCCGAGCAGCTCGCCGGGCTCGCCCTCGACCCCACGGACGGCCCCGCCGACGTGCGCGACCACGCGGAGACGTGCCCGGACTGCGCGGCCCTGGTTGCGGCGTTCACCGGCGTACGCCGCCGCGCCGGCTCCGACGCCCTGGTCCCGCCTCCTGCGGAGCTGCGCGCGCAGGTGCTGGCGCAGGTCCGGTCGGGCGACGCCCCGCCGGTGTCGCTGCCCGTCCGCGACGAGCCGGCGCGCCGACGCGGCGTACCGCTGTGGCTGGCCGGGGTGGCCGCCGCGCTCGCCCTCCTCGCCGGCGTCGGCCTCGGGCGCCTCGGCACCGGGACGGACGAGACTCCTGAGGCGGTCCCCCCGACGGACACCGGGACCGTCGTGGCCGCGACCTCCCTCACCGCGCTCGACAGCGACGCCGAGCGCGGCGAGGCGAGCGCCGTTCAGACCGACGACACCTTCACCATCCGGGTCAGCGCCAGCGAGCTCGGCGACGAGCCGGGCGTCCACGAGGTGTGGCTGATCAACGTCGACGGCAAGCGGATGATCTCGATCGGCCTGCTCGCCTCGGGGGACGAGGGGGAGTTCGCCGTGCCGATGGACCTCATCGACGAGGGCTACCGCATCGTCGACATCTCGGTCGAGCCGAACGATGGCGACCCCACCCACTCAGGGGTGAGCATCGCGCGCGGCGAGCTCGCCTGACCCCCTCCATCGGGACGGTCCGTCCTCGACAACGCGTCGCGGGAGGGCTAGGAACGAATCATGAAGTGGAGGTACGCCATCCTCGGTGGCACGGCAGCGGCGGCGGCCGGGACGACCGTGCACGACCTGATCCAGACGAAGCACGCGATCCTGCGCAACTTCCCGGTGATCGGGCACGCCCGCTTCTTCCTGGAGAGGTTCGGGCCCGAGCTGCGGCAGTACATCGTGACCAGCAACGACGAGGAGCGCCCGTTCAGTCGTGACCAGCGGCGCTGGGTGTACGCCAGCTCCAAGCTGGAGAACAACTACTTCGGCTTCGGCACCGACAACGACGTCGAGCGGGTCGAGGGCTACCCGATCATCAAGCACCGCACCTTCACCGGGCCGGGGGCGGCCACGATGCCGCACGCGCAGGAGGAGATCGTGCTGCCCTGCGCCAAGGTGATGGGCGCCGCGCGCGGTCGTGCGCACGCCTTCCGGCCCTCCTCGGTCGTCAACATCTCCGGCATGAGCTTCGGCTCCCTGTCGGGCAAGGCCATCGAGGCGCTCAACGAGGGCGCGGCCATGGCCGGCTGCTTCCAGAACACCGGCGAGGGCGCGCTCTCGCCCCACCACCGCAAGGGCGGCGACATCGTCTTCCAGATCGGCACCTCCTACTTCGGCTGCCGCGACGAGCACGGCCGCTTCGACATGGCACGGCTGGTCGACGTGGTGCAGTCGGCGCCGGTGCGCGCGATCGAGGTCAAGCTCAGCCAGGGCGCCAAGCCCGGGCTGGGCGGCATGCTCCCCGCCGAGAAGGTGAGCCGGGAGATCGCCGAGATCCGGGGCATCGAGGAGGGCAAGGACTGCGCGTCACCCAGCCGCCACACGGTCTTCCACGACATCGACTCCATGCTCGACTTCGTCGAGTCCGTGGCGCAGGCCACGGGTCTGCCGGTCGGGATCAAGTCGGCGGTCGGCAACGTCACGATGTGGGACGAGCTCGTCGAGGAGATGGCGTCCGGGACGCGCGGTGTCGACTACGTCAACATCGACGGGGGCGAGGGCGGCACGGGTGCGGCGCCGATGATCTTCGCCGACTCCGTGGCCTACCCGTTCCGCATCGGCTTCAGCGAGGTCTGGCGCAGGTTCGCGGCCGCTGGCCTCAGCGACGACGTCGTGTTCATCGGGGCGGGCAAGCTCGGCGTCCCGGAGAACGCCGTCGTCGCGTTCGCGCTCGGCGCCGACATGGTCAACGTCGGCCGCGAGGCGATGATGTCGATCGGCTGCATCCAGGCCCAGAAGTGCCACACCGACCACTGCCCGGTCGGCATCGCGACGCAGAATCCCCGCTACACGCGCGGCCTCGACGTGGGCCTCAAGAGCGTCCGGGCGGCCAACTACATCCGCTCGCTGCGACGAGACCTGATGAAGGTCTCCGAGGCGATCGGTGTCGTCCACCCCGGCCTGATCGCGCCCCGCGACATCGACATCCTCGACGGCACGCGGTCCGCGGTTGGTCTCGGGGAGGTCTACGGCTACGACCCGACGTGGCCGCGTCTGGGCGCGGACCTCGTGGACGAGATCGAGGCGATCATGGTCGCCCAGGGCGAGACCGCACCGTCACGACGCCCCCCCGCCTGAACCGAGCGGGGAGGCGGTCAGCGCGAGCGCGGCTCGCGCACCGTCTTGTCGTGGTGCTCGGGCAGTGCCTCGAGCTCGCGCAGGAAGTCGGCGGCCCACTTGGACACGTCGTGCTGGACGACGGTCCTCCGCATCGCCCGCATCCGCCGGGAGGTCTCCTTCCTGTCCGCGGCGAAGGCCTCGAGCAGCGCGGACTTCATGCCGTCGATGTCGTAGGGGTTGACCAGCCAGGCCTGCCGCAGCTCCTGGGCCGCGCCGGCGAACTCCGAGAGCACCAGTGCGCCGTCGTCCTCGAACCGGCAGGCGACGTACTCCTTGGCGACGAGGTTCATCCCGTCGCGGAACGGCGTCACCACCATGATGTCGGCCGCCCGGTAGAACGCGGCCATCTCCTCGCGGGGGTAGGAGTTGTGGAGGTAGTGGATGGCCGGGTTGCCGATCTTGCCGTGGTCGCCGTTGATCCGCCCGACGAGCATCTCGATGTCGTCGCGCAGGATGCGGTACTGCTCCACGCGCTCACGCGACGGCGTCGCGACCTGCACGAAGACGGCGTCCTCGACGTCGAGGTGCCCGTCGCGCACCAGCTCGCCGAACGCCCGCAGCCGCGAGTAGATGCCCTTGGTGTAGTCGAGCCGGTCGACGCCCAGGAAGATCCGCCGCGGATTGCCGAGCGCCTCGCGGATCTCGGCGGCCCGCTCCTCGACCGCCTCAGAGCGGGCCAGCTCCTCGAACCCGGCCGTGTCGATCGAGATCGGGAACGCCGTCGCCTTCACGGGCCGACCGTCCGGGAGGTAGATGGTGTCGCGGTGGGTCTTGTGGCCCACCCGGCTGCGCACGAGGCGTACGAAGTTGGCGGCCGCACCCGGCAGCTGGAATCCGATCAGGTCCGCGCCCAGCAGCCCCTCGAGGATCTGGCGGCGCCACGGCAGCTGGGAGAAGAGCTCGGCCGGCGGGAAGGGGATGTGGAGGTAGAAGCCGATGCGCAGATCGGGCCGCAGGGCGCGCAGCATCTGCGGCACCAGCTGGAGCTGGTAGTCCTGCACCCACACAGTCGCGCCCTCGGCCGCCACCTCGGCAGCCCGGTCGGCGAAGCGCTGGTTGACCGTGACGTAGGAGTCCCACCACTCGCGGTGGAACTCCGGCTTGGCGACGACGTCGTGGTAGAGCGGCCAGAGGGTGCCGTTGGAGAAGCCCTCGTAGAACTCCTCGACCTCCTCGGCGCTCATCGCGACGGGGATGAGGGAGAGGCCGTTCTCCTCGAACGGCTCGAAACCGTCGTCCTCGTCGGCCGAGCCCGGCCAGCCGATCCACGCGCCGTCGTTGGCCCGGAGCACCGGCTCGAGCGCGGTGACGAGCCCGCCGGGGGAGGGCCGCCACGACACCGAGCCGTCCGGCTGGCGCACCCGGTCCACGGGCAGCCGGTTGGCCACGATGACGAGGTCTGCCTGCGGAGCTCCACTCACGCCCGCAACCCTAGCGACGAGCGGTGAGGCACAGACCACCCCGCGGTGTCCCGGTCACTCCGTCCAGGGGAGCCCCACGAGGCCATGGGCGCGCGCCACGAGTCCGCCGCAGGTTTTGTCCAGACGACTCGCCGGAGGCGAATGACATCGTTGTCGTTCGTCGCCTAGACTCGTCCTCGTCCACCCGGTCACGGGTGGTGTGGGGTCGAGGAGGAGATGGCGATGGACGCAGCCGAGCACATCACAGACCAGCAGCAGACCGCTGCCGGGCTCAGCGAGCGCGACGGCGAGATCCTCGAGTTCGAGCGGCACTGGTGGAAGTACGCCGGCGCCAAGGAGCAGGCCGTCCGCGAGAAGTTCGACATGTCCTCCACCCGCTACTACCAGGTCCTCAACGCGCTGATCGACCGTCCCGAGGCGCTCGAGGCCGACCCGCTGCTCGTACGCCGCCTCCGCCGGCTGCGGGCCTCCCGGCAGCGGCAGCGCTCGGCGCGCCGCCTCGGGTTCGAGATCTGACACCACCTCTCACCTCCACGGACCGCCCACTCACGATTGGTCACCTTCCCCATGGCCTCCTTCCCCAGCCCCGGCCGATCCGCGGCCCGTCGTCGTGACGAGCGCGGCGTGGCCTTCCCGTCCCCGCTCGTGATGCTGTCGGTCCTCGCCGTCGCGATGGCCTCGATCACCTTCGTCGCCACCCGCGACCAGGCGCCGACCGAGCGCCGCGTCGACACGGCCACGATCGCCAGCGCCGACCAGACGCCCAGCGCCGAGCCGAGCCCGACGGCGGCCGAGACGCCGAAGCCCGAGCCCAAGCCGAAGCCGCAGGTCAAGCGGGGCGAGGTCTACGTCGAGGTCTACAACAACTCCGGCATCCGGGGGCTCGCCGCCGCGACCGCCGCGAAGGCCACCGGTGTCGGCTGGGCCGTGGTCGGCGAGGACAACTGGCAGGGCCTCATCCCCACCAGCACCGTCTACTTCCCGCCCCGGCTCAAGGCCGCCGGCAAGCAGCTCGCGCTCGACCTGGGGATCAAGCGCACGGCGCCGGCCGTCGGCGTGATGAAGCGCGACCGGCTCACCATCATCCTCACCGCCGACGCCCCGCGCTGACGCCTCGGCCTCCCTCGGCCCCGGTGCAACCTCGGGCAGGGTCGGCGCACGTGCGCCGCACGTGGTTGGGTTGACCCATGGAGTTCACCTCCGACGACGCGCGCGCCCACTACGACGCCGTACGCGATGTCCTCGACGGCCTGGTCGTGGGCCTGGACTTCGACGGCACGCTGTCGCCGGTGGTCGACGACCCCGAGGCGGCACGCCTGCACCCCGCGGCCCCGGGCGCGCTGCTCGAGCTCGCCGAGGTGGTGCGCGCGGTCGCGGTGATCACCGGTCGACCGGCGCGCCAGGCCATCGCCATGGGCGACCTCGACGCGCTCGGCAACGCCATGCTCGACCGCGGTGCCGAGCTCTTCGTGTTCGGCCAGTACGGCAACGAGCGCTGGTCGGCCACGGAGCAGCGGATCCGGTCACCGCGGCCGCCGGCGGGGCTGGCGAGCTTCGAGCGCGAGCTGCCGTCGGTCCTGCGCAACGCCGGCGCCGCCGGGGCGTACGTCGAGGAGAAGGGCCTCGCGGTCGCGGTGCACACCCGCCGCATGGAGGACCCGACCGGCACGTTCGAGCGGCTGGTGAAGCCCATCTCGGCCCTCGCGGAGCGCCACCACCTCACCATCGAGCCGGGTCGCAACGTCATCGAGGTGCGCTCGGGTGACATGCACAAGGGCCATGCCCTGCGGGCCTTCGTCGCGCAGCAGGAGGCCACCGGCGTGGTGTTCGGGGGCGACGACCTCGGCGACGTGGAGGCGTTCGAGGCCGTCCGCTCGCTGCGCGCCGAGGGACTGCCCGGCCTGGTCGTGTGCTCGGCCTCGACCGAGCAGCCCGACCTGGTCCGGCTCGCCGACGTCGTCGTCGACGGACCACAGGGCGTCGTGGAGCTGCTGACCGCTCTCTCCACTCCCCGCTGACCTCGCCGCTGACCACGGCGTCGAACGCGCCCGGCTGACCGCACCCCGGACACCGTCCAGACCACATCGTGGACTGGATGTGCACATCGTGAGACGGCTCCCTAGGCTGAACCTGCTCATCACGAGGGACTGAGGGAACGGCCCGACGAAGTCCCGGCAACCACCCGCGAGCCTCCTGTCCGCCTCACGGCGGACAGTCGCGGGAGCAGGTGCCAAATCCGACCCCAGCGAGAGTCGCGGGGACAGATGAGAAGGAGGACTTCATGAGCACCCTGTTGGACGAGACCACCACCCCCACGCCGTCGAAGGGGCTTCGCGAGGGCGCCTTCGGCAACGCCCGAGCCCTGGCCTGCCGCGAGTGCGGCCACGAGGTCGCCCTCGGCCCGTTCTACGCGTGTCCGGAGTGCTTCGGGCCACTCGAGGTGGCCTACGACTTCCCGACGGTCACCCGCGAGGAGATCGCCGCCGGGCCCCGCAACATCTGGCGCTACAAGGCGCTGCTGCCCGTGCCCGACGACATCGAGCAGAGCCCCAACACCGAGCCCGGCTTCACGCGGCTGCTCGAGGCGAAGAACCTCGCCTGCGAGCTCGGTCTCGAGAAGCTGTGGGTGAAGGACGACTCGACGAACCCGACCAACTCGTTCAAGGACCGCGTGGTCGCCTGCGCGCTGAGTGCGGCTCGCGAGCTCGACGCGAAGGTCTTCGCGTGCCCGTCGACGGGCAACCTGGCCAACGCCGTCGCTGCCGCCGGAGCCCGCGCCGGGATCACGACGGTCGTCTTCATCCCCAGCAACCTCGAGCAGCCCAAGCAGGTCAACTCGGCGGTCTACACCGACCGCCTCGTCGCGGTCGACGGCAACTACGACGACGTCAACAAGCTCGCCTCGGAGATCGCCGGCGAGGAGGAGGGCTGGGCGTTCGTCAACGTCAACGTGCGCCCCTTCTACGCCGAGGGGTCCAAGACGCTGGGCTACGAGATCGCCGAGCAGCTCGGCTGGCGGCTGCCCGACCAGATCGTCATCCCCGTCGCGTCCGGCTCGCAGCTGACCAAGGTCGACAAGGCATTCCAGGAGCTCATCACGCTCGGCCTGGTGGAGGACAAGCCCTACAAGGTCTTCGGCGCCCAGGCGACCGGGTGCTCGCCGGTGTCGGTGGCCTACAAGGCCGAGACCGACGCGATCCGCCCGGTCAAGCCCGACACCATCGCCAAGAGCCTGGCGATCGGCAACCCCGCGGACGGCATCTACGTCCTCGACATCTGTCGTCGCTCCGGGGGTGCGGTCGAGGACATCAGCGACGACGAGGTCCGCGAGGCGATCGTGCTCCTGGCTCGCACCGAGGGGATCTTCACCGAGACCGCCGGCGGCACCACCGTCGGCGTGCTGAAGAAGCTCGTCGAGACCGGTCAGCTCGACACCTCCCTGGAGACCGTCGTCATCAACACGGGCCACGGCCTCAAGACGCTGGACGCGGTGTCCGACCGCGTCGGTCCGGCCGCCACCATCGCCCCGACCTATGACGCCTTCGTGGCGTCGAAGGTCCTTTGAGCGCACTCTGGTGGAACGTCTGCGGCGTTGTCCGCGCTTGACGACCCGCTTCGCTCAAAGGTCGCCTGCGCGCGTCCGCCTTGCAGCCGCACGCACCAGAGCGCGCTCAACCCATCCACTTACACAAGGAAGTCCGAATGTCAGTCTCCGTCCGGATCCCCACCATCCTGCGCACCTACACCGGAGGTAAGTCCGAGGTGAGCGCCGAGGGCGACACCCTCTCGGCCGTCCTCGACGACCTCGACGCCAGCTACGCGGGCATCAAGGGACGGATCCTCGACGAGGCCGGCCAGCTGCGCCGCTTCGTCAACGTCTACGTCGGCAACGACGACGTGCGGTTCCTCGACGAGCTGCAGACCGCCACGCCCGACGGCGTGCAGATCTCGGTGATCCCGGCGGTCGCCGGGGGCTGAGCCCCCGCGTGCCCGTGCCGGTCACCGACCGCGTACGTCGACCACGGTGGCATTGCCGCAGTCGTCGACCCGCAGCTCGGCGACCGCGCCGTCGCGCAGCAGGTGCTCGGCCTCCTGTGCGTCGTCCTGCGGGAGGAACCAGCTCTCGATGCCGCACCGGACCTGCCACGACCGGTCGTCGCAGGCCAGGTAGGGGCCCTCGTCCGGCCGCGTGCGGGACCACTCCTCGCCGATCCAGACGCCGTCCTCCTCGACGAGCCTGATGTAGACGTCGCCGGACTCCCCGTCCTCCATCGAGCCGAGCCCGGGCTCGACAGAGGACTGCGACCCGTCGTGGCGCAGGTCGGGGTAGTCGAGCGCGACGTACGCGCCGCGGAACGGGTCGATCGGGTCGACCGGCGCCACCCGCACCAGGTAGGCCTCCCCGGCGACCCGGGCGGAGAGCTGCGGTGCGACGGCGATGCCGACCAGTGCGAGCTGGCTGACGGCGATGATCCCGGTGGCGGCGATGCGGTTCATCGGGCTGCTCCTTCGGTGCCGGCGGGGGAGTCGGTGTCGAGTGCCTGCGCGAGCTCGCGTCGGGCCCGGTCGAACAGGAAGCCGGTGCCGAGGAAGACGGTGCCGAGCACCACGAACAGCCAGGCGCCGGTGACGATCGGGGCGAAGACGGCGAAGCTCTGGAAGGTCGTGAAGACGACGAGGCCGGCCATCGCCATCCAGGTCAGGGCCTGGTGGTCGCGCACGGTGCCGAGCGCGACCAGCCCGACTGCGAGGACGACGTAGGCGAGCACCGAGACCGCCGCGCGGCCCCAGTCGGCGGCGTCCACCGACGAGGTGTCGGTGCCCGTGGTCCAGACGGCGATCAGGGTGGCGACCACGAGGACGGCCGTCGCGCCGAGCGGCTCCAGCGCGCGTCGGTCGCGACGGGTGAGCACCGCGGCCAGGGCGACGACTCCGGCCACCACCATCTCGACCACCAGCCAGGTCGTCCACACGATCCCGTCGGAGCCGATCCCGGGGATCGCCGCTGCGAACATGGCCACCAGTGCCATCGCGGCGGCCACCGTCCGCCACGCCCAGGCGTAGGTGGCGAGACCCTCGTCGTCGAGCACGCCCACGCTCGCGCCCAGGACCGAGCCCGCACCGAGGACCAGGACCACCGTGAGACCGTGGGGCTCGTCCCACATCGGTTGCCACAGCCACCAGACCACGCCGGCCACGAGGCCGACGAAGAACGGCATGCGCGACCGGGTGAGGTAGCCGTGGAGCAGGGCGCCGGCCGCCCAGAGTCCCACGAGGCGCGGCTCGTAGGCGGGGACCTGCAGCGACTGCGCCGCCTGGAAGATCACGGCGCCGACGCCCATGGCAGCGAGCAGGCGTGCGGCGCCGACCACCGGGCGCGACGCATTCCTGCTCGCCAAGACCTCGCCGCCGGCCAGGAACGCCAGCCAGAGTGCGGCGATGACGGCGAAGCGGGTGAGCGGTGAGAGCTCGTCGAGGTTGGCGGCGACCAGCCAGATGAGACCGACACCGACGAAGCCGGCCCCGAGGGAGAGGAGCACGCGACCGATGCTGATCCGGGAGTGGTGCTCGGAGCGGTAGCGCGTCGCGATCCGGGCCGCCTGCTCGTCGTCGATGAGGCCGTGTGCGGTCCAGTCGGCGAGCTCGGTGCGCAGCCAGGCGAGCTGGTGCGGGGACACCGGGCGGGTGGCGAGGGACGGTGCCGGTGAGGAGGTGTCGGTCATGCCCCCACCGTGGCGCGCCCCGGCCGCGTTGTCCTGAGTACATCGACCCATCCGTGGGGTGCCGTTGGGTCCCGCGATGCCCGGGGTTGCGCGGCTGTTCAGGTGGGTCTGGTTCACAGGTGCGGTGGCGAGCAGACACCTGACCCGGGCCGGCGTCGCGCTGGCCGTCCTCGGCGGCGTGGCGGGAGGGACGGCGTACGGCGCCCGCGAGCTGTTGCACCGACAGGCGGCGCAGGCCCGGCGTGCGATCGGCAAGCCGCTGGGAGAGCGGGCGCCCGACGCCGACCGCCACTACAAGAAGAAGCACGGTGAGCCGGTGGACCTGCTGGTCCTCGGCGACTCCATCGCCGCGGGCCTGGGCGCGGACAGGGCCAAGGACACCCTCGGCAGCCGACTGGCGCGCGGCATCGCCTCCAGCGCCGGCCGGTCGGTGCGGCTGAGGACGGCAGCGGTGGTCGGCTCGGAGAGCAGCATGCTCGCCTCCCAGCTCGCGTCCCTGCCTCGGGGATACCGACCGGACGTGGCCGTCATCGTGGTGGGCGGGAACGACGTGACCCACCGCGTGCCGGTCGCCGAGTCCGTACGCCACCTGGCCGAGGCGGTCGAGGACCTGCGGGCCCGCGGGACGGAGGTGGTCGTCGGCACCTGCCCGGACCTCGGCGCGCTCCGACCGGTGCCACAGCCCCTCCGCGCGCTGGGCTCGCGTGCATCGCGGCAGCTGGCGGAGGCCCAGCGAGAGGCGGCTCTGGCGCGCGGTGCGCGGGTGGTCTCGCTGGCGCACGTGGTCGGCCCGTTCTTCTTCACCCTCCCTGAGGAGATGTTCAGCCTCGACCGCTTCCACCCGAGCGCGCACGGCTACAAGCGCACGGCGAAGGCGATGCTCCCGTCGGTGCTCGCGGCCCTCGGCGTCGTGGCCGACGTGCCGTTCGGGCACCACGCACCCGAGGCGGGTGGGTCAGGCTAGGGTTCCCGGGTGCGCACCACTGCTCGACGAGCCGGCCAGGCCGTCAAGAAGGCTGCCAAGAAGGCCGGTCGGATGCAGGCATCGCCCACGCCGGCCGAGCCGGAGCCGCTCGACCCGAAGGCCGAGCGCCGCCGTCGGTTGCTGGCCAGCAACCTGACCGAGCTGGCCATCGAGTTCCGCACCGACAAGTGGGGCGTCCACAAGTACACCCCCCACTACGAGCGCCACCTCCAGCACCTGCGCGGCGAGTCCTTCACGCTGCTCGAGCTCGGCATCGGCGGCTACAAGAAGCGTCGCAAGAGCGGTGCGTCGATGAAGATGTGGCGCTGGTTCTTCCCCAAGGCCCGCATCGTCGGGCTCGACATCGAGGACAAGTCGTGGCTGACGCGGGGCCACATCCACACCTACCTCGGCGACCAGACCGACCCCGAGGTCCTCACGCGCATCATCGACGAGCAGGGTGCGCCGTTGGTCGTCATCGACGACGGCAGCCACATCCCGGCCCACGTGCGCGAGTCCTTCCGGATCCTCTTCCCGCTGCTGCCCGACGGTGCCATCTACTGCATCGAGGACACCCAGACCTCCTACTGGCCGGCGTGGGGCGGGCAGCTCGACCCGCGCGCCCCCGGCACGTCGATGGACCTGGTCAAGGACCTCGTCGACGGCCTCAACCACGAGGAGTTCCTCCTCGAGGGCTACGAGCCGACCTACACCGACCAGTGGGTGCGGGCCGTGCACTGCTACCACAACCTCGTGATCATCGAGAAGGGCGACAACCGGGAGGGCACCAACCGCGACAACGTCGCGCACGAGCTCTACGGCGCCTCCGAGCTGCCCGACGACTCCGACGGCTCCGCCGACGCATGAGCGTCCTGCTCGCCACCAGCGGTGACCTGCCGCAGGGGGAGCCCGGCGCGGGCGCCCTCGACGCCGTCCTCCACGGCCGGGGCACCGACTTCGCATGGGCCCGGTGGGACGACCCGTCGGTCGACTGGGCCGCTGCCGACCTCGTCGCGGTGCGCTCCACCTGGGACTACGTCACCCGCCACGACGAGTTCCTCTCCTGGGCGGCGTCGCTCGACCAGGCCCGCCTGCTCAACGGCGCCGACGTCTTCACCTGGAACCACGACAAGCGCTACCTGACCCAGCTCGGCAACCTGCCGGCGGTGCCGACGCTGCTCGCCGAGGACCGGGCCGGCCTGGCCGACGCGGTGCGCCACTTCGGCACCGCGGTCGTCAAGCCGCGCGTCGGCGCCGGGGGAGCCGGGCTCCTCGTGGTGACCGACCCCGACGACCCGCGCCTGGGCAGGCCCGTCCGCAGCCACGTCGACTACCCCGAGGTCGACGGGCCGTGGGTCGTCCAGCCGCTCGTGGAGTCGATCCGCACCCACGGCGAGGCGTCGGTGTACGTCCTCGACGGGCGGCTCGGCCAGCGCTTCGACAAACTGCCCGGCGAGGGCGACGTACGCGTCAACGAGGAGTTCGGCGGCCGGGTGCGCGCCGTCGAGACGGGCGACGTCGGCGACCTGGTGATGAGCGCTTACGACGCGATGGCGGAGCGCTTCGGCCGACCGATGGACTACCTCCGCGTCGACCTGCTGCGCTGGGACGGCGCCTGGGTGGTGAGCGAGCTCGAGCTCATCGAGCCGGGCCTCTACCTCGACGTGTCGCCGGCCAACGCGGAGCCGTTCGCCGACCTGCTCGCCGCGAGGCTCGCCGGCAGCAGCTGACCCGCCTGTCTAGACAGGACGGCAAAACAAGTCCTTCTCGGGGGGTGGGGCATGCCCCCCTCCAGTTAGGTTGCCCTTGTCTTGCCTGCGCTGGGGGGTGCGGGCGGGACCGGTGATCCGTCATCCGTGCCGGATCACCGTCACAACCTTCGCGGCGTCGGGAGCGTTCTCGCGTCGCACCTGCGGGAGGAAATAGTCATGCCCTTTTCACGCCCACGCGAGGATCGCGGGGCGTCAGCTGTGGAGTTCGCACTCGTCGTGCCACTCCTGCTGGCGGTCCTGTTCTCGATCATCGACCTCGGGTTCGCGATCAACCGCTACACGATCCTCAACAACGCTGCTCGTGAGGGTGTCCGAGCGGCCAGCCTCAGTGCCAGCAAGAGCGAGGTCGACAAGGTCGTCAACGACTCGCTGTCCGACCTCAAGGGAAAGGTCACCGTCACCGTCTCGTGCAAGACGCCCCTCGGGGGCACCTGCGCGTCGTGGGACGCGAACCACACGTCAGGGGGAGTCGCCGTGGTGACGGCGACGTACCAGCACGCGTGGCTGACCCCGATGGGCAAGGCCGTGTCGTCCAGCCTGACGCTGTCGAAGACCAGCCAGATGAGGATCGAGTGAGGCGCGCGCTGGCGGCGCGGGCGAGGGAGGAGAGGAGGGACGAGAGCGGGGCGGTGGTCGTCCTCATCGGCCTGCTCGCGATCGTCATCTTCGCCTGTGCCGCGCTGGCCGTGGACATCTCCTCCCTCGCGATGGAGCGGCAGAAGCTCCACGACCACGTCGACTCGGCCGCGCACGCCGGCGCCTTCGAGCTGCCGGCGAGCGGAGCCAACGCGAAGACCTGGGCCGTCACGATGGCCAAGACCCAGGACCCGACCATGACGCCCGACACGGAGCTCTTCTGCGTGGTCGCCTCCACCGGTGCCGGCAAGCAGGTGGCGGCTGGGCAGATCCCGGCCACCTGCGACCCCGGGACCTATGCCACCGCTCAGGTCCGGTGCAACACCAAGATCTGCTCCATCCCGTGCCCGTCCACCGCCCGGTGCAACACGATCCGGGTCAGCGACTCCAAGGACGTGGACTTCGACTTCGCGCCGGTGATCGGGCGGAAGAAGGGCACGACGGGCTCGGTGGCGTCCTCGGCCTGCAAGGGTGCGTGCGGGGAGACCCTGCCCAACCCCATGGACGTCGTGATCATGGCGGACCGCACGACCAGCATGTCGCAGGACGATCGCGAGGACATGCAGGCGGCCATCGTCTCGAGCCTCGGGGTCATGGACCCGACGCTGCACTACGTCGCCTTCGGTGCGCTGCACAAGAGCAAGGCCACGTCGAGCTGCGCCACCGCCTCCACCACCAAGGACGACGGCGTCGAGGGTGGTACGTGGATCCCCATCCCCTTCAGCAACGACTACCGGGCCACCCGCGACGCGCCGATCAATGAGTCCAGCAAGCTGGTCAAGGGAGTGAAGTGCCTGCCCAGCGGCGAGGTTCCGGGGTTGTCGACCGGGAGCTACGGCACCCACCTGGCGTCGGCCATGAAGGGCGCCGCGCGCTACTTGCTGGGCAAGCAGTCGAACAACCTGTCGTCGCTGCCGAAGCGGCCGGGCACGGCCAAGAAGGTCATCATCTTCGAGACCGACGGCCAGCCCGACGAGCTGGTCAAGTCCGGGTCGACCTCGCTCGACGACTCCGGCGACGTGGGTGCGGACCGCAACTTCTACGACAACGGCAACGGGAAGAGGGGCTGCGACAACTTCAACGACGTCGCGCAGGCGGCGAAGGATTCCGGCATCACGGTCCTGGTCATCGGCTTCGGCGATGCGAACGACGCCCCGTGCGAGAAGGCGGTCACGTCGGGCGGCTCGAAGAGGACCCCCCGTGCGCCGTGGGTCCGTGACCACCTCGCCAAGGCCGCCTCGCCCGGTCCCACGGGTGCCCCGAGCAAGGCTGACAGCGACTGCTCGACGGCTGCCGAGGTGTCGGCCGAGAACAAGGACGGCGACTACTACTTCTGTGCCGCCACTGGCTCTGATCTCGGCTCCATCTTCGCCACCGCGGTCATCGCCGTGACCGAGAGCATCAGGCTCATCAACCTGCCGTAGGCCATGGGGCCGGAGCGGCGCGTGGCCCCCCACGGGCGCGCGCCGTTCTGGCGTCAGCCGACGTTTGCACTCTCGGGGGTCGAGTGCTAAACATGACGTTGGCACTCTCCTCACGAGAGTGACAACGACCCAGGTGACGCTGAGGTCCGCAGAAGCCGGCGGGAATGGATCGCGGGTGGAGCGGATCGTCCGTCGCGGGCAGCCCGCCTGGCGTCGACACACAGACTCACGTCGATAGGAATCGCACGCGATATGGCCAAGCTGATTGCTTTCAACGAGGAGGCCCGCCGCGGCCTCGAGCGGGGTATGAACACCCTCGCCGACGCGGTCAAGGTCACCCTCGGCCCCAAGGGCCGCAACGTCGTCCTGGAGAAGAAGTGGGGCGCCCCCACGATCACCAACGACGGTGTCTCGATCGCCAAGGAGATCGAGCTGGAGGACCCCTACGAGAAGATCGGCGCCGAGCTGGTCAAGGAGGTCGCCAAGAAGACCGACGACGTCGCCGGTGACGGCACGACGACGGCCACTGTCCTGGCCCAGGCCATGGTCCGCGAGGGTCTGCGCAACGTCGCGGCCGGCGCCAACCCGATGGGTCTCAAGCGCGGCATCGAGGCCGCCGTCGCCGCCGTGTCCGAGCAGCTGCTCGCCATGGCCAAGGACGTCGAGACCAAGGAGCAGATCGCCTCCACCGCGTCGATCTCGGCCGCTGACACCACCGTCGGCGAGATCATCGCCGAGGCGATGGACAAGGTCGGCAAGGAAGGCGTCATCACCGTCGAGGAGTCCAACACCTTCGGGCTGGACCTCGAGCTGACCGAGGGCATGCGGTTCGACAAGGGCTACATCTCGGCCTACTTCGCCACCGACCTCGAGCGCATGGAGGCCGTGCTGGAGGACCCCTACGTCCTCATCGTCAACTCCAAGGTGTCGACGGTCAAGGACCTGCTCCCGCTGCTGGAGAAGGTCATGCAGTCCGGCAAGCCGCTGCTGATCATCGCCGAGGACGTCGACGGCGAGGCGCTGTCGACCCTGGTCGTCAACAAGATCAAGGGCACCTTCCGCTCCGTCGCCGTCAAGG
The DNA here is from genome assembly GCF_042666175.1 of Nocardioides sp. GCM10028917. Taxonomy (NCBI): domain Bacteria; kingdom Bacillati; phylum Actinomycetota; class Actinomycetes; order Propionibacteriales; family Nocardioidaceae; genus Nocardioides; species Nocardioides sp. GCM10028917. The sequence continues at coordinate 199,579 of NZ_JBHTFL010000013.1, forward strand.
CGCCGGGCTTCGGTGACCGCCGCAAGGCCATGCTGCAGGACATCGCGATCCTCACCGGCGGCCAGGTCATCTCCGAGGAGGTCGGCCTCAAGCTCGAGTCCGCCGGTCTCGAGCTGCTCGGCCAGGCCCGCAAGGTCGTCATCACCAAGGACGAGACCACCATCGTCGAGGGTGCCGGCGACCAGGCCCAGATCGAGGGCCGGGTCAACCAGATCCGCGCCGAGATCGAGAAGTCGGACTCCGACTACGACCGCGAGAAGCTCCAGGAGCGCCTCGCCAAGCTGGCCGGCGGCGTGGCCGTCATCAAGGTCGGCGCGGCCACCGAGGTCGAGCTCAAGGAGCGCAAGCACCGCATCGAGGACGCCGTCCGCAACGCCAAGGCTGCGGTCGAGGAGGGCATCGTCGCCGGCGGCGGCGTGGCGCTCGTCCAGGCTGCTGCCACCGCGTTCGACAAGCTCGACCTGTCGGGCGACGAGGCCACCGGCGCCAACATCGTGCGCGTCGCGACCTCGGCCCCGCTCAAGCAGATCGCGATCAACGCCGGCCTCGAGGGCGGCGTCGTGGCGGAGAAGGTCGCCAACCTGGAGGCCGGTCACGGCCTCAACGCCGCGACCGGTGACTACGTCGACATGATCGCCGAGGGCATCATCGACCCGGCGAAGGTCACCCGCTCGGCCCTTCAGAACGCCGCGTCGATCGCCGCGCTGTTCCTCACCACCGAGGCCGTCGTGGCCGACAAGCCCGAGAAGTCGCCGGCCATGCCCGGCGGCGACATGGGCGGCATGGGCGGCATGGACTTCTGATCGCCTGATCGGAGTCGCCGCTCCACCAGCACCAGCACCACCATCAGGGCCCCCGCCTCCGGCGGGGGCCCTGATGCGTGTCCGGGCGCCGCCGGAGAGTGGCCTGGTATGGACCACCGGCCTCAGTTTCCCGCACCGAATCGTGATCCGTCGATGATGTCCAGTGCGGGATCGGAGGTCCTACTCTGAGGTCGCAACGCATTCCGTCGTCCCGAGCGTGGGGGAGGAAGCTGCATGAGCACTCCGGCCGTCGAGCTGGTCGGCCTCACCAAGTCCTTCGGCAACGTCACTGCCGTGGACGACGTCGACCTGCGCATCGACGACGGCGAGTTCTTCTCCATGCTGGGGCCGAGCGGCTCCGGCAAGACCACCGTGCTGCGGATGGTCGCCGGGTTCGAGCAGCCGAGCGCCGGGAGGGTGATGCTCGACGGCGAGGACGTCACCGCCCGTCCGCCGTTCGCCCGTGACGTCAACACGGTGTTCCAGGACTACGCGCTCTTCCCCCACATGGACGTCCTCGCCAACGTCGAGTACGGCCTCCGGGTGAAGAAGGTGCCCGCCTCGCAGCGTCGGGACCGCGCCATGGCGGCCCTCGAGTCCGTGCAGCTGGGACAGCTCGCCCGACGCCGACCGACGCAGCTGTCGGGCGGCCAGCGCCAGCGCGTGGCGCTCGCGCGGGCCCTGGTCAACCGGCCCAAGGTGCTCCTGCTCGACGAGCCACTCGGTGCCCTCGACCTCAAGCTCCGCCGGGCGATGCAGCTCGAGCTCAAGCAGCTGCAGCGAGAGGTCGGCATCACCTTCGTGTTCGTGACGCACGACCAGGAGGAGGCGCTGACGATGAGCGACCGGATCGCCGTCTTCAGCGACGGCCGCATCGAGCAGGTCGCGACCCCCGCCGAGCTCTACGAGAACCCCAGCACTGCCTTCGTCGCCGGCTTCGTGGGCACCTCCAACCTGCTCACCGGCGAGGCGGCGCCGGCCGTGCTCGGGAGGGAGGGCACGTTCAGCATCCGCCCGGAGAAGATCCACCTCGATGCCGACGTCGAGTCCGGCAGCACGACTGCCAGGGGGACCGTGGCCGACGTCATCTACCTCGGCTCGGTCAACCACTACCTCGTCGAGCTCGACGCCGGGCCGACGCTCACGGTGCTGAAGCAGAACCTCCGGGGCAGCACGGACCAGGCCAGGAGCCGTCGAGGCCAGCAGGTCACCGTCGGCTGGGCCGACGAGCACGTCATCGACCTCTCGGACCATCCAGCGCAGGCGCAGCAGCGTCAGAAGAAGGAGATGCCATGAAGCAGACCACCAGGGTCGCCGCGACGCTCGCGGTGTTCGTGCTCGCGGTCACCGGGTGCGGGACGTCCGCCGGTGACGACGACGACGGCGGCAGCACCGGGACGGAGGAGCAGGGCGGCTTCACCGCTCCGGACCTCCCGATGTCCACGGAGGTCGGGGCCATGGAGGGCAGCCTCAGCGTGCTGGCATGGCCCGGCTACGCGGAGGACGGCTCCACGGACCCGTCCGTGGACTGGGTGACCCCCTTCGAGAAGGAGACGGGCTGCCAGGTCGACGTCAAGTACTTCGGCACCTCCGACGAGGCCGTGAACCTGATGAAGTCGGGCCAGTACGACGTGGTGTCCGCCTCGGGCGACGCGTCCCTTCGACTCATCGCCGGCGGTGACGTGGCGCCGGTCAACACCGACCTGATCGGCAACTACGCCGACGTCTGGTCCTTCCTCAAGGACCGCGACTGGAACTCCGTCGGAGGCCAGATGTACGGCGTGCCGCACGGCTACGGTGCGAACCTGCTGATGTACAACACCGACGTCGTCACCCCGGCGCCGACGAGCTGGAGCGCGGTCTTCGACGAGGCGTCGGCGTACTCGGGCAAGGTCACGGCCTACGACTCGCCGATCTACATCGCCGACGCCGCCCTCTACCTCATGGAGACGCAGCCCGACCTGGGCATCGAGAACCCCTACGCGCTCGACGAGGACCAGCTCGCCGCTGCCGTCGACCTGCTCAAGCAGCAGCGCGAGAACGTCGGTGAGTACTGGTCGGACTACCTGAAGGAGATCCAGTCCTTCAAGACCGGCGACTCGGTCGTCGGCACCACGTGGCAGGTGATCGTGAACCTGGCCAAGGACGAGAAGGCCCCGGTCGAGGCGATCCTGCCCGAGGAGGGCGCCACCGGCTGGTCGGACACGTGGATGGTCTCCTCGGAGACCGAGAGCCCGAACTGCGCGTACGGCTGGCTCGACCACATCATCAGCCCCGAGGCCAACGCGTCCGTCGCCGAGTGGTTCGGCGAGGCGCCGGCCAACGAGAAGGCGTGCGACCTGGCGAGCAAGGGGTTCTGCGAGACCTACCACGCGGGCGACGAGGCCTACGCCGAGCAGATCCACTACTGGACGACGCCCATCGAGCAGTGCCTGGACGGCCGCACGGACGTGACGTGCACGACGTACCAGGACTGGACCCAGGCCTGGACCGAGATCAAGGGCTGACGCGGCGTGACGTCGCAGCCGCTGGCGGGAGGTGGCGCGGCATCCCCCCGGTGGGGAGTGCTGCACCGCCGCCCCCGGCTGCGGCTGGGGCTGCTGCTGGGCCCGCCGATGCTCTGGCTCGGCGTGCTCTACCTCGGATCGCTGGCAGCGCTGTTCATCACCTCCCTGTGGACCGTCGACGCCTTCGGCGGCAACATCGAGCGGGTCTGGAACCTCGACAACTACCGCGACCTGTTCACCATCGACGTCTACCGCACGATCACCGTGCGTACGCTGCTGATCGCGGTGGCCGTGACGGTGATCGACGCGCTGCTGGCTTTTCCGATCGCGCTCTACATGGCCAAGGTTGCTTCGCCCCGGCTCCAGCGCGCCCTCGTCATCGCTGTGCTGACCCCGCTGTGGGCGTCGTACCTCGTCAAGGCGTACGCCTGGCGGGGCATGTTCGCCACGGGCGGTCCCCTGGACGACCTCGGGCTCTCGCCGGGCTACGGCCTCGTCGCCACGGTGGTGACGCTGTCCTACCTGTGGCTGCCCTACATGATCCTGCCCATGTACGCCGGTCTCGAGCGGTTGCCGAACTCGCTGATCGAAGCCTCTGCCGACCTCGGCGCGACCACCCGCACGACGATGCGCCGCGTCGTCCTGCCGGTGCTCCTCCCGGCAGCGGCCGCCGGCTCGATCTTCACCTTCTCGCTGACCCTGGGCGACTACATCGCGGTCAAGATCGTCGGTGGGGCGAACCAGATGCTCGGCAACGTCGTCTACGACTCGTTCCTCACCGGCAACAACCTGCCGTTCGCGGCGGCCGTCGCGACCATCCCGGTGGTGGCGATGGTGATCTACCTGGGAGCGGTGCGCCGGACCGGGGCGCTGGACTCGCTGTGAGCGGAAGAGGTGGACGATGAGCTTCTCGAGGGCGACCCGTGGCGTGCTGCTGGCCTTCACCGGCCTCGTGCTGCTCTTCATCCACGTGCCGCTGGCGCTCGTCGTGCTGAACTCCTTCAACACCTCGAGGACCTTCGAGTGGCCGCCGCCCGGCTACACCACGCAGTGGTGGGTGGCGGCCTGGGACAGCGAGGGCGCGCGGAACGCCATCGTGGTCTCGGTCGAGGTGGCGCTCGTCGCCACCGCCATCGCGCTCGTGCTGGGCACGATGGCGGCCCTGGCGCTGCAGCGGTTCCGCTTCTTCGGCCGCGACACGGTCTCCCTGCTGATCATCCTGCCCATCGCCCTGCCCGGCGTGGTGACGGGCATCGCCCTGGCCAACGCGTTCCTGACGATGTTCGGGATCGAGCTGGGCATGCTGACCCTGGTGGTCTCCCACGCGACGTTCTGCATCGTCACGGTCTTCAACAACGCCATCGCCCGCCTCCGACGGCTTGGCGGCAACCTGGAGGAGGCGTCGATGGACCTCGGTGCCGGGACGTTCAGGACCTTCTGGTCGATCACGCTCCCGATGATGCGCTCGGCCCTGCTGGCAGGCGCGCTGCTGTCCTTCGCGCTCTCGTTCGACGAGATCATCGTGACGACCTTCACCGCTGGGCAGGGCATCCAGACGCTGCCGATCTGGATCTACCAGAACCTGTTCCGGCCCAACCAGGCGCCGGTCGTCAACGTGGTGGCGGCGGCGCTGATCGTGCTGTCGATCATCCCGATCTGGCTGTCGCAGAAGCTCGCCGGCACCGACGAGTCGGTCGCCGCCGCCCGGTAGGTCTGCCGGGGCACTGGTAGTAATGCACCATGCGCCTGCCCGTGCCCGGTCCCCGCGACGTGATCTCGGCCCTCGAGCGGGGGAGCGAGCAGGTCGAGGCGCTCCTCGGCGCCGTGCCGCGCGTGCTGACGCTCCTCGACCAGGCCGAGGCACTGCTCGATCGCGTGTCCGTCGCCGTGGACCGGGTCGAGGGCGTGGTCGACGGGGTGACGTCGGAGGTGGTCCGCGTGGGAGCGGTCATCGACGCAGCGACGATCGAGATCGGCCGGGTCAGCGAGGTGGTCGACGGTGCGTCCGAGCAGATCGGACGGGTGGGCGGCGTCGTCGATGGTGCGTCGGAGCAGATCGGACGCGTGGGCGAGGTGGTCGACGGTGCGTCCGAGCAGATCGGACGGGTGGGCGGCGTCGTCGATGGTGCGTCGGAGCAGATCGGACGCGTGGGCGGCGTCGTCGATGGTGCGTCGGAGCAGATCGGGCGGGTGGGCGGTGTGGTCGACGGCGCCGGCGTGCAGTCCGAGCGGGCGGCGGCGCTCCTCGACATGCTCGAGCCACCCCTGACGACCCTCCAGCCGACCCTCCAGACGTTGGCCGACACCACCCACCCCGACGAGGTGGCCGCGCTCGTGAGGCTCGTCGACCACCTTCCCGCGCTGACCGAGCAGGTCGAGCGCGACGTGCTCCCGGTGCTCACGACCCTCGGCTCGGTGGCGCCCGACCTCCACGAGCTGCTCAACGTCTCCCGCGAGCTCAACGAGATCCTCGGCAAGATCCCGGGCATCGGCCGGCTGAAGAGGCGCGTCGAGGAGGACGACGACATCGAGACGCCGCGGTGACAGCAGGGAACCCGAGCGCACCCTGACCCGTCTGACCCGATGAGGGAGCGGACAGCTCCGCCCGTTTCCACGAGAGGGACGCCCGCCATGAGCCGACACACCACCCCGCGCCGCACGGCCCGCCTGCTTCCCGTCGTTGCGGCGGCCCTCGCCGTCGTGCTGTCCGGCTGCGGGTCCGAGGACGAGCCTGCCGCCACCACCGACCCGACCAGCAGCGAGAGCCCGAGCGCATCCGCCTCCGACGAGCCGGTCGCCCTGACCGCCGACGGCTCCCGTGCGGGCAAGTGCGCGATGCCGTCCGCGGAGGTCCTGTCGACGTTCGACACCGCCTTCGAGGGCACCGTCACCGCCGTCGACGGCGGCACGGCCACACTCGCGGTCGACCAGTGGTACGCCGGCGGCGACGCGTCCACCGTGACGGTGGAAGCACCGAGCAAGGCTCTCGAGGACCTCCTGCTCGCGGTCGACTTCCAGGAGGGTCAGACCTACCTCGTGAGCGCCGACGGCGACCGCGTCACCCTGTGCGGCTTCACCGCGGAGGCCACCCCCGAGCTCGAGGCGCTCTACACCGAGGCGTTCCCCGCCGCGGGCTGAGCGGCGGACGCCGGGTCAGGTTCCCAGCCGGAGGAAGCACTGCCCAGGGGCGCTGAAGGGACGCAGCTCGGACCCCTCGGAGCTGGCGCCGTTGGCCTCGAGGGCGCTCTGCACCATGCCGAGGTGGACGCTGCACACGACGTCCGGGAAGCGGTAGGCCGCCTGCAGCAGCGGGCACCTGTGGAGGACGACCTCCCGGTCCTCACCGTCCGGCGCGGGCGCGTAGCCGAGTTCGTCGAGCATCTCGACGGTCCATCGCCGCCCGGTCGCGGGTGACGGCACGACGGCCGCACCCCTCCGCGCGACGAGGTCCGACCCCCAGCGCCGTCCGGCCGCGAGCGCCTCGGCGTGGGTTTCGGGGGAGGCATCCTGCAGGCGCCACGCGAGGGCGGCCGCCAGCTCGACGTAGTCGCCGTCACCGGGGCGCGGTCCGCGCGCCTGGTAGAGCCAGGCCGGCCGGCCCCGGCCCTCGTGCGGCTGGCGCACGCGCGTGACGTAGTCGTGGGACACGAGCCAGTTGACCTGCTCGCGCACGGTGTTGGGGTGGCGCGCTGTCGCCTGGGCCAGCGCGTCGATGCCGACCGGGTCGGGCTGGTCGAGCAGCGCGTGCAGGACCGCGGCCCGACCCCTTGCGAGCCCGGACGCGCTGCGGATATTTTTCACGGGTACATCGTAATAACTTCGAGTCGTTCGCAGGGTTGTTTCCTCCGGTCACCAGGAGCACACGATGAGCACGACGACCGTCCCCCGCCGCGCCGGCAACCCGTGGCTGATGCTCGCCCTGGCCACGCTGGGGTTCGCCGTGAACTTCTGGGCCTGGGCGCTGATCAGCCCGCTGGGCGCCCTCTACCTCAAGCAGGGCGCGGACAGCCCGCTCGGCCTCCTCAGCCAGTCGGAGGTCGCGCTGATGGTCGCCGTGCCGGTGCTGGTGGGCTCGCTCGGCCGCATCATCGTGGGTGCGCTCACCGACCGGTTCGGCGGCCGGGTGATGTTCCCGATCGTCTCCGCCGCGACGATCGTGCCCGTCCTGTTCCTGGCCTTCTTCGCGCTCGACTCCTACTCGCTCATGCTGTTCGGCGGGTTCTTCCTCGGCATCGCCGGCACGGCCTTCGCCGTCGGTGTGCCCTTCGTCAACGCCTGGTTCCCGCCCGAGAAGCGCGGCCTCGCGGTCGGAATCTTCGGTGCAGGCATGGGTGGCACCGCGATCAGCGCCCTGACCACCGTCCCGCTGTCGGAGGACCTCGGCCGCACCGCGCCTTTCCTGATCACCGCGCTGGTCCTTGCGGTCTATGCCGTTGTCGCCTGGCTGGTGATGCGGGACGCACCCGGCCGCGTGGCACCGACGACCAGTCTCGCCACCCGCCTCGCCGCCAACGCGCGCCTGCCGATCACGTGGCAGGCGTCCTTGCTCTACGCGGTCGCCTTCGGCGGCTATGTCGCGTTCTCGGTCTTCCTGCCGACCTACTTGAAGACCGCCCACGGCCTCGAGCCCGCCGACGCGGCCAACCGGATGGCCGGGTTCGTCGTGGTGGCAGTCGTGATGCGACCGGTCGGCGGGTGGCTGTCGGACCGGTTGGGGTCGATCCCCGTGCTGTCCGCGTCGTTCGCCGTCGTGACGGCGTGCGCCGCCATCGCCGCGCAGAACCCGCCGGTGACGTCGGCCGACGGCAGCAACCTCACCCTCGGCACCGTGGCGTTCCTGGTGATGGCCGCGGCCCTGGGAGCCGGGTCCGGTGCGACGTTTGCGCTGATCGCCCACAGCACCGAGCCCGCGCGGGTGGGCGGCGTGACGGGACTGGTGGGTGCCGCCGGCGGGCTCGGTGGCTTCGTGCCGCCACTGCTCATGGGCTGGCTCTACGGCCAGACCGAGTCCTACGGCATCGGCCTGTGGCTGCTCGCCGTCACCGCCGGACTCACGCTCGTGCTGACCCTGGTCGTCGTACGACGCACCGCCGCCGCCTCGACCGCCACGGTCGCCGCCTGACCCGACCCAGCCTCCGACCCGATCTCCCCACCGAAAGGGCGCCACCTCGTGACCGACCTCGAGAACCCGCTGCAGAAGGCCCTGATCGGCGGGCGACGCTTCTTCACCAAGGCGGAGGTCAGCGACGACGACCGCACGCTGCACGAGCACGGCGGGCGCGAGGGCGACGTGTTCTACCGCGACCGCTGGAGCCACGACAAGGTGGTGCGCTCGACGCACGGCGTCAACTGCACCGGGTCGTGCTCGTGGAAGGTCTACGTCAAGGACGGCATCATCACCTGGGAGGCGCAGCAGACCGACTACCCGAGTGCCGGGCCCGACCGGCCGGAGTACGAGCCCCGTGGCTGCCCGCGCGGCGCGGCGTTCAGCTGGTACACGTACAGCCCCACCCGGGTGCGCTATCCCTACGTCCGGGGCGTCCTGCTCGAGATGTTCCGTGCCGCCAAGCAGCAGCACGGCGACCCGGTGGTGGCGTGGGGCTCGATCGTGCAGGACGAGGAGAAGGCACGGGCCTACAAGACGGCGCGCGGCAAAGGCGGTCTGGTCCGCGCCTCGTGGGACGAGGTGGCCGAGATCGTCGCCGCAGCGCACGTCTACACCGTCAAGCGGTGGGGCCCGGACCGGATCGCCGGCTTCTCCCCGATCCCGGCCATGTCGCCGGTGTCGTACGCCTCCGGCGCCCGCTTCCTCGAGCTCATCGGCGCACCGATGCTGTCGTTCTACGACTGGTACGCCGACCTGCCGAACGCGTCGCCCCAGATGTTCGGCGACCAGACCGACGTGCCGGAGTCGGGCGACTGGTGGGACGCCGGCTACCTGATGATGTGGGGCTCCAACGTCCCGACGACCCGCACCCCCGACGCCCACTGGATGACCGAGGCGCGCTACCGCGGGCAGAAGGTCGTGGCCGTCGCTCCCGACTACGCCGAGAGCGTGAAGTTCGCCGACGAGTGGGTGAGTCCCGCACCGGGCACCGACGGCGCACTCGCGATGGCCATGGGCCACGTCGTGCTCAAGGAGTTCTTCGCCGACGCCAGCACGCCGTTCTTCGAGACCTACACCAAGCAGTTCACCGACCTGCCGCACCTGGTGTGCCTCGAGCCGGCCGCGGACGGCGCCCACCGCCCCGGCAAGTTCCTCGTCGAGGGCGACCTGGGCGGGACGAGCGAGAACGCCATGTGGAAGCCGGCCGTCATCGACGCCGCCACCGGCGAGGTCCGCATCCCGAACGGCTCGATCGGCGACCGCTTCGGCGAGGAAGGGGTGGGCCGGTGGAACCTCGAGCTCGGTGACATCGACCCCGCGCTCAGCATGTACCGCGACCACCAGGGCGGCACCCGCGAGGCCGTCGAGGTCGAGCTGCCGCGCTTCGACGCCGCCGACGGCAAGGTCGTCCACGAGCGCCGCGGCGTACCGGTGGCCCGGGTCGGCGACCGTGTGGTGACCACCGTGCTGGACCTGCTGCTCGCCCAGTACGGCGTCGCACGCGAGGGCCTGCCCGGCAGCTGGCCGCGCGCGAGTGGGTCCGACGTCCGCGGCTACGACGACCCGGAGGTGCCGGCGACGCCCGCGTGGCAGGAGCAGCACACCGGGGTGCCTGCCGCGCAGGTCGTGAGGCTCGCGCGGGAGTGGGCGCAGAACGCGATCGACACCGAGGGCCGGGGCATGATCCTGCTGGGGGCGGGCGTCAACCACTGGTTCCACTCCGACCAGATCTATCGCGCCATCCTGTTGCTCACGACGATCACCGGCACGCAGGGCCGCAACGGCGGGGGCTGGGCGCACTACGTCGGGCAGGAGAAGATCCGCCCGATCATGGGCTTCCAGCACATGGCCTTCGCCCTGGACTGGCACCGCCCGCCGCGCCACATGAACCAGACGGCGTACTGGTACGTGAACACCTCGCAGTACCGCTACGACACCTTCACCGCCGACGACCTCGACTCCGGGACGGGCGTCTTCGCCGGGAGGACGGTGATGGACCTGCTGGCGCAGTCGGTGCGGCTCGGGTGGTCGCCGTCGTACCCGACCTTCGACCGCAGCAGCCTGCAGCTGGCCGACGACGCCGAGGCGGCCGGCGAGGAGGCGCCGGCGTACGTCGCCGCGGAGCTGAAGGCGGGCCGGCTGCGGTTCGCGGTCGAGGACCCCGAGCACGAGGACAACCACCCGCGCGTGCTGTCGCTGTGGCGCTCGAACCTGCTCGGCTCGTCGGCGAAGGGCAACGAGTACTTCCTGCGCCACCTGCTGGGCACCGACTCGGCCGCCACGGCCGTGGAGGCGCCGCCGGACAAGCGGCCGCGCGACGTCGTGTGGGCGGAGGAGGCGGCCGAGGGCCGGCTCGACCTGCTGATGACGATCGACTTCCGGATGACGTCGTCGACGATCTTCAGCGACGTGGTGCTGCCTGCTGCGACCTGGTACGAGAAGCACGACCTCTCGACCACCGACATGCACCCCTTCGTGCACTCCTTCAACCCTGCGATCGCGCCTCCGTGGCAGACCAAGTCCGACTGGGACGCCTGGAAGGTCATCGCGAAGAGGTTCTCCGAGCTCGCGGTCGACCATCTCGGCACCCGTCGCGACGTGGTCGCCAAGCCGCTGTGGCACGACACCCCGGAGGCGATGGCCAGCGAGCACGGGGTGGTGAAGGACTGGAAGACCGGCGAGGTGGAGCCGGTGCCGGGGAAGACGATGCCGGTCATCGCGGTCGCCGAGCGGGACTACACCGCGGTGTTCGAGAAGATGACGTCCATCGGCCCGCTCCTGGAGAAGGTCGGCATGCTCACCAAGGGCGTCGCCTACGACGTCAGGCGCGAGGTCGACATCCTCCGCGCGCGCAACGGCGTGGTGCACGGGGGCGCGGGCGACGGCCAGCCCAAGGTCGAGACCGACGTGCAGATGGCTGACGCGATGCTCCACCTCGCGGGCGTCTCCAACGGCCACCTGGCCACGCAGGGCTTCCGCTTCCTCGAGAGGCGCACCGGCACCCAGCTCGCCGACCTCGCGGCCGAGCACGAGGGCAAGCAGATCACCTTCGCCGACACCCAGGTGGCGCCGGTGCCGGTGATCACCTCACCGGAGTGGTCCGGATCGGAGTCGGGCGGGCGGCGCTACAGCCCGTTCACCATCAACATCGAGCGCAAGAAGCCGTTCCACACGCTGACCGGTCGCCAGCAGTTCTACGTCGACCACGACTGGTTCCTGGGGATGGGCGAGATGCTGCCCGTCTATCGTCCGCCGCTCAACATGACCGAGCTCTTCGGCGAGGCGCCGATCGGCGAGCAGAACGAGCTCGGCGTCTCGGTCCGCTACCTCACCCCGCACAACAAGTGGTCGATCCACTCGGAGTACCAGGACAACCTGTTCATGCTCTCGCTGTCCCGTGGCGGGCAGTCCGTCTGGATGTCCGACCGCGACGCGGCGAAGGTCGGGATCTCGGACAACGACTGGATCGAGATGGTCAACCGCAACGGGGTCGTCGCGGCACGGGCCATCGTGAGCCACCGGATGCCCGAGGGCACGGTCTACATGCACCACGCCCAGGACCGGCTCATCGACGTGCCCCTCACCGAGCGGGACCGCAAGCGGGGCGGCATCCACAACAGCCTCACCCGCATCCTGCTCAAGCCGAACCACATCGTGGGTGGCTACGCACAGCTGGCGTACTTCTTCAACTACATCGGACCGATCGGCAACAACCGCGACGAAGTGACGATGATCCGCAAGCGGACCGCACCGGTCGAGTACTGAGCCGGAAGAGGAGACTGACATGCGCGTGATGGCTCAGATGGCCATGGTGATGAACCTCGACAAGTGCATCGGGTGCCACACCTGCTCGGTGACCTGCAAGCAGGCCTGGACCAACCGGACGGGCACGGAGTACGTCTGGTTCAACAACGTCGAGACCCGGCCCGGCCTGGGCTACCCCCGGACGTACGAGGACCAGGACGAGTGGCAGGGCGGCTGGGTCCGCAAGCCCAACGGCCGGCTGGCGCTGCGGGCCGGCGGACGGGTCAAGAAGCTGCTGAGCATCTTCTCGAACCCGAAGCTGCCCTCCATCGACGACTACTACGAGCCGTGGACCTACGACTACGAGACGCTGACCACCTCGCCGCAGACCGACACCTTCCCGGTCGCCCGGCCCAAGAGCCTGATCTCCGGCAAGGACATGAACGTCGAGTGGTCGGCCAACTGGGACGACGACCTCGGCGGGTCACAGGAGCACGCCGCCCGCGACGTGATGCTCAAGGGCATCGAGGACAAGGTGAGGCTCGAGTTCGAGCAGACCTTCATGTTCTACCTGCCCCGCATCTGCGAGCACTGCCTGAACCCGTCGTGCGCGGCGTCGTGCCCCAGCGGCGCGATCTACAAGCGCGAGGAGGACGGCATCGTCCTCGTCGACCAGGATCGCTGCCGTGGCTGGCGGATGTGCGTCTCGGGCTGCCCCTACAAGAAGGTCTACTTCAACCACAAGACCGGCAAGGCCGAGAAGTGCACGTTCTGCTACCCCCGCGTCGAGGTCGGCATCCCGACCGTCTGCTCGGAGACGTGCGTGGGCCGGCTGCGCTACATCGGCCTGGTGCTCTACGACGCCGACAAGGTGCTCGAGGCGGCGAGCATCGAGGACGAGCACGCGCTGTACGACGCCCAGCGCGCTTGCTTCCTCGACCCCCACGACCCCGACGTGCAACGCGCGGCGGAGCGGGCGGGGATCCCCGGTGACTGGATGGAGGCCGCGAGGAAGTCGCCGGTCTGGGCGCTGATCAACACCTACGAGGTGGCTCTGCCGCTGCACCCGGAGTACCGCACGATGCCGATGGTCTGGTACATCCCACCGCTGTCGCCGGTCGTCGACGTCGTGCGCGACACGGGGGAGGACGCCGAGGACCGGGGCAACCTCTTCGCGGCCATCGACACCCTGCGCATCCCGGTGGAGTACCTCGCCAACCTGTTCACCGCCGGCGACACCGCGCCCGTCGACCGCGTCCTGAGGAAGCTCGCCGCGATGCGGTCCTACATGCGCGACATCAACCTGGGCCGTGACCCCGACGAGTCGATCCCCGCGGCGGTCGGGATGACGGGCGAGCAGATGTACGACATGTTCCGCCTGCTCGCGATCGCGAAGTACGCCGAGCGCTACGTCATCCCGACCGCGCACGCGGAGCAGGCGCACGCGCTGGAGGAGCTGGCCACGGACTGCCCGGTCTCCGACTACGGCGGTGGCCAGAACGACCTGTTCGGCGAGGGGTCCGGCTACCCGACTCCGGTCGCCGTCGAGAACTTCCGGATGCTGCAGGACCGGCAGACCTCCGACTCGCTGGCCTCGCCGGACGACAAGGCCTCGCGGGTCAACCTCCTCAACTGGGACGGCAAGGGGACGCCCGACGGGCTCTTCCCGCCGCGCGACGAGGGAGCGGGCTCGTGAGGCTCCGCCGCCGACCGAGCCGTCCCGACACACAGGCCGTGCAGACGTGGGCGGTCTGCTCGGCGGTCCTCGACTACCCCACCGAGCAGCTGCTCGCCTCGCTGGACGACCTCGCGGCGCTGGTGCCGGATCACCCGCACCTCACGCCGCTCCTCGACCACGTGCGGCGCACGCCGCTGGCGCAGCTCCAGCAGGACTACGTCGCCACCTTCGACCACACCAGGAAGTGCGCGCTCTACCTGACCTACTTCGCCTACGGGGACACCCGCCGGCGAGGAGCGGCGCTCGTGCGCTTCAAGGACGCCTACCGTCGCGGCGGGGTCGCGTGGGACGACGACCTCGGCGAGCTCCCCGACCACCTCTGCGCGGTGCTCCAGTTCGGCGCCACCGTCGACCCCGACATCGCCCGGTCGCTCCTCCTCGAGCACCGTGCCGGCGTCGAGATGCTGCGCCTCGCGCTCACCGGGTGGCGCAACGACGACGGCACGACCGGGTCGCCGTGGGCCGGGGCGCTGGTGGCCCTGTGCGACACCCTGCCCGAGCTCGCCGGGACCGAGGCCGACGCCGTACGTCGTCTCGTGGAGCAGGGCCCACCGGCCGAGGAGGTCGGCCTCGCCGGCTACGCCGCCGACCCCGCCCTGGCGTCGGGGCCCGCCCTGATCTCGTCCGCCACCATCCCCGTAGGAGTGCCTCGGACATGAACGTCTTCCTCTGGGTGATCGTCCCCTACCTGTGCCTCGCGGTGTTCGTCGTCGGGCACGTGTGGCGCTACCGCTACGACAAGTTCGGCTGGACCACGCGGTCGTCGCAGCTCTACGAGGCTCGCCTGCTGCGGCTCGGCTCGCCGCTGTTCCACTTCGGCATGCTCGGCGTGGTCGGCGGGCACGTGATCGGCCTGCTCGTCCCACGATCGTGGACCGAGGCGGTCGGGATCGACGACCACCTCTACCACTACGTCGCCGTCGTCGGCGGCCTCGTCGCAGGCGTGATGGCGCTCGTCGGCATGTCGATCCTCGTCTACCGTCGCCGCACCGTCGGCCCCGTCTTCTCCGCCACCACGCCGATGGACAAGGTGATGTACGCCTTCCTCGGCGCGGCGATCGTGCTGGGCATGTGGAACACCATCGCCGGGTCCATCTTCAGCCTGGGCGGGGAGTACAACTACCGGGAGGGTGTCTCGGTCTGGTACCGCTCGTTCCTCGCCTTCCAGCCCGACGCTGACCTCATGGCCGATGCCCCGATCGGCTTCCAGCTCCACGCGCTGGTCGCGTTCGGGCTCTTCGCGCTGTGGCCGTTCACCCGGCTCGTCCACGTCTTCTCCGCGCCCCTCGGCTACCTCACGCGTCCCTACATCGTCTACCGCTCGCGCGACGACCGGCCGCTGGGCAGCGCCGCCCCGCGCCGAGGCTGGGACCGGGTGGGCTGACGTCGTGTGCCACTACTGCGGCTGCCGGCAGATCCCCCTGATCCGCGACTACATCGCCGAGCACGAGCTCGTGACGTGGTTGGGCGTGCGTGCGCTCGAGGAGACCGGTCGCGGTGAGATGCAGCAGGCCCAGGCCACGGTAACGCAGATGCGCTCCGAGCTCCTGACCCATTGGCAGGGCGAGGAGGAGGGCGTCTTCGCCCTCATGCGGGACGATGAGCTCTACCGTGAGCACATCGACCCGCTGATCGCGGAGCACCGGGAGCTGGAAGCGGTCCTGGCCCGCCTCGACATGACCAGGGCCGAGGACCGGGCCAGCCTCCAGCACGAGGTGGACGAGCTCCGGATCCACATCTCCAAGGAGGAGGATGGGATCTTCCCGGTCACCCTCGTCGAGTTCAGCGGCCCCGAGTGGGATGCAGCGATCGCGGCCTGGGAGCGCGCGCATCCCGGCAGGACCCTGAACCTCGACTGACCTCCAGGAGGAGCGCCATGAACACGACATCCCTGACCGACCTGGCTCGCGAACAGCTCGACGCGGCCCGGGGGGCGAGCAGTGGCCGGGCCTCGGTCACCGTCTTCGGCGGACAGGAGCACGACCTGCGCCAGACCCTCATCGCCCTGGCCGGTGGCCGCTCTCTGGGCGAGCACGAGTCGCCGGGCGACGCGAGCCTCCAGGTCCTCGTCGGCACGGTGCGACTCACGGCCGACGACGAGGTCTGGGAGGGCAGCGCCGGCGACTACGTTGTCATCCCGCCCCGCAGGCACGACCTGCACGCGGAGACCGACGCCGTGGTGCTGCTGACAGTGGCCACCCGGTCCTGAGTGCCCTCGTGGGTCAGGCGAACAGCGCGTCGCCGTAGCGCCCCACGAGGAGCAGGAAGACCCCACAGAGCCACACCGCGGCGGCCAGCACGTCGAGCCGGTGCCGCACGACCTCCTCCAGGAACCGGCGAGATGCCCGGGGCAGCGGCAGGTTGTGCTCCAGGACGTTGATGCGGGTCATCTCGACGAAGACGAAGGTGGTCGCCACGGTCACCAGCAGGCACCACGGGCACACCGCGCCGATGTGGAAGACCGCCTGGTACAGCAGCCAGTACGCCAGGACGAGCCCAAGGTGTAACCCACCTGCGCGGCGAGCATCATCCAGCGCGGGAACCGCACGCCGGCGAGCCCGGCGAGGGCGAGCGTGATCACGACCGGCTCGCTGACCAGTCCGAGGAACGCGTTGGGGAAGCCGAGGACCGATGCCTGCCACGAGCTGCCCACCGTTCCGCAGCTGACGACGGCGTTGATGTCGCAGGAGAAGACTGCGCCCTGGTCGCCGGCCAGGGTGACGGCCTCCACCGCGAGCACGAACGACGCGGTAAGGCTGGCAGCCGACCAGAGGAGCATCGCCGCCCACGACCCCCGGACGGTCACGAAGCGGCCTGCTCGACCGCCGCCGTGAGGGAACCGGCCCGGTAGGCGTCGCCCTCGAACAGCCTCCCGTTCACGAGGATGGTCGGCGTCCCCTCGACGCCGTTGGCGAACGCCTTCTCCGTGCGCTGCGCGACCCACGCCTCGTAGCGGCCCTCGGCGAACCGGGCTGCCACCTCGTCCGGCACGCCGACGCCGCGCGCGACGTCTGCGATCTGCTGGTCCGTCAGCCCCGGGCCGCCCTCCGGCGGCCGCTCGGCGTACAGCGCCCGGTGGAAGGCCCACGCGTGGCCGGGATCGGCGTCCACCACCGTCGCCAGGGCGTTGGCGGTGCGGGTGGAGTACTCGGTGCCCGCCGACAGGCGGTCGAGGAAGGCCATGGGCCGCAGCTCCACCGTGACGTCGTCGTTCCGCACGAACTGGTCGAGCGCCTCACCGTTGGCGTCCTCGAACGCGCCGCACGCGGGGCACAGGTAGTCGAAGTAGACGGTGACTGTCACCGGCCCGTCACCGATCGCGATCGACCCCTCCGGGGTCAACCCGCCCGGAGCCGCCACGCCCCCGGCCGGCTGCGGGGCGGTGTCCGTCGTGGAGGAGTCGCGGACGACGACCAGGACGATGGAGACCACCAGGACGACAAGGACGCCGAGTCCCACCCAGCGGGCGATGCGATAGCGGGTGGCAGTGATCCGGGGCGCGCCACGTCCGGTGTGATGGGCCGAGGGTGACGGCGGCTGCGTGCGTGTGCTCATGCGGTCCTCGCGTGGGTCGTCGATGTCTACGTCCAGCCTCCAGAAGCAGGACCGTCGGCGCCGTGGACCAACGGCCCGACTGCCCGGGCCCAAGGTCCCGATCCGTGCCTGGACCGACCGGGTTGAGAATGATGGACCCCTCGGGGATGCTGCCCGGGTGACCACTGTCGTCGGCGTGCTGCTCGCCGCCGGTGAGGGCCGCCGGTTCGGCGGACCCAAGGCGCTGGCCCGCGACGACGACGGCACCTCGTGGCTGCTGCGGGCCGTCCAGGCGCTGCGGCCGTGCTCCGAGATCGTCGTCGTCCTCGGCGCCGAGGCCGAGCGCGCCGCCGCGCTGCTCCCGATGTCGGTCGCGCGCATCCGAGCGGACGACTGGGCCGAGGGGATGGGTGCCTCGCTCCGGGCCGGGCTCGAGGCACTCGGCCCCACCGACCACGACACGGCGCTCGTCTCGCTGGTGGACCTGCCCGACGTCGACGCCGCGGTCGTCGCCCGGCTCGTCGCCGCCTCGCACGGACGCAGCGACCTCGCGCGGGCGGCGTACGACGGCGTGCCGGGGCACCCCGTCCTCCTCGGCCGCGACCACTGGGCGGGGGTCGTGGCCTCGGCGACGGGCGACCGCGGGGCGCGGGACTACCTCGCGGCGAACGACGTCGACCTGGTCGAGTGCGGCGACCTGGCGACCGGCGTCGACGTCGACCTGCGCTGACCCAACGCCCCACCAACGTGCGGGTCGTAGCCTGTGCCGCATGGTGCACGGGATGGACTCCGCAGCCGACGTCGCGGCCCGGCTGGGCGCGACCGGCTACCTCTCCGACGACGAGCTGGCGACCGTCGTGTTCCTCGCTGCGCGCATGCAGCGTCCGCTGCTGCTCGAGGGGGAGCCCGGCACCGGCAAGACGGCCCTCGCCGAGGCGCTCGCCCAGAGCCTTGAGGTGCCGCTCGTCCGGCTGCAGTGCTACGAGGGCATCGATGCCAGCCAAGCCCTCTACGACTGGGACTTCCCGCGCCAGATCCTGCACCTGCGGGCGCTGGAGGCCGGTGGCGAGGTCGACCCGGACGAGGCCGAGAAGAGCCTGTACGACGAGCGCTTCCTGCTCGCGCGACCCGTCCTCGCCGCGCTGCGGCAGGCGCCGGCCGTGCTGCTCGTCGACGAGGTCGACCGCGCCGACGACGAGTTCGAGGCCTTCCTGCTCGAGGTCCTGTCGACCTGGCAGGTGACCATCCCCGAGTTCGGCACGATCACCGCCCCGGAGCCGCCGTTGGTGGTGCTGACGTCCAACCGGACCCGTGAGCTCCACGACGCCCTCAAGCGCCGGTGCCTCTACCACTGGATCGACCACCCGGGCCTCGAGCGCGAGGTGGAGATCGTCCGCTCCCGGGCCCCCGAGGTCAGCGAGGCGCTGGCCCGCCAGGTCGTCGAGGTCGTGCAGCAGCTCCGGCAGCGCGACGACCTGCTCAAGCCGCCCGGCGTCGCGGAGACCCTCGACTGGGCCCGCGCCCTCACCTACCTCGGCACCGCCGACCTCGACCTGGGGGCGGCGGCGACGACCCTCGGCGCCCTGCTGAAGTACCGCGAGGACGCCGACCGGGTGCGGGCCGCGCTCGACCGGATGCTCTCGCGATGAGCGCCACCCTCCACGAGGCCGACGAGGTGCTCCTCGGCTTCACCCGCGCGCTCCGCGCCGCCGGCGTGCCGGTCACCCAGGACCGCGCCCACGGCTTCCTGGCAGCGGTGGCGGCCGTCGGCGCCGACGACCGGCAGGCCACCTACTGGGCCGGACGGGCCACGCTCTGCGGGTCGCCCGACGACCTCGCCCGCCACGACCAGGTCTTCGCGGCGTGGTTCGACCCGCGCGACGGGTTGCCGCGCGCCCAGCAGCGCGAGGCCTCGCGCCGCTCGACCGCGCACCTGCTGCCCGAGGCGGAGGGGGCCGGCGGCACGGGCGAGACCGAGGACGCGGACGTGGTCCGTGCGATGGCCTCGGAGGCCGATGTCCTCCAGCACCGCGACGTCGCGACGCTCGACGCGGCGGAGAAGCGGCGACTCGCGGCGATGTTCGTGCGGCTGTCGCTGCACCCGCCGCTGCGTCGTACGGCCCGGCACCGCCGCTGGCACCGCGGCGAGCTCGACGCGTCGCGCACCCTGCGCAACTCGCTGCGCCACCTCGGCGAGCCCGGCGAGATCGCCTGGCGGCGGCGCGGCACCCGGCCCCGCCGCGTGGTGCTGCTGGTCGACGTCAGTGGCTCCATGACGCCGTACGCCGACGCGCTGCTGCGCCTGGCCCACCGCCTGACCCGGTCCGCCCGGGCGTCGGGCGGCACCGTCGAGACCTTCACCGTCGGCACCCGGCTGACCCACGTGACCCGGGCCTTCGGGACCCCGGACGCCGACCGCGCCATCGTCGCCGCCGGCGAGGTGGTGCCGGACTGGTCCGGCGGCACCCGGCTCGGCGAGACCCTGCGGGTCTTCCTCGACCGGTGGGGGCAGCGCGGGATGGCGCGCGGTGCCGTGGTCGTCGTCTTCAGCGACGGCTGGGAGCGCGGGGACGCCGGCCTCCTCGGCGCGCAGATGGCGCGGTTGCAGCGGGTCGCCCACCGGGTCGTCTGGGTGAACCCGCACCGCGGCAAGGCGGGCTACGAGCCGCTGCAGGGCGGGGTGGTGGCAGCGCTGCCGCACTGCGACGACTTCCTCGCCGGGCACTCGCTGGCGACCTTCGCCGACCTCACGGAGGTGATCGCGCGTGCGTGACGTGCTGCCCGAGCTGATGCAGTGGTGGGAGGCCGGCGAGACGATCGGCGTCGGCACCGTCGTGGCGACCTTCCGCTCCGCCCCCCGTCCGGCCGGCGCGTCGATGCTGGTGGGCCCCGACGAGTCGGCGGTGGGCTCGGTGTCGGGAGGCTGCGTCGAGGGCGCGGTCTACGACCTCGCGCAGTCCGTGGTCGTGTCGGGCGAGCCGGTGCTCGAGCGCTACGGCGTCTCCGACGACGACGCCTTCGCGGTCGGACTGACGTGCGGCGGCATCCTCGACGTCTTCGTCGAGCGGGTGTCGCGCGAGACGTTCCCGCAGCTGGGGGAGGTGGCCGCGGACGTCGAGGCAGGCTGGCCGGTGGCCCTGGCGACCGTGATCGAGCACCCGGACCCCTCACGGGTCGGGCGCCGCCTGGTGGTGCGGCCGCACAGTGCCGCTGACGGGACCCTCGGCTCCCCGCGGGCCGACGCCGCCGTCCACGACGACGCCCTGGGCCTGCTCGCGGCGGGCACCAACGCCACCCTGACGTACGGCCCGGACGGCGAGCGGCGCGGTGAGGGGATGCGCGTCTTCGTCTGGGGCTTCGCCCCCAAGCCGCGGATGCTCGTCTTCGGGGCCATCGACTTCGCGGCCGCCGTCGCCAAGGTGGGCTCCTTCCTGGGCTACCACGTCACGGTGTGCGACGCCCGTCCCGTCTTCGCCACGACGTCACGCTTCCCGGGTGCCGACGAGGTCGTCGTCGACTGGCCGCACCGCTACCTGCAGGCCGAGCTCGACGCCGGACGCATCGACCGGCGGACGGTCCTGGCGGTCCTGACGCACGACCCGAAGTTCGACGTGCCGCTGCTCGAGGTCGCGCTGCGCCTCGACGAGGACGTGCGCCCCGGCTACATCGGTGCCATGGGCTCGCGTCGTACGCACGACGAGCGGCTGGCGCGGCTCGTCGAGGCAGGGCTGGGCGAGGGCGAGCTGTCCCTGCTGTCCTCGCCGATCGGGCTCGACCTCGGCGCGCGCACCCCCGAGGAGACCGCCGTGTCGATCGCCGCGGAGATCGTGGCCCGCCAGTGGGGCGGCTCGGGGGAGCGGCTGGCCGCGACGCAGGGGCGCATCCACCACGACGACTGACCTCAGGGCAGCACTACCACGGCCCCGAGTTGGCCCGTTGCGCGGGCCTCACTTATGGTCTCCGGGATGTTTTCGCTCCCCGCGCCGCCCCGTGTCCTCGCCCGCCCCACCGCCGCCTTCGTCGCGGTGGTCCTGCTGCTCACCGGCCTGGCGGTCGGCGGCTCGCCCGCCGGGGCCCGCGAATCGGCGCGCGACCAGGAGCGAACGTCGCCGGCCTTCCTCTCCGGCAAGAAGTTCGGCGTGGCGACGCTCAACCTGAAGAAGGGGATGCGGGTGGCGGGCCTGCGCCACGACATCGGGCAGGTGCTGGACGGCGAGGTCTCGGTCATCGGGTTCCAGGAGCGGCTCTTCAGCCGCCCGGCGCTGCGCGCGGCCCTGCCGAAGTCGTGGACCCTGCTGATGCCGAAGGGCCCGACCGGTACCGACGACAACCCCATCGCCTTCGACAAGGACGTCTGGGAGCTCGAGAAGACCTGGGCCGCCCTGCTGACCGGCACCACGTGGCGGCGCCAGACCGGTCAGATCGCCCATGACCAGTACGGCGTGGTGGCGGTGCTCCGGCACCGGCGCACCGGCCACACGGTCCGGGCCGTGAGCTTCCACCTGCCCAACCACCTCCACAACCGCCGCACGGGCGGGCCCAACTACGCCAACCGGCGCGGCGTGGAAGCCATGTGGCGGATGGCAAGCCGGATCCGCTTCCTCAAGGAGGACGCTCCGAAGGCGCACCAGTTCGTCGCGATGTGCGACTGCAACGTCACCGAGAACCGGGACACCACCGACCACTTGGTGAAGGGACGGATCACCGGGCCGCTGCGTCTGGAGACCAACTACAGCGGCCGTAAGGGCGGCTCGGGGATCGACTACGTGATGGGCGAGCGCGACTCGCGCTTCCGCATCGACTCCTACGAGTCCTACCGCAATCTGGTCACCGACCACCCCGGCATCGTCGCCACCTTCGCTCGCGTCGGCTGAGCCTCGCCACCGGGCGATCCCTGCGAGCGACCTCCGGACGGATTCCCTGTTGCGCCCGTCACACTCGGGCTAGGTTGGCCGCGACCGACCGGGAGCCGCCATGACCAGCGAGGACCTGCACGCCCGACGCGTGGACGCCGTCCGCGCGTGGACGCGCTTCGTCGAGGCCGGTGACGCCGACGCGGTCCGGCCCGAGATCCTGAGCAGCTGGGAGCTGTCGGGCGTCGTGTCGCCGGGGGTCACCCAGGCGCCGCTCGACGACGAGGGCGACACGGCCGACTTCTGGAAGGCCTCGCCCCTGCAGACCGCGGTGTCCCGGGTGCAGGACGAGCTCCGGCGCACGGCCGAGGACGGCGACCTCGTCGTCGCGGTCACGGACGAGCAGACCCGGATCCTCTGGACCTACGGCGGGCGGGTGATGCGCCGCAAGGCCGAGACGGTCAACTTCGTCCCCGGCGGCCGGTGGGACGAGCGGAGCGTCGGCACCAACGCGCTCGCCATCGCCGGCCGGACCGGCGCGCCGTCGATGGTCTTCAGCGCCGAGCACTACGCCGAGGTGGTGCACAACTGGGTCTGCTGGGCGGCCCCGGTCTTCGACCCGGTGACCGGCCGCTCGCTCGGCGTGATCGACCTGTCGACCACCTGGGACCGCAGCCACCCCATCGGCCTCGCCACGGCGCGCGTGATGGCGCGGCTGATCGAGGGCGCCCTCCCCACCGATCGTCGTACGACGTCGGGAGGCGACGTCGCGCCGTCCGAGCCCGGCCTCACCCTCACCCTCCTCGGCACGGCGCAGGTGTGGCTCGACGGCCACCGGCTGCTCCTCAACCGACGGCAGACCGAGATCCTCGCCCTGCTGGCGCTCCATCCCTCGGGGCTCTCGGTCGAGCACCTCCACGCGCTGCTCTACGGCGACGCGTCCGTGACGACCTCGACGCTCAAGGCCGAGGTCTCGCACCTGCGAGCGGCCCTGTCCGGGCAGCTGTCGTCGCGTCCCTACCGCCTCACCATGCCCGTGGCCACCGACGTCGAGGAGGTGCAGCGGCTGCTGCGCCGCGGTGACGTGCGCGCCGCCGTGCGTGCCTACGGCGGCGACCTGCTCCCCGGCACCGACTCGCCCGCCCTGGTGCAGATGGGCGACTACCTTGCCGTCAGCGTGCGGGAGGCCCTGCTGGCGCACCCCGACCCCGACGCCGTGCTGCGCTACAGCGAGCTGGCCCCCTACGACACCGCCGTGGTCGAGGCGTGCCTGGCCGCGCTGCCGGTGCACCACCCCGTCGTGCCGCTGCTGAAGGGCAAGCTCGCCAGCCTGCGGTGACCCCTCCCCATTTCGGGTAGATCGAGAAAATGTAGTGGACCGCTCGGGTACGGGTGCACGATCCTGCGTCGAGGCGCCGCACGGGGGTGCGGCCACGTACGAGGGAGAAAGCATGGCCGCAACACGACGAGCGATGGCAGCAGGAGCCGTCGTCCTGCTCACGGGGAGCCTCCTGGGCAGCCCCACCGCGACTGCCTTGACGGCACCCGAACCGACGACGGTGGCGAAGAAGCTCGTCTCGCCGCTCAGCATGGTCGTCGCCGGCAACGGCACCGCCTACGTCGCCCAGAACTTCGCCGGTCTGCTGACCGCGGTCGCTCCCGGCGCCGAGCCGGAGGTGGTCTTCGCTGCGAAGAAGGGCACCGAGGTCGGCGCGGTGTCCGAGCACGGTGGGACCGTGCACTTCGCCACGACCAAGGGGACGAAGACCGCGCTCTGGTCGATGCGCCCGGGCGCCAAGCCGAAGAAGGTGGCCGACCTGTCCGCCTACGAGGCCGACCGCAACCCCGACGCCGACGTCTCGTACGGCTTCGTGGGCGGGCTCGACGCCGCCTGCGCGGCGCAGATGCCGCCGGAGGTGCCCGCGTCCTACACGGGCATCGTGGAGTCCCACCCCTACGGCTCGACGGTGCACCAGGGCACGACGTACGTCGCCGACGCCGCCGGCAACACGATCCTGTCGGTCAAGCCCAACGGCAAGGTCAAGACCGTCGCGGTCCTGCCCCCGGTGCCGGTGGTCGTCACCCCGGAGGCGGCTGCGGCCAACCAGCTCCCGGCCTGCACCGTGGGCAAGACCTTCAACTTCGAGCCGGTCCCGACCGACGTCGAGGTCGGCAAGGGCGGCTGGCTCTACGTCACGCTGCTCCCCGGCGGCCCTGAGGACGGCAGCACCGGTGCGCAGGGTCGTCTGGTCAAGGTGAAGGCCAAGACCGGCAAGGTCCGCCAGGTCGCCGGCGGCTTCGCCGGCGCGACGGGCGTCGCGGTCGCGGACAACGGCGACGTCTACGTCGCGCAGCTCTTCGCCGGCCAGGTCTCGCGCATCAAGGCCGGCCGCACCACCGCCCGGCCCTACGCCGAGCTGATGATGCCCGCCGCGGTCGAGTGGGCCGACGGCGACCTCTTCGTCAGTGCGCAGGTGCTGTCGGAGAAGCCGAAGGGCGTCGTGCTGCGCTACTGAGCCGCCAGGCGTGCGGGTCCGGTCCGGTCCGGTCCGGACCCGCACGCCAACCTCGGGCCAACCACCGCGGCCTAGCCTCGCTCCAGAGTGACCCACCTCACACTGGAGCGGCCAGATGACCAAGATCGAACTCACCGTCGACGGGGCGTCGGTCTCCGACGACGTCGAGCCCCGGATGCTGCTGGTGCAGTACCTGCGGGAGAATCTCGGGAAGACGGGGACCGTGATCGGGTGCGACACCTCCAACTGCGGAGCGTGCACCGTCCACCTCGACGGCACGAGCGTCAAGTCGTGCAACGTGCTCGCGGTGCAGGCCAACGGCCGCACCGTCACCACCATCGAGGGCCTCGCCGACGCGGCGGAGGGCGAGCTCCACCCGGTCCAGGAGTCGTTCCGGGAGTGCCACGGCCTCCAGTGCGGCTTCTGCACGCCGGGGATGATCATGCAGGCCGTCGACCTCCTCGCGGAGAACCCGCACCCGAGCGAGGAGGAGGTGCGGGTCGGCATGGAGGGCAACCTCTGCCGCTGCACCGGCTACCACAACATCGTCAAGAGCGTCCTCCACGCCGCCGAGGGGGGTGCTCGCGCATGACCGCGACCCAGGACCGGCCCGCGGCCGAGATCGGCAAGGACCGGCGCCGCAAGGAGGACCAGCGGCTGATCACCGGGCGCACCCGGTGGACCGACAACATCACGCTCCCCGGGATGCTCCACCTCGCGATGGTGCGCAGCCCCTTCGCCCACGCGACGATCACCTCGATCGACGTCGAGGCCGCCAAGGCCTCACGCAACGTGGTCACCGTGCTGACGGGCAAGGACTTCGGCGACGAGCTCGGGGTCAACATCAACGCCTGGCCGATCACCCCCGACCAGAAGACGCCGACGCACTCCCCGATGCCGGCTGACCGGGTCGCCTTCGCCGGCGAGGTCGTCGCGGTGGTGGTGGCGCGCAGCGCCGCCGCGGCGCGCGACGCCGCCGAGCTCGTGGACGTGGAGTACGACGAGCTGCCCGCCGTGATCGGGATCAAGAAGGCGCTCGAGGACTCAGTCCTCGCCCACCCCGACCTCGGCACCAACAAGTCCGCGCTGTGGGTCTTCGACTCCCAGGAGGCCGGCACCGGCAGCGACGTCGAGGACGCGATCGGGCGGGCCCGCACCGACGGGATCCTGATCGAGCGTGAGTACCGCCAGCAGCGGCTGATCCCTGCGTTCATGGAACCGCGCAGCGTCGTGGTGGACCCCACCGGGGAGCAGATCACCATGTGGTCGGCGACCCAGATCCCGCACATCCTGAGGTTCGCCCTGGCGGCCACCACCGGCGTACCCGAGTCGAAGATCCGGGTCATCGCCCCCGACGTCGGTGGTGGTTTCGGCGGCAAGCTGCAGACCACCCCGGAGGAGTTCATCGCCTGGGCAGTGGCGCGCAGGACGGGCAAGCCGGTGAAGTACACCGAGACCCGTAGCGAGAGCCTGATGTCGGCCCACCACGGCCGTGACCAGGTCCAGACCCTCACCCTGGCGGCCGAGAAGGACGGCACCGTCACCGGTTTCAAGGTGCACCTCGACGCCGACCTCGGTGCCTACATCTCGCTCGTCGGCGGAGGCATCCCGGTCCTCGGTGCGTTCATGTTCAACGCCATCTACAAGTTCCCCGCCTACCGCTTCGAGTGCCAGACGGTCCTCACGAACACCACCTGGACCGACGCGTACCGCGGCGCGGGCCGGCCGGAGGCGACGTACGCGATCGAACGGATGATGGACGAGCTCGCCGCCGAGGTCGGCGTGGACCCGCTCGAGATCCGCGAACGCAACTGGATCAAGCACGAGGAGTTCCCGTTCACCACGGTGGCCGGCCTCGAGTACGACTCCGGCAACTACGAGCAGGCCACCGCCCAGGCCAAGGAGGTCTTCGGCTACGACGCCCTGCGCGCCGAGCAGAAGGAGCGCCGCGAGCGCGGGGACCGGGTGCAGCTCGGCATCGGCGTCTCGACCTTCACCGAGATGTGCGGCCTCGCACCGAGCCGGGTCCTGGGCAGCCTCGACTACGGCGCCGGCGGCTGGGAGCACGCGGGCGTGCGGATGCTCGCGACCGGCAAGGTCGAGGTCGTCACCGGCACGAGCGCCCACGGCCAGGGCCACGAGACGGCGTTCAGCCAGATCGTGGCCGACCGGCTCGGGGTGCCCTTCGAGGACGTCGAGGTGCTCCACGGAGACACCCAGGTCGCGCACAGGGGACTGGACACCTACGGCTCGCGGTCGCTGGTGGTCGGCGGCGAGGCCCTGGTCAAGGCGGTCGACAAGGTCATCGACAAGGCCAGGCACCTCGCCTCCCACCTGCTCGAGGCCAACCGGGACGACCTCGACTTCAGCGGCGGCCGGTTCACCGTCCGCGGCACCGACCAGGGCGTCGCCATCCAGGAGCTCGCCACGGCGACCTTCACCGGGCACAACTACCCCGATGACATGGAGCTCAGCATCGACGCCGAGGCGACCTACGACCCGGTGAACTTCAACTACCCCCACGGCACGCACCTGTGCGCGATGGAGGTCGACACCGAGACCGGTGCGGTGAAGATGCGCAAGTACACCTGCTGCGACGACATCGGCACGATCATCAACCCGCTCATCGTCGCCGGCCAGGTGCACGGCGGGCTGGTGCAGGGCATCGCCCAGGCGCTGTGGGAGGAGGCCGTCCACGACGAGGCCGGCACGCTGGTCAGCGGGTCGTTCGTCGACTACCTCCTGCCGACGTCGGCCGACACGATCTCCTTCGACGTCGTCCACGTCAACGACCCGAGTGTCTGCACCACCAACTCGCTCGGCACCAAGGGCGTGGGCGAGGCGGGCACCA
Organism: Nocardioides sp. GCM10028917; assembly: GCF_042666175.1. Taxonomy (NCBI): domain Bacteria; kingdom Bacillati; phylum Actinomycetota; class Actinomycetes; order Propionibacteriales; family Nocardioidaceae; genus Nocardioides; species Nocardioides sp. GCM10028917. The sequence goes on from NZ_JBHTFL010000013.1 coordinate 227,232, forward strand.
TCGCGTCCACCCCGGCGGTCGTCAACGCGGTCGTCGACGCCGTACGCCACCTCGGCGTCTCCGACATCCAGATGCCCTGCACCCCCGAGCGCGTGTGGCGCGCCATCGAGGACAGCAGGGCCGGCGGAGCGACGGAGACACCCCCGGACGCGATGCCGCACTTCCAGGAAGGTGCCCTCAACCAGGACAGCACGGACGGAGCAGGCCAGTGATCCCGGTGCAGTTCGACTACCTCGCCCCGACGTCGGTCGAGGAGGCGCTCGCCGCGCTCGGCCAGCACGGCGACGACGCGAAGATCTTGGCCGGCGGACAGAGCCTGCTGCCGGTCCTGCGGATGCGGCTCAACGCCCCCGAGGTCGTCATCGACCTCGGCGGCATCTCCTCGCTGCGAGGCATCCGCGACGACGGCGACGCCCTCGTGATCGGCGCGATGACCACCCACCACGACGTGCGCGACGACAGCCTGGTCAAGGAGCACGCGCTCCTGCTGTCCAAGGCCGCCGCGGAGGTCGCGGACTCGCAGATCCGGCACCGCGGCACCTTCGGCGGCGCGCTGGCGCACGCCGACCCCGCCGGTGACCTCGGCGCGCCGGCCCTCGCGCTCGGCGCACAGTTCGTCATCGCCGGGCCGGGCGGCACCCGCACGGTCGAGGCGGCGGACTTCTTCGTCGACCTCTTCGAGACCGCCATCGGCGACGACGAGATCCTCACCGAGGTGCGGATCCCCAAGCACACGGGCTGGGGTGCGCACTACGAGAAGTTCGTGCGCGTGGCCCACCAGTGGCCCATCGTCGCGGTCGCCGCGACGGTGAAGGGCTCGATCGACGAGGCGCGCGTGGGGCTGACCAACATGGGGTCCACGCCGCTGCGGGCGACCGCCACCGAGGAGGCCCTCGCCGGTGCCAGCGCGACGGAGGACGGCGTACGCGCGGCGTCGCAGCTCGCGGCCGAGGGGACCAACCCGCCCTCGGACCTCAACGGCGCCGCGGACTACCGCCAGCACCTCGCGCGCGTGCTGACCGGCCGGTCCGTGCTCAAGGCGGCGGGCGCGTAGGCCATGTCTCCCGTTCCCATGCCTGCTGCGCGACGCCCGGCACGTACGCTGACGTCGTTGTCGTCGGTCGCCATGGCTCCGCCATGTCTCCCTCCTCCGCCTCGCCATCGCACGCGCCGAACGCCGCTCGCGACGGCCTGGCACCGGGAGGCATGACCGATGGAGCTGAGCCACCGCTTCACCGTGCCGATCGGCGTCGAGGAGACCTGGGCGCACTTCAACGACATCGCCTCGGTCGCCGAGTGCTTCCCCGGCGCCCAGGTGACGGAGACCGACGCGGAGTCGTTCTCCGGGTCGGTGAAGGTCAAGCTCGGCCCGATCGCGCTGCTGTACAACGGCAGCGGGACGTTCGTGGAGAAGGACGCCGAGGCGCACCGCTTCGTCGTCGACGCCAAGGGCAAGGACAAGCGCGGCAACGGCACGGCGGGGGCGAAGGTCACGGTCTCGATGGCCGAGGCCGGCGGCTCGACCGACGTGTCCGTGGAGACCGACCTGGCCATCACCGGCAAGCCGGCGCAGTTCGGGCGCGGGGTGATGCAGGACGTCTCCGACAAGCTGCTCGGGCAGTTCGTCGCCTGCCTCGAGCAGCGGCTCGCGGGGCCTGCCGACGCGACCCGCCCCACCGACACGGCGCCGGGCGCCGCGTCCCTGGTGGGTGCCAGCGAGGTGAGCGGCGCGGGAGCCGCCGGGTCCGTCGAGCCCCCGGTCGGTGCCGCTGCGGACAGTGGTGCGCAGCCACCGCCCACGCCGCCCACGCCGCCGGAACCGCCCTCCCCACCGAAGCCGCCGCCGCGGGAGCCCGAGGCGCTCGACCTCGGCGGTGCGGTGCTCCCGGTGCTCGCGAGGTCGTACTGGAAGCAGGCACTCGCCACCCTCGTCGTCCTGCTGCTGCTGCGGCGGGTGCTGCGGAGGTCGTGATCAGAAGACGTTGAGGGGGCGGAACTGGACCGACATCCGCGGTCCGGCATGGGCGACCTTGGGCACGGCGTGCTCCCAGGTCCGCTGGCACGACCCGCCCATCACGACGAGGTCCCCGTGACCCATGGTCAACGCGATCGATGCACCGCCGCCCCGGGGGCGCAGCAGCAGCCGGCGGGGGTCGCCCACGCTCACGATGGCGACCATGGTGTCGGCGGAGCGGCCGCGGCCGATCGTGTCGCCGTGCCACGCGACCGAGTCGCGACCGTCGCGGTAGTAGCAGCAACCGGCGCTCACGAACGGCTCGCCCAGCTCGGGGAGGTAGTGGTCGGTGAGCGCGCTGCGCGCCTGCGTGAGCGCGGGATGGGGGAGCGGGTCGTCGGCGAGGTAGGTGTGCACCAGTCGGGGCACGTCGACCACGGTGTCGTACATCTCGCGCCGCTCGGCCCGCCAGGGCACGCGATCGACGAGTGCGGAAAACACGGCGTCGGGGTCGCAGAGCCAGTTGCGCTGCACGTCGACCCACGCTCCGTGGGACAGCTGGCGACGCTCAGGGGACAGCACCGCGGAATCCGCGGTGGCGTCGGCGAAGAGGGACGTCTGGAAGTCCACGCGGCCATCATACGCGATGGATCGAACGTCTGTTCGAACATCAAGAAACTGTCAAGGGTTTACCACAGGCTTGGTCAATTTGCAGACCGCCGGTCCAGCCCAGTCCTAGCCTGAGTGTCATGGAACCCGTGGACCTCGTCGTCCCGCGTCAGCGGGCATTGAAGCACGTGCAGGTCCGCGAGCACGTGAGGGGACTCATCGACGCCCAGCCGCCGGGCGCGGCGGCCCCGTCCGAGCGCGAGCTCGTGGCCCGTTTCGGCGTGGCACGCATGACCGTGCGCCAGGCGCTCGACGCCCTCGTCGCCGAGGGCCTCCTCGAGCGGATCCCCGGACGCGGCACCTTCGTCGCCCAGCCACCCCGGACCTCGGGCCGGCTCACCTCGTTCACCGAGGAGATCCGTCGCCGCGGGATGCTGCCGGAGTCGCAGACGCTCCTCGCGCGCGTGGAGCAGGCCGGCCCCGGTGTCGCGCGGGCGCTCGACATCTCGCCCGGTGACCCCGTGCTCCACTGGCGGCGCCTGCGCCGCGCCGACCAGGCCATCGTGTGCGTCGAGGACGCCTACCTCAACGAGGTGCTGCTGCCGGGCTTCCTCCAGCACGGCACTCCCACCAGCCTCTACGAGGCGCTCGCTGCCAGGGGCCTGCGCCCGACCGAGGTCGAGGACTCCATCAGCGCCGACCGAGCCAGTGCCGACGAGGCCGCGGTCCTCGAGGTCGACGAGGGCGACCCGGTGCTGCGCCACGCGCGCCGCGCCGTGTCCGACGGCCGCATCGTCGAGGTCTCGCGCACCTGCTACCGGCACGACCGCTTCACGGTCTACCTCCAGCTCAACGACCGCTGAGGCCCTCGAGCCCTGCGAGCTCGCGCCGGAGGTTCGCCCGCGCGGCGTCCTCCCACAGCTCGCGCGCGTGCGGGGTGCTGAACAGGTGCGCCCGGGCGACCAGGTCGCGCAGCACCGCTGCCCGACCGACGCGGAAGTCGTCGTCGGCGACGTGTGCGAAGTCCGCACGCACGCCGGCCACGTAGGCGTCGTAGCGTGCTCGGGACGCGCCCAGGATGCCCAGGTCGGCGTCGCTGAGCGCGGCTCCTGCCGGGTCGTCCCCGGCGGGGCGGTGCTCGACGGTCATCCGCACCAGCCGCGCCACCTCGTCGGCCCACTCCGGCGGCAGCGCGCGCTCGGCCCACCGAGCGGAGCGCTCCTCGTCGTCACCGGCCCCGTCGTAGACGGCGTCGTGGAACCACGCCGCGAGGGCGACGACGGTCCGGTCGAACGGTGCGCCCGCTCCGGCGAGCACGTCGAGGCGGTCGAGCACCTCCTCGAGGTGGCGCAGGTCGTGGTAGCCGGACCGGTCCCAGGCCGCCAGCAGGTCGTCGCGGAGCGCGGGGTGGTCGGGCAGGGGCCAGCGGTCGGCGAGGCTCACCGCTGGGTCGCCTCCTGCCGGGTCGCCTCCCCTTGGGTCGCCTCCTGCAGCTCGCGCGCCTCGGCGTGGCCCGAGGCCATCGCCCACCGGATCGTGCGGGTGGCCGCGGCGCCGAGCACCCGGTTGGTCACGGGGGGCACGGGCGGCAGCCGCAGCTCGCGGCGCGCGTCGGCCGGCAGCAGCCCGATGGCGGCCGAGGCGAGCGCGAGGTAGCCGGGGCGCGCGGCCGCCGGCAGGTCGGGGTGCAGCAGCAGGAAGCGGATCGCCTCGTGGGCGGCCGGGGTCCCGCGGAGCTCGGGGGCGTACGCCGCCAGCGTGGCGCGCAGGTCCTCCTCGGACCGAGGCGCGTCGACCACTCCGAGGTGCTCGGCGGCGACGGCGGTCTGGGCGACGTACTCGTCCCGCTCCGCCCCGGCGAGCGGCCGGTGGCCGTAGCGGTCGTGCGCGACGAGGAAGCTGTCGATCTCGGCGGCGTGCACCCAGCCGAGCAGGTGCGGGTCGGAGGCGGCGTACGGCGTGCCGTCGGGCATCGTGCCGGTCACCGACTCGTGTGCGCGCTGAACGGCGCGGATCATCTGCAAGGCGTCCTTCTCGGCACCGAAGGTGGTCATCGCGATGTAGGTCGAGACCTGGGCGAGCCGTCCCCACATGTCGCCGCGGTAGCCGGAGTGGTCGGCCACGCCCTGCATCGCGGCCGGGTGGAGGGACTGCAGCATGACCGCGCGGATCCCGCCCACGAACATCGAGGCGTCGCCGTGCACCCGGGCGATCGGGGAGTCCGGGGCGAACCAGCGTGGGCCGGGCGTGCCATGCACCCGCTGCCGGTTGCGCGGGCCGTCGGGGCCGGCGACCTTGCTGAACAGCTCGGCGCCGAGGCGGTCACGGAGGGTCACGCGGTCGAGGCTAGCCAAGGGTACGAAGCGGCCCGGGGTGACGCACGCCGCCTTTGACTTCGAGTACTCGAAGTTCCTACCGTCGATGACGTGACCAGCCACGCCCTGCCCCGCAGCTACTCCATCAAGGAGGCGGCGGCCCTCACCGGCCTGCCGGCCAGCACGCTGCGCTACTACGAGCAGATCGGGGTCATCGCCCCGATCAGCCGCGGCGCCAGCAGCGGGCACCGCGTCTACGACGACGAGGACCTCGACCAGCTCATGTGGGTCTCGTGCCTCGCCGCCACCGGCATGTCGGTGGGCGACATGCGCCTCTACATGGCCAACAACCGGCTCGGTACGGACGCGGCCGCGGACCAGGAGCGGCTGCTGCGCGAGCAGCAGCAGCGCCTGGCGACCGAGGCGAGGGCACTGGTGCTCCGGCAGCGCTACGTGGACCTCAAGATCGCCTACTGGCAGGCGGTCCAGGACGGTGACACGGCGCGCAGCGAGCAGGTCTCCGGCCAGGCGCGGGCGCTCGCCGACGAGCTCCGCGCGGTCACGCACGACCCGATCCACTGACCGACCACCCCGGTCAGCACACCCGACAGAAGGACGGACCACCCCACATGCGCGTGAACGCCTACGCAGCCCCCTCGGCCGGCGAGCCGCTGGCCCCCACCACCATCGAGCGCCGCGAGGTCGGCGCCCACGACGTGCTCATCGCGATCGAGTACGCCGGCATCTGCCACTCCGACATCCACACCGTCAACGGCGACTGGGGCCCGCAGCCCTTCCCCGTCGTGCCCGGCCACGAGATCGTCGGCACCGTCCAGCAGGTCGGCGCCGACGTCACCAGCCACCGCGTCGGCGATCGCGTCGGCGTCGGCTGCATGGTCAACTCGTGCGGCGAGTGCGTCAACTGCCGCAACGGCGACGAGCAGTACTGCGTCACGGGCATGGTCGGCACCTACGCCGTCACCGACGTCGACGGCACGACCACCCAGGGTGGGTACTCCACGCACGTCGTCGTGGACGCCGGGTTCGTGCTGTCCGTGCCGGAGGGGCTCGACCCGGCGGCCGCAGCGCCGCTGCTGTGCGCCGGCATCACGACGTACTCCCCGCTGCGTCGTTGGAAGGCCGGCCCGGGCCGTCGTGTCGCCGTCGTCGGTCTCGGCGGCCTCGGCCACATGGCCGTGCAGATCGCCCACGCGATGGGCGCCGAGGTCACGGTGCTCTCGCAGTCGCTGAAGAAGCAGGAGGACGGCCTGCGGCTCGGGGCCGACCACTACTTCGCGACCTCGGACCCCGCAACGTTCGAGGCCCTGGCCGGTCGCTTCGACCTCATCGTGAACACCGTGAGCGCCTCGATCGACGTCAACGCCCACCTCGGACTGCTGGCCGTCGACGGCACCCTCGTCAACGTCGGCGCCCCGCCGGAGCCGCTGCCGGTCAACGCGATGTCGCTCATCGGCGGCCGGCGCTCCTTCGCCGGGTCGATGATCGGGGGCATCGCCGAGACCCAGGAGATGCTCGACTTCTGCGCCGAGCACGGCATCGCCGCCGAGGTCGAGGTGATCGCCGCCGACCAGGTCAACGAGGCGTACGAGCGGGTGCTGGCCTCCGACGTGCGCTACCGCTTCGTGATCGACGCGAGCACGCTGGCCTGAGCCCGCCCGCCGCACGGCGCGTCGGACGACCACAACCCCGCCGGCTGCGGCCGGGCCCCGCTCGAGGACCGGGCACGGTGGGACTTGTGGTCGTCCGACACTCCGGCGGGGTGGAATGCGGTGGCGTCCCGGTCCGCACCTGCCGGAGTGAGGCGTCAGCGCACTCAGGCGTCGGCGGGAAGGTCGCCAGCGTCGACGATCCGGTAGGCGTAGCCCTGCTCGGCGAGGAACCGCTGGCGGTTCTGCGCGAAGTCAGCGTCGACCGTGTCGCGCGAGACGATCGTGTAGAAGTGCGCGCTGCGGCCCTCGGTCTTGGGGCGCAGCAGGCGCCCGAGCCGCTGGGCCTCCTCCTGGCGCGAGCCGAACGAGCCGCTGACCTGGATCGCGACCTCGGCCGACGGCAGGTCGATGGAGAAGTTGGCGACCTTGCTGACCACGAGCAGGCCGACCTCGCCGGAGCGGAACGCGTTGAAGAGCCGCTGCCGCTCCTTGACCGGGGTCTCGCCCTTGATCACGGGGGCGTCGAGCATCTCGGCGATCTCGTCGAGCTGGTCGATGTACTGCCCGATCACCAGGGTCGGCTGGCCGGCGTGCTGCTGCACGAGGCGTCGTACGACGTCGATCTTGGCGTGCGTGCACGAGGCGAGCCGGTACCGCGTGTCGGGGTCGCTGGTCGCGTAGGCCAGCCGCTCGCCGTCGGGCAGGCTGACCCGCACCTCCACGCAGTCGGCGGGCGCGATGTAGCCCTGCGCCTCGATGTCCTTCCACGGGGCGTCGTAGCGCTTGGGGCCGATGAGCGAGAAGACCTCGCCCTCCCGACCGTCCTCGCGCACCAGGGTGGCGGTGAGGCCGAGCCGGCGACGCGCCTGCAGGTCCGCGGTCATCCGGAAGATCGGTGCCGGCAGCAGGTGCACCTCGTCGTAGACGATGAGGCCCCAGTCGCGGGCGTCGAGCAGCTCGAGGTGCGGGTAGACGCCCTTCCGCTTGGTCGTCAGCACCTGGTAGGTCGCGATCGTGACCGGACGGATCTCCTTGACGGCGCCGGAGTACTCGCCGATCTCGTCCGGAGTCAGCGAGGTGCGGGCGACCAGCTCGTCCTTCCACTGGCGGGCGCTGACGGTGTTGGTCACCAGGATGAGGGTGGTCGCGCCGACGTGGGCCATCGAGGCGGCGCCGACGATCGTCTTGCCGGCGCCGCAGGGGAGCACCACGACGCCGGAGCCGCCGTCCCAGAAGGACTCGGCGGCCTCGCGCTGGTACGGGCGCAGCGTCCACCCGTCCTCGGCGAGCTCGATGTCGTGCGCCTCGCCGTCGACGTAGCCGGCGAAGTCCTCGGCGGGCCAGCCGAGCTTGAGCAGCGCCTGCTTGAGGTTGCCGCGCTCACTCGGGTGGACCGCGACGGTGTCGTCGTCGAGGCGGGCACCGAGCATCCCGGCGACCTTCTTCGCGCGCAGCACCTCCTCGAGCACCGGGCGGTCGGTGGAGGACAGCACCAGGCCGTGGACGGGGTGCTTCTCCAGCCGCAGACGCCCGTAGCGGCCCATCGTCTCGGCGACGTCGACGAGCAGGGCGTGCGGCACGGCGTAGCGCGACCAGGACAGCAGGGCGTCCACGACCTGCTCGGCGTCGTGCCCGGCGGCTCGCGCGTTCCAGAGCCCGAGGGGAGTGAGTCGGTAGGTGTGGATGTGCTCGGGTGAGCGCTCGAGCTCGGCGAACGGGGCGATCGCCTTGCGGGCCTCGGCAGCCGCCGGGTGGTCGACCTCGAGCAGCAGCGTCTTGTCGGACTGGACGATGAGGGGGCCGTCGTTCATCCGGTGGCCCTCACGACGACGCCGCCGCGGCTCGGTGGGTGGCCGGGGCGCCCACCTGCTCGGCACGACGCCGGGCACGGAACGCCGCGACGTTGGCCCGCGAGGAGCACCGGTCCGAGCAGTAGCGGCGCGACTGGTTGGGGGAGGTGTCGACGAAGACGTGGTCGCAGCGAGGCTCCGAGCAGATCCCGAGCCGGGTGGCGCCGAGGTCGCAGACCAGGTTGGCCAGCCCCATCAGCGCCTCGCCGATCAGGAGCTCGGCGACCGAGGCCGCGCCGTTGGCCACGTGCATGTGGAGGTTGTCGGGGTCGTGGTCGGAGATCATCGGCGTGACCGGGTGCTCGGCGAGCAGGTCGTTGAGCGAGCTCACCACGAGGGCGACGTCGTCGACGTCGGAGGCCTCGAAGACGGGGCGCAGGTCGGCCTGGAAGGCCCGCACCGACTCCACGTCACCCGCGACTACCGAGCGGTGCAGCCACGAGCGGTCGGCGAGGTGCTCGCGCAGCGCCTCCTCGTCGGCGAGGTCGGCGTTGACGAGCGACGCTGCGCGCTCGGCGTACCGGATGAAGTCCATCGTCCAAGTCTACGGAGGAGCACACGCGGGCGCTCAGGCGGTTCGAGGTCCCTGCGGCGTTGTCCGGGGCAGCGGAGGAGGAGAACGTCGTGGGGTGATCAGGCGGTTCGCACGCCGGTGATGCGGTGCACGGCGAACTCCCGGACGTCGTCGGCACGGTGGTCGTACGCCGAGAGCCGGCCGCCGTCGAGGCGGCGCGGGTCGACCACTCGCTCGCCGTTCGCGCCGTGGCCGTCGACGTAGCCGATGACCACGGTGCTGCCCGCCTCGATCGCCTCCCGCAGGGCGGCCAGTGCGCCTGACGGGGTCGTCGTCGCCTCGGCGCTCGCGGGCCGTGAGGACTCGGCGCGGTCGCCGGCACGGATGGCCGTCGCCACCGCCTGGACCTGCGCCGCCTGACGCGCCTCGACGGCGCCGGCGGGGCGGCGGCCGCGGCGGGCGCGGGCGCGCTGCAGGTCGGGGCGGCTCACGCGGACCGTGCCGTCGGCGGCCTCGACGACCGGGGCGGCCCCCAGCTCGCGGAGCCGGGGAAGCAGGACGTCGAGGGGCGAGGTGGCGATCGCGACCGTCGGGGCGAGCAGGCGGAGGCCGAGGCTGCGCCCCCGAGGGTCGTGCACCAGGGCGGCGAGCGCGGCCTCGTCGTCGGCGCGCAGGAACGCCTCGGCGTGCCCGACCCGCACGGTGCCGAACGTGCGGGCGACGTCCTCGACGAGGAACTCCAGGGGCTGGGGGACCGGGGTCTGCGAGACCGACGTGAGGAAGTCACGGACCTCGCCGCTGGACCACCCCGCGTCGAAGCCGCGGCGCAGCGACCCGGAGGTGAAGCGGTAGACCGTCGCACCGCCGCGCGACTCCACGTCGGCGAGCAGGTGCAGGCGGCGGGCCACCTCCGTCTCGAGCGGACCCGGGGCGACGGCCGTGAGGTCGGCCTGCAGGAGGACGTGGTCGACCGGTCGGGGGAGGTGGCCGGCGATCGCCTCCGCGGCCGCCGGGAGGTCGCCGCCTGCCACGTGCAGTCCGCTGGGCGGCAGGCCCCCGGCGCCGGTGACCCCCAGCGCCGCTGCCTCCGCCAGTGCGGCGGTGACCAGGTCGGCGAAGATCGTGGGTCGGCGCGGACGCAGCCACCCGACGCGCTGCACCAGCGAGGCGATGCCGGTGCCGATCGCGAGCACCTCGCCCTCGGGCACCTCGGCCAGCACCTGCAGCGCCAGCCGACGGGCCTCCTCGGCGAGCCCGCTGGAGAGCTCGGGGGCGAGCGCGTTCCACGCCTTGCCCGCGGGGTCGCGCGAGCCGACGAGTGACGGCACCCGGCTGCTGGCGAGCCACCCGCCCACCAGGCGGGTCCACCGCTCGGCGAGCGGCAGGCCCGACCAGACGTCGAACTCGTCGGTGGGCAGCCACGAGGGCGTACCGTCGGCGGCGGCCGCCTCGGCGATCAGGCCCGCCGTCAGTGCCACCTCCACGACCAGGGCCGCCCCCGGCTCGTCGACGTGCAGCTCGCGCGCCACCGCCTTGAGGTCGCGCACCGCGAGTCCGCCGCTGCGCAGCACGCTCGGCGGCTGCACGCCCCAGTGGTCGAGCAGCAGCTCCACGCGGCGTACGACGTCGAAGGCCGCCCCCGCGGCCGTCCGGGCGACCAGTGCGGGATCGCGCGCCGACGTCGCCAGGGCCGGCACCTCGTCGACCGGCTCCCGGGTCGTCCGGCCGCCGCGGAGCGCCAGTCCGACCTCGCCGGGCAGCACGACGGCGTCGCCCTCGCGGGGCACGAGCAGGCGCCGGCTGATCAGCTCCTCGGCCGGCGTGCGCGCCTCGGCCGGCGAGACGGTGCGCCTGGCCGACCCCGTCGTGCCCTCGCCGCCGTGGTCGTCGACGTGGCGCAGCAGCGCGGTCGCGGCCGGGGACAGCTCGGCGATCCGTGCCGTCAGCGCGTCCGGGCTCGCGGCCTCGGGACTGGCCGGACGCAGCCCGCTGACGAGGCCGGGCATGCCCCGCATCGCGTCCGCCACGCCGGTGAGCGCCCGGACGCCGCCGGGGGCCTCCCAGGCCAGTGCGAGGTCGAGCAGCCGCTGCAGCGCCGCCGCCGTACGCGTCCTGTCGGCGTGGACGATCGAGATCAGGTCCGCAGAAGTGGTTTGACCTGCAACCAGGAGGGCATCAAGCACGGAGAGCTCGAGGCGGTCCAGTCCGTCGAGGGCACGGTGGATCGACGAGCGCGTCGCGGCCCGCGAGGCGAGCTGCGAGGAATCCTGAGGGGCGGGTGTGGCGAGATCTGGACGGGCCCTGAGCAGCGCCACGAGCCGGTCGTCCGGCCAGCCGCGCAGCTGGTCGGCGAGGGTGCGTGCGGGTGTCGTCCGCCCTGAACTGGACATCCCTCTTACGCTACTCGCCGGGCCGGCACCGCGGCCCCACATCTCGACACGGGGCGAAGAGGGCCGACATGCTGGACGTTGATCTGCACCACGGCGCGGCGACGGACGTCGGACTGGTGCGCAAGGTCAACGAGGACTCCTACCTCGTGGCGCCCCCGGTCTTCGTCGTCGCCGACGGCATGGGCGGCCATTCCGGCGGTGACGTCGCGAGCCAGATGGTGGTCGAGGAGTTCCAGCGGCTCGCCGAGTCCTACGACCCGCGACGCGGGGCCGAGCTCGTCGCCGACGCCTTCACCCGCGCGCAGGCGCGCATCGTCGACTACGGCGACGCCCATCGTGCGATGCAGCCCGGCTGGCACGCCGGCACGACCGCTGTGGTCGCGGTCCTCGTCGTCGACGACGGCGTCACCAAGTGGCTCCTCGCCAACCTCGGCGACTCCCGGATCTACCGCATCGTCGAGCGTCGGCTGGAGCAGGTGAGCGTCGACCACTCCGTCGTCCAGGAGCTCATCGACGCCGGCCGCATCACCGCCGAGGAGGCGTCGGTCCACCCCGAGCGGCACGTCATCACCCGCGCGCTCGGCAGCCCCGAGGGGATCCGCCCCGACTTCTTCCTCCTGCCGCTCGGCTCGGTCGAGCGCCTGCTGCTGTGCAGCGACGGCGTGACCGGGATGATCGACGACTCGGAGATCGAGGAGATCCTCGAGTCCGTCGCCGATCCCCGCGACGCTGCCGACGCGCTCGTGCGGGCCGCGGTGGCGGCCGGGGGCCGCGACAACGCCACTGCCGTGGTGGTGGATGTGGTGGGATTGGTGAAGGACGCGACCTATGACTCCCGGCGCCAGCAGGAGAGTCTCGAATCCAAGCTGGGGGGACGACGTGAGCACTGAGGCGAGGTTCGCGCCGGGGGACTGGTACGCCGTCGTCGGCGACCGGGCGACGGTCCTGCTGCCGGTCAGCCAGCGCGGTCGGGTGGCCGCGCTGTGGGACCTCGCCGACTCCGGTGCCGCGGCCGACACCCTGCTCGACGCCCTCCTCGCAGGAGGGTTGTCCTCCCTCGACCACTTCGCCCTCGTCGCCCACGACGACGACTCGACCCACCTCATCGTGCGGGGTGCGCCCACAGCGACCGTCTCCTCGAGCGGTGGCGAGGAGATCCTCAGCGCGTCCTCCGGCGCCACCTGGGCCGAGCAGGTCCTCACCGGCGTGACCAGCGTCCGGGTGACGCTGACGGGCGAGGGCCCCGCCGACCACCCCCTGACCGTCGGGCTGGCCCGCGTGTCGGTCGTGGAGTTCGGTACGCGGTCTCGGTCCGAGGCCGCGTCCGAGCCGGCCCCGGACCCTGAGCCTGAGCCTGAGCCTGCCAGGGAGCCCGAGCCGATCCCTGAGCCCGAGGCGGCGCCCGTGCCTCCCGCTGCGCCGATGCAGTTCGGCGCGCCCGGCGAGGGCCCGACGCCGACCGGGGAGACCCCGGTCGTCGAGGACGAGTGGCCCGACCGCGACGGCCAGACACAGGTCGGCACCCCCCACGCCGACTTCGAGCGGCCGCCCATCCCCGGCCAGGAGATCGCGCCCGACGTGGTCTCGCAGCCGGTCGCGTCCCTCGTCTTCTCGACCGGCGACGTGGTCGCCGTCGACCGCACGGTCCTGGTGGGTCGCGCGCCCGAGGCGGGCCGCTTCGCCTCCCACGACCAGCCCCACGTCGTCACGGTGCCCAGCCCGCACCAGGAGATCTCCTCGACCCACCTCGAGATCCGTCCGGGCGCGGGCGCCGACCACGGGTCGGCCATCGCGACCGACCTCGGCTCCACCAACGGCACCGTCCTGGCCCAGCCGGGTCTCGACGCCGAGGACCTCACGCCCGGCATCGCCGTCAGCCTGATCCCCGGCGCCGTCCTCGACCTCGGCGACGGCGTGACCATCCAGGTCACCAACCCCTGATCAGCACCCACCGAGACCCGCCGTGACCCAGCACCCCCAGGCCATGACCTACCCCGTCGCCCAGCTCGAACGACGGTTCGCCGCCTTCGCCATCGACCGCCTCCTCGCCTGGACCGTCGTCGCCGGCGTGGGCGTCGCGACCGCCCTGCTCGTCTCCGACGACGTGTGGACCGTGGTCGGCGCGGTCGCCGGCGCGACGGTGCTCCTGTGGCTGGTCCTGGCCGTCGTGGCCGGCCTCACCGGCATGTCGCCCGGCAAGGCGGTGACCGGCCTGCGCGTGGTGCAGCACGGCACCGGCACCCCGATCGGGGTCGGCCCGGCGCTGCTCCGCTCGCTCGTGCTGGGCGTCGCGGGACTGCCCACTTTCGGCATCGGACTGGCCACCCTGGCCTGGACGGCCGTGGAGGACCGCGGCCGCCAGCGCCGCGGCTGGCACGACCACCTGACCGACACCGTCGTGGTCGACGTACGCCCTGCCGTCGAGGTCGCCGACACCGCCGTCGACGACGGCCCGCGCCACATCGTCAACCTCACCGCGATGCGGCTCGTCCCGGCGCCGCCCGTCGAGCAGGTGAGGACGCCCGAGCGCTCGGAGCACTCCATGCGCCGCCAGGCGCTGCCCGCCGACCTGGCCCGCCCTGCGCCGGCCCAGGCGCCGCGGCAGCCCGCACCTGCCCAGCAGCCGGTGCCCGCGCCGCAGTGGTCGCCGCCGGCGGCCCGGCAGCCGGGCCCGCCGTCCCACCGCGTGCCGGCGCCCGCGCGGTCCGCTCCGCAGCCGGGCGCGCCGATGACGCCCCCGCGCTGGCGGGTGCACTTCGACAACGGTGAGAGCTTCGTGATCGCCGGCCTCGCGCTGGTCGGTCGCCGCCCCGAGCCGCGCTCGGGCGAGCAGGTGGCCCACCTGATCCCCCTGGCCTCGGCCGACATGTCGGTGTCCAAGACGCACGCCCAGTTCGGCCCCGCGCCTGACGGGACGATCGTGGTGATGGACCGCGGCTCGACCAACGGCACGGTCCTGGTGCGCCAGGGCGTCTCGCGCCAGCTCGCGCCGGGCAAGCCCGCGGCGCTGGTCGACGGTGACAAGGTCGTCTACGGCGACCGCGAGATGCTCATCTCCCGAGAGGGCTGAGGTCCGGCACGTCCCCGACGGGGCAGGATGTGCGACGTGCCGACCTTCCTGGACCTGCTCTACGACGAGGCGCCGCTGGCCGCCTTCGACGAGCACCTCGCGCAGTGCGAGGCGCGCCTGGGCGAGGGCGATGCGACCGTGGTGCGCTCGGAGTACGACGTCGCGTTGCGGCTGCGCGACCTGATGGGACGGATGCGCTCCCGGGAGGCCGAGCTGTCCGCGCTCTACGAGACCGCCTCCGACCTCACCGCCATCCGCGACGTCGACACCATCCTCGCGGCGATCGTGCGCCGCGCGCGCCAGCTGCTGCACTGCGACATGACCTACCTCTCGCTCAACGACGAGGGGGACGGCGCCTCCTACATGAAGGTCACCGACGGAGCGCTGACGCGCGAGTTCCAGACCCTGCGGCTGCCGCTGGGCACCGGCCTGCTGGGCCTGGTCGCCCAGACCGGCGCGGCCTACTTCACCGAGGACTACGCCACGGACGAGCGGTTCGTGCACCAGGGCTACATCGACGAGGCGGTGGCCGGTGAGCAGATCCGCGCCATCCTCGGCGTGCCACTGGTCCTCGACGGCGTGGTGATCGGCGCCCTCCTCGCGGTGCACCGGTCGGTGCGCCGCTTCCCGCAGTCGGAGGTCAGCCTGCTCACCTCCTTCGCGGCCCACGCGGTGGTGGCGCTGGAGAACGCTCGCCTGTTCGCCGAGCTCGACGAGGCCAACCGGTCCCTCACCCGGCACACCGAGGCCGTCGACGCCGCCGCGCTGGCCCACGACCGGCTCACCGACCTGCTCATCGGCGGTGGAGGGGTGGCCGAGGTGGCCGAGGTGCTCTCCGGCGTCCTCCACGGCGCGGTGTCCGTGTGGACGCCCACCGGCGAGCTGTTGGCGGGGGACGACACCTCGACGTCGCGGCCGGACGCGGTGCCCGAGGCGGTCGCCGAGGCCGTGACCTCGGGCCGCTCGGTCGAGACCGGGTCGGGGCTCGTCGCCGCCGCGCTCGCCCGCACCGAGCACGTCGCCACCCTGGTCCTGCGACGCGACGAGCCGCTCGACCTCGCCGGTCGTCGTACGCTCGAGCGCGGCGCCCTGGTCACCGCGCTGGTCCTGCTCTTCGCCCGCTCCGTCACCGACGCCGAGGAGCGCCTCGGCGGCCAGCTCCTCGCCGACCTGCTGGAGTCCGACCCCGCGTCACGCGAGCGGTTGCGCGACCGCGTACGACGGCACAGCGCCAGCCTCGACGGCCCCGTGGTGGTCGCCGCCGCCACCGTCGACGGCGCCGACCGGCACCGCGCGAGTCGTGCCGCCGTGGCCCTCGCGCGGCGCAGCTCCGGCCTCGCCGGTGAGCACCGCGGCGCGGTGGTCGTCGTGGTGCCGAGCGAGGACCCCCACCGCGTGGGGGCCGAGCTGCAGGCGGCCGTGGCCGAGCTCGGGGGAGTGGCGACCGTCGGCGTCACCGGCACGAGCGACGCGCTCCACGGCGACCGGCTGGTCACGGCCCACGACGAGGCACGGCGCTGCCTCGACACGCTGGTGCGCCTCGGCCGCCGCGGCGCCGTGAGCGACCCGGCGGGCCTCGGCGTGGCGCGCCTGCTCCTCGGTGACAACGACCCCGGGCACGTCACCGCCTTCATCGAGGCCACGATCGGCCCCGTGCGGGGGTGGGACGAGCGTCGGGGGACCGGTCTGGTGGCCACGCTCGAGGCGTGGTTCGCGAGCGGGGGCCACCTCAAGGACACCGCGGCCGCGCTGCACGTGCACCCCAACACCGTGACGCAGCGGCTCGAGCGCGTCGGGGAGCTCCTCGGCGCAGGATGGCGCGCGCCCGAGCGGGCGCTGGACCTGCAGCTCGCGCTCCGGCTGGCCCGGTTGCAGGACGGCTGACCACGCTGACGGTGTGGCTCGCCCACATGCTCCACCCTCAACTGTGGCCACCGATCCCATGTGCTCCCCGTCACTCCGCTCCCTACGGTGAGGGCCATGACCACCGTCACCCCCGTCGCACCCCCCGCCCTCACCGGACGCCGGGCCCTGGTGACGGGCGCCGCCAGCGGCATCGGTGCAGCGGTCGCGGCCCGGCTCGCCGAGGCCGGCGCCGAGGTCCACCTGCTCGACCGCGACGACGAGGGCGTCGCCAAGGTCGCCGCCCAGGTGCACGGCACCCCGCACGTCGTCGACCTCACCGACGAGGCGGCGATCGCCGCCCTCGACCTCGACGTCGACATCCTCGTCAACAACGCCGGCATCCAGCACGTCGCCCCGGTCGAGGAGTTCGACCCCGAGCGGTTCCGTGCGATCCACGCGCTGATGCTGCACGCGCCGTTCCTGCTGGCGCGCCGCGTCCTGCCCGGCATGTACGCCCGGGGGTGGGGCCGGCTCGTCCACGTCTCGAGCGTCCACGGCCACCGCGCGTCGGCCTACAAGTCGGCGTACGTCAGCGCCAAGCACGGCCTCGAGGGACTCTCCAAGGTCATCGCCCTCGAGGCGGCCGACAAGGGCGTCACCAGCAACACCGTCTGCCCCGGCTACGTCCGCACGCCGCTGGTCGAGGGCCAGCTCACCGACCAGGCGCGCGCCCACGGCATCGCCGAGGACGAGGTCCTCGACTCCGTCCTGCTCGCCCGCACCCCGCTCAAGCGGCTCGTCGAGCCCGAGGAGGTCGCCGACGCGGTGGCCTTCCTGTGCAGCCCGGCCGCCACCTCGATGACCGGGACCTCCCTCTCCCTCGACGGCGGCTGGACCGCCGCCTAGCCCCACCCCGCCACGCCTCCTCTTCTCCCCCCACGAAAGGCACGTCATGAGCACCGACACCACCAGCACCGCCGGACGCGGGGCGTCCGGCACCGAGCCGGAACGCACCAGCATCGTCAAGGTCGTCTTCGCCTCGCTGATCGGCACTGCCGTCGAGTGGTACGACTTCTTCCTCTACGGCTCCGCTGCGGCGCTCGTCTTCGGCACGCTGTTCTTCCCCGAGAGCGAGCCCGCCACCGCGACGCTGCTGGCCTTCGGCACCTACGCGCTCGGCTTCGTCGCCCGTCCCCTCGGCGGCATCGTCTTCGGGCACTTCGGCGACAAGGTCGGGCGCAAGAAGATGCTCGTCGCGTCGCTCTTCCTCATGGGCCTCGCGACCTTCGCCATCGGCCTGCTGCCGACCTACGCCTCCATCGGCGTCGCCGCGCCGCTGCTGCTGCTGACCTGCCGCCTGCTGCAGGGCTTCGCGGTCGGCGGGGAGTGGGGTGGTGCCGTCCTGATGGCCGCCGAGCACGGCGACGACTCGCAGCGCGGCTTCTGGTCCTCGTGGCCGCAGGCCGGGGTGGCGCTGGGCAACCTGTTCGCCACCGGTGTGCTGTGGGTGCTCGCGGCCGTGCAGTCCGACGCCGCCTTCGAGTCCTGGGGCTGGCGCGTGCCGTTCCTGCTGAGCGCCGTGCTGGTCGCGGTCGGCCTGTGGGTGCGCCTCTCGATCGAGGAGTCCCCGGTCTTCACCGAGGCCAAGGCCGAGCTCGCGACCAAGGAGACCCCGCACCTGCCGCTCGTCGAGGTCTTCCGCAAGTACCCCAAGGAGGTCCTGGTGGCCATGGGGATGCGGATGGCCGAGAACATCTCCTACTACCTGTTCACGATCATCTCGATCTCGTTCCTCACCATCTACGCCGGCACCGCGGACGACAAGTCCCTGATCCTGAAGGCCCTGCTCATCGGCTCCGTGGTGCACTTCGTGACCATCCCGCTGGTCGGGGCGCTCAGCGACCGGGTCGGGCGTCGACCCCTCTACCTCGTCGGCGCCGTCGGCGTGGCGGCCTGGTCGTGGGTCTTCTTCGACCTGATCGCCTCGCGCTCCGAGGGCAAGATCATCCTCGCGATCGTCGTCGGCCTCGTCCTGCACGCGCTGATGTACGCCCCGCAGGCGGCGTTCTTCTCGGAGCTCTTCGGCACCTCGGTCCGCTACACCGGTGCCTCCGTCGGCTACCAGCTGGCCTCGATCTTCGCGGGCGCCCTCGCCCCGATCATCGCGATCGAGCTGCTCGGCGACGCGAGCGAGGGGGTCACCAACGTGCCCAAGGTGGCGATGTACATGACGATCGCGTCGGTGATCACCGTCATCGCCGTGCTGGTCGCCCACGAGACCAAGGCGACCTCGCTGCGCCACGACCGGGTGCTCCAGGACTGAGCTGCCCGCCCGTGCACGGGCCGTCGTCCCACCGGGACGGCGGCCCGTCGGCGTACGGGGGAGGTCAGCGGGTCAGGGCGACCGGCACGCGGGTGACGCCGCCGCGGGCGCCCAGCCAGACCAGCATGCCGTCGTCGAGCCGGCCGGGGGCGGTGGGGCCGGAGACCGTGATCGTGAAGTCGGCAGACTCACCGGGGGCGAGTCGTACGGCGAGGGGCTGCACCCGCACGCGGTGCGAGGTGAAGCCGCGGGTGGTGACCGAGAAGTACTCCGGTCGGGTGCCGATGTTGGTCACCGTGCGCACCGCGCGGCGCTGCCGCGCCGGCATCAGGAGCGACGTCGTGTTGAGGGTCGCGAGGGAGTGGCGGCGCATCGCACGGCGCCACTGCTCGGGAGCGACCTCGAGCGCGAGGTGCGCGGTGGGCGCGCGGCTCGGGAGGGCACCGGCGCCCTGCTCGAGGACGGAGGAGCCGGGGATCGGGCGCGCCGACGTCGCGAGGAGCGACCGGACGACCGAGGCCGACCGGTCCGGGTGCTCGCCGAGGACGAGCGCCGCGAGCCCGCTCGCGTGGGCGGTGGCCGCGGAGCTGCCGCTGAAGACGCCCCAGGTCCGGCCGGTGGACTGCGGCAGGGCACCGAGCACGGCGTCGCCGTCGGCCACGGCGTCCGGCTTGACCGACGTCCCGCGGGGGTCGCCGGCGGCACTCCATCGGGCCGTACGTCGCGTCCCGGGGTCGCCGGCGACGCGGGAGACCGTCACCCGCGTCCCGGGGTGGCGCGACACCCAGCGGCTGAACGTCCGACCCGCCGACGCGGACAGGTGGACGGTCGGGACGGAGTGGAGGTCGGCGGTCACCGAGCCGGGGCGGCGGTTGACGAGCACCATGGCGCGGCCACCGGCCTGGGCGACGGACTCGGACTTGTCGATGCGCCCGATCGTGCCCCGCTGGCAGACCACGACCCGGTCGGCGACCAGGCGCGAGTCGAGGGCCCCGAGCCGGCACTGCGCGGCCGCGCGTCGCGACGCCCCGGGTGCGGCCGCGTCCTGGGCCAGCACGGCGCGACCTCGCACGGTCGCGGGGCGGCCGCCGCCGTCCCACGACCGGCCGCCGGGCAGCACGACCCGGCCTCGGGACATCCGGCCGACGGCGGCGCCGACGGTGGTGACCCACGGCGCCGGGTGCGCGGCGTAGGCCGACGCGCCTGTGTTGCCGGACGCGCCGATGACGACCACGTCGGCCTCGGCGGCGCCGAGCAGGGCCACCTGCAGGGTGTCGATGAGCTCGCCCCCGGCGAGGGCGAGGCTGAGGACGTCGACGCCATCGGCGACCGCGGCGTCGACCGCGGACACGACGTCGGCGGTCGAGCAACCGTCGTCGGCGGGGTCGGGTGCTCCCCAGCAGGCCTTGTAGGCGGCGACGCGCGCCTGCGGGGCGACGCCGCCGAAGAAGCCGGCGTCGCGGTCGTCGACGCGGACGCTGACACCGGCGTTGCCGGCCGCGACGGAGGAGACCTGCGTTCCGTGGCCGAGCGCGTCGCGGGGGGACAGCGACTCCGACGACCTGACGCGGTCCGCGCCGAACCCGTCGACGTACCAGCGCGCGCCGACGATCTTGCGGGTGCAGTCATCGGCCCCCCAGCCGTCACCCTCGGCGCACGCGCCGGCGAATCCCTCGGGGTCGGCGCCGAGGCCCGGGACCTCCGCGAACGCGGGCGACTCCGGCGCGATGCCCGAGTCGACGACACCGATCACCACGCCGGCCCCGCCGCGCAGGCGCGGGCTGGCCGCGGCGCCACGGACGGCGGCGAACGAGGTGCGGCCGGCCATCGGTCGGATGGAGTCGGCCTCGACCGAGGCGACGCCGGGCTGGTTGGCGAGGGCGGCCAGCTGGGCCTCGGTCAGCCGCACGGCGAAGCCGTTGAGCGCGGTGGTCCAGCGGTAGACGGGTGCGCTGGCGCCGACGGCGGTGAGCACGGCGTCCTGCTCGGCCACCAGCTCGGGCGCCTCCGCGCGGCCGGCGGCGGTGCCGCCACCGTTCATCGTCACGAGGGCGAGGTCGCCCGGCGTGGCAGGGGGCGGGGCGTCGTCGGCGGTCGCGACGGCGGGGACGGACAGGCCGAGGGCGAGCGCGAGCAGGCCGCAGCCGATCAACCGTCTGGTCCGTCGTGTCCGCACGTGTCTCTCCCGCTCAGCAGCTCTGGTCGCCCTCCGCCCCCAGCGGTGGGGCCCCGAGCCTCCCATGGTCCCAGCAGTGGCGTCACCAAATCAAAGCCGTCCCCCGGCACCGGGACCACAACCCGTTGGTCGGGGGTCGGTGGCGCCCCCTATCCTGTGCCCGGCCGCGTGGAACCGCGCGGGACGAGTGCTGAGCTGAGTGGGGTGGACCGTGCCGAGTGGCAAGGTGAAGTGGTACGACGCTGAGAAGGGCTTCGGCTTCCTGTCGCAGGAGGACGGCCCGGACGTCTACGTCCACGCCGAGGCGCTGCCCGAAGGCACGACCACGCTCAAGGCCGGCACGAAGGTCGAGTTCGGCATCGCCCAGGGCCGCCGCGGCGACCAGGCACTGCAGGTGCGCGTCCTCGACGCCCCCGCCTCGGTCGCGCGCAACCAGCGCAACGCCCAGCGCAAGCAGCCGGAGACGATGGTGACGATCGTCGAGGACCTCATCAAGATGCTCGAGGGCGTGGAGGAGACCTACCGCCGCGGCCGGCACCCCGAGCGCGCGGCGGCGCGTGGCACGGCGAAGGTGCTGCGCGCCCTCGCCGACGAGCTCGACACCTGATCGACCGCGACGTCGGTCGCGACGGCCTGCGTCCTCAGGTGGGCGCCGGTCGTGACGCCCGGTCCGAGCGGCTGAGCAGCACGAACGCCGCCCACAGTCCCAGGACCCCGGCTGCGATGCCGAGGCCGAGCTGCGGCATCAGCGGCATCGCGATGCCCACGAAGCCGCCGATGACCCACGCCAGCTGCAGGGTGGTGTCGGAGCGGGCGAAGGCGCTGGCCTGGATGCGGCTGGGGATGTCGCGCTGGATCGTCGAGTCGAGCGACAGCTTGGCGAGCGACTGCGCGAGGCCCGCCGTCAGTCCGAGCAGCACGAGGGTGGCGAGCCCGTAGAACACCGCCGCCAGGGTGGCGACGACGACGTCGGCCAGCAGGGCGAGCACGACCGTCACCGCGGGGTTGAGGCGTCTGAGCAGCGACCCGATCGTGATGCCGATGGTGTTGCCGAGGCCCGCCGCGCCGATCACGAGCCCCAGCAGCACCTCGGGCCGCCAGTCGCCGATCGGGTTGTCGCGCAGCAGGAACGCCATGAACATCGTGAGGAAGCCCGAGAGCCACCGGGGGCCGCAGTTGGCCCGCAGCGCGAACGCCACCGCCCCGGGAATGCGGGTGCGCGGTCGGCGGCCGGTGCGCACCTCGTCGGTCGAGCCGGTCAGCACCATCTCGCCCTCGCCCTGGCTCGCGTCGACCTGCTGCGGCAGCCGGATCGCCCAGATCGTCGCGAGCACGAAGACCAGGAAGCCGTAGCGCAGCGACCACTCCGGGCCGAAGGTCGAGGCGAGGATCGCGAGGGGCGCGGACAGGCCCGCGCCCACCACACCCGCGAGCGACACCCGGGCGTTGGCCTTGACCAGCGTCAGGTCGGGCGGCAGCAGCCGGGGGACCGCGGCGGCGCGCGTGACGCCGTACGCCTTCGACGCGACGAGGCAGCCCAGCGCCGCCGGGAACAGCCAGTCGGACTCGGTGACCACAGCCGTCGCCAGCACCCAGCAGAGGAAGCAGCGGATCGCCATGGTCGCTCCCACGGCCCACCGCCGGCCGTGGCTGAAGCGGTCGAGGAACGGGCCGATCAGTGGCGCGACGATCGCGAAGGGCAGCATCGTCAGGCCCAGGAACAGCGCGACCTGGCCGCGCGCCTCCCCGGTCGGGACCTGGAAGAACAGGGTGCCGGCGAGCGAGATGGCGACGGCAGCGTCACCGGCGGCGTTGAAGGCGTGGAGCTCGATCAGGCGCGAGAGCCCCGAGTCGCCGGCGCCCTCCGCGCGGGTGGCCCGCCGCGTCTGCGCGACCGCGAACTGCCCGGCGGTCCCCGCGCCCCGACCGGCCGCCCGGGCTCCTCGCGCTGCCCCGGCGAACGAGCGTCGTACGGCTCCAGGGCGGGGTGCGCCGGCTCCTGCCCCGCGTGTGTCGGCGCCCGCGCGGGGCGCCTCGGTCGCGGTGTCCGAGCGCTCCGACTGCGGACCCGCGGCGGGTTCGGGGCGGTCGGACGTCACGTGCACCATCTTGGCCTACGGCCCCCACCTCCGCGCCCCACACCCGCAGGTCCGGTCGCGTCCGGCGTCCCCGACGGGACAGGACCACCAGCCATTTGCCATGATGCGCAGGTGATCGCTCTCCCCGCTCGTGCCGGCAAGCCCGACTCGGTCCTCGCCAAGGCCGTGGAGCTGGCGCGCAGCGTCGTCCTCGAGGTCGCCGAGCCGACCGACCTCGGCGACCACCTCGGCGTCCGTGCCGAGGGCGAGCGCGTCGTCACCCACCACTTCGCGTGCACCCGCCCGGGCTACCCGGGCTGGTACTGGTCGGTCACCATCACCCGCGCCAAGCGTGGCAAGGACCTGACCGTCAACGAGGTCGTCCTGCTGCCCGGCGACGAGGCCATCGTGGCGCCCGACTGGGTCCCCTACAAGGAACGCCTCCAGCCCGGCGACCTCTCGCCCGGTGACCTCCTGCCCGTCGAGGACGAGGACGCCCGGCTGGTCCCGACCTACCTCGTCGGCGACGACCCGCTCGACACGCCGCTCGACGGCGACGCCCGGGCGCAGGTGCGCCGCGTGGCCGAGGACCTCGGGCTGGGCCGCGTCCGCACCCTGAGCCGCGAGGGGCTCGACATGGCGGCCGAGCGCTGGCACGCCGGGCCCGGCGGTCCGGACGCGCCACTGGCGAAGAGCGCGCCGGAGAGCTGCTGGTCCTGCGGCTTCCTGGTCCGCCTCAACGGGTCGCTGTCGATGAGCTTCGGCGTCTGCGCCAACGGCAACGCCAACGACGACGGCCGCGTGGTCACCTTCGACCACGGCTGTGGCGCGCACTCCGAGGTCAAGCTCGCGCGCAAGCAGCAGCCCCTCCCGCTCCCGGACCACGTGCACGACACCCTGCTCGACGACGAGCTCGAGCCCCTCTGATCCGCTCGGTCCCGCCCGGGGCGTCGGCTCAGCGGCCCAGCACCCACACGGCGTAGTCGTCGACGGGCTCGTGCAGCTCGTAGCTGCCGAACCGGTGCACCACCCGCAGCCCGGCGGCCTCCACGTCGGCGACGAACTCGTCGGCGGGGTAGGTGCGGCTGCCGGCCTTGACCCCCTGCAGGTGGAAGCCCACGAGGACCCGTCCGGTCGGGGCGAGCAGGTCGCACACCCGCTGCAGCACGCTCCGCTCGCTGCCCTCGGCGAGGAAGATCATCACGTTGCCGACGAGCACCGCGAGATCGAACGCGCCCAGCTCGGCCGGGTCGAGGGCCAGGGCGTCGTGGGGGAGGACGTCGAGGTCGGCGTACGTCGCCCGGGACTGGTCGCGGAGCGCCGGATCGGGCTCGGTCGCGACGACGTCGTGGCCTCGGGCCGCCAGCTCGGCCGCCACGCGGCCCATGCCGGAGCCGATGTCGATGATGCGGGCGCCGCGGGGCACCAGGGCGTCGGCCAGCCGGGCCTCGCCGGCGACGTCGGCCCCCTGCGCGACGAGGTCGGCGAAGTGGCGGCCGTAGCCGCGGTTGTCCTCGCCCGCGAGCTCCCAGCGCGTCGGCGTACGACTCATGCGGGGGCGCTCATCGGGCCGCCTGCTGGGAGGCCCGCTCCCGGCGCCGGCGGCGGCAGTACTCCAGGCCGCACAGGCCGAGCCCGAAGCCCGCGAGGCAGGTCCACAACCACCAGGTGCGGCCGCTGTCCTCGAGCGCGCCCCAGAACGGGAGGAGCCCGAGGAAGCCCAGCAGCCACAGGGCGGTGCCGACCTCGGTCGTGCGGACCCCGTCGACGTCGAGCGGCTCGACCTGCGCCACGATGTAGGTGCGCCGACCGATCTCGTGCCGCGTCGGCTGCTCGTCACCCAGGTCCACGCGCTCACGCTACACGCGCGCAGTGGTGCCGTGCGGGCGCGTCTTCGTGACACACTGCGGTCCTGTGAGCGACCAGACGCAGGCACAGCGACAGCGACCGCAGGGCTCCGGCCTCGACGGCTACTTCCGGATCAGCGAGCGCGGCTCGTCCGTCGGCCGTGAGGTCCGCGGCGGCGTCGTGACCTTCCTGACGATGGCCTACATCATCGTGCTCAACCCGCTCATCCTCGGCTTCGTGCCCGACTCGACGGGTGCCTTCCTGGGCGGCGGGGCCGAGCCGGGCAGCGGCATCCCGGCCATCGCGGCCGGCACGGCGCTGGTCGCCGGCCTGCTGACCATCGCCATGGGCGGGTTCGCCAACTTCCCGCTCGCCCTGGCCACGGGCCTGGGCCTCAACGCGTTCGTCGCCAACACGATCGCCCGCCAGTCCACCTGGGGGGCGGCGATGGGGCTCGTCGTGCTGGAGGGCATCCTCATCCTGCTGCTGGTGCTCACCGGCTTCCGCAAGGCCGTCTTCCACGCCGTCCCGCAGCAGCTCAAGGTCGCGATCTCGGTCGGGATCGGCCTGTTCATCGCCCTCATCGGCTTCGTCGACGCCCGCGTGGTGACCCGCATCCCCGACGCGTTCCAGACCACCGTCCCGGTCCAGCTGGGCTCCGACGGCCACCTCGGCGGCTGGCCGGTGCTCGTGTTCTGCCTGGGCCTGGCGCTCATGATCGCCCTCTGGGTCCGCAAGGTGCGCGGCGCGATCCTCATCTCCATCCTGGTCACCACCGTCGTCGCCGTGGTGGTCGAGGCCATCGGCGAGCTGGGTGCCGCATCGGCCGACAACCCCACCGGCTGGTCGCTCAGCGTGCCGACCCTCAGCGGCGACGTCGTCGCCCTGCCGTCCTTCGACACCCTCGGCGAGGTCGACCTGTTCGGCGCCTTCGGCAGCGCCGGCACCGGCGTGCTGGCCGCGCTGCTCCTCGTCTTCTCGCTGCTGCTGGCCGACTTCTTCGACACGATGGGGACGATGACGGCCATCGGCGCCGAGGCCGGCCTCAACGACGAGCACGGCACGCCGCCCAACGCCCAGCGCATCCTGGTCGTCGACTCCGTCGCCGCGATCGCCGGTGGCGCGGCGGGCGTCTCGTCCAACACGTCCTACATCGAGAGCGCCTCGGGCGTCGGCGAGGGCGCCCGCACGGGCCTGGCCTCGGTCGTCACCGGGGTGCTGTTCCTGCTCGCGACCTTCTTCACGCCCCTCGTCGCGGCCATCCCGTCGGAGGCGGCCGTCGCGGCGCTGGTGCTGGTGGGCTTCCTGATGATGCAGCAGGTCACCGAGATCGACTGGCGCGACCTCGAGCTGGCCATCCCGGCGTTCCTCACCATCGTCCTGATGCCCTTCACCTACTCGATCTCGGTCGGCATCGGCGCCGGCTTCGTGGCGTACGTCTTCATCAAGGTCGTCGTCGGCAAGGCCCGCGAGGTCCACCCGATCATGTGGATCGTCGCGGCCCTCTTCGTCATCTACTTCGCCTACACGCCGATCAGCGGCTGGCTCTCCTGACCGCCTGAGGGCGCCGGGCTTCCTGCGCGGCGGATTCCCCGCTCGAGCGGGGAATCTGACTCTTGGAGGCCGTTGCAACCCCCTCCAGGAGTCGGTTTCCCCCACCAGGAGGGGCGCGACCGCTGGCTGGTCACCGCCGGAATAGTTAGCCTAAGTAATGAGTTATGCTAACGACATGCCGACCGCCGACCTCCGTACCGACGCCGGGCTCGCCTCAGAGCTCCGGGCCGGTGTCATGCGCCTGCGGCGCCGTCTCGTCTCCGAGCGCCACCCCGACAACGACCTGAGCATCCCGCAGATGGTCGTGCTGGGGCTGCTCGTGCGGATCGGCGAGCAGACCGTCGGCGACCTGGCCCGCGCCGAGCGCGTCCAGCCGCCGTCGATGACCCGCACGGTCAACTGCCTCGAGAGCGACGGCTACGTCGCGCGCCGCCCCCACGAGACCGACGGACGCCAGGTCGTCGTCTCGATCACCGACGCCGGCCGTGCCGCCGTGCTGGCCGACCGCCAGCGCCGCGACGCCTGGCTGTCCCAGCGCCTCGCCGGGCTCACGCCCGCCGAGCGCGCCACCCTCCGCGACGCGGCGCCGATCCTGGCCCGGCTCGCCGTCGCCGACTGACCACCTGACCCATGACCGACTGAGGAGTCACCACGAGTCCCACGTTCCGCTCCCTCTCCAACCCGAACTACCGCCGGTACGCCGCCGGCGGTGTCGTGTCCAACACCGGCACCTGGATGCAGCGCGTCGCCCAGGACTGGCTGGTGCTCGAGCTCGCCGCCGGTTCCGGCGCCACCGCGCTCGGCATCACGACCGGGCTGCAGTTCCTGCCTGTCCTGCTCCTGACGCCGTTCGCCGGCCTCGTCGCCGACCGGATGCCCAAGCAGCGACTGCTCCAGCTCACCAACCTCGGCATGGCGTTGCCGGCCGCCGTCCTCGGCCTGCTCGCCGTCACCGGGACGGCCGAGGTCTGGCACGTCTACGTGCTCGCCTTCGTCCTCGGCTCGGCGTCGGCCTTCGACGGCCCGGCCCGGCAGTCGTTCGTCTCCGAGCTCGTCGAGCCGGGCGACCTGACCAACGCCGTCGGCCTCAACTCCGCCAGCTTCAACGCCGCCCGGCTCGTCGGCCCCGGGCTCGCCGGCCTGCTCATCGCCGTCTTCGGCGGGGGATCGGTCGCGACCGGGTGGGTCATCCTGCTCAACGCGGTGTCGTACGCCGCCCCGATCTGGTCGCTGCGCCACCTCGACGCCAGCCGGATCGACGCCGCGGCGCCGGCCGACCGCGGGCCCGGTGCGATCCGGGAGGGCGTGGCCTACGTCCGGGCGCGCCCCGACCTGCTGCTGGTGCTGGGCCTGGTCTTCTTCGCCGGCACCTTCGGCCTCAACTTCCAGATCACCTCCGCGCTGATGGCCACCGAGGTGTACGGCAAGGGGCCCGAGGAGTTCGGCCTCCTCGGCACCTTCCTGGCCATCGGCTCGCTGACCGGTGCCCTGCTCGCCGCGCGGCGCACGCAGGTCCGCCACCGCCTCGTCGTGGGCTCCGCGCTGGCCTTCGGCACGTCGGTGATGCTGGCCGGGCTGATGCCCTCCTACCTCACCTTCGCGCTGCTCGCGCCGGTCACCGGCCTCACCGCGCTCACCTTCATCACCAGCGCCAACACCTACATGCAGCTGCACACCGACGCCGGGGTCCGCGGCCGGGTGATGGCCCTCTACCTGATGATCTTCATGGGCGGCACGCCCGTCGGCGCGCCCATCATCGGCTGGATCGGTCAGGAGTACGGCGCACGCTGGACGCTGCTGGGCGGAGGGCTGCTCACGATCGCCGGCGTGGCGCTCTCCGCGGGCCTCTACCTCAGGCTCGACCGGGCGCGGCGCGAGCGTGACCGCCACGTGCCCGAACCGGTCGTCCAGGCGGCACCAGCGGCATTTTGATTCTGCCGTGGCGCACGAGTAGCCTCAATCCTCGTGTCTGGCACGTCCAGACCCATGCCCATGCTCGGAATTCGCGGCGTCCCATGCCGCGCCCGGCTGGCCACGGAATTCGCAACAGGCACGCGCAACAACGCATGACACCCGAGCCCGGCACCGCGCCGAGCCGTGAACAGATGACAGAGAGAGGGAACCACCAGGTGCCCACCATCAACCAGCTGGTCCGCAAGGGCCGCCAGGACAAGGTGTCCAAGAACAAGACGCCTGCCCTGAAGGGATCCCCGCAGCGCCGTGGCGTCTGCACCCGCGTCTACACGACCACCCCGAAGAAGCCGAACTCCGCCCTCCGCAAGGTCGCCCGCGTGCGCCTGAGCAGTGGCGTCGAGGTCACCGCCTACATCCCGGGTGTCGGTCACAACCTGCAGGAGCACTCGATCGTGCTCGTCCGCGGCGGCCGTGTGAAGGACCTTCCCGGCGTTCGCTACAAGATCATCCGCGGCTCGCTCGACACCCAGGGTGTCAAGAACCGCAAGCAGGCCCGCAGCCGCTACGGCGCGAAGAAGGAGAAGTAATGCCTCGCAAGGGTCCCGCTCCCAAGCGCCCCCTCGTCGTCGACCCGGTCTACGGCTCCCAGCTGGTCACCCAGCTCGTGAGCAAGGTGCTGCAGGACGGCAAGAAGGCTGTGGCGCAGCGCATCGTCTACACCGCTCTCGAGGGCTGCCGCGAGAAGACCGGCACCGACCCGGTCGTCACGCTCAAGCGTGCGATGGACAACGTCAAGCCGGCCATCGAGGTCAAGTCCCGCCGCGTCGGCGGCGCGACCTACCAGGTCCCCGTCGAGGTCAAGGCCAACCGCTCCACCACGCTGGCCCTGCGCTGGCTCGTGGGCTACGCCGCCGACCGCCGCGAGAAGACCATGTCCGAGCGCCTCATGAACGAGATCCTCGACGCGAGCAACGGCCTCGGTGCCGCTGTGAAGAAGCGCGAGGACACCCACAAGATGGCCGAGTCCAACAAGGCCTTCGCCCACTACCGCTGGTGATGGCGGGGGGCCGTACGACCCGCACCGCGCGTCGTACGGCCCCTCACCCCACGAGCTCCCACCAACTTCCGAGGGACTGAGACACAACAGTGGCTGTCGACATCACCACCGACCTCAACAAGGTCCGCAACATCGGCATCATGGCGCACATCGACGCCGGCAAGACCACCACCACCGAGCGCATCCTCTTCTACACCGGCATCACCTACAAGATCGGTGAGGTCCACGAGGGTGGCGCCACGATGGACTGGATGGAGCAGGAGCAGGAGCGCGGCATCACCATCACGTCCGCCGCGACGACCTGCTGGTGGAAGGACCACCAGATCAACATCATCGACACGCCCGGCCACGTGGACTTCACCGCCGAGGTCGAGCGCTCGCTGCGCGTCCTCGACGGCGCCGTGGCGGTGTTCGACGGTGTTGCCGGTGTCGAGCCGCAGACCATGACGGTGTGGCGCCAGGCCAACAAGTACTCCGTCCCCCGCATGTGCTTCGTCAACAAGCTCGACCGCACCGGAGCGGACTTCTTCCGCTGCGTCGACATGATGGTCGAGCGCCTCAACTCCACCCCGCTGGTGCTCCAGCTCCCCATCGGTGCGGAGTCCGACTTCCTCGGTGTCGTCGACCTGGTCGGCATGCGTGCCCTCACCTGGCGCGGCGAGACCACCATGGGCGAGGACTACGAGGTCGAGGAGATCCCGGCCGACCTCGCCGAGCAGGCTGCGGAGTACCGCGAGAAGTTCATCGAGACGCTCGCCGAGGCCGACGACGAGATCATGGAGAAGTACCTCGAGGAGGGCGACGAGAACTTCACCGTCGCCGAGCTCGAGGCCGCGATCCGTCGCGCCACGCTCGCCGACAAGCTGAACCCCGTCCTGTGCGGCACCGCGTTCAAGAACAAGGGCGTCCAGCCCCTGCTCGACGCGGTCGTCAAGTTCCTCCCGTCGCCGCTCGACATCGACGGCATCCAGGGCCACTCGGTCAAGGACGAGAACGAGATCATCGTCCGCCAGCCGTCCGACGACGAGCCGTTCTCCGGCCTGGCCTACAAGATCGCCTCCGACCCGCACCTCGGCAAGCTGATCTACGTCCGCGTGTACTCGGGCAAGCTCGAGGCCGGCTCGACCGTGGTCAACTCGGTCAACGGCCGCAAGGAGCGGATCGGCAAGGTCTACCAGATGCACGCCAACAAGCGTGAGGAGATCGCGTCGGTCGGCGCCGGGCAGATCGTCGCCGTGATGGGTCTGAAGGACACCAAGACCGGTCACACGCTCAGCGACCCGAACAACCAGGTCGTCCTCGAGTCGATGACGTTCCCGGCCCCGGTGATCGAGGTCGCGATCGAGCCCAAGACCAAGAGCGACCAGGAGAAGCTCGGCACCGCCATCCAGCGGCTCTCCGACGAGGACCCGACCTTCACGGTCAAGGCCGACGAAGAGACCGGCCAGACGATCATCGCCGGCATGGGCGAGCTGCACCTCGAGATCCTGGTCGACCGCATGAAGCGCGAGTTCCGCGTCGAGGCGACCGTCGGCAAGCCGCAGGTGGCTTACCGCGAGACCGTCCGCAACACGGTCGAGAAGCACTCCTACACCCACAAGAAGCAGACCGGTGGTTCGGGTCAGTTCGCCAAGGTTGTCGTCAACCTCGGTCCGAACATCGATCCGGAGACCGGCACGGGCGCGGGCTACGAGTTCGTCAACAACGTGTCCGGTGGTCGCGTGCCGAAGGAGTACATCCCTTCGGTCGACCAGGGTGGCCAGGAGGCCATGGAGTTCGGCGTGCTCGCCGGGTACCCCATGGTCGACGTGAAGTTCTCCCTCGAGGACGGCGCCTACCACGACGTCGACTCGTCCGAGCTCGCGTTCAAGATCGCCGGCAACCAGGCCTTCAAGGAGGCCGCACGCAAGGCAAAGCCGGTCCTGCTCGAGCCGATGTTCGCCGTAGAGGTCACCACGCCCGACACGTTCCTGGGCACCGTGATCGGCGACATCAACTCGCGCCGTGGCCAGATCCAGGCTCAGGAGGAGCGTCACGGCGACATGGTCGTCAACGCCCTTGTGCCCCTGTCCGAGATGTTCGGGTACGTTGGCGACCTGAGGTCCAAGACCTCCGGTCAGGCGTCGTACTCGATGGAGTTCGACTCGTACGCCGAGGTTCCCACGAACATCGCCGACGAGATCATCAAGAAGGTCCGCGGCGAGTAACCTCGCCCGGATCCTCGGCACCAGCACCACCCCACACCCACGAGTCAAGTAACAACAATCAGGAGGAGCCCCAGTGGCTAAGGCGAAGTTCGAGCGGACCAAGCCGCACGTCAACATCGGCACCATCGGTCACATCGACCACGGCAAGACGACGCTGACCGCGGCGATCACCAAGGTGCTGCACGACAAGTACCCGAACCTCAACGAGGCTTCGGCGTTCGACCAGATCGACAAGGCTCCCGAGGAGCGCCAGCGCGGCATCACGATCTCGATCGCGCACGTCGAGTACCAGACCGAGGCGCGCCACTACGCGCACGTCGACTGCCCCGGTCACGCCGACTACATCAAGAACATGATCACCGGCGCGGCGCAGATGGACGGCGCGATCCTCGTGGTCGCCGCCACCGACGGCCCGATGCCGCAGACGCGTGAGCACGTGCTGCTCGCCCGCCAGGTCGGCGTGCCGGCCCTGGTCGTGGCGCTCAACAAGTGCGACATGGTCGACGACGAGGAGCTCATCGAGCTCGTCGAGATGGAGGTGCGCGAGCTCCTCTCCGAGTACGAGTTCCCGGGCGACGACATCCCCGTGGTGCGCGTTGCCGCCTTCCCGGCCCTGCAGGGTGACGAGAAGTGGGCCGACTCGATCGTCGAGCTCATGACGGCGGTGGACGAGTCCATCCCGACGCCCGAGCGCGAGACCGACAAGCCCTTCCTCATGCCCGTCGAGGACGTCTTCACGATCACCGGTCGTGGCACCGTCATCACCGGTCGCATCGAGCGCGGCATCGTCAAGGTCAACGAGGAGGTCGAGATCATCGGCATCCGCGAGACCGCCCAGAAGTCGACCGTCACCGGTGTCGAGATGTTCCGCAAGCTCCTCGACGAGGGCCAGGCGGGCGAGAACGTCGGTCTGCTCCTCCGTGGCACCAAGCGCGAGGACATCGAGCGCGGCATGGTCGTCATCAAGCCGGGCACCACGACGCCTCACACGAACTTCGAGGCCTCGGTCTACATCCTCAGCAAGGACGAGGGCGGCCGTCACACGCCGTTCTTCAACAACTACCGTCCCCAGTTCTACTTCCGTACGACTGACGTGACCGGTGTTGTGACCCTGCCCGAGGGCACCGAGATGGTCATGCCGGGTGACAACACCGAGATGTCGGTCGAGCTCATCCAGCCCATCGCGATGGACGAGGGCCTGCGCTTCGCCATCCGCGAGGGTGGCCGCACGGTCGGCGCCGGCCGCGTCGTCAAGATCACCAAGTGATCACCGCCGGTCGCTGACCGGCACCCTGCTCCACTGCGAAGGCCCCGGACCTGCTGGTCCGGGGCCTTCGTCCTGCCGGTGGGAGACCAGCCCACTCCGGCCCGGCCTGGGGCTGGGGCTGGGGTTTGGGGCTTCGGCTCGAATGGACATCGTGGAAGGTCCGCGTCACCAGGCGACTCGGACCTTCCACGTTGTCGACGCGATCCCCGGATATCCGGGGATCGCGCAGGCCCGGGCCACCGGCGTCCGCGGGCCCGCCAGCCCCGCGGCAGGATGGAGCCATGGGGTTCACCAGGGCCGAGCTCGAGACCTTCCGCGACGTGGAGGTCCCCGACCTCCTCCCGGCCGCCGGCCAGCCGCTGCGGCTGCTGTTCGTCGGCATCAACCCGGGACTGTGGACCGCGGCCACGCAGTCCCACTTCGCCCGACCCGGCAACCGGTTCTACCCCGCGTTGCTGCGCGCCGGGATCCTCACGTCTGCGATCGACCCGGCAGCAGGCATGACCGACGAGGACCGCGACGTCCTCCTGCGCCAAGGGATCGGCATCACCAACGTGGTGCCGCGCGCGACGGCGCGCGCCGACGAGCTCACGGCTGCCGAGCTCCGGGAGGGCGGGGAGCGGCTCCGGGCACTCGTGGCCGAGCGCCGTCCGGAGGTCGTGGCGGTGGCCGGCGTCACCGCCTACCGGACGGCGTTCGGCGAGCCCCGCGCCAGGGTCGGCGAGCAGCCCGGACGCTGGGGCGCCTCGCGCGTGTTCGTGGTGCCGAACCCGTCCGGGCTCAACGCCCACGAGACCGTCGCCACGCTCGCCCGGGCGTACGCCGAGGCGGCCCGCGCTGCGGGGGTGCTCGGGAGCACGCCGGAGCCGTGACCGGACGCCGCTGGGCAGGGAGCGTTCCTCAGACGGCGTACGGCGGCGGGAGCAGGCCGTGCTGGACGAGCAGCCCCTCCACCCGTCGGCGCTCGTGGTCGAGCTCGTCGCCGGGCGGCAGGATCGCCAGCAGGTGGGGGCACCCCATCATGTCGGCGGCCTCGCCGAGGACGCGGTCGTAGGCCAGCCGGCAGCCCTCGTACTTCGCGAAGCGCATCCCGCCGCGGTGGAAGGTGGAGTGGAGCCGGCGCAGGTCGGCGCCCACCCTCTCGACCGGCCGGTGGAGGGGGACCACGTCGGCCCCGCGCCGCCGTGCGCGCCCCGCGCGCCGTGCAGCTCCTCGGGCACTGCGCCACTCGGCGAGGTCGCCCCGGAGGGCAGCACAGGCCAGCCGGACCAGCACCAGCACCGTCAGCAGCGCGCCGACGGTGACGAGCCAGCTCCTCATCCGTCCACGGTACGCCGACCGCGCTCGGCGCGTCAGCCCATGTCGACGCCCTCGAAGTCCTCGGGGGCGTAGTCCCGCTTCTCGACCAGCACCATCCAGTTGCCGGAGTTGTCGCGCATCAGCGCCTCGACGCCGTACGGCCGCTCCTCCGGCTCCTGCAGGAACTCCACGCCCTTGGCCTTGAGGTGCTGGTAGGTCGCGTGGCAGTCGTCGACGTTCATCCCGATGCCGGGCAGGCCGCCCTCGTCCTGCGCGCGCTTCATGGCCTCGATGAGGTAGTCGGGAAGGGGGCCGCGCGGAGTGGTCAGGTGGAGGTGCACCTCCGGTTGCTCGGGGTGGAAGACCGTGCACCAGCGGAAGTCGGGACCGAGCTGCAGGTCGTCGCCGACCTCGAAGCCGAGGACTTCGGTGTAGAAGGCGAGGGACTCGTCGATGTCCTTCACCCAGACGGACATGAGAGAGATGTTGGTGATCATGGGACGAGCCTAGGAACGACCGGCGCCGTCCTGCTTCTCCTGCGTTGCGGTGGTGTCCGCACCGTGCCTCTCGACGAGGCCGGCCATGAAGACGTAGCACCCGGGGATGCGCGGGTTCCCTGCCGCGGCGTAGCGCCGCTGGAAGTCGCTGGGACTCTCACCGACGATCTTGCGGAAGCGGGAGCTGAACGAGCCGAGGCTGCTGTAGCCGACGGCGTGGCACACCTCGGTCACGGTCAGGTTGGCGGCGCGAAGCAGGTCCTGGGCTCGCTCGACGCGGCGCTCGGCGAGGTACGCCGCCGGCGTCGGGCCGTACGTCATCGCGAACGACCGGATGAAGTGGTACCGGCTCATGCCGGCGAGCCGTGCGAGGTGGTCGAGGTCGAAGGGCTCGGCGAAGTGCCGGTCGAGGTGGTCGCGCGTGCGGCGCAGGTGCACCAGCACGTCGCCGGGGACCCGTCGCGGCCCGGCCGCGGGCGCGGTCATCCGAGCAGGGCCTCCACGGCGCCGCGGAACGCCGACGTGTGCGCGTCGACGTCCGTCCGGTCGTGGAACGGCGAGAAGAGCGACATGTTGTGGAACGGAGCCAGCAGCACGCCGCGGTTGACGGTCCAGAGGTGGAAGAACGCGTCGAGCTCCTCGTCGACGGCAGCCGCGGCCTCCGCGCCGGTGCGCGGCGGCGGGCAGAACCAGTACTCCGCCCGGCAGCCGAGCCGCTGGACGTGCCACGGCAGGTCGTGCTGGGCGATGACGTCCCGGATCCCGTCGGTGAACTGCTCGGCCAGCGGGATCGACACGTCGAAGTCCTCCTGCCGCAGGGCGGTGGAGAGGGTGGCCCGCACGGCGGCCATGGCGAGGGCCGAGCCGGACAGGGTGCCGCCGACGCCGGCGACGTCGATGTCGTGCCCGAGCATCGGACCCTCGAGCCGAGAGGCGACCTCCTCGGTCATGCCGTAGGCCGCGACCGGGATCCCACCGCCGATGGGCTTGCCGATGACCACCAGGTCCGGCTCGAGGTCCCAGGCCGCCGTCGCGCCGCCCGGGCTGGCGCAGATCGTGTGCGTCTCGTCGTTCACGAGCAGCACGCCGTGGCGTCGGGTCACCTCCCGGACGCCGGCGAGGTAGCCGTCGTCGGGCAGCACGATGCCGATGTTGGTGAGCGCCGGCTCCATCAGCAGGCACGCGACGTCGCCCTCCGCGAGCCGGGCGTCGAGGGCGTCGAGGTCGTTGAACGGCACCACCGCGGTGGTGGCGGCGACGTCGACCTGCGGTCCCAGCGCGCCGGGACGTGCGACGACCCGGTCGCCCGCACGACCGTGCTCGAGCACACCGAGGGTCTCGTCGACCGTGCCGTGGTAGCACCAGTCCATCACCGCGATCCGCGGCCGGCCGGTGAGGTGGCGCGCGAAGCGGAGCACGAAGCGGTTGGCGTCGGTGGCCGTCATCGCCATCTGCCACCGGGGGAGTCCGAAGCGGCGGCTGAGCTCGCCGGCGACCCAGGCGGCGTCCGTCGAGGGCAGCATCGTGGTGATGCCACGCTCGGTGCGCTCGCGCACCGCCTCGGCCACGGCCGGCAGGCAGTGGCCCGTCATCGAACCGGTGTCGCCGAGGCACAGGTCGACGAAGTTGATGCCGTCGACGTCGGTGAAGCGGCCTCCCGCCGCCGACTCGACGAACAGCGGGAAGGAGCCCGGCCAGCGGGTCATCCACGGCATCGGCACGCCCGCCAGCAGGTGCGCGCCCGCCTCCCGGGCCAGCCGAGCCGAGGTGGGGTGCAGGTCGACGAAGCGCTGCTCCTCCTCCGCGTGCAGGGCGGCCAGCCGGGACCGGTCGACCGTCGTCACGGGCACCTCACAGGGCGCTGCCGACGTACTTGGTCTCGAGGTACTCCTCGATCCCCTCGAAGCCGCCCTCGCGGCCGTAGCCCGAGTGCTTCACGCCGCCGAAGGGGGCGGCGGGGTTGGACACGATGCCGGTGTTGACGCCGACCATGCCGAAGTCCAGCGCCTCGCTGACACGGAGCACACGGGCGTGGTCGCGGGTGAAGACGTAGGCGACCAGTCCGTACTCGGTGTCGTTCGCCCGCCGGACCGCCTCGTCCTCGTCGCCGAAGGTGGAGACCGGCGCGACGGGGCCGAAGATCTCCTCGCGGAACACCCGTGCCGAGGCGGGTACGTCGACCAGGACCGTGGGCGGGTAGAAGTGTCCGGCTCCGTCGGGGACCGTGCCGCCGACGAGCGTTCGCGCACCGCCGGAGACGGCGTCCTCCACGAGCTCGTGGACGCCGGCGCGGGCCTTCTCGGTGATGAGCGGACCGACGTCCACCCCGTCCTCGGTGCCGTCCCCGACCCTCAGGGCGCCCATGCGCTCGGCGAACCGGCGGGAGAACTCCGCGGCGACCGACTCGTGCACCAGGAACCGGTTGGCCGAGGTGCAGGCCTCGCCGATGTTGCGCATCTTGGCCAGCATCGCGCCGTCGACGGCGGCGTCGAGATCGGCGTCCTCGAAGACGAGGAAGGGCGCGTTCCCGCCGAGCTCCATCGACACCCGCAGCAGCTGGTCGGAGGCCTGGGCGACGAGCTTCCTGCCGACCGCCGTCGACCCGGTGAAGGTGAGCTTGCGCAGCCTCGGGTCCTTGATGATCGGCTCGCAGACGCCGCCGGAGTCCGTCGTGGTGACGACGTTGAGCACACCCGGCGGCAGGCCGACCTCCTCGAGCAGCGCGGCCAGGGCGAGCATCGTGAGGGGGGTCTCGGCGGCGGGCTTGACCACCATCGTGCAGCCGGCGGCGATGGCTGGCCCGATCTTGCGGGTCCCCATCGCGAGCGGGAAGTTCCAGGGCGTGATCATCAGCGTCGGGCCGACAGGCCCCTTCATGGTGATAAGCCGCGTGCTGCCGGTCGGTGCGGGGGAGTAGCGCCCGTGGATGCGGACGGCCTCCTCGGAGAACCACCGGAAGAACTCGGCGCCGTAGGTCACCTCGCCCTTCGCCTCGGCCAGCGTCTTGCCCATCTCCAGGGTCATCAGCCGCGCGAAGTCGTCGGCCCGCTCGTTGAGCAGCTCGAACGCGCTGCGCAGCACCTCGCCGCGCTTGCGCGGCTCGGTGGCGCGCCACTCCTGCTGGGCCTCCGCAGCGGCGGCGAGGGCGCGCTGGCCGTCCTCCGGCCTGGCGTCGGCGACGCGCGTGAGGACGCCGGCGTCGGCCGGGTTGTGCACCTCGAAGGTCGCGCCCCCGGTGGCGTCGACCCAGTCGCCGCCGATGAGGAGCTGGGTGGGAACGGTCTCGATCACGGAGTCAGTCACGGCCATCACCCCACCCTGCCACCAGGACCACCGACCGCCTCCTCGAAGGCGGCCCCGAACACGTCGAGCCCCTCGGCGAGCAGGTCGTCGCCGATCGCGAGCGGCGGCAGGAACCGGAACACGTTGCCGAAGGTGCCGCACGTCAACGTCACCAGGCCCTGAGCCGAGCAGGCCCGGTGGACGGCTGCCGCGAGGGCGGGGTCCGGCGTACGTCCCGGGCCGTCGCTGACGAGCTCGACCGCCAGCATGGCGCCGCGTCCGCGGACGTCGCCCACCCGGTCGGGGTGGCGCTCGGCGAGGGCGTGGAGACGCGGCAGGAAGGCGGCCTCGATCTCCCGTGCACGGGCCGGCAGGTCCTCGGCCTCCATGGTCTCGATCGCGGCGAGCGCAGCGGCGCAGGCGACCGGGTTGCCGCCGTAGGTGCCGCCGAGGCCGCCGACGTGGACGGAGTCCATCACGTCCGCGCGACCCGTGACGGCTGCGAGGGGCAGGCCCCCGGCCATCCCCTTGGCGGTGGTCACGAGGTCCGGGACCACACCTTCGTGGTCGCAGGCGAACCAGTCGCCGGTGCGCGCGAAGCCGGTCTGGATCTCGTCGGCGATGAGCAGGATGCCCTGCTCGCGGCACCACTCCGCCACCTGCGCGAGCCACCCGGGCGGCGGGACGATGAAGCCGCCCTCGCCCTGGATCGGCTCGATGAGCACTGCGGCGCAGCTGTCCTCGCCCACCTGCGTGTGCACGGTCGCGACGAACGCGTCGAAGGCCTCCTCCGCGCACGCCTCCGCGCCGCCCGGCCAGCGGTAGGGGTAGGCCATCGGTGCCCGGTAGACCTCGCCGGCGAACGGGCCGAAGCGGTGCTTGTAGGGCATCGTCTTGGCGGTCAGCGCCATCGTGAGGTTCGTCCGCCCGTGGTAGGCGTGGTCGAAGACGACGATCGCGTCGCGGCCGGTGTGGTGGCGCGCGACCTTGACGGCGTTCTCCACCGCCTCGGCCCCGGAGTTGAAGAGCGCGGACCGCTTCTCGTGGTCACCCGGGGTCAGGTCGGTCAGCTTCTCGCAGACCGCGACGTACTCCTCGTAGGGCGTGACCATGAAGCAGGTGTGGGTGAAGTCGGAGACCTGGCGCTGCACCGCCTCGACCACCCGCGGGGAGGCGTTGCCGACCGTGGTGACGGCGATGCCCGAGCCGAAGTCGATCAGCTGGTTGCCGTCGACGTCGCGCAGGATGCCGCCGCCGGCCTGCTCGACGTAGACCGGCAGCGTCGTGCCGATGCCGGCGGAGACGGCCGCGACCTTGCGTGCCTGGAGCGCCTGCGAGCGCGGCCCGGGGATCTCGGTGGCCAGGATGCGTTCCTGGGTGAGCGTGGGCGGGGTGTTCATGTTCGGTCCTCCATCCCCCACGGAGAGCCGTAGCCCTCCGGCTTGGGTGCGGCGAGCAGGTCGAGGAAGGGCTTCGGCGGCAGGGCCTCGGGCCCGAGGACGCCGCTGCCCGACCAGGTGCCGTCGGCCAGGAGCTCCAGCGCGACGACGGGGTTGATCGCGGTCTGCCAGACCACGCACTGCGCGCCGTAGTCGCGCATCGAGTCGGCGTTGTCGACGACGTGGAAGAGGTACGTCGACCGGGGCGCGCCGTCCTTGCCGGTGCCGGTGACGAAGAGCCCGGCGCAGGTCTTGCCCTCCATCCGCGGCCCGATCGTGGCCGGGTCGGGCAGGCACGCCGCCACCACGTCGCGGGGTGAGACCTGCACGCCCTTGACCGACACCGGCTCGGTCGAGTCGAGGCCGAGCGTGTGCAGGGTGCGGAGCATGCCGATCATCTCCTCGCCCAACCCGTACTTGAAGGTGACCCGGTCGGCCTCGACCCAGCGAGGCATCAGGAGCACCTCCTCGTGCTCGACGTGCACGCACTCGACGGGCCCGATGCCGTCGGGGAAGTCGAACACCTCGGGCTCGGAGAAGGGCGGCAGGGTGAAGAAGCCGGCCTCCAGGTCGCCACCTCCCCGCTCCCGCTCCCACACGACGGGCGGGTTGAGGCACTCCTCGATGATGGTCCACATCGAGAAGCCGGGCGCGAACACCTCGTTGCCCTGGTCGTCTCGGATGACGAGGTTGGCGCCGTCGCGGGTGCCGAGCTCGTCGATGTGGTCGAAGAGCTCGTCGGCGGCGTAGCGGGCGAACACGTCGGACAGGCCCGGCTCCACGCCGATGCCGAGCAGCGCGAGCCGCCCCGCCGCCTCCCACTCCGCGGCCCGGGCGAACTGCTCGTCGCCGAGCTTCACACCGACCTTCTCGTAGGGGGCGTCGGGGTGGCGCGTGGACAGGCTCATGGCCATGTCGAGGTAGTCGGCCCCCGCGGCGAGCGCGCCGGTGAAGATGGGCATCACGAACCGGGGGTCCACGGCGTTGAAGACGTGGGTGGCACGGACCTCGCGGGCGAGCGCGGTCACCGCGTCGGCGTCGGAGGCGTCGACCTGCGCGGCGCTGAAGCGCTCGTCGCCCGTACGACGTCCGCGCGCCGCCGCCACGGTGCGTTCGGCCCGCCCGACGTCGTGGTCGGCGACCACCCAGGCCTCGAAGAAGTCGCGCTCCACCGCGATCCGGGCCGCGGCGTCGCCGACGCCGCCGGCACCGACCATCAGCACGCGTATGGGTCCAGACACTCGATCTCTCCTAGCGGGAGGGGAAGGGGGATCAGCTCTTGTACTTCGAGGCCCGCACCGAGCTCACGCCCTGCGCGCCCACGACGAGCAGGACGGCGATCACGAACATCGAGAAGCCGATGACGTTGGCCTCGGCGGGGATGCCGCGCCGCGAGGCGACGTAGACGAACTTGGGGAACGTCGACTCGTTGCCGGAGACGAAGTTGGTGATGATGAAGTCGTCGAAGGACAGCGAGAAGGCGAGCATCGCCGCACCCGCGATGCCGGGCAGGATCAGCGGGAAGGTCACCCTCCAGAAGGTCTGCATCGGGCTCGCGTAGAGGTCCTGGGCCGCTTCCTCGACCCGTGGGTCGAGGGACTGGATGCGAGCCCGGACCGTGACCACCACGAAGCTGACGCAGAACATGATGTGCGAGAAGACGATGGTGCCGAAGCCGAGGTTGATCCCGATGTTGGCGAAGCCCTGCACGAAGATCGTCAGCAGCGCGGCGCCCATGACGATCTCCGGCGTGGCCATCGGCACGAAGATCAGCACGTTGCTGGCCGCCTTGCCCCGGAACCGGTAGCGGACCATCGCCAGCGCCATCAGCGTGCCGAGCACCGTGGCCACCACCGTGGAGATCACGCCGACCTCCAGCGAGGTGACGAGCGACTCGCACACGCCCTGGACGCCGCACGGGTCCTGCCAGTGCTCCCACGTGAAGCCCTGCCACACGATGTTGGTCTTGCCGTGGTCGTTGAACGAGAAGGCGAACGTGTAGGCGACCGGCAGGAAGAGGTAGAGGAGCACCAGGATCGCGCTGATCATCGCGAAGTGGTTGGCCAGCCAGACCTGGGCCCGCTTGCCGGCGGACGGCCGGTAGGACGTCGGCGAGCTCGAGGTCGCGGGCGCGGTCGGGCGCGTCGTGGTCATCTCACACCAGCTCCTCGGTGCCGAAGCGGCGGACGTAGAGGAAGACCAGCACGAGGATCGCAGCCATCAGCGTGAAGGACAGCGCCGCGGCCACCGGGTAGCCGCCGGGGACGGCGAGGAACTGGTCGTTGATGACGTTGCCGATCATCTTGCCGCGCTGCGGGCCGAGGAGCTCCATGTTGACGAAGTCGCCGGCCGCCGGGATGAAGGTGAGCAGCGTCCCGGCCAGGACCCCCGGCATCGAGATCGGCAGCGTGACGGTCCGGAAGGTCGTGAACCCGTTGGCGTAGAGGTCGCCGCCCGCCTCGATGACGCGAGGATCGGCGCGTTCGAGCGAGGCGTAGATGGGCAGCACCATGAACGGCAGGAAGTTGTAGGTGAGGCCTGCGACCACTGCGATCGGCGTGTTGATGATGTGCCCGTCGGGCAGCACGTTCAGGAAGTTGAGCACGCCCGCCACCCACCCCTCGTCGGCCAGGATCTGCGACCACGCGAACGTGCGGAGGATGAAGGAGGTGAAGAACGGCGCGATGACGCAGATCATCATCAGGTTGCGCCACCTGCCGGCCTTGAACGCCATGGCGTACGCCAGCGGGTAGGCCACCGCGAACGCCAGGAAGGTGGCCAGGCCGGCGTAGAGGAACGACCGGGCGAAGTGGGGGGCGTAGTCGGTGAGGGCGCTGGCGTAGTTGGCGAAGTTGAGGTCGCGGTAGTAGTAGCCCGGGAAGCCGGGGTAGCGGCTCTGCAGGCTCACCGACGCCAGCTGCACCAGCGGCAGCAGGAAGAAGACGCCGAGCCACAGCACGCCCGGCAGCATCAGCAGGTAGGCCGTCCAGGACCGCTGCCTGGCCACGGGCGCCGCGGGCGCCGGCTCCAGGTCCGGGTCGCCCGCCACCTGCGCGAGCGCGCTCATACGGGGTTCTCCGAGGGCACACCGAACGCGTGGCCGGGGTTCCAGGTCAGCCAGACCTCGTCGCCGGGTCGCAGGTCGAGCGGCTCGACGTCGAGGTTCTGCTCGTAGCAGCTCCAGGTCGCACCGCTCGGCATGTCGACCAGGTAGCTGGTGGCCACCCCCAGGAACGACACGTCGCGGACTACGCCCTTGACGTCGTTGCCGGCGCCCTCCGGCTGGGTGCGCGACACCGTCACCTTCTCCGGGCGGACGCCGAACAGCACCTCGCCCTCGTGCACCTGGGAGCGGGACCTCAGGATCTTCACGGGCGTGCCGAGGACGTTGACGACGAGGTGGTCGCCGTCGACGTCCTTGATGGTCCCGACCCCGGTGTTGGCCTGCCCGAGGAAGTTGGCCACGAACCGGGTGCGTGGCAGGTCGTAGAGCTCCTCCGGCGCGCCGAGCTGCTCGATGTGGCCGCTGTTCATCACCGCGACCGTGTCGGCCATGGTCATGGCCTCCTCCTGGTCGTGGGTCACGTGGATGAAGGTGAGCCCCACCTCGGTCTGGATGCGCTTGAGCTCGACCTGCATCTCGCGGCGCAGCTTGAGGTCCAGCGCGCCGAGCGGCTCGTCGAGCAGCAGCACCTCCGGGTGGTTGACCAGGGCCCGCGCCAGGGCCACGCGCTGCTGCTGCCCGCCGGAGAGCTGGGCCGGCTTGCGCGCGGCGAAGGACGACATCTGCACCAGCTCCAGCGCGTCGTCGGTCCGCGCGGCGGCGTCGGCGGCCTTGCGGCGCTTGGGCCCGAAGGCGACGTTGTCGCGGATCGTCAGGTGCGGGAACAGCGCGTAGGACTGGAACACCGTGTTGACCGGGCGCTCGTAGGGCCGGGAGCCGGTGAGGTCGGTGTCCCCGATCATCACCCGTCCCGCGGTGGGCTGCTCGAGACCGGCGATCATCCTCAGCGTGGTCGTCTTGCCGCAGCCCGACGGGCCGAGCAGGGCGAAGAAGGTGCCGCGGGGGACCACGAGGTCGATGCCGTCCACCGCGGTGAAGTCCCCGAACCTCTTCGTGACGCCCTCGAGCCGGAGGTCGCCGCTCGCTTCGCGAAATCCGGCCATGTCAGTTCCCCATCACCTTCGTGGACCACAGGTCGGCGTACAGGATGTCCTCGTCCGCGTCGAGCACCCGGAACTGCTGGACGTTGTTGTCGGCGATGAACTCCGTGGTCGGGAAGATCCACGGGCTCTCGGCCAGGTCGGGGTCGATCTTCTCCATCTCGGCCTGGGCCCCCTCGACGGGACACACGTAGTTGACCCACGCGGCCACCTGCGCCGCGACCGCCGGGTCGTAGTAGTAGTCCATCAGCCGCTGGGCGTTCGCGCGGTGGGTCGAGGTGATGGGGACCATCATGTTGTCCGACCACAGCGTGCCGCCGGACTCCGGCAGGGTGAACGTCCAGTTGGGGTCCTCGGTGTCGTAGGCGAGGACGAAGATGTCGCCGCTCCACGTGATGCCGGCCACCGCGTTGCCGCTGGTGAGGTCCTCCATGTAGGAGTTGCCCTTGACCTTGCGGATGTAGCCCTCGTCGATCTTCTGCTCGATGAAGTCGAGCGCCTTCTCGAACTCCGCCTGCCCCCAGTCGCTCTCGATGTCGACGCCCTGGGACTGCATCACCAGGCCGGCCGTGTCGCGATACTCCGAGAGCACGACGACGCGGCCCTTGAGGTCGTCGGTCCACAGGTCGTCGAGGGACTTCAGCTCGCGACCGACCTTCTCCTTGTTGTAGCCGATGCCCGCGAAGCCGCTCTGCCACGTGATCGAGTGGAGTCGACCGGGGTCGAAGGAGGCGTCCTTGAGCGGCTGCAGCAGGTTGTTGACCACGTTGGGCATCTGGATGAGCTCCAGCGGCTGGACCACCTGGTCCCGGATGAGCCGGGCCGCCATCCAGTCGGTCAGGGTGATGATGTCGCGGTCGATGTCCTGCCCCGCGCGCAGCTGCGGGCCGACCTTGGCGTAGTAGGAGTCGTTGTCGTCGATCTCCTCGAAGTAGCTGACGTCGATGCCGCTCTGCTCCCTGAACGCATCGAGGGTCGGGGACCTCGTCTCCTTGCCGTTCATGTCGAGGTACGCCGTCCAGTTGGCCCACTTGAGGACCTTCTCCTTGTCGGAGACGTCGGTGGGCAGGTCGAGGCTGGCGATGCCTCCGGCCGCCGGCGGCTCGGGCGGCGCGCACCCGGTGAGCGCCAGGCCGGCGCCCGCCGCCACGCCGGTGCCGAGCAGCGCCCGGCGGCTGAGCCCGCCGGAGGCAGCCGCGGTCAGCGCCGCGGCAGGCGTGGACAGGGGGCGCCGTCGGCGCGGGATCGGTCTCATCGGTGCATCTCCTCCGCTTCGTCCCCGAGTCGTGCAGGTGTGGTGGTCGTGGCTGTGCCGGCTTCGATGCCGGCCATCTGGGCGCGCGCCGCTCAGCCCTCGATGTTGGCCATGACGTGCTTGACGCGCGTGTAGTCCTCGAAGCCGTACATCGAGAGGTCCTTGCCGTAG
Source organism: Nocardioides sp. GCM10028917 (assembly GCF_042666175.1). Classification (NCBI taxonomy): domain Bacteria; kingdom Bacillati; phylum Actinomycetota; class Actinomycetes; order Propionibacteriales; family Nocardioidaceae; genus Nocardioides; species Nocardioides sp. GCM10028917. The sequence goes on from NZ_JBHTFL010000013.1 coordinate 271,980, forward strand.
CCGGACTTCTTGTAGCCGCCGTGCGGCATCTCCGCGACGAGCGGGATGTGCGTGTTGATCCACACGCAGCCGAAGTCGAGGGCCTTCGACATCCGCATCGCCCGGCCGAAGTCCTTCGTCCACACCGACGACGCGAGGCCGTAGTCGACGCCGTTGGCCCAGCGGAGCGCCTCCTCCTCGTCGGTGAAGCGCTGGACCGTGATGACGGGGCCGAAGATCTCGTTCTGGATCGCCTCGTCGTCCTGTCGCAGGCCGGACAGGACGGTGGGCTCGAGGAAGTACCCGTCGCCGAGGTCCGTACGACGGTTGCCGCCCGCCGACACGGTGGCGTGGGACGGCAGGTCCTCGATGAACCGGCTCACCCGGGCCAGCTGCGTGGCGTTGTTGACGGGGCCGAAGAGGGCGTCCTCGTCGTCGGGCAGCCCCACCGGTGCCGAGCCCTTCGCGTAGTCGGCGAGCGCGGCCACGAAGTCGTCGTGGATGCCGGGGGCGACGAGGACGCGGGTGGCAGCCGTGCAGTCCTGGCCAGCGTTGAAGTAGCCGGCGATCGCGATGCCCTCCACCGCGGCCTCGATGTCGGCGTCGTCGAAGACCACGACCGGAGCCTTGCCGCCCAGCTCGAGGTGGACCCGCTTGACCTGCGGGGCGGCGCTGGCCGCGACCTCCGCGCCGGCGCGGACCGAGCCGGTGATCGCGACGAGCCCGGGCGTCGGGTGCTCGACGAGGAGGCGGCCGGTCTCGCGGTCGCCGGTGACGACGTTGAGCGTCCCGGCCGGGAGGAACTCCGAGGCGAGCTCGGCCAGCCGCAGCGTGCTCTCGGGGGTGGTGTCGCTGGGCTTGAGGACGACCGTGTTGCCGGCGGCGAGGGCCGGGCCGATCTTCCACACCGCCATCAGCAGCGGGTAGTTCCACGGCGTCACCTGACCGACGACGCCGATCGGCTCGCGACGGATCCACGACGTGTGGCCGGCCATGTACTCGCCCGCCGCCTTGCCCTCCAGCACGCGAGCCGCCCCGGCGAAGAACCGGAGCTGGTCCACCATCGGCGGGATCTCCTCGCTCGCGGTGAGCGCCTTGATCTTGCCCGTGTTGGCCGACTCGAGGGAGATCAACTCCTCGGCGTGGGCCTCGATCGCGTCGGCGATCTTCAGCAGCGCCTGCTGGCGCTCGCTGGGCGTCGTAGACCCCCACTCGCCGAAGGCCCGGTCGGCCGCCTCGTAGGCCGCGTCCACCTCCTCCGCCCCGCTGACGGGCGCCTGGGCGACCACCTGGCCGGTCGTCGGGTCGACGACGTCGCTCGTCGCGCCGGCGCTGCCGTCGACGTACGTGCCACCGATGAAGTTGCGGAGCGTGCGTGGGCTGGTCACGGGGTCCTCCCGGTCGGGTGCGGTGAGGGGAGACTAGGACGGGACGGACGACAATCGCCATACTTGTTGCCGAAGATTGTGCGGGAATCGCGGAATTAACAGTCCCGAAATGCGGATTCCGCGCTCAGTGACTTGCGAACCGGCGGTCTCACGTCCACGATGGCGCCATGAGCGAGCGCAGGGGCCACGGGCATGGGTGAGGCACAGGTCCGCCTCGACGCGACCGCCAAGCGCATCATCGAGCTGCTCCAGGAGGACGGCCGGATCTCCTACGCCGCGATCGCCAAGGCGGTCGGGCTGTCGGAGGCGGCCGCCCGGGCACGGGTCCAGAAGCTGCTCGACTCCGAGGTGATGCAGGTCGTCGCGGTCACCGACCCCACGCAGGTCGGCTTCACCCGCCAGGCCATGATCGGCGTCCGCACCGAGGGCGACCCGATGAAGGTCGGCGACCGGCTGGCCGAGGTGCCGGAGGTCGACTACGTGGTCACCACCGCCGGCAGCTTCGACCTCCTCGTCGAGGTGGTGTGCGAGGACGACCCGCACCTGCTCGACGTCATCCGTCAGGTCCGTGAGCTCAAGGGGGTGGTCTCCTCGGAGACCTTCGTCTACCTCAAGCTCAACAAGCAGCACTACAACTGGGGAACGAGATGAGCCTCCACTCCACCGAGGGCAAGCCCTTCGACGAGTCCTTCGACTACCAGGCCGCCGGGCGCGACCACCTCTGGTTGCACTTCACCCGGCACTCGACCTACGAGAAGGGCGGCGAGATGCCGCTCATCGTGAAGGGCGAGGGCCACCGGATCTGGGACAGCCACGGTCGCGAGTACATCGACGGGCTCGCCGGTCTGTTCGTCGTCCAGGTCGGCCACGGCCGCGAGGAGCTGGCCGAGGCGGCCGCGAAGCAGGCCAAGGAGCTGGCGTTCTTCCCGCTCTGGTCCTTCGCGCACCCGCGCGCCGTCGAGCTGGCCGACCGCATCGCCGCGATGGCGCCCGGCGACCTGAACCGCGTCTTCTTCACCACCGGCGGCGGCGAGGCCGTGGAGTCCGCGTGGAAGCTGGCCAAGCAGTACTTCAAGCTGACCGGCAAGCCCAACAAGCACAAGGTCATCTCCCGCGCCGTGGCCTACCACGGCACTCCGCAGGGGGCGCTGTCCATCACCGGCATCCCGCCGCTGAAGGAGATGTTCGAGCCGCTCGTGCCGGGCGCCCACAAGGTCCCCAACACCAACTTCTACCGGCGCCCGGAGTTCATCGGCGACGACGAGAAGGCCTTCGGCCGGTGGGCCGCGGACCGCATCGCCGAGGCGATCGAGTTCGAGGGTCCCGACACCGTCGCCGCCGTCTTCCTCGAGCCGGTGCAGAACGCCGGCGGCTGCTTCCCGCCGCCGCCCGGCTACTTCGAGCGGGTCCGCGAGATCTGCGACCAGTACGACGTCCTGCTCGTCTCGGACGAGGTCATCTGTGCCTTCGGCCGGGTGGGGGAGATGTTCGGCGCGGCCGAGTTCGGCTACCAGCCCGACATCATCACCTGCGCCAAGGGCATGACGTCGGGCTACTCGCCGATCGGCGCGATGATCGCCAGCGACCGGTTGTTCGAGCCGTTCAGGTCGGGCACGACGGCGTACGCCCACGGCTACACCTTCGGCGGCCACCCGGTCTCCTCGGCGGTGGCGATGGCCAACCTCGACATCTTCGAGCGCGAGGGCCTCACCGACCACGTCCAGCAGAACGCCCCGGCGTTCCGGGCGACCCTGGAGAAGCTCCTCGACATCCCGATCGTCGGCGACGTGCGCGGCCACGGCTACTTCTACGGCATCGAGCTGGTCAAGGACCGCGAGACCAAGGAGACGTTCGACGACGCCGAGTCCGAGCGGCTGCTGCGCGGCTACCTCTCCGGCGCGCTCTGGGAGGCCGGCCTCTACTGCCGCGCCGACGACCGCGGAGACCCGGTCATCCAGCTCGCCCCGCCGCTCATCATCGGCCAGCCGGAGTTCGACGACATCGAGCAGCGGCTCCGCTCGGTGCTGACAGGGGCGCTCGAGCATCTGTAACCGGCTGTGTTGTTGGCGCTCGCTCCGCTCGCGCGTGCTCGGCGCCCCTGAAGACGTCGTCTTCCCTCCTCGCTCCCAAGCTGCCTCGCTGCGCTCGTCGCGCTTGCTCGCTCGTCAGTCCAGACGACGTCGGGCGCCGAGGGCGTGGGTTGAGCACGCCAGGCGATCCGGGCAGCGCCGATGTGCATCTGCCCCCGTGGGCCGGGGACAATTGCGCCGTGAACGATGTCGTACGGCCCGCCCGCCCGCACCACAAGCTGACCGCGGACGGGCGCCGGATGCGGGAGGTGCTCACCTACTCGCGGCGGGGGAACCGGTTCACGCCGCGACAGGCGGAGTCGTGGGCCGCGCACCACGCCGACTGGGTGATCCCCGAGGAGGCCGTCGACCGGCCCGGCTTCGACCTCGCGGAGTGGTTCGGCCGCGAGGCGCCGCTGATCGTCGAGATCGGCCCCGGCGTCGGAGAGGCGACCTCGGTGCTGGCTGCCGCGCGCCCGGACCACAACGTGCTCGCCCTCGAGGTGTGGCTCCCCGGCGTCGCCGACTCGCTGTGGCGCGTCGCCGAGGCGGGGGCCGACAACGTGCGGTTCTGCTCCGTCGACGCCGTCTGGACCCTGGAGAACCTGCTCGGCCCGGCCGGTGTCGCCGAGCTGTGGACCTTCTTCCCCGACCCGTGGCGCAAGACCAAGCACCGCAAGCGGCGGCTGGTCAACCCGGCCAACGCCGCGCTCGCCTCGTCCCGGCTGGTGCCGGGCGGCGCGTGGCGGCTGGCTACCGACTGGGCGGACTACGCCGAGCAGATGCGCGAGGTCCTGGACGCCGAGCCGACGCTGGAGGGCGGTCCCGTCGAGCGGTGGGACGAGCGGCCGGTGACCCGCTTCGAGCGCAAGGGTCGCGAGGTCGGCCGTGACATCGTCGACTTCTGCTACCACCGGTCCGAGCGAGGCTGATCGAGCACCAGGCCCGCCTCGCGCAGCAGGTGCTCGAGCCGGAGCCGCTCGGCCTCGCGGTCGGTGCCCTCGCGCAGGTCGGTGAGCAGGTCCGGCACGTTGAGCGCGCGCGCCGCCTGGGCCAGCAGGTCGTCGTACGCCGCCGCGGTCCCGCGTCGGCGCGCCATCGGCGTCCCGGGGGCCGGGTCCAGCACCTGCCGCCGGACGCGGCGCAGGGCGGCCGCGAGCTCCTCGATCGCCGGGGTCGACGGCTCGGGCGGGGGAGGGGAGAGGCGCGTGCGGACCCGGCGGACCGCCCGGCCGATCTCCGGCTGGCACAGGGCGAGGGTCAGCGCGGCAGCGAGCATCAGCGTGGAGAGGACGAGCGCGACCAGGCCGGCCATCCTCCGACGGTAGGTCGGCCCGGAGGGCGGGGCAAGGGGGTTGCTCGAGCCGCTCCGATTGTCCGTCCACGCCGCCCGGAGCGTAGGCTGGGGTTTCCTTCCGGGACGTCGGCAGCGGACCATGGGCACCACCGCCTTGCGATTTGGCGTGGGCGCGCGCAGTCTGTCAAGATGTTCCGGTTGCTCCGGCGGGTTGCCGGGGTGCGGCACACCTTGACTTCTGAATCGCGTCTCCTTGATCGAGCCAGTCGTCTGTGTGCACCGCACCGGATCACATGGTGATCGGAGACTCGACCAGATCCGACAACCGTCGGGTGCCACCCAGAGCATCACCGCCTCCCTTCGGGGTCGTGTCACGAGTAACCAGCGCGACACGCCCGACCGCGGGGGTCGGAGGGTGGAGGAGAGACAGGCGGCGCTCGCCCACCAGGGGCCGGGAGCCGAAACCAGACCAGGCGTACGAGATCGAAGAGGACAGGGACCTATGGCGGGACAGAAGATCCGCATCAGGCTCAAGGCCTATGACCACGAGGTGATCGACACCTCGGCGCGGAAGATCGTGGACACCGTCACCCGTACGGGTGCGAAGGTCGCCGGCCCTGTGCCGCTGCCGACCGAGAAGAACGTGTACTGCGTCATCCGTTCGCCCCACAAGTACAAGGACTCCCGCGAGCACTTCGAGATGCGGACGCACAAGCGTCTGATCGACATCATCGACCCGACGCCGAAGACCGTCGACTCGCTGATGCGTCTCGACCTGCCTGCCGGTGTCGACATCGAGATCAAGCTCTGAGGCGCGACATGGCTAAGACTTTCGAACGTAACGTGAAGGGCCTGCTGGGCACCAAGCTCGGCATGACCCAGCTCTGGGACGAGAACAACAAGGTCGTCCCCGTGACCGTGATCGCCGCGAGCACCAACGTGGTCACCCAGGTCCGCCAGCCCGAGGTGGACGGCTACAACGCCATCCAGGTCGGCTTCGGCGAGATCGAGGCCCGCAAGGTGAACTCGCCCGACGCTGGTCACTTCGCCAAGGCCGGGGTCACCCCCCGCCGCCACGTGGTCGAGATCCGCACCGCTGACGCTGCCGCCTACACCGTGGGCCAGGAGCTCGGTGTCGAGACCTTCGCCGCCGGCGAGGAGATCGACGTCACCGGCACCAGCAAGGGCAAGGGCTTCGCCGGTGTCATGAAGCGTCACGGCTTCCACGGTGTCTCCGCCTCGCACGGCGCGCACCGCAACCACCGCAAGCCGGGCTCCATCGGCGCCTGCGCCACCCCGGGTCGCGTGTTCAAGGGCACCCGCATGGCGGGCCGCATGGGCAACGACACGGTGACCACCCAGAACCTGACGGTGCACGCCGTCGACGCCGACAAGGGCCTGATCCTGATCAAGGGCGCCGTTCCCGGCCCCAAGAACGGTCTCGTCGTCCTTCGCTCGGCCGCCAAGAAGACGCAGGAGGCCTGAGCATGGCTGTCAAGACCGTCAAGGTCGACCTCCCCGCCGAGATCTTCGACGTCGAGGTCAACATTCCCCTGATCCACCAGGTCGTCGTGGCCCAGCAGGCTGCTGCGCGCCAGGGCACGCACGCCACCAAGACCCGCGGCGAGGTCCGCGGCGGTGGCCGCAAGCCCTACAAGCAGAAGGGCACCGGCCGCGCCCGTCAGGGCTCGACCCGCGCCCCGCAGTTCGCCGGTGGTGGCGTCGTCCACGGCCCGCAGCCGCGCAGCTACGACCAGCGCACCCCCAAGAAGATGAAGGCCGCCGCCCTGCGCGGTGCCCTCTCCGACCGGGCCCGCAACGACCGCGTCCACGTGGTCGACGCCCTGGTGTCGGGCGACAAGCCCTCCACCAAGGCCGCGCTGGCCGCGCTGGTCTCGCTGACCGACCGCGTGGGCTACCTCGTGGTGCTCGAGCGCTCCGACGCGATCACCTGGCTCTCGCTGCGCAACGCGCCCGAGGTCCACATCGTCGCCGTCGACCAGCTCAACACCTACGACGTGCTCAACGCCGACGACGTGGTCTTCACCAAGGGTGCCTACGACGTCTTCGTGGGTGGCGCCTCCGCGGCTCCCGCCACGACCGGGTCGGCTGCTGAGCCCGCCACCGAGCAGGCCACCGACGAGTCGGTCCTGCCGGCCGGTGCGAAGGCCCCGCTCAAGAGCGGCAAGAACCCCAAGGGCTACGAGGTCCAGGGCCTGGAGTCCGGCACCTACCTCGTCGAGGGCGACGCCGCCTACGACGTCTCCGGTGGCGACTTCTGGTTCAAGTCCACCGAGGACGCCGAGGCTGCCGGCCTGACCCGCGCCGACGAGAAGGAGAGCGACAAGTGAGCACCCTGCACAAGGACCACCGCGACGTCCTGATCGCCCCGGTCGTGTCGGAGAAGAGCTACGGCCTGCTCGACGCCAACAAGTACACCTTCATCGTCCGCCCGGACGCCAACAAGACCGAGATCAAGATCGCGGTCGAGAAGGTCTTCGACGTCAAGGTCACCTCGGTCAACACGATCAACCGCCAGGGCAAGACCCGTCGCACCCGCTACGGCATGGGCAAGCGTCCCAACACCAAGCGCGCGATCGTCAGCCTCGCCGAGGGTCACCGCATCGACATCTTCGGAGGTCCGGTCTCCTGACCGGGCTCCTGACTAGGAACTGATATGGCTATCCGCAAGTACAAGCCGACCACCCCGGGCCGTCGTGGCTCGTCGGTGGCCGACTTCGTCGAGATCACCCGGTCCACGCCCGAGAAGTCGCTGACGCGCCCGCTGCCGAAGAACGGTGGCCGCAACAACCAGGGCCGCATCACCACGCGGCACAAGGGTGGCGGCCACAAGCGCGCCTACCGCATCATCGACTTCCGTCGCTACGACAAGGACGGCGTCCCGGCGAAGGTCGCTCACATCGAGTACGACCCCAACCGCACCGCGCGCATCGCGCTGCTGCACTACGCCGACGGCGAGAAGCGCTACATCGTCGCGCCCAAGGGTCTGACCCAGGGCACCGCGGTGGAGTCCGGCCCCAACGCCGACATCAAGCCCGGCAACAACCTGCCGCTGCGCAACATCCCGGTCGGTACGACCATCCACTGCGTGGAGCTGCGTCCGGGCGGCGGCGCGAAGATCGCCCGCTCGGCCGGCAACTCGGCCCAGCTGGTCGCCCGCGAGGGCAGCCGCGCGACGCTGCGCATGCCCTCGGGCGAGATGCGCTTCGTCGACGTGCGCTGCCGCGCCACGATCGGCGAGGTCGGCAACGCCGAGCAGTCCAACATCAACTGGGGCAAGGCCGGCCGCATGCGGTGGAAGGGCGTCCGCCCGACCGTCCGCGGTGTCGTCATGAACCCGGTGGACCACCCGCACGGTGGTGGTGAGGGCAAGACGTCCGGTGGTCGCCACCCCGTCTCCCCCTGGGGCAAGCCCGAGGGCCGCACGCGCAAGCGCAAGGCCAGCGACTCCCAGATCATCCGTCGTCGCAAGTCCGGCAAGGGTAGGAAGTAACCGACATGCCTCGCAGCCTCAAGAAGGGCCCCTTCGTCGACGACCACCTTCAGAAGAAGGTGGACGCCGAGAACGAGAAGGGCAGCCACAACGTCATCAAGACCTGGTCGCGCCGGTCGATGATCGTGCCCGACATGATCGGCCACACCATCGCCGTGCACGACGGTCGCAAGCACGTCCCGGTCTTCGTGACCGACTCCATGGTCGGCCACAAGCTCGGGGAGTTCGCCCCCACCCGCACCTACCGCGGGCACGTCAAGGAAGACCGGAAGGGACGCCGTCGATGAGCACCACCGAGCGCAGCCGCACCAGTGCGCGCCGCACCACGCTGCTCGGCGACCAGCCGGGTGCGTACGCGAGCGCACGCTACGTGCGGATCACCCCGATGAAGGCCCGCCGTGTCGTCGACATGGTTCGCGGCCTCCAGGTCGACGAGGCCCTGACCCTGCTGCAGTTCGCGCCGCAGGCCGCCTCCGAGACCGTCTACAAGGTGCTGGAGAGCGCCGTCGCCAACGCCGAGACGACCGAGGGCCTCAACCGGGCCGACCTGGTCCTCTCCGTCGCGATGGTCGACGAGGGCCCGACGATGAAGCGTTGGCGTCCGCGTGCCCAGGGTCGGGCGACCCGCATCAACAAGCGCACGAGCCACATCACCCTCGCGGTGCAGCCGGCTGACGTGCTCACCGCGCCGGGCAAGAAGGCCCGCGCCTCGAAGAACGGAAAGGGTGCCTGATGGGCCAGAAGATCAACCCGAACGGGTTCCGACTGGGCATCTCCACCGACCACAAGAGCCGTTGGTACGCCGACAAGCTCTACAAGTCGTACGTCGGTGAGGACGTCGCCATCCGCAAGCTGCTCTCCAAGGGCATGGAGCGGGCCGGCATCTCCAAGGTCGAGATCGAGCGCACGCGTGACCGCGTCCGTGTGGACATCCACACCGCGCGTCCCGGCATCGTCATCGGCCGCCGCGGCGCCGAGGCGGACCGCATCCGCGGCGAGCTCGAGAAGCTCACCGGCAAGCAGGTGCAGCTCAACATCCTCGAGGTCAAGAACCCCGAGATCGACGCGCAGCTGGTCGCCCAGGGCGTCGCCGAGCAGCTCTCGGGCCGTGTGCAGTTCCGCCGCGCCATGCGCAAGGCGATGCAGACCTCGATGCGTTCGGGTGCCAAGGGCATCCGGATCCAGTGCTCGGGCCGCCTGAACGGTGCCGAGATGTCGCGCACGGAGTTCTACCGCGAGGGCCGCGTGCCCCTGCACACCCTCCGCGCCGACATCGACTACGGCTTCTACGAGGCCCGTACGACCTTCGGCCGCATCGGCGTGAAGGTCTGGATCTACAAGGGCGAGGTCGCCGGCACCCGTGCCGAGCGCCAGGCCCAGCAGGCTGCGCGCGCCGGTGCCCCCGGCCGCGGCGGTCGTCCCAACACCCGTGGCGGTGACCGTCCGAGCCGTGGCTCGCGCGGTGACCGCGCTCCTCGCACCGAGGCCACCGCTGAGACCTCAGCGGCCCCGGCTGCCGAGGCTGCACCGAGCACCGGACAGGAGGCCTGACCTCATGTTGATGCCCCGTCGCGTCAAGCACCGCAAGCAGCACCACCCCAAGCGTCGTGGCGCTGCCAAGGGTGGCACCACGCTGGCCTTCGGTGACTTCGGCATCCAGGCGGTCGAGGGTCACTACGTGACCAACCGACAGATCGAGTCGGCCCGTATCGCCATGACCCGTCACATCAAGCGTGGCGGCAAGGTCTGGATCAACATCTACCCGGACCGTCCGCTGACCAAGAAGCCGGCCGAGACCCGCATGGGTTCCGGCAAGGGCTCCCCCGAGTGGTGGGTTGCCAACGTCAAGCCCGGCCGCGTCATGTTCGAACTCTCCGGTGTGGACGAGGTGACTGCTCGCGAGGCCATGCGCCGCGCGATGCACAAGCTCCCGATGAAGTGCCGGTTCATCTCCCGTGAGGCCGGTGAATTCTGATGGCTACCAAGCTGAACGCCCACGAGCTCGACGAGCTCGACGCATCCGCCCTCGAGGCCAAGCTGCGCGAGGCCAAGGAGGAGCTGTTCAACCTCCGGTTCCAGGCCGCCACCGGCCAGCTGGAGAGCAACGGCCGCCTGCGCGTGGTCAAGAAGGACATCGCCCGCATCTACACCGTGGTCCGCGAGCGCGAGCTCGGCATCCGCACCACCCCGGGCACCAACGAAGAGGCGAAGGCATGAGCGAGAACACTGCGACCCAGCCGGTCGACGAGCGCAACCAGCGCAAGGTCCGCGAGGGTCTCGTCGTCAGCGACAAGATGGACAAGACCATCGTCGTCGCCGTCGAGGACCGCGTGAAGCACGCCCTCTACGGCAAGGTCCTGCGCAAGACGTCGCGCCTGAAGGCGCACGACGAGACCAACCAGTGCGGCATCGGCGACCGGGTCCTCATCATGGAGACCCGCCCGCTGTCGGCCACCAAGCGTTGGCGCCTCGTCGAGGTGCTGGAGAAGGCCAAGTGACCTGAGGCCCACCGGCCTCGAGCACAAGTTTCCACATATCAGTTCGGCCAGGCTCGCTCCCCGCTGAGGGGCGAGAACCAGCTCGACAACCAGGAGAAATCAATGATCCAGCAGGAGTCGCGACTCAAGGTCGCCGACAACACCGGTGCGAAGGAGATCCTTTGCATCCGTGTTCTCGGTGGCTCTGGGCGTCGCTACGCCGGCATCGGTGACGTCATCGTCGCCACCGTCAAGGACGCGATCCCCGGTGGCAACGTCAAGAAGGGCGACGTCGTCAAGGCCGTGGTCGTGCGCACCGTCAAGGAGCGTCGCCGCGCCGACGGTTCCTACATCCGCTTCGACGAGAACGCCGCCGTCATCCTCAAGAACGACGGTGAGCCCCGTGGCACGCGCATCTTCGGCCCCGTCGGCCGTGAGCTGCGCGAGAAGCGCTTCATGAAGATCATCTCGCTCGCCCCGGAGGTGCTGTGAGAGATGGGTAAGGACATGAACATCAAGAAGGGCGACACCGTCAAGGTGATCGCTGGCAAGGACAAGGGTGCCCAGGGCAAGGTCATCTCGGTGCTCCGCGAGGAGGACCGCGTGATCGTCGAGGGTGTCAACCTCATCAAGCGCCACACGAAGTCCGTGCAGCAGACCAACACCACCGGCGGCATCATCACCCGCGAGGCGCCCATCCACGTCTCCAACGTGATGCTCGTCGAGGGTGACGGCGTCACGCGTGTCGGCTTCCGCCGCGACGAGGTCACCAAGCGCCGTCCCGACGGCTCGACCTACTCCGCGACCCGGTCCGTCCGCGTGTCCCGCAAGTCCGGCAAGGAGATCTGAGATGGCCGAGACCCAGACCACTGAGATTCCCCGTCTCAAGGCGCGCTACCGCGAGGAGATCGTCCCCGCCCTGCGCTCCGAGTTCGACATCGCCAACATCATGCAGGTGCCCGGTCTGACCAAGATCGTCGTCAACATGGGCGTCGGCGAGGCTGCTCGCGACTCGAAGCTGATCGAGGGCGCGATCCGCGACCTCACCGCGATCACCGGCCAGAAGCCGGCCGTGACCAAGGCCCGCAAGTCGATCGCGCAGTTCAAGCTGCGCGAGGGCATGCCGATCGGCGCGCACGTCACCCTGCGCGGCGACCGCATGTGGGAGTTCCTGGACCGCCTGCTGTCCCTGGCCCTGCCCCGCATCCGCGACTTCCGCGGCCTCTCGCCCAAGCAGTTCGACGGTCGTGGCAACTACACCTTCGGTCTCACCGAGCAGGTCATGTTCCACGAGATCAACCAGGACAGGATCGACCGGTCGCGCGGGATGGACATCACCATCGTGACCACCGCCACCAACGACGACGAGGGTCGGGCGCTGCTCAAGCAGCTCGGCTTCCCGTTCAAGGAGAACTGACATGGCGAAGACTGCTCTCAAGGTCAAGGCCGCCCGCAAGCCGAAGTTCGCTGTCCGGGGCTACACCCGCTGCCAGCGCTGCGGTCGCCCGAAGGCCGTCTACCGCAAGTTCGGCCTGTGCCGGATCTGCCTGCGGGAGATGGCCCACCGCGGCGAGCTCCCCGGCGTCACCAAGTCCTCCTGGTAATCACTCACACCCGTTGAAGGTCCCCCGGCTACGAGCCGTGGGAAACCACGACGAGAAAGAACCACATCATGACGATGACTGACCCGATCGCAGACATGCTCACGCGTCTGCGCAACGCCAACCAGGCGTACCACGACGCGGTGTCGATGCCCTACAGCAAGATGAAGGCCGGCCTCGCGGAGATCCTCAAGCAGGAGGGGTACATCACCTCCTACGACGTCGCCGACAACGTCACCGCCGAGGGCGAGCCCTCGGTCGGCAAGACGCTGACCGTGACGCTCAAGTACGGCCGCAACCGGGAGCGCTCGATCGCCGGCGTGCGCCGCATCAGCAAGCCCGGCCTGCGCGTCTACGCCAAGAGCACCAACCTGCCCAAGGTCCTCGGTGGCCTCGGCGTCGCGATCATCTCGACGTCGCAGGGACTGCTGACCGACCGCCAGGCGAACCAGAAGGGCGTGGGCGGCGAAGTCCTCGCCTACGTCTGGTGACCCGGACCAACTGAGACCAGGAAGAGAGAGAAGCATGTCGCGCATTGGCAAGCTCCCCATCGCGGTCCCGTCCGGTGTCGACGTCGCGATCGACGAGTCGCTGGTGACCGTCAAGGGCCCCAAGGGCACCCTGTCGCACACCATCGCCACGCCGATCACGGTCGCCAAGGGCGAGGACGGTGTCCTCGAGGTGCAGCGCCCCGACGACGAGCGCAACAGCCGCTCGCTCCACGGCCTGACCCGCACGCTCATCAACAACATGGTGGTGGGCGTCACCGAGGGCTACGAGAAGAAGCTCGAGATCGTGGGCGTGGGTTACCGCGTCCTGCCCAAGGGTCCGACCCAGCTCGAGTTCCAGCTCGGCTACTCGCACCCGATCATCTTCGACGCCCCTGAGGGCATCACCTTCACCGTCGAGGGCCCGACCAAGCTCGGTGTCGTCGGCATCGACAAGCAGCTCGTCGGCGAGGTTGCGGCCAAGATCCGCAAGCTCCGCAAGCCTGAGCCCTACAAGGGCAAGGGCGTGCGCTACGCCGGCGAGCACATCCGCCGCAAGGTCGGAAAGGCCGGTAAGTGACATGGCGATCTCGCTGAGCAACAACAAGCACACCGCCAACCGCGTCCGGGCGCGCCTGCGCCGGCAGGCGCGTGGCCGCAAGCGGATCAACGGCACCGCCGAGCGTCCGCGCCTGGTGGTCACCAAGTCGGCCAAGCACCTCTCGGTGCAGGTCGTCGACGACCTGCAGGGTGCCACGCTGGCCTACGCCTCCACGATGGAGGCCGACGTCCGCGGCACCGAGGGCGACAAGACCGCCAAGGCCAAGCTGGTCGGCGAGCTCGTGGCGTCGCGTGCCAAGGCCGCCGGTATCGAGGACGTCGTCTTCGACCGGGCCGGCAACAAGTACCACGGCCGCATCGCGGCCCTCGCCGATGCCGCCCGGGAGGGCGGATTGTCCTTCTGATCGCTCAACGCGACCAGAGAGAGAACTTAGATATGGAGCACATCTCATGAGCGGAGCCCAGCGCGGACAGCGCAGCGGTGGCTCGGGCGACCGTCGTCAGCGTGACGACCGTCGCGGTGGCGGCGCTGAAAAGTCTGTCTACATCGAGCGAGTCGTCGCCATCAACCGTGTCGCGAAGGTCGTCAAGGGTGGTCGTCGCTTCAGCTTCACCGCCCTCGTGATCGTCGGCGACGGTGACGGCATGGTCGGCGTCGGCTACGGCAAGGCGAAGGAAGTTCCCGCGGCGATCGCCAAGGGTGTCGAGGAGGCCAAGAAGCACTTCTTCAAGGTCCCCCGCATCCAGGGCACCATCCCGCACCCGGTGCAGGGCGAGAAGGCCGCAGGCGTCGTCCTGCTGCGTCCCGCCGCTCCCGGTACCGGCGTCATCGCCGGTGGCCCGGTGCGTGCGGTCCTCGAGTGCGCCGGTATCCACGACGTGCTGAGCAAGTCGCTCGGCTCGTCCAACCAGATCAACATCGTCCACGCGACCGTCGAGGCGCTGCGGATGCTCGAGGAGCCCGAGGCCGTGGCCGCCCGTCGCGGCATGCGCGTCGAGGACGTCACCCCGGCCGCGCTGCTCAAGGCGCGCGCCGAGGGTCAGGCCGAGACCGCGGGGGTGCAGTCCTGATGGCACAGCTCAAGGTCCAGCAGAAGCGTGGACTGGTCGGCCTCAAGGCCAACCAGCGCGAGACGCTGCGTTCGCTCGGTCTCAAGCGGATCGGCGACGTCGTCGTGAAGGAAGACCGCCCGGAGATCCGGGGCATGATCAACACTGTCCGTCACCTGGTGACGTTCGAGGAGGTGGAGTGACATGACGCTCAAGCTGCACCACTTGCGTCCCGCTCCGGGCGCCAAGACCGCCAAGACCCGCGTGGGTCGCGGTGAGGGCTCCAAGGGCAAGACCGCCGGCCGTGGCACCAAGGGCACCAAGGCGCGCTACCAGGTTCCGGCTGCCTTCGAAGGTGGCCAGATGCCGATCCACATGCGCCTGCCCAAGCTGAAGGGCTTCAAGAACCCCTTCCGCGTGGAGTTCCAGGTCGTCAACCTCGACCGCCTCGGCGAGCTCTTCCCCGAGGGCGGCACCGTGACGGTCGACGACCTCGTGGCCAAGGGCGCCGTTCGCAAGAACCAGCCCGTCAAGGTCCTGGGGCAGGGCGACATCTCCGTCGCCGTCCAGATCAGCGCCAACGCGTTCTCGACCTCCGCCAAGGAGAAGATCGAGGCCGCCGGCGGCACCGCGACCGTGGCCTGAGGCCACGATCTCGCTCATCCGGTGAAGGCCTGGCCGCACAGTGGGAACTGTCGGCCGGGCCTTTGTCGTTGAGCGGGGAAGCGGGTCGAACCCCGACTGTTAGGCTTCCCCGGGCCCTCAGCCGTACGACGGCGAGGGTGTCTCGTCCGCCCGCCGATCCTGGCAGGGCACCCATACGAAAGAGGAACCAGTGCTAGGCGCGTTCGCCAACGCTTTCCGGACTCCGGACCTGCGGCGCAAGCTGCTCTTCGTCCTGCTGATCATCACGATCTTCCGGCTCGGCTCCCAGGTGCCCACCCCAGGTGTGCACGTCGCCAACGTCCAGGCGTGCATCAACCAGCTGGAAGAGGGTGGCCTCTACAGCCTGATCAACCTCTTCTCGGGTGGTGCGCTGCTCCAGCTCACCATCTTCGCGCTGGGGATCATGCCGTACATCACGGCCTCCATCATCCTGCAGCTGCTCGTCGTGGTCATCCCACGGCTCGAGGCGCTGAAGAAGGAGGGGCAGGCGGGCCAGACGAAGATCACCCAGTACACGCGCTACCTGACCCTGGGCCTGGCCGTGCTGCAGGCGACCGGCATCGTCGCCCTCGCGCGCAGCGGCGCCCTGCTGCAGGGCTGCACGCGCGACCTGCTGCACGACGACGACACCTCGACGTTCCTGGTCATGGTCATCACGATGACGGCGGGCACCGCGGTCATCATGTGGCTCGGTGAGCTCATCACCGACCGTGGCATCGGCAACGGCATGTCGATCCTCATCTTCACGCAGGTCGTCGCCACCTTCCCGGCGTCGCTGTGGAGCGTGCAGACCTCGCAGGGCTGGGTCACCTTCGGCATCGTGATGGTGATCGGCCTCCTCCTCGTGGCCGGCGTGATCTTCATCGAGCAGGCCCAGCGCCGCATCCCGGTGCAGTACGCCCGCCGCATGGTCGGCCGCAAGATGTTCGGCGGCAACTCGACCTACATCCCGCTCAAGGTCAACCAGGCCGGCATCATCCCGGTCATCTTCGCCTCGTCGCTGCTCTACCTGCCGGCGATGGCGGTGCAGTTCAACCCCGAGAGCCAGAACCGCGTGCTCGACTTCATCGGGACCTACCTCGTCGGCGGCGACCACCCGCTCTACATGGCGACGTACTTCCTGCTGATCATCTTCTTCACGTACTTCTACGTCTCGATCACCTTCAACCCTGTCGAGGTGGCGGACAACATGAAGAAGTACGGCGGCTTCATCCCCGGGATCCGGGCGGGCAAGCCGACCGAGGACTACCTGTCCTACGTCCTGTCCCGCATCACGTTCCCTGGAGCGCTCTACCTCGGCGCGATCTCGTTGGTCCCGCTCGTCGCCTTCGCGATCATCGACGCCAACCAGAACTTCCCGTTCGGCGGCACGTCCATCCTCATCATGGTCGGCGTGGCACTGGACACCGTGAAGCAGATCGAGAGCCAGCTCCAGCAGCGCAACTACGAAGGATTCCTGAAGTAGATGAGACTGATCCTCATGGGCCCGCCGGGTGCGGGCAAGGGCACGCAGGCCCGCTTCGTGGCGGAGCACTTCGGCATCCCGGCGATCTCGACCGGTGACATCTTCCGCGCCAACGTCTCCCAGGGCACGCCGCTCGGTGTCGAGGCGAAGCGGTTCATGGACGCCGGGGAGTACGTCCCCGACGAGGTCACCAACCTGATGGTGCGCAACCGCATCGACGAGGCCGACGCTTCGCCGGGCTTCCTGCTCGACGGCTACCCCCGCACCCTGGCCCAGGTCACCGAGCTCGACGGGATGATCGGCTTCACCGGTCACCAGCTCGACGCGGTCGTCGTGCTGACGGTCGATCCGGAGGAGCTGGTCCAGCGCCTGCTGCAGCGCGCCCAGACGGACGGTCGCGCCGACGACACCGAGGACGTCATCCGGCGCCGCCAGGAGGTCTACGCCGAGCAGACCGAACCGCTCATCGGGGTCTACCGCGAGCGCGGGATCCTGGTCGAGGTCGACGGGATGGGCGAGGTCGACGAGGTGACGACCCGCATCTTCGACGCGCTCGACGTCGTCCCGCAGAGCTGACGGCCGGCACAGGCCATGGGGTTCCGGGACCGCGGGATCGAGATCAAGACCCCTGAGCAGATCGACCTGATGCGGGTCGCCGGGCTGCTCGTGGGGGAGACCCTCGAGCTGCTCCGCGCCGCCGTCCGGCCCGGGGTCAGCACCCTGGAGCTCGACACCCTCGCGGAGGCCAACATCCGCGACCACGGGGGCGTGCCGTCGTTCAAGGGCTACAGCCACCCGCCGTTCCCGGCGACGATCTGCGCCTCGGTCAACGACGAGGTGGTGCACGGCATCCCGGGCGACCGCAGGCTCGCCGAGGGTGACGTCGTCTCGATCGACTGCGGTGCCATCGTCGAGGGGTGGCACGGCGACGCCGCGATCACGGTTCCCGTCGGCGAGGTCGCCGACGACGTCGTCGAGCTGCTCCGGGTGACCGAGGAGTCGCTGTGGCGCGGCATGGCGGCCGCCCGCCTCGGAGGGCGGGTGAGCGACATCAGCCACGCCGTGGAGACCCACGTCCGCTCGCAGGGCCGCTACGGCATCCTCGAGGACTACACGGGGCACGGCATCGGCACCGAGATGCACATGCCGCCCAACGTGCCCAACGTCGGCCGGCGCGGCCGTGGACCCACGATCGTCGAGGGCCTCGCGCTCGCCGTGGAGCCGATGGTCACGCTGGGCAGCAAGCACACCGACCTGCTCGAGGACGAGTGGACCGTCGCGACCGTCGACGGGTCCTACGCCGCGCACTTCGAGCACACCTTCACGGTGACCCCGCAGGGCGCCTGGGTGCTCACGGCCGTCGACGGCGGCCGGGCACGGCTCGACGCCCTCGGCGTCCCATTCGGCGGACGCTGACCTCGATTTCACGCCCACCCGGCGACGCGTGACACACTGACGCGGTTGGAGGGGAGTATTCCCTGACAGTGGTGTCGTCAGTACGGCGTCCGCGCGAGCGGGGCCCGGTGCCACTGGTTCGCCGCATCAGGGCGAGCGGAAGAGACCTCTGGCGTCCGTGCGCTGCGCGGACACCGATCTCGCCTCATCCCAAGGAGCAACAGCGTGGACGTCCCCACCTGGGTCTGGATCGCGACCTTCGCCGTCACGATCGTGATCTTCACCTTCGACCTGGTCATCGTCGGCCGGCGGCCGCACGAGCCGAGCATGAAGGAGTGTGCGACCTACCTCTCGATCTACGTCGGGCTGGCCATCCTCTTCGGCATCGGCGTGTGGGTCGTCTGGGACCACCAGCACGGCCTGGAGTTCTTCTCCGGCTGGTTGGTGGAGTACTCCCTGTCCATCGACAACCTCTTCATCTTCATCATCATCATGGCGAAGTTCGCCGTGCCCAAGGAGCTGCAGCAGTACGCCCTGATGATCGGCATCGTGATGGCGCTGGTCATGCGCGCCATCTTCATCGGGGTCGGCGCCGCGGCGATCGAGCAGTTCAGCTGGGTCTTCTACCTCTTCGGCATCTTCCTCATCTACACCGCCATCAAGCTCGCCAAGGAGGGCGCCGAGGACGAGGACGACGAGTTCGAGGAGAACAAACTCGTCGCGTTCGTCGAGCGTCGCTTCCCGGCCACGTCGGAGTGGCACGGCAAGAAGCTGCTGATCACCGGCGACAACGCGAAGAAGATGATCACGCCGATGTTCATCGTGATCCTCACGCTCGGCACGACCGACCTGCTGTTCGCCCTCGACTCGATCCCGGCGATCTTCGGCATCACCAAGGAGCCCTACCTGGTGCTCACGGCCAACATCTTCGCCCTGATGGGCCTGCGCCAGCTCTACTTCCTCATCGGCGGCCTGCTCCAGCGCCTGATCTACCTCTCCTACGGCCTCGCGTTCCTGCTGGCCTTCATCGGCGTCAAGCTGTTCTTCCACGCGCTGCACGAGAACGAGCTGCCGTTCATCAACGGCGGAGAGCCCCTCGACTACGCGTGGCTGGAGATCCCGATCTGGCTCTCGCTCGTGGTCATCGTCGCCACGCTGGCGATCACCGCCGTGCTGTCGCTGTGGGCCTCGAGCCGGATGTCCGAGGAGGAGCAGGACGCGGCCACCGGCCCGCGCCGCGACTGGGAGGACCGCTGACCGCCGCGTGACGTCGGGACCCGCGGGTCAGGACACGCACTGGCTCGCGGTGGGTGAGTTGTCCGATCCGCGGGTCATCCGCACGTCGAGGCACACCGGCTCGTCGGTACGCACCAGCAGTCGCCTGCGGGAGGTGCTGCCGTACTCGTCGGTGTCGTCGCGGTGGTAGCTGAACGAGTCGCCGGCCTCGACGGGCACGGGCGGGCGCCACTCGAACAGGACGCCGCGCGGCGTACGACTCCCGGTGAGCGACACCGCCTCCACGAGGACGTCGGGGATCACGTCGGCCGGCGTCTGCGACTCGGTCGGCACGACGACGCCGGGATCCTCCTCGCGGTCGTTGCCGCCGAGGACGAGGAAGCCCACCAGCAGCGCGAGCACCGCGACGCCGACGCCGGCCCACACCAGGCCCGGCACTCCGGCCCGCTCCTCCTCGCCGTCCAGCGCAGGTGCGGGGTCCTGGGCCGCGATGCGCCGCGGGCCGCTCGCCGAGATCACCGTGACGGGCTTCATCGCCGTCGCGTCCTCGGCCGGCCCTGAAGGACCGGATGGCCCGGACGAGCCGGACGAGCCGGACGAGCCGGGCGAGCCCGGCACCTCGGAGGCGCTGACCGACGCGTCGGGCCGGTCGCCCTCCACGGCCACCGACGTCCGTGCCCAGCCGGCGGCGGACTCGATGCGCTGGAGCGCGCGAGCGAGCTCCAGCGCGCTGGCGGGCCGGTGCTCCGGGCGCTTGGCCAGGCACTGCTGGAGGAGCCGGTCGAGCGCAGGCGGGACGTCAGGGCGCTGGGTGGCCGGGGGAGCGGCGTGCAGGATGCGCGCGCTGAGGGCCCGGGTGGAGTTGTCGCCCGAGGGGATGGAGAACGGCGACCTGCCGACGAGCAGGTGCCAGATCGTCGCGCCGAGCGAGTAGACGTCGGAGGCGACCGACCCGTTGGAACGGCCGTCGAGGAGCTCGGGCGGCGACCAGGGGTAGGAGATCCGGACGTCGTTGTCACCCTCGATGTCGGCCATGTGGCCGGCGATGCCGAAGTCGGTCAGCGCCGGCTCGTGGTACGTCGTGACGAGGACGTTGCTCGGCTTGATGTCGCGGTGCAGGATGCCGGAGCGGTGAGCGGTCTCGATCGCGCTCGCCAGCTTGATGCCGGTGGACACCGCGTCGACCGGAGCCATCGGGTTGGCGCGCACCCGCACGCCGAGGTCCGGCGGGGGGCAGTAGCGCATCACGAGGAACGGCCGGCCACCCTCGGCCGTGACCCCGGCAGTGATGACCGAGACGATGTAGGGGTGGTCGGCGAGCCGCGCCATGGCGTTGGCCTCGGCGGTGAACAGGTACTTCTCGCGGTCGGTCAGCGGCACGTCGGGGCGGACGACCTTGACCGCGACGCGCTGGCGCGGCCACTGCTGCTCGTAGAGGAAGACGTCGGCGAAGCCGCCGCTGCCGAGGTGCTCGATGAACGTGAACCCCGGGATGACCGGTGCACTCATCGGGCGACCGCCCCTGACTCGAAGCGGACGCTGTAGACGTGGGCCATGTCGAGGACCGTGCCCGGCTCGAGCACGTAGGCGTCGCCGGGTCGCATGCGCTCGGGATCGCGCCCCGGGGGCGCGAACGTGGTGCCGCCGCGGCTGTCGAGGTCGCGGGCGACCACGTCCCAGCCGTCGAGCTCGATCTGCAGGTGGCGTCGGGAGACGAACGAGTGGTCGGCCGGCAGGTGCACGAGGTGGGGCCAGTCGGTGCTGCCCACGGCCGGGGCCGGCTTCCGCCCCAGGATGACGCCCCGGTCGAGCGGCACGACCTCACCGGTGGGGAGGCGGAGGCCGCCCAGGGGCGGCCGGTCCACGCGCCTCGGGTCTTGGGGGGACACCCGCTGGTGGCACACGCGGCACTGCGGGGAGATCGGAGGCGTCAGGTGCCCCAGCGGGCAGCTCACCGCGAGCACCGTCGGCGCGGTGGTGTGGGTCAGGTGGGCGGGACGCAGGGACGTGGCGCCGTCGTGGTCGTCGGGCTCCGTGGCGCTCGTCGGCGTCGTGGGGGGCCGGATCGTGGTGTGGGCCCCCTCCTCGATGCGCTGCATCATCAGCGGGTCGGGCTCGGAGGTGTCGACGAGGGAGCCGGTGTCCTCGACCCGAGGGCGTACGCGGGTGCGCGGCGGAGGCCCGTCGGGACCCTTGGCGGCGAGGATGGCGTCAGGGATGCCGTCGATGAGGGCGGCAGCCGCGGGCGCCGGGCTCTCCTCGGCGCGGTGCACGGGTGCGGTGCGGGCCGACACGGGCGTCAGCTCCACGCGGTCGGCGGCGACCACCCCGCCCACGAGGCGCCGGGTGGTCACGAGCCCATCGGGATCTGCCCCGCCGTCGAGGCTCAGCACGCGCGCCGGCCCGGCGAGGCGCACGTGTCCTGCCCCTCGGGACATCGTCGTCGACGCACCGGAGGTGAAGTCGACGAGCGCCAGCCCGGGAGGATCGCCGTCGAACGCCTTCTCGGCGATGGCCAGCACGCGCTCGGCGACGCTCGCCCGCGACGACGCCGTCATCGACAGTGCGTCCCAGATCTCCTCGACCACCCGCTCGTCACCGGGATCGGTGAGCAGCACCCAGTGCGCGCCACTGCCGACGAGCACACCGGCCCCGCTGGCGTACCGCGCCTCCACGATCAACGTCGGCTCCCCTCGTACACGCCCACGCCGCCATCATCACCCATCACCCCAGTCCCGCGCACATGGTCACGATTTGTCGGAAACTTGTCCGAACCTCCGCGACATACATACGCTCCCCCTCGGGTGTGTGCGGCGGGCGTACCTCATCCGTGGGCCAAGGGGGGCTGGCGTGGCACGAGTGACTGCTCTGCGTCGACACCGCGCTGGCATCGCCTCCGGCGTGGCGCTGGCCGTCGCGTCGACCGTGGTCGCCGTCTACGCCGTGTCCGCCGACGGCTACAAGTCGCACGAGGCCGAGCTCAACGACGGTGGCGTCTGGGTGGTCAACGGCAAGAAGGGCTGGTCGGGCCGGCTCAACAAGCCGATCAACCAGCTCGACGGCGTGGTCCCGGGCGACAACGGCAAGGCCCGCCTCGACGTGGTCCAGGACGGCGCCGCCGTGGTGACCCTCGACGCCGGCACGAGCCGGGGGCAGGTGATCGAGACGAGTCGTCTTGAGGCCCAGGACGGCGGCTCCGCCGCGATCCCGGTCACGGGTGACGTCGCCATGGCAGGCGGCTCGCTCGCCACCGTGGACGCCGAGACCGGCGAGGTCTGGGCCGTGCGCTACGACGACGAGCTCGGCAAGCCGGTCGTCAGCGCCGTCGACCGGCAGGCCGAGCCGCTGGCCGAGACGGGCGAGGGCGCGGCCCTCACCGTCAGCCAGGACGGCACGGTCGTCGTGACCTCCACCGAGCAGCGCACCGTCACGACCCTGGCACCCACCGACGCGGGCTTCGGCAAGCCGCGCACCCGCGAGCTGTCCGGCGACGCGGGCCAGGTCACCGACGTCACGACGGTCGGTGACCGCATCGTGACCCTCGACGCGGACGCCGGCGTCCTGAGCGTCGTCGGCGGTGCGACCGCCTCCGTCACGCCCCTCAGCAGGCTCCAGCAGCCCGGACCGGGCTACGACGCCGTGCTCGTCGGCGCGCCCGACGGGCTGGTGAGCGTCGACCTCGAGTCCGGCGACGTCACCACCGTGTCCGACAGGTCCGGCTCCGCCGTGGAGCCGGTCCGCCTCGGGGCGTGCGTCTACGGCGCCTGGTCCGGCGGCCTCGGCGCTGTCGCCGTGCAGTGCGGCTCGCAGGAGGTCATGGAGGACGACCTGGGCGGCAACGCCACCAGCCTCGCGTTCCGGGTCAACCGCGGTGAGATCGTCCTGAACGACGCCAACAGCGGCACCGTCTGGGACGTGCAGCAGGACAAGCCGGTCCGCATCGACAACTGGGAAGCCTTCACGTCGAAGAAGAAGAACAAGGACGACGACGAGGAGAACGAGAACCAGACCGACGCCGACCGCCGACCGCCGCGGGCCAAGCCCGACTCCTACGGCGTCCGCGCCGGGCGCACGACCGTGCTTCACCCGCTCGACAACGACTCGGCCCCCGACGGTCGCCTGCTGAGCATCGTCGACGTGGACCAGCCGTCCGGCGGGGCCCGCGTCGAGATCAGCCCCGACGGCCAGACGCTCGTCCTCGAGATGCCCGAGGACGCACGGCCCGCCCGGTTCGACTACTTCATCGACGACGGGCGCGACGGCCTGTCGGCCCACGCAGCCGTCGACGTCGCGGTGCGGGGAACCGAGCAGAACGAGCCACCTGCCCCGCGGGAGGGGTGGAAGAAGCCGACCTACAAGGTGCCGCACGGCGGTGAGCTCGCCGTCCCGGTGCTGGGGGACTGGCGCGACGACCGCGACGGCGACACCTTGCTCCTCGAGTCCGCCCAGGCCGTGGGCGGGGAGGAGACCGGAGCCGCTGCCCGCACCACCGCCGACGGCCGGCTCCGCTTCTCTGCTCCGTCCGGTCCCGCCGACGGCCCCCAGGTCGTGCGCGTGGAGTTCGCCGTCACCGACGGCCGCTCCGCCCCCGTCACGAGGTCGATGGGCTTCCAGGTCCAGGCGCCCAACGACCAGAAGGCCTACGCGCCGCAGGCCGAGCCCGACGTCGTACGCGGTGAGGTCGGCACGCCGATCAAGATCCGGCCGCTGCTCAACGACCTGCCCGGGTCCGACCCCAACGCCACCGACGCCGAGCTGTCGCTGGGCGGCAAGGTGCCCCAGCAGCCCAACGCCAAGGTCGTCACCGACCTCGACGCCGGGCAGCTGACCTTCACCGGCGAGCGGGCCGGCACCTACTTCCTCAGCTACGACGCAGCCTTCGGCAACGCCCCGCTCGACCAGAGCACGATCCGCGTCGACGTCAGGTCGAGCCCCAAGCGCGCCGCCGACCCGATCGCCATGCCCGACACGCTCACCGTCTACGGGCAGGCGCCCGGCGTCGTCGACGTGCTGGCGAACGACCTGGACCCGGGAGGCGGCCTGCTGGTCGTCCAGCGCGCCGAGGGCGACCGGGCCGACCAGCTCGACGTGGCGATCGTCGACGGGCGCTGGTTGCGGATCTCCGCGACCGGGCCGGACCTGGCCCCCCAGACCCAGACCGTCTCCTACACGATCAGCAACGGCGCGAGCGCCAGTGTGCGCGGGGAGGTGGTGGTCACGCAGCGCGCGCTGCCGGCGGACAACGTCCCGATCACGGCTGGCGACAAGGTCGTCGTGCGGGCCGGGGGATCCGTTGCCGCGCCCGTGCTCGACAACGACGTGTCCCCGGCCGGTGACCGCCTGACGCTGCTCAACGACCTGTCGAGCAGTGACACCCCCGGCCAGCTCGCCGTGGTGGCGCCGATCGACGTCACCGGCGACGTCGGCAAGGCCTTCGTGTCCGGGCGCGTGGTGCGCTACGTCGCCCCCGAGCGGGTCGAGGAGCGCGACACCTACTCGATCACGTACGTCGCCCAGAACCTCGAGGGCAAGCGCGCCGACGGCACCCTGAGGGTGACGGTGGTTCCCGCCGACGACCCCAACGACGCTCCCGAGCCGCCGACCCTGGAGGGCCGGGTGGTCTCCGGGGACACCGTCAAGGTCCGGGTGCCGGGCGTGGGGGTCGACCGCAACGGTGACCCCGTCACGGTCACGGGGATCACGTCAGCGCCCCGCCTGGGCCGGATCTCGTCCGTCGGCGGCAACTTCCTGGAGTACGAGGCCTATCCGCGCACCGTCGGCACGGACGAGTTCACCTACTCGGTCGTCGACTCGCAGGGCGCCTTCGCCACCGGCACCGTCCGGATCGCCGTCGTCGGGCCCGGGCAGCCGCAGCCGCCGCTCGCGGTCGAGGACAGGCTCACGGTGGAGCCGGGACGCACGGCGACCTTCGACCCGCTCGCCAACGACTTCATCGCCCCCGGCGACTCGGTGGAGGTCGAGATCCTCGACGGCCCCGACGGCGCCCGCCTCGACCCCGACACCAACCTGGTGACCGTGCCCGCGTCCGATTCTGTGAAGGCGCCGCCGACGGTGCTGGTCTACCGCGTCACCAACGGCATCGACGAGTCCCGGGCGACGATGACGCTCACCACCGCGGACGGCTACGAGAACCCGCCGATCGTCTACGACGCCTTCGGCCGTGCCGACGACAGCGGGAGCGTGGTCGTCGACGTCCTGGACGGCGCCTACGACCCCGACGGCACCGCGGAGGACCTCGAGGTCGTCGACGTCTCCGGTGACCCGTCGGCCCGGGTGGTCGACGGAGTGCAGGTGCGCGCCGACCGCGGCCCGGCCCCGAAGGTGCTGCCCTTCGAGGTGCGCGACGCCGATGGAGCGACGGCCGTCGCCTCGGTCTACATCCCGCCAACGGGCGACGGCCTGCCCTACGTCCTGCCAGGGTCGCTCATCGAGCTCGACTCCGGGGACAGCATGACGGGCAAGGTCTCCGACTACATCGCCGCGCCCGACGGCGGTCAGGTGCGGCTCGCCTCCGGCCGTCGGTCCTACGCCGCCTCGCCTGAGCCGCTCACCGTCGGGCCGGACGGCGACAACCGCTTCAGCCTGTCCGCCCCGGAGGGCTTCCGCGGACCGGGCTCGGTCCTCGTCGAGGTCACGACCGCGACCGACGCCAGCGGCAACGAGGACGCCACGACCACCGAGGACGGCGTCACCGCCATCTTGTCGATCCCGGTGGTCGTCGGGGACGACACCCCGTCGCTCCAGTGCCCCACCAGCGTCATCCCGATGTCGGCGGGCCAGCGCTACGACCTCGACATCGCCTCGTACTGCACGGTCTTCACCGTCGACCCCCGCGATGCAGAGGGACTCGACTTCTCCGCGGAGTGGAGCCAGGCCGTCGACGGCGTCGACGTCGGGAGCCCCGTGGGCTCGGTCGTCCCCGTCACCGCCTCGGACGACGCCACGGAGGGCGGCGAGGCCGTGCTGACGGTGCGTGCCGGCGACAGCAACCCGGAGGAGGTGCGCTTCCGGCTCGCCCAGGCCCCGCCGCCGCGACTGTCGCCGATCCGCGTCGAGACCATGGAGGCCGGCCAGAGCCGGACCTACGACATGGCCGCCTACCTCCAGGCCGGCGTCGCTGACCCCGAGCCGAACATCGTGCAGGTGCAGAACACCGGGACGCCCGGCGTGAAGGCCAGCGTGGACGGCAGCAGGCTCACGCTGAGGGCCGAGCGCGACACCCGCGGCGCGGAGGCGAGCTTCCGGCTGGTCGTGAGCGACGTGGACGACAGCGACCCGCCGTCGTCGCGCACCGCCGAGGGCCGGATCGCGTTCACGGTCGTGGGCACGCCCTCCCCTCCCGGCGAGCCGCGCCCCTACCCGCTGTCCGACGAGGTCGGCACCATCAAGATGGGGTGGGCGCCGCCCGACGACGACGGAGGAGCCCCGGTCCTCCACTACATGGTGCGCGAGGAGAAGACCGGCGCCAAGCAGCGGTGCGACACCAACGAGTGCGTCTTCCGCAAGCTGAAGACCGGCGGCAACTACAGCTTCCGCGTGCAGGCGTTCAACCGCGTGGGCGCCAGCGACTGGAGCAACGTGTCGCGTTCGGCCCGCGCCGACACGCAGCCCGGCCGGGTGCAGGACATCCGGATGACCGGCCGCGACGACGGGCAGATCGCCATCGCCTGGGACAAGCCACCGACGAACACCTCGCGGATCCTCGACTACACCGTCACGTGGCCGGGAGGTGGCCCCGTGGTCGTCGCCGGCAGCACGACGACGTACACCGCGACGGGCCTGGACAACAACCAGCAGTACACGTTCGCGGTGAAGGCGCGGAACCAGGTGGGCTACTCCCTGGCCCGCACGTCGGGGGAGATGCAGCCCCTCGGCACGCCACCGGCGCCCGCCGCGCCGGCCGTGACCGACCTCGAGTCCGGCGCGCAGCAGACCAGCATCCGGGTGGCCTGGCAGGCGGTGCTGCCGGAGGGTCCCGGCCCGACGGTGTACACGGTCAGCTACGACAACGGCGTGACCTCGGGGAGCGTCCCCGGCTGCCAGCGGCTCGCGTCGCTGACCTGCACCCACGCCGGCGTGCCCTACGACGGCCTCACCTACACCTACACCGTGGTCGCGGCGAACCAGCCCCTCGACCAGCCGGGAAAGCGTTCCCAACCGAGCGCGGGCACTCCGATCGAGGCGGTCGGTCGTCCGGCCCAGTGGGCTGCCTTCTCCGCCGTTGCCACCGGCGCCAGCCAGGAGGTCCAGCTCCAGTACACGGTTCCGGAGTCGCGCGGCTCGGTGAGCAAGGTGGAGATCCTGGTGGCCGGAGGGGTGAACCGGACGATCGAGCAGCAGACCGGCACCAACACCACGCGTATCCAGGTGCCCAGCAACGAAGGGCCCTTCCCCGTGCAGCTGCGGGTGTGCAACGAGGAGGCTCCGGCCGGGTGCACCCTCAGCGCGGTGGTCAACGTCCAGTCCTACGGTCGCCTGGACGGCATGCTCGACGACGTCGGTCCGCCGGCCCTCAACGGCAGGACGATGACGTGGACCATCACCGGCACGAGCAACGGCAACCCGAGCGTGGTGGAGGTGCAGGTCGGCGACGCGGCCACTGAGGTGTTCCGTCCGGGCGGCCCCGGCCGCTTCGCCTTCGAGAAGACCTTCACTGCCGCGGAGTACAACCAGAACGTCACCATCTCGGTGCGTCTGTACGACGACGACCCCGGCGGTCGGGGCGAGGATCGTTCCGTCCGCACGGACCGGACCCCCCCACCACCGCCACCGTCCATCGGGATATCGCGGGGGGCCTCCTGCACCGACGGCGACGAGGTGCTCGAGAACAACTGCTGGAGCGGCCCTCCGGAGACGCCGTGCGACGTCCCCTCGTGTGCCTTCGCGGTCCTCAACATCTCGTTCGCGCCGGACGCACAGAAGGCCATCTGGCGCTGCGAGTTCGACAAGTTCCCGTTCGTCCGCGACGCCCAGGGGTCGGGTGACTTCAACGGGCAGGTGGGTGCCTACTACCAGTCCGGCGAGACCGTCGCCGGCACGTGCAGGTTCTCGTTCAACTACGCGGACCAGCGCTTCGTCTACACCTTCCCCTAGCCCGCGGCCGCGGTCCCCGCCCCATCCATCGCCCTTCCCGACAACAGGAGCACCGTTGACGATCTCCCACGAACAGGCCGAGTGGTTCAAGTCGACCTTCGACCAGCTCACCGACAACATGGAGAAGGCGGTCCTCGGCAAGCGTCACGTCGTCCGGCTGGCACTGACCTGCCTGCTGTCGGAGGGGCACATCCTCCTCGAGGACTTCCCCGGCACCGGCAAGACGATGCTCGCCCGCGCGCTGGCCAACACCGTGCAGGGCAGCCACGCACGCATCCAGTTCACCCCCGACCTGCTGCCCTCGGACGTCACCGGCGTCACCGTCTACGACCAGCACAAGGGCACCTTCGAGTTCCACCCCGGCCCGATCTTCCACACGATCGTGCTGGCCGACGAGATCAACCGCGCCTCTCCCAAGACGCAGTCGGCGCTGCTCGAGGTGATGGAGGAGGGCCAGGTCACCGTCGACGGCGTGGCCCACCCGGTCGGCAGGCCGTTCCTGGTGATCGCCACCCAGAACCCCATCGAGCAGGCGGGCACCTACCGGCTGCCCGAGGCCCAGCTCGACCGCTTCCTGATGAAGACCTCGGTCGGCTACCCCGACCGCCAGGCGACCGTCGAGCTGCTCAACAACGCGGCGGTCCGTGACCGGGCCGCCCTGGTCACCCCCGTCATCACGGCGGCCACGATCGCGCAGATGAGCGGCCTGGCGGACGAGGTCTACGTGGACCCGGCCGTCGTCGGCTACGTCGCTGAGCTCGCCGAGGAGTCGCGTCGGCAGCCGCACGTGAAGCTCGGTCTGTCTGCCCGCGGCTGCCTGGCGTTCGTACGGGTGGCGAAGACCTGGGCTGCTGCCGACGGTCGCGACCACGTGGTGCCCGACGACATCAAGGACCTGGCCGAGCCGGTGCTCTCGCACCGGATGCTGCTCGACGCCGAGGCGCAGTTCAGTGGTGTCGACGTGCAGACAGTGATCTCGCGCCTGCTCGACGCCGTCGCGTCGCCGACCGACCGCGTGGGGGCCTGACCGCCTTGGTCCGCCGATCTCTCGCCTGCTGCGCGCCGCCATCCGGGCGCGTCGGCGGCGTTGTCGCGCGCTCGAAGGGCCTCCGGCCCGTCTTCGGCACTCCGCCTTGCCGCCACACCCGTCTGGAGGCGCTCGCGACGGCGTCGATCGGCGGGCCAAGGCGATGAGGCAGCGGTTGAACGAGGCGCTCGAGGTCATCAAGCCGATCGGCTGGTTGGTCCTCGGTCTCGGCCTGGGTGCTCTCCTGGTGGCCGTCATCGCGCAGTGGCGCGAGCTGGCGGTGCTGGGCACGGGCTGCCTGCTGCTGATGGTGCTCGCGCTGCCGTTCCTCCTCGGCCGGACGTCCGTGTCGGTCGACCTGCGGCTCCAGCCCGAGCGGGTGGCGGCGGGGGAGTCGGTGGCTGCCGGCGTCCTGGTGGTCAACCGCGCCTCCTCGCGCCTGGTCCCGACGACGCTGGAGGTCCCGGTGGGGTCGGCCGTGCACCGCTACGGCATCAGCTCGCTCGCTCCTGGAGCGACCCACGAGGAGTCGTTCACCATCCGCACCGAGCGGCGCGGCGTCATCGCGGTCGGACCGGCGATGACCCGTCGCGGCGACCCGGTGGGCATCTTCTCGCGTGACGTGGTCTGGACGCCGGTGCGCGAGGTGCTCGTGCGTCCGCACCTGGTGCCCCTGGAGTCGCTCGGCGCCGGACTGCTGCGCGACCTCGAGGGTGTCTCGACCGACGCGGTCAGCCAGAGCGACCTGGCGTTCCACGCGCTGCGGGAGTACGTCCCCGGTGACGACCTGCGACACATCCACTGGCGGTCGTCGGCGAAGGTGATGGCCTCGAGCGGCGAGTCTGCCCTGCTCGTGCGCCAGTACCTCGACACCCGCCGCAGCCACGCCACGATCGTCGTCGACGACCGGCTCGGCTCGTGGTCCGACCCGGAGGACTTCGAGACCGCGATGGCCGTCGCCGCGTCGATCGCGGTGCGGGCGGTGCTCGACGAGTTCGACGTGTCCTTCGTGTGCGGCACGCACGCCTCGTCCGGCTCCGACGGCCACCTCGCGCTCGACGCCGTCTGCCGCGCCGACCTCGGCGACCGCGGCCTCGTCGAGTCCGGGCGGCAGGCCAGCATGCTGGCTCCCGACACGAGCCTCGCGTTCTTCATCGGCGGCAGCGAGTCGCCGTTCACCGACCTGCTCCGGTCCTCGGCGGCCTTCCCGCCCGAGGTGCGCCGCTACGGCATCGTGGTCGACCCTCGGGGCAACAGCCGCGTCACGGAGACCGGTGGCCTGCCCGTCCTCCACCTCGCGGCCAAGGAGGACCTCGGCGGCCTCCTCCGCTGGAGCGTGCGATGAGTGCGCGCAACACCTCGGCCACGGGCACCCGCACCCGCGTACGGCCGCACGCGCTGCTGCCTGACCGCCACTCGTGGGTCGACATGGGCTTCACCCTCGCGCTGGCCGCGGTGGCGCTGACGGCGTTCGGCTCGTCGTTCACCGGGTCGGCCTACCTCGTGATCGGCCTGCTCGGCACGGTGGTCGCGATCCTCGTCACCCACCTGACCCGCGCGGCCGGCTGGCCGGTGATCTCCGCGGTCGTCATCTGCCTCGTCCTCTTCTTCGTGCTCGGCGGACCACTGTGCCTGCGCTCGCTGGGCGACACCTACACGCTGCCCGGTGCCGGCACCCTCGCCCGGGTCGCGGACCAGGCGGTCTTCGGCTGGAAGGACCTGCTGACCACGCTGCCGCCCGTCGACGGCGACGGCCCGCTGCTGGTGCTGCCGTGGCTGGCGGGGATGGTCGCCGGGCTCGTCGGCAGCACGCTGGCCGACCTCCCGGTCCGCCGCCCCTGGCTGGCGGCCCTTCTGCCCGTGGCCGGGATGACCGTGGTCCTCTCGGGAGCGATCCTCCTGGGGGTCCGCCACCCCCAGTCGCTGGTCGTGCAGGGCGCGGTCTTCACCGTGCTCGCCCTCGCCTGGCTGGCGATCCGGGCCCGCCGGGCGAGTGCGGCCGTGCACGGCGGCAGCACGTCGTACGTCCGCGGTGTGGGAGCCGTCGTCATGCTGGGCCTCGCGGCGCTCCTCGCCCATCCCGCGAGCGCCCTCTTCGTCCGCGACGACTCGGAGCGCGCGGTGGCCCGCAACTGGGTCGAGCCGCCCTTCGACATCGGCCGCTACCCCTCGCCCCTCGCCGGCTTCCGCAAGTACGTCGACCTCAAGGGCGAGCCCAACCCGGCCAACGTCTACGACAAGACGCTGCTCGAGATCGACGGGGTGCCCGCCGGGACCCGGGTGCGGTTCGCGGCGATGGACCGCTACGACGGAATGGTGTGGGGCGCCACCGACGACGCGCTGCCCGGTCCGGCGGACGACTCCTTCCAGCGCGTGTCGTCCACCATCGACAACCCGGTCGAGGGGAAGGAGGTCGACGCGACCGTCACCCTCGGTGAGGGGTGGAGCGGGGTGTGGCTGCCCACGGTCGGCGCCCTCCGGTCCCTGGAGTTCCAGACCGGTGACGCACGCGCCAAGGCCGAGGTCTTCCGCTACAACCTCGCCACCTCCACCGCCGTCGTGCCCACCGGGATGCAGCGCGGCGACCGCTACTCCTTCACGGCGGTCCAGCCCGACGACGAGCTGGGCGAGGAGACCGTCGGGTCGGCCGACCTGACACCCCTGCCGGCGGGCGCGGCGTTCATCCAGGGTCCGACCGAGAAGTGGACCGAGGACGCCGGCACCGACCCGATGGACCGCGTGCTGGCCGCCGCCGAGCACCTGCGCTCGGATGGCAAGTACTCCGACGGCGTCGGCCGCACCGAGCGCATCTACGTCGCCGGCCACAGCGCGTGGCGGCTGTCCGACGAGTTCGTCAACGCGCCGCAGATCGTGGGCAACGACGAGCAGTACGCCGCGACCATGGCGCTGATCGCCAACGACATCGGTGTGCCCGCCCGCGTCGTGCTCGGCGCCGTGGTCCCGGAGGGCGGGCGGGTCACCGGCAAGGACGTGTGGGCCTGGGTGGAGCTGCGCGCCGCCGACGGGTCCTGGAGGACGCTGCCGACCGAGGCGTTCATGTCGGACACGCCTCCGGCCGACCAGGTGCCGGAGACCAACACGCCGATGTCCGGGACGGTCATCCCGCCGCCCAACCCGATCCCGCCGCCGTCCGACGCGGGGGAGCAGAGCGACGCCGACCTCAAGGAACGCAAGGCCACCCGCAAGAAGAAGGCCGACGAGGACGAGGACAGCGTCATCCCGGGCGTCCCGTCGTGGGTCGGGGCGGTGGTGACCTACGTCGGTCTCCCGCTGCTCGTCGCCGCCCTGCTGCTGGCAGCCGTGGTCGGCCTCAAGGCGTGGCGCCGGTACCGGCGCCGCAGCGCACCGTCGGCGTCGGCTCGTTTCGTGGGCGCCTGGCGCGAGCTCGTCGACCACGCGCGCGACCTGGGGCAGCCCGTGCCGCTGGGACCGACGGTCACCCGGCGCGAGCAGTCGGCCGGCATCGCGTCCGGCGGGGCCGGCACACTGGCCCGCCGCGCCGACAGCTTCGTCTTCGGTCCGAGCGCGCCCGCGGTGGCCGCGGCCGCGACGTACTGGGAGTCGATCGACGCCGAGCGGCGGGCGATGTCGCAGGAGGTCGGGCCCTGGCAGCGCTTCCGGGCCGCGACCAGTCTCCGCTCGCTGCGGCGCACGACGTCCCGGCCGGCGAGGGACGCGGACTGGCAGCCGGTCGCCGGTGACACGGAGCCGACCCCCGCGCCCGGGCGTGTCCCGGCCGGGGCGCGACGGCGGCGCCGTCTCGCTGATTGGCGTTCTCGACGTACGCCTGACTAAACTGGTGCGTCGGCCCAACGTGGGCTGTGTTTCGTGGCGCCTCGCGGCTGCCCGGAATCTCGTGTGATCGTCCAAGACGCTTGCGCGCGTGCCCGGGAAGAGGTTCCCCGGACCGCCTCACGAGGTCCACCGGACACCTGCGTAGCACGGTGCCGGGCGGTTCCCGGGCCACGGTAGACAACGAGACGACAGATTGTGGAGGACATGCCGAAGAAAGAAGGCGTGATCGAGATCGAGGGCACCGTCGTGGAGGCCCTTCCCAACGCCATGTTCCGCGTGGAGCTGGCCAACGGGCACAAGGTGCTCGCGCACATCAGCGGCAAGATGCGACAGCACTACATCCGGATCCTCCCCGAGGACCGGGTCGTGGTGGAGCTCTCGCCGTACGACCTCACCCGGGGTCGGATCGTCTATCGCTACAAGTGACATTGCCAGCCGAGTAGCAAGGAATCGTTGACATGAAGGTCAACCCCAGCGTCAAGCCCATCTGTGACAAGTGCAAGGTCATCCGCCGTCACGGCCGGGTCATGGTCATCTGCGAGAACCCGCGCCACAAGCAGCGGCAGGGGTGATCGTCCTCGGCCGGCTTCGCCGTCCGAGAACGATCTGAGCACGACCAGCACCACCACAACGTGATCGCTAGGCCAGGCACCGCCTGACCGAAGTCACCTCCGGAGCACCGGCCGGAGCCCACCCGAGGCGGGATGGGACGCGACACGAACCGAAACCGATGCGAGAACAGACAAGGAACCGCCACATGGCACGCCTCGTTGGTGTCGACCTCCCGCGCGACAAGCGCATCGAGATCGCTCTCACCTACATCTACGGCATCGGCCGTACCCGCTCCCAGCAGCTGCTCGCTGCCACCGGTGTCGACCCGAACGCCCGGGTCCACACGCTCGGTGACGAGGAGCTGGTCAAGCTTCGCGACGAGATCGAAGCCAACTTCAAGATCGAGGGTGACCTCCGGCGTGAGGTCCAGGCGGACATCCGCCGCAAGATCGAGATCGGCAGCTACCAGGGTCGCCGCCACCGCATGGGCCTTCCGGTCCGCGGCCAGCGCACCAAGACCAACGCGCGCACCCGCAAGGGCCCCAAGCGCACCGTTGCCGGCAAGAAGAAGGCGAAGTGATCTGCGCCCCTCATCGGGTTCAGCGCTGATCACCTCAGTCCCTACGCACGCTTCCAGACCAGACCTCACCAGGAGTTACTGAATGCCTCCCAAGAGCCGCGCGACCAAGGTGCGCCGCAAGGAGAAGAAGAACATCGCTCAGGGCGAAGCCCACATCAAGAGCACGTTCAACAACACCATCGTCACGATCACCGACCCGACCGGTGCGGTGATCTCGTGGGCCTCTGCCGGCACCGTCGGCTTCAAGGGCTCGCGCAAGTCCACCCCCTTCGCCGCCCAGATGGCTGCCGAGGCCGCCGGCCGTCGCGCCATGGACCACGGCATGAAGAAGATCGACGTCTTCGTCAAGGGCCCGGGCTCGGGTCGTGAGACCGCCATCCGGTCGCTGGGTGCCATCGGCCTCGAGGTCGGCACCATCCAGGACGTCACGCCCACCCCGCACAACGGATGCCGGCCGCCCAAGCGCCGCCGCGTCTGACCCGAGACTGAGAAAGAGAGACTGACACATGGCCCGCTACACCGGTCCCATGACCCGCAAGTCGCGCCGTCTCGGTGTCGACCTCGTCGGCGGCGACGCTGCCTTCGAGAAGCGTCCCTACGCCCCCGGCCAGCACGGCCGCGGTCGCATCAAGGAGTCCGAGTACCTGCTGCAGCTCCGCGAGAAGCAGAAGGCTCGCTTCACCTACGGCGTGATGGAGAAGCAGTTCGTCCGCTACTACAAGGAGGCCAGCCGCCGCCAGGGCAAGACCGGCGACAACCTCCTGCAGCTCCTCGAGTGCCGCCTCGACAACGTGGTCTACCGCGCCGGCTTCGCCCGGACGCGCCGCCAGGCCCGCCAGCTCGTCACGCACGGCCACTTCGTGGTCAACGGCAAGAAGGTCGACATCCCGTCCTTCCAGGTCACCGACCACGACATCATCGACGTGCGCGAGAAGTCGCTCGAGCTGACCCCGCTGATCGTGGCTCGCGAGACCCACGGCGAGCGCGTCACCCCCGCCTGGATGGAGGTCATCCCGTCGCGGATGCGCATCCTCGTGCACCAGGTCCCGGTCCGGGCGCAGATCGACGTCCCGGTCCAGGAGCAGCTCATCGTGGAGTACTACTCCAAGAAGTGATCTCCGTTCGGTGGTCGCCCGTGCGGGCGGCCACCGATGCCCCTCTTCCACGCCACTCCTCACCATGTTCGGATCCGTCAAATAGCGGGTGGATCCGGAAAGGAAAAACTCCGTGCTCATCGCTCAGCGCCCCACCCTCACGGAAGAGACCGTCGACGAGTTCCGCTCGAGGTTCGTCATCGAGCCCCTCGAGCCCGGCTTCGGCTACACGCTCGGCAACTCGCTGCGCCGTACGCTCCTCAGCTCCATCCCGGGTGCCTCGGTCACCAGCATCAAGGTCGACTCCGTCCTCCACGAGTTCTCGACGATCGAGGGCGTCACCGAGGACATGACCGAGATCATCCTCAACCTCAAGGGCATCGTCGTCTCCTCCGAGCACGACGAGCCCGTCGTGATGTACCTGCGGAAGTCCGGTGCCGGCGACGTCACCGCCGCCGACATCACCCCGCCCGCCGGTGTCGAGGTGCACAACCCCGAGCTCAAGATCGCCACGCTGTCCGACAAGGGCAAGCTGGAGATGGAGCTCGTCGTCGAGCGCGGCCGCGGCTACGTCTCGTCCGTGCAGAACAAGGGTGCCGACAACGAGATCGGCCGCATGCCGGTCGACTCGATCTACAGCCCGGTCATGAAGGTGACCTACAAGGTCGAGGCCACCCGTGTCGAGCAGCGCACCGACTTCGACAAGCTCGTCATCGACGTCGAGACCAAGCAGTCGATCCGTCCCCGCGACGCGATCGCCTCGGCCGGCAAGACCCTCGTCGAGCTCTTCGGCCTGGCCCGTGAGCTCAACGTCGAGGCCGAGGGCATCGACATCGGCCCGTCGCCCGTCGACGAGCAGCTGGCCGCCGACCTGGCACTGCCGGTCGAGGACCTGCAGCTCACGGTCCGCAGCTACAACTGCCTCAAGCGTGAGGGCATCCACACCGTGGGCGAGCTCATCTCGCGCTCGGAGCAGGACCTGCTCGACATCCGCAACTTCGGTGCCAAGTCCATCGACGAGGTGAAGGCCAAGCTCGTCGAGATGGGCCTCTCGCTCAAGGACAGCGCGCCCGGCTTCGACCCGCACGCCGCCCTCGCCGCCTACGGCGACGACGACGACGACGCGTTCATCGAGGACGAGCAGCTCTGATCTCCCGGCCCTCGCCACGAGGGTCGTACCACCAAACCGACCGGGCTCAGCCGAACGTCTGAGCCGGTCGTCTACCCGGGTACCTGACACGGCCCGAGAGAAGGAAGGCACCACATGCCCAAGCCCAAGAAGGGTCCCCGCCTCGGCGGTAGCCCCGCCCACCAGCGTCTGATGCTCTCGAACCTGGCCACCGCCCTGTTCGAGCACGGCCGGATCACCACCACCGAGACCCGCGCTCGCCTGCTGCGCCCGGTCGCGGAGAAGCTGATCACCAAGGCCAAGCGCGGCGACCTGCACAACCGTCGTGAGGTCCTCAAGACCGTCCGCGACAAGTCGGTCGTGCACACGCTGTTCACCGAGATCGCGCCGACCTTCGCCGAGCGTCCCGGTGGCTACACCCGCATCACCAAGATCGGCCCCCGCAAGGGCGACAACGCCCCCATGGCGGTCATCGAGCTGGTGACCGAGGCCTACAGCCCGAAGGCTCCCTCGACCAAGAAGACCGACGCCGCTGCCGCGCCGGCGCCTGCCTCGGCCGCTCCGGCCGAGGTCGAGGCGGAGGCCGTCGACGGTCAGACCGAGGTCG
Organism: Nocardioides sp. GCM10028917; assembly: GCF_042666175.1. Lineage (NCBI taxonomy): Bacteria > Bacillati > Actinomycetota > Actinomycetes > Propionibacteriales > Nocardioidaceae > Nocardioides > Nocardioides sp. GCM10028917. The sequence continues at coordinate 309,085 of NZ_JBHTFL010000013.1, forward strand.
TGGAGACCGAGGCTGCCGACACCGACACCGCCGAGGCCCAGGCCCAGGGCGACGCCGCCGAGGTCGAGTCCACGGACGCCGACACCGAGGTTGCCGACACCGAGGCTCCGGCCGCGGAGTCGGACGAGGAGTCGGACGAGTCCAAGGCCTGATCGCAGGTACGCACCGCAGGCCCGTCATCCCGCTGGGGTGGCGGGCCTCGCTGCGTCTCCGCCACAGGAGAGCGGTGGGTGAGGGGCATTCCGAGAGTCCGAAATGCTCCTCAGGCACCGCTCTCCGGCGCGGCGTACGCGGACACGCCTGGGAGCGGTGCGACAGGGGGATTCGGACGGTGAGGAACCCCCCTCACGCACCGCCCGCGCGAGCGCCGGAGTCAGAGGCGGGCGAGGACCTCGGCGGCGTCGAGGCTGCGGGGGGCGCCGCCGGTGGCGGCGAGGTGGCGGGTGGCCGCGACCACGGCGTCGTTGACGGGGGTGGGCACGCCGTGCAGTCGGCCCTGGAGGACGACCTCGCCGGCGAGGTAGTCGATCTCGGAGTCGCCGGTGCCGCGGGTGAGGCTCTGCCAGGTGGAGCCGCCGCGACGCTCGAGGTCGGTCCGGCGCTGCAGGATCGAGCCGCGCCGTTCGCGGTCCTCCTCGGCGGACACGACGGTGAGGCCGGCCGCGGCCAGCACCCGCTCGCCCTCGGCCTGGGCCCGCTCGGCGAGCTCGTCGGCCGCGTCGCCCTGGGCGAAGGAGGCGTCAACTCCGTTGCCGAGGTTCATCAGGAGCTTGCGGCGCTTCATCGCCATGATGTCGGCGCGCTCCTCCGACTCGATCCCCGCGGCGCGGAGGTCGGCGGCCACCGCGGCGGTGGTCGCGTCCGTGCCACCGGGGAAGCGGCCGACGTCGAGGATGGCCGGCGTCGGGTGGCACGACGCCACCACCACGCCGGGCTCGAGGTGGGTCGCCGGGAGCATCACGCAGACGGCGTACGTCCTCGCGAACAGCCGCAGCGCGGCCGCCTCGGTGGCGATGCCGTTGGTGGCACAGACGACGGGTACGTCGGCGGGGGCGTGGGCGCGGAGGTCGGCGAGGGCGACGGCTGCCTGGTGGGACTTCACCGCCAGCAGGACGACGGTGTCGTCGGTCCACCCGACCTCGGCGGCCGTGTCCGTGGCCGGGGCGTCGATGCGATGGCGGCCGTCCCCGGCGTCCAGCACCAGGCCGCCCGCCCGGATGGCCTCGAGGTGCGGCCCCCGGGCCACGAGCGTCACCGCGTGGCCGGCCAGGGCGAGCGTGCCGCCGACGACTCCACCGACGGCGCCGGCGCCGTAGACGACGTACCTCATGTCCTCGACCCTACGAGGAAGGCCGGGCCTGTCAGGCGCCGGGCACCCGGGCCCGGCCGCACCCGGTCAACGGCGCACGCGGAACCGGAGGTGGAGCACGCGGTCGCCCTGGATGACGACCTCCGGGTCGTCGAGGAGGTGCTGGGTGTCGAGGGACCCGAAGTAGCGCTTGCCGGTGCCGAACACCACCGGCACGACGTCCATGGCCACCTCGTCCACGAGACCGAGGCCGAGGGCCTGACCGCCCACGTCGCCCGCGGCCACGGACACCATGCCTTCGCCGGCCAGCTCGCGTGCGGTGGCGATCGCGGTGCCCACGTCGTCGACGAAGTGGTAGGACGCCTCCGGGTGCCAGCCCTCGGGCTTCGGTCGGTGCGACACGACGACCACGTGGTCACCCGCCGGGGGACGTCCTTCCCACCCGTTGGTGATGTCGAACAGGTGGCGGCCGATCACCATGCTGCCGACCGAGTCCCACACCGGTCGGACGTAGTCGTACGACGTCTGCGACACGCGCAGTCCCCCCGGCGCCGGGTCGGCCATGTCCTGGGCGGCCAGGGGCCGGTCCCCGTTGAAGTACCACTCGAAGAGGGGGCCCGGATCATCGTGCAGGTCGGCGATGAAGCCGTCCAGCGAGACCACGTTGTTCATCACCACGGTGCTCATGGCGCGCCTACGCTCTCCGGGCGCCACGCGGGATCGCGACCGACGAAGCCCATCAGCCGGTCGACGACGGGCGCGTCGTCCGGCACGGGGACAGCGGGGCCGTACTGACCGGAGTCGCGCAGCACCCGGTCGAGGGGCCGCATGCCCTCCAGCAGCTGGTGGGCGAAGTCCTCGTCGAGCCGGGGGTCGAGGCCGCCGGCCCGGGCGAGGTCCCACGAGTGCATGAAGACGTCGCTCGTGTAGAAGCGGTCGACCGCGTCGGCGAGCCGGTGGCTGCCGGCGTGGGGGTGGGTGAAGGACTCCTCGCCCCGCTCCTCGATCAGCGCCTGCACGGCGTCCGCGTGGTGCTGCCAGGCCGAGGTCGGGTCGTCGGCGACCGACGGGCCGGCCGGCAGCTCGATGCCGCCGCCTGCCAGGAAGCGCGGGAACCAGTCGACGAGGTGCTCCACCACGTCGCGTGCGGTCCAGCCGTCGACCGGGGCGGGCGCGGCCCAGTCGCGGGTCTGCGCGACCAGCCGGCCGAACCCCCCGGCGACCGCCGCGTGGCGGTCGGCCGGGTCGTCCGGGAGTGCCATCAGAGCGCGCCCTCGGTGAGGAGCCGGTCGATGGCGGCGTAGCCGTCGTTGACGCCGACCTCCATCCCGCTGCGCAGCCAAGCGTCGCGGTCCTCGAAGGAGTCGCACAGGCTCACGGCGTGCAGCCGGGTGCGGCCGTCGCCGAGGTCCTCGAAGGTCATCGTCTCGAGCGCTACGCCGTCGGGCATCCCCTCCCAGGTGAAGGTCTGGACGAGCCGGTCCTCGCGCACGGTGTGGAAGCACCCGCGGAAGGACGTCGCGAACTCCTCGCGGCCGTCGGTCCCACGTGCGGTGTAGCTCCAGCTGCCGCCGTCACGGGCGTCCCAGTGGGTGATGTCGGCGCCCACGTCGGTCGGCCCGATCCACCGCGAGAACACCTCGGGGTCGGTGTGTGCCCGGAACAGCTGGGCGGGGGTGGCCTCGAAGTCACGCCAGATGTGGATGGCCGGAACGTGCTTGTCGGGGAGGATCGCGGCCTCGGGGAAGCGGGTGGTCGTGTCGGGGGTCTGCATGGTCGTCATGATGCGGTTCCTTCCTGCTTGCTGGGAATGGCGGTGTTGGTGGTCTTGCTGGAGATGTCGTCGTCCTGCATCCGCGCGAGCACGGCGTCGAGGCGCGAGAAGCGCTCCTCGGCCTGCCGGCGGTAGCGCTCGATCCACTTCGTCATGAGGTCGAACACCTCGGCTTCCAGGTGCACCGGACGTCGCTGCGCCTCCCGGGTCCGCGTCACCAGGCCGGCGTCCTCGAGCACCTTGAGGTGCTTGGAGACGGCCTGCAGGCTCACGTCGTAGGGCGCGGCCAGGTCGTTGACCGTGTGGTCGCCCTCGGTGAGGCGGGCGACCATGTCCCGACGGGTCGGGTCGGCCAGTGCGGCGAAGACACGGGAGAGCTGGTCGGTCACGAAGCACCTTCTTCAACTGATTGGTTGAATAGACCGTAGGCCGCCGACTCGCGCCTTGTCAACCATTTGGTTGAACAAAGTCGGCCGGGGGCGCGACGGGAGCGACGGCGTCCTAGGATCGCTGCGTGCGCCTGCGGATCGACTGTGCCTACGACGGCGCCGAGTTCTCCGGGTGGGCCACCCAGCCCGGACGTCGTACGGTCCAGGGGACGCTCGAGGCCGCGCTCGCCACCGCGCTGCGGGTGCCGGAGGTGAGGCTGACGGTGGCCGGCCGGACCGACGCCGGCGTGCACGCGCGGGGCCAGGTGGCGCACGTCGACGTCGATCCCGAGGTGGTCGTGGCCTCCGCCGGACGCTCGACCGAGCCGCCGCTGCAGTCCCTCGCCCGGCGCGTGGACGGGATCCTGCCGCCCGACCTGCGGGTACGACGGGTGGTCGAGGCGCCCGACGGTTTCGACGCGCGCTTCTCGGCGGTCTGGCGGCGCTACGCCTACCGCATCGCCGACGCCCAGGAGCTCGCCGACCCGCTCGTGCGCGGTCACGTGCTGACCTGGGGGCGCCCGCTCGACCTCGACGCGATGAACGAGGCGTCCGCGCCGCTGGTGGGCCTGCGCGACTTCGCCTCCTTCTGCAAGCAGCGGGAGGGGGCGACCACCGTCCGGACGCTGCTCGACCTCGACTGGCGGCGCGACGACGCCGGGCTCGTCGTCGGCTCGGTGCGCGCCGATGCCTTCTGCCACAACATGGTGCGCGCCCTGGTCGGCTGCCTCCTCGCGGTCGGCGAGGGCCGGCAGCCCCCCGGGTGGCCGGGCGAGGTGATGGCCGGCCGCCGGCGCGACCAGGGCGTGCGCGTGGTGCACGCCCACGGCCTCACGCTGGAGGAGGTCGGCTACCCCGACGACGACGAGCTCGCCGCCCAGGGCGAGCGAGCCCGAGCCCGACGAGAGGCGATCGATGACTGAGCACTACTTCTCCGCCGACCCCGGCGTGCCCTTCGAGCGGGAGAGCTTCACCGCCGAGCTGTGGGGCAGCACGCTGACCATCGACACCGGCTCGGGGGTGTTCAGCCGAGGACACCTCGACCACGCGACGGCGGTGCTGTTCAAGGAGCTCGAGCCGCCCGTGCAGGGCCAGTTCCTCGACCTCGGCTGCGGCTACGGGGTCATCGGGCTGGCGATCGCGAAGGCCGTGCCACTGGCCAACGTCACCGGCGTCGACGTCAACGAGCGCGCGCTGCTGCTCGCCAACGACAACGCCCGCGCCGCCGGCCTCGACTCGCGCTTCGTCGCCTGCCTGCCCGAGCAGGTGCCCGGCAACCAGGTCTTCGACGAGATCTGGTCCAACCCGCCCATCCGCATCGGCAAGGAGGCGCTGCACGAGCTGCTGCTGACGTGGCTCCCGCGCCTCGCGCCGGGCGGGCGCATGGTGATGGTCGTGGGCAAGAACCTCGGTGGCGACTCGCTGCAGCGGTGGCTGACCGAGCAGGGCTGGCCCACGGAGCGCCTGGCCAGCAGCAAGGGCTTCCGCGTGCTCGAGACGCGCCGCGGCTAGCTCGCCGCTACCGTGTGATGGCTTGGCCGTCCGGCCGCGTGGAGGAGGAAGTCCGTGCGCAGTCTCTGGGGCGGGGTCGCGCATCCGGCACGGATCGTGCCCCTCGCGTTCCTGGCCGCGATCGTGGTGGGCACGGCCTTGCTGTCCCTGCCGTACTCGACGCCGGGCCCGGCTCGCCCGCCCGTGCTGACCGCTGCCTTCACCACCGTCTCGGCGGTGTGCGTGACGGGACTGACCACAGTGGACACCGCGACGTACTGGTCGCCGTTCGGGCAGACCGTGATCATGGCGCTGATCCAGGTCGGCGGGTTCGGCATCATGACGCTGGCGACCTTGTTGGGCATGCTGGTCGGCGGGAAGCTGCGCCTCAGGTCGTCCCTCATCGCCCAGGCGGAGACGCACACCCTGAACATCGGGGACGTGCGGCACGTGGTGCGCCGGGTGGCGATGACGATGCTCGCCTTCGAGGCCGCGTTCGCGGCCGTCCTGACGCTCCGGTTCCGCCAGCGTTACGACGACACCTGGGGCGAGGCCGTGTGGCACGGCGTGTTCCACTCGATCTCGGCGTTCAGCAACGCCGGCTTCGCGCTGTACAGCGACAACCTCGTCGGGTTCGTCGCCGACGCCTGGATCATGTTCCCGATCTGTGCGGCGATCATCGCCGGTGGCATCGGCTTTCCCGTGCTGTTCGAGCTGCGCCGCCGCTGGCGTGCCCCGCACCAGTGGACCGTGCACACCCGGTTGACCGTCCACGGCTCGCTGATCCTGCTCGTGGCGGGGATCGGGGCGTTCCTCCTGCTGGAGTGGTCCAACGCGGGCACCCTCGGCGGACTGTCCCCGTGGGGGAAGGTCGTCGGTGGCGTCACCGGGGGCGTGGTGCCCCGTACCGCGGGGTTCAACAGCATCGACTACGCCGACATCACTCCCGAGACGATGGCGGTCAACTACGTCCTCATGTTCATCGGCGGCGGCTCGGGTGGTACCGCTGGTGGCATCAAGGTCACCACGTTCTTCCTGCTCGCCTTCGTCATCTGGTCCGAGGTCCGCGGTGAGCGCGACACCAACATCGCCCACCGCAGCATCGGCGGCTCCACGCTGCGCCAGGCGCTCACCGTCGTGCTGCTCGCGCTGGCTGCCATCGCCGTCGGGACCATGGCCATCCTGCTGGCCACCGACTACGCGCTCGACGTGGTGCTGTTCGAGACCATCTCCGCGTTCGCCACCGTGGGCCTGTCCACCGGGATCACCCCCCACCTGCCACCATCAGCGGAGATCACGCTGATGGTCCTCATGTTCGTGGGCCGCGTCGGCTCCATCACGGTCGCCTCGGCACTGGCTCTCAAGTCCCGGCACCGCCAGTTCCACCTGCCCGAGGAGCGACCCGTCATTGGTTAAGTTCAAGAAGCCCGCGTCCACGTCCGTCGTCGTCATCGGCCTCGGCCGGTTCGGCTCGGCCGTGGCCGAGTCGCTGGTCCGGATGGGCCAGGAGGTCCTGGCCATCGACGAGAACCAGGTGCTGGTGGACCGGTGGGCCGACGAGCTGACCCACGTCGCGCGGGCCGACACCACCGACGACCAGGCGCTGCGCCAGCTCGGTGTCGGGGACTTCGACCGCGCGGTCGTCGCGATCGGCACCGACATCGAGGCCAGCGTCCTGACGGTCCTGGCGCTCGCCGAAGCAGGCGTGCCCGACATCTGGGCCAAGGCCATCACCCGCAAGCACGGCGCGATCCTCGAACGGGTCGGCGCCCACCACGTCATCTACCCCGAGTTCTCCATGGGTGAACGCGTCGCGCACATGCTCACCGGCCAGATGATGGACTACATCGAGTTCGACGACGAGTTCTCCATCGCCCGTACCCTCGCCCCGTCGTTCACCTGGGGCAGGACCCTGGCCGAGTCCGCCCCGCGCAGCAAGTACGGCGTGACGATCGTCGGTGTCAAGCGCACCGGTGAGGACTTCGCCTACGCCCGACCCGACACCTCGGTCGAGCGCCACGACCACCTCATCGTGTCCGGACCCACCACCAAGGTCGAGAAGTTCTGCAACATCCAGTGACGCGCAGGTGGCCGAGCGCCACCGCCTAGGGCTTGCCGTCGAGGAACATCTTCAGCCGGGTGTGCGTCTGGCCCGGGTCCTGGGGCAGCGCCCCGTTGACCGCGCGGCACACCCAGCCCAGGCGCATCGCGATCGCGGCCGCCTCGCGCAGGTGGGCGACGGTGGTGCCGTAGTGGACGGCGTACGGCCCGAGGTAGGCCGCGAGGTGCGGGCGGAGGTCCTCGGAGTCCTCCACGTCGTCGACGCCCCACGCGATCACGCCCTCCAGCGTCACCGCGAGGGTGAAGAAGGGGTGCGAGACGCACGCGTCGCCCCAGTCGAGCACCTGGTGCACGCCCGCGCCGAGGAAGACCTGCCCGTCGTGGAGGTCGTCGTGCTGGACGGTCTCGCGGATCCCGAAGGCGGCCAGCCGGTCGCACAGGTCGGCGATGGCGTCGGCGTCCGGCAGCCGCGGGTCGGCACTGTCGAGCTGCGCGAGCAGGGCGTCGTACGCCCCGGGCAGGGTGGGCAGCCGGCGGTCGGGCAGCCCGGCGGCGAGCAGCTCGTCCACCTCGTCCTCGCACGCGATCTGGACCCGGGCGTACGCCTCCAGCACGTCGAGCCAGCGCTCCAGGCTCCGCTCCTCGACGATCACGTCGCGCAGGCGTGGCCCGGCGTCCGCGAGTAGCAGCCACCCGGTGCGCGGGTCGCTGGCGAGCGGCATCGGCACCCGTCCCGCGGAGCGCGGCGCGACCAGTGCGGTGACGGCCGCCTCGTGGCGCATCGCGTCGTCGTTGGCCTTGAACCAGACCGGTCCTTCGTCCGTCGGCACCCGCAGGACGGTCGACCAGTCGGTCACGTGCGGCTGCTCGACCGTGCCGACGACGGAGCGGCCCTGCTCGGCGAGCCGGTCGTCGACCCACGCCCGGGCGGCCGCCAGGAAGGCCGGGTCGCGCCACCTGGCGCTGAGCTGGGACGTGTCGGGCATGACCCGCATCCAACCCCGGGCCGCCCGTTGCGGGCAACGGGGTTTCGTCAGGCGGGGCGGGTCGCGACCAGGACGCCGATCTTGTCGATCCGGTGCTCGGGGTTGTCGAACTCGTCGGACCAGTAGTTGCCGTTGGCATGGTCCTCGAGGGTCGCGCAGGTGGAGAGGGTGATCATCGGCTGCGTGGCCGTCTCGCCCGGTCGGCCCGGCACCGGGGCCCGCTGCGCGCGGAGCGAGGCCGGCTGCCGGAACGACGTCCAGCGGGTGCGCCGGACCTCGTAGACGAACACCGTGTCGCCCGTGCGCACCTGGATCCGGTCCCCCTTCGACAGCGACGGCGAGTAGCGCAGGGGAGCGGTCCCGGTCAGCCGGTGCCCGGTCACGATGTAGTTGCCGACCTCACCGGGTCGGGTGCCGCCGCTCGGTCCACGCGGCGAGGCCATCTCGCCGGCGTTCTGCAGCGCGGTCCCGGGGGCGTCGTCGGGCGTCCCGCGGTAGCGCACGACCGGGAAGTCGCGCAGGCCGATCGCCGGGATCGTGACGAAGGAGCGCCGCGGCTCGGGGACCGCCACCGGATCCTCTGCGGGCTCCTCGGTGGGCTCCTCGGTGGGCTCCTCGGTGGGCGAGGCGGACCCACTCGGGCCGGGCGGACTCGTGGTCTCGGTGGGGGTCTCGGTGGGGACGCTCGTCGTACGCCGCTCGCGCGGTGCCTGCGTCGAGCCCTCGCCGGACGGCTGGCTGCCCTCGCCCGAGCAGCCGGAGACCACCGCGACCACGGCCGCGGCGAGGAGGGCGACCGCTCGTCCTGGCACCGTTCCACCGTACGCAGGACGTGGTGGGCCTCAGCCGAGCCGGACGGGCAGCGCCTCCACGCCGTGGACGACGGCGAGCTCGGTGAACCGCAGGTCGGCGGGGTCGCAGGCGAGCGCCAGGTCCGGGAAGCGGCGGGCGAGGGCGACGAGCGCGGTGCGCAGCTCCATGCGGGCCAGCTCGGCGCCGACGCAGCGGTGCATCCCGTGGCCGAAGGCCAGGGTGCCGGCGACGGCGGAGGTCGGGTCGAACTGCTCGGGGTCGACGCGGTGGGCAGGGTCTCGCTCGGCACCGGTCAGCGAGACGAGGACGATGTCGCCCTGCTGGACGACCTGGTCGCCGACGCTGACCTCGTGGCGCGCGATCCGGGGGAACGCCATCTGTACCGGGCACACGAAGCGCAGCAGCTCCTCGACCACCCGGTCGACGTCTGCGGGCTCGCCGCGACGCAGCGCGTCCCAGGCGGCCGGGTGCTGGAGCAGCACCCAGGTGCCGAGGGAGAGCATGCTGGCGCTGGTCTCGTAGCCGCCGAGGAAGACGCCGTCGGCCAGGCCGCCCAGCTCGACGTCGTCGAAGTCGGCGCCGTGGTCGGCGACCATCCGGGCCACCAGCCCGTCGGGCAGGTGCGGACTGCGGCGCTCCGAGGCGACCAGGTCGATGAGGAACTGCCGGGTGCCGGCGGCGGTGTCGAAGAGGCCTGCGCCCCCGTCCCGCAGGTCGAAGCGGGCCGCGCCGTGGCGCCGGAACTCGTCGCGGTCGACCTCGGGCATGCCGAGCAGGTCGCAGATGACGCCGAAGGGCACCGCGAAGCCGAAGCGCGCCGCCAGGTCGACCTCCGGTCCGTGCGCGGCCATGTCGTCGAGCGCCGCCTCGACGACGCGGTCGATGTCGTCCTGGAGGTCGGCCAGCCGGCGTCTCGTGAAGTAGGGCGTGAGCACGCCACGGAGGCGTCCGTGGTCGGGCTGGTCGGTCATGCCGAGCCCACCGATCCGCTCGGCGGGGGCCCGGTCCTGACGGCCGATGATGTCGCGCACGTCGTTGGCGAACGACGCCGAGTCGGCCAGCACGGCCCGCGCGGCGTCGTACCCCGTGACCAGCCAGACGCGGGTGCCCAACAGGCTCGCGAGGCGCACCACCTCGCCGCGTTCGCGCGTCCTGGCGAGCCGGGCGACGGGGTCGACCCCGTCGCGCTGGAGCGGGAACCGGATGCTCGACGGCACCCGGCGCACGTACGGAACCCGCCGCGCGGTCGAGAGCGCGAGCTTGAAGGCGGTGCCGCGCAACGAGGAGGTCATGCGCCCAGTGAATCCCACCTGCACCATCACCGTCGATCAGGTACAACCCCGGTCTGCCCCGGGGGCGCCCCCGACCGCGGACCGGGCAGGATGTGCGGCATGGCCTACGACGCAGCCCCCGACAGGTACGACGAGACCACCGGGATGCACTACCGGAGGACCGGCCGCAGCGGATTGAAGCTGCCGGCGCTGTCCATCGGCCTGTGGCAGAACTTCGGCACCGACCGGCCCGAGGAGACCCAGCGCGCGATCCTGCGCCGGGCGTTCGACCGCGGCGTCACCCACTTCGACCTCGCCAACAACTACGGCCCGCCCTACGGTCGGGCGGAGGAGAACGTCGGCCGCTACCTCGCCGACGACTTCGCGCCCTACCGCGACGAGCTGGTGATCTCCACCAAGGCGGGCTACGACATGTGGCCGGGGCCCTACGGGCAGGGCGGCGGCTCGCGGAAGTACGTGCTCGCCTCGCTCGACCAGTCGCTGGCCCGGATGGGCCTCGACTACGTCGACATCTTCTACAGCCACCGGTTCGACCCCGAGACGCCCGTCGAGGAGACGATGACGGCGCTCGACACGGCGGTGCGCTCGGGTCGCGCGCTCTATGCGGGCATCTCCTCCTACTCCCCGGAGCGGACGCACGAGGCGGCCACGATCGCGCGCGAGCTCGGCACGCCGCTGCTGATCCACCAGCCGTCCTACTCGATGCTCAACCGCTGGATCGAGGGCGGGCTGCTCGACGAGCTCGAGGAGCAGGGGATGGGCTGCATCGTCTTCACCGCGCTCGCCCAGGGCCTCCTCACCGACCGCTACCTCGACGGCGTCCCGGCCGACTCACGGGCGGCCCGCGACGACTCGACGATCGCGGGGTTCGACGACGAGACGCTCGAGCGCGTGCGGTCCCTCAACGCCATCGCCGAGGGGCGCGGCCAGAAGCTCGCCCAGCTGGCGCTGCAGTGGGTGCTCCGCGACGACCGGGTGACGAGCGCGGTGATCGGCGCGTCCAGCGTCGAGCAGCTCGACACCAACCTCGACGCGCTCGAGGCGCCGCCGCTGACCGAGGCCGAGCTCACCGAGATCGACCGGTTCGCTGTGGACTCGGGCGTGAACCTCTGGGCGAAGCAGACCGAGGCGTGAGCGAGCGCCCCGGGCGCCGCGTCGTCGTCGTCGGCGCGGACGCCGTCGGCATGGGGGCGGCCCACCAGGCGCTCCGCACGGCCGCGCGCAGGGGCGAGGCGTTGTCCGTCACGGCCCTCGAGGCGAGCGGCCACACGTCCTACAGCGCCTGCGGGCTCCCGTACTGGATGGCCGGGGACGTGGGCAGCGGCGACGACCTCGTGGCCCGCACGGCCGAGGAGCACCGGAAGGCCGGGATCGACCTGCGGCTCCACACCGAGGTCGTCGCGGCGGACCTCACGGCCCGCACGGTGACGACGGCTGCCGGCGACGTGGTGGAGTACGACGACCTGGTGGTCGCGACCGGCGCCCCCGCGGTGGTGCCCGACTGGGCCAGGCGCCCCGACGGGACGACGTACGAGGGGGTGGGCGTGGTCAAGACCCTCGACGACGGGGCGGCGTGGGTGCGCAGCTTCGCCCGCGTCGGACCGGGCGCGCACGTGGTGGTCGTGGGCGCCGGCTACGTGGGCGTCGAGGTCGCCGAGGCGGTGCTCGACCAGGGCTTCGGCGTCACCGTCCTGACCCGCACGCGCGGCATGGGGATGCTCGAGGACGAGATGTCCGAGCGGGTCAACACCGGCCTCGTCGACGCCGGCGTCGAGCTGGTGCTGGGCGCCGAGGTCACGGGTCTCGAGCTCGACGGCGACCGGGTGACCGGCGTGCGCTGGGAGGGTGGCTCGCGGGAGGCCGACCTGGTCGTGGTGGCGATCGGCGTGCGGCCGGCGACCGACTTCCTCGCGGGGAGCGGCCTGGAGATGACCGACGACGGCGCACTGCGGCCCGACCCGCACGGCCGGGTGGCCGACCACGTGTGGGCCGCAGGGGACTGCTGCGAGGTGCGCCGCCGGATCGACGACCAGTGGGTCTTCCGACCCCTCGGCACCCACGCCGCCAAGCACGGCCGGGCCCTCGGCGACAGCCTGGCCGGGGGCGACCTCTCGTTCGACGGGATGGTCGACACGTCGATCACCCGCTTCTCCTCGGGTGGGGTCCACCTCGAGATCGCCCGCACGGGCCTGTCCCGCGCCGACGCGGAGGCCGCCGGGCTCGACCCGGTGGCGCTGGTCACCGACGGCACGACCGCCGCCGGCTACATGCCCGAGGCCGAGCCGATCGCGATCTGGGTGATGGCCGACCGCGGGTCGCGGCGGCTCCTCGGCGTGCAGGTCGTCGGCGGGCACGGCGCCGGCAAGCGGATCGACACCGCGGCCGCCGTGCTCTGGGCGGGCGGCTCCGTCGACGACCTCGCCTGGATGGACCTGTCCTACGCCCCGCCGTTCGCGACCACTTGGGAGGTCCTGCAGATCGCGGCGCGCCGCGTCGCCGAGCGCCTCTGAAAACCGCGGGCGCCCGTCGTCCGGCTCGGTCAGGATGACGCCATGGACCTCGAGCTCTTCACCCTCGCCGAGCGGCCCGACCTCATGGACACCTTCTGGGACATGGAGACGTCGTGGCCGGAGTTCATGAAGCACGACCCCATCGGCAACGGCTACTACGCCTCGCTCGAGCACTTCCGCGAGTACGTCCTGGTCTGCCTCGACGAGTCGGGCCGGATGGTCGCCAAGGCGCACTCGGTGCCGTTCCAGCTCCCCGAGGGCGAGCTGCCCGACGCCGGTTGGGACCACGCCATCCGCAGCGGCCTGCTGACCGAGCTGTGGGGCGAGGAGCCCGACGCCGTCAGCGCCGTCGAGATCGCGATCGAGCCGGGCCTGCAGGGCTCCGGCCTGTCCGGGCGGATCGTCGCGGCGCTGCGCGACAACGCGGGTCGCCTCGGCTTCTCGGAACTGCTGGCGCCGGTGCGGCCCAACGGCAAGACCGACGTGCACGAGCCGATGGCGGACTACGCCGCCCGCACCCGCGACGACGGCCTGCCCGTCGACCCGTGGCTGCGCGTCCACGTCCGGGCCGGCGGACGCATCGACCGGGTGGCGCCGCGCTCGATGGTCATCCCGGGCACCGTCGGGGAGTGGCGCGAGTGGACCGGGCTGCCGTTCGACACGACCGGCCCCGTCGTCGTACCCGGAGCGCTCGCGCCGGTGATGTGCGACGCCGAGCACGGCACCGCGACGTACGTCGAGCCCAACGTCTGGGTCAGGCACCCCACCGGGTCATGAGCGTCATGCTCCGTCGACGGCCTTGCGGACCTCGTTGATGCACAGGGCGATGAACGCCAGGGCGCAGAGGGCCATCAGCACGTTCGAGTGCAGCTTGTTGCGCCACTCGGCGGGCGTGCGGTCGGTGTTGAGCAGCCACAGCAGGGTGACCGCCAGGAAGGGCATGAAGAAGGCGCCGAGCACCCCGTAGGCGAGGATCAGCCAGACGGGCTTGCCGAGGAACATCATCACCATCGGCGGGAACGTCAGCCACAGGATGTAGACGCGGTACCACTTCCCGCCGGCGCGGGCGTCTGCCGCGTCGCCCTTCGTCACGTTGGTCATGAAGTCGGCGAACATCAGGCTGACGCCGTTCCACACGCCCACCAGCGACGACATCGCGGCGGCCCAGAAGCCGACGAGGAAGAGCTTGCCGGCCCACTCGCCGTAGCGGTCCTGCAGCACGACGCCGAGGTCGACGAGGCCCTGGTCGCCGCTCTCGATGGCGACGCTGGTGGAGTAGAGCAGCTCGGCGCCGACGACGAGGGTGGCGAGCACGAAGATGCCGGTGACGACGTAGGCGACCGAGTTGTCGATCCGCATGACGCGCATGTAGCGCGGGGTGTCCCAGCCCTTCTCGCGCAGCCAGTAGCCGTACGCCGCCAGGGTGATCGTGCCGCCGACGCCGCCGGCCAGGGCGAGCGTGTTGACCAGTCCGTCCTCGGGGATGCGCGGAGCGAGGCCGGTGAGCAGCTCGCCGAGGTTGGGCAGCGTCAGCAGTGCGGCGCCGACCATCGTGACGAACATGATGCCGACGAGGGCGGCGAGCACCTTCTCGAAGACGCTGTAGCGGCCGGTCCAGACGAGCACCAGCCCGAGGAGGCCGGACAGGATGCCCCACCACGTCGTGGACAGGCCGCCGACGAGGCCGGTGAGCGCGAGTCCGGTGCCGGCCATGGCGGCGGCGCCGTAGACGAAGCCCCAGACCACGATGTAGGGCGCGAAGTACCAGGTCGTCCAGGCGCCCAGCGAGCGCCAGCCCTCGAAGATCGTCCTCCCGGTCGCCAGCGAGTAGCGACCGGCACCCTCGACGAGGACGATCTTCATGATGCAGCCGACGACCACGCACCACAGCAGCGTGTAGCCGAACTTCTGCCCCGCGATGAGGGTCGCCACCAGGTCGGCGGCGCCGACGCCGGTGGCCGCGACCACCAGGCCGGGGCCGACGATCTTCCAGCGGGGGACGGTGGACTGCTCGGTCGTCGAGGGACTCGCCATGGGCACGCACCTTACGTCGATGGTCTGGACCAGTGGCGTGGGAGGTGCTGGGTCCTGGCACGAGCCCAGTGCGGTGATCCTGGTGCACCTGGTACATCACCAGCACCGCACTGTCGGTTATCCAGGCGACGAACCGCGGGGTGGCTTGCGACAATCCTCGCGTGGGTCACGTGGATGTCGCCGGGGTGCGCTACGAGCTGCCGGACGGGCGGGTGCTGCTCGACGACGTCAGCTTCCGGGTCGGCGACGGGCAGAAGGTCGCGCTGGTCGGCGCCAACGGCGCGGGCAAGACCACCCTGCTGCGGATCGTCACCGGCGACCTCAAGCCGCACGCGGGCGTCGTGACCCGCTCGGGCGGCCTGGGCGTGATGCGGCAGTTCGTCGGCCACGGAGGAGCCGACGAGACGGTCGCCGACCTGCTGCTGTCGGTGGCGCCGGCCGACGTACGCCGGTGGTCCGAGGAGGTGGCGGCCCAGGAGCTACGGCTGATGGACGACGACAGCGAGCCGGTGCAGATGGCGTACGCCGAGGCGCTGGGTCACTACGGCGACGTCGGGGGCTACGACCTCGAGGTGGTCTGGGACAAGGTGACCACCGCCGCGATGGGGATGCCCTACGACCGGGCCCGCTACCGCGCGCTCACCACGCTGTCCGGCGGCGAGCAGAAGCGGCTCGTGCTGGAGTACCTGCTGCAGGGCCCCGACCAGGTGCTGCTGCTCGACGAGCCGGACAACTACCTCGACGTGCCGGGCAAGATCTGGCTCGAGGAGCGGATCCGCGAGTCGCCCAAGACGATCCTCTTCATCAGCCACGACCGCGAGCTGCTCAACAACACCGCCACCCGGATCGTGACGGTCGAGCTCGGCAGCGCGGGCAACCTGGTGTGGACCCACCCCGGTGGCTTCGCGAGCTACCACGAGGCGCGCGCCGAGCGGTTCGAGCGCTTCGAGGAGCTGCGCCGCCGCTGGGACGAGGAATACGCCAAGCTGCGCGCGCAGATGCTGATGTACAAGCAGAAGGCGGCCTACAACTCCGACATGGCCAGCCGCTACCAGGCGGCCCAGACCCGGTTGAAGAAGTTCGAGGACGCCGGGCCGCCCACCGAGCAGCCGCGCGAGCAGCAGGTGAAGATGCGCCTCAAGGGTGGGCGCACTGGCAAGCGTGCGGTCGTGTGCACCGACCTCGAGCTGACCAACCTGATGAAGCCGTTCGACCTCGAGGTCTGGTACGGCGAACGGGTGGCGGTGCTCGGCTCCAACGGGTCCGGCAAGTCCCACTTCCTGCGGCTCCTCGCTGCCGGCGGCAGCGACCCCGACGTCGAGCACCAGCCCGTCGGCGTACCTCCCGCCCCGGTCGCGCACACCGGCAGCGCCAAGCTGGGCGCGCGGGTCCGGCCGGGCTGGTTCGTGCAGACGCACGAGCACCCGGAGCTGGTCGGTCGCACCCTGCTCGAGATCCTCCACCGCGGCGACGACCACCGCGACGGGATGGGACGCGAGGCGGCCAGCCGGGTGCTGGACCGCTACGAGCTGGCACACGCGGGCGAGCAGAAGTTCGAGTCCCTCAGCGGTGGGCAGCAGGCGCGGTTCCAGATCCTGCTCCTCGAGCTGTCGGGGGCGACGCTCCTGCTCCTCGACGAGCCGACCGACAACCTCGACGTGCAGTCCGCGGAGGCGCTGGAGGCCGGGCTCGAGGCCTTCGACGGCACGGTGCTCGCGGTGACGCACGACCGGTGGTTCGCCCGGGGCTTCGACCGCTTCCTGGTCTACGGCGCCGACGGCGAGGTCTACGAGCCCGACGGCCCGGTCTGGGACGAGGGCCGGGTGTCGCGAGCCCGATGAGCCTGCGCATCGATCCGGTCGACCCGAGCGACGACACGGCCTTCGCGGCCTGGCACCACGTCTACGTGACCTCGACGAAGCACGAGCTCGGTGAGGTGGCGACGCCGTGGCAGCTGGAGGAGCTGCGGGTCACGATGCAGGGCGTGGGGAGCCACAGCTGGTCGGGCGCCTGGTCGGCCGTCGCCGACGGGGTGACGGTCGGAGCGGGCTGGATGCGGACGCCGCTGCTGGACAACCTCGAGCTGGCCGAGCTCGACGTCCACGTCCTGCCCGAGCACCGCCGCGGCGGCACCGGCTCGGCGTTGCTGGCCCTGCTCGAGGACGAGGCCCGCTCGCGCGGGCGTCGGGTGCTGACCGGTCTCTCGTCGTGGCCGTACGACGCCGGGACCGGTGGTGCGGGAGCCCCGGGGCCCGAGTTCGCCCGGGCGCGCGGCTACGACCTCGCGCTGTCGGAGGTGCAGCGCGAGCTCCGGCTGCCGGTGGACGACGACCTGCTGGGCCGGCTCGCCGACGACGCGGCCCGAGCCCATCCGGCGTACGTCCTGCGGTCCTGGAGCGGCCGCGTGCCCGACGACCTGCTGCAGGGCTGGGCCGAGATCACCTCGGTCCTCGCGACCGAGGCCCCCACCGGCGACCTCGAGCTCGAGCCTGAGGCGGCCAGCACCGCCGCCGTCCGCGAGCGCGAGGACACCGCCGCCAGGCAGGGGCGGACGAAGTACAACACCGTCGCGCTGACGTCGTCGGGGGAGGTGGTGGCCTACTCCGACCTCGCCACGACGGTCCACGAGCCCGGACGTGCCTACCAGTGGGGCACGCTCGTGCGCCGCGAGCACCGCGGCCACCGGCTCGGCGTCGCGGTCAAGGTCGCCAACCTCCGGCTGCTGCAGCGCGAGCGTCCCGACATCACCAGGCTGACGACGTACAACGCCGAGGTCAACCGCCACATGATCGGGGTCAACGAGGCGATCGGCTTCCGGCCGGTCGCTCGGCTGGGTGACTTCCAGAAGAAGCTGCACGCCTAGGGGGGAGGTCGGGTCTGTCCAACCTCGGCAGGATGAGCGCGTGCTCAGGCCGGCCCCCCACCTCCGCGACGCCGATCCCACGGCGCCCCACCACCTGCTGCTCGGGCCCGACACGCACGGGGTCACCCGGTACGCCGGCGAGGTGGCGGACGCTGCGCGCGCACCCGTCGTCCGTGATGTCGCCGAGCTGGCGCCGGGAGCACCGGTCCACCTGCACCTGACCGACCGGCTGCTGGGCCGCGACCCTGTCGACGCGGCGACGGCGGTCGAGCAGCTCGCCCGGCGTGTGCGCCTGACGGTCACGCTGCACGACGTCCCGCAGCCGACCGACGGACCCGTCTTCGCGGCCCGCGCCGCGGCGTACGGCCGGATCGTGCGCGCGAGCCACGCGTGGGCGACCAACTCGTGGCACGAGCACGCCCTCGTCGACCGGTGGAGCGCGTCGGGGGCGCGCGGGACCGTCATCCCGCTGCCGGTGCCTGTCCCGGCGGGCCTCGACCGACAGCCCGGTCCGTCCGGCCGTCCGACCGTCGGAGCCGTCGCGACGGCGCCGGTGGTCGGCGTCTTCGGATTCGTCTACCCCGGCAAGGGCCACCGGCAGGTGGTGCGCGCGGTGGCCGCGCTGCGCCGCGCCGGGACGATGGCGTCCGTCCGCGTCCTCGGTGACGCCGCCCCGGGCCACGCCGACGAGGTCGAGGCGCTGGTGCGGACGAGCCGGGACCGCGGCGTGCCCGTGGAGGTCACCGGCCGGGTGCCGGAGGACGAGCTGGTCAGCGCCCTGCGCGGCGTCGCGGTCGGCGTGACGGCGCACCGCAACGTGTCCGCGTCCGGGAGCCTCAACTCGTGGATCGCCGCGGGGCGGCGGCCCCTCGTGCGCGACGGCGCCTACGCCCGGGAGATGGCGGCACTCCGCCCCGGCACCCTCACCCTCTTCGACGACGCCAGCCTGGTGCCGTGCCTCGACGCCGCGCTGCGCCGACCGACCTCGACCTGGACCTCACCCGCCGCCGACCTCGGGCCGCGGCTCGAGGACACGGCAGCCGCCTACCGGGCGTGGTGGGCGACGGTCGGTTGACCGCCCCGCCCTACGGCACCTCGGTGCCGGGCAACCGCTGGGACCTCGCGCCCGACGCCGCCCGCCGCCGGCGGGTGTCGGTGGTGGTCACCCACTTCGAGCAGCAGGACCAGCTCGACCGCACGCTCGCGGCCCTGCGCCGCCAGACGCGCCCGCCGGACGAGGTCGTCGTCGCCGACGACGGGTCGCGACGCGCGCCCACGGTGCCGGCCGGCGTGCGGCTCGTGCGGCAGCACGACGAGGGCTTCCGGGCGGCTGCCGCGCGCAACCTCGGCGCTGCCGCCAGCACCGGCGAGCTGCTGGTGCTCCTGGACGCCGACACCGCTCCCGAGCCCGCATTCGTGGAGCGCATGGTCGCCCTCCCCGAGGCCCTGCCCGAGGCCCTGGTCGTGGGTCGCCGCCGACACGCCGACCTCGCGGGCACCTCGCCGGAGCAGCCGATCGAGCAGGTCGCGCCGCCGCTCGAGCTGACCGATCCCGCCTGGCTGCGCGACGCATATGCCGCCAGCCGCGACCTGCTCGACGCCGACGCCAGCAGCCACCGCTTCGTCATCACCGCGGTCCTGGCCTGCAGCCGGTGGTGGTACGACGAGGTCGGCGGCTTCGACGAGACCTTCCGCGCCTACGGCGGGGAGGACTGGGACTTCGCCCACCGGTCGTGGACCGCCGGCGGCCTGCTGGCGCACCGGCCCGATGCCGTCGCCTGGCACGACGGCCCCGACGCGGGCGCGCGGGAGCACGACGCGGGCGCACGACTGGCCGAGACCGTGGCCGTCGCCGATCGCACGTCGGCGCCGAGCACGACGTGGCGGGGCCTGGCACGCGGTCCGGTCGACGTCGTCGTCACCTGCGCCCCGGACCTGGCCGACGCCGAGCTGCTCGTCACGGTCGACTCGCTGCTGGCCGCGCTGCCGCGAGCCGTCGTACGCCTCTCCGCGCGGCACCGCGACCTGGTGGGCACCGACCCGCGGGTGGTCGCAGCCGACGCGGACCTGCCTGCCGCGGCGCGGCTGCACCTCGAGGTGCGCCGGGGCCTCTTCGGTGACGCCGGGGCCTGGCTCGCCCTCCTGGACGGCCTCGACGGCTCCGCGGCGTCTCGTGCGATCGGCGACGGCCGAGCCGCCCTGCAGGACCTGCGCCTCCTGCGCCGCGCCGCGCGGTGGGGTCGCCCCGACCTGGCTCCCGCGGGACCGTCGCTCGCCACGTCCCTCCATGCCTGGACCGAGGACGTCACCCTCGCGTCGTGGCTCGGCGGCTGGGCGGGCGCATCCACGGCACGCGAGGCGGGTACGGCGTCGCAGAGGCTAGGAGGCCCACCCATGAGCAACCCGTCGAACGAGTCCGACGCCGGACGACGCCAGGACGGCACGGACCACAGCACGGACCACGAGCAGGAACCCGTGGGGGCCGAGGTCGGGATGAGCGACGAGGGCAGCACCTTCGAGCCCGAGGAGGACCCGGAGGGTCACGCGGACTGACGGTCGCCCACGAGCCGCGTGCTCGAATGGCGTCATGACCACGCACCGCGGCCTCTTCGTCGCGCCCTTCGACGCCCTGGCCGACCCGAGGATCATCGGCGACCTCGCCGCCGAGGCGGAGGCGGCCGGCTGGGACGGCTTCTTCGTCTGGGACCACCTGCTGTACGGCGACCGGGTGGCGGCGATCGCCGATCCCTGGACCTGCTGCGCGGCGGTCGCCATGCGCACCGAGCGGCTGCTGTTCGGGCCGATGGTCACCCCGCTGCCGCGCCGCCGACCGCAGGTGCTGGCCCGGCAGGCCGCCAGCCTGGCCGTCCTGTCCGGTGGCCGCTTCGTGCTGGGCCTCGGGCTCGGCGACGACTGGGTGGGCGAGTTCAGCGCCTTCGGCGACGAGGCGGACCCGAAGGTGCGCGGCCGGATGCTGGACGAGGGACTCGCGGTCCTGACCGGCCTGCTGAGCGGTGAGGCCGTGGACCTCGAGGGTGAGCACCACGCCGCGCGCGACGTCCGGTTCCGTCCGGCGCCGCGGGTGCCTCTCTGGCTCGCCGGCCGCTACGGCAACCGGGCTCCGCTGCGGCGGGCGGCGTCGTACGACGGCTTCTTCGTCATCGGTCTGGACGGGCCCGCCGACCTCGACACCGTCACCGCGGACCTCGCCGCCCACGGTCCGGGGCCCGGTTTCGACGTGGTCGTCGACCTGCAGCCCGACCAGGACCCCGACGTGTGGACGGACCGCGGGGCGTCGTGGGTGCTGACCCGCGTCGGACCGTACGACCTCGACGTCGACGAGGTGCGTCGGATCGTCCGGGCGGGCCCGCGGACCCGTGCGGTCCGGGAGCAGGTCCAGGAGCAGGTCTAGGAGCGCCGGCGGCGCACCGCGACGCGCGCCACGTACCAGGCCAGGAGGCCTGCCGCGACCGCCAGCACGCCGCGGAGCGCCCAGGGCCAGGGGCCGCGGTCCACGCCGTCGGGGTCGACGACCTCGAGGGAGCCGGCGACCGACGAGGCGAGCTGGAAGCGGCCGACGCCGTAGGAGCCGAGGTCGTCCATCCGCATGAGCGCGCGCGGCCGGCTGCCGTCGAGCGGCACCCCGGAGAGGACCTGGGCGTCTGTCCCGTCCACCGCGAGCACGGCGAGGACCTCGCCGGACCCTGCCCAGCCCAGCACGCGGCCCGGTCCGGTCAGCGGGAGCCGCACCGGGTCGGGCACCGCGCGCCCCTGCCCGCTCGGGTCGACGAACGTCAGTCCGGTCGGGGTGCCCGGGGCGTCGAGGCCGGCCGGCGCGATGGACGGCTCCACGCTGGTGACGGCGAGCAGCCGGCCGTCGGGCGACCAGGCCGCGGGGCCGGCGAGCACACCGTCGACCTCGAGGCTGCGCGAGCCCCCGTTCTGCAGGTCCACGACCGTGACGCCGCCGGACTGCTCGATGGCGAGCGCGGCGCCGTCGGGGGAGAAGGCTGCTGCGGTGGCGGAGCCGTCGAGCTCCAGGACCTCGGCGGAGTCCTCGGGGAGGTCGAGCAGGGCGACGTCGCCGGTGATCCGACCGCCGGAGTAGGGGCTCGTGGCCTCGTCGGAGACGAGGCTCGCCAGGCCGTCGCCGTCGGCGGACCACGCCAGCGGCACGACGCTGCGTCCCGCGGGGAGCTCGTACGACGTCGTCCCCCCGGTGGTCAGCTCGACGACGACCACGTCGGGCCGCTCGGTGTCGTGGTCACCGACCGCCACGCGGGTGCCGTCGGGCGAGAGCAGCATCGGTGCCGGGTCGCCCTGGGTCTCGGAGCCGGCCCGCTCCTCGGCGACGTCCACGCGGCGGTAGGTGTCGCCACCCGCGCCCAGGACGACCGCCTGCGGGAGGTCGAAGAGCTCGACGCCGTAGCCGTGCTGCCACATCGCCACGACCGGGCCCGGCGGTGAGGACGACACCGACCCCGTCACGTGCGAGTAGCCCGCCATCTCCTCCGGCACCGAGGGCGTCGGTGCGGGTGCCGGGCCGCCGCCCGGCCCGGTGAGGACGACGACGATCCCGGCGACCACGGCACCGACGATGGGTGGCACTGCGTCTGCCGGGAGCACGCCCGGAGTCTAGGGGCGTACGACGTCAGCCGAAGGCGCTGATGCCGGTCTCGGCGCGGCCGATGATGAGCTTCTGGATCTGCGACGTGCCCTCGTAGAGCGTCATCACCCGCGCGTCCCTGAGGTACTTCGCGACCGGGAAGTCGTCGACGTAGCCCGCCCCGCCGTGCACCTGGATCGCGTCGTTGGCCGCCCGCACCGCGGCCTCCGACGCGAACAGCTTGGCCTTGGAGGCCGCGACCCCGAAGGGCTCGCCGCGGTCGATGAGGTCGGCGCACCGCCACGCCAGCAGCCGGGCGGCGTCGGCGTCGAGCGAGATGCCGGCGATCAGGTCCTGCACGAGCTGGAACGACGCGATCGGCTTGCCGAACTGCGTGCGCTCCCGGGCGTACGCCACCGACGCCTCGAGGCAGCCCTGCACGATCCCGACGCACCCCGATGCGACCGCGAGCCGGCCCTTGTCGAGGGTGCCCATCGCGATCGGGAACCCGCGGCCCACCTCGCCGAGGCGGGCCGAGTCCGGGACGCGTACGCCGGACAGGAACAGCTCGGCGGTCGCCTGGCCCCTCAGCCCGAGCTTGTTCGTGATCGCGCGCGCCTCGAAGCCGGGGGAGTCGGTCGGGACGAGGAACGCCGTCACGCCGCGCGGGCCGTCGTCGCTCGTGCGGGCGAAGACCAGCGCCACGTCGGCCCAGGTGCCGTTGGTGATGAAGAGCTTCTGCCCGTCGAGCACCCAGTCCGACCCGTCGCGGACCGCTCGGGAGGTGAGGTTGCCCGCGTCGGAGCCGGTGCCGGGCTCGGTGAGCCCGAAGCAGCCCAGCGCCGTGGCGGAGGCGAGGCGGGGCAGCCACTCCTGCTTCTGCTCCTCGGTCCCGTGGTCGAGGACCGACTTGCCGACCAGCCCGCTGCTCACCGAGACGATGCCGCGCAGCGCGGAGTCGGCCCGGCCGAGCTCCTCCATGGCGAGGGAGTAGGTGACGTAGTCGCCCCCGACGCCGCCGTACTCCTCGGGGATGGTGAGCCCGAAGAACCCCAGCTCGGCCATCTTCGGCACGATCGCGAGGTCGACCGACTCGTCGTGGTCCCACTGCATCCGGTGGGGGACGGCCTCGCGCTCCAGGAAGTCGCGGGCGAGGTCGCGGAAGGCCTGCTGCTCCTCGGTCAGCGAGAGGTCCATCAGACCGCGTCGACCATCGCGTGGTCGGTGACGCGGGCGGCGAGCCGCGTGAGGTGGTGACCGGCGTTGCCGAGCCACTGCTCGAGCACGGTGAGGTGGGCGGTGCCGACCCCGACGGCGTACTCCGCGGTCATGCCAATGCCGCCGTGGAGCTGGATGGCCTCCTGGCCGATGTGGCGTGCCGCCCGGGACACCTGGAGCCCGACGCGGTCGGCTGCGTCGGCCACGACCTCCCGGTCGCCGCCGGCGATCGTCATCGTCGCCCAGTCGACGGTGCTGTGGGCGAGCTCGAGCGAGACGTACATGTCGGCGGCACGGAAGGTGAGCGCCTGGAAGGTGTTGAGCGTGACGCCGAACTGCTTGCGGCTCTTGAGGTAGTCGGTCGTCGCCCGGACCTGGCTCTGCATCACCCCGAGCGCCTGGTTGGCGCCCATGATGCGCGTCAGGTCGCTGATGGTGGCGATGCTCGGCGACAGGTCACGACCGGGCTCGCCGAGCGGCGTGGCAGCGCTCGCGTCGAACCGGACGCTCGCCGCGCGGGTGAGGTCGGCCGCGACGTAGCCGGTGACCGACGCCGCGGAGGCGTCCACCACGAACACGCCGGTGCCGCCGTCGGGAAGGGCGGCGGGGACGACGAGGTGGTCGGCGGACGCACCTCCCATGACGGGGTCGGCCACGCCGTCCAGCGTCCAGCTGGCGCCGGACACCGAGGCGCGTACGCCGTCCGCGCGCGAGGCCCAGCGACCGCCGGGCGAGGTGTCGGCCGCGGCCAGCACGATCTCACCGGCGCTGAGCCGGCCCAGCAGGTGGGCCTTCTGCTCGGTGGTCCCGACCGCCGCCACCATGCCGCCGGCGTGGACGACGCTGGAGAGGTAGGGCTCCGGGGCGAGCACCCGGCCGAGCTCCTGGCACACGATCCCGATCTCGACGGGCCCGGCGCCGACGCCGCCGTCGGCCTCGCTGAACGGCAGCCCGAGGACGCCCATCTCGGCCAGTCGGCCCCACAGGGCACGGTCGAACCCCGGGTCGTCGGCCACAGTGCGGCGCCGCGCCTCGTGGTCGGCGTACGCCGTCGCGAGCAGGCCGCGGACCGCCTCGCGCAGGGCCTGCTGCTCGTCGTCGTAGGTGAAGTCCATCTCGACAGTCCCCTCAGAGTCCCAGGATCGTGCGGCTGATGATCTGGCGCTGGATCTCGTTGGACCCGCCGTAGATCGAGGCCTTGCGCAGGTTGAGGTAAGTGGGCGCGGACCGCCGCGCCCAGCCCTCCTGCGGCGAGTCGTCACCGGCGCGGGCGGCGAGCGAGGCCGGTCCGGCGAGGTCGAGCGCGAGCTCGCTCACGGCCTGCTGGAGCTCGGTGCCGCGCAGCTTGAGGACCGACGAGGCCGGGTGCGGAGCGCCGTCCGAGGAGTGCGCCACCACGCGCAGGGCGGTGAGCTCGAGGGCGAGCAGGTCGTTCTCGAGCTCGGCGACCCGGGCCCGGACCAGGGGGTCGTCCATCAGGGGACCGGCATTCGCCTTCAGGGCAGCCAGCGCCCGCTTGGTCGCGCCGACGGGCGCGACGCCGACCCGCTCGTTGCCGAGCAGGAACTTGGCGATGGTCCAGCCGCCGTTGAGCTCCCCGACCAGCAGGTCCCCCGGCACCCGCACGTCGGTGAACCACACCTCGTTGACCTCGTGGCCGCCGTCGATGAGCTCGATCGGCCGGACCTCGACGCCCGGGGTGGTCATGTCGATGAGCAGCATCGAGATGCCGGCCTGCTTCTTCACCTCGGGGTCGGTGCGCACGAGCGTGAAGATCCAGTCACCGTGCTGGCCGAGCGTGGTCCACGTCTTCTGGCCGTTGACCACCCAGTCGTCCCCGTCGCGCACCGCGGTCGTGCGCAGGGACGCGAGGTCGGAGCCGGCGTCGGGCTCGGAGAAGCCCTGCGACCACCAGATGTCGAGGTTGGCCGTGGCGGGCAGGAAGCGCTCCTTCTGCTCCTGCGTGCCGAAGTGGGCGATGACCGGCCCGATCATGGAGGCGTTGAACGCCAACGGGATCGGCACGCCGGCGCGCTGCATCTCCTCGTGCCACAGGTGCCGCTGGAGATCGGTCCAGTCCTGGCCGCCCCACTCGACGGGCCAGTGCGGCACGGCCAGCCCCTCGGCGTTGAGGGTCTGCTGGGCCTCGACGATCTGGTCGCGGGTGAGGTGGCGCCCCTCGAGGACCGTGTCACGGATCTCCGACGACACCTTGGTCGTGAAGAGCTCCCGCAACCTCTCCCGGAACTCCGCGTCCGCAGGGCTGAGCTCGAGCTGCATGTGACTCCTCGGGTCGGGATCCGGGCGCGCACGGCAGAGGGCCGGCCGCACCATCATGGCGCGGCCGGCCCAAACCGGTGCGGGGCTCAGCCCTGTGTCGCGTCGGAGTCCAGCACGAGGTCCGCGGTCTGCTCCTCGCCGCCGCTCGTCCAGGTGACGCTCACCGAGTCACCCGGGCGGTAGGAGCGGATGGTGGCGACGAGGGAGTCGGCGCCCGTGATGCGGTGGTCGTCGACCTTGGTGATCACGTCGCCCGCGCTCAGTCCCGCCTTCTCGGCGGTCGAGCCGGCGGTCACCTCGCGCACCACGGCCCCCGCGGCGTCGCCCGTCTCCGCGTCACCGACCTGGATGCCGAGCCGCGCGTGCGTCGGCGTCTCGCCCGCGGCCATCTGGTCCACGATCGGCATCACCTCGTCGATGGGGATCGCGAACCCGAGCCCGATCGAGCCCGAGGCGGACTGGCCGCCGTCGGGGGACTGCGACGCCGCGGTGCGGATCGAGGAGTTGATGCCGATCACCGCGCCGGTCAGGTCGACCAGCGGACCTCCGGAGTTGCCGGGGTTGATGGCGGCGTCGGTCTGGATCGCGGGGTACGTCGTGGAGTTGCCGAGGTCGTCGGAGCCGACGTTGACCGGACGGTCGAGGGCGCTGACGATGCCGCTCGTGACGGTGGCGTCGAGACCGAACGGCGACCCGATGGCGACGACGCCCTCGCCGACACCGAGGTTGGCGGACTTGCCGATCGTGGCCGGGGTGAGGTCGGTGACCCCCTCGGCCTTGATGACGGCGGTGTCGGTGAGCGGGTCGGTGCCGAGGACCTCGGCCTCGGCGCTCGTGCCGTCGTCGAAGGACACGGTGAGGCTGCCGGCCTCGGCGCCCTCGACCACGTGGTTGTTGGTCAGGATCGTGCCGTCGGCGGTGAGGATGATGCCGGAGCCCGACGCGCCACCCTGGGCCGTGGCGACGTCGATCTTGACGACGCTGGGCAGCACCTTCTGGGCCACCGACTCCACGGACCCGTCGGCCGCCGGGGCCTGCGACTGGGACGACACCTGCGACGTCGACACGGGGCTCGCCTGCGAGGAGCCGCCCGACCCGTCCTGGGTGGCGTCCCACCAGGCGGCACCACCGATGCCGGCACCTCCGCCGACCAGCAGGGAGGCGGCGACGACGGCGGCGGCCAGACCCGTCCGGCCCCGCCCCGTGCGCTCACGGGGCGGCGCGTGGGTGGGCTGCTGGAGCGGGAGCCCGGTGTGCCCGGGGTGGGTGGGCTGCAGGGGCTGCGTGGGGTGCGAGTCCGTGCCGGTCCACCCGGAGGACGCGCGCTGGTACGGGTTGTCGCCGGCGGGTCGCGGCTGCTGGCCGCCGTGCTGGGGGGTCTGTCCGTCGCTCATGTCCTCCACGATGCGTCGGTACCCTGTGGACGGCCTGAGAACGCGCTGGGAAGGTGGAGAAACCTGGGTTCAGCGGGTGAGCTCAGGAAGCGCCAGCCACTCGGCCCAGGTGAGGTCACGGCCGACGTAGCGGGGATGCTCCAGCGGCCAGTCCGTGGCGATCCAGCGCGGGACGAGCTCGTCGAGCGCCGCCTCGAGCTCGGTGCCCACGCACTCGTCCACCACCCACCACGAGATCTCCGCGTCGGCCCCCGGCTTCTCGGGCGGGTCGATGTAGACGCAGCCCAGCAGCGCCGTCTCGTCGGTGTCGAGGAGCGCGTAGTTGAAGGACTCGTGCGTCTCCATCTCCGCCGCGTGGCGGGCCAGGTCGGCACGGTCGGCCTCGTGCGTCATGTCGGCGGGTGGCCACCCCCACGCCTCGCCGTAGATGCTCCAGAGCCGCTCGCGCGAGCCCATGACGGCGACCATGTCGAGGTCGGTGTCCTCGGCGCGGATCGGCCGCAGGTGGTGCCCGAACGGGACCTCGACCCGGGTCGGGTGGCGGAAGTCGGCGGGTAGCCAGGACGAGCCGCCAGGCGTGGCAGGTGTGGTGGGTGTGCTGGGTGTGCTGGTGGGCGGTGACGACACGGGGTGTCCTCTCGGTGGTCATCGGGGTGGTCATCGGGCCGGTGCCTCGTGGGTGGCGAGCCGGCGGAGCGCCGCGATGCCGCGGCTGGTGTTGGACTTGACGGTGCCGGTCGAGCAGCCCAGGACCGCGGCGGTCTCGGCGACGCTGAGCTGCTCGTAGTAGCGGAGGGCGACGGCGGCGCGCTGCTGGGGCGGGAGCGCCAGGACCAGGTCCCAGAGTCGACCCGCCGGGTCCGCGGGCGGACGCGGACCGACGTCCGGGACGGTCTGCGGGAGGTCGTCGGAGGCGACCTCGTCGCGCCGCCACGGCTGGCGCTGCCAGCTGACGTACTGGCGGGTGATGGTGCGCCGGACGTAGGCGTCGGCAGCGGCACGTTCGCGCAGGCCCTCCCAGCGGGGGAGGACCCGTACCAGGGAGTCCTGGAGCAGGTCCTCCGCGCTGTGCGGGTCGCCGGCGACGGCGTGCGCCCAGCGGAGCAGCGCGGGCCGTCGCGCGGCGACGTACGACGCGAAGTCGGGCGCGGTCCCCGCCACGTCGTGCACGACCGGTGCCATGTCAGGGGCGGCGGACGGAGCGCAGGAGCGCGACGGAGACGATGACGAGCCAGATCGGTCCGGTCATCCCCGCCATGTACTGGACGGGGCTGACGAGGAACAGCGTGGTGATGCCGCCGAGCACGAGGCTGGTCCACCCGACCCAGCGGGCGAAGGCCCCCTGCCTGAACGCCGCGCTCGCCATGGCGAGCGCGGTGAGCCCGATGCCACCCCAGAGCCACGGGATGGTGCCGACCCAGTGGCCGAAGAAGGCGACCGTCTCGGGGACGAACGCGTCGTCGGGGGCGGCGAAGGCGAAGGCGAACTCGGTGGTCAGGCCGGCGCCCAGCAGCTGGGCGACGCAGACCATCACCAGTCCGATCGCGGCCACGCCGGGAACGATGCTGTCGGGGTGGGTGCGCCGCTGCAGGTGCCGGTGCAGGCCCGCTGCGAACACCACGAGCAGCGCGCACGAGACCATCGTCGCGGTGTGGAAGGTCAGGATCTGCGGCACCAGCTCCGAGGTGGCCTCGGCGATCGCCTCGGCGTCCCCGCTGGTCGCCGGGTCGTAGACGGCGTCGACCATGCTGCTGGCGACGACGGAGGCGATCCCGGCGAGACCGGCGCCGAGGCCGGCCAGCACCCACCCACGGCCGGGTGGCCGGGTCGGTGCGCCGGTGCCGGTGCCGGCGTCGCGGTGCGGACCGGACGCGGTGGACGGGTCGAGCGTGGTGCTCATCTGCGGCTCCTCAGGTGACGGGGCACGGGTGCGTGCCGTGCCGCCACCCTCGACGCCGGACGACGTCCGCGACCACGGACAGCCACAGGTGTACGAGCGGTGTACGGGGACCGGCCGGGTCAGCCCGCGGCCTCGCCGGGCTCGCGCAGCATCGCGGCGGCCTTGACGGCCGAGAAGCCGCGCCCGGTGTCGAGGGCGTCGTCGTAGCGGTCGGGACCGAGGTGCGACCGGGCGTCGTCGGCGGCCGCGGTGATGGCGGCGGGATCGGGCCGGTAGTAGCCGTAGCCCTGCGCTCCCTGCGCCTCGCGGATCGCCTGGGCCGCGCCGAGCAGCAGCGGCACCCGCGCGTGCTGGTCCGAGGCGGCGGCGAGCACCGCCCCCGCGTCGAGGAGGTAGGCGAGGTTGGCCTGGTCACCGGTCTCCAGCGACAGCCGGGTGCTCTCCTCGAGGTGACGCCGGGCCGCGACGTGGTCGCCACGCCCGAGCTCGACCTGGAAGAGGTTGTAGAGCGCGATGTAGGACGACAACCGGTCCTCGCGACTCCTGGCCGAGTCCAGGCCGGCCTCGATCAGCCGCACCGCCTCGTCGGCGTCACCCTCGAGGAGCGCGACGGTGCCCAGCCAGACGTGCGCCAACCCCCAGGTCCACTGGACCTCGGGGCCGCCGACCTCGGCGTGGTGCATGGCCTCCTGGAACCGGTCGCGGGCCAGGGCGAGGTCGCCGTCGACGAGCGCCACCAGGCCCTCGCCGGCCACGGCGTTGGAGAGGATCGCCGGGTCGTCACCCGCGCGCTCGTGGGAACGTCTCCACCACCCGCCGGCCGCGGTGACGTCGTCCATGGCGAAGGCCATCGTGGCGGCCGCGAGTGCGGCGCGGGCGTGCACGTCGTCGGGCAGGTCCGCGGCGTGGTGGAGAGCGGTCTCCGCGAACCGGCGGCCGTGGTCGTGGTCGCCGCGCAGCCACCAGTAGAGCCACAGCTCCCACGCCATCCGGGCCGGTGTCTCGATGTCACCGGCCGCCAGCGAGCGCTCGGCGGCCGCGGTCAGGTTGGCGTGCTCGAGGTCGATGCGGTTGAGCGCCGCGACCTGGCCGCCGTCGCGGTAGCTCGAGTGGTTGGTCTCGGCAACGGTGAGGTAGTGAGCCGCATGGGCCCGCGCGGCCTCCTCCCACTCGTCGGCCTCGCGCAGCAGGTCGCGGGCGTACTGGACGACCGGCTCCAGCATCCGCAGCCGGCCCGAGCCCTCGACGAGGACCAGGGAGTGCTCGACCAGCTCCTCGAGGCTGGTGACGACCTCGTCGTCGGCGATCCCGACGCGGGCACCGATCGCCTCGAGGTCGGCCAAGGTGGTGCCGCCGACGAAGACGCCCATGAGCCGCAGCAGCCGGCGCGCCGGTGCGTCGAGCAGTCCCTGGCTCCAGTCCAGGGTGGCGCGCATCGTGCGCTGGCGGGGCGGCAGGTCGCGCGGGCCCGCCTGCAGCGCCGTGTCGAGCCGCTGCAGCAGCGACCCGGGGTCGAGCAACCGCGCCCGGGCGGCAGCGAGCTCGAGGGCGAGGGGCAGCCCGGCGAGGCGCTCGCAGGTGGCGCCGACAGCCACGGCGTCGGCCGGGTCGGCGCCCCACCCGGGGTTGACCCGCTGCGCGCGGTCGAGCAGCAGCCGCGCCGCGGGGGAGGGCGTCCCGTCCGGGTGGTCGTCCACCTCGAGCGGCTCCACGGCGTACTCCGTCTCGCCCCGCACGCGCAGCGGCGCCCGGCTGGTCGCCAGGACGGACAGGTCAGGCACGGCCTCCACGAGCGCGGCGACGTCCGACGCGGCCTTCAGGAGGTGCTCCACGTTGTCCAGCACCAGGAGCAGGTGCTGGCCACGGAGCCGGTCGACGATGTCGTCGGTGACGGACCGCGTCGGGTCACGGGTGGCGTCCACGGCGTCGGCGACCGCCGGCAGGAGCTGGCCCGGCTCCAGGAGCGGCGCGAGCTCGACCAGTCGTACGCCGTCGGCGTAGCGGTCGCGGACCGCGGCCGCTGCGGCCAGGGACAGGCGGGTCTTGCCCACGCCGCCGGGGCCGCTGAGGGTGACCAGGCGGCTCGTGCGCAGGAGGTCGGCCACGCGGCCGACGTCGTCGTCGCGACCGATGAGCGGCGTGGCCGGGACCGGCAGGTCGCGCCTGCCGGCGGTGCCGTCCGCCGCCGACGTCGGCGGGGCGGTGCGCGACGACCGCGACGGGACCGCGGCCAGCAGCGCGGCGCGCTGGTCCTCGTCCAGGTCCAGGGCGGTCGCCAGCGAGCGGATCGTGTGCGGGTAGGGCCGGGTCCGGGTGCCGCGCTCCAGCGCGCTGATTGCGTGCGGGCTCAGCCCCGCGCGCTCGGCGAGCTCCTCCTGGGAGAGGCCGGCGTCCTCCCGCAGCCCGCGCAGCACCGAGCCGAGCGTGCCGTCCCCCCGTGTCCCCACGTCACCTCCGTGACCGCTGCTCCCTGAGTGCTCGGGAGTGTAGTGAGCGAGGCTGCCGCGATGAAGCACCCGAAGGGTGGTGGGCTAGATCGGTGCGGGACTCGGCTGGGAGGTGCTGGGACGCACGAACGCCCCCGCGCCGTGGGGCGCGAGGGCGTTCGTCGTACGACGGTGGCGCCGGGGCTCAGCTCCACCGCTCCGACGCGGCGGTGAAGGTCAGCTCGCGGTCGCCGGTGTAGATCTGCTTGGGGCGGGCGATCTTCTGGTCCTTGTCCTGCACCAGCTCCGACCACTGCGCCAGCCAGCCTGGGGTGCGGCCGATGGCGAACAGCACGGTGAACATCTCCGGCGGGAACTGGAAGGCCTCGTAGATGAGGCCGGAGTAGAAGTCCACGTTGGGGTAGAGCTTGCGCTTGACGAAGTACTCGTCCTCCAGCGCGATCTTCTCCAGCTCCAGCGCGATGTCGAGCAGTGGGTTGGTGCCGGTGACCTCGAAGACGTCCTCGGCGGACTTCTTGATGATCTTGGCGCGCGGGTCGTAGTTCTTGTAGACCCGGTGGCCGAAGCCCATCAGGCGCTCGTTGCCGTCCTTCACGCCGTCGATGAAGGCGGGGATGTTCTCCTTGCTGCCGATGCGCTTGAGCATCCGCAGCACGGCCTCGTTGGCGCCGCCGTGCAGCGGGCCGTAGAGGGCACCGATGCCGGCGGAGACGGCCGAGTAGGGGTCGACCTGCGACGAGCCGACCGAGCGGACCGCGTTGGTCGAGCAGTTCTGCTCGTGGTCGGCGTGCAGGATGAACAGCACGTCGAGGGCCTTGACCAGGCGCTCGTCGGCCTCGAACTTCTGCTCGCTCATCTTGAAGAGCATGGACAGGAAGTTGGCGGTGTAGCCGAGGTCGTTGTCCGGGTATACGTAGGGCTTGCCCTGCGCGTGGCGGAACGACCAGGCGCCGAGGGTCGGCATCTTGGCGATCATGCGGACGATCTGCATGTGCCGGTTGTCGGCGTCGCTGATGTTGCGGGCGTCGGGGTAGAACGTCGACAGCGCGCCGACCGAGGCCATCAGCATGCCCATCGGGTGGGCGTCGTAGCGGAAGCCGTGCATGAAGTTCTTCACGTTCTCGTGCACGAACGTGTGGTAGGTGATCTCGTGCACCCAGGCGTCGTACTGCTCCTTGGTGGGCAGCTCGCCGTGGATGAGGAGGTAGGCCACCTCGAGGAAGTTGGACTTCTCCGCCAGCTGCTCGATGGGGTAGCCGCGGTACTCCAGGATGCCCTTGTCGCCGTCGATGTAGGTCACCGACGAGCGGCACGAGGCGGTGTTGACGAATCCGGGGTCGTAGGTCGCGAGACCGGGCTGCTCGTCATCGAGGCGGATCTGCCCGAGGTCCTTGGCTGCGATCGTGTTGTCGGTGATCGCGATGTCGTACTGCTGACCGGTCCGGTTGTCGGTGACAGTCAGGGAATCCTTGGCCGCAACGTCGGTCACGTCGGCTCCTGTTCATACGTCTTTGTACGTCTGTGGGGTCCCCTCAACCTAGTCCGCCGCCCGCGGGGACCGCGAATCAGGTGTCCAGCAGTGGGACCGGCGCCGGTGCTCCTCGAGGTCAGCGTCCGGCGACGCGGTGGGCGACCCGCGCGATGCGGCTGGTGCGTCGCAGACCGTCGTCCTCGCGGCGGTCCGCGGCGCGGTAGAGGCCGTACAGCGCGTGCACGCCGGCCCACCGGAACGGCTCCGGCTCCCACCTCCGGACCCGGTGCCCGGTCCACGGCAGGCGGGTCAGGTCGGTGCCGTGCCCGAGCACCAGGTCGCGCAGCGTGCGGCCGGCCAGGTTGGTGGCCGTGAGCCCCGAGCCGACGTAGCCGCCGGCGTGCCCGAGGCCCGTCGAGGGGTCGTACGCGACGCTGGCGCTCCAGTCGCGCGGCACGCCCAGCACGCCGCACCAGGCGTGGTAGAGCGGGAGCCCGGCCAGCGACGGGAACAGGCTCGTCAGCGTCGAGCGCAGCGACTCGACCGTCCGGTCCTGGGTGCGGCCGTCGACGTCGGTGCGCGAGCCGAAGCGGTAGGGGATGCCCCGCCCGCCCATCGCGATGCGGCCGTCGGCGGTGCGCTGGGCGTAGCAGTAGGCGTGCGCCTCGTCGCCGAGCAGCTCCTCGCCCTCCCAGCCGATCTCGCCCCACTGCGCGTCCGTGAGCGGTGCGGTCACGACGATCGCGGAGTTCATCGGCAGCCAGTCGCGACGGTGGCCGGCGAGCCCCGCGGTGAAGCCCTCCAGGCAGCGCAGCACCACCGGCGCCCGCACCGTGCCGCGGTCGGTCACCACCGTCCCCGCGGAGATCGAGGTGACCCGGGTCCCCTCGTGGATGCGGACGCCGCGCTCCCGCACGACGCGGGCGACGCCGGACACCAGCCTGGCGGGCTGCACACGGGCGCAGTCGGGGTCGAAGTGGCCGGACACGGCCCCGGCCACCCGCACCCGGTCGGCCACCTGTGCGGCGGTGAGCTCCCCGTCGAGCCGCTGCCGCTGGGCCTCCGAGCGGGCGACGGTGAGGACGCCGCTGCGGACGATGTCGGCCTCGATGCCCTCCCGGGCGGCCACCCCGACGACCTCGTCGACCGTGGCGCGCAGCGCGTCCCGCAGGCGCTGGACGCCGTCCTCGCCCGCCGCGGCGGCGTACGTCCGCGCGCTGCCGGCGAGCTCGCTCGAGAGCCAGCCGCCGTTGCGCCCCGAGGCGCCGAAGCCGGCGAACTCCGCCTCGACGACCCGGACGTCGAGGGTCGGGTCGGCCTCCGCGAGGTAGTACGCGGTCCAGAGGCCGGTGAGCCCGCCACCGATGATCGCGACGTCGCAGGCCGTGTCACCCTGGAGCCGGTCGGTGGGGGAGGGCAGCCCGACCTGCTGCCACCAGAAGGACACGCCGCCGTTGCGCACGCCGCCATTGTGGCGCTCCGTCATTTTGACCCTCCCGCTCGGCGCGCCGTAACCTTGCTGGTCGCGACTCCTGCCGCGCCCGCTCCCCCTCGTCCTGAGAGGTGATCGGGTGCAGATCCGGACGTCATCCCTCCACTGAGCTCGATCTGGAGGGAGCGATCCGGGCCGTGTTCGTCAGAAGCCGCAGCAGCACCAGTCGGCCCTCGTCCGAGGGCCGGGACCAACGAACCAGAACGGGATACCGCCGTGCGCACGTACAGCCCCAAGCCCGCTGACATCCAGCGTGAGTGGCACGTCATCGACGCCACCGACGTGGTCCTGGGCCGCCTCGCCGTCCAGACCGCCAACCTCCTCCGCGGCAAGCACAAGCCGACCTTCGCCCCCCACATGGACATGGGCGACTTCGTGATCATCGTGAACGCCTCGAAGGTGTCGCTCTCGGGCACCAAGAAGACCACCAAGATGGCCTACCGCCACTCCGGCTTCCCGGGCGGCCTCTCGGCCACCCCCTTCGGTGAGCTCCTCGAGAAGGACGCCCGCAAGGCCATCGAGGGCGCCGTGTGGGGCATGCTCCCGAAGAACAAGCTCGGTCGACAGGTGCTGAAGAAGCTCAAGGTCTACTCCGGCCCCGACCACCCGCACCTGGCCCAGCAGGCCACTCCCTTCGAGATCTCGCAGATCTCCCAGTGACTGAGGACGCACAGATGACTGAGAACACCATGGACTCCGGTGAGGTCGAGGAGACCTTCGAGACCGGCGCCGACGGCGTGACCTACACGTCCGAGAGCGACGTGTCGGCCGACACCCCGGCCCGTCCGGCCACCATCGCCCCCGGCGCGGCCACCGGCCGCCGCAAGGAGGCCGTCGCCCGCGTGCGCATCGTGCCCGGCACCGGCGAGTGGACCATCAACGGTCGCTCGATGGACAGCTACTTCCCGAACAAGCTGCACCAGCAGATCGCCAACGAGCCGTTCGTCGAGCTGCAGCTCGAGGGTCGCTTCGACGTGATCGCCCGCATCCACGGCGGCGGCATCGCCGGCCAGGCCGGCGCCCTGCGACTCGGCGTGGCGCGCTCCCTCAACGGGATCGACACCGACGCCAACCGCCCGGCGCTCAAGAAGGCCGGTCTGCTGACCCGCGACGCCCGCGTCGTGGAGCGCAAGAAGGCCGGTCTCAAGAAGGCCCGCAAGGCCTCGCAGTTCAGCAAGCGCTGACCCAGCCTGCACCTCGAGGCCCGCACCGTCGTCCGACGGTGCGGGCCTCGTCGCATGTCCGACCTCGTTTCTGCACCGGACCCGGACGACCCGTAGGCTCCCGGGCCATGACGCGACTCTTCGGCACCGACGGCGTCCGGGGCCTGGCCAACGCCGACCTGACGGCGGAGCTCGCCCTCGACCTCTCGGTCTGCGCGGCCCACGTCCTGGCCGACCGCGGCGAGTTCGAGGGGCACCGACCCCTCGCGGTGGTGGGCCGCGACACCCGCATCTCCGGCCAGTTCCTCGAGGCCGCGGTCGTCGCGGGCCTCGCGTCGGCCGGTGTCGACGTGCTGCTGCTCGGCGTGCTGCCGACGCCCGGTGTGGCCTACATGACCGACAGGCTCGGCGCCGGCCTCGGCGTGATGCTGTCGGCGTCCCACAACCCCATGCCCGACAACGGCATCAAGTTCCTCGCCCGCGGCGGGCACAAGCTCGACGACGCGATCGAGATCGCGATCGAGCGGCGGATGGGCGAGCCGTGGCAACGGCCCACCGGTGGCAGCGTCGGCCGGGTGAGGACCTACGAGACCGCGGTCGAGGAGTACGCCGCCCACCTCGAGAGCACGATCAGCCACCCGCTGGTGGGACTCAAGGTCGTCCTCGACTGCGCCGAGGGAGCCGCGCACGCCGCCGGTCCGCGTGCGCTCGAGGACGCCGGCGCGACCGTCGTCGCGATCCACGCCGACCCCGACGGCCTCAACATCAACGACAACTGCGGGTCCACGCACCTCGGCGACCTGCAGAAGGCCGTCGTCGAGCACGGCGCCCACGCCGGCTTCGCGCTCGACGGCGACGCCGACCGCTGCCTGGCGGTCGACGCCGAGGGCAACGTCGTCGACGGCGACCAGATCCTCGCGATCCTGTCCCTCTCGCTGCTCGAGCAGGGCCGGCTGGCGAAGGACACCGTCGTCGCCACCGTGATGAGCAACCTCGGCTTCGTGCAGGCGATGCGCGCCGGCGGTGTCGGCGTGCGCCAGACCAAGGTCGGCGACCGCTACGTCCTCGAGGCGATGAAGATCTCCGGCTACAACCTCGGCGGCGAGCAGTCCGGCCACGTCATCCTCAGCGACCACGCCACCACCGGTGACGGCATCCTGACCACGCTCCACGTCATGGAGCGGATGGCCACCACCGGTCGCTCGCTGGCCGACCTGGCCTCGGTGATGTCGCGGCTCCCGCAGGTCCTGCTCAACGTCTCGGGCGTCGACAAGTCGCGCGCCGACGAGGACGCCGTGCTCGCCGCGGCCGTCGCTGAGGAGGAGGCCGTGCTCGGGGAGCGGGGCCGCATCCTGCTGCGCCCGTCGGGCACCGAGCCGATCGTGCGCGTGATGGTCGAGGCGCCCACCGAGGACGAGGCCCAGGGCGTCGCCTCGCGGCTCGCCGACGTCGTACGCACCCAGCTCACGCTGCCGTGACCACCGACCCCCGGCCGGGCCCAGAGGAGCACGACCCGCCGCACCACAGGTGGCTCTCGCCCGGGGACGTCGCCCTCGCCATCGGCATCGGACTGGTGCTCGCCTTCGTGCTGGCCGTCGTGACACCCGGCACACGCGCCCACCTGCTGGGCGGCACCGACCTCCGGGAGACGACCGTCGTGGGCGTCCGCGAGGGCGCCCGGGACGACAGGCGCGACCGGGTCGTGACCACCTACGAGCTGCGCTGGTCCGACGGCGACGACGTCCGCACCGCGACGTTCCGTCGATCCGGACCGTCGCGCCGAGAGGTCGGCGACACGTGGACCCTCTGGGTCTCGCCGGACGGCACCTCGGTGGAGACGAGCTCGCCGCGCGCCACCTGGCTCTGGCTCGGGCTCGGCATGCCGGCCTTCGCCCTGCTGATCGGCGCACTCGTGCGCTGGCGTGGGCGCGTGATGGCGAGGTCGGCCCTGCGCGAGGCGGACCGGATCGAGGCGGACCGGATCGAGGCACGCCGACGGCGGGCCTCTCGCTCCTAGGGCTCCCGCAGCTCGCCGAGCATCGCCGCAGCGCGACGCGCGGCCTCGGCCCGCTCGGGCGCCGAGGACGCAAGAACCTGTCCCGCCTCCTGCAGCGAGGCGACCTCCTCGTCGAGGAGCGCGAGCTCGTCGGCGTCGCTGAGCACCCGGCGCGCCGCCTCGGCGGCGCCCGCCCCGACCGGGGCCTGCTCGATCGCGCCGGCGCGGGCGGAGGTCGGCACCGCCTCGGCGTTCTCGAGCGCCGCGAGAGCGGTCCGCAGGGTCGACACGGTCTCGGCGTCCCGGGCCCGGCGGGCCTCGAGCAGGGCCGCGCGCAGCCGGGTACGGAGCGGCGAGTCGGTGGTCATGCCCCGACCCTGCCGCAGCGGCGACGTCGTACGCACCCTGTTATCCCGGTGCAGGCCGACGGGCCGGGCCGCTACGGTCGCGGCGTGGGCGTCGACATCGAGCAGCTCAACCCGCACAACCAGGCGGCGCTGCGCGCGTGGTGGGAGGTCGGGCACGCCGCCACCGCCGACCGGCCCGGCAAGCCGTGGCCGCTGTGGGAGCAGAGCCGGGTCGCGCTGCCCACCCCGAACCCCGAGCGCGGCGTCACCCTGGTGGCCGCGATCGACGGCCGCGAGATGGTCGGTGCGGGTCTGGTCGTCCGCACGCTGAAGGAGAACCTGCACACCGCCATGGCCTTCGCCTACGTCCGGCCCGACCGGACCCGGGAGGGCATCGGCCGCCGGCTGGTGGAGGAGCTCGAGGTGGTCGCCGCGGGCGACGGGCGTACGACGATCCAGAGCGAGGCCTACCTCCCGCCGGGCGGGTCCGTCACCGGGCCCGAGCTCTTCGCGCGGGCCATGGGCTACGACGTGGCGAGCCGGGAGTCTATGAAGGAGCTCACCGTCGCCGACTACCTCGCCCGCCGTGACGCGCTGACCTCGTCCGCCCCGGTCCCGGAGGGCTACCGCGTCGTCACCTTCGACACCGTGTGCCCGGAGGAGCACCTCGCGTCGTTCGGGCGCCTGCTGGGCATGCTGATGTCGGAGGTGCCGCTCGGCGAGCTCGACCTCCAGGCGTCGGAGTGGACCCCGGAGCGCATCCGCGAGGCCGAGCAGCGGCAGGTGTCGGTGGGGCGGCACGTGCTGACGGCGATGGTGATCGCCCCGGACGGCTCCGTGGCCGGCGTCTCCGACGTGCGCGTCGACGACAGCGACCCGGCGCACGGCCAGGTCGGCATCACGATCGTCGACCCCGCGCACCGGGGCAGGCGGCTCGGGCTGGCGCTCAAGACGGCGACCCACGACCTCGCGGTCGCGAGCTGGCCCGGGCTGGTCTCCGTCGACACCTCCAACGCCGAGGTCAACACCTGGATGAACGCCGTCAACGAGGCGCTGGGGTACCGCACCATCGAGACGCTCCTGGAGCTGCAGAAGAAGCTCTGAACGGCGGGGGACATCGCAGGCAGAGCCCCTATTCACGGTATGCGGCACCGGGCGGTCCGCGTCGACACTGGAGGACGCGGAACCACCGCGGACGCGACGTGGGGGTGCTCATGCTCACCGACCTCAGACGAGTGCTCTGGATGGCCCTCGCCGTCCTGCTCCTGGCCGTGCCGGCCGCCATCCACGACACGGCGCCCGCCGAGGCGGCGCCCCAGGTCGACACCGGGTTCGGCATGCAGACGGTCTTCTCCGGCCTGACGCTGCCCACCGTCGCGCGATTCTCGCCGGACGGCAGGGTCTTCGTCGCGGAGAAGTCGGGACTCGTGAAGGTCTTCGACTCGATGACCGACACGACCGCGACCACCGCGATCGACATCAGGTCGGACGTCCACTCGTTCTGGGACCGAGGCCTCCTCGGGATGGCGCTCGACCCCGACTTCCCGGCCAGCCCCTACGTCTACCTCCTCTACACGTGGGACCGGTACGCCTGGGGCGACACGTGCCCGACGCCACCGGGCGCCACCACCGACGGCTGCCTCGCCGACGGTCGCCTCGTCCGCATCCCCGTCGACACGGCCAACCGCCCCGGGACCACCCAGGTGCTGCTCGACGGCAACTTCTGCCAGCAGTTCCCGTCCCACTCGGTGGGGAGCGTCGAGTTCGGCCCGGAGGGCGCGCTGTACGTCACGTCCGGCGACGGCGCCTCCTTCAACACGGTCGACCACGGGCAGCTCGGTGGCAGCCTCGCCGGCACCCCGACTCCGTCCAACCCCTGCCAGGACCCTCCCTCCGAGGGCGGCGCCGTGCGCAGCCAGGACATCCGCACGAGCGGTGACCCGCTGAGCTTCGACGGGACGCTGATGCGCCTCGACCCCGACACGGGGAACGCCTGGCCGGGCAACCCGGGAGGCGGCCGCGTCCTGGCCAACGGCTTCCGCAACCCCTTCCGGACAGCCATCGCGCCCAACGGGCACGTCTACGTCGGCGACGTGGGGTGGAACTCGTGGGAAGAGATCAACCACGTCCCGAACGCCTCGTCCCTGCGCAACTACGGGTGGCCCTGCTACGAGGGCACCGCCCGCATGGGGTCGTACGACGCCGCAAACGTTCCGGTGTGCGAGTCCCTCTACGCCCAGGGCAGCGCCGCGGTGACGGCTCCGCTGTACGAGTACCGCCACGGCGTCGCCCTCGACGCCTGTCCTGAGGTCCAGGGCAACTCCAGCGCGATCAGCGGCCTCGCCATCTACCCGGGAGGCACCTACCCGAGCAAGTACGACGGCGCGCTGTTCTTCACCGACTACTCCCGTGCCTGCATCTGGGTGATGTACCCCGGTGCCGGTGGCGTCGCCGACCCGTCCACGGTGGACCGGTTCGCGACCGAGGAGCCGTCGGTGGGTCTGTTCGCGGGACCGGGCGGCGACATCTTCTCCCTCGACCACATCAACGGACGCATCCGGCGGATCACGTCCACCGGGACGAGCAACCAGCTGCCGACGGCCTCGTTCGTGGCCGACCCGTCGTCCGGGCAGGCGCCGTTGACCGTCTCGTTCGACGGCACGGCGTCCAGCGACCCCGACGGCGCCCCGCTGCAGTACGCCTGGGACCTGGACGGCGACGGCCAGCTCGACGACGCCTTCACGCCCACGGCCACCCACACCTACACCGCTCCCGGGAGCTACACCGTCCGGCTGCGCGTCCAGGACGGTCACGGCGGGAGCGACGAGGAGACCATCGGCATCGACGTCCGGGCCGATGCCAACCAGGCCCCGACCGCACGCATCGACGCGCCGACGTCGACGACCACCTGGGCGGTCGGCGACACCGTGGCCCTCCAGGGCGCCGGCGTCGACCCCGAGGGGGGCGCGCTCGAGCACCGCTGGGACCTGGGCGTCGTGCACTGCTCGGCCACTCCGCCGTTCGACTGCCACACCCACCCGCTCGAGACCCGCTCGGGAGCCACCGCCTCGTTCTCCGCCCCGGACCACGACTACCCCTCGCGGTTGTCCGTGACGCTGACGGTCACCGACGCCGGCGGGCTGAGCGACACCGAGACCGTCGAGATCCTGCCCCGCACCCGCACGCTCACCGTCGACACGGTGCCCGACGGGTTGCAGGCCTTCGTCGGGGGCGCGCCGGTCGCGGAGGGGCAGCCGCAGACCGT
Source organism: Nocardioides sp. GCM10028917 (assembly GCF_042666175.1). NCBI lineage: Bacteria > Bacillati > Actinomycetota > Actinomycetes > Propionibacteriales > Nocardioidaceae > Nocardioides > Nocardioides sp. GCM10028917. Next base: position 350,225 of record NZ_JBHTFL010000013.1, read on the forward strand.
CATCGAGCGCTCGACCCAGACGTTCTCGGTCCCCTCCCCGCAGGTCGTGGGCGAGCACACCTACCAGCTCGTGGGCTGGGTCGACGGTGCGACGGCGCCCAACCGGACGACGACCGTGACGGTGGACCAGGCGTTCACCGCGCGGTTCAACGGGCTGCCGCAGGCGCGGGTGACGGCCGCCACCCCCACCACGGGCAAGGCCCCGCTCCCCGTCCAGCTCTCGGCGGCCGGCTCGGTCGACCCGGAGGGGGCGGCGCTGGCCTACGCCTGGGACCTCGACGGCGACGGGCAGCTCGACGACGCCACGGCTGCCACGGTCAGCCGCACGTACACCACGAAGGGGACCACGCGGGTGACGGTGCGGGTGACGGACAGCTTCGGCGCCACGTCGACCGCCTCGGTGACCGTCACGGTCAAGCCCGGGAAGCGGTAGGTCTCAGAGCTTGCGGAGCCGCACGTAGCGGACGGAGTGGTCGGCGTCCTTGCGGAGGACGAGGTTGGCGCGGGAGCGGGTGGGGGCGACGTTCTGGACGAGGTTGGGCTCGTTGATCGAGTCCCAGATGCGGGTGGCCTGGTCGACGGCCTCGTCGTGGGAGAGGGCGGCGTACTTGCGGAAGTAGGATGCCGGGTCGCGGAACGCGGTCTCGCGCAGGCGGAGGAAGCGGTCGACGTACCAGCGCTTGATGTCGGTCAGCGCGGCGTCGACGTAGACGGAGAAGTCGAAGAAGTCGCTCACCGCCAGTCCGGTGCGGCCGTCGTCGCGCGCCCGCGCCGGCTGCAGGACGTTGAGGCCCTCGATGATGACGATGTCCGGGCGCTTGACCACGACCTTCTCGTCGGGGAGGACGTCGTAGACGAGGTGGGAGTAGATGGGCGCCTCGACCTCGTCGCGGCCGGACTTGATGTCGATGACGAACTTGAGCAGCGACCGTCGGTCGTAGGACTCGGGGAAGCCCTTGCGGTGCAGGATGCTCCGACGCTCCAGCTCGGCGTTGGGCAGCAGGAAGCCGTCGGTCGTCACCAGCGCGACGTTGGGGTGCTCGGGCCAGTGAGCGAGCATCTGCTGCAGGACGCGGGCGGTCGTCGACTTGCCGACCGCCACGGAGCCCGCCAGCCCGATCACGAACGGCGTACGCGGCGGGGTCACGCGGTGCAGGAACTCCTCCTGCTCGCGGTGGAGCCGGGAGTTCGCCGCGACGTAGAGGCTCAGCAGGCGCGAGAGCGGGAGGTAGACCTGCTCGATCTCACGCAGGTCGAGCTGGTCGCCGAGGCCGCGCAGCCGGGCGACCTCCTCGCGCGTCAGCGTCGTCTCGGCCGTGCCGGCCAGCTGCGCCCACGCCGCGCGCTCGAGCTCGACGTAGGGGGAGGTCTCGCTGCCGCTGGAGGGCGGTGCGACCTCGGACATGGGTGCGATTGTGGCACCGCATGGGGGCGCAGCCGCGCAGCGGCCTGTAGATAGACTCACCGGCCATGTGTGGAATCGTCGGGTACGTAGGTGCCAAGCCGGCTCAAGGCGTCGTGATCGAGGGCCTCAGGCGCCTGGAGTACCGGGGCTACGACTCGGCCGGGATCGCCCTCGTCGACGGCGGCACGATCGTCTCCGACAAGCGCGCCGGCAAGCTGGCCAACCTCGAGAAGGCACTCGCCGACGCCCCCCTGCCGCAGGTGACCACCGGCATCGGCCACACCCGCTGGGCCACGCACGGCCCGCCGACCGACCGCAACGCCCACCCGCACCTCGGGCGTGAGCGCCGTGTCGCGCTCGTGCACAACGGGATCATCGAGAACTTCGCCGAGCTGCGCCAGCGCCTCGAGTCCGACGGCGTCGAGATGGCCTCCGACACCGACACCGAGGTGGCCGCCCACCTGCTGGAGGAGCAGCTCGAGACGGGTGTCGACCTGACGGTCGCCATGCAGAACGTCTGCCGCGGCCTCGAGGGTGCCTTCACGCTCGTCGCCGTCGACTCCCAGGACCCCGACCGGGTCGTCGCGGCCCGCCGCAACAGCCCACTGGTGGTCGGCATCGGGGAGGGCGAGAACTTCCTCGGCTCCGACGTCGCGGCGTTCATCGAGCACACCCGCGAGGCGATGGAGCTCGGCCAGGACCAGGTCGTGACCATCACCCGCGAGGGCGTCAGCGTCTCCGGCTTCGACGGCACGCCCGCCGAGGGCACGCGCTACCACGTCGACTGGGACCTCTCGGCCGCCGAGAAGGACGGCCACGACTGGTTCATGCGCAAGGAGATCTTCGAGCAGCCGCGCGCGGTCGCCGACTCGCTGCTCGGCCGCCGCGGCACCGACGGCCTGCTGCAGCTCGACGAGATGCGCCTGTCCGACCAGGACCTGCGCGACATCGACAAGATCATCATCATCGCGGCCGGTACGTCGTTCTACGCCGGCATGGTGGCCAAGTACGCCATCGAGCACTGGTGCCGCATCCCGGTGGAGGTCGAGCTCGCCAGCGAGTTCCGCTACCGCGACCCGATCCTCACCGCCTCCACGCTCGTGGTGGCGATCAGCCAGTCCGGCGAGACCGCCGACACCCTGCAGGCGATCCGGCACGCCCGCGTGCAGCGCTCGAAGGTGCTCGCCATCTGCAACACCAACGGCTCGACGATCCCGCGCGAGTCCGACGGCGTCATCTACACCCACGCCGGACCCGAGATCGGTGTCGCGTCGACCAAGGGCTTCCTCACCCAGCTCGTCGCCTGCTACCTGCTCGCGCTCTACCTCGCCCAGGTGAAGGGCACCCGGTACGGCGACGAGATCTCCCAGGTCATGGACCAGCTCGACCAGATGCCGGCACACGTCCAGACCGTGCTGGACAAGGCGGAGGAGGTCTACGCCCTCGCCCGCGACCACGTCGACAGCCGCTCGGTGCTCTTCCTCGGTCGCCACGCCGGCTACCCGGTGGCCCTCGAGGGAGCGCTCAAGCTCAAGGAGATCGCCTACCTCCACGCGGAGGGCTTCGCCGCCGGCGAGCTCAAGCACGGCCCGATCGCCCTCGTCGAGGAGGGCCTGCCGATCCTGTGCGTCGTGCCGCCCCGCGGCCGCGACCAGCTGCACGACAAGATGATCAGCGGCATCCAGGAGGTGCGAGCGCGCGGCGCCCGCACCCTCTGCCTGGCAGAGGAGGGCGACACCACCATCACGCCGTACGCCGACGTGCTGATCACGCTGCCCCAGGTGCCGGTGCTGCTCCAGCCGCTCGTCGCCGTCGTGCCGCTGCAGCTGTTCGCGTGCGAGCTGGCCACCCAGCTCGGCCACGACGTCGACCAGCCCCGCAACCTGGCCAAGTCCGTCACGGTCGAGTAGAAGCCGGGCACACGCATGCCGGTCATCGGCGTCGGGATCGACGTGGTCGACATCGACCGCTTCGTGCAGTCCCTCGAGCGCACGCCGTCGCTGCGCGCACGGCTGTTCACCGACGCCGAGGCGTCGCGACCGGCGGCCTCGCTGGCCGCGCGGTTCGCCGCCAAGGAGGCGATCGCCAAGGCGCTCGGCGCGCCCGTCGGGATGGCGTGGCACGACGCCGAGATCGTCTCGGAGGAGACCGGGCGGCCGCGCTTCGAGATCCGCGGCACCGTCGCCGCCCGCGCCGAGGCGATGGGCGTCGTCCACGTCCACGTCTCGCTCTCCCACGACGCCGGCATCGCCTCCGCCGTCGTGGTGCTGGAGAGCTGACCGTGCTGCGCGCCCACCTCGTCGAGGACGTACGCCGGGCGGAGGCGGCCGCGATGGCCCGTCTGCCCGACGGCGCCCTGATGCAGCGCGCCGCCGCGGGACTGGCCGCCGCGGTCCTCGACCTCCTCGGTGGCGGCTACGGCCGTCGCGTGCTCCTGCTGGTCGGCCCCGGGGACAACGGTGGCGACGCGCTGTGGGCCGGTGCCCGGCTCGCCGGGCGGGGCGCGGCGGTCGAGGCGCTCCTCCTCGCGGACCGCGTGCACGACGCGGGGCTAGCGGCCCTGCGGGCGGCCGGCGGCCGGGCGACCCGGGACCTCGACGCCCTCCACCCGACGCCCGACGTGCTGGTCGACGGCATCGTCGGCATCGGCGGCCGCCCCGGTCTGCGCCCGGACGCGGTGGCGGCCCTCCAACGCTTCCCTGCGGTGCCGGTCGTCGCTGTCGACGTGCCCTCCGGTGTCGACGTCGACGGCGGCACCCTCGACGGGCCGCACGTCCGCGCCGACCTGACGGTCACCTTCGGCACGCACAAGGTCAGCCACCTCGTCGATCCCGCCTCCCTCGCGAGCGGCGCCGTCCACCTCGTCGACCTCGGTCTCGACACCTCGGACCTCGGTCTGCCGGCGGTCGAGGCCCTCCAGCCCGACGACGTGCGCGACCTGCTGCCGCGGCCCGACGACGTCGCGCACAAGTACACCCGCGGCGTGGTCGGCGTCCGCGCGGGCTCGGGCACCTACCCGGGCGCCGCGCTGCTCGCCGTGTCCGGCGCGAACTCGGGGCTGGTCGGGATGGTCCGCTACGTCGGACCGGATGCGATCGCCGACACCGTGCGCAGCGCCCACCCCGAGGTCGTCGGCGACGGCCGGGTCCAGGCCTGGGTGGTGGGCCCCGGCGGTGGTGACGGCGCCGGCACGATGCTCGCCGAGGCGCGCGCCGACGACGTACCGGTGGTCGTCGACGCCGACGCCCTGCGGCACGTGGACGGGACGGTGCCCGGCTGCGTGCTGACCCCGCACGCCGGCGAGCTCGCGGCGATGCTCGGCATCGCGCGCGAGGAGGTCGAGAGCTCGCCGCTGGAGCACGCGCGCCTCGCGGCGACCCGCTTCGGCTGCGTGGTGCTGCTCAAGGGGCACCACACGCTCGTCGCGGACCCCGGCGGGCGGGTCCGCGTGACCACCACCGGCGTGCCGTGGCTCGCCACCGCCGGTGCCGGCGACGTGCTCGCCGGGCTGGTCGGGGCGCTGCTCGCGGCGGGACTCGAGCCGTACGACGCCGCGTCCGCCGGTTCGTGGCTGCACGGAGCCGCCGCGACGCAGGCGGCTGCCGGGGGACCGCTGACCGCGAGCCGGGTCGCGGTCCAGATCCCACGGCTGGTGCGCGACGTCCTCGAGGGTTTGGGATGATCTCCGGCATGACCGATCCCGTGCCGCAGCGCGCCGAGATCGTGGTGGACCTCGCTGCCGTCCGGCACAACGTCCGCGTCCTCAAGGACCTGGTGAGCGTCGACGGCCCGGTGCAGCTGATGGCGGTCGTCAAGGCCGACGGCTACGGCCACGGCATGGTCGAGGTGGCCGCGGCCGCCCGCGACGCCGGCGCCGACTGGCTCGGCGTGGCGACCATCGAGGAGGCGCTCGCACTGCGGGCCGCCGGCGACCACGGACACCTACTGTGCTGGCTCAGCGCTCCCGGCGACGACTTCGCCGCCGCGGTCGCGGCCGGGGTCGAGGTCACCGCCTACTCGGTGGCCGAGCTCGAGGAGATCGCGGCGACCGGCCCCGCCCGGGTGCAGCTCAAGGTCGACACCGGCCTGTCGCGCGGTGGAGCTCCCCGTCCGGAGTGGCAGCACCTCTTCTCCGTCGCGAGCGACCTCGAGCGGCAGGGGCGGATCACCGTCACCGGGATCTGGTCGCACTTCGCCGCCAGCGACGAGCCCGCCCACCCGGCCAACGACGCCCAGGAGGCGGCCTTCCGCGAGGCGCTCGCCCTGGCCGACGCGGCCGGGCTCGACCCGGACGTCACCCACCTCGCGAACTCGGCCGCGGCGATCCTGCGACCGTCGTCCCACTTCGACCTCGTCCGCTGCGGCATCGCGACCTACGGCCTCGACCCGGCGCCCGGTGTCAGCCCGCGGCTCGGCCTCCGGCCCGCGATGACGGTGCGGGCCCGCCTGGTGATGAGCAAGGTCGTCCGCGCCGGTGAGGGCGTCTCCTACGGGCACACCTGGCACGCCGTGGAGGACACCACCGTCGGCGTCGTGCCGGCCGGCTACGGCGAGGGGGTTCCGCGAGCCGCCGGCAACACCGCCCACGTCTGGGTCGGCGACTCCCAGCGACCGATCCGCGGCCGCGTGTGCATGGACCAGCTCGTCGTCGACCTGCACGGCGAGCTGCCGCCGGCCGGGACCGAGGTCGTCCTCTTCGGTCCCGGTGGCCTCGGCGAGCCCACCGCCCAGGACTGGGCGGAGGCCGTCGACACGATCAGCTACGAGATCGTGACCCGCGTCGGGGGCCGCTTGGTCCGCAGGCACGTGGACTCGGACGTGGACGCGGACGTGGACTCCGAAGCGGACTCCGAGGCGGACACCGAGGACTCCGGAAGGACCACCCGTTGAGCATCAAGGGCCGCATCTTCGGCACCGTCGTGGGCGCAGCCGGTCTGGCTGCTGCCGCCGGTGCCGTGGGCATCGCCCGCCAGAACCGCGTCATCGGCAACCGTGCCGCCGGCGAGGACGTGGCGTTCGGCGCGCTCCACAGCCCGCCGCGCGTCGTCGTCGCCGACGACGCGGTCGACCTCCACGTCGAGATCGACGAGCCGGAGGACTTCGGCGGCGTGCCCGCCACCGATGACGACCTGACCGTCGTCTTCGTCCACGGCTACTCGCTCAACCTCGACTCGTGGCACTTCCAGCGTGCCGCCTACCGCGGCCAGCTGCGCACGGTCTTCTACGACCAGCGCAGCCACGGCAGGTCCGCCCGCTCCGAGGAGAGTCACTGCACGCTCGAGCAGCTCGGCCATGACCTGCGCCGCGTCATCGAGCACACGGTCCCCGGACGCTGCGTGGTGGTCGGCCACTCGATGGGCGGGATGAGCGTCATCTCCCTGGCCGAGCACTACCCCGAGCTGTTCGGCGACACGGTCGTCGGTGCCGCGCTCATGTCGACCACGGCCGGCGGCCTCGACCCGGGCCGGATCCTGTTCCCGATGCTGCCCCTCGGCCTCGGCGGCCGCTTCCTCGGCCGCGCCGTGCGCACCCTCGATCGCGGCCACAGGATCGTCGACCTGGCCCGCTCGTGGGGGCACGCGGTCGCCGACGTGGTGACCGACCGCTATGCCTTCGGCACCGACCCCGTCCCCGCCTCGCACGTCGAGTTCGTCTTCTCGATGCTCAACGCGACGCCGTTCGCCGTCGTCGCCGACTTCTACCCCGCCTTCGCGACCCTCGACCACTTCGACCACCTCGAGCCCCTGAGTCGGGTGCCGACGGCGATCATCTGCGGCACCGAGGACAAGATCACCTCCGTCGGCCACAGCCGGAAGCTGCACAGCCGGATCCCGGGCTCGAGCCTGCTGGAGTGCGAGGGCGCCGGCCACATGGTGCTCCTCGAGCGCCACAAGCAGGTGACCGCCGAGCTCGACGACCTGATCTCCCTCGCCCAGGGGGAGGGCCTGCTGTGAGCGTCGTCGTGCGCCGGGTCGGTCCCGAGGCGGCCGCCGACGTCCTCGCGGTCGTGCAGGAGGCCTTCGGTGCCCGCCCGGCCCTGGATCCGCCGGCCGACGCGCTCGGCGAGGACGTCGACAGCGTCAAGCGCCTGCTCGCCCGGCGCGGAGGCCTGCTGGCGTTCCTCGACGACCGTCCCGTGGGCTGCGTCGTGCTCGACCCCGGCCCCGACGGGCTCGTCCTCCGCCGCTTCGGCGTGACGCCCGCCGCCCAGGGCAGGGGAGTGGCCTCCGCGCTGGTGGACGCCGCCGTGGAGGCGGCGGCGGGTCACTCGGCGGTGCGGGTCGTCGCACGCGAGGAGTTACCCGGCACGGTCGCCTTCTGGGAGGCGCACGACTTCGTCGTCACGGGCGGGACGAGCCCCTACGTCGAGCTCGCGAGGTGGCTCGGCACGACCTTCGACGCCCCCGACGCGGAGACGATGCGCCAGCTCGGTGCGCGCGTCGGGTCCGGCCTGGTCGCCGGCGACCTGGTGGTGCTCACCGGTGAGCTGGGGGCCGGCAAGACGACCTTCACGCAGGGGCTCGGCGAGGGACTCGGCGTGCGCGGCGGCGTCACGTCCCCGACGTTCGTGATCGCCCGCGTGCACCCCGCCCTGGGTGACGGCCCCGACCTCGTCCACGTCGACGCCTACCGGCTAGGCGGGCTCGACGAGCTCGACGACCTCGACCTGGACGCCTCGCTCGACTCGGCGGTGACCGTCGTGGAGTGGGGCGCGGGGCTGGCCGAGGGCCTGGCCGACTCGCGCCTCGAGGTCGTGATCGAGCGGACCGTCGCTGACGCGCCGCTGGACGACGAGCTCGACCCCCGCCGGCTTTCGCTGCGGTGGATCGTCGGGCAGTAGCCTCGACGCCGTGCTACTGGCCTTCGACACCGCGACCCCGCTGGTCTCCGTCGCCCTCCACGACGGCGAGCGCGTGGTCGTCGAGCACTCCTCCGAGCAGCCGATGAAGCACGGCGAGCACCTCGCGCCTCTCATCGCGCGCTGCATGGAGGAGGCGGGCGTCGTGCGTCAGGACCTCACCGCCGTCGCTGTCGGGGTCGGGCCCGGCCCGTTCACCGGCCTCCGCGTCGGCGTCGTGACCGCACGCACCCTCGGATTCGTCCTCGACATCCCCGTCTACGGCGTCTGCTCCCTCGACGCCGTCGCGCTGGAGGTCGTCGGCGGCGGGACCGCCCACGACAGCTTCCTCGTCGCCACCGACGCGCGGCGCAAGGAGGTCTACCTCGCCTCGTACGACGCCGAAGGACGACGCCTCGAGGGACCGGTCGTCACCCGTCCGGCCGAGGTCGCCACCGACGCCCCCGTCGCCGGCGCCGGGCCCGAGCTCTACCCCGACGCCTTCCCGCACCCGATCGCCCCCGCCCGGCCGAGCGCCGGCTGGTTGGCTGCGGGCGTCGTGTCCGAGCTCGTAGAATTGCTGGACCCCGAGCCCCTCTACCTGCGCCGCCCCGACGCGGTCGCCGGAGCACCCAGGAAGCCCGTCTCGTGATCCGTCCCGCCACCCTCGCCGACCTGCCGGCGCTCCGTGCCCTCGAGCAGGAGCTGTTCGGACCCGACGCGTGGAGTGAGGAGCTCATCCGCCAGGAGATCGACGGCCTGGGTCGACGCTTCGTCGTCGCCGACGACCTCTCCGGCTACGCCGTGACGATGACCGCGGGCGACATCGTCGACCTGCTCCGGATCGGCGTACGCCCCGACGCGCGCCGCACGGGCCTCGCCTCGCGCCTGCTCGACGAGCTCCTCGTCGACACCGAGGGCGCCTCGCGGATGCTGCTGGAGGTGAGCGTCACCAACGCCCCCGCCCTGGGCTTCTACGTGGCCCGGCAGTTCAGCGTCATCGACGTCCGCCCCCACTACTACCGCGACGGGTCCGAGGCGCTGGTGATGTGTCGCTGGCTCCCGGGCGCCGCCCGCGCGCACCCGGCGACGGCCCATGACTGACGAGCCGCTGGTCCTCGGGATCGAGACCTCCTGCGACGAGACCGGGGTCGGCATCGTCCGGGGGCACACCCTCCTGGCCGACACGGTCGCCAGCAGCGTCGAGGAGCACGCCCGCTTCGGCGGCGTGGTGCCCGAGGTCGCCAGCCGCGCCCACCTCGAGGCGATGGTGCCAACGATCGAGCGCGCCGCGGAGACGGCCGGCATTGCGCTGAGCGACATCGACGCCGTGGCCGTCACCAGCGGCCCCGGCCTGGCCGGAGCCCTGCTGGTCGGCGTGGCCAGCGCCAAGGCCTTGGCGCTCGGCCTGGGCAAGCCCATCTACGGCGTCAACCACCTCGCCGCCCACGTGGCGGTCGACCAGCTCGAGCACGGACCGCTGCCGGAGCCGTGCCTGGCCATGCTCGTCTCGGGCGGCCACTCCAGCCTGCTCGAGGTCACCGACGTCACCGTCGGCGTCGAGCCGATGGGCTCGACCATCGACGACGCGGCGGGGGAGGCCTTCGACAAGGTCGCCCGGCTCCTGGGCCTGCCGTTCCCGGGCGGGCCCCACATCGACAAGCAGGCGCGCAGCGGCAACAGCGTCGCCATCGACTTCCCGCGCGGGCTCACGAGTCGGCGCGACCTCGAGCGGCACCGCTTCGACTTCTCCTTCTCGGGCCTCAAGACCGCTGTCGCCCGCTGGGTCGAGACCCAGCAACGCGAGGGCGTCACCATCGACGTGGCTGACGTCGCCGCCTCGTTCCAGGAGGCGGTGTGCGACGTGCTGACCCGCAAGGCCATCGACGCGGCCACCAGCCGCGGGATCGAGGACATCCTCATCGGTGGCGGCGTGGCCGCCAACAGCCGGCTGCGCGCGATGGCCGAGGAGCGGGCGACCGCCCAGGGCATCCGCGTGCGCGTGCCTCGTCCGGGCCTGTGCACCGACAACGGCGCCATGGTCGCCGCACTCGGGGCCGAGCTCGTCGCCCGCGGTCGTACGCCGTCCCTGCTCGACCTGCCGGCCGACTCCTCGCAACCGATCACGACCGTCGTCGCCTGACGCCCCTGGAGACGACGCAGGTCCCCGCCCGAGAGCGGGGACCTGCATCACGAACAGTCGAACGTAGGCGAGCCTCAGTCGAGGACTCCGGGTGCGACGTCGTCGTCACCGAGCCAGTCCTGCTCGTACACCAGGCTGTCGCGCTCGGCGGCTTGGTCGTTCTCGCCCTTGCGACCGGCGCGACCGCTGGCCCCGCCGGCGGCGCCGCGGGCACCGGTCGATCCGCGTCCACCGGACCGCGACCCGGTGCCGGACCCCGAGCCGGTGCCGCGGGCGCCTGCCGAGCCGGCACCACGGGCTCCGGCCGAGCCGGCACCTCGGGCGGCGGCCGAGCCGGCACCTCGGGCGGCGGCCGAGCCGGCACCACGGGCTCCGGCCGAGCCGGCACCTCGGGCGGCTGCCGAGCCAGCACCTCGGGCGGCGGGGCTGCCGGCCGTACCGGCACGCGCGGCGGACGAGCCGGACGCGCCGGCGGGACGCGAGAGCGCGCCCGCGCTGCCACTGCGGCCGGTCGCACCGATCGGACGGGCGGGTGAGCTGCCGGCCGGAGCCGGGGTCGCGCCGGCCCGGATGCCGCCCGCCATCCCACTGGCACCGCCGGCGGCACCTGCGGCGCCCATCGCGGCGGCGTTCATGCCGCCGGCCGAGCCTCCGGTGGTCGGGCCGACCGGACCCTGGCCCGCCGAGGGGTTGTAGGTGACGCCGCTCTGCGACGAGCCCGCGACCGTGCTGGTCTCTCCCGGAACGTGGTGCGTCGGGTGGGTCGGTGAGGTGATCGGGTCGCGCGTGGGCTGCGGGTCGGGCTTCTCCGGCCAGGTGGGCTGGGGCTTGGTCGGCTCGGGCCTGGTGGGCTCGGGCTTGGTGGGATCGGGCTTGGTCGGGTCCGGCCTGTCCGGCTTGTCCGGCCGGTCCGGCTTGTCCGGGTCCGTCTGGTCGGGCGTGGCCGGGACCGTGGGGTCCGTCGGGTCGGGGGTGCCGGGGGCCCGCGGTCCGGTCGGTGGCAGGGAGGGACCCGTCGGGCCGCTGGGCACCGACGGCGGCGGCTCGGTCGGGTCGGGCTGACCGTGGATCGCCTTCATCGGCGGGATGGCGCCGAGGAAGGCGGCGTCGAGCTTCTGCGTCCACTGCGCGGCCGCGGCCTCCTGCTGGGCCCGGGCGGTGTTGTAGGCCGCGCGCTCCTGGTTGGCCGCCTGGCGCTTGTTGCCCTCGGCCTGGATCTCCTCCGGCGTGGGCGTGTACCCGGGGTTGTGGGTGGGTGGGGTGTAGGGCGCCGGCTGGTTGAGGTCGGCCATGCCGGCCTCCGCCGCCTGGGCGTTGCCCATCACCAGTGCGGTGTCGCGGAGGGTCTCGCCGGCCGTGACCAGCCGGGTGCCCTTCTCCTGCATCGACTCGGCAGAGGCCTGGAACGCGGCCAGGACAGCGTCGGCCGTGACACCGGACAGCCCGCCGTTCTTGCCGTCACCTTCACGGACCTTGGTGGCGCCCTTGCGGAGCGCGTTCGCCGTCTCCTCCAGGACCTGTCCGCACAGGCGCCAGTTCTTCCCGGCCGCGTCGGTGGCGTCGAACTTGGCGCCGGAGAGGTATGACCGCAGGCGTGCGCGCTCGGGGCCGTCAGTCATCAGGAACCCTCCTCGGTGGTCGGGGGCTCGGTGTACTGGCCGTCGCCCATGGTGCTGCTGGCAGACCGGTCGCGTGCCTCCTCGAGCGTGGTGTTGACCTGCGAGAGCGCGGTCGCGCGCATGGTCATCTCGGCATTGGTGCTGGCGTCCACGTCGCGGACCTCGTCGGCCCACTGGCGGATGGCGTCGCCGTAGGCGCGCAGCGAGTCGGCGAGCTTCTGGAACTCCTGCTCGACCTCCTGGTGCGCCATCTGGGCGTTGACGCCGATGCGGTGGCCGGTCGTCGACCCCCCGAACCAGTCCGGTCCCACGGCGGTCACCGTCGTGCCGCCGAGACCTTCGGAGTTGCTGTTGAGGAGAGCCAAGATCTCGGCGATGAGGTCCTCGTCCGCGTTGAGGCCCTTCAGCGCGGTCGTCACGAGTCCTACGTCTGCAGCGGTCAGCATGCGTCCCCCATTCCCGCCGCCCCGCGCGGCGAAACCACTTGTGTGCGGCATTTTCACAGATGCGGGGGCCAGGGCGCCAAACGTGCGCGCGCGCCGGGTCGGCTACCGTCTGGCCGTGCGACGACGACTCGGGGGTACGACGATGGGCGGACGCGGAGCCGCGGCGGCGGCGATCTCGATGGCAGCGGTGCTGGCGCTCGGTGGCTGCGGGAGCGACGAGGCCGCCGGTGGGGACGACCCGTCGGGCGCCGAGACGTCCAGCGGGTCCACCACCGAGGACCCGACGGGGACCCCGACAGAGACCCCGACAGAGACGCCGACAGAGACTCCGGAGCCGACGGTCGAGCCGGCGTCAGGACCCGAGCTGGAGGTCAGCGGTGTCCGGGTCAACGCACCGAAGGGGTGGGAGCAGACGTTCTCGTCCGTCGTCGTCGACACGGCCCTCGGCCGCGTCGACCACCAGAGCGGCGGCCTGTTGCTGAGCGTGGCGGCCCTCGGTGGGGAGGTCCTGACGCCCCAGCAGGCCGAGCGCTACTTCTGGAGCCCCGGCGAGAAGCCGCCGAACTACCAGCGCCAGGACCCCATCGTCATGGGCGACGTCAGGGCTGGCTACTACACGTCGCGCGACCGGTTCGACGACATCCACTCGGTCACGCTGTGGGACGACAACCACGTCGTCAAGGTGGAGGTGTCGTTCGGTCGCAAGGTCGCCGAGGACAAGCAGCAGGAGCTGTTCCAGTCCGTGATCGCGAGCTACTCCGGACCACAGGGCTGAGCGCCGGCCGTCCAGCTCCTCATCTCTGGAGGACGCTCGGAGCTGCGAGCGTGAGTGCCCTGTCGCCGGGCTCGACCTGGACGGCCTCACCGCCGACCCGCTCGACCGTGCCGTCGAGCCCGAGGCGGACGACGTACTGCCGGTCGCCGGTCACGAGCGTCGCCACGATGGTGTCGTCGTCCTCCCAGGCCACCTCGGGGTTGATGCCGACCACGCCGGTGCGGGCGCCGACCAGCTCGAAGTCGAGCATCGGCTCACCGGTGGCGGCGTCGAGGACCGCCATGGTCGGCGACCCGTCGGGGGTGAGGTAGTCGGTGAAGCCGAGCAGGTACCTGCCGTCGGGGCTGAAGCCCAGCAGCGAGTAGTCGCACGTCTGCCAGACCTCGGCACCGCCCGCGCCGGCGTCGCGCACCTGCCAGCAGGAGCCGTCGCCGGTGAACCTGGTCTGGACGGAGGCGAGGCCGGTGACCTCCGACGCCGAGCCCACCCGCAGGGAGCCGGGCAGCGCCGTGGTGGTCCCGTCCGGGCCGATGACGGACGCCGACTCACGGCCGGTTGTGGGATCGGTCGTGCCGACCAGGAGCGCGTCGCCGGGGAGGAAGCCGACCGGCCGGACCCGTGCGTCCTGCGGCCCCGGGGGCAGCGCGGTCCGTCGCTCCTCGCTCTCTGCGGCCCGGTCCCGCTCCACGACGGTCCAGCGCTCGCCGTCGTGCTCGGCCCACGCGATGCGCGAGCCGTCGGCCGACACGGCCAGGTGGCTGGACCGCGACGTCTCCTCCATCACCTCGAAGTCGGGTCCGAGCACGTGCACGCCCACCGCGCCCTCGTCCATCGGGTCGATGAAGGCGATGCCGATCCAACCGTCGGCGTACGGCGTCAGCTGGTCGTACTGGCGGCGGAGGGGGACGGTCTCCCCGTCGACGGTCAGGCTCGGCTCGTCGACGTTGATGAGGGGCACGGCGAGCTCGGCGCCGACGGGCGCGGTGAGCGGGTCGATGCGGACGGTCCCGGTGATCCGGGGTGCGGGCGGCTCGGTCGCGGGCGGGACGTCGCTCCGCGGGGTCGGCCCGACGATGCCGGCTCCGACAGGGATGGCGATCGCCAGGACAGCGGCGACCGCGGCGCCCGCCACCGCGGCGCGGCGGCGCTGGATCCGACGCGCGCGAGTCCGGACGTCGGTGACGGAGAAGGGAGCACGCTGCAGGGGGTCGGCGGTCCGGTGCAGCGCGTCCTGCACCTGGTCCTCGAGGGGAGTGGGGCTCATCGTGCATCGTCTCCGGACTCGTGGGGGTTGAGGGAGTGCGGGGCACGGGCGCGCAGTGCGGCCAGCGCGCGGCTGGCCTGCGACTTGACGGTCCCGACGGAGATCCCGAGCACGTCGGCGATCTCGGCCTCGCTCAGCTGCTCGTAGTAGCGCAGGACGACGACCGAGCGCTGCTTGGGTGGCAGGGTCTGGACGAACGACCACAGCGCCCCGCCCATGCCGTCGTCGTACACGTCGACCGTGCCGGTCTCGGGCATGGTGTCGGTCGCGTGCTCGCGGCGCTTCCACGCCCGCCGCCACAGCGAGTTGTTCTCGTTGACCATGATCCGGCGGACGTAGGCGTCGAGCGCCTCGCGGTCGCGGATGCGGTCCCAGGAGAGGTAGAGCTTGGCGAACGCCGTCTGGAGCAAGTCCTCGGCCCCGGCGTGGTCGCCGGCGAGGAGGTACGCCGTCCGGTAGAGCGCCGTCTGGCGCGCCGACATGTACGCCGAGAAGTCGGCGTCCTTGTCGGACTGCCGGTCGTGCGCGCCCATGTCGACGAGTGTCGCGCTCATCGTCCACCTCCTGTCCGTCCGCGTGTGTTCCGTGTGGCGTGTCGGGGTGAGGACGCGACTCGTCGGAAGGTGGTTGCATCTGTTTGGCTTGCGTTGCAAGGCTCTCGTCGACCGACCCACAGGAGGCACGTCCATGCAGCAGGTCCAGGCCGTCGTCGCGCTCGCGAAGGGCGAGCCGGTGCAGCTCACCACGATCAACGTCCCCGATCCCGGCCCGGGCGAGGCGGTGGTGAAGATCCAGGCCTGCGGGGTGTGCCACACCGACCTGCACTACCGCGAGGGCGGGATCAACGACGACTTCCCGTTCCTCCTCGGCCACGAGGCGGCCGGCGTGGTCGAGTCGGTCGGCCCGGACGTGACCGGCCTCGAGCCGGGCGACTTCGTCGTCCTCAACTGGCGCGCCGTGTGCGGTGACTGCCGCGCGTGCGACCGCGGCGAGCCGTGGTACTGCTTCGCCACCCACAACGCCACCCAGAAGATGACGCTCGCGGAGGGCGACCTCGCCGGCACGGAGCTGTCGCCCGCGCTGGGCATCGGCGCGTTCGCGGAGAAGACGCTGGTCGCCGCGGGCCAGTGCACGAAGGTCGACCCGTCCGCGCGGCCTGCGGCGGTGGGGCTGCTGGGCTGCGGCGTGATGGCCGGGCTCGGCGCCGCGATCAACACCGGCAACGTGGGCCGCGGCTCCACGGTCGCGGTCATCGGGTGCGGCGGCGTCGGCGCAGCCGCGATCGCGGGAGCCGCCCTGGCGGGCGCCTCGAGGATCATCGCCGTCGACATCGACGACCCGAAGCTCGAGACGGCGAAGAAGCTCGGCGCCACCCACACGGTGAACTCCTCCGAGGTCGACGCGGTCGAGGCGATCCGCTCCCTCACGCCGCCTCCGGACGGCACCGGTCACGAGGGCGGCGCCGACGTGGTGATCGACGCCGTCGGTCGACCGGAGACGTGGAAGCAGGCGTTCTACGCCCGCGACCTCGCCGGCACCGTCGTGCTGGTCGGCGTGCCGACCCCGGACATGAAGGTGCCCGACATCCCGCTCATCGATGTCTTCGGGCGCGGCGGGTCGCTGAAGTCCTCCTGGTACGGCGACTGCCTGCCCTCGCGCGACTTCCCGATGCTCGTCGACCTCTACCAGCAGGGCCGGCTCGACCTCGACGCCTTCGTGACCGAGGAGATCGGCATCGGCGACGTCGAGGCCGCCTTCGACAAGATGCACGGCGCCCCCGACGGGCAGAGCGTGCTCCGCTCGGTGGTGGTCCTGTGACCGCGCGCATCGACCACGCGGTCGTCTCCGGCACCTTCTCCCTCGACGGGGAGACCCACCAGGTCGACAACAACCTGTGGGTCATCGGTGACGACGAGCAGTGCCTGGTCGTCGACGCGCCCCACGACGTCGACGCGATCCTGGAGGTCGTCGCCGGCCGGACGGTGAAGGCGATCGTGTGCACCCACGCGCACGACGACCACGTCCGTGTGGCGCCCGAGCTCCGTCGTCGTACGGGTGCGCCGATCCTGCTGCACCCCGACGACCGCCCGCTGTGGGAGCTCACCCACGGGGGCGACGAGGAGGGCGCCGAGCTCTGGGACGTCGACCTGGCCGACGACCAGACGCTCACGATCGGTGGTGCTGCGATCAAGGTGATCCACACCCCGGGCCACGCGCCGGGCGCGGTGTGCCTCTATGTCCACGACCTCGGCTGCGTGTTCACCGGCGACACCCTGTTCGAGGGCGGTCCGGGTGCCACGGGGCGTTCCTTCAGCGACGCCGACCTCATCAAGGAGTCCATCCGCTCGCGGCTCTTCGACCTTCCCGACGCGACCGTCGTGCACACCGGCCACGGCCCCGACACCACGATCGGTGCGGAGCGCGAGGGCGGCCTCGCCGACTGAGGCGTCAAGCCGCCCGGCGCCACTCGAGCCGATCGGCCCGCACCTCGTCGAGGTGCTCGGCCTCGGCCACCAGCTGGAGCAGCGCCGCGTGGTCGACGGGTGTGCCGAAGACGCCTCGCTGCCGCCAACGCAGGTAGGCGGACGTGTGGTGCCGCACCGCCGGGTCCTGGTGTGCGCGTGACCACCGGCGCCACAGGCCGGCTTCGGCGGTGCAGTCCAGGCCGCGCGGGACGTACCACCCGGTCACGACCAGGTCGACGTGAGCCGGGTAGCGCCGCCCCGCCCGGTCGCGCGCTCCGTCGTCGCGCATGGGCTCGACCACCTCGCCGTTCTCGGCGTCGTGCACCTCGGCTCGGAGCCCGGCGAGCCGGAGCAGGTGCTGCACCACGCTCACCCGAGGGCTGGTCCGGCCGGTCTCCCACCGCGCGACGGCCGACTGGGACACCCCGATCAGAGCCGCGAGCCCACGCTGGGACACGTCGAGGACCCGTCTGATGCGGCGTACGAGCCCCGGCACGCCTCCCTCGAACGGCCCCATCAGGTACCACTCGACCTCCTCCGCGCTCCACCCGCACGTGGGGTCCCACTCGTCCATCGTCCTCATCCGTATCCCCGATCTCCTCAATGTCCGTCGCCGTCCCTCAAGTGCAGTCGCGGGCACCGACAATTGCGACGCGTTCTCCACAGCCCCGCCGTGAAGCGCTGGCCGCAGCCGCAGCCGCGGCACGCCCCCACTGGCACCTGAGTCGCGGGGAGACTCAGGTGCCAGCGCAGCGTGGCCGGGGCTCGGCGACCGAACACGCGGCTGAGTCGCTCGGAGACTCAGGTGCCAGTGCGGAGGAAGGCGGTGGCGGAGGGCGGGGCGCCGGGCTACGGTCCCCCGATGACGACCGACTTCGTTCCCGAGGACTTCGAGCCACCGACGTCGCTGGCGACGGCCGGCTTCGTGCTCGAGCCGCTCGGGCCGCAGCACAACGAGTCCGACCACGCCGCGTGGTCGTCGAGCATCGCGCACATCCGCCGGACGCCGGGCTATGCGGACGGGTCGTGGCCGCCCGTCGACGGCATGTCGCTCGAGGACAACCTCGCCGACCTCACGCGGCATGCGGCTGACTTCGAGGCCCGACGCGGATTCACGTTCACCGTGCTCGAGCCCGGCAGCCACGAGGTGATCGGCTGCGTCTACCTCTACCCGAGCGCGTCGGACGAGCACGACGTCAAGGTGCAGACGTGGGTACGCACCGACCGGGCCGGGCTCGACCAGCCGTTGGCAGATGCCGTGGCCACCTGGCTCGAGACCGACTGGCCGTGGGAGCGTCCGGACCGCCGCGGGCGGTGAGCGATCCGTGGTGCCATGCCACCATGGCGTGATGCGCTCCCGCCCCGCTTCCCGCCTGGTGAGCCTCGGAGCCTCCCTCGTGCTGGTCGCCTCGCTGGCCGCTTGCGACGGACAAGGCCCGGGCGGGGACGAGGAGCGGACGGCCGAGAGCACGGGCGCCGGGAGCACGCCGACCGTCCCGCCGACGCCGTCGGAGGAGCTCGGGCTGGCCGAGGGCTGGGGTCCCACCCGGGCCGAGCTGGACCGGGCCGCGCGCAGAGTCGGTCGGATGAAGCTGCCCGACCTCGCGGGGCAGGTCATCGTCGCCGACTGGCAGGGGACCGACGCCCCGGTGCGGATGGTCCGCGACCTGCACCTCGGCGGGGTGATCGCCTTCAGCGCGAACGTGGCCTCGGCCGAGCAGGTCAGGGCCGTCAACCGGGCGCTGTCCCGCCAGGTCCCCCGGAAGTGGCCGCTCTTCCTCGGCGTCGACCAAGAGGGCGGGGTGGTCGAGCGACTGCGCGGCGCGGCGACCCGGTTCCCGGCCTTCATGAGCACGGGCGCCGCTGGTGACGCAGGACTGACGCAGGAGGCGTACGCCGCCGGCGCCGCGGAGCTGCGCGGGCTCGGCTTCACCGTCGACTTCGCCCCCGACGCCGACGTCACGTCGGGTCCCGGCGACCCGACGATCGGGTCGCGGTCCGCGTCGTCCCGGCCCGGGGTCGTCGCAGAGCACGTCGTGGCGGCAGCCGCCGGCTTCAGCACGGCCGGCGTCCTGCCGGTGATCAAGCACTTCCCCGGCCACGGGTCCGTGCCGGCCGACAGCCACCTGACCCTTCCGGTGCAGGTCAAGAGCAGGGCTCAGCTCGAGGCGTCCGACCTCGTGCCCTTCGCCCGCGGCATCGAGGCCGGGCTCCCGGCGGTGATGGTCGGCCACCTCGACGTGCGCGCCGTGGACCCCCGGGTGCCGTCGTCGCTGTCGCGGAAGGTGGTCACCGGGCTGCTGCGCGACGAGCTCGGCTTCGAGGGCCTCGTCGTGACGGACTCGCTCGAGATGGCCGCCGTCACCCGCGGCCGCGACCCCGGGCGTACGGCGGTGCAGGCCCTCCGCGCCGGCTCCGACGTCCTGCTGATGCCGCCCTCGCCCGCCGTGGCCCGGGCAGCGCTCGTGCGCGCCGTGCGAAGGGGGAGCCTGCCCCGCCGCCGGCTGGAGCAGGCAGCGGCCCGGCAGGTCGCCCTGCTCACCCATCTCGCCGGGGCCGGTCAGCAGCCGGGCGCGGCGCCCGGTGCGGCCGCGACCGCGTCACGCCGTCTCTCCGCCGCCGCGGTGACGGTCACCGATGGCGCGTGCTCGGGCCGACTGGTCGGTGACGTCGTGCACGCCTACGGCGACCCGAGCGCGGTCGCGGCGTTCACCCCCGCGGCTCAGGCCGCCGGGATCGCGGTCGTGGCGCGCCGCTCGCCGCCGGCCGACCTCACCAGCGCGAAGCCGAGGCCCGATCGCAGGAAGAAGGAGCGCAAGCGCGCCTACCAGCGGCGCGTGCGCGCCTGGGAGAAGGCCGAGGCCCGCCGGGAGCGGCGCCTCGACGCGTGGCTCGCCGCTGAGGACGCCCGACTCGCAGCCGGCACGCAGGTCGGGTTCACCGGCTACCGGGACGCCCCCGTCGACGGCCAGGTCGCTGTGGCGACCGACAGTCCATGGGTGCTGGGGCGCGTGGCGGCCCCGACGCGGATCGCCACCTACGGCGACACCCCCGCCGCGATGCAGGTGCTGGTCGAGGTGCTGACCGGTCAGGCGCCGGCGCCGGGCCGGCTGCCGGTCGACGTCCCGGGCGTCGCGCGACCCGGCTGCTGACCGAGCTCGCTCAGAAGGGCTCGACGAGCAGGGCCGTCCCCTGCCCGGCGACCCGGGTGAGCACCAGCGTGGCCTCGTGGTCCCCGCGCAGGGACAGCCGCTTGCGGAGCTCGTCGGGGACGACCTGAACCCCGCGCTTCTTGATCGTGAGCCGGCCGATCCCGCGCTCGTGCAGGGCGGCGCGCAGCTGCTTCTCGCGGTAGGGCAGGTGCTCGACGACGCGGTAGCCGCGCGCGAACGGCGTACGGAACGAGGCGTCGCTGGTGACGTAGGCGATGTGCGGGTCGACCAGCCCGCCACCGACGCCGGCGGCGACCGCGGTGACCAGCCCGGCACGGATCACGGCACCGTCGGGCTCGTAGAGGTAGGCGCCGACCGAGCGGACCTCGGTCCCGGGCTCCCCGTCGGCGGGGGAGTCCTCGTCGGTGAGCGTGGCCAGGCCGTGCTCGCCGATCACGGTCGCGCGACGGTCGGTGGTGGCGAGTGCCGGCGACCAGAGCACGGCCTCCTTGACCTCGCCGCCGTCGCTGACCCACTCCGCCTCGACGCCTGACGGCACCAGGTCGTGGTCGATGCCGGGGGCGACCTTCACCAGCGACCGGCGGGTCAGCAGGTCCAGCACCCACGGCCACGGGGGCGTCCACCCCTCGACGTCGAACACCCGGCCCCGGCCGCCGCGGCGAGCCGGGTCGGCGAAGGCGACGTCGAAGGAGGCCGGGTCGATCGTGGTGGCATCGCCCACCTGCACCGCACCGGCGAGGCCCAGGGCCTCGAGGTTGGCGCGGGCCATCGCCACTCGCACGGGATCGAGGTCGACCCCGCCCGCGACGAGCCCTGCCCGCGCGAAGGCGAGGAGGTCGCCGCCGATCCCGCAGCCGAGGTCGATGACGCTGCCGCCGGGGATCGCGGCGGCCACCCGCGCGGCCCGGTGGTCGGCGACGCGCGCCCGCGTCGACTGCTCGAGCGCGTCGGGGGTGAAGAACATGTGGTGCGCCGCCTCGCCGAACTTCGCCACGGCCTTCGCGCGCAGCTGGGCCTGCGTGGTGGCTGCGGCGGCCTTCTCGGCGTCGGGCTCGAGACGTCGTACGACAGCAGCGACCCGCACCGGGTCACCCGCGTGCTCCGTCCAGGCCGACGTGGCGTCGACGAGCAGACGGGCCCCTTCGGCTGTCCGCAGCCAGTCCAGCGTCTCGACCTGCATGTCGTCATCCTGTCAGCGGCGGCACCGGCTAGCACTCGATCGGGCAGAGTGCTAGCGTCTGCGTTGGCACTCTCACCCCGAGAATGCCAACGCTCGCGAGCCTGGCACGACCCCCGCGACGGCGTGCCGCCGGACCGCGAGCCCACGTCCTGAAGATCTCTTGTTTGAGAAAGTGGAGGTTGATCCGAAGTGTCGGTCAACATCAAGCCCCTCGAGGACCGCATCGTCGTCCAGACGCTCGAAGCCGAGCAGACCACCGCCTCCGGCCTGGTCATCCCGGACACCGCCAAGGAGAAGCCCCAGGAGGGCGAGGTCGTGGCGATCGGTCCCGGTCGCATCGACGACAACGGCAACCGCGTCCCGCTCGACGTCGCCGTGGGTGACAAGGTCATCTACAGCAAGTACGGCGGCACCGAGGTCAAGTACTCCGGCCAGGAGTACCTGATCCTGTCCGCCCGCGACATCCTCGCCGTCGTCTCCTGATCCTCCTTCGCCCGGAACGTCATGGTCGCGGTCGCTCCTGCGACCTCCGGCCATGACGTCCGGGCGAACCCCTTTCATCCCTTCCTAGGAGCTCACTGATGCCCAAGATCCTGGAGTTCGACGAGAACGCCCGCCGCGCGCTCGAGCGCGGTGTCGACGCCCTCGCCAACGCCGTCAAGGTGACGCTCGGCCCCAAGGGCCGCTACGTCGTCCTCGACAAGAAGTGGGGCGCCCCCACGATCACCAACGACGGGGTGACCGTCGCTCGCGAGATCGAGCTCGACGACCCGTTCGAGAACCTCGGTGCCCAGCTCACCAAGGAGGTGGCCACCAAGACCAACGACATCGCCGGTGACGGCACCACCACCGCCACCGTGCTGGCCCAGGCCATGGTCCACGAGGGCCTGCGCGCCGTCGCGGCCGGCGCCAACCCGATGGGTCTCAAGCGCGGGATGGACGCGGCGGCCGAGGCCGTCGGCGACGCCCTGCGCGAGGCGGCCCGCGAGGTCGAGACCCGTGAGGACATGGCGTCCGTCGCCACGATCTCCAGCCGCGACAGCCACATCGGTGACCTCCTCGCCCAGGCCTTCGACAAGGTCGGCAAGGACGGCGTGATCACGGTCGAGGAGTCCAACACCATGGGCACCGAGCTCGAGTTCACCGAGGGCATGCAGTTCGACAAGGGCTACATCTCGGCCTACTTCGTCACCGACCCGGAGTCGATGGAGACCGTCCTCGACGACCCCTACATCCTTCTCCACCAAGGCAAGATCTCCTCGATCCAGGAGCTGCTCCCGGTGCTCGAGAAGGTCATCGGCACCGGCAAGCCGCTCTTCATCCTCGCCGAGGACGTCGACGGCGAGGCGCTCTCCACCCTGGTCGTCAACAAGATCCGCGGCACCTTCAACGTCGCCGCCGTGAAGGCTCCGGCCTTCGGTGACCGCCGCAAGGCGATGATGCAGGACATCGCGATCCTGACCGGCGCGCAGGTCGTCGCCCCCGAGGTCGGCCTCAAGCTCGACCAGGTCGGCCTCGAGGTGCTCGGCCAGGCGCGTCGTGTGGTCATCACCAAGGACAACACCACGATCGTCGACGGCGCGGGCGACAAGACGGCCGTCGACGGCCGCGTCAACCAGATCAAGGCCGAGATCGAGAACACCGACTCCGACTGGGACCGCGAGAAGCTCCAGGAGCGCCTCGCCAAGCTCGCGGGCGGTGTCTGCGTGATCAAGGTCGGCGCCGCCACCGAGGTGGAGCTGAAGGAGAAGAAGCACCGCATCGAGGACGCCGTGTCCGCGACGCGCGCCGCGATCGAGGAGGGCATCGTCCCCGGGGGTGGCTCCGCGCTCATCCACGCCGTGTCGGTGCTCGAGGACAACCTCGGCCTGACCGGTGACGAGGCCGCCGGCGTTCGCGTGGTCCGCAAGGCGGCCGACGAGCCGCTGCGCTGGATCGCCGAGAACGGTGGCATCAACGGCTACGTCGTGACGGCCAAGGTCCGCGAGCTCGGCGTCGGCAACGGCTACAACGCCGCCACCGACGAGTACGGCGACCTGGTCGCCCAGGGCGTGCTCGACCCCGTCAAGGTGACCCGCTCCGCGCTGGTCAACGCGACGTCGATCGCCGCCATGCTGCTCACGACCGAGACCCTCGTCGTGGACAAGCCCGAGGAGGAGGAGCCGGCCGCCGCCGGTCACGGTCACGGCCACGGCCACTGATCGACACCTCGCTCCCAGCACGACCCGCCGGCCCGGCAGACGCAACGTCTGCCGGGCCGTCGGCGTCCTTCGACCCTGCGGTCAGCGTCCCCAGATCGTGCGGAACGGCGTCGAGCAGTCGACGTCGAGCTCGACCGGGTCGACGGTGTTGAGGTGGTAGATCTTGTAGCGGCCGCACGCGGTCTGGACGAACTCGTACTTCCGGATCAGTGAGCTCTGGATCGCGACGGTGCCGAGCTCGCTCCACGTGGTGATGAAGGTCGCCTCGACGAACCACGTCGGCGGGTTGCTCCCGGTCAGGACCTCCTCGAGGTCGTCGAGGCCGGGGTCGAGGGTGCGCATCGGCAGCGACCAGAGATGCGGGTACGGCGACTGGGCCCCGGTCGCCCACTGGATGTCGGCGCGACCGCCGTAGACCAGCACCCGGTCGCCGGGCCAGGCGGCGGCCGCGATCGCCTGCCCGGTGCGTACCTCCACCGGGACCCGGCCCCCCACCCAGGCGCCCGTCCAGACGACGAGCGCGACGATGCTCGAGACCACGACGAGACCCACCGCGATCGGGGTGACCCGGTGCCGGACGCGGTCGAGGTGGTCGTGGGTCACGAGCGCGGCGAGGGCCAGCACGACTCCGGGGAGCGGCACGAGAAGGTACGGCGCCCAGAAGCTGCCGCTGAGCGCGACACCGAGCAGGTCGAGGCCGAGCATCGCGGCGATGGCGACCACCGGCACGGCGTCGTGCCGCAGGAGGCTGCGGAGCCGGACCGCGAACAGGACGACGACGAGGAGCAGGCCGGTGCCGACGAAGATCAGCAGCAGCACCGAGATCCGGCTCGTCGCGCCGTCCGACTCCTGCGTCGCGATGACGTGGCTCGCGTCGGAGCGGAAGGTGACGACGGCGTACCACAGCGTCCGCAGGCGTACGCCGGCCCCGACCGCCCAGGCGACGACGACCATCACCGGCACGGCGGCCCCGGCCACGGCGGCGCCGGCGCAGCGCAGCGCGTCGCGCCGGCTCACCTGCCGCGCGACCAGCGACCCGGCGAGCAGGACGGCGCCGAAGACCAGACCGCCGACGACGCTCTGCTTCATCCCCACCGCGAGCATCGCCAGCAGGCCGGCGAGGAACGCGTCGCCGGCCGCCACCCGTCGCACGGCTCGCAGCGCCAGCCAGCACGAGCCCATCACGAGCGGGATGCCGAAGAGCTCGCCCTTGGCGGCGACCGGGTCGATCTGGGCGTTGCTGACCAGCGCGGCCGCCGCCACCGCCACCCAGCCGGCCAGGCGGCGCACCGCGGCGGGGTCGAGCACGCCGGCCCGGACCGCCACCTCCCGGGCGGCAGCGGCCGCGGCCAGCACCACCAACGCGCACGCGAGCGCGCCGAGCATCCGGTGCGCGTACGGCCCGCCGATCCGGTCGGTCGCCTGCACCAGCCAGATGATCGGCGGCGGCCGGTCGACCCAGTAGCGCCCGTACAGCGAGTCGGGCTCGGGCTCCCAGGCGCGGGCGACCATGAGGAACCCCGCCTCGTCGGGCCGCAGCGGCCACAGCAGGGACGGGAAGCGCGCGAGGAAGGCCACGACCGCCGCCGCCCAGACCATGCGGCCCGCGCCCGACCGGCCGCCCCCGGCTCCCGCCCCCACACCGACACTGTCCCAGAGCGCTCCGAACCGCCCGTAGAATGGCGGCGTGGAGATCCCGGAGAAGTTCGCTGCGCTCGGCCTCACCTACGACGACGTGCTGCTGCTGCCGGGGGAGTCCGACCTCGCGCCCAGCGACATCGACACCACCACCCGCCTCACCCGCGAGATCTCCATCCGGGTCCCGCTGATCAGCGCGGCGATGGACACCGTCACCGAGGCGCGGATGGCGATCGCGATGGCCCGTGAGGGCGGCATCGGCGTCCTGCACCGCAACCTGTCCATCGAGGACCAGGCCCGCCAGGTCGACCTGGTCAAGCGGACGCAGACCGGCATCATCTCCAACCCCGTCACCATCGGCCCCGACGCGACGCTCGAGGAGCTCGACCGCCTGTGCGGCGAGTACCGCGTCTCCGGCCTCCCGGTCGTCGACCTCGACAACCACCTGCTCGGCATCATCACCAACCGCGACCTGCGCTTCACCCCCGTCGCGGAGTGGGCGACCACCAAGGTCGACGAGGTGATGACCCGCGAGGGCCTCATCACCGGCCACGACGGGATCTCGCGCGACGAGGCCACCACCCTCCTGCGCGCGCACAAGCGCGAGCGGCTGCCGCTCGTCGACGGCGAGGGCCGGCTGAGCGGCCTCATCACCGTCAAGGACTTCGTCAAGGGCGAGCAGTTCCCCCACGCGTCGTACGACGGCGACGGCCGGCTGCTGGTCGGTGCCGCCATCGGCTACTTCGGCGACGCCTGGGAGCGGGCCACGACCCTGGTCGAGGCCGGCGTCGACGTGCTCGTCGCCGACACCGCCCACGGTCACGTCCACCTCCTCCTCGACATGGTGCGTCGCCTCAAGTCGGACCCGGCGACCAAGCACGTCCAGGTCATCGGCGGCAACGTCGCCACCCGCGAGGGCGCCCAGGCGTTCGTCGACGCCGGCGCCGACGCGGTGAAGGTCGGCGTCGGGCCCGGCTCGATCTGCACCACGCGCGTCGTCACCGGCGTGGGGGTGCCGCAGGTCACCGCCGTCTACGAGGCGTCCCTGGCCACCAGGCCCGCCGGTGTCCCGCTGATCGCCGACGGCGGCATGAAGCACTCCGGCGAGATCGCGAAGGCGCTCGTCGCGGGCGCCGACGCGGTGATGGTGGGCTCGATGCTCGCGGGCTGCGAGGAGTCGCCGGGCGACGTCGTCTTCGTCAACGGCAAGCAGTTCAAGTCCTACCGCGGCATGGGCTCGCTGGCCGCGATGAGCAGCCGCGGCAAGAAGTCCTACTCCAAGGACCGCTACTTCCAGGCCGAGGTCGCCAGCGACGACAAGATCGTGCCCGAGGGCATCGAGGGCCAGGTCGCCTACCGCGGGCCGCTCTCCGCGGTCGCCCACCAGCTCGTCGGCGGTCTCAACCAGTCGATGTTCTACGTCGGCGCCCGCACCATCGCGGAGCTGCAGGACAAGGGTCGGTTCGTCCGCATCACGTCGGCCTCGCTCAAGGAGAGCCACCCCCACGGCGTGCAGATGACGGTCGAGGCGCCCAACTACAGCGGCGCGTGACCGCCACCTGAGCAGCCTTCCCGCACGGTCAGGGACGGAAGCCCGGTCGCACCGGTCGGAGGTCCTCGACCCGCGCCGCGGCCGGTCGGGCGAGCAGGCGCGAGCCGGTGCGCGCGACGACGAGCTCGGCACCGCGGCGGGTCACCAGGCCGGGGGAGCGGGTCAGGCCGCGCGCCGCGCCGACGCGCCGGGACGGTCGCCCGGGCACGGTGCTGGTGACGACGACGGCTCCGGTGCGGTCGGTGGCGGCCACCTGCAGGCCGCCGGCGACCTCCGCGACGGTGGGAGAGGCGTACGGCGACCACTCGCCGGCCAGCGCCGTCGTACGGCTCCACCGGCGACCGTCGAGCGTGCGTACGCCGAGCCGGCCCGCCGCGCTGATCTGGTGCAGCCGGGTGGTGCCGTCGTCGGCGGTGGTCAGCGCGGGCGTCGAGGTGAGCGACGCTGCGGGTCCGCTGAGTCGCTGGAGGCGGCCGCGCTCGAGGGACTGCGCGAAGGTCGCTCCGCGCGCCCCGACGGCCACGAGCCAGGTGCTGCCGGTGGCGTCGTTGCCGAGCACGGGTGCGGTGTGGGTCGACCATGACGTCGGCTCGCCGACACGGTCCGGTCGGGTCCACCGTCCCTCGCGGGAGAGGCGCCGGGTGACCAGCGTGCCGTCCGCGGAGACTGTCGCGAGCACCGGTCGCCGGGTGCGGGACTGGGCGAGCGCCGGGCTCGCGGTCGGGGCGGAGGTGCCGACGGTGCGCAGGACCAGGCGCCCGCGGTGCGTCGTACCGACCACGACCCGCCCGTCGCGCGCGGTGGCGGCCACCCAGGGCCGGCCGTGGTGGTCGAGGCTCAGTGCGGGTGCCACCACCGGGGTGAAGGCGCCCCGTCGACCGACCACCCGGGCCGGTCGGCCGGGGGCGGTCAGGAGCAGGGTCCCGCGGTCGTCGACGCGCGCGGTCCACGAGCCGCCGAGTCCGTCGGGCACCGACACGACGGGCCGGTCCGAGCCGACGAGCGGGGAGGGGGCGACGTCGGCGAGGTGCAGGTAGCGGAACTCGCCCACCGGGACCGTGCGGGTGCCGTAGCCACCGGCGGAGCCGTAGTTGTACTCCTCGATCGTCACGGTCCCCGGACCGATGTCGCTGACCCATGCGACGTGGCCGACGCGACCGGCGTCGGTCTGTGCGACGGCGCCGATGGCGGGCACCGAGTCGACCCGGTAGCCCAGCCGACGTGCCACGTCGTCCCAGTTGGCGGCGTTGCCCCAGTGCTCGCCGCGGAAGTGGTTGCCGAAGCCCGCCATGCCGTTGCGCTCGTGGAGGCGCCAGGAGACGAAGCTCGTGCAGTTGCGGAGCACGAAGCCCCACGAGTCACCGATCGACCCGTTGATCGACCACACGTGGCGGGCGCACGTCGGCCGCGGGCCGCGCGGGTCGTAGAGGTGGCCGGAGACCGGGTCGAGGACCGGCGGCGGGGGCGGCGGGGGCTCGACGACCGGTGCCGGCGGCTGCCCGGGCTCGGGTGCCGGCACGGGTGCGGGCTCCGGCTCCTCGATCGGCGCCTGCGGCACGATCGGGCACTGGCCCTGCCATGCCCACGGATAGTCGTCGGCCGCGTGCGCTGCCGCGGCGCCCACACCCAGCACCCCACTGGCCAGGCAGGTCGCCACGACAGCACGCGCGAACCTTCTGCTCCCTCGTCCCCCCACCTGCAGGACGGTAGGCACTGCGTCAGGCGCCCATGACCGGCTTTGCCGAGCTGTGCACGAGCCGTTGCCGAACGCACACACGGCGGACCCCGTCGCCCGTGACCCGGGCTCCCGACGCCTCGCCGATAGGCTGCCGCGCATGAGCGAGATCGAGATCGGCCGCGCCAAGCGCGGTCGCCGCGCGTACTCCTTCGACGACATCGCGATCGTGCCCTCGCGGCGCACCCGCGACCCCGAGGAGGTCAGCACCGCCTGGCAGATCGACGCCTACCGCTTCGACATCCCGGTGCTGGCGGCGCCGATGGACTCGGTCATGTCACCGTCCACTGCGATCGCCCTGGGTCAGATGGGCGGCCTCGGGGTGCTCAACCTCGAGGGACTCTGGACGCGGTACGACGACCCGACCGGTCTGCTCGAGGAGGTGGCCGGCCTCTCCGGGCACGAGGCCACCCGCCGCATGCAGGAGATCTACACCGAGCCGATCAAGCCGGAGCTCATCACCGAGCGGCTCAAGGAGGTGCGCGCCGCCGGCGTCACCGTCGCCGGCTCGCTCTCGCCGCAGCGCACGAAGGACCACGTCAAGGCCGTCGTCGACGCCGGCGTGGACATGTTCGTCATCCGCGGCACCACCGTCTCCGCCGAGCACGTGAGCAGCCAGTCCGAGCCGCTCAACCTCAAGGAGTTCATCTACGAGCTCGACGTGCCGGTCATCGTGGGCGGGTGCGCGACCTACCAGGCCGCGCTCCACCTCATGCGCACCGGCGCTGCCGGCGTGCTCGTCGGCTTCGGCGGCGGGGCCGCCCACACGACCCGCACGGTCCTCGGCGTCGCGGTCCCGATGGCCAGCGCCCTCGCCGACGTCGCCGCCGCCCGCCGCGACTACCTCGACGAGTCCGGCGGCCGCTACGTCCACGTGATCGCCGACGGCTCCATCGGCAGCTCGGGCGACATCGCCAAGGCCATCGCCTGCGGCGCCGACGCGGTGATGATCGGCTCGCCCCTCGCGCGGGCCGTCGAGGCCCCCGGCCGCGGCTTCCACTGGGGGAGCGAGGCCACGCACGCCCAGCTGCCCCGCGGCGAGCGCGTCGGCTTCGAGGCCGTCGGGTCGCTGGAGGAGATCATGTTCGGCCCCTCCCGCGTCGCCGACGGCACCATGAACCTCATCGGCGCCCTGCGCCGCGCGATGGCCACCACGGGCTACACCGAGCTCAAGGAGTTCCAGCGCATCGAGGTCGTCGTCCAGCACTGATCGCGGAGCCGTGAGGTCATCCGGTGACCTTCCGGCTCCGCGATGTCGATCCGGCCGCCCCTCCACAGATGGGCCGACGCGTCTGGTCCCGCTCCGGCGGTGCCAGCAGGCTGGAGCGGTGCGCGACGATCCGGCGCTGCTGCGCCTCTCCGGCCTCCTCGACGCCCAGTGCGGGGTGGTGTCGCGCAGCCAGGCGCTCGGGCACGGCCTGCGCCCCGGCGACCTCTGCCGCCTCGAGCGACGACGCGACCTGGTCCGCGTGCTGCCCCGCGTCTACCTCGCGCACACCGGGGAGGCGACGTGGTCCCCGGCAGGTGCCGGGCGTCGTCGTCGTACGGACCGCCGGGCTCGACGCCCGCGCACGCTGGAACCTCGGCCCGCCCAGGGTGGCGTACGACGACGCGGCGCTCGACGTCGCGCTCGCGGCGCGCACCGAGATGGAGGCGATCGCTGCGGTCGCCCGTGCCGTGCAGAGCCAGCACACGACGGCCGTTCGCATGGCAGGCCTGTTGTCCGAGCGGTCGCGTGCTCCCCGACGCAGGTTCCTGGAGGGCGTCCTGGACGACGTGGCCTCGGGCACGTGCTCGGTGCTCGAGCACGCCTATCTCGTCAGGGTCGAGCGGCCGCACGGGCTGCCGACAGCGATGCGACAGGTGCGGGAGGTGACCGCCAGCGGGGTGGTCTACCGGGACGGGCTGCTCCTGGACATGCCGATCGAGCTCGACGGTCGGCTCGTGCACGACACGGCCGAGCAGCGCGACCGCGACCTCGAGCGCGACCTCGATGCGGCGGTGTCCGGCCGCGGAACCGTCCGGCTCTCGTGGGGTCAGGTGGTCGGGCGGTCGTGCCAGACCGCCGCGAAGCTGTCCTCCCTGGTCGTGCAGCGGGGTGGGCCGCCGGCGTACGCCTGCGGGCCTGGCTGTGCCGTGAGGCAGGCCGCGTGAACACTGATCGCGGAACCGTGAGGTCAGCCGGTGACCTCCCGGCTCCGGGATGTCGATTCGGCCGCCCCTGCGACACTGGCGCCATGACGCTCGCCAAGGCCCTCGATGCCGATCAGCGCGCCGACGCGCTCCAGCAGCTCGGGGCCGGTGAGCTCGACGTGCTGGTCGTCGGCGGCGGGATCGTCGGCGTCGGGGCGGCGCTCGACGCGGTGACGCGCGGGCTCAAGGTCGGACTGGTCGAGCAGCGCGACCTCGCCTCCGGCACGTCGTCGCGCTCGTCCAAGCTGGTGCACGGCGGCCTGCGCTACCTCGAGATGTTCGACTTCGCGCTGGTCAAGGAGGCGCTGGAGGAGCGCGGCCTGCTGCTCACCCGGCTCGCCCCCCACCTGGTCCGGCCGGTGCCGTTCCTCTACCCGCTCGAGCACGCCTGGGAGCGCCCCTACGTCGGCGCCGGCGTCGCGCTGTACGACACGATGGCGATGACCGGCAGGTACGACATGGGCGTGCCCAAGCACAAGCACGTCTTCCGCAAGCAGCTCGCCCGGATGGCGCCGGACATCCGCACCGACAACCTCCACGGCGCGATCCGCTACTACGACTGCCAGGTCGACGACGCCCGGCTGGTGATGACCATCGCCCGCACCGCCGCCAACAACGGCGCCCACGTCGCGACCCGCACCCAGGTGACCGGCTTCCTGCGCGACGGCGACCGCGTCGTCGGCGTACGAGCGCGCGACCTCGAGGGCCAGCGCGACCTCGAGATCCGTGCCCGCGTCGTCATCAACGCGGCGGGGGTCTGGACCGACGAGGTGCAGGACCTGGTGGGCGGCAAGGCGCAGCTCGACGTCGACGCCAGCAAGGGCATCCACGTCGTCGTACCGAAGGACCGGATCAGGTCGGAGTGCGGCTTCATCACCAAGACCGAGAAGTCGGTGCTGTTCGTGATCCCGTGGGGGCAGTTCTGGATCATCGGCACCACGGACACGTCCTGGGACCTCGACCTCGCTCACCCGGCGGCGAGCAAGGCCGACATCGACTACCTCCTGGGTCACGTCAACCGGCTGCTCAAGGACCCGCTCGACCACCGTGACGTCGTCGGCGTGTACGCCGGGCTGCGACCGCTGCTCAAGGCGGTCGCGAAGCAGGGCGAGGGCAACGGTGGGGAGACCACCAAGCTCTCCCGCGAGCACACGGTCGCCAACCCGGTACCGGGCCTCGTGCTGGTCGCCGGCGGCAAGCTCACGACGTACCGCGTCATGGCCAGGGACGCCGTCGACCACGCCATCCGCGACTTCGACGCCCCGCTGCCCTCGATCACCGACCGGGTGCCGTTGATGGGTGCGTGGGGCCACGAGGCCCGCACCAACCAGCGGGTCGCGCTCAGCCGTGCGTCGGGCCTCGAGATCGGGAGGATCGACCATCTGCTCGGCCGCTACGGCGGGCTCGTCGACGAGCTGCTCGCGCTGATCCATCGGCGCCCCGAGCTCGCTGATCCGCTGCCCGGGGCCGAGCACTACCTGCGGGCTGAGGTGCTCTACGCCGTCACCCACGAGGGCGCGCGCCACCTCGACGACGTGCTGGCGCGCCGGACCCGCGTGTCGATAGAGACCTTCGACCGCGGCATCGCCGCCGCGCGGCCGGCCGCTGAGCTGATGGCCGAGGCGCTGGGCTGGGACGACGCGCAGCTCGAGGACGAGGTCGACCACTACCTGCGACGCGTCGAGGCGGAGCGGCAGAGCCAGCTCATGCCCACCGACCAGGAGGCCGACGAGGAACGGGTCAAGGCCCGCGACATCGTCTAGAGGCGCTGGACCGGACCCGGCGCCGACCCGCCGAAGGCCTCGCGCAGGCCGGACCGCTTGCCGTCGGCCTCCAGCGCGTCCGCGACCTTGCCCACCGGCCGGGCCCCGGGCCAGACGTGCACGACCATCAGCGCGAGCGAGACCACGGCGCCCCCGAGGTAGGTGAGGATGCTGCCGTCGGGGAGCACGAACGCGGCGGCCACCGAGGCGATGGCGACGAACTCGGCGATGGCGAACCGCATGATCATCAGCGTCTGCCAGCGGGTGCGGGCCTGCGCGGCTGCGTCCTCGTCCGTGAGCGCAGTCGACAGGGCCGGGGTGCGGTAGCCGACGGCCTCGAGCAGCACGTGCGCGGCGACCCCGGCCAGCACCTGCACCGCCAGCGTCACGAGCGGGACCGACTCGGGTGCGGGCAGCACCGCCGACAACGCGACGCCGATGACGACGAGGGCACTCATGAGCGAGCCCGCCAGGATGCGGGTGGACAGCGCGAAGGGCGCGGACGTGGGCAGCGGCGTCGACATGGCGCGAGCCTAGACGCCGCGGGCGGCCGCGAATCGTTGGACAAAACTGACCGATATGTCGAATGCTGGGACGAAGTGACCAACCGGTAGCAACGGGGTCGACGGCGACCTACGCTGCAACGATGACCGAGCAGACCCCCGCGTCCGGACCTGTCACCGACGGGCCCGCCGACCCCGAGCACGACGCCACCGCCGCCTACGGCCTCGATCGCTCGTACGTCGCCAGCCTGACGCGGCGCCTCGTCAGCACGACCGGTGGGACGGTCGCCGTCGCGTCGCCGATCGGCGGCACGCCGCTCGCGCACGTCCCCCAGTCGAGCCCGGCCGACGTGGTCGAGGCGTTCGCCCGGGCGCGTCGCGCGCAGGCGTCGTGGGCGGCCACGTCCGTCGACGATCGGTCGGCGGCGCTGTTGCGGCTGCACGACCTGCTGCTCGACCGGCAGGAGGAGCTCATCGACCTCGTCGTGTGGGAGTCGGGCAAGGCCCGCAAGGACGCCTACCTCGAGGTCGCCCACCTCGCGCTCACCGCGCGCTACTACGCCCGCACCGCCCACGAGCACCTCGACACCCGGCGCGTCGGCGGCATGTTCCCGGTGCTCACCCGGGCCGAGGTCAACCGCGTGCCGAAGGGCGTCGTCGGCATCATCTCGCCGTGGAACTACCCGCTCACGATGGCGCTCTGCGACGGCATCCCGGCGCTCCTGGCCGGCAACGCGGTGGTGTCGAAGCCCGACGCGCAGACCGTGCTCACCGCGCTGCTCGCCGCCCAGCTGCTCGAGGAGGCCGGCTTCCCGCCCGAGACCTGGCAGGTCGTCGCCGGCCCCGGTCCCGAGGTGGGCGGCGCGATCGTCGCGAACGCCGACTACGTCTGCTTCACCGGGTCCACGGCCACCGGCCGCATCATCGCCCAGGGATGCGCCGAGCGGCTGATCGGCTGCTCGCTCGAGCTCGGCGGCAAGAACCCGATGCTCGTGCTCCGGGACGCCGACGTGCACCGGGCCGCCGAGGGCGCGACCCGCGCCGTGTTCTCCAACGCCGGCCAGCTGTGCGTGTCGATGGAGCGCCTCTTCGTCGCCGACCAGGTCTACGACCGGTTCGTCGACGCCTTCGTCTCCCGCACGCAGGCGATGACCCTCGGCGCCAGTCATGACTGGTCGGTCGACATGGGCTCCCTGATCTCGCAGGCGCAGCTCGACACGGTGACCCGCCACGTCGAGGACGCCGTGGCGAAGGGCGCCCGCGTGCTCACGGGTGGTCGGCACCGGCCCGACCTCGGGCCGTACGTCTTCGAGCCCACCATCCTCGAGGGCGTCGCGGCCGACATGGAGTGCTTCGGCAAGGAGACCTTCGGCCCGGTCGTCTCGCTCTACCGCTTCCACAGCGAGGACGAGGCGGTGGAACGCGCCAACCACGGCACGTACGGCCTCAACGCGTCGGTCTGGACCCGCGACACCGCGCGTGGCCGGGCGCTGGCCCACCGCATCGCGTGCGGCACGGTCAACGTCAACGAGGCCTACGGCGCGACCTTCGGCTCCCTCGGCGCGCCGATGGGCGGCATGCGCGAGTCGGGCCTCGGCCGTCGGCAGGGCGCCGAGGGCATCCACCGCTACACCGAGGCGCAGTCCGTCGCCGTCCAGCGGCTGGTGCCGATCGCGCCGATGCTCGGGATGTCGGAGGAGACCCACGCGAAGGTGATGACCGGGGCGCTGCGGCTGCTCAACAAGCTAGGCCTGCCGTGACCCACTACGACGTCCTGGTCATCGGATCGGGCTTCGGCGGGTCGGTCTCGGCGCTGCGACTGACCGAGAAGGGCTACGCGGTCGGTGTGCTCGAGGCGGGCGCCCGCTTCGAGGACGGCGACTTGCCGGAGAACGGCGGGGACGTGAGGAAGTTCCTCTTCCGGCCCGAGGTGGGCCTCTACGGCATCCAGCGCATCGACCTCGTCCACGACTGCCTCATCCTCGCCGGCGCCGGCGTGGGCGGCGGGTCCCTCAACTACGCCAACACGCTCTACGAGCCTCCGGAGCCGTTCTACCGCGACCCGCAGTGGTCGCACATCACGGACTGGAAGTCCGAGCTCGCGCCCTACTACGACCAGGCGAAGCGGATGCTGGGTGTCACCCAGTACGCCCGGACCACACCCGCCGACGTGGCGATGAGGAAGGTCGCCGACGAGATGGGCGTCGGCCACACGTTCCGGCCCACGCCCGTCGGCGTCTTCTTCGGCGACGCCGGGCAGGCGGAGGGCGAGACGGTGGCCGACCCCTTCTTCGGCGGCGCCGGGCCGGAGCGGTCCACCTGCATCAACTGCGGCTCGTGCATGACCGGCTGCCGGCACAACGCGAAGAACACCCTCGTCAAGAACTACCTCTACCTCGCCGAGCAGAACGGTGCTGTCGTGCACCCGCTGACCACCGTCACCGACGTACGGCCCCGCGCCGGGGGCGGCTACGAGGTCACCGCCCGCTGGACCAAGGCCAAGCTGTCACGCCGGCGTGCGGTCAGGACGTTCACCGCCGACCACGTCGTCTTCTCCGCGGCTGCGATCGGCACGCAGCGCCTGCTGCACCGGCTGAAGGCCGAGGGCTCGCTGCCGCAGATCTCCGACCGTCTCGGCGTCCTCACCCGCACCAACTCCGAGGCGATCCTCTGGGCCACCGCCAACGACGACGCCGTCGACTGGTCGGAGGGCGTGGCGATCACGTCCAGCTTCCACCCCGACGAGCACACCCACGTCGAGCCCGTCCGCTACGGCCGCGGTCGCAACGTGATGCCCCTGATGGCGACCGTGCTGGTCGACGAGGTGCTCGACGAGAAGCGGTGGCGCACCTGGGGCAAGGAGCTGTGGCGCCAGCGCGACGGACTGCGCGACCTCTACTCGCTCGGCTCCTGGTCGCGTCGCACGGTGGTGGCGCTCGTCATGCAGACGCTCGACAACTCGATCACCACGGTGTGGAGGAAGCGCGGCCGCTTCGGCTACATGTCGTCGACCCAGGGCCACGGCGCCCCCAACCCGACCTACATCGCACCGGCCTACGACGCCGTACGACGGCTGGCGCGCATCATGGGCGCCCGTCAGGCCTACGGCGCGATCGGCGAGCCCCTCGGGATGCCGCTGACGGCCCACTTCATCGGCGGCTGCACCATCGGCGACTCCCCGCAGACGGGCGTCGTCGACCCGTGGCAGCGGCTCTACGGCCACGAGGGACTGCACGTCGTCGACGGGTCGGCGATCTCCGCCAACCTCGGGGTCAACCCGTCGCTCACCATCACGGCGCAGGCCGAGCGGGCGATGGCGTTCTGGCCCAACAAGGGCGAGGCCGACGCGCGCCCGGCACTGGGCTCGGCGTACCGCCGGCTCGCCGCGGTGGAGCCGAAGAACCCGGCCGTGCCGGAGGCCGCGCCGGGGGCGCTGCGGCTGCCGATCGTCGGCGTCAGCTGATCCGGCGGACGTCTCCGCAACTTGGTCGGTGCCGGGCCGTAACCACCCCTCGCAGGGGTCGTTGGGCCGGGTGAGGGGCCCGGCAGCCATGCTCCCTCCCAAGGGCCGGGTCTCTCGTCTCGGCAGCTGTTCGCAGTGGCTGGGAGCCAAGCCCCAGGGCCCGATCACCCTCCCTCCCCGATCGGGTCCTGGGGCGTTCCCCGCCCGGTCCCGGCCCCGTCCCCGCCCGGTCCCGGCCCCGTCCCAGCCCGGGGGCGTACGTCGATAGACTCGGCGCGTGACGCAGCCTGGAGAGCACGACCTGGTCCTCGTCGTCGACTTCGGGGCGCAGTACGCCCAGCTGATCGCGAGGCGGGTGCGCGAGGCCCGGGTCTACTCCGAGATCGTCCCGCACACGATGCCGGTGGCTGAGATGCTGGCGCGCAGGCCCAAGGCGATCATCCTGTCCGGCGGCCCGTCGAGCGTCTACTCCGAGGGTGCCCCGGGCATCGACGACCACGTGTTCACGGCCGGGGTGCCGGTGTTCGGGATGTGCTACGGCTTCCAGCTGATGGCCAAGGGCCTCGGCGGCGAGGTCGCCCACACCGGTGCGCGCGAGTACGGGCGCACGCCGGTCTCGGTCTCTGAGCCGGGCACCCTCCTCGAGGGCATCCCGGCCGAGCACAAGGTGTGGATGTCGCACGGCGACTCCGTCGCGCGGGCGCCCGAGGGCTTCACCGTGCTCGCCTCCACCGAGGACACCCCGGTGGCCGCCTTCGAGGACGTCGGCCGCGGTCTCGCCGGCGTCCAGTGGCACCCCGAGGTGCTGCACTCCGAGCACGGCCAGAAGGTGCTCGAGCACTTCCTCCACCACATCGCCGGCGCCCGCCAGACGTGGACCATGCTGAACATCGCCGAGGAGCAGATCGAGCGCGTGCGCGAGCAGATCGGCGACAGCGGGCTGGCGATCTGCGGCCTGTCCGGTGGCGTCGACTCGGCCGTCGCTGCGGCCATCGTGCAGCGCGCCATCGGCGACCGGCTGCACTGCGTCTTCGTCGACCACGGCCTCCTGCGCGAGGGCGAGGCCGAGCAGGTCGAGCGCGACTTCGTCGCCGCGACCGGCGTCAACCTCCACGTCTTCGACGCGCGCGAGACCTTCCTCGCCGCCCTCGCCGGCGTCACCGACCCGGAGGAGAAGCGCAAGATCATCGGCCGCGAGTTCATCCGCGCGTTCGAGGCCGCCGAGGTCCAGGTGCTCGGCGAGGCGGCCGAGCACGGCGACAAGGTCGGCTTCCTCGTGCAGGGCACGCTCTACCCGGACGTCGTCGAGTCCGGCGGCGGCGCGGGCACCTCCAACATCAAGTCGCACCACAACGTCGGCGGCCTGCCCGAGGACCTCGAGTTCGCGCTCGTCGAGCCGCTGCGCACGCTGTTCAAGGACGAGGTCCGCCTCGTCGGCGAGCAG
Source organism: Nocardioides sp. GCM10028917 (assembly GCF_042666175.1). Classification (NCBI taxonomy): domain Bacteria; kingdom Bacillati; phylum Actinomycetota; class Actinomycetes; order Propionibacteriales; family Nocardioidaceae; genus Nocardioides; species Nocardioides sp. GCM10028917. The sequence goes on from NZ_JBHTFL010000013.1 coordinate 388,025, forward strand.
CTCGGCCTGCCGGCGGAGATGGTGTGGCGCCAGCCGTTCCCCGGCCCGGGTCTCGGCATCCGCATCATCGGTGAGGTCACGGCCGACCGCCTCGACATCCTGCGCCGCGCCGACGCGATCGCCCGCCAGGAGCTCACCCGCGCCGGCCTCGACCGCGACATCTGGCAGATGCCGGTCGTGCTGCTCGCCGACGTCCGCTCCGTCGGCGTGCAGGGCGACGGCCGCACCTACGGCCACCCCGTCGTCATCCGCCCGGTGACCTCCGAGGACGCGATGACCGCCGACTGGGCCCGCCTGCCCTACGAGGTGATGGAGCGCATCTCCACCCGGATCACCAACGAGGTGGCCGAGGTCAACCGGGTCACCCTCGACATCACCTCGAAGCCCCCGGGCACCATCGAGTGGGAGTGAGCCGGCCGCTCGAGCTCAGCCCGACTCCTCCAGGCACGTCTCGGTGGAGACGTCGCGCGGGCAACCGCGGAGGTCGGAGCCGATGACAAGCCCGGTGACGAGCGTCGCCAGCACGGCGAGGCCGAGGGCGTACGCCGCCAGCCGGCCGCTGCGGCGCACGAGCGCGCAGAGCGCCAGCGGCAGCCCGGCGACCAGCCCGGTCGCGAGCAGCAGCAGCCGCGTCAGGTCGGGGTCGGTCGAGCGGCCGAAGCCGCCGCCGGTGCAACCGGAGACACCGCAGATGGTGAAGCCGGCGAGGAGCGCGGGACCCGCGGCCAGCACGATGCCGAGGACGACGAGCGCCGCCAGGAGGGGCGCGGAGACGGGCCGAGGGTCCACCCCGCCACCCTGTCAGAGGTCTAGGGTCGCGACATGCCGCGCGCGCTGCACCACCTGGACCTCTGGGTCGCCGAGCTCGCTACCGCGGAGGGGGAGTGGGCGTGGCTGCTCGCATCGTGCGACTGGCAGCGCGACGAGGGGGCGCTGTCGTGGGTGCATCCGGACGGCACCTACCTCTTCATGGAGCACTCGCCCGACCAGCACGGCGCGCACGACCGGCTCCGTCCGGGCGTGAACCACCTCGCCCTCACGGTCGACACCCGGGCCGAGCTCGACCGGCTGCGTGCCGAGTCGACCGAGCACGGCTGGCACGAGCTGTACGCCGACCGCTACCCGCACGCCGGCGGCGAGCAGCACGTCGCGCTCTACATCGAGAGCTCGGAGGGCTTCGAGGTGGAGGTCGTCGTCGGCGACTGACGGCCCCGGGCGGTGGCGGCAACGACCCCCCACGGGGTGGTCGCGGGGAGCGACGCGAGGGGTCTAGGTTGCTGGGTGGCCCAACTGAACCAACGCTGACCCCTCGGGAGGCACCGTGTCCGACACCCTGATCGACGCGAACTGGCTGGACTACCTGCTCGTCGCGATCTACTTCGGCTTCGTCCTCGGCATCGGCGTGATGGCGAGGCGATCGGTCTCGGACTCCCTCGACTTCTTCCTCTCCGGCCGCTCCCTGCCGGCCTGGGTCACGGGGCTGGCGTTCATCTCGGCCAACCTCGGCGCCGTCGAGATCATGGGGATGTCCGCCAACGGCGCACAGCTCGGCCTCCCGACCTTCCACTACTTCTGGGTCGGCGCGGTCCCGGCGATGCTGTTCCTCGGCGTCGTGATGATGCCGTTCTACTACGGCTCCAAGGTGCGCTCGGTTCCCGAGTTCATGTTCCGGCGCTTCGGCACGGGCGCCCACCTGGTCAACGCGATCAGCTTCGCGGTCGCGCAGCTGCTGATCGCAGGGGTCAACCTGGCGCTCCTGGCGGGGATCGTCCGCGCCCTGCTCGGCTGGCCGATCTGGGTCTCGCTGATCGTCGCGGGCGTGGTGGTGCTGTCGTACATCACCCTGGGTGGGCTGAGCGCCGCGATCTACAACGAGGTGCTGCAGTTCTTCGTCATCGTCGCCTCCCTGCTGCCCCTCACCCTGATCGGGCTGCACCGCGTCGGCGGCTGGGACGGGATGACGGACAAGATCACCGCCGCCTCGGAAGGGGCGGCGTCCGCGTCGGCCGCACCGCCGGCGGAGCAACAGCTGAACGCCTGGCCTGGCCAGGCGCTGTCGGGCTTCGACTCCCCGCTGTTCTCGGTCATCGGCATCGTCTTCGGTCTCGGCTTCGTGCTGTCCTTCGGCTACTGGACCACCAACTTCGTCGAGGTCCAGCGGGCGATGGCGTCCGACTCCATGTCCGCCGCCCGGAGGACACCGATCATCGGCTCCTTCCCGAAGATGTTCGTGCCGTTCATCGTCATCGTGCCGGGCATGGTCTCCGCCGTCCTCGTCAAGGAGATGATCGACCTCAAGAACGGCGGCAGTCCCGAGGGGGGTGCGTCGGGGGAGGGCGTCGCCTACAACGACGCGCTGCTGCTGCTCATGCGTGACATCCTGCCCAACGGGCTGCTCGGTCTCGCGATCGCCGGCCTGCTGGCCGCGTTCATGGCCGGCATGGCGGCCAACATCTCGGCCTTCAACACCGTGTTCTCCTACGACCTGTGGCAGCGTTACATCCGCAAGGACCACTCGGACGACTACTACCTGCGGATCGGTCGGCTGGCCACCGTGGGCGCCACCGTGATCGCGATCTTCACCGCGCAGATCGCGCTCGGCTACGACAACGTCATGAACTACCTCCAGACGTTGTTCGGGTTCTTCAACGCCCCGCTGTTCGCGACGTTCATCCTCGGCATGTTCTGGAAGCGGATGACCCCCACCGCCGGCTGGGTGGGACTGGTGGCCGGCACGTTGGCGGCGATCGCGGTCGACCGGTCGGCGGCGGCCGGGGTCTTCGAGCTGGAGGGGCAAGGAGTGGCGTTCGTCGCGGCGTCGGCGGCCTTCACCGTCGACATCGTGCTGAGCATCGTCGTGTCGCTGGTCACGAAGCCCAAGCCGGCCGCCGAGCTCAGGGGCCTGGTCTACTCCGAGACCCCGCGTGAGGAGCGGACCGACCCGAACGAGGCCACCATGCCGTGGTACCGACGCACTCTTCCGCTCGCCGGCGTCTCGCTCGCGATGGTCATCATCCTCAACTTCGCCTTCTGAGAGGGGCCACCATGTCGCACACGACCGATTCCGACGGGTCGAGCGGCCAGCCCAAGAAGGCCGGCCTCTTCGACATCCGCAACATCATCGGCGCCCTGATGGCGCTCTACGGCGTGATCCTCACGCTGGCCGGCCTCCTCGGCGAGCACGAGCCGCGGAAGACGGGCGACGTGAACGCCAACCTCTGGACCGGCCTCTGCCTGCTCGCGCTGGGACTGGGCTTCCTGGGCTGGGCCAAGCTCCGTCCGATCATCGTGCCGCCGGACGTCGAACCGCCGGACGACGACCCGACCCGCCCGGCGCCGCAGCGGAAGCGCCCCCCGGCACACTGACGCGGGTCTAGGGTCTCCGCATGGAGAGCCTCGACCACCTCGTCGGTGGTCTCACGAGCGAGCTCGACACGCGCCTGGCGGCCGTCGATGCGCTGCTCGCGGCGCGCTACCCCGGCGAGCGCGCGGGACGCCAGCCCGTGCACACGGTGTACGTCCCGGCCGACCGCTTCCACCCGGGACTGGTCGGCGACCACCGCGCGGCGGCACTCCTCGCCGTCGACGAGCACGAGGACCGACTGGTCGGGCTCGTCGACGGAGACCGCAGCCTGGTGGCGCGGGTGCGCGCGAAGCTGGGCCGCGAGCCCGTCGAGGACCTGCGCATCGACTTCGAGGACGGCTACGGCACCCGGTCCGACGAGGAGGAGGACGGCGACGTACGACGCGCGGCGGCGTCCCTGCGCGCCGCACTCGACGCCGGGACCGCCGCCCCCTTCACCGGCATCCGGTTCAAGGGGTTCGAGGCGCCCACCCGCAGCCGCGGCCTGCGCACCCTCGCGCTCTTCCTGGCCGGCCTCGTCGAGGACGGCCCGCTGCCGCAGACCTTCGTCGTCACGCTGCCCAAGGTGACCGCGGTCGAGCAGGTGGAGGCGCTCGTCCACGTCGCCGCGCGGCTCGAGCGCGAGCTGGGTCTCGACGACCGCGCCCTGCGCTTCGAGATCCAGGTCGAGACGCCGCAGTCGATCCTCGGCCCGGACGGCAGCGCACTGGTGGCCCGCATGGTGCACGCGTCGGGCGGTCGCTGCACCGGCCTGCACTACGGCACCTACGACTACTCGGCCTTCTGCGGCATCGCCGCAGCGCACCAGAGCCTCGAGCACCCCGTCGCCGACCACGCCAAGGCGGTCATGCAGGCAGCGGCGGCCGGCACCGGCGTACGCCTCTCCGACGGCTCCACCAACGTGCTGCCGGTCGGCACCCCGGACCAGGTCGGTGCGGCGTGGGCCAACCACCTGCGACTGGTCCGCCGCTCGCTCGCGCGCGGCTACTACCAGGGGTGGGACCTCCATCCGGCCCAGCTGCCGACGCGCTTCGCGGCGACCTTCGGGTTCTACCGCGACGGGCTCGCGTCCGCGGCGGGCCGGCTGCGCACCTACGTCGAGCGCCGCGACTCCGGCATCCTCGACGAGCCGGCGACCGCACGCGCGCTCGCTGACTTCCTGCTGCGTGGGATCGACTGCGGCGCCCTGTCGCAGACCGAGGTGACCGAGGGGACCGGGCTGCACGCACACCGGCTCGCCGGGCTGGCGCACCGCGCCACGGAGACAGGAGGCAGGGGCTGATGAGCACGCGAGAGGGCACGGGGATCGTGCTGGGACCGAACCGCTACGGCAAGGCCGAGTCGCGCGTCGTACGCATCGTGCGCGACACGACGCGCCACGAGATCCACGACCTCAACGTGTCGACCTCGCTGTACGGCGACTTCGCGGCCGCGCACACCGACGGCGACCAGTCGCAGGTGCTGCCGACCGACACCCAGAAGAACACGGCGTTCGCGTTCGCCAAGCGCCACGGCGTGGCCTCGCCCGAGGACTACGCGATCGCGCTCGGCACCCGCCTGCTCGAAGCCACGCCGGCCGCGGACGGAGCCGTGGTGCAGGTCGAGGAGTACGCGTGGGACCGGATCCCGGTCAACGGCTTCGGCCACGACCACGCGTTCGTGCGCCGCGGCGGCGAGGTGCGCACCGCGGTGGTGGAGGTGACGGCGGCGGGGCCGTCGGTCAGCACCGGGCTCAAGGACCTGGTGGTCCTGAAGTCCACCGGCTCGGAGTTCAAGGGCTTCCTCCGCGACGACTACACGACGCTCGCCGACGCCGACGACCGCATCCTCGCGACCGCGCTCCGCGCGGAGTGGCACCACCGGGACGGCGCGCGGCCCGACTGGAGCACGACGTACGAGTCGGTGCGGGCGCTGCTGCTCGAGACCTTCGCGACCACCTACAGCAGGGCCCTGCAGGAGACGCTCTACGCGATGGGTCGTGCCGTGCTCACCGCCCACGAGGACATCACCCGGATCGCCTTCGCGGCCCCCAACAAGCACCACTTCCTGGTGGACCTCGAGCCGTTCGGGCTGGACAACCCGGGCGAGGTCTTCTTCGCGGCGGACCGCCCCTACGGGCTGATCGAGGCCGAGGTCGTGCGAGAGGGGTCGGCATGAACGTCGTACGCCTCGACGGGGCCAGCGACGAGGACGCCCGCCGGCTGCTGCTCACCTGCATGGACGCGCCGCAGTGGGCCGACCGGGTGCTGGCCGGCCGGCCGTACGACACCGTCGGCGAGGTCGAGGCCGCCATGGTCGTGGCGTCGGCGGCCATCTCCGACGAGGAGCTCGAGCAGGCGCTGGCGCGCCACCCGCGCATCGGCGAGCGCGCCGACGCGGACAGGCACGACGCCGCCCACTCCACGCGCGAGCAGTCGGGCGTCGACCGGGACGACGCCGACCTGGCCCGTCGCCTCGAGGAGGGCAACCGGGCCTACGAGGACCGCTTCGGCCGGGTGTTCATCGTCCGGGCCGCGGGCCGCAGCGGTGCCGACATCCTCGAGCACCTGCAGCAGCGCCTCTCCAACAGCGACGAGCTCGAGCGCGCCGCGACGATCGACCAGCTGACCCAGATCGCGGTCCTGCGGATGCGGGAGCAGCTGGGGGAGGGGGCGTCCTGATGGCGTCGCTCAGCACGCACGTCCTCGACACCTCGGCGGGCCGGCCGGCCGAGGGGGTCCGGGTGAGCCTCGAGGCGGCGGACGGCACGCTCCTCGCCGCCGGGGTGACCGACGCCGACGGCCGGGTCGGCGACCTCGCCGCCGACCTGCCGCCCGGTGAGCACCGCATCCGCTTCGGCACGGGCGCCTGGTTCGAGGCGCGGGGCGTCGCCGCGTTCTACCCCGAGGTCGTGGTGGCGTTCACCGTGGGGGAGGACGAGCACTACCACGTGCCGCTGCTGCTCAACCCCTTCGGCTACTCGACCTACCGGGGGAGCTGAGCATGGCCGAGGAGACCGCGCCGGAGACCCTGGTGCGGGCCGGTCGCGCGGTCGTCGGCGGTGCCGAGCGGCCCGCCTCCGTCCGTCTCCGCGACGGGGTCGTCGTCGCCGTCGGTGCGTACGACGCCCACGCCGACGGTGCGGACGTGGTCGTGCTGGCCGACGACGAGGTGCTGCTGCCGGGACTCGTCGACACCCACGTCCACGTCAACGAGCCGGGACGCACCGACTGGGAGGGCTTCGCCAGCGCGACCCGCGCCGCGGCCGCCGGGGGCGTCACGACGATCGTCGACATGCCGCTCAACAGCATCCCGCCGACGACCACGGTCGCGGCGCTGGAGGCGAAGCGGGCGGTCGCCGCCGACCAGGCGTGGGTCGACGTCGGCTTCTGGGGCGGCGCGGTCCCGGGCAACGTCGCCGAGCTCGCCCCCCTCCACGACGCCGGGGTCCTCGGCTTCAAGTGCTTCCTGCTCGACTCGGGCGTGGAGGAGTTCCCCCACCTCGCGCCGGCCGGGCTGGCCGACGCGATGGCGGAGGTCGCGCGGATCGGCTCGCTCATGGTCGTGCACGCCGAGGACGCCGACGAGCTCACCGAGTGCCCCCACGGTGCGGCGTACCGCGGCTTCCTGGACAGCCGGCCGGACGCCGCGGAGGAGCGGGCGATCGCGCTCGTCATCGACACGGCCCGGCGCACGGGTGCTCGCGCCCATGTCGTGCACCTCAGCGCCTCGGGTGCCGTGCCGGCGCTGCGAGCCGCCCGGTCCGACGGCGTCGACGTGTCGGTGGAGACCTGCCCGCACTACCTGCACTTCGACGCGGCGACGATCACCGACGGCGCCACGGAGCTCAAGTGCTGCCCCCCGATCCGCGGTGCCGCCAACCGCGACGCCCTCTGGCAGGCGCTCGTCGACGGCGACATCGACCTCGTCGTCACCGACCACTCGCCGTGCACCGCCGAGCTCAAGCACGGCGACACGGGCGACTTCGCCGATGCCTGGGGTGGGATCGCCTCGCTCCAGCTGGGCCTGCCGATCGTGTGGACGGGCGCCCGCGAGCGCGGCGTACCCCTCGTCGAGGTGGTGCGCTGGATGGCCACCGCCCCGGCCCGCCGGGTGGGGCTGGCTGGCAAGGGGGAGATCGCCGTGGGCGCCGACGCGGACCTCTGCGTCTTCGCGCCCGAGGAGGAGTGGGTCGTCGACGCGGCGGCGCTGCACCACAAGAACCCGGTGACGCCCTACGCCGGGCGTACGCTCACCGGCACCGTGCGCGCGACGTGGCTGAGGGGGCGACGGGTCGACCTGTCGGGCCCACCGCGCGGCCGACTGCTGAGGAGAGGGGAGCGGCCATGACCTACTGGGTGCCGAGGGGAGGGCTGCCGCCGCAGACCGACCTGACGACCGGCCGGTCCGGGCGTGCGGTCTTCACCGAGGCGTACGCCGTGCTGCCCCGCGGCACCATGACCGACATCGTCGCCAGCCGGCTGCCGTACTGGGACGACACCCGGCTGTGGGTGATCGCCCGGCCGCTGTCCGGCTTCGCCGAGACGTTCTCGTGGTACGTCGTGGAGGTGGCGCCCGGCGGCGGGTCCGAGCGGCCCGACGACGACCCCGACGCGGAGTCGGTGCTCTTCGTCGTCGGCGGGCGGGCGACGCTGACCGTCGGCGACGACATCCACGCGCTCGAGCCCGGCAGCTACGCGTTCGTGCCGCCGGGGACGACCTGGACGCTGCGCAGCGACGCGGCCGGCACCGAGCCGCTCACCTTCCATTGGATTCGCAAGGCCTACGAGCGCGTCGACGGCATCGACGTCCCCGAGCCGTTCGTCGTCCACGAGGACGACGTCGCGGCCGAGCCGATGCCCGACACCGACGGCGCGTGGGGCACCCAGCGCTTCGTCGACCCGCTCGACGTGCGGCACGACATGCACGTCAACATCGTCGGCTTCGAGCCCGGGGGAGCGATCCCGTTCCCGGAGACCCACGTGATGGAGCACGGCCTCTACGTCCTCGAGGGCAAGGCCGTCTACCTGCTCAACCAGGACTGGGTCGAGGTGGAGGCGGGCGACTTCATGTGGCTGCGCGCCTTCTGTCCCCAGGCCTGCTACGCCGGCGGGCCGGGGCGATTCCGCTACCTGCTCTACAAGGACGTCAACCGGCACCCGCGACTGCACCCGAAGTCGGCCCCGATGTGACAGCCGATGTGAACCGGGTCACGTAGGATGGGCGGTGGCAGGTCGTCGTTCGGCATGGACAACCGGCGACCCGTGACTCCCTGAACCATGCGACGTCTGCGCTGCCCGAGGGGAGAGCACGTGCCGGATCCGCAGGTCACCGTCAACGGGGAGGCGCGCCCGCTCGCCGGGACGCCCACCCACACCAACGCGCTCGACTTCCTGCGCGGCCTCGGTCTCACCGGCGCCAAGGAGGGCTGCGCGGAGGGCGAGTGCGGTGCCTGCGCCGTGATGGTCGCCCGCCCCGAGGGGACCGGCAGCCGCTGGACGCCGGTCAACGCCTGCCTCGTGCCGGCCCTCGCCCTCGACGGGCAGGAGGTCGTCACCGCTGAGGGGCTCGGCACGCCCGACCGGCTGCACCCGGTCCAGGCCGGGCTCGCCGCCGCAGGCGGCTCCCAGTGCGGCTACTGCACGCCCGGCTTCGCCTGCTCGATGGCGGCGGAGTACTACCGGCCCGGCCGCGAGACAGGTCCTGACGGGTTCGACCTGCACGCCATCGCCGGCAACCTCTGCCGCTGCACCGGCTACCGCCCGATCCGCGACGCGGCCCGGGCCCTCGGCAGTCCCGCGCCCGTGGACCCGCTGGCCGAGCGGCAGGCAGGCCCCGCCCCCGCGGTGGTGCCGACCCGGGTGGACGGGTTCGCCCGTCCCGCCGACCTCGCCGAGGCCGTCGCGCTGCTGGCCGAGCACCCCGACGCCGTGGTGGTCGCCGGGTCGACCGACTGGGGCGTGGAGGCCAACCTGCGCGGCCGCCGGGCGTCGTACGTCGTCGCGGTCGACCGGCTGCCCGAGCTGCGCGGCGTCTCGACGGACGGTCCGGTCGAGATCGGTGCCGCGCTGACCCTGAGCGAGGTCGAGGCCGCGCTCGGCGACACCGTGCCACTGCTCGCGCAGGTCTGGCCGGTCTTCGCCTCGCCGCTGATCCGCAACGGCGCCACCATCGGCGGCAACCTCGCGACCGCGTCGCCGATCGGTGACCTCGCCCCCGCCCTGCTCGCCCTCGACGCGACGCTGCTGCTCGCCTCTGGCACCGGCGACCGGGAGGTCGCGCTGGCCGACTTCTTCACCGGCTACCGAGAGACCGTGCTGCGGTCCGGCGAGCTGGTCCGGGCGGTGCGGGTGCCGACGCCGCTCGCCGCCCACACCACGTTCCGCAAGATCGCCAAGCGGCGCTACGACGACATCTCCAGCGTCGCCGTCGCGGCCGCCGTCGACGTCGTCGACGGCACGGTCGTGAGGGCTCGCATCGGCCTCGGCGGCGTCGCGGCCACGCCCCTGCGCGCCCGTGACACCGAGGCCGCCCTCGAGGGGCGGCCGTGGACGCAGGAGACGGTCGAGGCGGCCTCCCGGGTGCTGGCGGGGGAGGGCACGCCGATCGACGACCAGCGGGCCAGCGCCAACTACCGCTCGGCGATGCTGGGCAACGCCCTGAGGGCATGGTGGGACGAGGCGTGGGACGAGGCGTGGGACGAGGGAGGTGCGCAGTGAGCCACCTCTCCGAGCGCCCCGACGACGCGGTCGTCGGCCTCGCCCTGCCCCACGAGAGCGCGGCCCTGCACGTCACCGGCCACGCGCTCTACACCGACGACCTGGTGCACCGCACGCCCCACGTCCTGCACGCACACCCCGTCTGCTCGCCCCACCCGCACGCCCGGGTCACCCGCGTCGACCCGGCGCCTGCCCTGGCCGTACCGGGAGTGGTGCGGGTGCTGACCGCCGACGACGTGCCCGGCACCAACGACGCCGGTGTGAAGCACGACGAGCCGCTGTTCCCCGACGTCGTGATGTTCGTCGGGCACGCGGTCTGCTGGGTGCTGGGCGACACTCTCGAGGCGGCCCGCGTCGGCGCGGCCGCCGTCGAGGTCGACTACGAGCCGCTCCCCGCGATCGTGTCGCTCACCGAGGCGATCGACGCCGAGCACTTCCAGGGCGGTCGGCCCGTCATCGCCCGGGGTGACGTCGACGCCGGCCTGGCGGGTGCGAGCCACGTCTACAGCGGCGTCACGGAGATGGCCGGCCAGGAGCACTTCTACCTCGAGACCCACGCCTCGCTCGCCCTCGTCGACGAGGGCGGCCAGGTGTTCGTGCAGAGCAGCACGCAGCACCCGAGCGAGACGCAGGAGATCGTGGCCCACGTGCTCGGCCTCGACAGCCACCACGTGACCGTGCAGTGCCTGCGGATGGGTGGCGGCTTCGGTGGCAAGGAGATGCAGCCCCACGGCTTCGCGGCCGTCGCCGCGCTGGGGGCTGTCCTTACCGGCCGACCGGTGCGCCTGCGCCTCAGCCGCACCCACGACATGACGATGACCGGCAAGCGCCACGGCTTCCACGCGCAGTGGCGGGTCGGCTTCGACGACGACGGACGGCTGACCGCGCTCGAGGCGACGCTGACCTCCGACGGCGGCTGGAGCCTCGACCTCAGCGAGCCGGTGCTGGCGCGGGCGCTGTGCCACGTCGACAACGCCTACTGGATCCCGCACGTGCGCCTGCACGGCCGGGTGGCGCGCACCCACAAGACGTCGCAGACCGCGTTCCGCGGCTTCGGCGGCCCGCAGGGGATGCTGGTGGTGGAGGACATCCTGGGCCGCTGCGCCCCGCTGCTCGGGATCGACCCGGTCGACCTGCGTCGGCGCAACTTCTACGTCGACGGCCAGGCCACGCCCTACGGGCAGGTGGTCCGCCACCCCGAGCGGCTGGTCGCCGCGTGGGAGCAGGTGCTCGCCAGCGGCGACGTCGTACGCCGTCGCGCGGAGGTGGCGGCCTTCAACGCCGCCCACCGCCACCGCAAGCGCGGCCTCGCGGTGACGCCGGTGAAGTTCGGCATCTCCTTCAACTTCACCGCCTTCAACCAGGCCGGCGCACTGGTGCACGTCTACAAGGACGGGTCGGTGCTGATCAACCACGGCGGCACCGAGATGGGCCAGGGGCTGCACACGAAGATGCTCCAGGTGGCGGCCACGACCCTCGGCGTACCCCTCGCGAGGATCCGCGTGGCGCCGACCCGGACCGACAAGGTGCCCAACACCTCCGCGACCGCGGCGAGCTCCAGCACCGACCTCAACGGCGGGGCGGTCAAGGACGCCTGCGAGCAGGTCCTGGCCCGCCTGCGCGAGGTCGACGCGGGCCGGGGCCTGGCGTGGGAGGAGCTGGTCCGCGAGGCCTACTTCAGCCGCGTCCAGCTGTGGGCGGCCGGCTTCTACCGGACCGAGGGGATCCACTGGGACTCCACGCAGATGAGCGGGCACCCCTTCAAGTACTTCGCCTACGGCGTCGCGGCGGCGGAGGTCGAGGTGGACGGCTTCACCGGCGCCCACCGCACCCGGCGCGTCGACATCGTGCACGACGTCGGCGACAGCCTGTCCCCGCTGGTCGACCTCGGGCAGGTCGAGGGCGGCTTCGTGCAGGGCGTGGGCTGGCTGACGATGGAGGATCTCCGCTGGGACGAGTCCCACGGCCCGGGGCGCGGCCGGCTCACCACCCAGTCCGCCAGCACCTACAAGCTGCCGAGCCTGGGCGAGCTGCCGGATGAGTTCAACGTCGCCCTGCTCGAGCACGCGCACGAGGACGGCGCGGTCTACGGCTCGAAGGCGGTCGGTGAGCCGCCCCTCATGCTGGCGTTCGCGGTGCGCGAGGCGCTGCGCGAGGCGGTCGCGGCGTTCGGACCGGAGGGCGCCAGCGTCGAGCTCGCCTCACCGGCCACGCCCGAAGCGGTCTTCTGGGCGGCGGAGCGCGCCCGGGCTGCGGCCCCGGACCACGTCGTCGAGGGCCTGCCCGGTGCCGTGCCCGACCGGCCGGACCCGGAGGCGCCGGCCCTGCACCCCCGGTCCGAGCAGGCCGCCCGCGCGGCGGGGGAGGCCTGACGTGCATTGGCTGGGAGCGGTCGAGAGGCTGCGGGAGCAGCGGCGGGCCGGGGTGCTGGTCACGGTCGCGGACGTCCGCGGGCACGCCCCTCGTGACGCCGGCGCCAAGATGGTCGTCTCGGCGGACGCGTCGTGGGGCAGCGTCGGGGGCGGCAACCTCGAGGAGACGGCCCTCGCCCGCGCCCGGGCGATGCTCGACGAGGGGGCCGACGCCCCCGAGCAGCTCGTCCTCGGCCTCACCGACAAGGCCCGCACCGACCACGGCCGGCAGTGCTGCGGCGGGGAGGTCACCCTGCTGCTCGAGCCGCTGCCGGTGGTGGGCTCCGTGGCGGTCTTCGGGATCGGCCACGTCGGCCTCCAGCTCGCCCGCATCCTGGCGGCCCACGACCTCGAGCTCCACCTCGTCGACTCCCGCCCGGGCCTGCTCGCCGACGAGCGCCTGGCACTGCCGGCCGACGGGGAGGCGCGCGTGCGGGTCCACCACTCGCCGGTCCCCGAGCTGGCGCTCGGAGCGGTCCCCGCCGGCACCCACGTCCTGGTGATGACCCACGACCACGCCGAGGACTTCGCCCTCTGCGACGCCGCACTGCGCTGCACCCACCTCGGATCGGTCGGGCTGATCGGCTCGGCGGCGAAGCGGGCCCGCTTCCGCACGGGCCTCGCGGTGGAGGGGCACGACGACGCGACGATCGACCGCATCCGCTGCCCCATCGGGCTGCCCGCTCCCCCCTCCAAGGTGCCGGCCGCGATCGCCGTCTCGGTCGCCGCCGAGCTGATGGACCTCCTGGCCGCCGACCACGCACGGATCTCCCGATGAAGACCACCCCACGGCGTTCTTCTCCTCCGCTTCGCTCCCCCGAACAACCCCGCGGGGACCCCGGATGAGCGGTGCGGGGGTCGTCTACCGGGCCCGCGCCTACGACGCCCCCGACGATCCGTTCACCACGAGCGGCGCGGCCTTCCGCTACGACGACGACCTCGGGCTCGCCGTCTCCGACGACGGGGTGATCACCGACCGCGGCCCGTTCGCCTCGGTGGCCGCCTCCCGCGCCGACGCGCCCGTCATCGACCTCCGGTCCGGCCTGCTGCTGCCGGGCCTCGTCGACACCCACGTCCACTTCCCCCAGGTGCGGGTGATCGGCGCCCTCGGCATGCCGCTGCTCGAGTGGCTCGAGCGGTGCGCCCTTCCGGAGGAGGAGCGCCTCGCCTCGACGTCGTACGCCGCCACGGTGGCCGGCGAGCTCGTGGCAGGTCTCGTCGCCGCCGGGACGACCACGTCGCTGGTCTTCGGGTCCCACTTCGCGCCCGCGGTCGACGCCCTCTTCGCCGAGGCCGAGCGGTTCGGGCTGCGGATCACCAGCGGGCTCGTGGTCAGCGACCGCGTGCTGCCCGAGCCGCTGCTCACCACGCCCGAGCGCTCCCGCGACGAGGCCGTCCGGCTGGCGAAGGACTGGCACGGCCGCGGCCGGCTCCGCTACGCCGTCACACCGCGCTTCGCGCTCTCGGCCTCCGACGCGATCCTGGCTGCGTGCGCCGACGTCCTCGCCGCCGTCGACGGCGCCTGCTTCACCTCGCACGTCAACGAGAACAACGCCGAGGTCGCCACGGTCGCCGACCAGTTCCCGCACCGGGACCACTACGTCGACACCTACGACCACCACGGCCTGCTGGGTGGCTGCTCGGTGCTGGCGCACAACGTGCACCCGACCGACGCCGAGCTCGCCGTGCTGGCGGCCCGGGGCACCGCGGTGGCCTACTGCCCGACGAGCAACGCCGCCCTCGGCTCGGGGATGTTCTCGCTGCGTCGCCACGTCGCGGCGGGCGTGCGCGTCGCGCTCGGCAGTGACGTCGGTGCGGGCACCGGCTTCTCGATCTTCAAGGAGGGCCTGCAGGCCTACTTCCTGCAGCACCTGCTCGGCGCCGACGGGCTGCCGCTGGCAGCGGGGCACCTGCTGCACCTGAGCACCGCGGCGGGAGCGGCGGCGCTGGGCCTCGGTGACGTGACCGGAGACCTGAGCCCGGGCAAGCAGTTCGACGCGATCTGCGTGCGGCCGCCAGTCGGCACCGCGCTCGACATCGGGCTGCGGCACGCGGGCTCGCCGGAGGAGGCCCTCGGCAAGGTGTTCGCGCTCGCCGGTGACGCCGACGTCGCCGACGTGTGGGTCGGTGGCGACCAGGTGGCCTCCGGTGGGTTCGTCCGGCCGGTCGGTCCCTCGGCCAGTGGCTCGGTCAGTCCCCCCGCGCCAGCAGGACGTCGTACGCCTGCAGGGTGAGGAAGTCGGGGAAGTCCTCGCCCAGCGCGCAGTCGACGAAGAGCCGGCGGGCGTCGTCGTCGACCGCGCCGCCGAGGGCCTCGTGCTCCTCGGCGACCAGCCGCTCGACGAGCTCGCGCGTCACGACCTCGCCGGTGTCGAGCGTGGCCTCGTTGTAGACCCACTGCCACACCTGCGAGCGGGAGATCTCCGCCGTGGCGGCGTCCTCCATGAGGTTGTCGATGCCTGCCGCGCCGTTGCCCGACAGCCAGGCGTGGAGGTACTGCATGCCGATCCGCACGTTGCCGCGCAGCCCCGCCTCGGTGCGCTCTCCCGGCGTCTCGCCGACCGCCAGCAGGTCGGCAGCCGAGACCGCCACGTCGTCACGGAGCACGTCGAGCTGGTTGTCCCGCCCGTCGAGGACGGCGTCGAACACCTCCTCGCACAGCGGCACCAGGTCCGGGTGGGCCACCCACGAGCCGTCGAAGCCGGCGCGGGCCTCACGGGTCTTGTCCTCGCGGACCTTGGCGAAGGCGCGCTCGTTGACCTCGGGGTCGCGCCGGCTCGGGATGAAGGCCGCCATCCCGCCGATCGCGAAGGCTCCGCGTCGGTGGCAGGTCCGGACGAGGAGGTCGCTGTAGGCCGTCATCATCGGCGCCGCCATCGTCACCGCGTTGCGGTCGGGGAGGGTGAAGCCGGGTCCCGCGTCGCGGAAGTTCTTGATGATGCTGAACAGGTAGTCCCAGCGGCCGGCGTTGAGCCCGGCCGCGTGGTCGCGCAGCTCGTGGAGGATCTCGTCCATCTCGAAGGCCGCGGTGATGGTCTCGATCAGGACGGTCGCCCGCACCGAGCCGTGCGGCACCCCGAGTGACGCCTCGGCGTGGGTGAAGACGTCGTCCCACAGGCGCGCCTCGAGGTGCGACTCCATCTTCGGCAGGTAGTAGTAGGGCCCGCTACCGGCGGCCAGGAGCTCGCGGGCGTTGTGGAAGAAGTGCAGGCCGAAGTCGACCAGGGCCGCGACGACGGGGCGGCCGCCAGCGGTGAGGTGGGCCTCGTCGAAGTGCCAGCCGCGGGGGCGGGGGAGCACCACCGGGGTGCTCGCCGGGTCGGCGACGGCGTACTCCTTGCCCTCGGGCGAGGTGAATGCGAGGCGTCCGCGGACGGCGTCGCGCAGGGTGAGCTGGCCGCCGACGACGTTGCGCCAGTGCGGCGTGTTCGCGTCCTCCAGGTCGGCGAGCCAGACCCGCGCGCCGGAATTGAGGGCGTTGATCGCCATCTTCGGGTCGGTGGGGCCGGTGATCTCGACGCGGCGGTCGCGCAGGTCCGCAGGCACGGGTGCCACCGTCCAGTCGGAGTCGCGCACGTCCGCCGTCCCGGGCAGGAAGTCGAGCCGGCCGGTCCGGGCGATCTCCTCCCGTCGCGTCCGTCTCGCCGCGAGCAGCTCGTCGCGACGATCGTGGAAGCGGGCGTCGAGGTCGGCCACGAAGGCGAGCGCCTCGGAGGTGAGCACCTCCTCGGACCGTGGGACGGGCGGGGCGGACACGTCGAGGCCGGTCATGGCTGTCACGCTAGCCGTCGGCGCGCACCGGTGGTCCAGTCCACAGCGGCCCCACGAGCCCGTTTTGGTAACGAAGCGGCAACAGCCGGGTCGGCGATCTGGACGTGACGGTGGTCACTCCATATGTTGCGTGGGACAACATATGTACGCGCCTCCGCGCTGAGCGGCAGCCGACGTACGACAGATCGCTAGGAGGCGGTTCGCGTGAAGCGGAAGCACAGTTTGGTCCTCGTCCCCCTGCTCGGCCTGTCGATGGCACTGACTGCCTGCGGCAGCGACGACAGTGACAGCGGCAGTGACAGCGGTAGCGGCGACAGCGGCGGCAGCTCGGAGGCCACCGGCAAGATCGGCGTGATCCTGCCCGACACCGAGTCCTCTGTCCGCTGGGAGAGCGCGGACCGTCCGGCCCTCGAGGCGGCCTTCGACGAGGCGGGCGTCGAGTACGACATCCAGAACGCCGAGGGTGACGCCGAGCGGATGACGCAGATCGCCGACACGATGATCGGCAACGGCGTCACCGTCCTGGCGATCGTCAACCTCGACTCCGAGTCCGGCGCGGCCATCCAGGAGAAGGCCAAGTCCCAGGGCGTCGCGACGATCGACTACGACCGTCTGACCCTCGGCGGCTCGGCGGAGTACTACGTCTCCTTCGACAACACCGTCGTCGGCGAGCTGCAGGGCCAGGGCCTCGCGGACTGCCTCGGCGACAAGAAGGCCAACATCGTCTACCTCAACGGTTCGCCCACCGACAACAACGCGACGCTCTTCGCCGAGGGCGCGCACAGCGTGCTCGACGAGATGAGCAACTACACCGTCGTCGGTGAGCAGGCGGTCCCGGACTGGGACAACGAGGAGGCGGCCACGATCTTCCAGCAGCTCTACACCGCTGCGGACGGCAAGGTCGACGGCGTGCTCGCCGCCAACGACGGTCTCGGCGGTGCCGCGATCAGCATCCTCGAGGGCAACGGCCAGGCCGGCAAGGTCCCGGTCACCGGCCAGGACGCCACGGTCGAGGGCCTGCAGAACGTGCTCGCCGGCACCCAGTGCATGACGGTCTACAAGTCCGCCACGCAGGAGGCCGGTGCGCTGGCCGACGCCGCGATCGCGCTGGTCAACGGTGACGAGGCCGAGACCACGGGCACCACGGTCGACTCCTCCGATGACAGCGAGGTCCCCTCGATCCTGCTCGAGCCGCAGGCCATCACGAAGGACAACGTCGGCGACGTGATCGACGACGGTGGCCAGAAGGCCGAGGACGTCTGCACCGGCAAGTTCGCCGACCTGTGCACCGAGGCCGGCATCTCCTGATCCCGGTCGGGACAGCCTGACCCTCAGCGGTACGACGACGCCCGGACCGGACCTCTCGGCCCGGGCGTCGTCCTCCGTCCTCTCGCACAACAAATTCTGCTGATCGGAAGTGGGACCATGGTTCAACCGCTGCTCGAGCTGCGCGGCGTCAACAAGAGCTTCGGCGTGGTGCACGTGCTGCACGACGTCGACTTCGCCGTCTACCCCGGACAGGTCACCGCGCTGGTCGGCGACAACGGCGCCGGCAAGTCGACGCTCGTCAAGATCATCGCCGGCATCTACGGCCGCGACAGCGGTGACTTCTTCTTCGACGGCACGAAGGTCGACGTGCACGGTCCGCGCGACGTGGCCGGCCTCGGCGTCGAGGTCGTCTACCAGGACCTCGCCCTCTGCGACAACCTCGACATCGTCCAGAACATGTTCCTCGGCCGCGAGGAGAAGAAGCGCGTCGGCCTGGACGAGATCTCCATGGAGTCGCGCGCCCGCGAGACCCTCGCGTCCCTCTCCGTGCGCACCGTGAAGTCGGTGCGCCAGAGCGTCGCCAGCCTCTCCGGCGGCCAGCGCCAGACGGTCGCGATCGCCAAGGCCGTGCTCTGGAACTCCAAGGTCGTCCTCCTCGACGAGCCCACCGCAGCCCTCGGCGTCGCGCAGACGCGCCAGGTGCTCGACCTGGTCCGCCGCCTCGCGGACCGCGGCCTCGGCGTCGTGCTGATCTCGCACAACATGGGCGACGTCTTCGAGGTCGCCGACCGGATCACCGCGCTCTACCTCGGCCGGGTGGCCGCCGACGTCCCCGCGAAGGACGTCAACCACAGCCAGGTCGTCGAGCTCATCACCGCCGGACGCTCCGGCGACCTCGGCATCTCCGAGAACCCCGCCACCGCGTCCGTCTGAGAAGGACTGGAGACCTCACCATGACCGATTCAGGCACCGCCACCGACGCCGGCCCCTCCGGCACCGGGTCGTCAGCCCCGGCCGGCTTCGACAGCGACAACGTGCAGGCCGCGACCATCAAGGACTCGGCCCGTGACTACCTCGACCGCCTGCGTGGCGGCGACATGGGCTCCCTGCCCGCCATCCTCGGCCTCGTCTTCCTGTTCATCGTCTTCAGCTCGCTGAACGACCGCTTCCTGACGACGTACAACATGGCCAACCTGGTCATCCAGTCCGGCTCGATCATCGTGCTCGCCATGGGCATCGTCTTCGTCCTGCTGCTGGGCGAGATCGACCTGTCGGCCGGTGTCGCCGGCGGAGCCTGCGCGACGATCATCGCCTTGATGCTCATCGACTACGACTGGACGTGGTGGGCAGCGACCCTGGCCGGCGTCGCCGCCGGAGCACTGATCGGCCTCGCGATCGGGTCCCTGGTCGCCTTCCTCGGGATCCCGTCCTTCGTGGTGACCCTTGCGTTCTTCCTCGCCCTGCAGGCGATCCCGCTCAAGCTGATCGGGTCGGGCGGGTCGCTGCGGTTCAACGACGAGGTGCTGCGCGGCCTCTCGATCAAGAACGTCCCGGTGACCGCCGGCTGGATTGCAGCGATCCTCATCGTCGTCGGCTACGCCGCGCTCTCGCTGTGGAGCTACCGCACCCTCTCCGCCAAGGGCCTGGTCCACCGTCCGCTCGGCCTGGTGATCATCCGGATCGTGGTGCTCGGCGCGATCGTGCTCGGTGTCACCGCGCTGCTCAGCGCCAACCGCGCGCCCAACCCGGCGCTGTTCAACATCAGCGGCATCCCGTGGGTGCTCCCGGTCGTGGTCGTGCTCCTGCTGTTCTGGACGTTCGTGCTCGGTCGCACCCGCTTCGGACGGCACCTCTATGCCGTCGGCGGCAACGCCGAGGCCGCTCGCCGGGCCGGCATCAGCGTCAACCGGGTGAAGATCGCCGGCTTCATCATCTGCTCCTCGATGGCCGCCCTCAGCGGCCTGCTGGCCGCGTCGTACACCGGCAAGGTCTCCCCGGGCTCCGGTGGCGGCAACGAGCTGCTGTACGCCGTCGGCGCGGCCGTCATCGGCGGTACCAGCCTCTTCGGTGGCCGGGGCCGGGCGATCGACGCGGTCATCGGCGGCCTGGTGATCGCGACCATCCCCAACGGCCTCGGGCTGCTCAACCAGGCGAGCTACATCAACTTCCTCGTCACGGGCGGGGTCCTCCTGCTCGCCGCGAGCGTCGACGCCATCTCGCGCCGCCGCCGCTCCTCGGCCGGCGTGTAGGCCCGACATGACCACCCGCCGGCGTCCGGGCCTGGGGACCAACCAGGAGCTCGCGCGGCGCCACAACCTCGGGACCGTGCTGCGGCACGTCCATGGAGCCGGTCAGATCTCGCGCGCCGAGCTGACCGGCCTCATGGGGCTGAACCGCAGCACCATCGCCGCGCTCGTCAACGAGCTGGAGGCACTCGGCATCACGGAGCGGGTGCTCCCGGCCGAGGGCACGCCGCGCCAGGGCGCCGGCCGGCCGTCGGCCGGCGTCCGCATCGCCGACCAGGGGCCGTTCGTCATCGCGGTGGACCTCGGCGTCGACCGGGCGATCGTGGCTCGCATCGGCCTGGGAGGGCGCGTGATGCAGCGGGCGCAGGCGCCGGTGCGCAGCGACGGCGAGGCGTGGCAGGTGGGCGCCGCCGTCGCCGGACTGATCCGCTGCGTCGTGGAGGAGGTCCCCGACGCTGCGCAGCTGGTCGGCATCGGGATCAGCGTCCCCGGACTCGTGCGCAACAGCGACGGCCTGATCCGTCTCGCCCCCAACCTCGAGTGGCACGACGTCTCCTTCGGCGGCATCGTGCTGGCTGCCCTGGGCCTCGACGTGCCGGTGTCGATCGCGAACGACGCTGACCTCGGCGCGCTGGCCGAGCACGTCCGCGGCGTGGCTGTCGGGGTGGACGACCTCATCTACGTCTCCGGCAACGTCGGCGTCGGCGCCGGGGTCATCACCGGGGGCGTCCGGCTGGAGGGCGCCGGGGGGTACGCCGGCGAGGTCGGCCACCTCCGCTTCAACCCGGCGGGTCGCGAGTGCCACTGCGGCAACCGCGGCTGCTGGGAGACCGAGGTCGGGGCGCACGCCATCGCCGAGGCCATCCACTGCCCGGCGGACAAGGTGGCGCAGCTCGACGAGGTGCTCGACGGGTTCGGCGAGCCGTCACCGGCGCTCCGCGCCACCGGGACCGCGCTGGGTCACGGGCTGGCCAGCATCGTCAACGTCTTCAATCCGCGCCAGGTGGTGCTGGGGGGCTACTTCCGCTCCCTCTACGCGCTCGTCGGCCCCGAGGTCGAGGCCGGGCTCGCCGACCGCGCGTTGCCGGCGCCTCTCGAGTCGGTGACGTTGACCCTGCCGGGACTCGGGTCCGACTCCTCGCTCCTGGGGGCCGCGGAGATCGCCCTCGAGCCCCTGTTCGTGGACCCGGTGGCCGCCCTCGGCACGGCGCTCGTCGGCGTCGGCACGCGGCTCGCCGGATGAGTGGCGCCGCCGGCGCGGTGATCGCACCGGTGAGCCGATAACCTCCTCGGGATGTTCCGCGCCCGACTCCTCGCCGCCGCCCTCGTCGTCGCCCCACTGCTGTCGGGCTGCGTCGGTGACGAGCCGACCATCGCGGTGCTCGTGGCCGATGGCGCGGACTCCTCGTCCCGCGCGGTGGACGTCGACCGGCTGACCGACCGGGTGGAGTCGACCTGCGACGAGTGCCGCGTGCGGGTGTACGACGCCGAGGGCGACGCCACCACCCAGAAGAGCCAGGCGCGCCAGGCCGAGGCCGACTCGGCGGAAGTGGTGGTCGTGGTGCCGGTCGACCCCGACGACCTCGCCACCCTCACCGGCGGCGACCTGCCCGTCATCTCGATGGGCGAGCCCGTCCCGGGCTCCGACCGCTTTGTCGGCCTCGAGAGTGGCTCGCTGCCCCGCCAGACGGGCTCCGACGTGGAGGCTGCCCGCGACATCGTCCGCGGCGAGGAGAAGACGATGACCTACGTGCCGACGGGAGCGATGAGCGACCGCGCCGCCGACCTGGCGGTGGCCTACCTCGCCGACGAGCCCGTGGAGGGCGGCGAGGACGTCGACGGGGTGGAGTCGTGGCTCTATAGCGACCGCGACGTCACCGTCGACACCCTCACCTCCGTGCTGGTGGCCGAAGGGATCCTCACCCTCGACGACCTCTGCCACGGTGACACGCGCCAGCAGTGTGCGAGGCTGGGACTGAGATGATGGTGCCCCGATGATCGAGATCCTCACCCCGGCCCAGGTCGACCGCGCCCGCCGCACCGGCGCCCTCGTCGCCGACATCCTGCAGACGTTGCGCTTGCGCAGCGAGGTCGGCACCAACCTGCTCGACCTCGACCGCTGGACGGCCGAGATGATCCGCGAGGCCGGGGCCGAGTCCTGCTACGTCGACTACGCCCCGTCCTTCGGCCGGGGCCCGTTCGGCCACTACGTCTGCACGGCGGTCAACGACGCCGTGCTCCACGGCCGCCCGCGCGACCAGCGGCTCGCCGACGGCGACCTGCTCACCCTCGACCTCGCGGTCCGTCTCGACGGGGTCGCCGCCGACTCCGCCATCAGCTTCGTGGTGGGGGAGAGCCGCCCGGCCGGGAGCGTCGAGCTGATCGAGACCACCCAGCGGGCGCTTGCCGCCGGCATCGCCGCCGCCGGCCCCGGGGCCCGGATCGGCGACCTGTCCCACGCGATCGGCACGGTCCTGGACGACGCGGGCTACCCGATCAACATGCAGTTCGGCGGCCACGGCATCGGCACGACGATGCACCAGGACCCGCACGTGTCCAACGACGGCCGACCGGGCCGTGGCTACAAGCTCCGCCCCGGGCTCCTGCTGGCGCTCGAGCCGTGGATCATGGCCGACACCGACGAGCTGGTCACCGACGACGACGGCTGGACGCTGCGCAGCGCCACCGGCTGCCTGACCGCGCACAGCGAGCACACCATCGCGATCACCGAGGACGGTGCGGAGGTCCTGACCCTCGCGACCTCCGCCTGACGCCGCTAGTGCACGGTCTCCAACGGGGCCTCAGCCTCGCTCTCGGTGAGCGGGGTGTCGGCTGAGTCGAGCTTGCTCGGCCACCAGATCTTGCCGCCCAGGTCGAGGTTCAGCGCCGTGACCAGGACCGACCGGACGACCAGCGTGTCGAGCATGACGCCGAGAGCCACGGCCACGCCCAGCTCGGCGAGGAACACCAGCGGCAGCGAGCCGAGCACCAGGAAGGTGGCGGCGAGGACGATGCCGGCCGAGGTGATCACGCCTCCGGTGGAGGCCAGGCCGATGAGCGATCCCTTGCGGGTGCCGTAGGTGACGGTCTCCTCCCTCACCCGGGTCATCAGGAAGATGTTGTAGTCGATGCCCAGCGCCACGAGGAACACGAAGGCGAACAAGGGGAACCCCGGGTCGGACCCGGCGAAGCCGAAGACGTACTCGAAGAGCAGCGCCGAGATGCCGAGGGCGGCGCCGAAGGACAGCACCACGGTCGCGATCAGGATCAACGGCGCGACCAGCGCCCGCAGGAGGCCGATCAGGATCAGCAGCACCACGGCGAGGACCAGCGGCATGATGACCCAGCTGTCGCGCTCGGAGGCGATCTTGGTGTCGAGGTAGAACGCGGCACCACCTCCGACGACCGCGTCGGCACCCGTCACCCCGTCGACGGCCTCGCGGCTGGACTCCACGATGTCGGCCGCGGTGCTGGAGGAGATGTCGGCGTTGACGGTCGCCTCGAACCACACCCGGTCGTCGGAGATCGGCTGGACCTCGCCCGGGGCGCCGAGGCCCTCGACGCCCTCCAGCGACGCCGCGACATCGGCTGCCTGGTCGGCGTTGGTGACCACCTGGATCGTGTTGGAGTTGTCGGCCAGACCGTGGTCGGTGAGCAGCGCCTGGCCCTTGATGGAGTCGAACTCCTTCGTGTAGGTGTCCTCGGTGGAGAGCCCGGACGCGTCGAGCCGGAAGAGGCCGAGGCAGGCCAGCAGCAGGAGACCGGTGGTCGTGACCCAGACGCGACGCGGGCGGTGGCTGATCGCGCGACCGACGCGGGCCCAGAAGCCGTCGGCGGTGGGCTCGGCGCTGCGGTAGGCGGGGCGCTTGGGCCAGAAAACCCAGCGGCCGCAGATCACCAGCAGCGCCGGCAGCAGCGTCACCATCACGAGCATGGTGACGGCGACGCCGATGGCGAGGACCGGGCCGAGCCCGGCGGTGGAGTTGAGGTCGGCGAACGACAGGCAGAGCATGCCGACGGCGACGGTCGCGGCGCTGGCGAAGATCGCCGGCGCGGCGCGGTGGAGCGCGAACGCCATCGCCTCGTGGCGGTCCTCGTGACGACGGAGCTCTTCCCGGTAGCGGGCGACGAGCAGCAACGCGTAGTCGGTGCCGGCTCCGATCACCAGGATGCTGAGGATGGCCTGGCTCTGGCCGTTGACCGTGAGGTCGGCGTACTTCGCGAGGAGGTACACCAGGCCGGTCGCGATGAAGTTGGCCGAGACGGCACACAGGATCGGCAGCAGCCACAGGATCGGGCTGCGGTAGGTGAAGAGAAGGATCACGATGACGACGGCGAGCGTCGCGAAGATCAGGTTGGTGTCGATGCCCTCGAACGCCTCGGCGGAGTCAGCGGCCTGGCCGCCGTAGCCGGCGAGGTGGACCTCTCCGCCGTCGAGCGTGGCGATGTCCCGGATCTCGTCGGCGGCGTCGGGGATGGCGTTCCAGCCGTCGGTCCCGAAGTTGAGCACGAAGTAGAGGTAGGCGACCTCGCCGTCGTCGGACACCAGCGTCGGCACCGGCGCCCCCTCGGCCGCGGCCGCCTCGGCGGCCGCCGGCGTCAGCACGCCCTGGTCGGTGATGCCGTCGAGCTCGGCGATCTCCGGGCCGTCCGCCTCGAGCTGGGCGAGGTCGTCCTCGGTCAGTCCGCCGTCACGGTGGTAGACGACCAGGGTGGGGATGTCGTTGGGGTCGACGGTCTCGGACAGCTCCTCCAGGACCTGGGTCGACTCCGCCGACTCGGGCAGCCACGAGGAGGCCTCGTTGTTCTGGACCGAGGTGAGCTTGGCCGAGAAGGTGGCCATGATCCCGGTGATCACCAGGACCGCCACGAGGACGATCCACTTGGTCACGCGGCCGGTCAGGATCCCAGCGATCTGTCGGTGCATGTGTTTCAGTTGACCAGCCCGGGGCCGGTGCGTGCATCGGTAATTACCCTGAGGTCTAGACAGGGTGGGGCCGACGCCCCGCTCAGCGGGTCTGGAGCTGGAACGGCGCGCGGACGTCGATCGTCCCGCGCCGGGGCGCGACGGCGTACTCCATCGAGCCGTCGACGCCGAGCCGCACGACGGCCCACCGGTCGGCCTGGTAGGTCACGACGAGCACGTGCCCGGCGTCCTCCCAGACCTCGTCGAAGTACGTCGCCGAGCGGCCGCTGCGGGCCGAGGTGAACGACCTCACCACCGTGCCGTCGGCGGTGGTGAGGAGGTCGAGCGTCGTGGGGCCGAAGCCGTCGGCGTACGCCGGGGTGCCGAGGACGTGGCGGTTGTCCGGGGAGATGTCGGAGAGCTGGTTGTCGCAGGTGCGCCACCTCACCTTCCAGCTGCGCAGCATCGCGCTGCAGGAGCCCGTGTCGCTCAGCGAGGTGATCCCGCCGATCCACCGCCCGCGCCCGGTCGAGGCGAGTCGCAGGTGCGGCGGCCGGTCGACGATGCCGTGCGAGGTCGTGTAGTAGGCGCGGCGGGGCCCGTTGACGTAGACCGAGCACCCCGTGCTGGTCGCGCTCTCCTTGCAGTCCTCGCCGAACAGAGCCACCGCCTGTCCCTTGCCGGAGATCGGCACCGGGTTGAACGACAGCACCCGGTCGCCCGCTTCGTCGATCGACCAGACCTTGCCGGCCCTGCCCGAGAAGGCGACGGCCCTGCCCTGCGCGGAGACCGCCAGGCCGTAGCCGGTGCGCCACTCGCGTGGGCCGGGGGTGCCGTCGGCACCGATCCAGCGGGTCCTGGCGCCACCGGCACCGATGGTCTGGATGACGTGGCCGGAGCCCATCGGCGCGAGCTGGTCGAGGCGGTTGGGCGCGGGTGTGCGGGTGCCGCCGGACCCGTGGATGACGGTCCGGCCGGACCGCCGCTCGCTCCAGGCGACCGCCGGTGGGGCTCCCTGCTGGAGGCCGCGGACGTCGAGGACGGTCGTGGGAGCACGACGGCTGCCCGTGTCGGCGGCGGAGGTCGCGGGGCCTGCCGGCGACAGCCCGGCAGCGAGGGCGAGGGTGGCGGCAGCCACCAGGGCGGCGCGCGAGGCGGCGCGGAACGAGGTGGTCATGTCGAGGAGACGCTCCGGACGGGTGGGAGGTTGCCTGCGCCGCCGGGAAATGCGGGTGGCAGGTCGCGGCCCTCGTCGGCGAGCACGTCCCGGAGCCGCTCGGGGTGGTTGGTGATCAGGCCGTCGACCCCCAGGCGCACGAGGTGCCGCATGGTGGGCGCGTCGTCGACGACGTAGGGCACGACCGCCAGCCCCGCGGCGTGGGCGGCGTCGACCAGCTCCGCCGTCGCGAAGGGCTGGTACGCCGGGTCGTCCACGCCCGAGCGGAACGGCGACCCGTGGATCGGCGAGATCGCCGTGAAGCCCTGTCGGGCGGCGGTCACGACGAAGTCGTCGTCCACCGCGAGGCCGTCGAACCACGGCGACGGCGCGCCGTCGGTGCCCCGGAGGTACTTCGGCGAGACGAGCAGGTTGCGGGCGAGGGACGGCTCGGCCGTGCCGACGCGGTCCAGCACGCCCCAGTCGAAGCACTGGATGCTCGTGCGGGCGACGAGCCCGTCGACGCGCAACGCGTCGACGACCCGCGCGACGAACGCCTCGCGGGTGGTGAGGCCGCTGGCGTCGAGGGCGTCGTACTTGATCTCGAGGTTGACCCGCACCGGGTCGGCGCCGCGCTCGGCGAGGAGCGCGGCGACCTGCCGGAGCAGCGGCATCGACGGCGGCAGGTCGGCCCGGGCGAGCTCGCGGATCCTCCTCGCGTCCGCGACGGTCGGGTCGTGGTGGACCACGACGTCGTCGTCGGCGGTCAGGTGGACGTCGAGCTCGAGGGTGGAGACCCCGAGCGCGAGGGCCCGGCCGAAGGCCTCGAGGGTGTTCTCGGGCCAGAGCCCCGCGCCCCCGCGGTGGGCCTCGACGTCGAAGACGTGCAGGGGCGGAGCGTCGAAGGTCACGTGTAGAGCTTCTCCACCACGTCGGCGTACTTGGTCTTCACGACACGGCGCTTGAGCTTCAACGTGGGCGTCAGCTCCTCGGACTCCGCGGTCCACTCGTCGGGCAGCAGCTCCCACGCCTTGACCTGCTCGGGACGCGAGAGCCGCTCGTTGGCCTTGTCGACCGCGGCCTGCGCCATCGCGCGGATCTCCGGCTTGGAGGACAGATCGGCGAGGTCGGTGAACTCGACGCCCAGCTTGGCCGCGACGAGCGGTGCGATCTCGCCGTCGAGGGTGAGGATCGCGACGACGTAGGAGCGGTCGTCACCCAGCGCCATCGCGTGGCCGACGATCGGGGACTCCTTGAGGTAGTTCTCGATGTTGGAGGGTGCGATGTTCTTGCCCGCCGAGGTGATGATCAGCTCCTTCTTGCGGTCGACCACCGAGTAGAAGCCGTCCTCGTCGACCGTGCCGATGTCCCCGGTGCGGATCCAGCCGTCGTCGTCGATGAGGTTGCGGGTCGCGGACTCCTGCTTGTAGTAGCCGGGGGTGTTGACCGGGCCCCGGCACAGGATCTCGCCGTCCTCGGCGAGCCGCACCTCGACGCCGGGGTTGGGCCGCCCGACCGTGCCGAGCTTGAAGGCGTCGGGTCCGTTGGAGGTGAAGGCCCCGGTCGTCTCGGTCATGCCGTAGACGTCGTACACCGGCACGCCGAGCCCGCCCATGAACTTGGCGACCTCCAGCGGCATCGGGGCGGCGGCGCTCGCGGCCCACTGCACCTGGTCGAGGCCGAGCAGCAGCCGCAGGAACGCCAGGATCGCCTCGTCGGCCCTGGCGAAGGCCTCCTCGACCTCCGGCGTCATCGCGTTGCCGTACTCGTGGGCCTGCGTCCACGCGAGACCCGCAGCCATCGCGTCGGTGACCATCTTCTGGTTGGCGGGGTCGGGGTCGTCGGCGAGCTTGGCCGAGATGCCGGTCTTGATCTTCTCCCAGACGCGCGGGACGCCGAAGAACGCCGTCGGGTGCACCTCGCCCAGCGCACCGAGGAGGCCCGCCGGGTCCGGGATCGCGTGCACGTGGCTGCCCAGGAACGGGGGAGCGTACGTCGCTAGGATGCGCTCGGCGATGTGCGCGAGCGGCAGGTAGCTGATCGTTCGCTGCGGGCCGTGCAGGCCGCCGGCGTCGAGGGTGGAGACCGCCTCGTACATGACGTTGTGGTGGGTGAGCACCACGCCCTTGGGGTTGCCCGTGGTGCCGGAGGTGTAGAGGAACGTCGCCGGCAGGTCGGGGGTGATCCGCTCCATCCGCTCGTCGACGGCGCCGGTGTCGTCGCCGCGGGCCAGGAGGTCGGGCCACGTCATGACCCGCGGGTCGTCGACGCGGTCGGCGTCGGACAGCATGACCAGGTGGCGGATGGAGTCCACCTCGTCCAGGGCCCGCTCCCACCGCTGGTAGCGGTCGTGGTCCTCGAGCACCACCACGACGGGGCGCGACTCGCCCGCGATGAAGGCGACCTGGTCCTGGGCGAGGGTGTTGTAGATCGACATCGGCACGGCGGCCGCGGTCATCGCGCCGTAGTCGGCCAGCGTGTGCGCGGTGCGGTTGGCGGCCATGATCGCCACGGGGTCGCCCGGCTCGACGCCGAGGTCGACGAGGGCGGCGGCGACCCGGCGGGTCAGGTCCCACGTCTCGGTCCAGCTGATCGTCGACCACGTCTCGCCCTCGGGCACGTCGAACTTGTCGGAGAAGGCCGGTGCGTCGCCGTACGTCTCCGCGGCCTTCCGCACGGTGGCCGGCATGTGCAGCCCGAGGATGCGGGCCTCGTACTCCTCGCGCACCGCCAGGACGTCGGGCTCGGTCTCGGTGGCGGTCATCTCGGCTCCTGGTGATGGTGGGGGCGATGGCGGGGGGTGTGGCGGGGGTCACATCATGGTGCGCCGCGGCCCCGCTGGCTAGGGTCGGTGGCGGCGATCCCACCGTCGACGTGCGCGAGTGCACCAACGAGGACTTCCTCACCCGGGAGCCGGACGGCCCCGACGCCTGACGCCGGGCCGCGTGGGTACCGGGGATCCATGCCGACCTCCGTGCCGACTTCCGGGCCGAGCTCCGTGGGAGAACCTCCGTCCGCCGCCGCGAGCCTGATGTACGGCGTCGGGCTGGGCGGCTTCGTCGACGGGATCGTCCTGCACCAGATCCTCCAGTGGCACCACATGGTGAGCGCCACCGGTGACCACCCCGTGACGACCGTGGCGGGGCTCGAGGTCAACACGTTGGCCGACGGCTTCTTCCACCTGGTCACCTGGATGGTCGTGGTGGGCGCCTCGGTCGTGACGCTCGCCCAGTGGAGGCAGGGGCGGCTGCCGCCGAGCTGGCGTCTCCACCTCGGTGGGCTGCTCGCCGGCTGGGGCGGCTTCAACGTCGTCGAGGGCCTCGTCGACCACCAGCTGCTCGGCGTGCACCACGTGCGCGACGACCTCGGCGGCCCCCTCGCCTGGGACCTGGGCTTCCTCGCGTTCGGTGCGGTGCTCGTCGCCGTGGGCTGGGTGATGGTGCGGGCGGGGTCGCGCTCGCTCGACGACCGCGGGTGGGTTCCTACGCCCGCGGCGGGAGCCGGTGCAGGACGACGTCCCTGAGCCGACCGTCCTCGGCCGTGGCGGTCAGGTAGGTGCAGTGCGGCTGCCGTCTCCGGTCGGTGGGGGAGCCGGGGTTGAGCAGCCGGAGCCCGGTGGCGGTGACGGTGTCCCACGGGATGTGGCTGTGGCCGAACACGAGCACGTCGAGGTCGGCGTGGTCGACGCTCATGCGCTCCTCACGGCCCTTCGCCTGCCCGGTCTCGTGGACCACGCCGAGACGGACGCCCTCGACCTCGACGCGCGCGACCTCGGGCAACCGCTCGCGCAGCTCGCCGTGGTCGTTGTTGCCCCAGCACGCGACGAGGCGGGCCGACCGCTCCTCCAGCTCGTCGAGGAGACGTACGTCGACCCAGTCGCCCGCGTGGACGACGAGCTCCGCCTCCTCCACGGCCCGCCACACCTCTGCCGGGAGGTCGCGGGCACGCTTGGGGACGTGCGTGTCCGCCAGCATGAGGAGTCGGGTGGCCATGGCACCAGTCAACTGCACGGAGATGGGTACCTTCGACGCATGACGCCCGATCAGTCCACCACCGACGACATGGTCGCCGAGTCCGCGCTGCAGCTGTGGTCGGCGGCCCAGACCGACTTCGACCCCTTCGAGGTCGACTCGTCCGACTGGCCGGAGACGACCGTGCCGGTCCGCGACGCCGACATCGCCGTCGACACGCGGCTCGAGGTCGACGACGTACGCGCCGCCCTCGAGCGGTTGGACGGGGTGAAGGTCGTGGTGGGTCGGGAGGCCGGGACGCTCAGCGTGCTGCGGGTGGTGCCGGAGGACACGCCGCTGTAGCCCCCGACTGCCGGAGCTCGGCGTGGACCGTCGCGAGACGCACCAGGAACGCGCGCTCGTCGAGCCGCTTGCGGCGCAGCCAGCCGGTGACCTCGTCGTTGCACTTGCTCGCGTTGCACGAGGCACAGGCGGGGACGACGTTGAGCAGCGTGTAGCGCCCGCCGCGTGAGATCGGGAGCACGCAGTCCTTCTGCACGGGCCCGCCCGTCGCGCCGCAGTAGGCGCACCCGCCCCATGCCTCCTGCAGCGCGGTCCACTCGCCCGGGCTGAGGTCGTGCTCGACGCTCGCCATCCGGCGCTGGCGCTTCCGGGCCGCTCTCGCGCGGCGGGTGCGTGGCGCTGGCATGGAGTCAGGGTAGGAGTCAGAGTAGGTGCTGGCCCGACGACCCGCCCTCGCGCCGGGCATCCATGAAACCCAGCTGGGCGACCTCGAAGGCCGCGACGAGATCGATGAGCAGCGTGGACGCGGCCTCCGCCAGGTCGCGGGCCTCCGCGACGTCGCGGGCGGTGGCGAGGACCTCGAGGGACACGTCGTTGTGCACGCGTACGACGTCGAGCAGGCCGATCGACTCCCGCATCGCGTCGCGACCGAGCTGGTAGGCCGCCTGCAGCCCGGTCTCGTCGCGCTGGGTGAGGTAGCGCAGCAGCAGCGGCGCGTAGTCGAGGCGCAGGCGCTCGAGCGGGTCCGTCAGGTCGCCAGCCACTCGAGGCCCTCCTCGAGGTCCAGCGCCGTCTGCGTCAGCGGGATCCGCACGCCGAGTCGCACGAGTGTCATGGCGACCTCGGGGCTGATCCCGACCACGACCGTCCGGGCGCCGCGCAGCTGCGCCATGTAGGCGAGCTCGGCCAGCGTGTTGGCAGCGAAGGAGTCGAGCACGTCGAGCGCCGCCACGTCGATGAGGATGCCGCGTGAGCGGTCGCGGCCCACGCGCTCGAGCAGGTCGTGCTGCAGCCTGGTCAGCTGCTCGTCGTCGAGGGCCGTGTGGATGGAGACGATCAGGTTGGGGCCCTGCGACAGGATCGAGGCGGGCAGGGGAGCGCTGGGTGCTCGGGCGTCAGTCGGCATCAGGCACCTTCGAGACGCGGAACCCGAGCTGCCGTTCCGCCTCCTCGATCCCGCCCTGGAGGTCACCGACGGTGTGCATCTTGCTGAGGTCGACGCCGATGGTGACGAGGGTCTGGGCGATCTCCGACGACAGCCCCGTGATGATCACGTCGGCGCCCATGAGGCGGGAGGCCGTCACGGTGTCCACGAGCGAGTTGGCCACCCCCTCGTCCATGTTCGGGACGCCGGTCACGTCGATGACCACGAGCTTGGCGCGGTGCGCGCGGATCCCGTGCAGGAGCTGCTCGGTGAGCTGACGGGCCCGGTCCTCGTCCAGCACCCCGATGATCGGCAGGATCAGCAGCCGCTCGCGTACCTGCAGCACCGGGGTCGACAACTCCAGCAGCGCGTCCTGCTGCTCCCGGATGACCCGTTCGCGCTGCTCGACGAAGCTGACGGCCACCGTGTTGGCGATGCGGTTCGCGGCCGGCTCGTACGCGTCGAGCACCTGGTTGAGGAGGTCGAAGTCCTCGCGGTACTTCTCGAACAGGGAGCGGGCCAGGACGTCGCGCAGCAGCAGGACGATCCCGACGACCTCGTGCGTCTCGACGCCCCGGGGGATGATGCGCTCGGACAGGTCGCGGGCGTAGTGCTGGAGCGCCTTCACGCTGCCCGTCTCGAGCACCTCGACGTAGTTGTCGTACACCGAGGTCGCCTCGGAGAACACCTCCTGCGCCGTCATCGCGGACAGCAGGTGGGCCTGGGTGATCCGCTCGGCCCACTGCTGCCGCAGCTGTGTCCGGTGGTCGCGCAGGTGCGCCACGAGCTCCGGGAGGAGGGTCTCCTCGCCGTGTGCGCGCTCGGCACCGGTCTGGGTGCTGGAGTGATCGGTCATGACGTCGCCGTCCTTCTCGTCGGGTGCTGCGTCGGGTCCTCGTCGCGTCACGGCAACCACTTCTCCATCGTCACCCTTGTCCCCGCGCCCGGGGTCGAGCTCAGGTGGAACCGGTCCATCAGCCGCTTCGCACCGGGCAGGCCGAGCCCGAGTCCGCGGTAGGTGCTGAAGCCGTCCTGCATCGCCCGGTCCACGTCGACGATGCCCGGACCCACGTCGCGGGCGATGACGGAGATGCCCGTGCGCCCGTCCTCGGACAGCACGGACATGGTCACGTCGCCGCGCTCGGCGAACTTGACGATGTTGCGGCTGATCTCGGAGATGGCGGTCGCGATGGCCGTCTGGTCCGATGCCGAGAAGCCGGCAGCGGCCGCCACCTCGCGCCCCTTCTGGCGGGCGAGCACGACGTCGGCGTCCCGCGACACCGGCACCCGGAGGACGCCCTCGTCCGTCCGCTGCCCGCGACGCTCGAACAGCTCCTCGGCGAGGTGGCCGCACGTGCGGCACTCCAGCAGGTGCGCGTCGACGTCCAGCTCCCGCTGGCGACGCCGGTCGCCCGTGGACAGCGATCGCAGCACGGGTCGACAACGGTCGGTCGGCGGCTCGACGCCCTCCGCGGCGAGGAGGTACTCGACGCGGAGGCCCGCGCGCGCACGGTTCAGCCGCGCCGCGACCGCCCCGGGGGTGGAGCCGAGCTGGTCCGCCATCGTCCTGGTGTCGTCACCGTCGACCTCGTGGGCCAGCAGGAGGTCCCGGTCGGCCGCGGACAGGTGGGCGAGCGCGGCGGCGACGAACTCCTGCTCCTCCTGCCGCAGGACGCCCGCGGTGGGCGTGTCCGCGTCCGGTGTCTCCGCGTCCGGTGGCTCCGCGAGCAGGTGGGAGCGGCTGCGTGCACGGTCGTTCCGCTCGGCGTACGACGCCACGACGTGCCGAGCCGTGACCGACGCGTAGTGCGACAGCTTGTCGGGATCGATGCGCGACGAGGAGGACATCAGCCGGGCCAACGTCTCCTGGACGAGGTCCTCGAGCGTGTGCGGATCCTTGATCCTCGCGCCGACGACCCGGCGGACCGTCGGGATGAGGTCGACCAGGGCGCGCTCGTCGTACGGCGGCTCGCCACCGCCCCGCACCGCATCGGTCGCCACAGGGTCCTCCTT
Organism: Nocardioides sp. GCM10028917; assembly: GCF_042666175.1. Lineage (NCBI taxonomy): Bacteria > Bacillati > Actinomycetota > Actinomycetes > Propionibacteriales > Nocardioidaceae > Nocardioides > Nocardioides sp. GCM10028917. Next base: position 421,256 of record NZ_JBHTFL010000013.1, read on the forward strand.
CCCGCCGGGAAGCAGGAGCTGCGGCCCCTCGGGTAGACCTCCACGAGTCTATGACCGTCCTCGGCCGAGCGCATGACGCGAACCTCCCTTCGGGCGTGCTGCCGATGGAGGTCGCGCGAGCGTGGATCGAGGCCGTCCGGGCTTCGGGCTCGCGTCATGCGCCGGCGACTCGCGGGTCATGGGGACGGAGACGCGGCACGACAACCGAGGAGGCGCACGTGGACGGTCCGGACGGACACCCGGGGAACGGTGACGCTGCGCAGCAGCGTGCACGCGACCTCGAGGCGCGCGTGACGGAGCTCGAGCAGCGCGTGGTGACGCTCGCTGCGGCGGTCGACGCGGCGTCGCGGATGCGCGTCGCCACACCGTTCAGGGTCAACGAGGACATCAGGATCGCCGGCGGGCGGCTGGTCCGCCGGATCCTGGAGAAGGGCAGCCTCGTCGCCGACTACCGCGGAGCGGGCCGCACCGAATAGCCGCCGGCGGCGCCGTGCACGACTACCCCCCGCGGCGCCGCCGGTCCTCAACTCCGGGGCACGACCCGGGGGTCGGGGGGTTGCCGGAGAAGGAAAGCATGCGGTCGCTCGGGCGCCGTCGAGATGGAGGGACTGCGTGACGATGGAGACGAGCACGGTGAACGGGGAGGGGCTCGCACGGCGCACCGCACGATCGGTGCCGGCGGCCGCCAGGGCGAACGGGACCGGTGCCGAGGCGCCACTACGCATCGCGCAGGTGGCGCCGCTCTACGAGGCGGTCCCGCCCGGCGCCTACGGCGGGACGGAGCGCGTGGTCGCGACGCTCTGCGACGGGCTGGTCGCGCAGGGGCACGACGTCACCCTCTTCGCGCCGGAGACCTCCTCGACCGAGGCGCGGCTGGAAGCCTTCGAGAAGCCGCTGCGCGAGCGCTTCGACGCCCACGAGATGGCCAGCGTGGCGCCACACCTGCACCTGGAGATGATGGCGGAGCTGGCGGCACGCGCCGGCGACTTCGACGTGATCCACTCGCACCTGGACCTGTTGGCGTTGCCGTTCACGCGGCTCATCGCCACGCCCACGGTGCTGACCCTCCACGGGCGCCTCGACCTCGACTTCGTGCGCCAGCTCCTGCCCCGCTACGGATCGGTGCCGCTCGTGTCGATCAGCGACGACCAGCGACGTGCGGTGGCGGACCTCGACCTGACCTGGGCGGCCACCGTCCACAACGGCCTCGACCTCCAGCACTACCGCGACGTGCCCCACGACTCCGACGGCTATCTCGGCTTCGTGGGCCGGATCGCGCACGAGAAGGGGCCGTTGACGGCGATCGAGGTCTCGCGGCGCACCGGGGTGCCCCTGCGGCTGGCGGCCAAGGTCGATCCGACCGACGTCGCCTACTACCAAGAGGAGGTGGCGCCCCAGATGGGCTCCCACGTCCGCTTCGTCGGTGAGATCACGGAGGACGAGAAGCCGACCTTCTACGCCTGTGCTCGCGCCACCCTGTTCCCGAGCGACTGGCCCGAGCCGTTCGGGCTCGTGATGATCGAGTCGTTGGCCGCCGGCACCCCGGTGATCGCCCTCCGACGCGGCTCGGTGCCCGAGGTCATCGAGGACGGCGTCACGGGCTTCATCTGCGACGACGTGGACGAGATGGTCGAGGCCGTCGGCAGGATCGACGAGATCGACCCCGAGGCGTGTCGCCGCGGCGCCGCGCGGTTCAACGCGGAGCGGATGTGCCAGGGGTACGTCGACGTCTACCGGTCCCTGCTCCCGGGCTCCGCCGGGGGCAGCCCGCTCCCGGCCCCGCGGCAGGCCCTGGGGCAGCAGCTGTCACCGTCCACCGGCGAGAACTGAGGCGAGGGGCTGTCGCGGCGCCGGTGCGTCACAGCACCGAGAAGCCCGGCGGAAGTCCCTCCCGTCCGGTGGCGGCACGCAGGAGCGCCGTGGCACGACCGTCGGTGACGGCCAGCTGCGCGACCAGGTCGAAGGCCTGCGCGGCAGGGACCGGGGGCGGCTCGGACGCCTGTCCGAGGGCGGCCGCGAGGTCGGCGGTGTGAACGACGAGCTCGAAGGTGCGGGTCGGCAGGTAGTCCGCCAGGCGCATCCCGCCGGCGATCGTGGTGACCACCTCGGTGCCCTCGCACGCAGCGACCAGGGGGACCACGCGGGCCGCGATCTCCGCGACGGCAGCGGCCGGGTCCGTCCCGAGCGCCTCGCCGGCCGCCCGCCCGCGAGCCGCGACGTCGGGGCCCGCGGCGGCGGCCCGGGTCGCGCGGTAGTACTCGGCCGTCGACCCCACCTCGACCACCTCCGCCGGGCGGGCGAGGTATGTCTCGACCGTCAGGAGCGCACGACTGGTGTGGCCGACCAGGCTGCGCACGTCCCACTCGCCCAGGCCGGGCTCCGTCCACCGGCCCGCCGCCATCGCCGCGACGGCGACGAACCACTCCGCGGCATCGCCGAACGCCCGGCAGGAGGTCGTCCACGGGGAGTCCATCTCGGGAGGGTACGACCAGGGGGTGCTCCACGTCTCCGGAGCGGGTCACGCTTGCGCTCCGATCCCCGAAGTCGAGTACGTCCGGGGCGGGCACGTGGGCGTACGCGCTCGGAGAGGGAACGTGGGGTCGATCGTCGGGGGAGGAGCCTCATGCGCTGGATCTTGCGAGCGGCAGTGGCGGCCTCGATCGCCCTTGCGGGAGCGCTGTCGGTGGCCGCCGCGGCGCAGCGCTGGTGGCCCACCTGCAAGGGCGACGTCGCAGTCACCGGCCCGGCACCTGCGACGGCGCGGAGCGATGTCCGTCGCCCGGCTCGACCTCCGGGTCGGCCAGAAGCCGCCCTGCGACTGAACGCCACGGCGGCCCGCACCGTTGTCCTGACGCACGTCGCGAGCCGGTCCACGTCATACGAATGCGCGCTCATGGCTGCGGATCGGTATGACGCAGGGGACCACCGACCGGACGTCATACGAATGCGCGCCCATGCGTCGCCCCTCGTATGACGCTGCCCGGGCCGCCGGGAAGGCCACCGGGAAGACCGCGAGGGCGGCCCCGACGCGCACGGCGCTGTCCGGCCGCGGTCTTCATGCCTTCGAGCGCCACGGGGCCATGTCGAGGCCGGGATACCGCTGGCCCACGCCGTCGAGGGTCTCGGCGGTCCAGTAGGGGTGGCCGGGAACGGGGAACCCGAAGAGCTCCAGCTGGCGCGGGCCGGCTTGCTCGACGAAGTCGTACCAGCGCGGATCGTGGCTGCGGTCGGCCCAGGCATGGCGCTGTGCCCACTCGGCAGCCGCCGGGCGGTAGTTGAGGTGCATCGAGAACCGCGCGCCCCGGGGCCGGGTGATCGCGGATCCGCGATGGACCGTCTGCGGCTGGAAGGCGACCACGGTCCCGGGCGGTCCGGTCGCCGGGACCTCCTCCCGGTACAGGTCAGGACGCCCGGTCGATGCCACGAATCCCGCCTGGGTGTCGTCGGTGTCCAGTCGGGGGAAGAAGTTCGGCTTCGCGGGCAGTCCGTCCGTGGCGACGGTCCGGGGAACCATCCGCGGTGCGCCGAGCTCCACCGTCACATCGGAGAGGAACACGAAGAGCTCGAGCTGGCGGAACGCCGGCGCAGTGGAGGGCGCGAGGACGGTGTGGTTGAGGTAGTCGCGGTGATGGTCCTGCTCGTAGTCGGCGGCGCCTTCGTACTTCGCCCAGGCCTCTGCCGAATAGAGACGGATGTCGGGTGTCCCGAGCAGTGTCGTGGCGAGCGCTACGAGTGCGTCGCAGACCGGGATCCGGTTGAGTGCGGGGCTCGCGAACGGGAAGCCGTCGATGCCGTCGAACTCGTCACCGATGAACCGAGCGTTCCGATCGGGGTCGGCTCCGTCGTGGAACTCGGCTGCGGACGGGAACAGCAGTCCGAGCTCGTCGACGGCGGGAGCGAGGTCGGTGGCGGGAAGGTAGCCGGGCAGGACGACGAAGCCGTCCTCGATCCACGACCGCGTTGCGGCGTCCAGGTCCATGCTGTGGTTCTACGCACCACGCGCTGGTCACGCACCTGCTTTTCCTCCCCTGGCCTAGGGTCGCCGCATGAGAGCCGACGTGGTGGTCGTGGGCGCCGGCCTGTCGGGCGTGGCCTGCGCCCGGGAGCTCCGGGCGTCCGGTCTCGACACCCGCGTCCTCGACCGCGGTCGCGTCCCGGGCGGCCGGATGGCCGCCCGCACCCTGTGGGGCCGTCGCGTCGACCTGGGTGCGTCCTACCTCACCGTCAGCGACCCCGGGTTCCTCGCCGTCGTCGAGGACTGGGCCGAGCGCAGGCTGGCCCACGAGTGGACCGACACCTTCACGGCGCTGGGCGGAGACACGCCGGACAGCAAGAAGGGCCCGGTGCGCTGGGGAGCGCCGCACGGGCTGCGGTCGCTGGTCGAGGACCTCGCGGCCGACCTGGTCGTCGAGCGACGGGAGGTGCGAGCGCTGGCGGAGCTCGACGCGGACGCCGTCGTCCTCGCCATGCCCGACCCGCAGGCACGCCGGCTGGTGGGCGACCACCCGGTCGGGGGCGAGCTGCGCCGGGAGTGGGAGCCGGTCATCGCCGTCGCCGCCCGGTGGTCCGACCGCACCTGGGACGGCGTCAGCCCGACCGACCGCTTCGAAGGTGCCTTCGTCAACGACGACCCCGACGTCGCCTGGGTCGCCGACGACGGCCGGCGCCGCGGCGACGACGCCCCGGTGCTCGTCGCCCACTCGACGCCCGAGCTGGCCGCGCGCCACCTCGACGACCCGGCCGGCGCCGCGCCCACCGTGGTGAGCGCTGTCCGGAGGCTGCTCGACGCCGGCGAGCCGCAGGACGTGCACGTCCACCGCTGGACCTTCGCCCGTCCGACGGGTCGGCGCGAGGAGCCCTACGCCCTCGTCGACGGCGACCGCCCGGTCGGGGTGTGCGGCGACGGGTGGGGCGAGACGCCCAAGGTCGAGACCGCCTGGCTCTCCGGCGTACGCCTGGGGCGTGCGCTCGCCGCGTGGCTCACGTGACCTCGAGCAGTCCCCGCTCCTCGATCAGGTCGAGCGCCAGGGTGCGGTAGCCCTCGTCCTCGAACAGCACGGTGATCCGGTCGTCCTCGACGTCGGTGACCGTGCCGAGGCCGAACTCCGCGTGGCGCACGGTGCTCTGGACGGCGTACGGCACGCCCGGGTCGGCGACCTCGTCGGGCGCGAGGCCGGCCACGCAGTTGTCGCAGATCCCGCACCGGTCGCGGACCTCGGCGCCGAAGTAGCCGAGCATGAACGCGCTGCGGCACCGCTCCGTCTCGGCGTACGCCCGCATCATCTCCACGCGCGAGCCCTCCAGCTTGCGCTGCGCCTCGGCCCGCTCCACGACGGCGTCGACCAGCCTCTCGAGGCCCGCGTCGTCGGGCAGCTCGTCGGCCTCACGCGCCAGCCGCACGAGGTTGACGAGGCGCCCGGCCTTCCGCGGACCGAAGTCGAGGTGCTCGCTCAGCTCGCGGGGATCGTCGCTGCCGGTCTCCGAGGCCGCCCTGACGACCGCACGTACGTCCGCGGGCTGGGGCACCGGGGTCGTGAAGAAGCGCCCCAGCGACAGGTCCTCGGCCCGGTAGGCCAGCACGGCCGTGGCGGTGGCGCGGTCGCGGCCGGCGCGTCCGACCTCCTGCCAGTAGGTGTCCGGGGACTCGGGGACGTCGGCGTGCACGACGAAGCGGATGTCGGGCTTGTCGACGCCCATCCCGAAGGCCGAGGTCGCCACGACCAGCGGCAGGCGTCCCGACATGAAGGTCTCGTGCACCTCGTCGCGTCGCCGCTGGGACAGCCCGGCGTGGTACGCCGCGACGTCGTGCCCCCGCTCGAGGAGGGCCTCGACGACGGCCTCCGCGCCCTTGCGCGTCCGGCAGTAGACGACACCGCTGCCGTGGTCGAGGGACAGCTCGTCGACGATCGCGAGCACCCGTTCGCGCTGCTCGTCGGCGTCGGAGAAGCGCTCGACGGTGAGCGCGATGTTGTCGCGCTCGAAGCCTGTCAGCACGACGAGGGCGTCGCGGAGGGCGAGCCGGTCGACGATGTCCTGCTGCGTGGGCAGCGCGGCGGTCGCGGTCATTGCAATCACGCGGGGCGCCCCGACCTGCTCGATCAGCTCGCCGAGCCGCAGGTAGTCCGGACGGAAGTCGTGGCCCCACGACGAGACGCAGTGCGCCTCGTCCACCGCGACGAGGGTCGGCTCGATCCGGGCGATCTCCGCCAGCACCTCCGGGTTGGCCAGCTGCTCGGGGGAGAGGAGCAGGAAGCTCAGGTCGCCGTCGCGGGCGGCGGCCAGCACCCGGCCGCGCTCCTCGTCCGACTCCGCGGAGCTGAGCCGGGCAGCGGTGAGCCCGGCCTCCTCCAGCGAGGCGACCTGGTCCTGCTGCAGCGCGAGCAGCGGTGACACGACGACCGTGCAGCCCTCGAGCAGCAGGCCGGCGAGCTGGTAGGCGAGGGACTTGCCGGCCCCGGTGGGAGCCACGAGCAGCACGTCGCGCCCGCCGAGGAGCGCCTGCACGGCCTCCTCCTGCCCGGGCAGCAGCTCGCGGTGCCCGAACCAGCGCTCGGCGGCTTCGCGCACCCGCGCGGAATCGGTGGTCATCCGGCCGGAGTACCCGCGGGGCTGGGCGCCTATGAGCAGGGAGTCACGAGGGGTGCGTCACCTCGGCCGGAAGCCCGAGCACATCAGCGGGATGCCAGCACCGCCAGGTCGCGCTCCGCGTAGAGCCGGTGCTCCCACTCCTCGTTGAGGACCACGCGCAGGCAGTCGGCGACGGTGAGCCCGGTGGCGTCGGTGAGGAAGGGCGTGGCCGAGGAGACCGGTCGGGCCAGCTCGGCGTCGGTCAGCCCGTCGAGCACCTCCGCGACGGTCGCGCGGCGCTGGCGACGCACGGCCATGACCTCGTGCAGCTCCGGCCGCACCCGCCGCGCCCACGGCACTCCCTCGTGCACGGGAGCCTCGTCCCACGGCAGGTCGAGGGGGTGCCAGGGCGACGGGTCGGCGAGCACGACGCCGCCGACCCAGCACGCGTGCGCGAAGCCGAGGTGGCGGAGGGTCTCGATGAAGGACCACTCGCCGTCGACCTGCTCGTGCAGCTGCTCGGCGGGCACGGATCGGGCGGAACGCATCGTCTCGCCCCACAGCCGGTCGAGGACGGCGAACGCCTCCTGGAAGCCGGCGACGTCGGTCGGTGCCATCAGCGCGCGCTCGGGCATCCGCCGGTTGAGCTCGGCCTCCACCAGCGGGACGACGTCCACCCCGTTGACCACGAGTCGCAGCACCTCGCCGCTGATCTCCATGTCGGGGATCTCGACGCCGGTCATCCGGACGCCGTCGAGGTACGCCGCCCGCACGCGGGTGCGGCTCAGGTCGACCTCGCGGACGTCCAGGTCGCTCATGTCGACGCCCCGGAACGTGCTGCCCGAGAGATCGACCTGCTGGAAGCTCGAGCCGCTGAGGTCCTGCTGGGTGAAGTCGGTCATGCGGGCAGGCTAGGGGGCGTTGCGGACGATCGGCGACCGGTTCGATGATGACGGCATGACCGCTGCCCTCCGCACCCCCGGGACCGTCGCGGTCCCCGGTGCCGTCCTGTCCTTCGACGTCGTCGGCGACCTCGCCGACGCGACCCCCGACAACCCACCGCTGGTCCTGGCCGGCTCGCCGATGGACAGCACCGGGTTCGGCAGCCTCGCGGCCCGGCTCGACGGTCGTGTGCTCGTCCTGACCGACCCGCGCAACACCGGGCGCAGCACGCGCGACGACGACACGGCGGCGGTGACGCCGGAGCAGCACGCGGAGGACCTGCACGCCCTCGTCGAGGCCCTGGGCGTCGGTCCGGTCGACCTGTTCGCCTCGTCCGGCGCCGCCGTCAACGCCCTCTTCCTGGTCGCCGCCCACCCCGACGACGTACGCGTCCTGGTGGCGCACGAGCCCCCGATGGCGCCGCTGCTGCCGGACGGCGACGCCATCGGCCGGGCGTGCGACGACCTGGTGGCTGCCTACGACGCGTCGGGCATCGGCCCCGGGATGGCCCGCTTCGTCAGCCTGGTGATGCACCGCGGCGAGTGGACGGGCGACAAGCCGGTCCCGGACCCCGCGGTGTTCGGCCTGCCCGCCGAGGACGACGGCTCGCGCAACGACGGCCTCATGGCCAACATGCGCGGCGAGGGGTGCACCCGGGTCCCGGACCTCGCCGCGGTCCGGGACGCGCCGACGACCGTGGTCATCGGCGTCGGGGAGGAGTCGGGAGGCCCCACGGACGGGGAGATCGCCGGGCGCGCCGGCTACGCCGTCGCCCGGGAGCTGGGTGTCGAGCCGGTGGTGTTCCCCGGCGGGCACAACGGGTTCCTCGGCGGCGAGTACGGGCAGACCGGCAAGCCGGACGAGTTCGCCGCGCGTTTGCGCGAGGTGCTGTCGGTCCGGTGAGCCACCCGGTGCGCTACAGGCGAGCTACCAGGTGATCTCGATCTCGATCTCGTTGTCGTCGCCGAGCTCGACCTCGACCTTGAGCCGCACCTGGTCGGGCACGGCCACTGTGACGCGGCTGCCCCCGCGGGAGAACTCCACCGAGTTGTGCTTGGCGAGCGAGTCGGCGAGGGCGCGCAGCCGGGTAGCGGCCTCCTCGCGGGTCATGGTCTGGGTCTCGTCCATCTCGAAAAGGTCCATGTCCCGAACGTAGACGATCGGGACCCACCGCCTACAGGCCCAGCATCCGCCCGATGATCTCCTTCTGGATCTCGGTCGTGCCGCCGTAGATGGTCTGGATCCGCGAGTCGGTGTACGCCTTGGAGATGGGGTACTCGTCCATGTAGCCGTAGCCGCCGTGCAGCTGGACGCCGGCGTCGACTACCCGCTTCTGCAGCTCGGTGGTCCACCACTTCGCCATCGACGCCAGCGCCGTGTCGACCTCGCCGGCGTTGAGCCGCAGCACGCAGTCGTTGATGAAGACCCGCGCGATGTGCGCCTCGGTGGCCATCTCGGCCAGCACGAAGCGGTTGTGCTGGAACTTCCCGATCGGCTTGCCGAACGCCTCGCGCTCCTTGGCGTACGCCAGGCACAGGTCGAGGACGTGCTCGATCGCGGCGACGGCGATGCAACCGATCGAGATGCGCTCCTGGGGCAGGTTCTCCATCAGCGACACGAAGCCGGAGCCCTCGGCGCCGAGCAGGTTGTCCTTCGGCACGCGTACGTCGGTGAAGGACAGCTCAGCAGTGTCCTGGGCGTGCAGCCCCATCTTGGCGAGGTTGCGGCCGCGCTCGAAGCCCTCCATGCCGCGCTCGACGACGAGCAGCGAGATGCCCTGGTGCCCGGCGTCCGGGTCGGTCCGGCAGACCACGACGACGAGGTCGGACAGGATCCCGTTGGAGATGAAGGTCTTCGACCCGTTGAGCACGTAGTGGTCGCCGGCGTCCACCGCCGTCGTACGGATCCCCTGCAGGTCTGACCCGGCACCCGGCTCGGTCATCGCGATGGCGGTGACGAGCTCGCCGGAGACGCAGCCGGGCAGCCACCGCTGCTTCTGCTCCTCGGTCCCGAGCGAGGAGATGTAGGGGACGATGATGTCGGTGTGCACGGCGAAGCCCGGTCCGGAGGCTCCGGCCCGCGCCGACTCCTCGGCGAGCACCATGTTGTAGCGGAAGTCCTTGATCCCCGGCCCGCCGTAGGCCTCGTCGACGTCGAAGCACAGCAACCCGCGCTCGCCGGCCCTGCGCCAGACCTCGCGGTCGACGATGCCCGCCTCCTCCCACGCGGCATGGTGGGGCGCCACCTCCTTCTCGAAGAAGGCGCGGGCCACGGCGCGGAAGTCCTCGTGCTCCTGCTCGAGGATGCTGGGGCGGTCAGGCATGGTTCCTCCGATCGGTCGGGTTGGTGGTCCTCCCCGACGGGGTGAGGCGACGCCGGTGCGGCGTGCCTACGTTGGCGGCATGACTCTCATCAGCACGGCCGTGCGCGCCACCCACCTCGTCACGAACGCCGCGTGGTTCGGCGGCTCGCTCATGGGGGCGGTCGGGCTCAACCAGGCCGCGCGCGAGCCCGACACGGAGCGGGAGCGGGTCGAGGTCTCGGGGACCGGCTGGGAGCGGTGGGGTCCCGTGCAGGGTGCCGCGATCGGGCTGCACCTGCTGAGCGGGATCGCGATCCTCGCCGACAACCGCAACCGCGTCGCGACGCACCCGCCGACGACCGCGGCCGTGGTGGCCAAGACGGCGCTCACCGGCGCTGCCGTGGCCGCGTCCGCAGCGGCGTACGTCTACGGGCAGCGCCTCGGCGACGCGAGCGGGGAGGACGGCCACCCCCGGCAGCCCGAGGTCGCCGAGGACGCGCGCGGCAAGCTGGCGTGGCTGCAGTGGGCGACGCCGGCCCTCACCGGCGCGCTGCTGGTGCTCGACGCCCAGCTCGGTGAGCAGCAGCGCGGCAGGGCGGGCCTGCTCGACCGGCCCTGGTGAACGTCGCGCCATGACGTCGTGGCTCAGGACACCCATTCCTTCACCTGCGCGACGGTGGCGGCCGGATCCTCCGAGACGGGCGTGATGTTGAGGTCGGTGACCCCGGCCTCCCGGAAGGCGGCGATGCGCTCGCGGACGTACGACTCCGGGCCGACGAGGTTGGCCGCCTCCAGCCACTCGGTCGGGACGAGCGCCTCGGCCTCCCGCTTCTTGCCGGAGAGGTAGAGGTCCTGGATCTCCTCGGCCTCCTTCTCGTACCCGTAGGACCGCGCGACGTCGTTGTAGAAGTTCTTCCCCTTGGCGCCCATGCCGCCGACGTAGAGGGCGAAGATGGGGCGCGCGAAGTCGAGCAGCGACTTGGTGTCGGGGCCCTCGCCGATGGCCACCATGCCGCCGGCCATCACCTGCAGCGGACCGAGGGCGTCGTGTCGCCGGGCGTTGCCGGCCGCGAGCGCGTCACCCCAGACGAGGTGCGCCTTCTCCGGGTGGAAGAGGTGCGGGATCCAGCCGTCGGCGATCTCGGCCGTCTGCTCGACGTTCTTCGGGCCGAGTGCGGCGATCCAGATCGGGATGGTGTCGCGCTCCGGACGGGTGAGCAGCTTGAGCGGCTTGCCGAGGCCGGTCACGGCGCCGTCGTCCTTGGTCAGCGGCAGGTGGAACTCGCCGTCGGCCGACAGCGGCTCGCGCCTGAGGCCCCGGCGGATGATGTCGACGACCTCGGCGGTGCGCGCCATCGGCTTGCGGTAGGGCACGCCGTGGAAGCCCTCGACCACCTGCGGCCCGCTCACCCCGAGTCCCAGGATCGCCCGGCCCTCGCTGACGTTGTCGAGCCCGGCAGCGGTCTGGAGCAGGGCGCCCGGGGTGCGCGAGTAGATGTTGAGGATGCCCGAGCCGATCTTCACGGTCTCGGTCTTCGCGGCGAGGTAGCCCATCAGCGTGGGGGCGTCGAAGCCGTAGGCCTCTGCGACCCACACGCTGTCGAGGCCGGCCCGCTCCAGGGCGACCACCTCGTCGGCCGCCTTGCGCGGGTTGCCGTCGTACATCAGCAGGGTGGCGAGACGCATGCCTCAACTGTGACAGTGGGACTGTCACGGTGCAAGGGTGCTCACGCCGGTCAGCCGTCCGGGCACACCGACCGGTAGGGCTGGGCGGGCAGGAACTGACGCCACTCCTCCTCGGTCAGATCGCGACCGGCCATCTGGCAGGCGAAGTCGAGGGCATGGTCGAGGTCGGTCTCCCACCGGTAGACCCTGCCGTCGTACGACGCGATCGCCACGTCGTGGGTGTCACCGATGAACTGCACGCCGGACGGCACCCGCTTGCCGCGACGGGGTGGGTGGGCGGTGCCCAGCAGGTCAAGGGTCGAGGCGTCCCAGAGGCTGACCCCGCCGTCCTCCGCGCCCGAGACCAGCAGCTCGCCGTCCCCGGAGTAGTCGAGCCAATACACGGCGGCGCCCAGGCTGGCGGATCTCCCGAGCTCTTCCCCCGTCGAGACGTCGATCGTGACGATGTCACCGTCGGCCCCCGCCGCCGCGACGGTCGAGCCGTCCGGAGACAGGACCGAGGCGTACACCCATTGGTCGAGATTCCCCTCGACGAGCACGTCTCCCGTGTGCATGTCGATCACCTGCCAGTCCATGCCGCCGCCGATCACGGAGGAGACCTCGTAGACCATCGCCGCGCTCCCGTCACCGACAGGAGTGGCACAGCAGTCCGCAGCCACGCGCAGGGGCTCGCCCCGACGACGAAGGGTCTCGGCGTCGAGAAGAGCAGTCCTCCTGTCGGAGCCGCCCGTGGCGTAGCCGCCTACGAGCAGGCTGCGTCCCTCGTCCACGTACGCGAGCGTCGAGACCGTCCCGATGTTGCGGCGCCGGACCTGTCGTCCGGTGGAAGGGTCGAGCCAGGTGGACGCGCGCCCGGAGGTGCACTCGATGTTGCAGAACGCCACGTACTCCTTCCCCTGCGGATGCCACGTCCCGCTCGGCCAGCCGAAACCTTCCTCCCACGCGTCCACCGGCGCTCGGGACGGCGACGTGGCACGGCCGGTGGCGAGGTCGACGAACCTGATCCACCCCTTGCGCTGGTCGTCGAGCCAGGTGAAGGCCACGCGGCTCCCGTCCGGTGCGAGGTCGGCGTGAGCGAACTCGGGGACGTCCTCCACCTCGGTCGTCCGCTGGAGGTAGGTCTGCTGCCCGGACACGTCCCAGCTGCGGAGCATCGAGTCGGCGCCGCCAGCGTGGACGAGGTCGTTGTCCGGGCCGAAGCCGACGCCGTACGGGTCGAGGGTGTCCCACCGTTCGAGTGACCGGCCGGTGGCGGAGTCCCAGACGATGAGGTCGCCGCCTCTGGAGACCGACCCCACCAGCGAGCCGTCCGGGGAGAACCGGAGGTCGAAGACCGCGTCGCGGTGGCCCCGCAGCGTGTGGACCGTCCTGCCATCCGCCGCGTCGACGAGGACCGCACCATCACCGTCCCCGTCGCCCCCGACGGCGAGCAGGGTCCCCTCGGAGTTCAGCTCGAGGCCGAACGTGCGCACGTGGGGACGCCGCCACACCCGCCTGCCGGACGCCACGTCGTACGCCGTGAGAGGCCAGCTCGTGTAGAGGGTCCGGGCGTTCGGGCTCAGCGCCATCCCCTGGAGGCCAAGGCCCACCGGCACCCGCACCGGAGGGCTGCCCGGGGAGCGGAGGTCCCAGACCAGGGCGGTGCCCGGCATGTCCTGGGACCCCGGGGGAACGCCCTCCACCCCCGGCGGGAACACGGTGGCGGCCAGGTGGCGACCGTCCGCGCTGAACTGCGCTGCTGCCCCGTACAGCGGCGTGCTGCTCGGAAACGCGAGGCGAGGTGCGGTCGGCTGCATGGTTCTCGGGTCCAGCAGGCGCACCGGTTCGGTGGACTGCACGTTCTCGAGGACGACGGCGAGCTGCGAGCTGTCGGGGCTGAACGCCCCGAACATGAAGGCCAGTTCCCCCTCGGGGAGGTCACCCGCGTCGTAGCTGCGCACCGGGTGGTTCGTGGAGGTGTCGTAGAGGTGCATCCGGTTCTGGTCGTCCGATGACGCGATCCAGCGGCCGTCCGGGCTCACCTCGAGCACCTCGAGGAAGCCGCCGGACGGCGCCGCCGAGCGAACCAGCAGGGGTCGTCGGGCCAGCGCGGCCAGCAGGTTGACCCGGGTCTCCGGCGAGACGTCCAGCCGTGTGCCGGCGGCTGCGAGGAGGAGCGACAGGCTGATGTCGTCGGTGAGCTGCGACCGGAGCCCGACGCGCCGAGCGTCTGCGGAGACCGCCGCCTGCTCAGCGTGAGCGGCGTTGTCCCTCGCCCGGTCGGACTGCACCGCGGCCACGCCACCGGCAGCAAGGGCGAGGACCAGGAGGACCACGGCGCCCCCGAGCACCACGCGCAGGCGTGCGATCAGTCTCGCCTGCGCCCTCGCCTGCTCGGCGGCGCTCCGTTCCTCGGCGTCGGAGGACTCGCGGGCAGCGTGGAGGAACGCGCGCTCGGTGTCCGTGAGGGTGGGTTCGGTGCGGGACTGCCAGTCCAGCACCCGGGTCAGCCGCACCCCGCGGTACAGCTCGCTGGGAGGGCGCCCGAGGGTGTCCCATGAGTCGGCCGCTCCGGCGAGGTGGTGACGGATCCGTTGACCCTCGACGTCGTCGTCGAGCCAGCCACGCAGCCGCGGCCAGGCGCGGGTCAGGGCCTCGTGGGTGATCTCGAGGACACCCTCGTCGCTGGTCACCAGTCGAGCGGCGACCAAGGCCTCGACGAGCTCGTCGTGGACGGGTGCCACGAGCCGCCGCGGCACCCGTGTCCTGACCGCCTCGCCCTCGGTCCCGGGCGAGACGAGCCGCAGCACCAGGTCGCGCAGCTGCCGACGCTGCTCGGGCCCGATCCGTCCGTACAGCTGCTCGGCGGACTGGGCGACCGCGCCGTGAATGCCACCGGAGGCACGGTAGCCGTCGACGGTCAGGGTGTTGCCCTCGCGCCGCTGCCACGTCTCGAGCAGGGCGTGCGAGAGCAGGGGCAAGGCGCCAGGGTCGTCGCGCACCTCGTGCACGAGGACGTCGACCAGACCGTGCTCGATGACCAGGCCCGCCTGCTCGGCGGGGCGCTCGATCGCCTGGCGCAGGCCGTCCTCGTCGAGAGCGCCGACGAGATGCAGGCCTCCCTCCACCAACCGGCTGAAGCCCGCGTGCTCGGTGACCTGTTGGAGGTAGTCACCCCGCACGGTGACGAGCACCGGACGTCGTCGTGCCTCGCCCGCGAGGCGCTCGAGGAAGGTCCGCCTCTCCTCGAGGTCGTCGCACAGCGCGAACACCTCCTCGCCCTGGTCCACGGCGAGGACCGTGCCGGACTGCGCGTCCTCCGGCAGCGCGGTGAGCGACTGCATCGGGCGGGGCCCCGGCGTGACGAGGACGACTCGGTGGCCGCGTTGACTCAGCACGGCCAGCACGCCGGCGCGCAGGAGCGACGACTTGCCCGATCCGGACGGACCCACGAGCGCGGCGAACGAACCCCTGGCCAGGATCGCCAGACAGGCGTCGACGTCCGCATCGCGGCCGAAGAACCGCTCGGTGTCATCGACGTCGTACGCCGCGAGCCCCTGCCACGGGCACTGCGCACGCCCGGCCTGCGCGTGCGGGACCAGCAGCTGGGGGTCCTGCTCGAGGATGGACTGCTCGAGAGCGAGCATCTCGGGCGACGGGTCGATCCCGAGCTCCCGGGCCAGGATGGACCGCAGCTGGCGCAGCGAGCGCAGCGCCTCGCCCTGGGCGCCCGTCTGGTACTGCGCGAGGACGAGCAGCTCCCACCGTCTCTCCCGCAGGGGGGCGGCCCGCACCAGTGCGTGTGCCTGCGCCAGCACCTCGCGCGGACGGCCGCTGCGCAGCATCGCGTCCACGTGCATCTCCTGAGCGTCCAGGCGCAGCTCGTCCAGCCGCCCGGCCTCGCGTCGCGCGGGCGGCCACTCGGGCAGGTCGGCGAACGCAGGGCCGCGCCACTGCGCGAGCGCCTCCTCCAGCAGGAAGGCCACGCGGTCGCTCTCGCCCATCGTCAGCAGCGCGCGGGCCCGGGTCACCCGTGCCTCGAAGTCGCGGGCGTCGACGTGGTCAGGCGGCACGGCGAGCACGTAACCGTGGGGCGTCGTCTCTATCGCCTGCGGGCCGAGCACCTTGCGCAGCTTGACGATGCAGGACTGGAGGTTCTTGGCGGCGGACGCCGGAGGCCGGTCGGCCCACACCGCGTCGATCAGCTCGTCCGCGCTCACGGGCCGCCCCGGCCGCGTGGCAAGGGCTTGAAGGACTACTCGGTCGTGGGGGCCGAGACGGCCCGGTCCGTCGACGGTCAGCGGACCAAGGACGTTGATCCCCACCTCGCCAGAATCCTCGGGCTCGGGAGGCTGGTCAACGGCACGTGTACCCGGCCTGTACCACGCGTGCGCAGGACCTGTACCAGCTCCTGGGCCACTGGACGTCTCGAGCCGCACGGCTCGAGGTCCCGCAGACCAGGAGATCCCATGAACCACCTCAGGAACACCGTCGCCGTGGTGGCCGTCACCGCTGCGCTCAGCCTCGTCGCCGCGTGCGGCGACGTGGAGCCCCCGGCCAACGACATCACCAAGTCGGTGAAGAAGAGCAAGAGCCCGGCTCCCAAGATGCCCGTGCGTGACCATGCCAACCGCCTGGACTTCGGCGACGGTGAGGCCACGCTGCCGGCGAAGCCGAAGCCCACGAGGGACATCAACCTTGCGCGGCTCGACTTCGGGGACCACGGACGTCCCTGATGAACGCCTACGCGATCGGCGCGGACTCGCCGCGCTGGTGGTGGCCATCGGTCACTGTCGGCGTGGTCGGGGCGGCGGCCATCGCCGCCATCCTGGTCCTTCCCGCCAACGGCTCCCTGCCGCCGGGTGGGACCACGCGGCAGGACGTACCTCCCCCGGCGGGCGACCCGTGGTTCTCCACGGTCGACCCAGGTGTGGACCGCCAGTGCTTCCTGCTCCGGCCACGCGCGGGCGCCGCCCAGGACCATCCCTCGTGCGGTCGGTCGTCCATGCGCCAGCACTGGTCCTCGACCTACAGCGGACGACCCAGTCCCGACTCCCGCCCCTGAGGTCAGCCCTCGACGTACGTCGACCCGGCGAGCACCGCGGCCACGGCCTCGGAGCGGGGTGTCGTGCCGAGGAGGGTGGCGGTGACGAAGTCCGCGGCGTAGGCCTCGAAGGCGCGCGCGTGCCGCACCATCGCGTGCCGGCCGCCGGGGATGGTGACGTAGCCGACCGGCGTGGTGCTCGCCAGGCGCCGGGCCAGCTCGGCCGAGCGCGTGGGCAGGGCGATGCGGTCCTCGCCGCCGTGCACGACGAGCACCGGGGTGTCGCTCAGCCCGACGCGGTCGGTGGGCATCACCCACGGGTTCAGCGCCACCACGCTGCGGACCTGCGGGTCGTGCCCGGCGAGCAACGCCGCCCGACCTCCCAGCGAGTGGCCGACGAGGGCGACCGGCAGGTTCCCGTGCTGGTCGGTGACGCGGTCGAGCGCCCACGCGACGTCCATCACCGGCGTGGTGCTGGAGTCCCAGCCGCGGTGGGTGTTGAGGAGCCGGTGGACCGCCAGGCGCGACCTGCCCGCGAAGGCGATCCGCTGCGCGAGGGGCACCATGCGGAGCACGGAGAGCTGCGCGGCGCTGACCATCGCCCTGTCGCCCCGGCTGGCCCCACCGTGCAGGACGAGCACGATCCCCTTCGGGTCGCGCCCCCTTCGGACGGGGACCAGACGAGCGCCGGACATCGAGCCTCCGCGGTGAATGGGTGCTGGCCCCGATCCGTACCCGCCGGCTGACGTCACATTCGCGCGCAGCTCACCGCCCGAGGTCGGGCACCACCTCGGCGCCCGGCAGGTCCGCCAGCACCCGGCCGGGCACCAGCAGCTTGGAGCGTCGTACGCCGCTGCCGAGCACGACGACGGGTTCGTCGAGCAGCGCGTCGTGGACCAGCACGCGCCACCCGTCCGGGAGCCCGAGCGGGGTGATGCCGCCGTGCTCCATGCCGGTCTCGGCGACCGCACGCTCCATCGGGAGGAAGGACGCCTTGCGCACGTCGAGCATCTTGCGGACCAGCGTGTTGACGTCGGCGCGCGTGTCGGCGCGGACCACGCACGCGGCGACCCGCTCGTCGCCGGCGCGCGCACCCGCGACGACCACGCAGTTGCCGCTCGCCGTCATCGGGATGTCGTACGCCTCGCTCATCGCCGCCGTGTCGGCGAGGTCGGGGTCGATCCCGACCACGGCCACCTCGGCCGCTCCGGGCCAGGCGGCAAGGGCGGCCGCGACGGGAGCGGCGACGAGGTCGTGGTGCTCGGTGGCGGGCAGGGACGTCAGGGAGGGGAAGCTCGGGAGCGGCACGCGGTCATCATGCGGCATTCACCCTCACGTCATCGCGGCACCACCGTCCGGTCCCCGTGCTCGTGCAGCGTGGTGCCATGACGGTGACCCGCGAGGCGGTGCACAGGACCTCGTCGTTGGTCCCCACCCCTGCCGTGGTCGCGCACCGCGGCGCCAGCGGGCACCGTCCCGAGCACACCCTCGACGCCTACCGGACCGCCATCCGGATGGGCGTCGACGACATCGAGCTCGACCTCGTCGCCACGCGCGACGGGGTGCTCGTGGCACGCCACGACCTCGAGCTCAGCGCGACCACGGACGTCGCCGACCGTCCCGGGCTCGCCCACCTGCGCCGCACGAGGGTCGTCGACGGGGTCGAGCAGCACGGCTGGTTCGTCCAGGACCTGACGCTGCCCGAGCTCAAGACGCTCGCCGCGCGCGAGCGGATGCCCGGCACCCGACCCGGCAACACGGCGTACGACGGTGCGGAGGGGGTGCCGACGCTCACCGAGGTGCTGGCGATGGTCGGCGCGGAGTCGGTCCGGAGGGGCCGTCCGGTGGGGGTGGCGCTCGAGCTCAAGCACGCCGCCCACCACGACGCGGCCGGGCTGCCGCTGGACGTGCCCCTGCTGCGCGAGCTCGCGCGACAGGGACTCGACCACCCGTGGGCACGGGTGGCCCTGATGTCCTTCGAGGCCCCCGTCCTCCAGCGGCTCGCCGAGCGGACCCGGCTGCCCGTCGTGCAGCTGCTCGACCGCGGGCACCCCGTGACGCCCGACGAGCTGGACCGCATCGACGAGTACGCCGACGGGCTCGGCGCGCACCGGTCGCTCGTGCTGCCGCGGGACAGGGACGGAGCGATCGGCGCGCCGTCGTCCCTCGTCCGCGACGCCCACCGTCGCGGCCTGACCGTCCATGCCTGGACCGTCCGCGCCGAGAACCGCTTCCTGCCCACCAACCTGCGCCGCGGCTCCGCCCCCGATGCGCCCGGCGACATGGCGGGGGAGGTGCGGGCGCTGCTCGCTGCCGGGGTCGACGGGGTGATCACCGACCACCCCGAGGAGGCGCTGTCGGTGGTGCGCGAGCGCGCTGCCACGACCGTCGGCTGAGGGTTCACGAGGCGTTCACCGCCCTGACCGCGGGCCGCCGTCCCGCGCCGGTTGGCTCACCGTCATGACACCTCGGACTCGCGCCGGCCTCGGGCTCGCCCTCGCCGCCGCACTGACCTCCCTCACCCCGCTCGCGGCCACCACCCCGACGGCCACCGCGACCGCCCCGGCTGCCCCAGCCGCCGAACCCTCGCACGTCGAGCCGGTGCTCGTCGGTCACCGCGGCGCGTCGGGCTACCGCCCCGAGCACACGCTCGCCGCCTACGAGCTCGCCATCGAGCAGGGCGCCGACTACATCGAGCCCGACCTCGTCTCGACCAAGGACGGCGTCCTCGTCGCTCGGCACGAGAACGAGATCGGCGGCACCACCGACGTCGCCGACCACGCCGAGTTCGCCGACCGCCGCACCACCAAGGTGATCGACGGGCGCCCGGTCACCGGCTGGTTCACCGAGGACTTCACCTACCGGGAGCTGCGCACGCTGCGCGCCAAGGAGCGGCTCCCGCAGGTGCGGCCCGACAACACGGCGTACGACGGCGAGGAGCGGATCCCGACCCTCGACGAGGTCATCAAGCTCGCCCGCCGCGAGGGGGTCGGCATCTACCCCGAGACCAAGCACCCCACCTACTTCGACTCCATCGGCCTGTCGTTGGAAGAGCCGCTGGTCGCCGCGCTGGAGAAGCGCAGGTGGGCCGACGCCGACGACCCGGTGATCATCCAGTCCTTTGAGGTCACGAACCTCCAGCAGCTCGACACGATGGTCGACGCGCCGCTCGCGCAGCTGGTCGACGCCGCTGGCGGACCCGCCGACCTGCCGGGCACGACGTACGCCTCGATGGTGACGCCGACAGGTCTGGCCGCGATCGCGACGTACGCCGACGGGCTGGGCGCCGCGAAGAACCTGGTGCTGCCGCGCGACGCCGCCGGCCGGACCGGGGCGCCGTCCTCGGTGGTGCCCGACGCACACGACGCGGGCCTCGTCGTGCACGTGTGGACCCTGCGCCGCGAGAACCAGTTCATGGCCGCCAACTTCCGGGTCGGCACCGACCCGAACGCGCCGGGCGACCTGGCCGCTGAGGCCCGGGCGTTCCTCGACGCGGGTGTCGACGGCATCTTCAGCGACAACCCCGACGTGGTCGCCGGCGTGATGGGCTGGACCGCCTCGCAACGGTGACAGGCAGGGCCTTGCACCGGCGTACGCTCACCCCGTGACGTACGCCGGTGCTGCCCCGACCGCGACCTCGACCGCGACCTCGACCGCGCTGCTCGAGCGCATCCGCGCGTCCGTCATCGGCGACGACCAGGTGATGGAGGGGCCTTATGGTCCCCGTCGCGTCACCTACGCCGACTACACCGCGTCGGGGCGCAGCCTGACCTTCATCGAGGACTTCGTCCGCCACGAGGTGCTCCCGGCCTACGCCAACACCCACACCGAGGCGAGCGGCACCGGGCTGCAGACGACCCGCCTGCGCGAGGACGCCCGACGGATCATCCGCGACGCCGTGGGCGGCGACGACGAGACGGTCGTCATCTTCTGCGGCTCCGGCAGCACCGCGGCGATCGACAAGATGATCGGCATCCTCGGCCTCCGCATCCCCTGCGTGCTCGAGGACCGCCACCGCCTCAGCGCCGCGATCCCCGCCGACCAGCGTCCGGTCGTGTTCATCGGCCCCTTCGAGCACCACTCCAACGAGGTGAGCTGGCGCGAGACCATCGCCGACGTCGTCACCATCCACGAGGACGCCGACGGCCGGGTCTCCCTCGACCACCTCCGCGAGGAGCTCGAGCGCCACGCCGACCGGCCGCTCAAGATCGGCTCGTTCTCCGCGGCCTCCAACGTCACCGGCATCGTCACCGACACCGAGGGCGTCGCCGACCTGCTCCACGAGCACGGTGCCCTCAGCTTCTGGGACTTCGCCGCGTGCGCGCCCTACGTCGACATCGAGATGTACGGCCCCGGCAGCTCCCGCAAGGACGCGATCTTCATCAGCCCGCACAAGTTCATCGGCGGTCCGGGCACCCCGGGCGTCCTGGTCGTGCGCCGCGAGCTGCTCGTTAACCGGGTGCCGGTCGTGCCGGGCGGTGGGACCGTGATGTACGTCAACCCGACCGAGCACCGCTACCTCGACGATCCGGCCCACCGCGAGGAGGGCGGCACCCCGGCGATCGTGGAGTCGATCCGCGCCGGGCTGGTCTTCCAGCTCAAGCAGGCCGTCGGCGTGAAGACGATCCAGGCCCACGAGGAGGAGCTGCTGCGCCGCGCGGTCGAGACGTGGGTCGCCGAGCCCGGCATCCAGATCCTCGGCAACCTGGACTCGCAGCGGCTCTCGATCGTCTCCTTCGTCGTCAAGGCGCCCGACGGGACCTACCTCCACCACAACTTCGTCGTCGCGCTCCTCAACGACCTCTTCGGCATCCAGACCCGGGGCGGCTGCTCGTGCGCCGGCCCCTACGGCCACCGCCTGCTCGACATCGACCTCGACCACAGCCACCGCTTCGAGGCGCAGATCGCCACCGGATGCGAGGGCATCAAGCCCGGCTGGGTGCGGGTCAACTTCAACTACTTCGTCGACGAGGAGGTCTTCACCTACGTCGTGGAGGCCGTGCGCCTCGTGGCGCGCGAGGGCTGGCGCCTGCTCGGTGACTACCGCTTCGACCCGATGACCGGCCTCTGGCACCACCGCACCGGCCCGGTCGAGCCGCCGCTGCGCCTCAGCGACGTGGCCTACGCCTCCGATGGCTCGATGACCTACCCCCGGCACACGACGACGGCCCCCGTCTCGGTGCTCAGGGAGCACCTCGACGAGGGCCGCGCGATCATGGCCGCCGCGTCTCCACCGGACTGGTCCGACACCGGCCACCTGGGGGCCGACTTCGACGACCTCCGGTGGTTCGCGCTGCCGGCCTGCTCGCTGGGCTAGCTGTAATTCCCACAGAGGTTGTGAACGTCGAGGCGTAGACGAATAGCGAGGACCTCCAGTA
>NZ_JBHTFL010000014.1:0-107100 GCF_042666175.1 Nocardioides sp. GCM10028917
GATACTGTCCCAGACCACGAACACATCCGGTGTTGCGTGACTACCTAGATTCCGCCTGCGATCCCTGAGGATGACCTGCTCGCGGATCCGGTCCGGCACCTCGTACGCCGGCGTGGAGAGGTCGGCGTTGAGGTCGATCACCGGCTTCACGGTGACCTTCGTGCGGGAGTCGGAGCACCAGTCCTTGACCTGGTCGAGGAGGAGCAGGCGCTGGCCTTCCTCCATCCGTCCGGTCGGACTGAACACGGTGGCCAGCCCGTCGAGGGACGCGTCGAAGTGGGCATGAAGCACGACCTCGCGGGCGGCGGGCAAGCCGTCGACGTCGCGGACGCCGGTGGCGCCCTGGGTGTGGAGGTCGAGCGCTGTCTGGCTGCGAGCGAGATCGCCGAGAGCGGCGGCGCGGCGGGCGCCGAGCGGGGCCGTCGACCCGAGGGCCTTCAAGCTGGCGGCACCGTGCGCGAGGGCGCGGTCGAGGTCGAGGGCGTCGGCGATGTCGAGCTCGGCCTCGAAGCGCATCGTGCCGGCGTAGTGCACGTCGTCGTCGTGGAGGGTGGCGTGGCGCGGGTCGACGTGGAGGTAGCCGTCCTCCGGATCCGCGGCCGGATCACGTCCGGCGAGGTCGTAGCGCTTGATGGTCTCGGCGACGAGTCGGTCCAGCTGCGCCGCACCGATCCGACCGGCGACCGCGGCGACCTGCGCGTCGACGAACGCCGCAGCCTCGACCGTCAGCGCCGGGGCCGAGTGGATGGTGACCTCCGCGACCGTGCGGGCCCGCCACGCCGGGACCAGGCCGGTCTGGACGTGTGCCCACAAGCGTGGGAGGCGGTGGCGGAGCTCGAGGGCGTGGCCGACGAGCTTCTTCGCCGCAGTCGTCGAGATGCCGAGGACGGCGCCGAGCTCCGCGAGGCAGAACTCCGCGACCAGCGGAGTACCGTCGCCCGCGATGGGCTCCTCGTGCTCACAACCCGGCACGGTGAATGCAGCCGCGTCGTGGATCGACTCCGGCGGATGCAGGTCGGCCCACCGGGCGGCGAGCACCAGCACGTCGGCTGCGGCACGGTCCTCCGCAGCGCGACGCTCGCGGATCGAGGCAAGCAGGTCACGACCGGTGAGGTCATCGACCCCACCTGCCTGCGGCCCTGCCAGCGTCTCGATCATGTGTTCGATTCTATCGGCGACCACAGACATCAGCCATTCTAAAACTGACGGACGTCGTTGACAGTTCGGGTCTCTGATCCCTAGGAGACCTGTATGACAGAACGGGAACTGGAACGGCGGGCCAAGCACAAGCTCGCAGTGCTCAAACACGTCGAGGAAGTTAGCGGCAGCGTCTCCGCGACCTGCCGCTACTACGGCATCAGTCGGACCTGCTACTACAAGGTGGCTCAAGCGCTACGAGGACGAAGGCTTCGAGGGCCTGAAGGACCGCTCAAGCGCACCGCACAGCTCACCAAAAGCGACCAACGCCGAGGTCGTGGAGAAGATCTTGTGGCTCCGTCAGCGCTATCACTTCGGGCCCCAGAAGATCGCGATGTACCTGGAGCGGTACCACCAGATCAAGATCAGCCCCTCAGGCGTGTGGCGAATCCTTCACAAAGCTGGCGTGGGCCGGCTGCCGGCCTCACAGCGCTAAAAGAGACGCGAGACCCGCTGGAAGCGCTACGAGAAGCAGCGCCCGGGCCACCAGCTGCAAGTCGACGTGAAGTTCATCGAGCCCCTGGGTCAGAAGGGCCGGAAGAAGCGCTACTACCAGCACACCGCGATAGACGACTGCACCCGGCTTCGCGTGCTGCGTGCCTATCCCCGCAACGACCAGCAGACCGCGATCGCGTTCATCGACCACGTGCTGTCCAAGCTCCCGTTCGCGGTCGACCAGGTCCAGACCGACAACGGCCAGGAGTTCGGCTCTGCGTTCCACTGGCATCTGATCGACAAAGGCATCGGCCACATCAAGATCAAGCCTCGAACGCCACGTCTAAACGGCAAGGTGGAGAGATCTCACCGCATCGACTCCGAAGAGTTCTACCGACTCCTCGAGGGTGAAGTCATCGACGATGCCCGCCTGTTCGAGACACGACTCCAGGAGTGGGAGGACTACTACAACTACGATCGCCCTCACGGCGCACTCGACGGCCAAACACCGTACGAACGCCTACGACAGAAAGTCGCAGACCCACTGTCATAGGCGTCCGTCAGTTACACAACCGACAGTAGCCATGGGCTGTGGACGGTTGCTGCCACCCTTTCTCAGAGTGGTTTCGTGACGGGACTTCGTCCCTCCTCAACCAGCGCGTGGCGGGTTTCGCGACGGGACTTCGTCCCTCCTCGACCAGCGCCGGCAGGCGCGCGGACTTCCACTTTGCTCGTACATGGCGCGAGCGAACTTCGAGTCAGAGCCGAGGCTCGGGTCCGTCATCGGTCGACAGCGGCCGGTCTCGTGACGGGACGTCGTCCCTCCTCAACCAGCGGGCCGGGGACCGCGTCAGACCAGGTGGCGCAACCACTCCCCCAGCGCGAGGGCAGAGGCCTCGACCATCGACGGCCAGTCGAGCGCGGACTCGTCGGCGGTGTCGGAGACGTGCTTGACCAGCCGCACGGGCACGCCGGCCTCGCGGGCCGCCCAGGCGACGGCGTACCCCTCCATGTCGACGAGGTGCGCGCGCTGGGCGAGGGCGTCGCGGACGGCGGGGTCGCTGACGAAGACGTCGCCGGTGGCGAGGACGATGTCGGAGTCGCCCACCTCGAGGAGCTCCTGCGGGTCGTAGCCCAGCGCGCGGATGAGGTCGGCGCTGATGTCGTGGTTGAGCACCGTGCCGGGCTCGAACAGCCCGGTGAGGCCGGGACGCAGCGCTCCCGCCGTGCCGATGTTGACGACCGTGAGGCCGGCGAGGTCGTCGTACGACGCCAGCGCGCGGGCGGTCGCGGCGGCGGCCGCGGTCTTGCCGAGGCCGGTGATGACGAGCGGCAGGTCGGCGGGGACGTGGGCGGCCTCGGCGGCGGTCGCCGAGACCACCAGGACGTGGTCAGTCACGGTGGTTGCCGCGGCGCGAGTGCGGCGTCGCGAGCACGGACCCGACCCGGTCCGGGTCGTATACCTCGCCCAGCCAGTCGAACAGCCCGCGCAGCACCTCGGGATCGGCGACGTAGTCGTCGTAGTGGACCCGGTAGGCGGCGTCACCCAGCCCGGCCGACGTGGCGAGGATCTTGTCCTCGATCGCGCGGACCTGCGCCAGCGGGTCGTCCTTGTGCGTCCAGTAGTTGCTGGCCGCGACGTCCTCGAGGTTGCGCGTGTTGACCACGAAGCGGGCGCCGGGGAAGACCTGGCGCAGGAAGTCGACGTAGTCCGGCAGGTCCTCGTCGTACCAGCGGATCTCCTTGTAGCCGGTGACCCTCGTGCCGTGCTCGGGACGCAGCAGCGTCGCCTCCGCCAGCGAGCGGATGTGCTGCAGGGAGGCCGCCTCGGGGAACGCCTCGATGCCGAACCACGGGTGCGTCGGCCGGCTCGCACGGGCGGGGTCGACGCGCGCCCTCTCGGTCAGGCCGCTGCGGTGGAAGTCGTAGAGGTGGCGCATCGCGTGGCGGTTCTCGCCGCGCAGCAGCCAGCCGGGGATCGAGTTGAGGATGCCCATCAGCAGGGTCGAGCCGGACCTGCCGTACGTCATCACGAAGACGTGCTTCAGCTCGTGCACGTCACCACGACTTCTCGAGCGGACGGCCCTCGTGGAAGCCGGCGGCGGACTGGACGCCCACGAGCGCGCGCTCGTGGAGCTGCGCGAGGCTGGTCGCACCGGCATAGGTGCAGGCCGACCGGACGCCGGAGCAGATCTGGTCGATGAGGTCCTCGACGCCGGGGCGGTCGGGGTCGAGGTACATCCGGGAGGACGAGATGCCCTCCTCGTACAGGCCCTTGCGGGCGCGGTCGTACGACGACTCCCCCGACGTGCGGTTCGCGACGGCCCGGGCCGAGGCCATCCCGAACGACACCTTGAACGGGCGGCCGTCCACGTCGAGCATCAGGTCGCCCGGCGACTCGTGGGTGCCCGCGAACCACGAGCCGATCATCACCGACGAGGCGCCGGCGGCGAGCGCCAGCGCGACGTCCCGCGGGTGGCGTACGCCTCCGTCGGCCCACACGTGCTTGCCCAGCTCGCGCGCGGCGGTGGCACACTCCAGCACCGCGGAGAACTGCGGCCGGCCGACGCCGGTCATCATCCGCGTGGTGCACATCGCACCAGGCCCGACGCCGACCTTGACGATGTCGGCGCCGGCCTCGATCAGCGCGCGGGTGCCCTCGGCGGAGACGACGTTGCCCGCGGCGATCGGTACGTCGGGCGACAGGGCGCGGACCGCCTGCAGGGCCTGGACCATCCGGTCCTGGTGGCCGTGGGCGGTGTCGACGACCAGGCAGTCGACGCCCGCCGCGAGCAGCTCCGCCGCCCGGTCCTTGACCTCCCCGTTGACGCCGACCGCGGCCGCGATCCGCAGGCCCCCGGAGGTGTCGACGGCCGGGGTGTAGAGGGTGGCGCGCAGCGCGCCGAGCCGGGTCAGCACGCCCACCAGCTCGCCGGAGTCGGACACCGCGACCGCGAGCGGCGCCTTGGCCCGCTCGATCGCGTCGTACACCTCGCGGGGGTCGGTGCCCACCGACACGGTGACGACGTCCTGGTTCATCACGGCCGAGACCTGGGCGAAACGGTCGACGTCGGCGCAGTCGGCCTCCGAGACGACCCCCACCGGGCGGCCCTCCTGCACCACGACCGCTGCCTTGTGCGCCCGCTTCGGGATCAGGGAGAGCGCCTCGGCCACCGTCTGGTCGGGTCGGAGCTCGATCGGCGTGTCGAAGACGCGGTGCCGCTGCTTGACCCACCGGACGACGTCGGCGACCACCGGGATCGGGATGTCCTGCGGGATCACCGTGATGCCGCCGCGCCGGGCGACCGTCTCGGCCATCCGCCGGCCCGCGATCGCGGTCATGTTGGCCACGACCAGCGGCAGGGTCGTGCCGGTGCCGTCGTCGGTGGCGAGGTCGACGTCGTAGCGGCTCGCGACCGATGAGGAGCGCGGGACCATGAAGACGTCGTCGTAGGTCAGGTCGTGGGGCGGCGCTGCGCCGTCGAGGAACTGCACGTGTCTGGACTCTACGCGGCCGGCAGGTGCTTCGGGCGCAGCCCGGCGTCTGCGAGCTCGAGCGCTGCGAGACGGCGTACGACGTCGGGGTCCCGCTCGCGCCAGGCACCCGCCGGGTCGTCGCTCACCCTCGCCAGCACGTGCATCGGCTGGTTGGCCAGTGCACGGAGGGCGAAGAGGTCGAGGTCCTCGGACGCGTCGATGAACCTCGCGCCGGCCGTCGCCTCGCGGATGAAGCGCCACCTGAGGGGCAGGTGGATCGCCGACACGATGAGGATCGGGATCAGCGCCACCGACAGGCCGAGCAGCAGCGCCAGCCGCTCCACGGCCTCGACCGTGTCGCGCCCCGCCGCGGCCAGCCCGTCGGAGGCGTCGGCCGCGCGGTCGAACGGGACCGCGAGCTCGTCGCCGACGAGCGGTGCCTCCCCGAGCCGGCCGCCGGCGTCGCGCAGCTCCTCGGCCATCGACGTCGCCGCGGAGTCGGTCTGGCGGGCGGGTGCCGCCAGCTGCTCGGTGCCGTCGTGGACGGCCATGCCGATCCAGACCCAGAGCACGAGCCACACGACGAACAGGACGTCGGCGACCACCTGCAGCGTGCGGCGGAGCGGCGTGTCGGCGAAGAGCTTCATGCCGCCCACCCTGCCAGCCCGGGTCAGTCCTGAGCGGACGCCGCCCGCTGCAGCGCTCGCCAGGTGCGGTCGACGTCGGCCTCGGTCGTGCGCCAGCTGCCGACGGCGAGCCGGATCGCGGCCCGGCCCTCGACCGTCGTGTGCGAGAGGTACGCCTCGCCCGAGGCGTTGACGGCCTCCATCGCCGCCAGAGTCGGCTCGTCGCCCGCGGCGAGCCGGAAGACCACCAGCGACAGCGACGGCTCGGTCACCATCTCGAAGCGGTCGTCGGCGGCGACCAGCTCGGCGACGTGCTCGGCGAGCGCGACACCGCTGCGGACGTGCCGGCGCAGGCCCTCCAGCCCATAGGTGCGCAGCACCGCCCACAGCTTGATCGCGCGGAACCGCCGGCCGAGCTGCGGGTGCCAGTCGCGGTAGTCGACGACCTCGCCCGACTCGGTGGCCGCGTTGCGGAGGTACTCCGGGAGGATCGACAGCGCGCCGGTCAGGGCGGCCCGGTCGCGCACCCAGAAGGTGCTGCAGTCGAAGGTCGTCAGCAGCCACTTGTGCGGGTTGGTGACGAACGAGTCCGCATGCTCGACGCCGGCGAGGTGGCCACGGTGCTCCGGACAGACCGCGGCGACGCCGGCCCAGGCGGCGTCGACGTGCAGCCAGACGCCCGTGTCGCGCACGACTTCGGCGACCGCGGCGACGTCGTCCATCGCGCCGGTCGACGTGCTGCCGGCGGCGAGGTGCACCATCACCGGTCGCAGCCCCGCCCCGGTGTCGTCGGCGATCGCGGTGCGCAGCGCGTCGACGTCCATCGCCTGCGTGACGGGGTCGACGGCGATCGTGCGCACGGCGTCCTCGCCGAGGCCGGCCATCATCGCCGCCTTCACCAGCGACGAGTGGGCCTGCGTGGACCCGTAGACCCGCCACCCGACGTCGCCGACGCCGTGACGTCGTACGTCGCCCCCGCTGGCGCGGTGCAGGGCGGACAGCAGGGCGGTGAAGGTCGCGGTGGAGGCAGTGTCCTGGATGACGCCGCCGCCCGGCCCGTCGCTGCGGAACGCCTCCGGCAGCCCGAGCGCCTCGGCGAACCAGTCGAGCACCACCTGCTCGACCTCGGTCACCGCCGGGCTGGTCGCCCAGATCATCCCCTGCGCACCGATGCCGCTGGAGAGGAGGTCACCGAGGATCGCGGCCGGCGAGGAGTTGGCCGGGAAGTACGCGAAGAACCGCGGGTGCTGCCAGTGGGTGAGCCCGGGCACGACGACGCGGTCGAGGTCGGCCAGCACCGCGTCGAACGGCTCGGCGTCCTCCGGGGCCGACGTCGGCAGGAGGCGACGTACGTCGCCGGGTTCGACCTGGGCGCGGACGGGCAGGTCGTCGAGGGAGGCCCAGTAGTCGGCGATCCAGTCGATGGCGGCGTGCCCGTGGCGGCGGAACTCCTCGGGCGTCATGTGGGCTGGCTGGTCGGGCATGGGCAGAACGTACTCGGAACGGTTGAGTGCCCGTGCTCAACGGTGGTCGGGTAGGTCTGCGGGTCCGGCCCGGCCGGCGGCGGGCGACGGTTGACCCATGACCTCCTCGACCCCGACCAAGAACACCAACGCCTTCTTCCTGCAGGCCGGCGTCTCCTTCGCCGTCGCGCTGCTGACCATGATCTTCGCGATCTTCTACCTCCCCGTCGACCCGTGGATCCGCGCCTTCCTCGGGCTCGGGACGATGTTCCTCACGACGTCGAGCTTCACCCTCGCCAAGTGCGTCCGCGACGCCCAGGAGGACTCCTACGTGGTCTCCCGAATCGACCAGGCCCGCGTCGACCGGATCCTCTCCGAGCACGACCCCTTCAAGTCGGTCTCCTGACCTCGCCGACCGGGCACTTCGTTGCCAGACCGCAACAGACGACCGGGCACTTCGTCGCAACGAAGTGCCCGGTCGGCGCGTGTGCAGGATCGCTACCGCAGCTCGGCGCTCGTCAACCCGAGCACCCGGCGCGCGACGATCAGCTGCTGGATCTGCTGGGTGCCCTCGAAGATGTCGAGGATCTTGGAGTCGCGGGCCCACTTCTCCAGCAGCTCGCCCTCGCTGTAGCCGAGGGTGCCGCACAGCTGGACGCAGGACAGCGTGACGTCGGACCCGACGCGCCCGGCCTTCGCCTTGGCCATCGAGGCCTCGAGCGAGTTGGGCTTGCGGTTGTCGGCCATCCACGCCGCCTGCATCATCAGCAGCTTGGCGCCCTCCCAGTCGGCCTCGAGCCGCAGGAACGTCGCCGCGGCCGCCGACTGCGACTGCGCGGTGCGGTCGTAGTCGATCAGCACCCCCGCCTGCTCGAGCAGGTCCCGGGTCAGGTCGAGCGACGCGCGGGCGCACCCGACGGCCATCGCGGCGACCAGCGGGCGGGTGTTGTCGAAGGTGGCCATCGCCCCGGCGAAGCCCGACTTCGCGTCGATCTCGGGCGAGCCGAGCAGGTCCTCGGCCGGGACGCGGCAGTCGGTGAAGGTGATGACCGCGGTGTCGGAGGCGCGGATGCCGAGCTTGTGCTCGAGCCGCTCGACCTTGATGCCCGGGTTGTCCTTGCGGACCAGGAAGGACTTGATCGCGGCGCGACCGAGTTCCTTGTCGAGCGTCGCCCACACCACGACCGAGTCGGCGCGCTCGCCGGACGTGACGTAGATCTTCTCGCCGTTGATGACGTACTCGTCGCCGTCCTTGACCGCCGTGGTGGTGATGTTGGCGGAGTCCGACCCGGTCCCGGGCTCGGTGATCGCCATCGCCGCCCAGGTGCCGCGGTAGCGCTCGAGCTGCTCCTCGTTGGCGACCGACGCGATCGCTGAGTTGCCCAGGCCCTGGCGGGGCATCGACAGCAGCAGCGCGATGTCGCCCCAGCACATCTCGGCGACGGAGAGGACCGAGGCGAGGTTGGCCCCGTTGCGGACCGTGTCGGTCTCGTCCTCGGCGGAGGCGTCCCGTCGTACGCCGCCCGCGCCGGCGCCGCTGCTCGCCCCGGTCTCGGACACGCCGTCGATCAGCGCCGCGAGCATGTCGAGCTCCTTGGGGTAGGCGTGCTCGGCGCGGTCGTACTTGCGCGAGATCGGCCGCAGCATGTTCATCGCCAGCTGGTGGGCCTGGTCGATGAGCGTCGCGTGCTTCGTGGGGGTCTCCAGGTTGATCATCAGACAAGCACCGCGCCTTCCATCACGCCGACGGCCCGCAGATCGCGATACCACCGTTCGACCGGGTGTTCCTTGACGAAGCCGTGCCCGCCGAGGAGCTGGACCCCGTCGAGGCCGATCCGCATGCCCTTCTCGGTGCACAGCTGCCGGGCCAGGCCGACCTCGCGTGCGAAGTCCTGGCCGCGGGCGGCGCGCGAGGCGGCCTTCCAGGTGAGCAGGCGCATCGCCTGCACCTCGATGGCCATGTCGGCGACCATGAAGGCGACCGACTGGCGGTGGCTGATCGGCTCGCCGAACGCCTCGCGCCCGTTGACGTAGTCCTTGACGTAGTCGAGGATCGCCTGCCCGGTGCCCACCGCCAGCGCGCACCACGCGAGGCGCGAGAGGCGGACGCACTCGGCGTACGCTGTGCCGTCGGTGTCGCCGAGGAGCGCGTCGGCGCCCACCCGTACGCCGGTGAGGTGCAGGCGCGACAGCCCGGCGGCGCGCACGCCCATCGAGGGGTCGGCCTCCACCTCCAGCCCCTCGGCGCCGGACTCGACGAGGAACAGCGCCGGGGTGCCGTCGAGCATCGCCGCCACGACGAAGAGCTCGGCGTCGGCACCGCGGACGACGGCCGACTTGACCCCGTCGATGACGAAGCCGTCCCCGTCGCGCCGGGCCGTGGTCGAGAGCTCGAAGGGGTCGAAGAGCACCGTCGGCTCGGCGAGCGTCAGCGCGGCGGCGGGGACGCCCGGTCCCGCGGCGTCGCCGGTGAACGCGGGCAGGTAGGTCTGCTGCTGGGCCTCGGTCCCCCAGAGCCCGATCGCGGTGGCCACGGCGCCCGGGGCGAGGGTGGCGACGGCGAGCCCCATGTCGCCGTGCGCCAGGGCCTCGGCGACGAGGGCCCCGGCGGTGGCCGAGCGCTCCTCCATGATCCCGCCGAGCTCCTCGGGGACACCGAGGGCGGGCAGGCCGACGTCCTGGGCCGCGGCGAGGACGTCCGCCGGTGGCGCGCACGCCTCGTCCGCGGCGGAGGCGGCGGGCCGCAGCACCTCGGTGGCCAGCTCCCGGACCACGTCGAGGAGCATGGCCTCGTCGTCGGTCGGCGTGAGGTCGAAGACGCCGCGCGACGCGGCGTTGGCGGGACGGGCCCCGGCGGTGCGCCGACCGGCGCGGGCGAAGGTGCGTCCGGCGGCCGTCGCCACCCGGAATCCGTTGCGCGTGGTGGAGTACACCGCGTGCTCGGCCTGCTTGCGCAGGCCCACCCGGTCGATGAGGTCGCTCTGCGCCAACCGGCTGACCCCGGCGACCACGAGACCGATCGCGTCGCGGGCCTCCCGCGACGACAACCCGTGGCGCCCGCCCGGCCGGAGGTTGCTGAGAAAGGTCATGGCGAAACTGTAACTCTGAGTTACACCGTTGGCCAGAGGCCCTCCCGTTGTGCGTGCCACCCGCGCC
Source organism: Nocardioides sp. GCM10028917 (assembly GCF_042666175.1). NCBI lineage: Bacteria > Bacillati > Actinomycetota > Actinomycetes > Propionibacteriales > Nocardioidaceae > Nocardioides > Nocardioides sp. GCM10028917. The sequence goes on from NZ_JBHTFL010000014.1 coordinate 10,355, forward strand.
CCTCTCGTTAGGATCGCCCGCATGCCAGACGAGCAGCCGACTGACACCACACCCGATCTCCGGGCGCCCCACGGCGCCCTCCCCGAGGGTGGCACGGTGCGCGCGATCACGCGGTGGGGCACGCCCGTCATGCACCGCCCTCAGGCAGCGGTCACGACGTACGACGACGCGCTGGCCGCGCTCGCCGCCGACATGGTGGCGACGATGTACGCAGCCGAGGGGGTCGGTCTCGCAGCGTGCCAGGTCGGCGAGGACGTCGCGATGTTCGTCTTCGACTGCCCCGACGACGAGGGCGTGCGCACCGTCGGGGTCGTGTGCAACCCGGTGCTCACCCTCCCCGAGGGCAAGGACCGCCGCCTCGAGGACGACGACGAGGGCTGCCTGTCCTTCCCCGGCTCCTTCGAGCCCTGCCCCCGTCCCGACTGGGCGCGCGTCGACGGCCAGGGCCTCGACGGCCGGCCGGTCTCCTTCGAGGGCGACGGACTGCTCGCCCGGTGCCTGCAGCACGAGACCGACCACACCCTCGGCACCGTCTTCGGCGACCGCCTGTCGTCGAAGTCGCGCAAGCGGCTGACCAAGAAGCATGACGCCGCCGCCGAGGACTACCCGCTGTCCTGGCCCGCCGACGCGGTCGGCTGAGGCGATGCACGAGCTCCGCATCACCCGGGAGAACGCCCGCTTCCAGCAGTGGGAGGCGCTCCTGACCAATCGCTCCAAGCGCCACCGCAACCGTGAGTTCCTGGTGCAGGGCGTCCGCCCCATCACCCGGGCCGTCGAGGAGGGCTGGACCGTGCGCGCCCTGCTCCGCGCCGACGGCGCCGCCTCCACGTGGTCCGACGGCCTCTGGACGACGACGGACGCCGAACGGGTGCTGCTCTCTCCCGAGCTGCACGCCCGGCTCAGTGGTCGCGAGGAGGGGGCCGAGCTGGTCGCGGTCGTCGAGATGCCCGACGACGGCGTCGCGCGCCTGGAGGACTCGCGGCGGCGGCACGGTCCCGTCGTGGTCTTCGACCGCCCCACGAGCCCCGGCAACATCGGGACGCTGGCCCGGTCCGCGGACGCCTTCGGCGCCTCCGCGCTCGTGGTCACCGGCCACGCCGCCGACCCCTACGACCCGCAGGCGGTGCGCGCGAGCACCGGCTCGCTGTTCGCCCTGACGGTGCTGCGCGTGCCCGGCCCGGGCCCGGTCGTCGAGCACGCCCACGCCCACGGCTACCGCATCGTCGGCACCGACGAGGAGGGCGGTGTTCTGGCGGACGCCGACCTGGGCGGGCGGGTGGTGATCGTCGTCGGCAACGAGACCCACGGCCTGTCCTCGGGGTGGCGGTCCGCGTGCGACGAGGTCGTCGCCATCGCGATGGTCGGCACCGCGTCGTCGCTCAACGCCGCCGTGGCCGGCTCGATCGTCCTGCACGAGTCGCTGCGCCAGCGCGGCTGAGGGACGGCGTACGACGTGGAGGCAGTGCTCGACTGGGTCGTGCTCGTGATGCGCACCGTCGGCTCCCCCGGGGTGGGCCTCGCCACCGCCCTCGAGACGGTCTTCCCACCGGTCCCGAGCGAGCTGGTGCTGCCGCTCGCCGGCTACACCGCCAGCCAGGGCTACTACACCGTCCTCGCCGCCACCGCCTGGGCGACGGCGGGCTCGTTGGCAGGGGCGCTCGTCCTCTACTGGCTCGGCGCGGCCTGGGGGCTCGAGCGCATCTGCGCGCTGGCGGACAGGATCCCACTGATGCACGCCCAGGACGTCCGCCGGGCCGTGGCCTGGTTCGGCCGGCACGGGCGGACCGCGGTCTTCGTCGGTCGGCTGGTGCCGGGCGTCCGCAGCCTCATCTCGATCCCCGCCGGCATCGACCGGATGCCGCTGCTGCGCTTCTGCGTCTTCACGACCGCGGGAAGCTTGGTCTGGAACGCAGCGCTGATCGTGGCCGGTTACGAGCTCGGGGAGCAGTGGCACGTCGTCGAGGGGTACGTCGGCCCGGTCAGCAACGTGGTCTACGTGCTCATCGGCATCGCCCTGGTCGTCGTGGCTGCCCGCCGGCTGCGGCACCGCCTGGGCTGATCCGTCAGCGGCGGGCCGCGGCGTAGCAGGCCACGGCACTGGCCGCCGCGACGTTGAGGGAGTCGATGCCGGCCGCCATCGGGATCACGGCACGGCGGTCGGCCGAGGCCTCCCAGCGTGACGACAGGCCGTGCCCTTCGGACCCCAGCACGAGGGCGAGGCGATCGACGCCGGCGACGGCCTCCTCGATGGGGACGGAGTCGGGTCCCAGGGTCAGCGCGACCGTCGTGAAGCCGCGTCGGGAGAGGTCCGGCAGGGCGTCGTACCAGTCGGGGAGCCGGGTCCACGGGGTGGAGAACACCGCACCCATCCCGACCTTGATGGAGCGGCGGTAGAGCGGGTCCGCGCACCGCGGTGCGAGCAGCACGGCGTCGAAGCCCAGGGCGGCGCCGGACCGGAAGACCGCACCGACATTGGTGTGGTCGACCAGGTCCTCGAGCACCAGCACCGATCGTGCCCCAGCGAGCACGTCACCCACGGGCGGCAGGGGCCGCCGACGCAGTGACGCCAGCGCGCCGCGGTGGACGTGGAAGCCGGTGACCTGCTCGATGAGCGCCTCGGGCAGGACGTAGCAGGGCGCGGAGCTGCGGTCGAGCACGTCGCCGAGGCCGTCGAGCCAGCGCGGGGCCATCAGGAACGACCGCGCCTCGTGACCGCCCTCGATCGCCCGGCGCACCACCTTCTCACCCTCGGCCAGGAAGAGGCCGTGCTCGGCCTCCAGGCTCTTGCGGAGCTCGACGTCGCGCAGGTCGCGGTAGTCGGCCAGCCGCGGGTCGTCGGGGTCGTCCAGCTCGACGATCCCGCCTCGCACGCCGGTCCGGTCGGTCGGGTCGGGGTCAGCCACGCCCGTAGTGTGCCGGACGTGCCACGGCGACCACCTCGCCCACCACGATGATCGCGGGCGGGACGACACGGTGGGCCACCAGGTCAGCGGCCAGAGTGCCGAGGGTGCTCAGGACCGTGCGCTCGGTCGGCATGGTGCCGTCGACGATGACGGCCACGGGAGTCGCGGCGTCGCGCCCGCCGGCGAGCAGGACCTCCGCGATCGCGGGCGCGTTGTCGACCGCCATCAGCAGGACGAGGGTGCCCCGCAGGCCGGCGACCGCGTCCCACGCCACCAGCGAGTGCGGGTGGCCGGGCGGGAGGTGCCCGGAGATGACGGTGAACTCGTGGGCGATCCCACGGTGGGTCACGGGGATGCCGACCCGCGCCGGCACGGCGATGGCGGAGCTGAGCCCGGGGACGACGGTGACGGGCACGTCGGCAGCCGCGCACGCCAGCAGCTCCTCGTAGCCGCGGCCGAACACGAAGTTGTCGCCTCCCTTGAAGCGCACCACCCGCTTGCCGGCCCGCGCCCGGTCGATGATCACCTCGTTGATCGTCTGCTGGGAGGCGGACCGGCCGCGTGGCAGCTTGGCGACGTCGATCAGCTCGACGTCGGGACCGAGCTCGTCGAGGAGCTCGCGCGGCGCCAGCCGGTCGGCGACCACGACGTCGGCGGTCGCGAGGGCATGGCGGGCCGCGACCGTGACGAGCTCCGGCTCGCCCGGTCCGCCGCCGACGAGGACGACGCCGGGGCTGCGGTCGAGCGCGTCGGACGCCGACAGGTGCCCGTCGCGCAGCGCGGTGACGATGTCGTCGCGCAGGGAGGCCGACTTCCTCGGCTCGCGGTTGCCCAGCACCCCCACGGTCACCGTGCCGTGGTGGCCCACCGCCGGGGTCCACGCGGTGCCGCCGAGCGCGTCGTCGGCGCGGACGCAGAAGGTGTGGCGGGCGTCGGCGGCCGCGACCACGCGCGCGTTCACCGCGGGGTCGTCGGTCGCGGCGACGACGTACCAGGCGCCGTCGAGGTCGCTCTCGGCGAACTCGCGCAGCACGAGCGTCAGCTCGCCCTTGAGCCCCTCGAGCGCCGGGGTCACGTCGATGCTGACGACCGTCACGTCGGCGCCGGCACCGAGCAGCCCCGAGACGCGGCGCTGCGCGACGTGCCCGCCGCCCACGACCACGACCTTCCGACCGGTGAGCACCAGCCCCGCCAGGTAGGGATGGGGGGCGGCACCGCGATCGGTCATGCACCGATTGTCCCTTTCGGGCGCGCAGGCAGGTGGCTACGTTCGAGGAATGAGCATCGAGCGACCCGTGGCCCCCAATCCCTACGACTACCTGCCCGCGACCGAGTCCTTCACCGTCACGAGCGAGGACGTCACCGACGGCGCACCGCTCAAGGACGACCAGGTGGCCGACCGCGGCAACACCTCACCGCAGCTCAGCTGGTCGAGGGCGCCGGAGGGCACCCAATCCTACGTGGTGACCTGCTTCGACCCGGACGCGCCGACCCCGAGCGGCTTCTGGCACTGGAGCCTGGTCGACATCCCGGCCGACGTGACCTCCCTGCCCACCGGCGCGGCATCGGGGGACCTGCCCGGCAACGCCTTCCACGTCCGCAACGACGGCGGTGACGCCGGTTTCATGGGGGCAGCACCCCCGCAGGGCGACCACCCGCACCGCTACTTCTTCGTGGTGCACGCGGTGAAGGACGCCACGTTGGGCGTCGACGCGGATGCCTCCAACGCGGTGGTCTCCTTCAACTTGGCCTTCAAGACGCTGGGCCGCGCGATCCTGCACGGCACCTACCAGCACTGACCACGCCCGGGCGCATCCGCATTCCGCGCCCCACCGGTCACACCTGTCCCTCCAATCCCAGCAGACCCGTGTTCCGGACCGAGAGGTCCAGACCACGGGTCTCTTTTTTCGCGTTCTCGCCCGGCAGGAACCATCAAGCCGCTTCCATGTGATCCGACAGAAGACCTGCCAAAAATTGATGAAACGTTCCGCATGAAGTGCGGCCAACCGTCGAGAACTCGACATCAGTCGGACCCTTTACTTAGGGTCAACGTCAAGTTCCAGCAGATTCCATCAAGATTTGCTCAACCCCCGAACCGCGGATCTCCGCCGGAGGACACCCCCGTGCAGCACTCTCGCTCCCTCTCGCGCCTCGCCGGCCTCGGCGTCGCCGCCGCCGCCGTCGCCGCTGTGACGGCGGGAGGTGCCACCGCGGCGGAGGCCACCACGTGGGCCGTGCCCCGCACCGCCTCCGTCGTCGCGACCGACGCGAGCAGCGACCAGCTCGAGGACGCGCTCATGGTCCGGATCAACGAGGCGCGCGCCGAGCACGGCCTGCGCGAGATCCGGACCTTCGACGTCTGCACCGACCAGCTCGCCGAGCAGTGGGGCGCCCGTATCGCCCGGACCGGGGTGCTGGCGCACCGCGACCAGCGCGAGGTCATCCGCAAGTGCGACAACTCCTGGGCCGGCGAGACGCTCGTCCGGGGCACGAACCTGAGCCCGGAGACCATGGTCTCCCTGTGGCTCGACTCCCCCGGCCACCGGGAGATCCTGCTGAGCCCGCGCGCCAAGCGCGCCGGTGTAGCCATCACGCGTGACGCCCAGGGGCGCACGATCGGTGTGGTCAACCTCGTCCGCCACGGCTGAGGTGCACCGCACCCCTGCGATGTGAGACGATCCCCGGCCCCCTCGTGGGTGGGCCGGGGATCGAACACGCGTGAGGGGGAAGCCGGTGCTGCACGTCGCCGTCGCGACCCGCGCGTTCCGCCGCTACTCCACCTACCGGGCCGCGACGCTTGCGGGCATCTTCACCAACTCGGTCTTCGGGATCATCTACTCCTACGCCTACCTCGCACTCTGGGACGCGAACCCGACCGCCGGTGGATACGACGCCCAGGACGCGGTGACGTACGTCTGGCTCGGCCAGGCGCTGCTGATGACGGTCGCGATCTGGGGCGGCGGCACCACGGACGACCTCGCGGAGCGGATCCGCACCGGCGACGTGGCGATCGACCTCTACCGGCCCGTCGGGCTGGTGGGGTGGTACCTCGCCAGCGACCTCGGCCGGGCGACGTACCACTTCCTCACCCGGGGGCTCGGGCCCACGGTCATCGGCTACGTCGTCTTCGACATCGCCCTTCCCTCCTCCCTTCTGACCGCCCTCGCCTTCGCGGTGTCGCTGGTGCTCGCGGTCGTGGTGAGCTTCGCGATGCGCTTCCTCGTCGCGAGCACCGCCTTCTGGCTGCTCGACCAGTCGGGCGTGAAGGTGATGAGCGGGGCCTTCGCGATCTTCTTCAGCGGGATGATGCTCCCCCTCGTGCTGTTCCCGGGATGGCTCGGCACGCTCGCCCAGGCGTTGCCGTGGGCGTCGTACGTCCAGGTGCCCGCGGACATCTGGCTGGGCAAGCACACGGGCGCCGACCTGGTGGCAGCCCTCGGCTTCCAGGTGATGTGGGCCGTCGTCCTGCTGGCCGCCTGCCAGGGCGTGGTGCGCCTGGCCACGCGCAAGGTGGTGGTCCAGGGTGGCTGAGTCGGCGGCGGCGCTGCACCTACGCTCGTACCTGCAGATCGCCTGGCTGTGGGTCCGCGCGGCATGGCAGTACCCCACCTCGTTCGTGCTGCTCGCCGTGGGCAACGGGCTGATCACCGGTCTCGACTTCGTCGGCCTGTGGATCATGTTCGCCCACCTCGACGACCTCGCGGGCTTCACGCTCCCCGAGGTGGCGCTGCTCTACGGCAGCGCGTCGCTGGCGCTGGCGGTCGCCGACACCGCTATCGGCAGCGTCGAGCGCATCGGCAGCTACATCCGCACCGGCCGGCTGGACCAGATGATGACCAAGCCGGTGCCGCTGCTCGTGCAGGTGTGCGCCGACCAGTTCACGCTGCGCCGGCTCGGGCGGCTGACGCAGGCGACCATCGTGTTCGGGTGGGCGTGCACCTCCGTCGACTGGACCCCGGTGCGCGTCCTGGTGGCCGTGTCGATGCTCGTCAGCGGCGGACTGGTGTTCTTCGGGCTCTTCGTCGGCTTCTCGTGCGTCCAGTTCTGGACGACGGACGCCACGGAGTTCGCCAACGCCTTCACCTACGGCGGCGCCACGGTGACGCAGTACCCGCTCAACATCTTCCCGCGCGAGGTGCTGGTCGGGCTGACGTTCGTGATCCCGGTCGCGTTCGTCAACTGGTACCCCTGCCTCTTCCTGCTCGGCCGCTCCGACCCGACCGGCATGCCGGAGGCGTTCCAGTTCCTCTCGCCGGTCGCGGGCGTGCTGACCATGGCCGCCGCCCTGCTCGTGTGGCGCTCCGGCGTCCGCCACTACACCTCCACGGGGAGCTGACCCATGTCCGTCACCGAGCCACTCATCGACGTGCGCGACCTCGAGCGCACCTTCGACGTACGCCGCCGGGTCGAGGGGCGCCGCCGCCGGGTCCGCGACACCGTGCTGGCCGTGCACGACCTGACGTTCTCCGTCGAGGCCGGCGAGATGGTCGGCTACATCGGGCCGAACGGCGCCGGCAAGTCGACCACGATCAAGATGCTGACCGGGATCCTCGTGCCGACCGGTGGGCAGGTGCGGGTCGCCGGCCTCGACCCCAGTCGCGACCGCGTCGAGCTCGCGCGTCGCATCGGGGTGGTCTTCGGCCAGCGGTCGACGCTGTGGTGGGACCTCCCGCTGCGCGACTCGTTCGACCTGCTGCAGAAGATGTACCGGATCGCACCCGCGCGCTACCGCGACAACCTCGACCGGTTCGTCGACCTGCTCGACCTCGGCGACCAGCTCGACACCCCGGTGCGCCAGCTCAGCCTCGGCCAGCGGATGCGTGGCGACATCACCGCGGCGCTGCTGCACGACCCCGAGGTGCTCTACCTCGACGAGCCGACGATCGGCCTGGACGTGGTGAGCAAGGGTCGCCTGCGCGAGTTCCTCCGCGCGCTCAACGACGAGCGCGGCACCACCCTCGTCCTCACGACCCACGACCTGCAGGACATCGAGGCGCTGTGCGACCGGGTGATCGTGATCGACCACGGCACCTCGGTCTTCGACGGCCCGCTGGCCGGGCTGCACGAGCAGGGCGGCTCGACCCGCACGCTGGTGGTCGACCTGGTGGACGAGGCGCCCCCGATCGAGGTGCTCGGTGCGGTCGTGCGCCGGGTCGAGGGTCCGCGCCAGTGGTTGTCGTTCCCCGCCGAGGCGAGCGCCGCGCCCGTCGTGGCGGCCGTCGCTGCGTCGTACGACGTCGCGGACCTGTCGATCCAGGAGCCGGACATCGAGGACGTCATCCGCGAGCTCTACTCGCGCAGCGTGTGAGCCTCACACACCGAGGCTGCGAGCCCGCTCCGAGTGGAGCTCGGGCGAGGTCAGCGGTTGCCGCTCCAGCACGAGGAGGGCGCGGTCGTCGTCCCCGCGCGGCACCTTCTTGAGCACGCGCTTCGGCATGCCGGTGAACCCGCGGGTCTCGACCGCCTGGAGGGCGGCGTGACGCAGCCAGTCGATGCCCGCGTCGAGGTCGCGGTCGGCGGACTCGATGACGCCGTCGGTGTAGAACATGAGCGCCTCGCCGGGGCGCAGCCGACCGCGGCTCGGGGTGAACTCGGCGTCGTCGATCACGCCGAGAGCCATGCCCCGCGCGTTGTCGATGGCCCATCCCCGCTGGCTCAGGTGCCAGTGCAGCGCCGGCGGGTGCCCGGCGCTGGTGATCGTGTAGTCGCCGGTGACCAGGTCGATCTTGAGGTGCACGGCCGTCGCCAGCGACTCGTCGGACTCCTGGCGCAGCAGGAAGTGGTTGGCGGCCGCCATCAGCTCGGCCGGCGGCAGGGCGCCGATCAGGCCGCCGAGCGCGCCGGCGAACTGCAGCGCCTGCGGTCCGACGGAGGTGCCCTTGCCGCACACGTCGACGAGCGCCATCTCCAGCCACCGACCCTCGCGGAGGTCGGCGACGAGGAAGTCGCCGGCGTAGCTGGGGCCGTTGGCCGTGATCGTCGCCGACTCGGAGCGCCAGCCGTGAGGCAGCGGTGGGACCACGCCCTGGCGCTGCAGCCGGTCCCGCAGCTCGGTCAGCACCGCCTCGCTCAACGCCATCGGCAGGCCCGAGCGCTGGCGGCTCGACTGGTAGATCGCGAGAAGCACGCCGACGGCGAGGATCAACAGCGCCGACTCGCGGTTGGGGGTGGCGAAGCCGGTCTCGACCGACGTCCAGAAGGCGGCGGCCCCCAGCACCACGATGAGCAGGAGCAGCGGCACGAACCGCAGCAGCATCAGGCCGAGCATGAGGACGAGGAACCACAGCGACACCGGGACGATGACCCTGGCCAGCTCGCCGATGCCCACGGCCGCGCCGACGAGGGCGACGAACACCAGCAGGAGAAATGCCTGGCTGCCGCGCGAGCCGGTGCGCCAGCCCTCGACGCGCTGCTGGACGTACGACGCGATTCCGCGCAGCACACTCCCCGCAGCACTCGACACCGGCAAAGGGTAGGGCTCGACAGACCTTCGCCGAGGCGGAACCGGGAAAGTCAGCGACGATCGATAGGCTCGTCACATGGCTCTGGTCCCGCTGCAGGCCGACATCCTCGGACCTGACTTCCGGGTGGAGACGATCTCCCTCCCGCCCGATCCCGAGGGCCCGGTCGTCGCGACGCTCGTGACGCTGCTCCCCGAGCACCCCAACGGGCGTGCGGTGCTGCACGTGCACGGCTTCGCCGACTACTTCTTCCACACCGAGTACGCCCGGTGGTGGGCCGACCGGGGCTACGCGTTCTACGCCCTGGACCTCCGCAAGTACGGCCGGTCGCTGCGCGAGCACCAGACCCCGCACTACGTCGCCGACCTCGGTGAGTACTTCGCCGAGCTCGACCTGGCGTGGTGGCGGATCACCCAGCGCGACGGGCACCGCGACGTCATCGCCTCGGGCCACTCGACCGGCGGCCTGACGGTCCCGCTCTGGCTGAAGGAGCGACGGCCGGCCGAGCTGACGGCGATGGTGCTCAACTCACCGTGGTTCGACATGCAGGGCGCCGCGTGGATGCGCAGCCCCGCGACGCGGCTGGCGATCGAGCGTCTCGGCGCCAGCCGGCCGATGCAGGAGATCCCGCGCCGGGTCAGCACCGTCTACGGCCGCTCGCTGCACCACGAGCACGCCGGCGAGTGGGACTACGACCTGGGCTGGAAGCCGCTGGACTCCCGCCCCATCTACGTCGGGTGGCTGCGCGCCGTCCGACGTGGTCACGCGTTGCTGCACGCCGGTCTCGGCATCGACTCCCCCAGCCTCGTGCTCTCATCCGCCCGGTCGTGGTTCGGCGAGCAGACCGAGGAGACCGCCGCCACGCACGACATCGTGCTCGATGTCGAGCAGATCCGCCGTTGGGCCTCGTCGGTCGGCACGCACGTCACCTCGATCGCGATCGAGGGCGCGATCCACGACGTCGTCCTGTCGCGGCCCGCCGTGCGTGCGGAGGCGTACGACGCGATCGGCACGTGGCTCGACGCGTGGGTGGAGGAGGCGTCGGAGCGACCGGCGTCGGCTCCTAGAGCGGGTCGCGCCTCGCCGTCATGAGCCGTCTCCACGCATGGGACCGCCGATGGTGGGGTCATGCGGCGTGTCTCGCGACGCTGGGGTCTGGTTCCGCCTCCGGATGACCCAGGACGCCCAGGCGAAGAAGGCGACGAGCAGTGCGAGGAACAACCAGAACACCATGACAACCACCTCTCCACGAGGGTAGGTCCACCGTCGGCCGGTTCGATGCCCGGTCTAGCCAGCTGCGGGGTCGGCGGCGCCCAGTGCAGTGGCGGCGTCACTGACTTCCACATCGCTCGTACCTGGCACGAGCAGACTTCGACCTACGACCGTGTGCGCCGCGCTCAGGCGAGGAGCGCCACGAGCGCGACGACCCCGACCGTGGCGATCACGGCGCGGAGGAGGACGGGTGGCAGGCGCCGCCCGACGGTCGCACCGATCTGGCCGCCGATGACGGAGCCGATCGCGATCAGACCGGCGACGGTCCAGTCGATGTCGGCGACGACGATGAAGACCAGCGCGGCGACGGCGTTGACGATGAGGGCGAGGACGTTCTTGGTGGCGGTGTGCCGCTGCATCGAGTCCGCGACGCCGATGCCCAGGATCGCCATCAGCAGCACGCCCTGGGCCGCCCCGAAGTAGCCGCCGTAGACGCCGGCAGCGGCGACCGCCGGCCACACCCACCACACGCCGTGGTCGGGGATGCCGCCGCGAGACTCGGCGCGAGCGGCGACGGACCGCTGGATGCGCGGGCCCAGCACCACGAGCACGACTCCCAGGGCGATGAGCGCGGGCACGATCGCGTCGAACGCGGACGACGGCAGCCGGAGCAGGAGCAGCGCACCGGCGACACCGCCGAGCAGCGAGGCCGTGCCCAGGCGGAGCACGCGGGCTCCCTGCCCGGCGAGCTCCCGGCGGTAGCCGAAGACGCCGGACATGCTGCCCGGGACGAGCCCGACGGTGTTGCTGACGTTGGCGGTCACCGGGGGTACGCCGAACGCGAGGAGGGTCGGGAACGTGATCAACGTTCCCGACCCCACCACGGTGTTGATGGTGCCGGCCGCCACTCCCGCGAGGGCGATCAGCACCGCCTCGAGTGGACTCATGCGACTGGACTCACTGGCCGGCGGGTGCTCCCGGCTCAGCGGGATCGGTGCCGGGCGTGCCGGTGGCGGTGGCCGCAGGGTCGATCGACAGTGCGGTCCTGCCCGGGCGGGCGGCGCTCTCGGCCGCGGCGATCGCCTCCTGCACCGCCTCGTTGGTCGCCCGCGTCTCCGGATCGTCCGACCCGCGCGGCAGCTGCGGCTCGGAGGGGCCCATGTCCACGCGGGTGCGCGGGGTGGCGTCCTTCGGGATGCCGGCGATCTCGTGGATGGACGAGCCGAGGCCTTCCATGGCCTTCGTGATCTCCGAGGGGATGACCCACACCTTGTTGGCGCTGCCCTCGGCGATCTTCGGCATCATCTGGAGGTACTGGTAGGCGAGCAGCGACTGGTCGGGCTGCCCGTCGTGGATCGCCTGGAACACGGTCTGGATGGCCTGTCCCTCACCCTGCGCACGAAGGATGGCGGCCTCGCGGTCGGCCTGGGCGCGCAGGATCAGCGACTCCCGGTCACCCTCGGCATTGAGGATGGCCGACTGCTTGTTGCCCTCCGCGGTCAGGATCGCCGACTGGCGCTGACCCTCGGCGGTGAGGATGAGCGCGCGCTTGTCGCGGTCGGCGCGCATCTGCTTCTCCATCGCGTCCTTGATCGACGGCGGCGGGTCGATGCCCTTGATCTCGACGCGGTTGACGCGGATGCCCCACTTGCCGGTGGCCTCGTCGAGCACGCCCCGCAGGCCGGTGTTGATCTCGTCGCGACTGGTGAGCGTCTGCTCGAGGTCCATGCCGCCCACGATGTTGCGCAGGGTCGTCATGGTCAGCTGCTCGACCGCCTGGATGTAGTTGGCGATCTCGTAGGTCGCGGTCACCGGGTCGGTCACCTGGAAGTAGATGACCGTGTCGATCGACACCACCAGGTTGTCCTCGGTGATCACCGGCTGGGGCGGGAAGCTCACGACCTGCTCGCGCAGGTCGATGAGGTAGCGCAGCCGGTCGATGAACGGCACGACGATGTTGAGTCCTGCCGGCAACGTCCCCTTGTACTTGCCGAAGCGCTCGACGATGCCCGCCCGTGCCTGGGGCACGATGCGGACCGTCTTGGCGAGCATGACGACGACGAACAGGACGACGAGCAGGAGCAGGACCAGTAGAGCAGTCCCCATGGGTTCCCCCGATCTTGAGTGGTGCTGTGGCTGGCGGTGGAGCGGTCGTGAGCGGCGTACGGCGCCGGGTCAGGGCTCGAGCGTGCCCACCGGGTGGACGTAGGCGGTCGCGCCCTTGATCTGGAGGATCTCGACGGTCTCGCCGGGTGCGATCTTGAGGTGCTCGTCGTAGGGCAGCGCCGACCAGAGCTCGCCGCCCACCTTGATGCGACCCGGCGCCAGGCCGGTGATCTCCTGGGTGACGAGCGCGCGGTTGCCGACCAGCTTGCCGTGCCCGAGGGAGAGCTCCGGACCGCTGCGGAGGCCCTTGACGAAGGCCGGCCGGACGAAGGCCAGCATGGCGATGGACGCGGCCAGTGCCGCGAGGACCTGCACGACGACCGGCAGGCCGATGATGGCGGCGACCATCCCGACCACGGCTCCCACGGCGAGCATCGCGAGGATCAGGTCGAGGCTGAACATCTCCGCCACACCGAGCACGATCGAGAGACCGAGCCAGGTCTCCCAGAGGTGGTCGCGGATCCAGTCCATGGCCCGACCCTATCCAGTGGGGCGTGATGTCAGGCGGGAACGACGCGCTCGGCAGGGCGTCGGCGCGCCGCGAAGCGGTCGTCCGATCTGCTCAGCAGCAGCGGCATCGCGAAGGTCTCCGAGAGCGACTCGGCGGTGACGACGTCGTCGACCGGCCCGGAGTCGACGACCCGGCCCTCGCGCAGCAGCAGGGCGTGGGTGAACCCGGGCGGGATCTCCTCGACGTGGTGCGAGACCAGCACGGTCGCCGGGGAGTCGGGGTCGAGGGCGACCTGGGACAGCGTCGCCACCAGGTCCTCGCGCCCGCCGAGGTCGAGGCCGGCGGCCGGCTCGTCGAGCAGCAGCAGCTCGGGGTCGGTCATGAGCGCCCGGGCGACCTGCACCCGCTTGCGCTCGCCCTCGCTCAGGGTGCCGAACGTGCGCTCGGCCAGGTGGTCGGCGCCCACCTCCGCGAGCAGGGTCGCGGCCCGGTCGTGGTCGAGGTCGGCGTACTCCTCGCGCCAGCGGCCGAGCACGCCGTAGGAGGCGGACACGACGACGTCCTTGACCAGCTCGGACCGCGGGATCCGGTCGGCGAGCGCGGCACTGGTGAGGCCGATGCGCGGGCGCAGCTCGAAGACGTCGGTCGTGCCGAGCACCTCGTCGAGGATCCCGGCGACCCCCGAGGTCGGGTGCATCTGCGCGGCGGCGACCTGGAGGAGCGTCGTCTTGCCGGCGCCGTTGGGTCCGAGGACCACCCAGCGCTCGTCCTCCTCGACCATCCAGCTGACGTCGTCGAGCAGCAGCGACTGGCCCCGGCGCACCGTGACCCCTGCGAACTCGATGACGGCGACCATGCTCGTCACCCTATCCAGCACCGGCCGCCGCTCCGCCCCGGACACGGCGGTGCGGGACGGCGAGTAGCCTCGCCCGCGATGTCGCGCACCCACCTGGCCCTCCCCCACTCGGCGACCCTCGCCTGGTGGCTGACGGCATGGCTGCGCGGTCACGAGCAGACCGACCACGTGCTCGACGCGCTGGCCGCCGACACCCACCTCCTGGCGGGCGGCTCGACGCTCGACCTGCTGGCGCGCGCGCGGGGCACCGGGGCGTCGTACGCCGGACTGGCCCTGCCTGTCGACGGCGACCCGCTGGGTCTGGGCGGCCCGCGCGACTTCAACAGCGCGGCGCTCGAGGCGGGGCAGGCCGTCGTGGTGGGCGACCTGGGTCTGGTGCCCGAGGAGCAGGGCGAGACGGTGCAGTGGCAGTCCCACGAGGCCTCGCGCCGCCAGCTGCCGGACGTCGGCGAGGCCGACCGCACCCTGCGCGGCGCGCTCGTCGGCGCGGCGGGCGACCTCGCCGACCTCGAGGTGGCGAGGTGGCGTCCCGAGGCCGCCGACGCGCTGATGAACCTGCACCACCGCCCGTCCCTCGACGCCCCGCTCGGCACCCCGCCGCGGTGCGTCGACCTCGCCGCGCGCGGCCTGCAGGCGTGGGCGATCGTCGACCTTGCCCTCGTCGACGACGGCGGGGCGCTGTCGTCGTACGAGGCGGAGCGGCGTCGCGACCTCCTGCAGCCGCTCGGCCGCGCCGCCCGGCGCGCGATCGTGGCAGCCTGCTCGCCCGAGGTGTGGCCCGACCGCTGAGGCCCGACCGCGAGGGAGCTAGTGCGTCGCCCAGACCCCGAGCACGTTGCCGCTCGGGTCGCTGAACTCGAAGCGCCGCCCGCCCGGGAACTCGTAGGGGCGGGAGGTGACGGTGCCGCCTGCCGCCTCGACCGCGGACACCGTGGCGTCGAGGTCGTCGGAGAACAGCAGCACCAGCGGACCGCCCGGTCCCGGTGTCCCGGTGCCGTTGAGGCCGCCGACCTCGCCGTCGCCGGACGCCGCCCGGATGCCGGAGTAGGTGGGACCGTAGTCGTTGAACGCCCAGCCGAACGCCCGCTCGTAGAACGCACGCGCGGTGGCCATGTCGGAGACGTTGATCTCGATGTAGTCGATGGTGTGGTGGACCTGGCTCATGCCACGACGCTAGGCCGCGCCACCGACAGCGCCGAGCCCCCGCAGCGTCAGCCGCCGTACTGCCCGCTGCCGTAGGCCGGGGGCGGGTAGTCGCCGGCCTGGCCCGTCGGTCCGGTCTTGGGGTTGGGGCCGTACTGGTTGTCGGCCTTGGAGTCCGTGCAGAACCACACGATGAGCAGGATCCAGCCGATGATCGGGATGAGGCCGATGAGGATCCACCAGCCGCTGCGGTCGGTGTCGTGCAGGCGGCGGACGCCCACTGCGAGGCTGGGCAGGAAGAGCGCCAGGCTGGCGACGGTCTGGATCAGGCCACCGCTGGTGGCGCCGTCGTAGTCGGTGCCGATGACGGCGTCGACGACGCTGGCCGCGAGGCTGACCAGGAACGAGAACAGTGCGAAGTACCAGTACTCGGAGCGCCGCGCGCGCCCCGAGAAGCCGACGTACTTGGACAAGCACGTGCGGACCGCCGTCATGAAGTCCATGGATACCCCCTGGTCGTGGGCGGCGCCGTGGGCCGGGCCGCCACCGGCACGAACGTAGGGCATCCGCCGCGCCGGAGGCCAGCACCGCGACGGGGGCACCGGCACATGGCGCCGGTCCGCCCGATGCGCGGACCCGGCAGCGGACCGCATGGCACCGGGACTAGCCTTCGACGCACGATGGAAGACGAGCCGAAGACTCTCCTGGTCACCCTCACGGGCAAGGACCGGCCTGGCGTCACCTCAGCGATCTTCGCCGCGCTCGCCGCAGCCGGCGTCGAGGTCATCGACATCGAGCAGATCGTGCTCCGACGACGGCTGGTGCTCGGCATCCTCGTCACCGCGCCGCGGGACTGGAAGAAGCTGCGCGACACCATCGAGCGCACCGCCGCCGACCTCGACATGAGCGTCGAGGTGGACCGCGGCGCCGGCGACAACCGCAGCCGGCGCGGCGAACGCTCGCACATCACGATCATCGGCAACCCGCTCAAGGCCTCGGCGATGTCCGCGATCGCGGGCCGGATCGCCGACTCGGGCGCCAACATCGACAAGATCGAGCGCATGGCGCGCTACCCCGTCACCGCCATCGAGCTGCACGTCTCCGGCGCGCCCGCCGACACGCTGCGACCCCTCCTCTCGGTCGAGGCCGTCAAGCAGGGCATCGACCTCGCCGTCCAGCGCGACTCCCTCCACCGCCGCGGCATCCGGCTGATCGTGATGGACGTCGACTCCACCCTGATCCAGGGCGAGGTCATCGAGATGCTCGCCGCCCACGCCGGGCAGGAGGTCGAGGTCGCTCGCGTGACCGAGGCGGCGATGCGCGGCGAGCTCGACTTCGAGGCGTCCCTGCGCGAGCGGGTCGCGCTGCTCGAGGGCGTCCCGGAGTCCGCCCTCGACGACGTCTACCAGTCGATCCTGCTCGCGCCCGGTGCCCGCACCATGGTGCGCACGCTGCGCCGCCTCGGCTACCGCTTCGCGATCGTCTCCGGTGGCTTCACCCAGATCACCGACCGCCTCGCGGCCGACCTCGGCATCCACTTCGCTCGCGCCAACGAGCTCGAGGTCGTCGACGGACGCCTCACCGGTCGCATCGTCGGCGACGTCGTCGACCGGGCGGGCAAGGCGGCGGCGCTGCGCGAGTTCGCCGCCGAGGTCGGCGTACCCCTCGACGCCGTGATCGCCATCGGTGACGGCGCCAACGACCTCGACATGCTCAACGCCGCCGGCCTCGGCATCGCCTACAACGCCAAGCCGATGGTCCGCGACGCCGCTGACACGGCCGTCAACGTCCCCTACCTCGACGCGATCCTCTACCTCCTCGGCATCTCGCGCGAGCAGATCGAGGAGGCCGACGCGGCGGTGGGGATCACCACCCCCGCGCCGCCGCTCATCGGCTGACGACGTCGGGGCGTACGCCGACCGCGACGCACCCGCCGACCTCGTCGTCGGTCTCGACCCGCGTCGCGAGCCCGGCCGCCTGCATTGCGCCGATCGTGAGCCCCGCCTGTCCGGGGCTGGTCTCGATCAACAGCAC
Source organism: Nocardioides sp. GCM10028917 (assembly GCF_042666175.1). Lineage (NCBI taxonomy): Bacteria > Bacillati > Actinomycetota > Actinomycetes > Propionibacteriales > Nocardioidaceae > Nocardioides > Nocardioides sp. GCM10028917. The sequence continues at coordinate 27,581 of NZ_JBHTFL010000014.1, forward strand.
TCCCCCGTGCGCCAGCCAGCGCGCGGCGTCCGCCGCGAGCCGCCGGTGCAGGTCGACGCCGTCGACGCCGCCGTCGAGCGCCACCAGCGGCTCGTGGTCGCGAGCCTCCGGCGGCATCGCCGCCACCCGGTCAGTGGGGACGTAGGGCGCGTTGGCGGCCAGCACGTCGACGCGGCCGACGAGGCCGGTCGGCAGGGCGCCGTACAGGTCCCCGAGGTGGAGCGCCGCGGACGGTGCGTTGGACCGGGCGCACGCGAGGGCCGCCGCACTGATGTCCGACGCGTGCACCTCGGCGTGCGTGCCCTCGAGGCTCGCGGCCACCGGCGCCACCCCGCAGCACATCTCGACCACGACGGGCCGTCCGCGGCCGACCGGCACGGCGCGGGTTCGCTCGAGCGCCGTCCTCGCCAGGAGCTCGGTGCGCCGCCGGGGCACGAAGACGCCGGCGGCGACCACCAGCCGCCGGTCCAGGAACGCGACCCACCCGAGCACCGTCTCCAGGGGCTCGCCGGCAGCACGACGTACGACGAGGCCCTCGAGCTCGTCGGGCGACGCCGCGGCCTCCTCCAGCAGGGCCGCCTCGTCCTCGGCCCACACGCAGCCGGCGGCGCGGAGCCGCGCCACGACCTGCGGATCGCTCACGCAGCCCCGACGTGGAACGCGTCGAGCCGCGCCGTGCCGGGACCGAGGTCGGCCCACGAGCCCTCGACGGCGAAGACCGCGACGGCCGACGTCGGGAAGCCGCGCGTCACCATGGCGGTCGTCGCCTCGCCGTCGCCCTCGCCGTCGTCGACGAGCTCGGCCAGCGACCCCATGGTCGGGTTGTGGCCGATGACGACCAGGGTCCGTACGTCGTCCGCGACCTCACGCACCAGGTCGAAGGCCGAGTCCGTTCCGGCGGCGTAGAGGCCCTCGGAGAAGACGGCGATGGCCTCGTCCCAGCCGGCGCCGGCGGCGACCTGCTGCCACGTCTGCCTGGTGCGGAGCGCGTCGGAGACCAGCGCGGCGTCGGGCTCGACGCCGTGGTCGCGCATCCAGCGTCCGGCCGCCTCCGCGTCGCCCATCCCACGCTCGGCCAGCGCACGCACGTGATCGGTGCTCGCACTGTGCTCGGCCTTGGCGTGACGCATGACGACCAGTCGGCGCGAACCCGCGTCCGACGTCTTCCCCACAGACTCCTGCATTCCCTCACCCTTCCAGCCGCTAGCCTGCGTGTCATGCCCAGGGGACCACTCATGATCATCGGGGGCGCCGAGGACAAGGTGCGCAAGCCCACCATCCTCAAGCACTTCGTCACGCTGAGCGGCGGCCGGGACGCACGCATCGCCGTCATCCCGACGGCCTCCTCGCTGGGGCGCGAGGTGGTGGACGTCTACGACGCGCTGTTCACGAAGTTCGGCGCGGCCGACGTGGATGCCGTACGCCCGGAGTCGCGCGACCAGGCCCACGACCCGGCGCTCGTGAAGGCGCTCGACGAGGCCACCGGGATCTTCATGACCGGCGGCAACCAGCTCAAGCTGTCGTCCATCGTGTGCGGCACGCCGGTCGGAGAGGCGATCCTGCGGGCGCACGAGCGCGGTGCGGTCGTGGCGGGCACCTCGGCGGGCGCGAGCATCCAGTCGTCGCACATGGTCGCCTTCGGCGTCGGCGGGGCCACGCCCAAGCAGCGGATGACGCAGGTGGCGGCCGGCCTCGGCCTCGTCGACATGGCCGTCATCGACCAGCACTTCGACCAGCGCAACCGCTACGGCCGGCTGCTGATGATCGTGGCCCAGAGCCCGCAGCTGCTCGGCATCGGCGTCGACGAGGACACGTGCGGCCTGGTCGAGGACGTCGACGGCGACACCGTCATGCGGGTGCTGGGCAAGGGCGCGGTGACGATCTTCGACGGCTCGCGCATGGTCTCCAACGCCTACGAGGCCACCCGGTCCTCGCCGCTGCTCGCCAGCGGGGTCGTGTTCCACACGCTGCCGGCCGACACCGTCTTCAACCTGACCACCCGCGAGCTCGTGCCGCAGGAGCCGTCCGTCCAGCGGGAGGACGCCGAGGAGCTCGCCGAGGCAGGCCGCGACCTCCGCCAGCTGGCCCGCGACATCGCCGCTGCCGACGCGACCCCCGCCGCGATCCGCCGACGCCTCAAGCTGCGCCGCGGCTCAGCCCCCCAGACCCCCGCACCCGACCACGGAGACCACACATGAGTGAGCGACCGACGCCAGACCTGGAGATCGTCGAGACCCGCGTCTACCGCGGCGCCAACGTCTGGTCCTACGACAAGTCGATCCACCTGGTGGTCGACCTGGGCTCGCTCGAGCAGTTCCCCAGCAACACCATCCCCGGCTTCAGCGACGACCTGGTCGCGATGCTGCCCGGCCTGCGCGAGCACTCGTGCTCGCGCGGACGACGCGGCGGCTTCCTCGAGCGCCTCAACGAGGGCACCTGGCTGGGCCACGTCGCCGAGCACGTCGCGCTGGCCCTCCAGCAGCTCGTCGGCCACGACATCCGCCGCGGCAAGACCCGGCAGGTCAAGGGGCAGCCGGGTCGCTACAACATCATCTACGGCTACATCGACGAGAACGTCGGCCTGACCGCCGGGCGCCTGGCCGTACGCCTGGTGAACCACCTCGTCGAGGGGGACCCGGACTTCGACTGGGAGACGGAGCGGGACGAGTTCATCCGACGCGCCGAGCGCACCGCGTTCGGCCCGTCGACCCAGGCCATCGTCGACGAGGCGGTCTCCCGGGACATCCCGTGGATCCGGCTCAACCAGTACTCCCTCGTCCAGCTCGGTCAGGGCGTCCACGCCAAGCGGATCCGCGCGACCATGACCTCGGAGACCTCGTCCATCGCGGTGGACATCGCCTCCGACAAGGACCTCACCACCAAGCTGCTCGGTGCCGCGGGGCTGCCGGTCCCCAAGCAGGAGTCCGTCCGCTCGGAGGACCAGGCCGTCGCGGCGGCCCGCAGGATCGGCTATCCCGTGGTGCTCAAGCCGCTCGACGGCAACCACGGCCGCGGGGTCTGCCTCGACCTGCAGGACGAGGCCGACGTACGCGCCGCGTTCCCCATCGCCGAGGGGCAGTCGAGGCGCGGCAACGTGATCGTCGAGTCCTTCGTCACCGGGAAGGACTACCGCTGCCTGATCATCGACGGCCGCATGGTCGCCATCGCCGAGCGGGTCCCGGCGTCGGTCACCGGTGACGGCCGCTCGACGGTGGAGCAGCTGGTCGAGCTGACCAACGCCGACCAGCGCCGTGGGGTCGGGCACGAGAAGGTGCTCACCAGGATCAAGATCGACGACGCGGCCATCGAGGTGCTCGCGGACCAGGGCCACAAGCTCGACTCCGTGCCCGCCGAGGGCGAGATGGTGAAGCTCGCGCTGACGGGCAACATGTCGACCGGCGGCATCTCGATCGACCGCACCTTCGAGGCGCACCCGGAGAACGTCGAGATCGCCGAGGAGGCCGCCCGGATGGTCGGCCTCGACATCGCCGGCATCGACTTCATCTGCCCCGACATCACGGAGCCGGTGCGGGAGGCCGGCGGGGCGATCTGCGAGGTCAACGCCGCGCCGGGGTTCCGGATGCACACCCATCCGACCATCGGCGAGCCGCAGTTCATCGCCAAGCCGGTGGTCGACATGCTGTTCCCGCCGGGCGCCCCGTCGAGGATCCCGATCGTCGCGGTCACCGGCACCAACGGCAAGACCACCACCAGCCGGATGATCAGCCACATCTTCAAGGGCATGGGCCGCAAGGTCGGCATGACGTCCACCGACGGCGTGGTCATCGACGAGCGGCTCGTGATCCGGGCCGACGCGTCCGGACCACGGTCGGCCCGGATGGTGCTCCAGAACCCGCGCGTCGACTTCGCCGTCTTCGAGGTCGCCCGCGGCGGCATCCTGCGCGAGGGCCTGGGCTACGAGCGCAACGACGTCGCCGTGGTGCTCAACGTGCAGCCCGACCACCTCGGGCTCCGCGGGATCGACACCGTGGAGCAGCTGGCCGACGTGAAGGCCGTCATCGTCGAGGCGGTGCCCCGTGACGGGCATGCCGTGCTCAACGCCGACGACCCTCTGGTGCGCGAGATGCGCCGCAAGTGCTCGGGCCAGGTCGTGTGGTTCTCGATGGAGGAGCCCGGCAGCGAGGTGCGCGACATGATCGACGCGCACTGCCGCCGCGGCGGCAAGGCCATCGTCCTCAACCCCACCGAGCGCGGCGAGATGATGGTCGTCCAGCACGGCCGTCGCGAGATGCAGCTCGCATGGACCCACCTCCTTCCCGCCACCTTCAGCGGACGGGCGCGGATGAACGTGCAGAACTCGCTCGCCGCGGCCGCGGCGGCCTTCGCCGCCGGGGCCCCGCTCCACGACATCCGGCAGGGACTGCGCACCTTCTCGACCAACTACTACCTCTCCCCCGGCCGCCTCAACGAGGTCGAGGTCAACGGCGTCAACGTGATCGTCGACTACTGCCACAACGCGCCCGGCATGAAGATGCTCGGCGACTTCGTGGACCGCGTCGGCGAGTCGCTCGAGTCGTCGCACGACCTGGCCCGGCCCTCGCGGATCGGCATCATCGCCACGGCCGGCGACCGCCGCGACCAGGACATGTACGAGCTCGGGCAGATCGCGGCCCAGCACTTCGACGTGTGCATCGTGCGCGAGGACGTGGCGCTCCGCGGTCGCGAGCGCGGGGCGACCGCCCAGCTCGTCCTGGACGGCGTACGCGCCGCGATGGACGAGGGTGCCCGCTGCAAGCAGGCAGAGCTGGTGCTCGAGGAGATCGAGGCCGTGCGCCACGCGATGAGCCGTGCCAACCGTGGAGACCTCGTGGTGGTGTGCGTCGACAAGCACGCCGAGGTGATGGCCGAGCTGGAGAACTGGTCCGACGTCGCCCAGGCCGGCTCCACCACCAACCCCGACGCGCCCTCCGCGGACCCCGACTACACCCCTCCCGCCGACCAGGCGGCGGGCGGCGCGTGAGGATCCTCGACCTGACGGACCTCCCGCACCGTCCGATCGAGGCGAACGGGAGCCGCGGCTTCTCCGTCGGTGCATTCGGCCTGAGCGCCGACGCCCACCTCGTGTCGGTCGCGCTCGCACCCGGCGGTGCCATCGGACGGCACCCGGCCGTCGGCCGCCAGCTGCTGGTGGTCCTCGCCGGCGAGGCGGACGTGAGCGGCGCGGACGGCTCCACGCGCCGCCTCTCCCCCGGGCAGGCCGCCGTGTGGGAGCCCGGCGAGCAGCACGAGACGCGCTCGGCGACCGGGCTCTCGGCCCTCATCGTCGAGGGGGACCTCGACATCGGTGCGCCCGGCGAGCAGGTGGACCCGGGCGACATCTGAGCCCGGCTGTCGACTACCCCTCGCTCTTACGGAGCGCGCCAGACGACGATCTCGTAGACCGCGGGGCCGTCGTCGGTGCGCTCGAACGCGACTCCGACGTCCGAGGCGACCCGCTCGAGGCCGTACGACACTGCACGACGCTCGACCTCCTCGCTCGGGTGGCGGCGCACCCGATGGTCGCCGCCCACCACGCTCACCGGGGAGGCCTGCACCGACCCGTCGTCCAGCAGCGGCTCGTGGCTCACCACCAGGTGCGCGCCTGGCGCCAGCCGTCCGGCGACCAGGCGGAGCACCTCGAACAGGTCCGGCAGCAGCTCGAGGAAGCCGATCGCCGTGACGAGGTCCCACTGGCCCTCGTGGGCGCGGAGGAACGACTCGGCGTCCGCAGCCACGATCTCGGCGTCCGGCACCTTGTCGCGCGCCAGCTCCAGCATCCCGGGCGACGGGTCGACGAGCGTCAGGGCGGCAGCGGGGAACAGCTCGTGCAGCACCGTCGCTGTCTGCCCGGTGCCGGCGCCGAGGTCGAGGACCCGCGCCGGAGCCAGGCCGAGCGGCGTGAGCAGCCCTCGGGCGCGTTGGTTGGCCGACCAGCCGTTGCCGGTGGTCATCTCGTCGTACGTCGGCGCGAGGGCGTCGTACACCTGCGCCCAGCCGTCGGTCACCGCTGAGCCGCCCGCACCTTCTGCGAGAGGACCTCGGGACTGTCGGGCGTGCCGCCGTGCGCGGCGATCCAGTCGTACGCCTCCTGCCGCTCGGCGTGGCACATGAGCCCGACGACGTCACCGGGCTCGGCGCGCTCGACCAGTGCGGCGAGGCAGGCGACCTCCGTGGCGTAGGTGTCGATGTCGGTAACCCCCACCCGGGCGGCGCCGGCGCGCAGCAGGGCGTCGATCTCGTCCATGGTGCGGCCGCGGAGGTACCACTCCTTGTGGCCGATCGCGACGACGTCGCTGCCCTTGGCGCCGATCTCCCCGAGAGCGTCGATCAGCTCATCGGTGCGGTCACCGACGGCACCGAGGCCGAGCAGCAGGCGAGCACCGGGACGTCGTACGCCCGACATGATCTCCAGCAGCGCCTCGAGCCCGGCCTCGTTGTGCGCGAGGTCCATGACCACCGACACGCTCTGCCCGTCGCCGGCCGGGAGCGAGAAGAAGTTCATCCGGCCCGGGTTGTGCTCGGCGTCGGGGAGGAACGACGTGAGTCCTGCGACGACGGCGTCGCGAGGGAGACCGATCGCGAGGGCGGCGGACGCAGCGGCGAGCGCGTTCTCGATGTTGAAGCGGGACAAACCGGCCAGCGTCATCGGGACGTCGGCGAGCTCGACGAGCGGGTCGGGGTCGGCGCCCGGCGCCAGCACGGTGATCCAGCCGTCGATCACCGTGGTGGCGCGTCCGCCGTCGGTGAGCACCTCGCGCACGGCCGGGGAGTCGGGGTCGCGGCTGAAGATCCACGGCCGTGCCGAGATCACGCTGCGCATCGCCAGCACCCGGGGGTCGTCGCCGTTGAGCACCGACCAGCCGTCCTTGCGGGTGATCCGCGGCACGACGGACTTCACCTCGGCGAGCTGGTCGACCGTGTCGATGCCCTGGAGGCCGAGGTGGTCGGCGGTCACGTTGGTCACGACCGACACGTCGTTGCGGCTGATGCCGATGCCCTTGAGCAGGATGCCCCCACGGGCGGTCTCGGTCACGGCGAGCTGCACGCCGTCGAGCCCCAGCGCCCGGCCGGCACCGGACGGTCCGGAGTAGTCGCCTGCCTCGACCAGCACGCCGTCGCGGTAGATGCCGTCGGTGTTGGACCACCCGACGACCAGCCCGCTGGTCCGCGCGACGTGCGCGATCATCCGGCTGGTCGTGGTCTTGCCGTTGGTGCCGGTCACCGCCACCACCGGGATGGTCGGCGTGATGGTGCCGGGCGTGTCGCCGCGGGGTGCTGCCGCGACCTCGGCCGCCGCAGCGCTGACGGCCTCCTCGACGTCGGGCGTCGGCAGCGCGTCCAGCGCGTGGGCGACCGCCTGGCCGAGCGCCTTCGCGCGTCCGCGGTTGCGCCACGGGAAGGCCACGATGACCACGTCGGGGTCGCTGGTGGGGCGTACCCGGACGGCGAGGCGACGCGTGCCTGCCTCCGCCGCGATGGCCCGGACCAGCCGCTCGACCGCCCGCAGGGCGAACCGTTGCCGGAAGCCTGAGCCGGGCGAGCCGGGCCTGGTCGTGCGCAGCCCGATGCGGCGGGCGAACCGCAGCACGGCCTCGTCGCCGGCCTCGGTGATCGTCGAGACGTCGAGCGTCAGCTTCACCGCTGCGCGCGGGAAGTAGAGGTTGGGGCCTTCGAGGACGCGCAGCTCGACGAGAGAGGTCACGCGGGGAAACTACCGAACGTCACAGGCCCATCGCGTGGAAGCCACCGTCGACGTGCACGATCTCGCCGGTGGTCGCCGGGAAGAAGTCGCTGAGCAGCGCCACCACGGCCTGCGCGGTCGGCCTGTGGTCGGACTCGTCCCACCCCAGGGGCGCCCGGTCCTTCCACGCCGACTCGAGGTCCTCGAAGCCCGGGATCGCCTTCGCGGCGAGGGTCTTCAGAGGGCCGGCCGAGACCAGGTTGCAGCGGATGCCCTCGGGCCCGAGGTCGCGGGCGATGTAGCGGGAGGTGTTCTCCAGCGCCGCCTTCGCGACGCCCATCCAGTCGTACGCCGGCCACGCGGTGGTGGCGTCGAAGGTCAGCCCGACGATCGACGAGCCCGGCGAGAGCAGCGGCTTGGTGGCGACGGCCAAGGACTTGAGGGAGTACGCCGACACCTGCACCGCCTGCGCGACGTCCTCCCACGGGCCGTCCATGAACTTGCCGCCGAGCAGCGTCTCCGGGTTGCCGTAGGCGATGGAGTGGACGACGCCGTCCAGGCCGTCGACGTGCTCCCGGACCTGGTCGGCGAGGCCCGCGAGGTGGTCCTCGTCGGTCACGTCGAGCTCGAGCACCGGCGCCTCCTGCGGGAGCCGCTTCGCGATGCGCCTCGTGATGCCCAGCGCGCGGCCGAAGTTGGAGATCAGCACCGTGGCGCCCTGCTCCTGCGCGACCTTGGCGGTCGCGAAGCCGATGGAGCTGTCCATCGTGACGCCGGCGACGAGGATGCGCTTGCCGTCGAGGATTCCCATGTCGTTGGACCTTTCGTCAGTGCTCGTGTCTCGCGGGAGGAAGGATCAGTGGCCCATGCCGAGGCCGCCGTCGACCGGGATCACGGCGCCGGTGACGTAGGAGGCGCCGTCGGAGGCGAGCCAGGTGACCGCCGAGGCGACCTCGGCCGTCGAGGCGTAGCGGCCCAGCGGGACCTGGGTCTTGATGAGGGTCTTCTGGTCGTCGGTGAGCACGTCGGTCATGTCGGTCTCCACGAAGCCCGGCGCGACCACGTTGGTCGTGATGGACCGGCTGCCGAGCTCGCGGGCCAGCGAACGGGCCATGCCGACGAGACCGGACTTGGAGGCGGCGTAGTTGACCTGGCCGGCCGAGCCGAGGAGCCCGACCACCGAGGAGATCAGGATGATCCGACCGCGCCGCAGCCGGAGCATGCCCTTGGCGGCGCGCTTGGCCAACCGGAAGGTGCCGGTGAGGTTGGTGTCGATGACCGAGGACCAGTCGTCCTCGCTCATCCGGAGCAGCAGGGTGTCCTTGGTGATGCCGGCGTTGGCGACGAGGACCTCGACCGGGCCGTGCGCCTCCTCGACCTGCGCGAAGGCCGCGTCGACCTGGGCGGCGTCGGTGATGTCGCAGCGCACGTCGAGCGCACCCTCGGGCGCGCCACCGTTGCGGGTGGTGACTGCGACCTTGTCGCCCTGGGCGATGAACGCCTCGGCGATGGCGCGGCCGATGCCGCGGTTGCCGCCGGTCACCAGGACCGATCGCGGCTCGGTCGGGGTGCTGGATCCGCTAATCTGGCTCACGCTCCCCGACGCTAGTGATTACCGGGGGGTATCCGGAATCACGCCGCGCCCCCGGGACACGCGAACGCCCGGGGCGTGACTACTCGTCCTCGAGGCGGAAGCCGACCTTCATGCCGACCTGGAAGTGCTCGACGACCCCGTCCTTGGCCTGGCCGCGGACCTGGGTGACCTCGAACCAGTCGATGTGGCGCAGGGTCTGCCCGGCGCGCTCGATGCCGTTGCGGATCGCCTGGTCGATGCCGTCGGGCGAGGTGCCGACGATCTCCGTGACGCGATAGGTGCGGTTGGTCATGATGCCTCCTGATCGACGGCTGTGCGGACCGTCACCGGCCCGTGGTTCTGCGAGCCTAGCGGCGTAGACTTCCAGCATGGCCAAGTCCGATGCCGTGCGCATCACCACGGCTCGCAGCAGCGCCGCAGACGACATGCGGTCGCGTCAGCGCCGCTACGCCATCTCGATGACGATCCGGCTCGTGTGCTTCGTGGGCGCCGTCGCGGTCGGTCCCGGCGTCCTGCGGTGGGTCCTGGTCGCTGCGGCCGTCTTCCTCCCGCTCTTCGCGGTGGTCATGGCCAACGCCAACGACCAGCGAGACGACGGATTCAGGCTGCCGACCAACGCCGGCACCCACGAACTGACGGCATCTGACGGTGAAGATTGAGGAAAACGACACGACGCCACGGGGTGTCGAAAGTTTGGTTTTCACCCAGTCCCATGGAATGATCTTCCTCGCTAGCGCAGCATCCCCCGTCTGCGTGTGCATCGAGGTGCCGGACAGCTTCCCCCCGTGGCTGTCCGGCACTTCTCATGTCCAGGACACCCCCGTGGGACGGGGAGGCCCCCGCCGGAAGGACGCCGATGGAGCTCGACCGTGACATCTGCTCGGCCAAGGGCTGCCAGGCCGACGCCGTGTGGGATCTCCAGTGGAACAACCCGAAGATCCACACCCCGGAGCGCCGCAAGTCCTGGCTCGCCTGCGACGAGCACCGGGCCTCGCTCTCGGACTTCCTCGGTGCGCGCGGGTTCCTGAAGGACGTCGTGGAGCACCAGCGGTAGATCGGCTCGCTCGGGGAACAGGGCTGGGGTGACCGTGGGATCCGGCAGCATCGACGCCTGGGGCGTCCAGCACTCGTGGCGTGACGCGAGCGGGACCGTCCAGCGCGCGTCTCGCCGGACGATCGACCGGCTGCGGCAGGCGATCGGCACCGCACCCGACGACCTCGAACGACGTGCCCCGCTCGTCACCCGACCCGGTCGTGACCTGGGCTTCGGCACGGTCCGTGTCACGTGCGAGGACGGCACGGACGTCGTGGTCGACGGCCGGCTGCCGGACGACTTCCCTCTCGGCTACCACCGACTGCACGTCGACGACGCACCGTCACGGCTGCTCGTCGTGTCGCCCGGACGCTGCTGGTTGCCCGAGCGTCGCGCCTGGGGATGGGCCGTGCAGCTGTACGGCGCGCGATCCCGCTCGAGCTGGGGCATCGGCGACCTCCGGGACCTGGAGGAGCTGCGCTCGTGGACCGAGCAGGAGGGTGGCGGGTTCCTCATCGTCAACCCCGTCCACGCCGTCGCGCCGATCGTCCCCGTGGAGGCGAGCCCCTACCTGCCCGCCACCCGTCGCTTCCGCAACCCGATCTACCTCCACGTCCCGCACGTGCCCGGCCACGACCCCGCCGACGTCGACGCCGACGCGCTCGATCGCCTGGTCCGGAGCGAGCTCGTCGAGCGTGACGACGTGTGGACCGTCAAGCGTGCCGCCCTGCGCCGAGCGTGCGACCGACACCTGTCCACCGGCGACACGGAGGACTTCGACCGCTGGCGCGGTCAGCACGGCGCTGCCCTCGAGGACTTCGCCACGTGGTGCGTCCTGACCGAGCACCACGGCCCCGACTGGCGGCGGTGGCCGGCGGCGCTCCGACGACCCGACGGAGACGGCGTACCGGCGTTCCGCGAGGTCCACGCCGAGGAGGTCCGCTTCCACGCCTGGCTCCAGTGGCAGCTCGACGAGCAGCTCCGTCGCGCGACGGGTGGGCTCACGGTCGTCCAGGACCTGCCGATCGGCGTGTCGGGTGCCGGCGCGGACGCCTGGGCGTGGCAGGAGACGCTGGCGCAGGGGGTCACGGTCGGGGCCCCTCCCGATGCGCTGAACTCGCTCGGGCAGGACTGGGGATCCCCGCCGTTGGTGCCGTGGCGGCTCCGGCTCGCGGAGTACGAACCGTTCATCCAGTCGGTGCGCAGCACGATCTCGGGTGCCGGTGGACTGCGCATCGACCACGTCATGGGGTTGTTCCGGCTCTGGTGGATCACCGAGGGGTCCGACCCGACCGAGGGTGCCTACGTCCGTTACCCGAGCGACGACCTCCTCGACATCGTCGCGCTCGAGTCACACCGGGCTCGCGCCGTCATCGTGGGTGAGGACCTCGGCATCGTGGAGCCGGAGGTCCCGGAGGCGCTCGCCAGTCGCTCGATCCTCTCCTACAAGCTGCTGTGGTTCGAGGAGTCCCATCCCGTCGCCTGGCCCTCGGCCGCCCTCGGCACCGTGACGAGCCACGACCTGCCGACGGTGGCCGGCCTGTGGACGGGGTCGGACGCCGCCGACCAGCTCGCGACGACCGGCATGCCGGAGGAGGACGTCCGGCAGGGCCGTGAGGAGCTGCTGGGGAAGCTGACCCGCGCCGGACTGGAGGCGGACGCCACGCCGGCCGCGGCCGTCGACGCCGCGTACCGCCAGCTCTGCCGGGCCCCGTGCCTCCTGCTGGCGCTGTCTCTCGAGGACGCCGTGCTCGAGGAGCGCCGGCCGAACATGCCCGGCACCGTCGAGCGCGACAACTGGCGCCTGCCGCTCCCACTGCCGGTCGACGACCTCGGCCGATCCGCGACCGCCGCCCGACTCGTCGCCCTCGCCAACGCGGGGCTCGGCGCGGACGACCAGCCCGACTGACGTACGCCTATCCGCCGATGGCGGACATCGGGCGGTCGGGCTGGAGGAACGTCACGTCGTCGATGCCGTGGCCGGCGCGCTTGCCGAGCATCGCGATGACCCACCGCTCCGCGATCTCCTCGTCGCCGGCGCCGGAGCGCAGCGCCGTACGGAGGTCGGACTCCTCGCGGGCGAAGAGGCAGTTGCGCACCTGGCCGTCGGCGGTGAGCCGGACCCGGTCGCAGTCACCGCAGAACGGGCGGGTGACCGAGGCGATGATGCCGACCGTCGCCGGTCCGCCGTCGACGTCGAAGAGCTCGGCGGGGGCACTGCCCCGCGGCTCGCCGTGCGGCGTGAGGGCGAACTCGGCCGTGAGCTGCTCGTAGATCTCGTCGGCGGTCACCATCTCGGTGCGGCTCCAGTCGTGCTGGGCGTCGAGGGGCATCTGCTCGATGAAGCGCAGCTCGTAGCCGTGCTCGACGGCCCAGCGCAGCAGCTCGGCGGCCTGGTCGTCGTTGGTGCCGCGCAGCAGGACGGCGTTGAGCTTGATCGGCCCGAGTCCGGCGGCCTTGGCCGCCTCGAGGCCCGCCACGACGTCCTTGAGGCGGTCGCGGCGCGTGATGGTCGCGAAGGTCTCCGGCCGCACCGAGTCGATGCTGGCGTTGATCCGGTCGAGCCCGGCGTCGGCGAGCGCCTGCGCGGTGCGCGAGAGCCCGAGCGCGTTGGTGGTGAGGGACGTCTCGACACCGAGCGCGTGCGTACGCCCCACGATGTCGACCAGTCCCCGACGCAGCAGCGGCTCGCCGCCGGTGAAGCGCACCTCCCGGATGCCGAGCCGCTCGACGCCGATCGTGATCAGCCGGACGACCTCGTCGTCGGTCAGCGTCTGCTCGGTGGGCAGCCAGTCGAGGCCCTCGGCCGGCATGCAGTAGTTGCAGCGCAGGTTGCACCGGTCGGTCAGCGAGACCCGCAGGTCCGTGGCCACGCGGCCGAAGCGGTCTGCCAGGGGTGTCGTCACGGTCACAAGTCTACCGGCGGACGCCGCACCACCCGCCGGACGCTCAGGACGAGACGGTTAACCTCGCCGGGTGCACAAGCTGCGGTTCCTGGTCTCGCGCCGCTGGATCGCCTTCGCGCTCGTGGTCGTCTTCCTGGCGTGGGTCGCGTGGCGGCTCGGCGAGTGGCAGTTCCACCGGCTCGCCGACCGGCAGGAGCGCAACGAGATCATCCAGCGCAACGAGGAGGCCGGCGCCGACCCGGTCGCCGACGTCCTGGCCCCCGGGCGGGCGGTCGCAGCGGCCGACGAGTGGCGCATCGTCGAGGCCACGGGGACGTACGCCGTCGAGGACACCGTGGTCGTCCGCTACCGGACCCGCGACGGTGCCGCCGGCGTCGACGTCGTCGTCCCCCTGGAGCTCGACGACGGCACGAGCCTGCTGGTCGACCGGGGCTGGTTCGGGACCGACAACCGCGGAGCGACGACCGCCGACGTGCCCGCTCCGCCGGACGGGGAGGTCGAGATCACCGGCTGGGTACGCCGCGACGCCGAGGGCGACAGCGCCGCGGTCACCGACCAGTCCACCCGTGCCGTCGACAGCGCGCGCATCGGCGAGGCGCTCGACCGCGAGGTGCTCGGCGGCTGGGTCGACCTGCGCTCGGAGTCGCCCGAGCCCGCGACGCCGCTGCAGCCGGTCGAGCTCCCCGAGCTCGACAACGGCCCGCACTTCTTCTACGGGCTCCAGTGGTGGTTCTTCGGCGCCCTGGCGATCTTCGGCTTCTTCTACCTGATCTACGACGAGTGGCGCGGCGGCCGCGGCCCGTGGGGCAACCAGGACGCCCCGGCGCCCGAGCCGACGCGCACCGGCAGGGCCCAGCCGGCCCGGGCGCGACGCCGTACGTGGCGCGAGCGGCTGGACCCAGGGAGCGAGTCGGACCGTGAGTCGGACAGCGACTCAGAGGGCGCGGAGGAGTCCGCCGTCGACCGGGAGCATCACGCCCGTCAGGAATGACGCCGCCGGCGACAGCACGAAGGCAGCGACCGCGCCGAACTCCTCGGGCTTGCCGTAGCGACCCAGCGGGATGGACGCCTCAGCGGCGCGGCGCGCCGCCTCCGGGTCGCCGGTGGAGGCGTCCAGCTCCGCGACCCGTTCGGTGGCGATCCGGCCGGGCAGGAGGCCGTTGACCCGGACGCCCCGTGGGCCCAGCTCGTCGGCCAGGCTCTTGGCGACCATGGCGAGACCGGGACGCAGGCCGTTGGAGATCGCCATCTCCGGCAACGGCGCGCGCACGCTCGAGGAGAGCACGAGCCCCAGCGAGCCGCCCTCGGGAAGCGCGGTGCCGAGCTCGCGTGCGAGGCGGACGGCACCGAGGAAGACCGACTCGAAGGCCGCGCTCCACTGGTCGTCGGAGATGGCGGTGACCGGGCCCTTCGGCGGCCCGCCGACGCTGATCAGGGCACCGTCGACCCGCCCGAAGGCCTCGTCGGCGGCAGCGAGCAGCCGCCCAGGGGTCTCGCGGTCCGCGTTGTCCGCCGCGACGCCGACCGCCGCCCGGCGCCCGGCGACCTCGTCGAGCGCGCGGGTCGCCTCGTCGAGCGAGTCCTGCGAGCGGCCGGACAGCACGACGCTGGCCCCCTCAGCGACCAGCACGTCGGCGGTCGCCCGACCGAGCCCACGGGCCCCGCCGGTGACGATGAAGACTCGATCGGCCAGCTGCAGGTCCATGTCACGAGCCTAGCCGCGAGCGACGGGGGAGCTCGGGGCGTCGCGAGACCGTCGACCTAGCCGGGGACGACCTCGGACCGCTCCGCGCGGAACTGGGTCGCGTGGAGCGTGGCGTAGAGACCGCCGGCGGCGAGCAGCTCGGCGTGGGTGCCCTGCTGCACGACGCGGCCGTCGTCGAGGACGAGGATGAGGTCGGCGTTGCGGACGGTGGAGAGCCGGTGCGCGATCACCAGCGACGTCCGTCCTTCGAGCGCGGCGTCGAGCGCCTGCTGGACCGCGGCCTCGGACTCGCTGTCGAGGTGGGCGGTGGCCTCGTCGAGCACCACGATGGCCGGCGCCTTGAGCAGCAGGCGGGCGATCGCGAGCCGCTGCCGCTCTCCCCCGCTGAGCCGGTAGCCCCGGTCGCCCACGACCGTGTCGAGGCCGTCGGGCAGCGACCGCACCAGCGCCGCGATCTGGGCGGCCTCGAGGGCGGCCCACACGTCGGCCTCGGACGCCGCGGGGCGGGCGTAGAGGAGGTTGGCGCGGATGGTGTCGTGGAACATGTGCGCGTCCTGGGTGACGTAGCCGACGACGTCCTCGAGGGACTCGAGCGTGACGTCGCGCACGTCGTGGCTGCCGACGCGCACCGCACCCGACTCGACGTCGTAGAGCCGGGCGACGAGGTGCGTGACCGTGGTCTTGCCGGCGCCCGACGGGCCGACGAGCGCGACCATCTGACCGGGCGCGGCGGTGAAGGTGACCTCGTGCAGCACCTGCCCGGTGTCGCGCGACTCGGTGCGGGCGACGGTCTCGAGCGAGGCGAGAGAGATCTCGTCGGCGCGCGGGTAGGTGAACGCGACGTGGTCGAACTCGAGGCGCGACGCCGACGGCGGCAGGACGACGGCGTCCGGCTTCTCCTGGATGAGGGACGGCAGGTCGAGGACCTCGAAGACCCGGTCGAAGCTGACCAGCGCGGTCATCACGTCGATGCGGACGTTGGAGAGGCCCTGCAGCGGGCCGAGCAGGCGGGTCAGCAGCACGCCGAGGGCGACGATGGTGCCGACGGACAGGTCGCCGCGGATGGCCAGCCAGCCGCCGATGCCGTAGACGAGCGCGGTCGCCAGCGACGGCACGAGCGTCATCGCGGCGAAGAAGATGCGGGTGAGCAGGGAGATCCGGATGCCGAGGTCGCGCACGACCGCCGCCTTCTCGGCGTAGGCGACGTCCTCGGCGTCGCGGCGACCGAAGAGCTTGAGGAGCATCGCGCCGCCGACGTTGAACCGCTCGGTCATGGCGTTGCCGAGGTCGGCGTTGCCGTCCATCTGCTGGCGGGAGAGGCTGGCGAGGCGGTCGCCCACCACGCGCGAGGCGAGCAGCAGGATCGGGAACAGCGCAAGGCACAGCAGGGTGACCGGCCAGCTGAGGAAGAGCATCGTCACGCCCACGACCACGGCCGCGATGATGTTGGAGACGGTGCCCTGGAGCGTGGACGTGAACGCCCGCTGCGCACCGATGACGTCGTTGTTGAGGCGGCTGACGAGGGCGCCGGTCTGGGTGCGGGTGAAGAAGGCGAGCGACTGCCGCTGCACGTGGGCGAAGACCTGGGTGCGGAGGTCGTAGATCAGGCCCTCACCGATGCGGCTCGACAGCCACCCCGTGATCAGCCCGAAGCCGGCGTCGACGACGGCCACCACCGCCACCAGGACGGCGAGCCACACCACGAGCGCGGTGTTGCCGGTCTGCACGCCGTCGTCGATGATCGCCTTGAGCAGCAGCGGTGGGACGACGACGAGCGCCGCGTCGACCACGGTCACCGCCAGGAACGCCTCGATCAGCCGGCGGTGCGGGCGCGCGAAACCGAGCACCCGGCGCAGCGTGCGCCGCTCGATCTTGTTGTCGACGACGCTCCGGTCACTGCGCAGGTGCCGCCATGGCGGGCCACCCGCGCCCGGTCCCATCGACATGCCCACTCCTCCTGAGGTCCACCAGCGTGAACTCTCCGCAGGCCGTCATTGTTCCTCGCGGCACCGACACCCGCGTCGACGCGGTGACCGGATCAGCCCGCGAAGGCGGCAGCGACCGCGCGGAACCGACGTACCTGCGCCTCGCGCTCGAGGCGCCGCTGCTCGTCCAGGTCGCGGTCGGCCGCCCCCTGGAGCAGGATCTTGGTCTCGGTGACGACACCGGGCATCGGCGCGACCAGCGCGGCGACCAGGTCGGCGACGGCGGCATCGAGCCCGGCGGCCGGGACGCAAGCGGTGGCGAGGCCGATCCGGGCGGCCTCCTCCCCGGGCACGACGCGCGCGGTCGCACAGATCTCCAGCGCCCGGGCGTAGCCGACGTGCTCGACGAGCGGCTTGGTGCCGGTGAGGTCGGGCACCAGTCCGAGGGCCGACTCCTTCATCGAGAACTTCGCGTCGTCGGCGACCAGGCGGAGGTCGCACGACAGGGCGAGCTGGAAGCCGGCTCCGATGGCGTGGCCCCTCACCTTGGCGATGGAGACGAAGCGCGGGTCGCGCAGCCACGTGAAGCCGCGCTGGAACTCCTCGATCCGGGCGGAGGCCTCCTCGTCGCTGAGCGCCAGCAGCCCGAGCACCGTGCCCTCCCCCGCGTCGGCCGGGTCGAGCATCGCGCGGTCGAGACCGGCCGAGAAGGTGTCGCCCTCCCCCGCCACCACCACGACCCGTACGTCGTCGGGCAGCGAGGCGCCGAGCTCGCCGAGCGCCAGCCACATGGCCGGGGTCTGCGCGTTGCGCACCTCGGGCCGGTCCAGGGTGATCGTGGCGACGGCGCCGTCCACGTCGAGGCGGAGGCCGACCGTGGCGAGCTCTTCGGGAGTCATGCCGAGCAGGTTACTACTCGCGAGTAACCCTCAGGCGAGGGACACCAGGTCGGCGTAGTCCTCGTTCCACAGGTCCTCGTCGCCGTCGGGCAGGAGCAGCACCCGGTCGGGGTCGAGGGCCCGCACCGCGCCCTCGTCGTGGGTGACGAGGATGATCGCGCCGGTGTAGCTGCGGATCGCGTGGAGCACCTCCTCGCGGGAGGCGGGGTCGAGGTTGTTGGTGGGCTCGTCGAGCAGCAGCACGTTGGCGCTGGACACGACGAGGATCGCGAGGGCGAGCCGGGTCTTCTCACCACCGGACAGCACGCCGGCCGGCTTGTGGGCGTCGTCGCCGGAGAAGAGGAAGGACCCGAGCACCGAGCGAGCCTGCGTGTCGGTGAGCTCGGGCGCGGCGCTGTGCATGTTCTCCAGCACCGTGCGGTTGACGTCGAGCGTCTCGTGCTCCTGGGCGTAGTAGCCCATCTTGAGCCCGTAGCCCGGGACGACCTCGCCGGTGTCGGGCTGGTCGACGCCGGCGAGGATCCGCAGCATCGTCGTCTTGCCCGCGCCGTTGAGGCCGAGGATGACGACCCGGCTGCCCCGGTCGATCGCGAGGTCCACCGCAGTGAACACCTCGAGCGAGCCGTAGGACTTCGACAGCTCGGAGCCCATGAGCGGCGTCTTGCCGCACGGCGCGGGCTCCGGGAAGGCGATGCGCGCCACCTTGTCGGCCTGACGCTCCGTCTCGATGCCGGCCATCATCTTCTCGGCCCGCTTGAGCATCGACTGCGCCGCCTGGGCCTTGGTCGCCTTGGCCCGCATCTTGTTGGCCTGGTCGGTGAGCACCTTGGCCTTGTTCTCGGCGTTCATGCGCTCGCGCTTGCGGCGCTTCTCGTCGTCCTCGCGCTGCGTCAGGTAGTTGTGCCAGCCCATGTTGTAGACGTCGATCACGGCGCGGTTGGCGTCGAGGTGGAAGACCTTGTTGACCGTCGCCTCGAGCAGCGCGTTGTCGTGGCTGATGACCACGAAGCCGCCGCGGTGCGCCTTGAGGAAGTCGCGCAGCCACACGATCGAGTCAGCGTCGAGGTGGTTGGTGGGCTCGTCCAGCAGCATGATCTCGGCGCCCGAGAAGAGGATGCGGGCGAGCTCGACGCGGCGTCGCTGGCCACCGGACAGGGTGCCGATCGGCTGGGCGAGGATGCGCTCCTCGATCCCGAGGGCGGCAGCCATCTGCGCGGCCTCGGACTCGGCCGCGTAGCCGCCGCCGGCGTGGAGCTCGGCGTCGGCGCGGGTCCAGCGCCTCATGCCCCGCTCGTGGATCTTGGGGTCCTCGCTGGCCATGTCGACCTCGGCCTCGCGCAGGCGTCGTACGACGTCGTCGAGGCCGCGCGCGGACAGGATCCGGTCGCGGGCGATCACCGCCGGGTCGCCGACCCGGGGGTCCTGCGGCAGGTAGCCGACCTCGCCGCTGCGGAGGACCTGGCCGTCGGCCGGGGTTCCCTCGCCGGCGAGGATGCGGGTGAGGGTCGTCTTGCCGGCACCGTTGCGCCCCACGAGGCCGACCTTGTCGCCCGCGGCGATACGGAAGGTGACGTCCTCCATGAGGAGCCGCGCGCCGGCTCTGACCTCGAGCTTCTGGGCGGTGATCATCTCGGGGGACATCCTACGAAGGGGTGGAGGCGGGAGCCCCATCGGCGACTCAGGGGTTACTGTGCGCCCAGGCTCCAGACGTCGTCACACACCCCGAGAGGCACTCCCATGCGGTTCAACCCGAAGGCCGACATCAGCAGGGGTCGCGTGCGCGACGCGGGCGGCGGCGGGGGCGGCGGCATGGGTGGCGGCGGGATGCGGATCCCCATGCCGGGCGGCACCCGGGCCGGCGGCGGCATCGGCGGCATCCTGATCATCATCCTGTTCGTGGTGCTCACCCAGTGCACCGGCCTCGGGACGGGCGGCGGTGGCGGCACGAGCCCGCAGGGACAGGGACAGGGCGAGCCGGAAGGCATCGACACCGGGGACGAGCGCTACGCCAACTGCACGAGCGGCGCCGACGCGAACAGCGACGCGGACTGCGCCCGCAAGGCCGTGGCGCTGTCCCTCGAGCAGTACTGGGCGAAGACGCTGCCCGAGCAGGCCGGCACCGAGCTCACCCCCGCGGCGATCAACACCTTCGCCGGTGCCGTGCAGACAGGGTGCGGCCAGGCGTCGTCCCAGGTGGGTCCCTTCTACTGCCCGCCCGACCAGCAGATCTACCTCGACACGACCTTCTTCGAGGACGTCCTCCAGGGGCAGCTCGGCGGACAGGGCGGCGACTTCGTCGAGCCCTACGTCCTCGGCCACGAGTACGGCCACCACATCCAGAACCTGATGGGCACGATGGGCCAGGTCCGCACCCAGAAGGGCCCCGACTCCGACGCCGTACGCCTCGAGCTGCAGGCCGACTGCTACGCCGGCATGTGGACCCGCGACGCCAGCGACGGCGACGGCATCCTGACCGACCTCGACGAGGGCGACATCACCGAGGCGCTCGACTCGGCGAAGGCCGTCGGCGACGACCGCATCCAGCAGAAGTCGGGCCAGGGCGTCGACCCCGAGGGCTGGACCCACGGCTCGTCGGAGCAGCGGATGGCGTGGTTCACCCGCGGCTACCAGGAGGGCACCCTCCAGGCGTGCGACACCTTCTCGGCCTCGTCGCTGTGACCCGGCCCGGTCAGCGCTCGCCGAGGAGCGCCTCGATCTGACCGACCTGGCGCTGCATGGAGCGGATGTACGGCGCCACGCTCGGGTGGCGGAACTTGCCGGCGAGCGCACCCTCGCCCTCCGCGACCCGGGCGAGCGCCCAGTCGAGCCGGGTCAGGGCCGTGTAGACAGCCATCACCCGCGCACCGGTCACCACGTCGTCGGGGCTCGCGAGCCCGGCGGGCAGCGCGGCGACGTACGCCGCCACGAGGGGCTCGACGTCCTCGCGGGTCGCCAGCGACAGGTAGCCGAGGTCGGCGCCGACCGGGCCCCGACCGAGGTGCGCCCAGTCGATCGCGACGGCGCCGTCCCCGTGCCGTCCCGGGATGTTGGCGGCCGACGGGTCGCCGTGCTGGGCCACCCGCGGGAGGGCGTCGCAGCGGTCCAGCCACGCCTCGCGGCGGGTCCACAGGTGATCGGCGATGTCGGCCATGGGAGTGCGGGCGAGGGTCCGCCAGCCGCCGCGCCGCTCGACGAGGCGGAGCCGGCTGCGCAGCTGGTCGCGCGCCAGCCACGGGTGCTCCCCCAGGTCGACGGCGGCGAAGCGTCCGAGGCAGGCCGCGAGCCACAGGCCCGGCGGGGCGTGGGTCTCGACCCGTTCGTGGACCAGGGTGATGCCCTCCTCGTCCTCGTCGACGCGCACCACGGGCGCCTCCCGCAGGCCCGGGGCGCTGGCCACCACCCCGCTGAGTGCGACATCGGCAGCACGCCGCCAGTAGTTGACGTCGCCCGGGACGAGGACGCCTGGCGCGTCCTGCGGCTCGGGCCGGCGCAGCCGTTTGACGACGACGTCCTGTTCGCGGTGGGTGGCCGACCAGACGCCGACGGTGGCCGGACCTGCGCCCGGGAGGCGCTGCCATCCCGGCTCCGGCTGCCACATGGACGTGACGTTAGCCGGTCGAGGGCCCGGGATGGGTACGTTCAGGCGTTGGTCACGTCGACGGCGACCGACTGCGCGTCCAGGATCGCCTGGTCCAGCACCGCGCGGCGAGGGTCGGGCACCGCCAGCCACGGGTCCACGACCCTCACCGACGACAGCCGCTGGTCGGTGAGCACGGCATCGACGGCAGGGTGGTCACCGCCGGCGACGACGAGGCGTACGCCGCCGAGGATCCGCGCCGCATGGTCGGCGGCCGCCTCGTAGGCCTGCCGCGCCTGGTTGTCGCGGCGGCGGGCGAAGCGCTGCTGGCTCTGGCCGCCCGCCTTTGTGCGTCCCTGCACGTGGCGCTGGCCGATCTTGTGCTCGACGAGGGCGGCGCCGCCCATCCGTGCGACGGCGAAGCCGCCCTTGCGGACGAGCAGGACGCCCCACTCCCCAGGTGCCCCGGCCGCGGCCGCGAAGTCACCGGCCTCGGGCGGGCCGTCGTACGCGCCCGCGAAGGGCAGTCGGGCCGTGAAGTGGGAGCCGTCTACCGCCTGTCCACGCAGCTCGCCGTCGGTGACGGTGAGCTCCGCACCGCCGTGGCCGGTGGCGAAGTTGGCGACCCACCGCTCCCAGCGCGCGGCAGGGACCAGGACGGACGGCACGCCGTGACGCTACCGCGTCAGGTCTCGCGTCATGCCCCGCGTCCGGACTGGTCGCTGACGCGTGGGAAGGGAGCCAGCGAGAAGACCGCCTCGACGGGCACGCCGAAGAACTCGGCGATCCGGAGCGCGAGGTCGAGGCTGGGGCTGTTCTCGCCGCGCTCGAGGTAGCCCACGGTCTGGTAGTGCACGCCGAGGGCGTCCGCGAGCTGGCGTCGCGAGACCCCCTGCTCGGCACGCAGCAGCATGATCCGGTTGTGGACGGTGTCGCTCACTTGACCCACTGCGTCGCTGCCTCGCGTGCTGCTGCGACCGTCGACCCGGACTGGCGCCGCGCCATGCGGCGCAGGACCGCCGGCGCGAGGATGGCGCCGACGACCGCCCAGGCGCTCAGGACGGCCACCGTCTGCCAGGTGCGCCAGGAGCCGCCGATCTCCGCCGCGACGTAGCTGTCTGGCAGGAAGGCAGAGCGCATCCCGAGGCCGAGCCAGTACATCGGGAACACCTGCGCCACCACCTGCACCCAGCCCCAGAGCTCCTGCACGGGGTAGAAGATCCCCGAGATGCCGGCCAGCGCGATGATCGGCAGCATGCCCCACATGCCGACCTTCTGCACCCCGGGCACGAGCGCGCCGATCACCATGCCGATCGGCAGCAGGGCGAGCAGGCCCAGGACCGTGACCCACACGACGGTGAACCAGCCGCTGGGGTGGGACATGAGGTGGTCGAAGAGCAGGAAGCTCGGGACGAGGACGGCGACCATCTGCGGGAAGAGGCTGGCGGAGTGGAACAGCAGCTGTCCGGTGAAGTAGCCCGTGAGCCCGTTGGGCACGGCCTTGGCGCGCAGGAGCGTGCCGTCCTCCTTCTCCATCGCCAGGCTGTAGGCGGGACCGATCACCAGGCCGAACGCGATGAGCCCGGCCAGGATGCTCGGCAGGGCCACGGACGGCAGCAGGAGACCCGTGTCGTCGACGGGCGTGTCACGTCGCAGGTAGAGGTAGCCGACGGCCAGGAACGCCGTGAAGAGGTAGAACCACTGGTCCTGCGAGCTGCGCAGGCTCAGCACGAACTCGGTCCACCCGCGGTGCAGCCCGAGCCGTACGGCGTGCAGCACGGCCGGCCCGCCGGAGGTCGCAGACATCAGACCACCTGCCTGAAGACGCGGACGGCCTCGTCGGACCGGCCCGCCTCGTGCCGTTGGACCAGCTCGAGGTAGGCGTCCTCGAGGCTGGCGCGGCGGACCTCGAGGTCAACCACCGGTTCGCCCGGCTCGTTGAGCAGCCGGCGCACGAAGTCGGAGGCGTCGTCCGTCGAGTGCACGAAGCGCTCACCGCCCCGCGACCACTTGACCTCCACCTCGAGGGCGGCCCGGAGGGCGAGGCGCTCGGCGGTGTCGTCGGCGACGATGCGACCGCCGGCCAGGATGAGCACCCGGTCGGCCAGCTTCTCGGCCTCATCGAGGTCGTGCGTCGTCAGCAGGATGGTCGTGTGCTCCAGGTCCGCGAGGCGGTGCACCACCTGGTGGAACTCGCGACGCGCCTGCGGGTCGAAGCCTGCCGTCGGCTCGTCGAGGAAGAGCAGCTCGGGCCGGCCGACGATCCCCATCGCCACGTCCAGCCGCCGCCGCTGGCCGCCCGAGAACGTCGCGATCTTCTGGTCGGCCAGGTCGACGAGGCCGACGACGTCGAGGAGCTCGTCGGTCGGCACCGGGCGCTGCCGGTCGGCCGTCGAGTACGCCGCGTAGTAGCCGCCCACCTGGTCGAGGAGACTGCGCGGGGTCCATCGGGCGTGGTCGCGCCAGGACTGCAGCACCACGCCTGTGCGGGCGCGCCACGCCTCGCTGGCTCGGGCCGGGTCCTCCCCCAACACCTCCACCGCGCCGGCCGACCGCTCGCGGAACCCCTCGAGGATCTCGATGGTCGTGGTCTTGCCGGCGCCGTTCGGGCCGAGCAGGCACACCACCTCGCCGGCGTGGATCGAGAACTCGACCCCGGCCAGCACGTCCTTGTCGCCGTAGCGCATGCGCAGGTCGCGGACGTCGATGACGGCTCCAGTCGACGTGCTCACCCAACGAAATGTAGTCCACGTGCTATCGCTGTAGCAACAGTGCTACATGCTGGCCCCGCGGGCTCGAGCTCAGAGGAAGTCGAGCGGGTCGAACTCGTCGATCGGGATCACGCGCGTGCGTGGGAGCGGCGAGTTGAAGGCACCGAGGTCGTACTCGAGGTCGAAGATCCGCAGGCCCGGCAGGTTGCGGAACTGCGAGTTCACGAACTCGGTGAACCCGATGACGCCGACCTGGCGGGTGCCGTCGCACAGTGCCGAGACCTGGTCGACGAAGTCGCCGTCGTGGCTGACCAGCACCACATCGGCCTCGCGGTGGACGAGCGCCTCGGCGGTGCGCTGGATGGCGATGTCGACGATCTTGCCCTCACCGCTGAGCGGGATCGGCTTGAAGCCGATCGCGAGCAGGGCCTGGACGAAGCTGGTGGGCAGCTCGGTCGTGGCCGCCAGGAAGAACAACCCCGAGACGTCCTGGTCGAACGCCCGCTCGGCCCACTCCAGGAGCCGGTCCCACCGCGGCCGCTCCTCCGGACGCGGGCGCCGGCCCAGGATCGAGGTGCCCAGGGTGGCGTCGATGTTCTCCCCGTCGACGAGGAGGTAGGTCATCCGCTCAGCCATGCGAGGACTCTCCCACACGCGGCCGCCCGGCTCAGGGCTGGTAGACGACCCTGAACGACTCGGTCACGTCGTCGCCGGTGACGCTCACGTCGCTGACCTCGACGAGCGCGCGCGGTCGGCCGGAGCCGTCGCAGAGGATGGACAGGACACCGGGCTGCGGGAGGTCGCCCGCGTAGTCGTCCACCGCCGCGGTCGTGCTGCCCCGCTCGTCGGCGAGCACCGTCGCGACGTAGGCGTCGGACT
This sequence comes from Nocardioides sp. GCM10028917, assembly GCF_042666175.1. Lineage (NCBI taxonomy): Bacteria > Bacillati > Actinomycetota > Actinomycetes > Propionibacteriales > Nocardioidaceae > Nocardioides > Nocardioides sp. GCM10028917. The sequence continues at coordinate 52,491 of NZ_JBHTFL010000014.1, forward strand.
CCGCCGAGTCGCCGTACGCCCACGCCGGAGGCGGCACGGACTCCAGCGTCGTCGGCCCGAAGTAGGTCGGCGCGGCGTTGAGCTTGGCGTGGAAGCGGGCGAGGTCCCAGAAGACCCGCAGCTCCTCGTGGTCGAACTCGATCTCGGACAACTCGACGGCGCTGGGGTCGACCTCGTGATCCATGCCCGAAGGGTAGCCAGTCAGGCCACGGCGGCGACGTACGCCGCGTAGTCCCGCGCGGCCTCCATCGAGCCCGGGCGCGGCGGCGCCTTGGGGTCCAGACCGAGGTCGCGGTCGGCGAGCACCTGCTGCAGCAGCGGTCGCCAGCCGGGGTCGCCGTGCACCATCACCCACCTCAACGCGTCGCGCTTGCTGGCCACCTCGCCGGTCCGGATGGTGTAGAGACTGCGGCTGGCCTGCACGACGAGGTAGCGCTGGCACCACGCGATGGTCGGCGGGCACCAGCCCAGGACGTCGTCGGTGAGCGACGCGAGCCCCGCCCGCGCGCTGTCGCGGAGCACGTCGTCCGGGACGGGCTCCATCAGCTCCACCGGGCACGGGCCGACGAGCGTGATGCCGTGCTCGCGCAGGATCCACCGGGTCCACGGCTGGTTGCAGTGCTCCGACCACGCCATGACATCCGAGCCGTGGTCGACGTAGAGCCACTCGCGGCCCAGCCCGGCCACGGTGGCGAGGTCGCCGGCGACGGCGTACGAGCCCTCGAGGTGGCCGTGCCAGAAGCCGTCGCGGTGCGGCAGGTCGGCGTGGAGCCGCCGCAGCGCGGCCTCCTGCTCCGCGTCGGGCCGCTCCCGCACCACGACGAGGAAGTCGCAGTCGCTGTGGAGGTCACCCGCCCCGAGCGCGAACGACCCCTGCAGGTAGGCGCCGACGAACGAGTCGCCGAGCGCCTCCTGGGCGCCCGTCACGAGGTCGTGCAGCACGCCGTTGAGCTCGGCGTAGCGCGTGGGGTGGGGGTTGAGCACGGATGGAGTGTGCGCTCGCGACGGGCGGCGGCGCCACGGATTATCGGCCTGCCGTCAGACCTTGCGCGCCAGCATCGTCGCGGTGTCGCCCGAGGTGCGCTCCCGCCACACGACGCGCAGCTTGGCGTCGTCCCGGCGGACCTTGACACCAACGCGTCTCGCACAGTCACCGGTCGTGTTGCGCGTGATGACTTCGGCGAAGCGGTACCAGCCGTTCGAACGGCCCCGGTAGCGCCAGACGCCGTAGCAGCCGCCCGAAGCCACGCGCCCGCGCAGCTCGCCGTTGCGCTTGACGATGCGGACCCGGGCTCGGTAGCCCGCGTCGGCGCCGTTGTCGCCGAACACCTGACCCTTCCAGGTGCCGGTGATCGCGGTGCCTGCCTCCGCGGGAGCAGCGGTGGCCGCGGGCGCGAGGACGGAGGTGGGGACGAGGAGCGCGACGGTGGTCAGCGCCGTGGGCACGATCCGTTTCATGCGATACCCCCTGCGACGAAGCGGTCCCGCACCGTGCGGGGCCGTCCCGGCACCGTAGACCCGCGCGTCCCGACCGGGACAGACGTCCTACCCCCCTAGGGGCGAGACCACCGCTGCATCGTGGCTCGCTCCCGGGAACGGAGGCTCAGACGTTGAAGCCGAGCGCGCGGAGCTGCTCGCGGCCGTCGTCGGTGATCTTGTCGGGGCCCCACGGGGGCATCCAGACCCAGTTGATCGCGACGTCGCCGACGAGGCCCTCGAGGGCCGACTCGGTCTGGTCGGTGATGACGTCGGTCAGCGGGCAGGCCGCCGAGGTGAGGGTCATGTCGAGGACGGCGTTGCTGTGCTCGTCGAGGTGCACGCCGTAGACGAGGCCGAGGTCGACGACGTTGATCCCGAGCTCGGGGTCGACGACGTCCTTCATCGCCTCGGTGACGTCGTCGACGGTCACCGTCGAGGTGCCACCGCCCTGCCCGGCCTCGGGCACGTCGGGGAGGTCGCCGTGGTCGGTGCCCTGGGGGTTGGTCATGAGGGGGCTCCTTCTGATTGGGCCTGGGTGGTCGCGTCCTTCCACGCCATCCAGGAGAGCAGCGCGCACTTCACGCGTGCGGGGAACTTGGCGACACCGGCGAACGCGATGCCGTCCTCGAGGACGTCCTCGTCGGGCTCCACCTGTCCCTTGCCCTGCATGAGCTCGAGAAAGGTCTGGTGGACCTGCATCGCCTGGTCGACGGGCTTGCCGATCACGAGGTCGGTCAGCACGGACGCCGACGCCTGCGAGATGGAGCAGCCCACGGAGTCGTAGGACACGTCCTCCACCACGCCGTCGGACAGGTGGACGCGCAGCGTCACCTCGTCGCCGCAGGTCGGGTTGACGTGGTGCACCTCGGACTCGAACGGGTCGCGCAGGCCCTTGTGGTGCGGGTTCTTGTAGTGGTCCAGGATGATCTCCTGGTAGAGCGCGTCGAGGTCGGTGCTCATCCGTCCACCTTGAAGTAGCTGCGGGTGTGGTGGAGGCCCTCCACCAGCGCGTCGATCTCCGCCGGCGTCGTGTAGAGGTAGGACGACATCCGGCTCGAGCTCTGCACGCCGAAGCGGGCGTGCGCCGGCTTGGCGCAGTGGTGGCCGGCACGGATCGCGATGCCGCGCGAGTCCAGGACCTGCGCGATGTCGTGCGGGTGGACACCAGCCAGCTCGAACGAGATCGCCCCGCCGCGCTGCGCGGCGTCGAGCGGGCCGAGGACGGTGAGGCCCGGCACGGACTGCAGTCCCTCGAGGGCGTACGCCGTGATCGCCTGCTCGTGGCGGTGGATGGCGTCCAGACCGATGTGGCCGAGGTAGTCGACCGCTGCGCCGAGGCCGACGGCCTCGACGATCGGCGGGGTGCCGGCCTCGAACCGGTGCGGCACCTTGGCGTACGTCGACCGCGCCATGGTCACGGTCTCGATCATCTCGCCGCCACCGTGGAAGGGAGGCAGCTCGTTGAGCAGCTCCTCACGCCCCCACAGGACACCGATCCCCGTCGGGCCGGTCACCTTGTGGCCGGTGAAGACCAGGAAGTCGCACCCCGTCGCCTGGACGTCGACCGGCAGCTGTGGCGCGGCCTGGGAGGCGTCGATGACCGACAGGGCGCCGACGGACTTCGCACGGGCGACGAGGTCGGTGACCGGGTTGATCGTCCCGAGCATGTTGGACACCCAGGTGAACGCGACGACCTTGGTGTGCTCGTCGACCAGCTGGTCGGCGTTCGACAGGTCGAGGTGGCCGTCGTCGGTGAGACCGAACCAGCGCAGCTCGGCGCCCGAGCGCTCGCAGGCCAGCTGCCACGACACGATGTTGGAGTGGTGCTCCATCTCGGTGATGACGACGTTGTCGCCGGGGCCGAGCTCGATCGTGCGGGCGAGCAGGTTGAGCGCCTCGGTGGCGTTCTTGGTGAAGATCACCTCGTTGCGCGACGGCGCGTTGAGGAAGCTCGCGACCTGGTCGCGCGCCGCCTCGTAGGCCTCGGTCGACTCCGCCCCGAGCTGGTGCATCGCGCGGGCGATGTTGGCGTTGTGCCGCTCGAGGTGGTCGACCATCGTGTCGATGACGACCTGCGGCTTCTGCGAGGTGTTGGCGCTGTCGAGGTAGACCAGCGGCACTCCGCCCGCGAGCGTGCGCTCGAGGATCGGGAAGTCCTTGCGGATCACGTCGAGATCCGGGAGCAGTCCTTCCATCGGCCTTCCTTTCTGGTCCTGGTCTCGTGACGGGCGCTGCGCGCACTCCTCGACCAACGGTGGTCTCAGACCTGCGCGGCCTTCAGGTACTTGTCGTAGCCCTCGGCCTCCAGAGCGTCGGCGAGCTCCTTGCCGCCGGACTCGGCGACCTTGCCGTCGACGAACACGTGGACGTAGTCGGGCTCGATGTAGCGCAGGATGCGGGTGTAGTGGGTGATGAGCAGGACGCCCTTGCCCTCGCGCTCGCGGAAGCGGTTGACGCCTTCGGCGACGATCTTCAGCGCGTCGATGTCGAGGCCGGAGTCGGTCTCGTCGAGCACCGCGACCTTGGGGTCGAGCAGCTCGAGCTGGGCGATCTCGTGGCGCTTCTTCTCGCCACCGGAGAAGCCCTCGTTGACGCTCCGCGTGCCGAAGGACGGGTCGAGGTTGAGCCGCTCGAGGGCGCCGTTGACGTCCTTGACCCACGTGCGCAGCTTGGGGGCCTCGCCGTCGATGGCCGTCTTGGCGGTGCGGAGGAAGTTGGACACCGACACGCCCGGGACCTCGACGGGGTACTGCATGGCGAGGAACAGGCCCGCACGGGCGCGCTCGTCGACCGAGAGCGACAGCACGTCCTGGCCGTCGAGGGTCACCGAGCCGCCGGTGATCGTGTACTTCGGGTGCCCGGCGATCGAGTAGGCGAGCGTCGACTTGCCCGAGCCGTTGGGCCCCATGATCGCGTGGGTCTCGCCCTCCTGGATGGTGAGGGTGACGCCCTTGAGGATCTCCTTGGGACCGTCCTCGGTCTCGACGGTGACGTGGAGGTCGGTGATGACGAGCTTGCTCATGCGGGGGTGACTCCGTTCAGGGTGGTGTCGGTGTCGACGTACACGTCCGTGCCGCGCACCTCGATGGGGAAGGTGGCAACCGGCTCGGTCGCCGGGAGGTTGGTGGGCTTGCCGGTGCGGAGGTCGAACATCGACCCGTGCAGCCAGCACTCGATCTGGCAGTCGGCGACCTCGCCCTCGCTGAGGGCGACCGCGGCGTGGCTGCACTCGTTCTGCAGCGCGAAGACCTCGTCGCCGTTGCGGGCGATGACGATCTCGTGGTCACCGACGGTGACCGCGAGACCCTGGTCGTCGTTCACCTCGTCGAGGGAGCAGACCCGTTCGTACGCCATCAGTCGTCCGATCCGAAGGCGGCGAGCGATCCGATGTCCTTGAGGACGTTCTTGGAGAGCTCGGCCTCGACGGTGGTGAGCAGGCGGTCCTCGATGGACGGCACGCCCACCTGGCGGATCAGGTCGTTGAAGAAGCCGTGCACGACCAGGCGCTGTGCCTCCGCCTCGGAGACGCCACGCGACTGGAGGTAGAAGAGCTGCTCGTCGTCGAAGCGCGCGGTGGCCGACGCGTGGCCGGCACCCTCGATCTCGCCGGTCTCGATCTCCAGGTTGGGGATCGAGTCGGCCCGGCAGCCGTCGGTGAGCACCAGGTTGCGGTTCTCCTCATAGGTCTCGATGCCCTCGGCGACCTTGCGGATGAGCACGTTGCCGACCCAGACCGTGTGCGCCTTCTCGCCCTGCAGCGCGCCCTTGTAGACGGCGTGCGACTTCGTGCGCGGAGCCGTGTGGTCGGCGAAGATCCGGTGCTCGATGTGCTGACCGGCGTCGGCGAAGTAGAGGCCGAGCAGCTCGGCCGAGCCGCCGGGACCGTCGTAGGTCACGTTGGCGTCCATCCGGACCAGGTCGCCGCCGAAGGAGATCGCGGCGTGCTTGTAGGTCGCGTCGCGACCCACGACGGCCTGGTGGTGCGACAGGTGGACGGCGTCGTCGGCCCAGTCCTGGATCGAGACGACGGTGACGTCGGCGCCGTCACCGACCTTGATCTCGACGACCGCGGCGATGGTGGAGGAGCCGGTGTGGTTGAGGACCACGATCGCCTTGCTGTGGGCGCCGAAGCGCATGGCGACGTGTCCGGCCTCGGTGACCGAGACGTCCTCGCCGTCGAGGTCGACCACGATCGGCTCGGCGACCTCCGTGTCCGCAGGCACGTCGATGAGCAGGCTCGAGGGCACCTCGGCCAGCACGCGGGCCGCCCAGCGCGTGTTGGGCACCAGGCCGGAGATGCCGCGCAGGCCCCGCGCCTCGTCGCCGGACACGCCCTCGACGCGAACGCCCTCGGGGGTGTTCCAGGTGCACGAGGTGGCCGACCGCATGAACTCTGCGTCGGCGTGCAGGCCCTTGAGCCGCTTGAGCGGCGTGAAGCGCCAGATCTCCTCACGGCCGGTCGGGGCCTCGTGGTCGGCGACGACGAACGAGCCGGCCGGGTGGAGGTGGCTCTCCACCTTGCCGTGCTCGGGGCCCTGCTCCAGCGCGGAGCGGACGGAATCAGTGGTGACGGTCAAAGCTCTACTTTCTCGTTTCGGTCTCGTGACGGCCGCCGGGGCGGGACGTCACGACCACGGGTCAGGCGGCGGGGCCGGCAGGTCAGCCGACCGCGCCCTCCATCTGCAGCTCGATCAGGCGGTTGAGCTCGAGGGCGTACTCCATCGGCAGCTCCTTGGCGATCGGCTCGACGAAGCCGCGCACGATCATCGCCATCGCCTCGTCCTGCTCCATGCCGCGCGACATGAGGTAGAACAGCTGGTCGTCGGAGACCTTGGAGACGCTGGCCTCGTGGCCCATCGACACGTCGTCCTCGCGGATGTCGACGTAGGGATAGGTGTCGCTGCGGCTGATCTGGTCGACCAGCAGCGCGTCGCACAGCACGTTGGACTTCGAGCCGTGGGCGCCCTCGTTGACCTGGATCAGCCCGCGGTACGACGTACGACCGCCGCCGCGCGCCACCGACTTGCTCAGGATGGACGACGAGGTGTGCGGCGCCGCGTGCACCATCTTGGCGCCGGCGTCCTGGTGCTGGCCCTCGCCGGCGAACGCGATCGACAGCGTCTCGCCCTTGGCGTGCTCCCCCATGAGGTAGATGGCGGGGTACTTCATCGTCACCTTGGAGCCGATGTTGCCGTCGACCCACTCCATCGTGGCGCCGGCCTCGCAGGTCGCCCGCTTGGTGACGAGGTTGTAGACGTTGTTGGACCAGTTCTGGATGGTCGTGTAGCGGACGCGGGCGCCCTTCTTCACGATGATCTCGACGACCGCGGAGTGCAGCGAGTCCGAGGAGTAGATCGGGGCGGTGCAGCCCTCGACGTAGTGCACGTAGGAGTCCTCGTCCGCGATGATCAGCGTCCGCTCGAACTGGCCCATGTTCTCGGTGTTGATCCGGAAGTAGGCCTGCAGCGGGATGTCGACGTGGACACCCTTGGGGACGTAGATGAACGAGCCACCCGACCACACCGAGGTGTTGAGCGCGGAGAACTTGTTGTCACCGACCGGGATGACGGTGCCGAAGTACTCCCTGAAGAGGTCCTCGTGCTCCTTCAGCGCGGTGTCGGTGTCGACGAAGATGACGCCCTTCTCCTCGAGGTCCTCGCGGATCGAGTGGTAGACGACCTCCGACTCGTACTGCGCGGCGACGCCGGCGACGAGACGCTGCTTCTCCGCCTCCGGGATGCCGAGCTTGTCGTAGGTGTTCTTGATGTCCTCGGGGAGGTCCTCCCACGACGTCGCCTGCTTCTCGCTGGAGCGGACGAAGTACTTGATGTTGTCGAAGTCGATCGTCGACAGGTCCGAGCCCCAGGTGGGCATGGGCTTGCGGTGGAAGAGCTTGAGGCCCTTCAGGCGCAGGTCGAGCATCCACTGCGGCTCGGACTTCTTGCCGGAGATGTCGCGCACGACGTCCTCGTTGAGACCACGCGTCGCGGTGGCGCCGGCGGTGTCGGAGTCGGACCAGCCGAACTCGTACTTGCCGATGCCCTTGAGCTCCGGGTTGAGTTCTTCGATGGAGGTCATGCCTGCTCCTTTGTCGGGACCGTCTTCTGGTCCGTCTTGAGGGTCTGGGGGATGCACGTGGTGCACACGCCGTCGCCGTGGGCGATGGTCGCCAACCGCTGGACGTGGGTGCCGAGCACGGAGGCGATCGCCTCGGTCTCGGCCTCGCAGAGCTGCGGGAACTCGTGGGCGACGTGGGAGACCGGGCAGTGCTGCTGGCACAGCTGCTCCCCCACGACCGGGAGCTCGCGCACCGATGCGGCGTAGCCGTTCTGGGTGAAGACCCGTGCCAGAGCCTCGGCGGGCGTCAGGTCGGGGTCGACCGCCATGATGTCGGCGTAGTCGCGCCCGACGAAGGCGACCCGGCGCCGCGCGAACTCGACGACGGCCTCCTCGCCCTGCGTCTCGGCCAGGAACCGCATGGCCTGCACGGCCAGGTCGTCGTACTGCTGGTCGAAGCTGTCGCGACCGATCTCGGTGAGCGCGAAGACCTTCGCGGGTCGGCCACGTCCGCGGGTGCCGTAGACCTTCTGGTCGCGCGACTCCACGATCCCCTCGTCGGCGAGGTGGTCGAGGTGACGGCGTACGGCGGCGGGCGTGAGGTCGAGCCGGAGGGCCAGGTCGGCGGCGGTCGAGGGACCGTTCTCGAGGATCGTGCGCGCCACACGGTCGCGCGTGGGCGCATCGCCCTCACGCTGTGCCGTCGACGTCCTCACGAATTCCACAACGCCAGTGTGTCGTTAATGCTTCCCGTCGTTCAAGCAAGGGTCCCCTAAGTGACCCGGCCCACTGCGGAGTCGACCCCGGTCGCGTGCTCAGTCCGCGGTGCGGGCGCGGAAGGTGCGGATGGCCAGCGGCGCCACGACGACGGCGATGAGGATGATCCAGCCGATGGTGAACGGGATCGGGTGGTGCATCGGGAACGCCGCGCCCTCGGCGAGCGGCTGGTCGTTGCCCCAGAGCACGCGGACGGCCTGGGTCAGCGAGGAGATCGGGTTCCACTCGGCGATGAACCGCAGGGCGGTCGGCATCTGGTCGGTCGGCGCGAACGTGTTGGCCAGGAACGTGATGGGGAAGATCGTCGCGAACATGACGCCGTTGACCGCCTCGACCGAGCGCAACGCGGAGCCGACCCAGATGCCGACCCAGATCATCGCGAACCCCCAGCCGAGGAGCAGGAGGTAGCCGAAGGCCGCCTGGAACACGTCGGTGTGGATGCGCCAGCCGATGAGGAGGCCCGTCAACGACATGACGACGAGGCCGATCGAGGAGTGGGCCAGGCTCGAGATGCTGCGGCCGACCAGCACGGCCGCGGGGTTGATGGGCAGCGACCGCATCCGGTCGACGATGCCCTTCTCGAGGTCGGAGGTGAGCCCGACGGCGACGATGAACGAGGCGAAGGCGACGGTCTGCGCCATGATCCCGGGAAGGAGGAACGCGCGGTAGCCGGCCTCCGTGTCGACGGCGATAGACGAGCCGAAGACGAAGGCGAAGAGCAGCACGAACATCACCGGTTGGATCGTGACGTCGAGCAGCATCTCGGGCATCCGCCGGATGTGCAGGAAGTTGCGGCGGGCGATGGCCCAGGACTGGGACAGCAGCCCGGTGGGGCGGATCTCCGGTCGCTCGAGCGTGGTCATCGGGCCCTTCCTCCTGCGGTCTGGTCGAGCTGGTCTGCGTGGTCGCCCTGGGCTGCGTCGTCGGTCTCCTGCTCGGCGCGGTGCCCGGTGAGGTGGAGGAAGACGTCGTCGAGGCTCGGACGCTTGAGCCCGATGTCGTCGAGCACGATGCCGCTCTCGTCGAAGATCCCGGCCACGCGTGTCATGTGGCCCAGGCCCTCCGAGGGCGCCGTGAGCTGGCGCGCGCCCACGTCGACGTGCACCTCGCGGACGTGGGGGCGCAGCAGAGCCTCAGCGGTCTGGAGGTCGCCGGCGTGCGAGACGGTCACGACGAGCGCGGCCGCACCGGACTGGTCCTTCAGCTCCAGCGGCGTGCCCTCGGCAATGACCGTGCCGCGGTCGATCACGACGATGTTGTCGGAGAGCTGGTCGGCCTCCTCGAGGTACTGCGTCGTCAGCAGCAGGGTGGTCCCATCCGCGACGAGCTCGCGCAGCACCTCCCACAGCTCCACACGCGAGCGCGGGTCGAGGCCCGTGGTCGGCTCGTCGAGGAACAGCACGGGCGGCGTCGCGATCAGGCTGACCGCGAGGTCGAGCCGTCGCCGCATGCCGCCGGAGTAGGTCTTCGCGGTGCGGTCGCCGGCGTCGGCGAGCGAGAAGCGCTCGAGCAGCTGGTCGCTCGCGCGCCGGATGTAGGAGGGGTCGAGGCCGTAGAGGTTGCCGATGAGGCGGAGGTTCTCCCGACCTGTCAGGAGCTCGTCGACCGTCGCAGCCTGCCCGGTCAGCCCCATGCTGCGTCGGACGGCCGCCGGGTCGGCCTGGATGTCGTGGCCGGCGACGCGTCCCGTGCCCGCGGTCGGGCGGGTCAGGGTGGTCATCATCCGGACGGTGGTGGTCTTGCCCGCGCCGTTGGGCCCGAGCAGCCCGAGCACCGAGCCCTCGGGAACGGCGAAGGACACCCCGTCCACGGCCACAGTGTCACCGAAGTGCTTGACGAGGCCTTCCGCCTCGATCGCGGATCGCGTCATGGCGACCACGCTAGCCGCGGGGACCGACAGTCGCTCCTGATTAAGGCGCACCTAGAATCAGTGCGTGCCACCCGCCTCCCCCGCCGTCGAGATCGACGGTCTGGTGATGGCGTACGGCGACAAGGTGGCCGTCGACGCGTTGTCGCTCGAGGTGGCGCGGGGATCGATCACCGCCGTCCTCGGACCCAACGGCGCGGGAAAGACCACGACGCTCGAGACCTGCGAGGGCTACCGGGTGGCCCAGCGCGGGACGGTCCGCGTGCTCGGGCTCGACCCGCAGCGCGACCGCGCGGAGCTGCTCCCCCGGATCGGCGTCATGCTGCAGAGCGGCGGCGCCTGGAGCGGCGTACGCGCCGTGGAGATGCTGGAGCACATGGCCTCGCTCCACGCGCACCCGCTCGACACGAGCATGCTGGTCGACCGCCTGGGCCTGGGCGACTGCGGCCGGACCCCCTACCGCCGGCTGTCGGGGGGCCAGAAGCAGCGCCTCGGCCTGGCGATCGCGCTCGTCGGACGACCCGAGCTGGTGTTCGTCGACGAGCCGACCGCCGGCATGGACCCCCAGGCCCGGCGCACGACGTGGGCGATGCTCGAGGAGGTGCGCGCCGACGGCGTCACGGTCGTGCTGACCACCCACCACATGGACGAGGCCGAGCACCTGGCCGACCGCATCCACATCATCGACCGCGGCACCTTGATCGCCTCCGGGACCCCGGCCGAGCTGACCCGCGGCGGCCACTCCGCGACGATCCGGCTGGTCGTCAACCGGCCGTTCCCGGACGGCGCCCCCGAGTCGCTGCGCAGGGAGCTCGGACCGCTCACCGAGGTGCGCCAGCTCGACGAGGTGAGCATGCTCATCCACGGCCCCGCCGACGCCACCACGCTCGGCCGCGTCTCGCGGTGGTGCGAGGAGAACGCCGTGCTCCCCCAGACGCTCACCCTGGGCCAGCGAACCCTCGAGGACGTCTTCCTCGAGCTCACCGGCCGGGAGCTGGCCTCATGAGCACTCCTCCCGCCGGGACCGCTCCCGCCGACGCCCGCCCGACCGGCACCTTCACCCCGGCCCCCGGAGGCGCGGGCCTCGCCCGGATGGTGCTGGCGCAGGCACGCATGGAGGCGCGGCTGATGCTGCGCAACGGCGAGCAGCTGCTGCTCGCGATCGTGATCCCGGTGATCGCGCTGGTGGGAGGTGTCGCCGCTGCGGGTCGCCTCGGCGGCACCTTCGAGGGTCATGCGCCGGTCGACCTCCTCACCCCCGGCGTGCTGGCCCTCGCAGTGATGTCGACCGCGTTCACGTCCGTGGCCATCGCCACCGGCTTCGAGCGCCGCTACGGCGTGATCAAGCTGCTGGGCTCCTCCCCCCTCCCCCGCCACGGCCTGCTCCTGGGCAAGGTGCTGGCGCTGCTCAACGTCGTCGTCCTGCAGCTCGTGGTGCTCGTGGTCGTCGCGCTGGTCCTGGGCTGGGAGCCCTCCCTGGCCAGCCCGCCGCACACCGTGGTCGGGCTGGTGCTCACGGTCGGCCTGGGCACCGCGGCCTTCGCGTCCCTCGGGCTGCTCGTCGCCGGCGCGCTGCGCGCCGAGGCGACCCTCGCGCTGGCCAACCTCGTCTACCTGCTCCTCATGGTCGGTGGTGGCGTGCTGCTGCCGACCAGCACCTACGGCGACGCCGGAGGGCTGATCCAGTGGCTCCCGTCCGGCGCCCTCGGCGAGGCCATGCGCTCCACGCTCATGTACGCCGACATCGACGGCCGCTCGCTGCTCGTGCTCGCCGCCTGGGCGCTGCTCGGCACGTTGCTCACGGCCCGGACCTTCAGGTGGGAATGATGGGACGCACCCTGCTCGACCGCACCCTGCTCGATCGCTTCGGGCGGTTCCTCTGGCCGCTCGCCGTGGCGAACCTCCTCGCCAACATCGGCATCGTCGTCACCGGCGCGGCCGTCCGGCTCACCGGCTCGGGACTCGGGTGCCCGACGTGGCCTCGATGCACCGACGCGTCGTACGTCGCGCACGGTGAGCTGGGGTTGCACGGCGCCATCGAGTTCGGCAACCGGCTGCTGACCTTCGCCCTCGCCGCGGTCGCCGTCCTGTGCTTCCTCGCCGCCCTCGGCGCGCGGCACCGCCGCGCGACGCGGCTGGCGCTGGTGATCGGCCTGGGCATCCCGCTGCAGGCGGTGCTCGGCGGCATCACGGTGCTGACCGACCTCAATCCCTGGGTCGTCGCCGGTCACTTCCTGCTGTCGATGGCGATCATCATGGTCTGCGTCGCGTTGATCGACGAGCTGCGCAGCCCCACCCGCGGGATGGCACCGCCGCGGCCGCGCGCCCTCGCCTGGGCGACGTTCGCGTCCGGCTGGGTGGTGCTCTACCTGGGCACGGTCGTGACCGGGGCCGGTCCGCACGCCGGCGACACCGAGTCGCCCCGCAACGGCCTCGACCCGGCGACGGTGTCGCAGCTCCACGCGACCTCGGTGTACGTCCTCGTCGCGCTGACCGTCGCCCTGCTGGTCGCGGCGCTGCGCGGCGGGCACCCGTGGCTCGCACGCGTGACCGGGCTGGTGCTGCTCATCGAGCTGCTCCAGGGCGTCCTCGGCTGGGTGCAGTACTGGCTGGACCTGCCCGTCGGCCTCGTCGCCCTCCACATGCTCGGCGCGGGGCTCCTCGCGGCCGGCCTGGCCCGCATCGCCCTCGCCGTGCTGCCCCACCGCGGCGCCGACGAGGCGCGGGCGGACGGCGTGCCCCAGACGCACGCCGCCACCCGCATCGGTCCCTGACGGGACCGGGCGGCTAGGACCGCCCGATCTTGCGCGCGAAGACGACCGTGCGCCGGGAGTAGTCGTCCGCCTTGCAGCCGACGAGCACGATCCGAGCCGGCCCTGCGACGGAGTAGAGAGACCCCATCCGCCGCGAGGCCGGCCAGTACTCCCGCCGGGTGACCTCGAACCGGCAGCCAGCCACCTCGATGACGTCGCCGCGGCGCAGCGCGCCCCACCGGTCGGCGACGCCGTTGCCGGCGCGCCAGGCGTGCCCGGCGTAGACGGTGCTGCCGGTGGGGTCGCAGGGCGGGTCGCCCTTCGACCAGGTGTAGACCGCGCCGCGGAGCCGGTCGCCGACGGCGAGGGTGTCGTTGCGCGCCGGGACCCTGACGATGGCCGCGTCCGTCCCGGTGCGAGCGATGGTGAGCCGGTCAGGGGCGGCGTGAGCCGCACCCTGACCGACCACCGCGGTCACGCAGAGGACCATCGACGCGACGATCCCGACAGCGCGGGAGCCGGTCATCGCGCCCCGGTGCTGGGTGCGACCTCCGGGGCGCTGGCGCACGGACGGGTGCGGAACGTCATCTTCCACACCTGCTTGCCCTGCAGCTGGTAGGACGCGTCCGCTGCGTGGGCGCGGACGGTGACGCGCTTGGCTCCGGCCTTCAGCCACACGCCCTGGCGCAGGACCTTGCCCTTCGAGGTGTAGACCACGCCCGACCGCTTGATGACCTTGTAGACGTCACCGCGCGTGCCGCACTTGTCGATCATCCGGGCGCGGGCCGACACGACGCGTGCCTCGGCGGGGAGCACCTCGGGCGGGGTGACGACGGGCGGGGTGACCACCGGCGGCGTGACCACCGGCGGCGTGACCACCGGCGGCGTCACGACCGGCGGGGTCGGGCACGGCTCGTTGCTGTCGGCCGGCGCGGGGAAGGTGAGGACGGTCTGCCCGTTGGGGAACTGGTGGCCCGCGTTGGCCGTGACCGTGACGCTGCCGTCAGGGTGGGTGACCGAGGTCCACGGTCCGGACGGGACCTGGCCGTAGTGGGCGTTGCCCGGCCCGCAGTCGTCGATCACCGGGATCGTCGGCGGCTGGACGGTGGTGGGGTTGCAGCCGTCGAGGAACTTCGCGACCGCGATGCTCCCGGAGCTGGTGTTGGTGGCGCCGTTGGTCCACTTCGCCCACAGGGTCAGCGTCAGCGGCGAGGTCGGCTTGGTGGTGATGGTCTCGTTGAAGCTGCGCGTCTCGTTGGCGCTCAGCTGCGTGCCGACCGGGACGGCCGCGCGGTTGGACGCGGTGATCGACTCGGTGCGCGCCTCGCTGTTCTCGACGTGCCACGTGACCGCCCAGCCGCCGCCGGTCTTGCAGACGACGGTGCCGGTGATCGTGTTGTGGTGCGCACTGGCCGCGCCGGCCACGCCGACGACGGCGAAGCCCACGGCCAGGACGAGTGTCACGACCTGCGACACCCCACGGTGGATCGGACGGCGACGAACCCCCAGTCCGGCCCCGCCCCCAGCGGTCCGGTGTCGTCGCTCAGGTGTTGAAGACATGCAGAACTACCCCCTGCTCCCGCGGGGGCATGGCCCACTGCCTCCCCCCTGCGGAGCATTCAACGGGGGACGGCGCCGGCGGACACAGAACGTTGTCTCAAGAAGATCTCAAAGCTTCCCGCATTCGCCAGACGAGACCTTCACGATGCGCTACCGGCCGAGCAGGGGATCCAGTGCTACGGCGACGAAGAGCAGCGAGAGGTAGAGGTTGGAGGCGTGGAAGAGCCGCATCGGGTTGATGTCGGTCAGGGCCTCGGAGCCCTTCGCGCGCTTCCACATCCGGTGCGCCTCGACCAGGAAGACGGCACCCAGGACGGCGGCGGCGACCGGGTAGACCAGGCTCGTCCCGGCGACCGGCCACAGCAGCAGCGACGTGGCGACCATCACCCAGCTGTAGATCACGACCTGCCGTCCCACCTCGGTCGCCGGCTTGACCACGGGGAGCATCGGCACGTCGACGTTGCGGTAGTCCTCGCGGTAGCGCAGCGCGAGCGCCCACGTGTGCGGCGGCGTCCAGAAGAACACGACGAGGAAGAGCACGACGGGCGTCCAGGCCAGCTCGCCGGTCACCGCCGTCCAGCCGATGAGGGCGGGGAAGCAGCCGGCCAGGCCGCCCCACACGATGTTCTGCGTGGTCCGGCGCTTGAGCAGCATCGTGTAGACGAAGACGTAGAACGCGTTGGCCAGCACCGACAGCGCGGCCGAGAGCCAGTTCACCCACAGCGCCAGGACCACCGTGGACAGCACGGCCAGCACCGTCGCGAAGACGAGGGCCGAGACCGGCGAGACGATGTGGCGGGGCAGCGCCCGCCGCCGCGTACGCCGCATCTGCTCGTCGATGTCGCGGTCGTAGATGCAGTTGTAGGCCGAGGCCGAGCCCGCCGACAGGGCACCACCGACGACGGTCGCGGCGACCAGCCCCAGCGGGGGGATGCCGCGCTCGGCGAAGAACATCACCGGCACCGTCGTCAGGAGGAGCAGCTCGATCACGCGCGGCTTGGTCAGCCCGACGTAGGCGGCGACCACGTCGCGCCAGGACTTCGGCGCCTCGCTCGCGGCGCCCGGGTCACCGGTCGATGGCCGGGCGGACGCGGCTGCGTTCGGGCCGGCATGGGACACGGTGGAGGACCTCGCGGGGACGGGGGCGGATGGGACGCGGACAGCGGGGAACCGGAGGGATGAACGGCCAGCTGTTCCGGCGTCCGGGACGACCCTCGGGCACGGTCGAGTCTACTCGGCCACGACGATAGGGTCGCAGTCGAGGCCACCCCTGCTGGGCTGTGATCCTGACTGCACCCGGTTGCACTCCATCGAGAGGAACTGCGTTGACCAAGAAGTCCGCCCTGCCCGCCACCCTCGAGTGGGACGACATCGACCGCCGAGCCGTCGACACGGCCCGGGTCCTGGCGATGGACGCGGTCCAGAAGGTCGGCAACGGCCACCCCGGCACGGCCATGAGCCTCGCGCCGGCGGCGTACCTGCTGTTCCAGAAGGTGATGCGGCACAACCCCGCCGACCCGCACTGGACCGGTCGCGACCGCTTCGTGCTGTCCTGCGGCCACAGCTCCATCACTCTCTACACCCAGCTCTTCCTCGGCGGGTGGGGCCTCGAGATCGAGGACCTGCGGTCGCTGCGCACCTGGGGCAGCAAGACGCCCGGGCACCCCGAGCACGGGCACACGGCCGGCGTGGAGACCACCACCGGCCCGCTCGGCCAGGGTGTCGCCAACGCCGTCGGCATGGCCATGGCGGCCCGCCGCGAACGGGGGCTGCTCGACCCCGACACGGCCGAGGACGACTCGCCGTTCACCCACCACGTCTACGCCCTCTGCTCCGACGGTGACCTTCAGGAAGGCGTCAGCGCCGAGGCGTCCTCCATCGCCGGCACCCAGCAGCTCGGCAACCTCACCCTGATCTACGACGCCAACCAGATCTCGATCGAGGGCGACACCGATGTCGCGTTCACCGAGGACGTCGGCGCCCGCTACGAGGCCTACGGCTGGCACGTCCAGCACGTCGACTGGACCAACGACGGCACGGAGTACGTCGAGGACGTCCCCGAGCTCTACGCCGCCGTTCGCGCCGCCGACGAGGTCACCGACCGGCCCAGCCTCATCGTCCTGCACACGGTCATCGCCTGGCCCGCGCCCAACGCGCAGGGCACCGGCAAGTCCCACGGCTCCGCCCTCGGCGAGGAGGAGGTGGCTGCCACCAAGGAGATCCTGGGCTTCGACCCCGAGCAGCACTTCGAGGTGCCGACCGACGTGATCGAGCGCACCCGCTCCCTCGTCGCGCGCGGCAAGGAGCAGCAGGCCGCGTGGCAGGAGCGCTTCGACGCATGGAAGGGCGCGGCGTCCGAGGACGCCGTCCAGACCTTCGAGCGCATGCAGATCCGCGCGCTGCCCGTCGGGCTCGCCGACGCGCTCCCGACCTTCGACGCCGACCCCAAGGGCGTGGCGACGCGGAAGGCGTCGGGCGCGGTGATCAACGCCGTGGCCGGCGTGATGCCCGAGCTGTGGGGCGGCTCGGCCGACCTCGCCGAGTCCAACAACACCACCATCGAGGACGCCTCGTCCTTCATCCCCGAGAGCCGCTCGACCGACCAGTGGACCGGTGACCCGCTCGCCGGACGGGTGCTGCACTTCGGCATCCGCGAGCACGGCATGGGCGGCATCCTCAACGGCATCGCGCTCCACGGCGGCACACGCGTCTTCGGCGGCACGTTCCTCACGTTCAGCGACTACATGCGCGGGTCGGTCCGGCTGGCGGCGCTGATGGGCATCCCGGTCACCTACGTCTGGACCCACGACTCCATCGGCCTGGGCGAGGACGGCCCGACGCACCAGCCGGTCGAGCACCTCGCCGCGCTGCGCGCCATCCCCGGCCTCGACGTCGTACGCCCTGCGGACGCCAACGAGACGGCCGCTGCGTGGCACGCCGTCCTCGAGCGCACCGACCACCCGGCCGGCATCGCGCTGACCCGCCAGAACGTCCCGGTCTTCCCGCGCGGCGAGGACGGCTTCAGCGACACCTCCAACGTGCACCGCGGCGGCTACGTCCTGCTCGACGTGGAGGAGGGCGACCCCGACGTGATCCTCATGGGCACCGGTTCCGAGGTGCAGGTGGCGGTCGCCGCCCGGGAGCTCCTCGCCGCCGACGGCATCCGCGCCCGCGTCGTGTCCTTCCCCTGCCTCGAGTGGTTCGAGGAGCAAGAGGAGGCCTACCGCGAGACCGTCCTGCCGCCCACCGTCAAGGCGCGCGTCTCGGTCGAGGCGGGCGTCAAGCAGGGGTGGCGCGAGTACGTCGGCGACCACGGCCGGATCGTGTCCATCGACCACTACGGCGCCTCGGCCGACTTCGCGCGCATCTACGAGGAGTTCGACATCACCGGCGAGGCGGTGGCCAACGCCGCCCGCGACAGCCTGCGCACCCTGACCGACTGACGTACGACCCCTCACAGGAGGCACCACATGAACGACCGTCTCAAGGCCCTGGCCGACGCCGGGGTGTCCATCTGGCTCGACGACCTCTCCCGCGAGCGGCTGGAGACCGGCAACCTGGCCGACCTGGTGAAGAACAGCCACGTCGTCGGTGTCACGTCCAACCCGGCGATCTTCCAGACCGCGCTGGCTGACGGTGAGCGCTACGACCCGCAGGTGCGCGAGCTCGCCGCCGCGGGCGCCGACGTCGACAAGGCCACACAGGTCATCACCACCGACGACGTACGCGACGCCTGCGTCGTCATGCGGCCGGTCTTCGACGCCACCGACGGTGTGGACGGCCGGGTCTCGATCGAGGTGTCCCCGGGCTTCGCGCACGACACGGGCGAGACCGTCAAGGAGGCGGCAGAGCTCTGGCGGATCGTCGACCAGCCCAACCTCCTCATCAAGATCCCCGGCACCAAGGAGGGCTGGCCGGCCATCACGGAGACCATCGCCGCGGGCATCTCGGTGAACGTGACATTGATCTTCGGCCTCGAGCAGTACCACAACGTCATGGAGGCCTACGTCTCCGGCCTCGAGCAGGCGGCCGACAACGGCCACGACCTCGCCGACATCCACTCGGTGGCGTCCTTCTTCGTCTCCCGTGTCGACTCCGAGATCGACAAGCGGCTCGAGGCCATGTCCGAGGGGCCTGGCACCGACCCCGCCCTCCGTGGCAAGGCCGGAGTCGCCAACGCGCGGCTCGCCTTCCAGATGTACGAGGAGTTCTTCAGCGGCGAGCGCTGGGCGGCGCTCGAGGCCAAGGGCGCGCGCAAGCAGCGCCCGCTGTGGGCCTCGACCGGGGTGAAGAACCCGGACTACGACGACACGATGTACGTCGTCGACCTGGTCGTCGAGGACACCGTCAACACGATGCCCGAGAAGACCCTCGAGGCCGTCGCCGACCACGGCGAGGTCCGCGGCGACCGCATCCGTCCGTTCTACGACGACGCCGCCGCCCACATGAAGGCGCTCTCGGACGCCGGCATCGACTACGACGACGTGATCGAGGTGCTCATCAAGGAGGGCGTCGAGAAGTTCGTCGTCGCCTGGGACGAGCTGCAGACGACGCTTGCGAAGTCCCTCGAGGCCGCTCGCTGATGGGTGCGGTCGACCCCACGAGCACTGGGGCGTGGACGCGGCTCGCCGAGCTCGCGGCGTCGTACGAGCCCGACCTCCGAGCCACGCTCACGCCGGAGTGGGTCGACCGCCAGACCTTCGCCGCCGCCGACCTCCACGTCGACCTGTCGAAGAACCTGCTCGACGGTGACGTGGAGGCGGCGCTGCTCGCCCTCGCCGACGAGGTCGACGTGGCGGGACGGCGCGACGCCATGCTGGCGGGCGAGCACATCAACGTCACCGAGGACCGCGCGGTGCTGCACACGGCGCTGCGGCTGCCGACCGACGCTTCGCTGAGCGTCGACGGCCAGGACGTGGTGGCCGACGTGCACGAGGTGCTCGACCGGGTGTACGCCTTCGCCGACCGTGTGCGGTCGGGCGAGTGGACCGGCGTCACCGGCAGGCGGATCGAGACGGTCGTCAACATCGGCATCGGCGGGTCCGACCTCGGCCCGGTGATGGCCTACGAGGCGCTCGAGCCCTACCGCCAGGACGGGCTGTCGTGCCGCTTCATCAGCAACATCGACCCCACCGATGCCGGGCAGGCTCTGTCCGACCTCGACCCGGAGACGACGCTGTTCATCGTCTCCAGCAAGACCTTCGGCACGCTCGAGACGCTCACCAACGCCCGCCTGTGCCGGGCCTGGCTCCTCGAGAAGCTGCCGTCCGGCACCGACGAGGCGGGCGCGGTCGCGCAGCACTTCGTCGCCGTGTCCACGGCGCTCGACAAGGTGGCCGACTTCGGGATCGACCCCGACAACGCGTTCGGCTTCTGGGACTGGGTCGGCGGGCGATACTCGATGGACTCCGCGATCGGGCTGTCGCTCGTCGTGGCCGTGGGGCCGGAGCGCTTCGCCGAGCTGCTCGCCGGCTTCCACGCGATGGACGAGCACTTCCGCACCGCGCCGCCGGAGTCCAACGTGCCGCTCCGGATGGGCCTGCTCAACGTCTGGTACACCAACTTCCTCGGTGCCCACACCCATGTTGTGCTTCCCTACGCGCAGCTGCTGCACCGCTTCCCCGCCTACCTCCAGCAGCTGACGATGGAGTCCAACGGCAAGGGTGTGCGGTGGGACGGCTCGGCCGTCGACTACGACACGGGCGAGATCTTCTGGGGCGAGCCTGGCACCAACGGCCAGCACGCCTTCTACCAGCTCATCCACCAGGGCACCCGGCTCGTGCCGGCCGACTTCATCGCCTTCGCGCGCCCGTCGTACGAGCTCGTCGACCGCACCGACGACGGCGAGACCGACGTGCACGAGCTGCTGCTGGCCAACTTCCTCGCCCAGACCAAGGCGCTCGCCCTCGGCAGGACCGCCGACGAGGTCCGCGAGGAGGGCGTCGGCGAAGAGCTGGTCTCGGCGCGCACCTTCCCGGGCAACCGCCCCACGACGTCGATCATGGCGCCGGCGCTCACGCCATCCGTGCTGGGCCAGCTGATCGCGCTCTACGAGCACATCACCTTCGTCCAGGGCGCCGTGTGGGGCATCGACAGCTTCGACCAGTGGGGCGTCGAGCTCGGCAAGCAGCTGGCCCAGGAGCTGCGGCCGGCGATCTCCGGAGACGCGTCCGTGGCTGCCGAGCAGGACCCCTCCACGCAGTCGCTGATCCGCTACTACCAGGAGACCCGACGTCCATGACCCACGCGAACCCCCTGCGCGACCCGGAGGACCGTCGGCTGCCGCGCATCGCCGGTCCGTGCGGCATGGTGCTCTTCGGCGTCACCGGTGACCTGTCGCGCAAGAAGGTCATGCCCGCGATCTACGACCTGGCCAACCGCGGCCTGCTGCCTCCGGGCTTCAGCCTCGTGGGCTTCGCGCGGCGCGACTGGGCGGACCAGGACTTCGCGCAGATCGTCCACGACGCGGTCAAGGAGCACGCCCGTACGCCGTTCCGCGAGGAGGTGTGGAAGCAGCTGTCCGAGGGCTTCCGCTTCGTCTCGGGCGACTTCGACGACGACGACGCGTTCGACCACCTGCGCCGCACCGTCGAGGAGCTCGACCAGCTGCGTGGCACCGGCGGCAACATGGCCTTCTACCTCGCGATCCCGCCGGCGTTCTTCGGCGCCGTCGTGGGCCAGCTCAAGGAGCACGGCCTCGCCGACCCGGCGCCCGAGCAGTGGCGCCGTGTGGTGGTGGAGAAGCCGTTCGGCCACGACCTCGAGTCGGCGCGCGAGCTCAACCAGATCCTCGACGGCGTCTTCCCGTCCGGCTCGGTCTTCCGGATCGACCACTACCTGGGCAAGGAGACCGTCCAGAACATCCTGGCGATGCGGTTCGCCAACAACATGTTCGAGCCCATCTGGAACGCCAACTACGTCGACCACGTGCAGATCACGATGGCCGAGGACATCGGCATCGGAGGCCGCGCGGGCTACTACGACGGCATCGGCGCGGCACGCGACGTCATCCAGAACCACCTGCTCCAGCTGATGGCGCTGGTCGCCATGGAGGAGCCCACGTCGTTCGACGCCGAGAGCCTGCGCTTCGAGAAGCAGAAGGTGCTCGCGTCCGTGGTGCTGCCGTCGCGGCTCGACATCACCACAGCACGCGGGCAGTACGCGTCGGGATGGCAGGGCGGGGAGAAGGTGATCGGCTTCCTCGAGGAGGAGGGCATCCGCCGCACGTCCAAGACCGAGACGTACGCCGCCATCACGCTCAACGTCGACACCCGGCGGTGGGCCGGCGTGCCCTTCTACCTCCGCACCGGCAAGCGCTTGGGGCGCCGGGTCACCGAGGTGGCCGTCGTCTTCAAGCGGGCCCCGCACCTGCCGTTCAGCGCGACGGCGACCGAGGAGCTCACGCAGAACGCCCTCGTGATCCGCGTGCAGCCCGACGAGGGCATGACGATGCGGTTCGGCTCGAAGGTGCCCGGCACCGCGATGGAGATCCGCGACGTCAACATGGACTTCGCCTACGGTGGCTCGTTCACCGAGGCGAGCGCCGAGGCCTACGAGCGGCTGATCCTCGACGTGCTCCTCGGCGACCCGCCCCTCTTCCCCCGTCACGAGGAGGTCGAGCTCTCCTGGAAGATCCTCGACCCGATCCTCGAGCACTGGGCTCGCAAGGGGAAGCCGGAGGCGTACGCATCCGGCACGTGGGGCCCGGAGTCCGCTGACAAGATGCTCGCCCGCGACGGACGAACCTGGAGGAGGCCATGACGATGTTCGAGCTCGAGAACACCACGTCGTCCGCGATCGCCGCCGAGTTCGTGCGGGCCCGCACGCGTGCCGGATCACCGGCGATGGGCATGGTGATGACGCTGATCATCGTGGTGCCGGACGAGGACGCCGAGGCGGCCATGCAGGCTGCCCAGCGCGCCTCGCGGGAGCACCCGGCCCGCGTGCTGGGCATCATCCTCGGTGACGGCCGCGGGAAGCCGCAGGTCGACGCGACCGTGGGCACCGGCGGAGGGTGGGGCGGCGAGACCGCCCTCATCCGGCTGCGCGGCGAAGTGGTGCGCTACGCCGAGTCCGTCGTGCTGCCGCTGCTGCTACCGGACTCGCCGGTGGCCATCTGGTGGCCCACCGAGCCGCCCGAGGACCCCGCCGACGACCCGCTGGGCGCGCTGGCGCGGCGGCGCATCACCGACTCCGCGGCGGCCACGCGGGGCAAGTCCTCGGTCATGCTCCGCCAGTGCCGGGCCTACGCTCCCGGCAACACCGACCTGAGCTGGACCCGCCTCACGCCGTGGCGCGCGCTGCTCGCCGCGGCCCTGGACCAGCACCCCGTCAAGGTGGCGCGCGCCTCGGTCTCGGCGGAGCGGATCAGTCCCAGCGCGGACCTGCTCGTGGCGTGGCTCAACGACCGCCTGCGCGTCCCGGTGGAGCGGCACACCTCTGAAGGACCGGGGATCACCAAGGTGGTGATGGACACCAAGCAGGGACCCATCGCCATCACGCGGGAGGACGGTCGACTCGCGATGTTCTCCTCCCCCGGCCGGCCCGACCGGCCGGTCGCCCTGAAGCGGCGGGAGGTCCCTGCGCTCCTCAGCGAGGAGCTGCGCCGCCTCGACGAGGACGACATCTACGCCGCGACGGCGCGACGGCTCGTCGCCCTGGAGAAGGATGCCTGACCCGATGACGAACGCACCGCTGATCAGCCGCCACGACGACGCCGACGTGCTCGTCGGCGACGTCGCCTCCGCCCTGCTCGACCGCCTCGAGGCCGCGCAGGCCCGCGGGGAGGTCCCGCAGGTCGGGCTCACCGGGGGCACCATCGCCGAGGAGCTCCACCGCGAGCTCGCCCGACGGGCCGTCGACTCCGCGGTCGACTGGTCCCGCGTCGTGTTCTGGTGGGGTGACGAGCGCTTCGTCCCTGCGGACTCCGCCGACCGCAACGCGCGCCAGGCCCGCGAGTCACTCCTCGACCACGTCCCCGTGGACCCCGCCAACGTCCACGAGGTGCCGGCGAGCGACCAGGTCGCGACCGCCGAGGACGCTGCGGCGGCCTACGGCGAGGCGCTGCGCCAGCACGGCGCCGGGTTCTTCGAGGTGCTGATGCTCGGCATCGGCCCCGACGGCCACTGCGCGTCGCTGTTCCCCGGCCACGCTGCTCTGGAGGCCCGCGACGCGCTGGCCGTCGCCGTCCACGACTCCCCCAAGCCGCCACCCGACCGCGTCACCCTCACCTTCGAGGCGATGGATCGCTGCCGCGCGGTGTGGTTCATCGCCAGCGGCGAGGGCAAGGCGGAGGCGGTCGCGCGCGCGCTGGCCGCCGACGGGTCGGTCACGGAGACCCCCGCCCGCGGCGTACGCGGTGAGGAGACCGTCTGGTGGCTCGACGAGGCCGCCGCCTCCGCCCTCCCCGCCTGAACTACACGTGAGCGGGCACTTCGTGCCCGTCCCGGCCGCCGAGCGGGCACTTCCTGCCCGTCCGGTCAGCGCGACAGATCGATGTACGTCGGTCGGTGGGCCGCCGCGGTCGCGTGGCCCGCGCGGAGGCGGTCGCTCGCCGCCAGCCCGCGACCGTAGACGTCCTCCTTCGTGAACACGTCCATGTGCCATCGGCGCTCGTCGCGCAGCCAGTCGAGCCGGTCCTCGTCGTGCTCACGCTCGGCGTCGCCGTGGTAGGCCTCACCGAAGTACTCCGCGCCGTAGCGGACGTCGGCGTCGCCGACGTCGATGCGGAACCTCGGCACGCCGGCGTCGTCCTTCACCCAGACCTGCGTCTCCGGACGCGGCAGCTCGGCGTCGTACCAGTGCAGTCGCAGGGCGCTCTCCGGCGGGGACTCCGCTCCTGCGTCGCCGAGCGGGGCGAGGGTGCGGAGCTGGCGGATGCCGCGGTGGCCGGCGAACCTCGGGACCTCGCTGATCAGCAGCCCGTGGTCGAGACCGAGGCGCAGGAAGCCGTCGATGGCGCTGAGGGCGTCGAAGCGCCACAGCAGACGTCCGAGGTCGCACGCGGTCCGCAGCGGGGTGGTGACGGTGAGGGTGCCGATCTGGTCCAGGTCACGCGTCGTGAGCTCGCGGACGCCGCTCGCCACGCCCGGTCGGCGCATCCGGCTGCCGGACCGGCTGACCACGTCGAGCACCGGCATCTCGTGGATCGCCGAGCGAGGCAGCGCGTCGACACCGTGCAGCCACGCCGCGGTGCGGTCGACGACGACCGCGTGCTCGGGCACGACCAGCTCGAGCGCGGCGACGCGGAGGCGGAACGAGTCGGGCACCGTCGTGGCTACGAAGACGCCGCGCAGCACCGGTCGCAGCAGGCCGCGCTCGACCAGGCGTCGCCGCAGGCTCTCCCCGACCCCCAGACGGGTCGCCTCCCGGGCCGAGAAGGGACGGTCCAGCGGGATCGGGGCGTCCGTGCCCAACGCGCCGACGTCGCGACACCAGGCGGGCATGACGTGCATCCGTCCAGCCTGCCGCCTGCCGGCGGAGGACGTCGTACGTCATCCACAGGGGCAGTTGCCCGACCGGCAGGACGTGCCCGGTCAGGGCTCACGACGGGCACGAAGTGCCCGGTCGGCATGCAGGACGGGCACGAAGTGCCCGGTCACGTGTAGTTCAGAAGATGATCTCGCCGGCCTTGCGGCGGCTGCGCAGCAGGGCGACGGCCTCGTCGAGGATGTCGGCCGCCTCGGTCTCGCTGCGACGCTCCTTCACGTAGGCGAGGTGCGTCTTGTAGGGCTCGATCTTGGGGGCCGGGGGCGGGTTCTCGGAGTCGAGGCTCGCGGGCAGTCCGCACTTGGGGCAGTCCCACGACTCCGGCACGGCGGCCTCGATCGCGAACGTCACCACGGACCGGTGGTCGTGGCTGCAGAAGTACGTCACTGCCTGCCGCGGCGCGGCCTCGCCGCGCTCGGCCTCACCCATCGGGCCGGCCCCGACCCGACTACCGCGGATCGCGTTTCCAGCACCAGCCATGACGACTCCTTCTCAGAAACGCTCGGGGACTCAGCTGCCCTGGTAGGCCATGAGCAGGCCGAGGGCGACAACACACGCAAACCAGATGACGCCGACCCCGACCGTGAACCGGTCGAGGTTGCGCTCCGCCACCGACGATCCCCCCAGGCTGCTGGACACGCCGCCACCGAACATGTCGGACAGGCCGCCTCCGCGGCCCTTGTGGAGGAGCACGAGCAGGATCATGATCGCGCTCGTCAGGACGAGCAGGATGGTGAAAGCAAGAATCACGAGCGGAAGCCTACGTCACGTACGCCGCAAACCGGTGAGCGCCCTCACAGCACCGGCATGTCGTAGAAACGGCAGATCCCGCCGAACTCGTCGACCTGCAGGCTGGCACCTCCGACGAGGCATCCGTCGACGTCCGCCTTCTCCATGATCCCGCCGACGTTGGCGGCCTTGACCGACCCGCCGTACAGGATCCGCAGGCCGTCGGCCGCACCGTCGCCGTGCACCTCGCGGACGCGCTCGCGGATCGCCGCACAGACCTCCTGCGCGTCGTCCGGGGTCGCCACCTCGCCCGTCCCGATGGCCCAGACCGGCTCGTAGGCGACCACGAGCCCGGCGACCTGCTCGGCGGTGAACCCGTCGAGCGAGCCGTCGAGCTGCGTGAGCGTGAAGGGCACGTGCTCGCCGGCCTGGCGCACGTCGAGACCCTCTCCGACGCACACGATGGGGGTCATCCTGGCGTGGACCGTCTTGTGGGCCTTGGCGTTGACCAGCTCGTCGGACTCGTTGTGGTACATCCGGCGCTCGCTGTGCCCGACCACGACGTAGGAGCACCCCAGCTTGGACAGCATGGCCGCGGAGATCTCGCCGGTGTAGGCGCCGTTGTCGTGGACGGAGACGTCCTGGGCGCCGTAGCGGATCGACAGCCGGTCGCCGTCGACGAGCGTCTGCACCGAGCGCAGGTCGGTGAACGGCGGCACCACGACGACCTCGACCTTGCCGAAGTCGTGGCGCTTGTCCGCCAGCGTCCAGGCGAGCTTCTGGACCGTCACCACCGCTTCCTGGTGGTTGAGGTTCATCTTCCAGTTGCCCGCCATCAGCGGCGTGCGCTTGTCAGCCACGTCGTTCAGCCCCTCTCGAGTACAGCGATGCCCGGGAGCTCCTTGCCCTCGAGGAACTCCAGCGACGCGCCACCGCCGGTGGAGATGTGACCGAACGCGCCCTCGTCGAAGCCGAGCTGGCGGACGGCGGCGGCGGAGTCGCCACCACCGACCACGGACAGCCCGTCCACCTCGGTCAGCGCCTGCGCGACGGCACGGGTGCCGCCGGCGAACGCGTCGGTCTCGAACACCCCCATCGGGCCGTTCCAGAAGACCGTCCTGGCGTCGGACAGCTCCGCCGCGAAGGCGGCTGCCGACTCGGGCCCGATGTCGAGACCGAGGGCGTCGGCCGGGATCTCCGAGGCGGGTACGACGGACGGCTGCGCCTCGCGGTCGCCCGACGGGAACGCCGTGTCGACCACGACGTCGGTCGGCAGCACGATCTCGACGCCACGGTCCGCCGCCTCGCTGAGGTAGCGGTTGCAGGTGTCGAGCTGGTCGGCCTCGAGGAGGCTCTTGCCGACCTCGTGGCCCTGGGCCTTGAGGAAGGTGAAGACCATGCCGCCGCCGATGAGCAGCTTGTCGGCCTTGTCGATGAGGTTGTCGATGACCCCGAGCTTGTCGGAGACCTTTGACCCGCCCAGCACGACGACGTAGGGCCGCTCGGGCTCCTCCGTCAGTCGCCGCAGCACGTCGACCTCCGCCGCCACCAGGCCGCCCATCGCGGACGGCAGCCGCAGCGCGACGTCGTACACGCTCGCCTGCTTGCGGTGGACGACGCCGAACCCGTCGGAGACGAAGGCGTCGGCCAGCTGGGCGAGCTGGTCGGCGAACGCCCCGCGGACCTCGTCCTCCTTGCTGGTCTCACCGTCGTTGAAGCGGACGTTCTCCAGGAGGGCGACGTCACCGTCCTCCAGGCCGGCGACGGTCTCGGACGCGCTCGCGCCGACGGTGTCGGTCGCGAACGCCACCGGCCGCCCCAGCAGCTCGGACAACCGACCGGCGACCGGCTCCAGCGAGTACGCCGGGTCGGGCGCGCCCTTGGGGCGGCCCAGGTGGGCGGTCACGACCACCCGGGCGCCCGCGTCGGACAGCTGCGTGATGGTCGGTACGCTCGCGCGGATCCGGCCGTCGTCGGTGATGGTGGTGCCGTCGAGGGGCACGTTGAGGTCCGATCGGACCAGGACGCGCTTGCCCCTCAGGTCACCGAGGGACTCGATGCCAGCGGTGGACTCGGCCATCGTCAGAGCGACGTGCCGACGTGCGTGATCAGGTCGGCGAGTCGGTTGGAGTAGCCCCACTCGTTGTCGTACCAGCCGAGCACCTTGACCTGGTTGCCGATCACCTTGGTGAGCGGCGCGTCGAAGATGCAGGACGCCGGGTCGGTGACGATGTCGGTGGAGACCAGCGGGTCGGTGGAGTAGCGCAGGTAGCGCCCGTCGGCCGCAGCCTTGACGATCTCGTTGACCTCGTCGACCGACGTCTCGCGGCTGGCCTCGAAGGTCAGGTCGGTGGCGGAGCCGGTGGGGACCGGCACGCGCATGGCGTAGCCGTCGAGCTTGCCCTTGAGCTCGGGCAGGACGAGGCCGATGGCCTTCGCCGCACCGGTCGAGGTCGGCACCATGTTGAGCGCCGCGGCGCGGGCGCGACGCGGGTCCTTGTGGATGTTGTCCTGGAGGTTCTGGTCGGCGGTGTAGGCGTGGATGGTCGTCATCAGGCCCTTGTTGATGCCGAGGCCGTCGTGCAGCGCCTTGGCCATCGGCGCGAGGCAGTTGGTCGTGCACGACGCGTTGGAGATGACGGTGTGCGCCGAGGGGTCGTAGAGCTCGTGGTTGACGCCCATCACGATGGTGATGTCCTCGTTGGAGGCGGGCGCGGAGATGATGACCTTCTTGGCGCCGGCGTCGACGTGGGCCTTGGCCTTGGTCGCGTCGGTGAAGAAGCCGGTGGACTCGACGACCACGTCGGCGCCGATGTCGCCCCACTTGAGGGCGGACGGGTCGCGCTCGGCGAACGCCGCGATGGTCTGGTCGCCCACCTTGATCGACGTGTCGTCGCTGGACACGTCGGCGTCGAGCCGGCCCAGGATCGAGTCGAACTTGAGCAGGTTCGCCAGCGAGGCGTTGTCGGTCAGGTCGTTCACACCGACGATCTCGATGTCGGCACCCGAGGCGCGCACGGCGCGGAAGAAGTTGCGGCCGATGCGACCGAAGCCGTTGATACCTACGCGGACAGTCATGGGTCATGCCTCCTTGGTGGGGCCTTCGGTGACCCCGTCGACAGCTGCGGCCTTTGGTGACCACCTCCGACCCTAGCGGGTGCCGACCCGGGCGCGGTCCGAGGTCTCCCGCGGTACGGACCGGTAACTTTGGATCGATCCAACGGCGTCGTCACACCCCCGGGCTCCACCGCCGGTGCATGATGTCCCAGCATTTCCGGCGCGGCCGGTTGACGGTACGACGATCCACTTCAGGAGGGCTTCAGGTGCAGGACGGGGGCGGCATCGGCGTCCGGTGCTCGGGCGTGGTGCACCTCTACCGGACCTTCGAGGGCCACGACGTGGTGGCGCTGCAGGGGGTCGACCTGGAGATCGCCCCGGGCGAACGGGTCGCGTTCCTCGGCCCGAGCGGGTCGGGCAAGTCCACGCTGCTCGCGCTCCTCGGCGGCATCCAGCGCCCCAGCGCCGGACGGATCCTGCTGGGCGACGACGACATCTCACGGATGAGCGAGCGGCACCTGTCCCGCCTCCGTGCGCGCCGGGTGGCGACCATGCTGCAGGGGTCCACGCGCAACCTCCTCCCCTACACGACGGCGCGGCGCAACGTGGAGTTCGCCCGCATCGGCATGACGGCCGAGGAGGCGGACCGGGCGCCGGGTGTGGCCGACCTGCTCGACCGGGTGGGGCTGACCGACCAGGCCGACCAGGTGGTGAGCACGATGTCGGGTGGCCAGCGCCAGCGACTGGCCCTCGCGTGCGCCGTCGCCACGACGCCGGGCCTGCTCCTCGCCGACGAGCCGACCAGCCAGCTCTCCCACGTGGACCGCGACGCCGTCGTCGGACTGCTCCACGACCTCAACCGCGACTTCGGCACCACCGTCGTGGTGGTCACCCACCAGCCGGAGGTCGCCGCGACCTTCCCCCGCACCGTGACGATGAAGGGCGGCCGGGTCGGGTCCGAGGGACACCACGGCGCCGAGTACGCCGTCATCGGGAGCGAAGGGGTCCTGCACCTGCCCTCGCACCTCACCACCCAGTGGCCCGCCGGCACGCTCGTCCGCGTCGATGCGGAGCCGCGACGGATCGTGATCACGCACCCGGCGGACGAGACCGGCATCCCGCGGGACGGTCTGCGATGAACGCCGAGATGGATGGGACCGGCGACCTGGTCCTCGACCACGTCAGCTACCAGCCCGGGCCGCTCCTGCTCGACGACGTCTCCGTGACGTTCGCGGCCGGCCGGGTGACCGCGCTGTCCGGACCCAGCGGGTCGGGCAAGACGACGCTGCTCTCGATCGCCGGTGGCCTGATCGCCCCGAGCACGGGCGCCGCGACGTACGACGGCCGCGCGACGTGGCAGGGCGACGGGGACCCGCCGCCCGAGATCGCCTTCGTGCTCCAGGTCTACGGCCTGGTGCCCATCCTGTCCGCGCGCGAGAACGTCGCCATCGCGCTGCGCGCCCGCGGCACCCCGTGGACCGACGCCTCCGACCGCGCCGAGGCGGCGTTGGCCCGCTTCGACATCGCCGACCTCGGTGACCGCCAGGTGGAGGAGCTCTCCGGCGGACAGCTGCAACGCGTCGCCTGTGCCCGCGGCCTGGTGGTAGGGGCCCCCGTGCTGCTGGCCGACGAGCCGACGAGCGAGCTCGACCAGGGCAACGTCGCGGTCGTCCTCGACGCCCTGCGCGCCGAGGCCGAGCGGGGATGCGTCGTCGTCATCGCGACCCACGACCCCGCCATCGTCGAGCTGGCCGACCACCACGTCGCGCTCGACGAGGGCCGGATCGCATGACCTTGCGCGTCTGGGCCGGGTGGTGGGCCCGGCGTGGCACCCACCTGCCCGTCGCCGCGGCCATCGCGGTGGTGACCGCGGCCACCGTGCTCGCCGACGCGGGCGGCAGGCCTGCCGTCCTCGTGCCGCTCGTCGTGCTCGCAGCCGGGGTGCTGCCCGGCGCCGGCCTCGCCCTCGGCGGCGCGCGGCGGCAGGAGGCGGCGCTGCTGCGACTGCACGGACGCCGCGGCGTGCGCTGGGTGACCGCGCTCGTCGCCGAACCGATGCTGACCGCGGTCCTCGGCGGCCTGGCAGGCGCTGCGGTGCCGCTGGTCCTGGGCGCCGAGATCGCGTCCCGGTCCCTCGTCGCCGCGGTGTGGCTCCTCGCCTCGGCCACCGTCGTCACCGCGATGGTGGTCGCACTGCGCGGACCCCTGACCGAGCTGCTCCGCCCTGCCGGTGCCGAGCGGGCGCGCCGCGCCAGCGCCCTCGCCGCCCTCGTCCCCGTGGTCGTCGCCGTGGCCGCGGTCGTCGCGCTGCTCCGCCGCTCCTCGACCGCCCCCGACGCCTGGGCCTTCACCGCCCCCGTGGTCGTGGGCCTCGCCGCCGGTCTGCTGGCGACCGCGGTGGTCCGACTGGTCGCGCACCGGCTCGCCCGGCGTCCCGACCTCGGGCCGTCGCTGGCCGGCCACCGGCTCGCGCTGCCGCGGGCCGCGACCGGTCTCCCCGTCCTGGTCGGCTCGGCCGTGCTCCTCGGCTGCGCGGCCAACACCGCGATGGCCGTCCACGACTGGGCGCGCGACACCTCGCTCGTGACGTCCGCGACGCCCCTGGTGGTGTCGTACGACGGACCTGCCGACGGCCTGCTCGAGGCGACCCGCGAGGCCGACCCGGACGGGCGGTGGCTGATGGCGGCGATCCGGGTCCTCGAGGACGAGCGGCCGATCTCGCGTCGGGTCTACCTCGACACCGCGCGCTACGAGCGGGTCGTCGGTGACCGGCTCGCGGGGACCGCAGCGGCCCGCGGCGCTGACCAGGTGTCCGACCTCGGCGCCGCGGCCGCCGGGACCGATCCTGAACCCGTCACCACGGGCCGCCGCATGACCGTCCGCCTGGCCCTCGCCGGTCCGCGCCCACGCCCCCTGCGCCTCGACGTGCTGACGGTGAGCCCGTCCGGGTCGGGCCGCCAGACCGTCTTCGCCCGGCCGACCCCGGGGACGCCGACGACCGTCTCCACCGACCTCGTCCGGTGCGAGACCGGTTGCCGGGTGACCGGGATGGAGGTGGCCATCGGGATCCCGTGCAACGACGACACCTGGGCCCAGCCCCGCTGCCAGCGGCCGGCCCTCACCCTCACCGCGCTCGACCTCGGCGGGCTCGACCTGCTGGACCGCCCGTGGGTGCTGACCGAGCCCGACGACCGTCCCCCCGGCGAGCTCGCGGCCACGCCGGGACGGCTCAGGGTCCGGCCGAGCAGCGCCGGCACCAGCTACCTCGCCACCGACCGGTCGCCCTGGGCCACGCCGGTCCTCGCCACGAGCAGCGTGGACTGGCCCGACGCGCCGGAGGCACCGACCACCGGCGGCATGGCGCGGCCGGCGCGCGTCCTGGCGACCGCCGACGCCCTGCCCGTCGTCGGCGCGGCGGGCACCGTGCTCGACCTGCCGACCTCCGTGGTCCCGGGCACCGGTGCCGTCGCGCGCGCCGAGCCACTGGTCCTCGCGCGCGCCGACACCCCGGACAGCGTGCTGGCCGAGGTCGGCACGCCCCGGCCCGGATCCGAGCTCTCACGCGAGGTCGTGCAGGCGGCCGACGACGGGGTGGCGGGCCGGTTCGCCGTGCTCGCCGGTGAAGGCGCGCTGCTCGGCCTGCTGGCCGTCGTGCTGCCCGCCGCGAGGCTGCGGCGCGAGCGCACCCACGAGCGGGCGGTGCTGCGCCTCGTCGGCGTACGCCGGTCCGACCAGCGCTCCGCCGGCCGCCTGCAGGTCGTCGTGATGGCCCTCGCGGCCGGCCTGGCGAGCGTCGCGGCGACGCTGCTGGTCGTCTCGACGCTCTCGGACGCCCTCCCGGTGCTGGCCGCCGGCCCGGGACAGCTCCCCCTCGACACCGGACCCCGGGTCCCCGCGCTCGTCCTGGCGGGCACGGTCGCGACCCTGCTCGCAGGGGTCACCACCTGGTGGACCGGCCACGTCCCCGACCGCGCGAGCCTCCCGGCCCGGCTGCGTGAGGAGGTGTCGCCGTGATCCGGGTGGCGCTCGACGGCCTGCGGTCGCGCTCCCTGCTCTCCCTCGGCACCTTGCTCCTGCTGGTGGTGGCGCTGGGCTCGGCCGTGCTCGGTCCGTCCTTCGCCGCCGCCGTCGGCAACGCGTACGCCGTCACCCGGCTGCAGGAGGAGCGCAACGTCCTGACCGGGCGCACGTGGGAGGTCCGGCCGAGCAGCGCCGTCGACGACCCGGGCGCCCTGCTCGACGACACGCTCGCCCAGCTCGTCCTGCCGGAGGACCAGCACGCCGCCACGGCCCAGCTGGAGTCCGCCCGGGTGCTCGCCCCGGGCTCTCTCGGCGAGGTGATGCTGATGGCGAAGCCGGACGCCTGCGCGCACCTCGACCTCGAGGGGCGCTGCCCGACCGCGCCCGGCGAGGTGGCCGTGCTGGCCGGCGACGCGGAGGAGGACGGACACGAGCTCGGCGACCGGATCGACCTGGGCGAGCCGTTCGGCACGCTCACCCTCGTCGGCACCTACGCCTACCCCTCGGGCCCGACCGTCTCGTCCGAGCGGCGCGAGGCGCTCGAGGACTTCTGGTTCGAGCCGGGCCGGCTGGCGTCGGTCCCCGCCACGGTGCGCCCGGGACGGCAGGTCACCGACATCGCCCGGCAGCCGGCGCCCTACCTCGTCACTCCCGACCAGCTCGCCGGACTGGCACCGAGCCAGCTCCTGGTCCGGGTCGACAGCCGCATCGAGGTGCCGGCCGACCTGGACGCCGCCGACCTGCCCGCGCTGGCCCGGCGCGCCGCCGCGGACCCGGCACCGCAGCAGCTCGCGGTGGGCACCGCCGCCGAGATCTCCAACAACGACCTCGACGGCATCGTCGCCGACGTCGAACGGGAGCGGCGCTCCGCGCTCCTCGCGGTCACGCCGGCCGTGGTCTCGCTCGTCCTCGTCGCCCTGGCCCTGCTCAGCCGCCTGACCTCGGCGGCGGGCGAGCTGCGGGTGCCCGACCTGGCCCTGGCCTCGCTCCGCGGCGCCGACCGCCGGCGGACCTGGCTGCTGGCGCTGAGCGAGCCGCTGCTCCTCGTCGTCCTGGCCGTGCCGATCGGCGTTGCGGGCGGCGCGGCGCTCACCTGGGCGCTCGTGCGGGCATGGCTGCCCACCGGGCTGCCGGTACCGGTGCCGGCGTACGCCGTGCTCGCGTCCGTCGCCGTCGTCGCCTGCTCGATCGCGGTCTGCGTCGTCTCGACGCGGACGGTCCTCGCCCGCAGCCTCGCCGACCAGCTGAGCGGCCAGGCCCGGCCCCGGCCGGCCGGACGGCTCGCGGTGCTGGTCGCCCTCGCCCTGGTGGCGCTGACCCTCGTCCTGGTGGTCGCCGCGCTCACCCGGCCGGCCGGCGGTGCCGCCGACGCGGCCGACCTCGTGCTGCCGCTCCTGATCGCCGCCGTCCTCGGGCTCGCCGCTGCCGCCGGCACCCGCGCGGCCGCGCGGGCGCTGGCCCGCCGACCGGCGCGTGGTGTCGCGGGCTTCCTGGCCGTGCGGGCCGTGGCGCGGCGCTCGGTCGGCACCCTCGTCGTGCTGCCCCTGACCATCGCGATCGCCGTCGTCACCTTCGGCGCCGGCACCTTCGACGCCGCCGGTGCCTGGCGGGCCAGCGTGGCCGCCACCCAGGCTCCGGCCAGCACGGTCTGGTCGAGCGAGCTGCCGATGAGCGAGGCCGTGGCCCTCACCCACCGCCTCGACCCCGACGGCCGGTGGCTGATGGCCACGGGCACTTGGAACGCCCAGGACGGCGTCTACGTGGTCGCCGACGTGCCGCGCCTGCCGACCGCCTCGACGTGGGACCCCTCCTGGACGCCCGGGCACAGCGTGGACGACGTCGTCGCCGCCATCACCAGGCCGCCCACACCTCCGTTGACCGGGGCACGCCTCCGACTCGGCCTGACCGTGCCGCGCACCGCCGGCGAGGTCACCGTCGAGATGCGGATGCGCACCTCGGGCGGCGACACCTTCAACGCGTACGTCGGACCGTTCGGCCCCGGCACGTCCACCGCCACCGAGCCCATCCCATGCGAGCGCGGCTGCACGGTCGAGGGTCTCGCCCTGGCCGGGCCGGCAGGCCTGCCCACCGATCTCTCCGGGGAGTACGTCGTCGGTCCGCTCGAGGCTGACGACACCGATGCCTCCGACGTGCTCACCCGCGGCGACTGGCACCTCGTCGACGAGGGCGTCGCCCAGGCGGCGCAGGACGTGCGGGTCGACGGCACCGGTCTCGTCGTCACCGCCGACGGGACCGGCAAGGGCGCGCTGACGTCCGGGATGGGGGGCCTGCGTCCCGTCGTGGCCGGCCGGGTGGCCGTGGACCGCCTCGGCCGGGTCGCCGCGGGCGCCGCGACCTCGACCGTCGGCGGTCCCCCGCCCTCCGAGGCCGTGCTGGTCGCCGAGAGCGTGCCGTTCCTCGGCCCCGAGGGAGTGCTGATCGACTACTCCGTCCTGACGACCAACCGCACGGTCTACGAGGAGGAGTTCGAGGTCCGGGTCCTGGCTGCGGCCGGTACGCCCGAACGCGTCACGACGGCGCTGGCGGGACAGGGCCTCGCGGTGGAGCGCGTCTACGCGCAGGAGCGCGAGCGCCTCGACGGGACGGCGTACGCCCTCGCCCTGCGTCTCTACCTGGTCGCGTCGGTCCTCGTGCTGCTGATGGCGGTGGCCGGCCTCGTGGTCACGACAGCGATCCAGCTGCCGGGGCGCCGGATGGACGCCGCCGCGCTGAGCGTCGTCGGCGTACGACGCCGTTCGGTGCTGTCGTCGGTGGCCGTGGAGCAGGTCGTGGTGCTCGGCGCTGCGGCCGTCGCGGGCCTGCTCGCCGGTGCGGCGGCGCAGCTCATCGTGCTGGGCCGGATCACCCTGGGGCAGGTCGAGGAGGCCTCGTGGCCCCGGGTGGTCGCGCGGATCGATCCTGCGCTGTTGAGCGCCACTGCCCTGGTCGTGGCCGTCCTGCTCGGCACGGTGGCGCTGCTGAGCGCCTGGGCGACCGTGCGCCGGGCCCGCGGGGCGTCCCTGCGGGAGAAGGCTCGCTAGCTCCTCCGGGGGCCGTCGGGGCCGGTCAGACCTCGTCGGCCAGCATCTCCGGGGTCAGCGACGACTCCGTGTCGGGGATGCCCAGGTCCTCGGCGCGCTTGTCGGCCATCGCCAGCAGGCGCCGGATGCGGCCGGCAATCGCGTCCTTGGTCAGCACGGGGTCGTGCAGCTGGCCGAGCTCCTCGAGCGAGGCCTGCTTGTGCTCGAGGCGCAGGTGGCCGGCCTGGCGGAGGTGGTCGGGGATCTCCTCGCCGAGGATCTCCAAGGCGCGCTCCACGCGCGCACCGGCGGCCACCGCGGCGCGGGCCGAGCGGCGCAGGTTGGCGTCGTCGAAGTTGGCAAGACGGTTGGCGGTGGCGCGGACCTCGCGCCGCATCCGCCGCTCCTCCCAGGCCATCAGCGACTCGTGGGCGCCGAGCCGGGTCAGCAGCGCGCCGATCGCGTCGCCGTCGCGGATCACCACGCGGTCCACGCCTCGCACCTCGCGCGCCTTGGCGGAGATGCCGAGGCGGCGGGCGACGCCGACGATGGCGAGCGCGGCCTCCGGGCCGGGGCAGGTGATCTCCAGCGACGACGAGCGCCCCGGCTCGGTGAGCGAGCCGTGGGCCAGGAAGGCACCGCGCCAGGCGGCGACGGCGTCGCACCCGCCACCGCTGACCACCGCCGGCGGCAGGCCGCGCACCGGGCGGCCGCGCTGGTCGAGCAGGCCGGTCTGGCGGGCCAGCGCCTCGCCGTCCTTGGTGACGCGCACGATGTAGCGGCTGCCCTTGCGGATGCCGTTGCCCTGGACCATCACCACGTCGGACGGGTGGCCGTAGACCTCGGAGATGTCCGTGCGGAGACGCCGGGCCGCGGCGCCGGTGTCGAGCTCGGCCTCCACGACGATGCGGCCGCTCACGATGTGCAGTCCCCCGGCGAAGCGGAGCATCGAGGCGACCTCGGCCTTGCGGCAGCAGGTCTTGGTGATCTGGGTGGAGGCGAGCTCTGCCTTCACCTGTGCCGTCATAGCCATGGGGCGAATCCTGCCACGTAGGTCAACGACCCTCGGCGGGAACGGTCGAGCCGCCCGCGCAGGCGTGATTCAGGCCTCGTCCACGACCCGGCGGAACGCCTCCGCGAGCCGGTCGGGGTCGTGGCGCGGCTCCCCCGGGACGGCGATGTCGGCCACCACCAGACGGGCTCCGCGGTCGGCCACGTCCTTCTCCAGCCGGGCGTGGTCGTCCGCGATCGCGGACGCGTCGACGAGCACCGCGTGGACCGTCAGGTCGGGTGCGTGCTCGAACAGGGCGGCGAGGTGGTCGGCAGGACCGAAGCCGGTCGTCTCACCCGCCTGCGCCTCGAGGTTGAGCACCACGACGAGCCGCCCGGCGGTCTCGGCGAGGGCACGGCGGAGCCCGGGCACCATCAGGTGCGGGATCACCGAGCTGAACCACGACCCCGGGCCGAGCACGACCCACTCGGCGGCGAGGATCGCGTCGACGGCCTCGGCACAGGCCTGCGGGTCCTCCGGGACGAGGGCGACCGACTCGATGCGGCCGCCCGTGGTGGCCACCTCCACCTGGCCGCGTACGACGGTGACGGCCTCCGGGTCGGCCTCCTCGGCGCCCCGGACCCGCGCCGTGATGTCCATCGGCGTGGTCGCCATCGGCAGCACGCGACCGTGGGCGCCGAGGAGCCGCCCGACCCAGTCGAGCGCCCGGACCGGCTCGCCCATGAGCTCCCAGAGCCCGACGATCAGCAGGTTGCCGACGACGTGGCCGTTCATCTCGCCCTGGCCGGCGAAGCGGTGCTGCAGGACCTCGGCCCACGTGCGTCCCCACTCGTCGTCGCCGCAGAGCGCGGCGAGCGCCATCCGCAGGTCGCCCGGGGGCAGGACGCCGAACTCGCCGCGCAGCCGGCCGGACGAGCCGCCGTTGTCGGCGACGGTCACGACGGCCGTCAGGTCGTCGATCGTGAGGTCGTCGTGGAGCCGGCGCAGCGCCGACAGGGTCGCGAACAGGCCGTGCCCGCCGCCGAGGGCCACCGCAGCCTGGGCGGTGTCGCGGGCCACGTCACTCCCTGCCGAGGTCGCGGTGGGCGGTGCTGACGTCGTAGCCGGACTCGCGGAGGAGCCCGGCGATCTCCTCGGTCATCGCGACACTGCGGTGCTTGCCGCCCGTGCAGCCGATGGCGACCTGCATGAACCGCTTGCCCTCGTCCAGGTATCCCTCCGCGACCGTCTTGAGGACGGGGAGGTACTGCTCCAGGAACCGGCCCGCGCCGGGCTGGGAGAGCACGTAGTCCGACACGTCGGGATCGCGACCGTTCTGCGGGCGCAGCTCGGGGACCCAGTGCGGGTTGGGCAGGAAGCGCATGTCGGCCACCCAGTCGGCGTCGACGGGGATGCCGTACTTGAAGCCGAAGCTGATGACCGTGACCTTGAGGCGCGTCGAGGCCGCCGTGCCGAACAGCTCGGCGATCCGGTCCTGGAGCTGGTGGACGTTGAAGTTGGAGGTGTCGAGCAGCACGTCGGCGTCGCCGCGGATGTCAGCCATCACGCCGCGCTCGCGCTGCAGGCCGTGGAGGAGGCGTCCGCCCCCCTGCAGGGGGTGCGGCCGGCGGGCGGCCTCCTGGCGGCGCACCAGCACCTCCTCGGTCGCCTCGAGGAAGAGCAGCGTCGTGGGGCGGCCGGTCACCTGCTGGTGGCGGTTGGCCTGCAGGGAGTCGAAGAACGAGCCCGACCGGACGTCGACCACCACCGCGATCGGCTGGTCGATGCCGCGGCTGTCGTCGACGAGCCGCACGACGTCGCGCACCAGCGTCGGGGGGAGGTTGTCGACGACGAAGTAGCCGAGGTCCTCGAGCTCCTTGGCTGCCGTGCTGCGACCGGCGCCGGTCATGCCGGTGACGATCACGAGCTCGCCGGGCGTGGGTTCCACTCTCAGTCCTCCAGGATCTCGCCGGTGGCGGTGTTGACGGTCGGCGCCTTGGCAGCAGTCTTGCCGGTCGCCTCGGCCTTGGCGACGGCGTCCTTGATGGCCGTGGCCGTCCGCGGCCCGATGCCGGGGACGAGCGCGATCTGGTCGACGTCGGCCTCGCGCAGCTTCTTGAGCGACCCGAAGTGCTTGAGGAGCGTCTTGCGACGCACCTCCCCGAGCCCCGGGACGTCGTCGAGGGTGCTCTCCACCATCGACTTGGAGCGCCGGTTGCGGTGGTGGGTGATGGCGAAGCGGTGGGCCTCGTCGCGGATCCGCTGCAGGAGGTAGAGGCCCTCGCTGGTGCGGGCCATGATCACCGGGTCCTCCTCCCCCGGCAGCCACACCTCCTCCAGCCGCTTGGCCAGCCCGCACACGGGTACGTCGTTGATGCCGAGCTCGGCGAGCGCCTGCTGGGCCGCCGCCACCTGGGGCGGTCCGCCGTCGACGACGACCAGCGAGGGCGCGTAGGCGAACTTGCGCGGGCGACCTGTCTCCGGATCGACGAGCATCGGACCTGACGGCGGTTGGCCAGACTGCTCCGCTTGCGGAGCACTCTGGCCGACCGCAGGAGCCGCTTGAAGCTCAGCGCCGTGCTTGCTCTGCTCGTCGAGCAGCCGCCGGAACCGCCGGGTGATCACCTCGTGCATCGAGGCGACGTCGTTCTGGCCGTCCACGCCGCGGATCACGAACCGGCGGTACTCGGACTTGCGGGAGAGGCCGTCCTCGAAGACCACCATCGAGGCGACGACCTCGGTGCCCTGGAGGTTGGAGACGTCGTAGCACTCGATCCGCAGCGGCACCTCGTCGAG
The DNA here is from genome assembly GCF_042666175.1 of Nocardioides sp. GCM10028917. Classification (NCBI taxonomy): domain Bacteria; kingdom Bacillati; phylum Actinomycetota; class Actinomycetes; order Propionibacteriales; family Nocardioidaceae; genus Nocardioides; species Nocardioides sp. GCM10028917. The sequence goes on from NZ_JBHTFL010000014.1 coordinate 92,085, forward strand.
CCCCAGTGACTGCTGGATCTCCTCGAGCGCGCGGTTGCGGGTCGTGAGGTCGCTGGCCCGCTTGGTCTTGTGCAGGGCGAGCGCCTGGAGGGCGTTGTTGGCCACCGTCTGCTGGAGGTCGCGCTTGTCGCCGCGCTGCGGGACGCGGATGGCGACCCTGCTCCCCCGCCGCTCGCTGAGCAGCTGCTCCAGCACGTCGCTGTCCGGCGGCAGGGCCGGCACCAGCACCTCGCGCGGGATGGCGTCGTCCTCGCCGCCGTAGAGCTGGAGGAGGAAGTCCTGCACCAGCTCGGGGGTGCCGCCCTCGTCGGTGCGGTCGGCGACCCAGCCGCGCTGGCCGCGGATGCGACCTCCACGCACGTAGAAGATCTGCACGGCGACCTCGAGCGGGTCCTCGGCGAGCGCGATCACGTCGGCGTCGGTGCCGTCGCGCAGCACCACGGCCTGCTTCTCCAGCGCCTTGGTGAGCGCGCCGAGGTCGTCACGGAGCCGGGCGGCCTTCTCGAAGTCGAGCGCCTCCGAGGCGGCGTACATCTCCCGCTCGATGCGCTTGGTGAAGGCCGCCGTGTTGCCGGCCATGAAGTCGCAGAAGTCGTCGACGATCTCGCGGTGCTCCTCGGGCGTGACGTTGCCGACGCACGGGGCGGCGCACTTGTCGATGTAGCCCAGCAGGCACGGGCGACCGATCTGGGCCGAGCGCCTGAAGACGCCGTTGCTGCACGAGCGCATCGGGAAGACGCGCAGCAGCAGGTCGACGGTCTCGCGGATCGCCCAGGCGTGGCTGTAGGGGCCGAAGTAGCGGGTGCCCTTGCGCTTGGCACCGCGGCCGACCATCACCCGGGGAAACTCCTCGCCGACGGTCACCGCCAGCCAGGGGTAGGACTTGTCGTCGCGGTACTTGACGTTGAAGCGTGGGTCGAACTCCTTGATCCAGCTGTACTCCAGCTGGAGGGCCTCGACCTCGGTGTCGACGACGGTCCACTCCACGCTCGCGCCGGTCGTGACCATGGTCGCCGTGCGCGGGTGGAGGTTGCCGATGTCCTGGAAGTACGACGACAGGCGCGGGCGCAGGCTCTTGGCCTTGCCGACGTAGATGACGCGGCCCTTGGCGTCGCGGAAGCGGTAGACCCCCGGCTTGGTCGGGATCGACCCGGGCGCGGGTCGATAGGAGCTCGGCGTGGCCACCCGCCAACCCTACGGGCGGCCCCCGACAGCGGATCAGGCCTGGGTGATCGAGTCGCCGTCGACGGTGATCCCGACCGGCGCGAGGGGCGCCGACGCCGGTCCCGACAGCGGCGACCCGTCATCCAGGGAGAAGCGGCTGAGGTGGCACGGGCACGGGATCTCGCCGTCGCTGCTGGACTCGACGAGGCAGCCCTGGTGGGTGCACACGGCTGAGAACGCCTTGAAGTCACCCTCGGTCGGCTGGGTCACCACGACCTTGGCGTCCGCGTTGACGAAGCAACCACCCACCGGCACGGAGGAGGTGGTCGCCAACGCCGCCGCGGCGCTCGGGGTCTCCGTCCCGTCGGCGCTGGGCTCCGAGGGCGACTCGTCGCTCGGCGACGGCGAGGCCGACGAGGACGGGTCGGTGGCCGTCGGCTCGTCGTCGGAGCCGCACGCGGCGAGGACGGGGACACCGACGACGATGGCGGCGGAGCCGGTCAGGGCGCGACGTCTGTTCATGGCGGTCATGCGGCGACCCTAGCCAGCGGTCGTGTGAGGACCCTGATGGTCATCACGAGGATGGTCATCACGAGGATGGTGCTCACGAGGACTTCTTCGCAGCAGCCTTCCGGGCCGGGGCCTTCTTCGCCGCCGTCTTCGAGGCCGTCTTCTTCGCCGGCGCCTTCTTGGTCGTCCTCGATGCAGGGGCCGACTTGGCGGCGACGACCTTCTGGCGCCGTGGCGCACCGGGCTGCTGCGCGCCACGACCCTCGAGGATCGGCGCGAGGAACGTGCCCGTGTGGCTCTCCGGGACCGCCGCGACCTCCTCGGGCGTGCCCTCGGCGACGACCATGCCGCCACGGGACCCGCCCTCGGGACCCATGTCGATGATCCAGTCGGCCGTCTTGATGACGTCGAGGTTGTGCTCGATCACCAGGACGGAGTTGCCCTTGTCGACCAGGCTGGACAGCACGCCCAGCAGCTTGCGGATGTCCTCGAAGTGCAGGCCGGTCGTCGGCTCGTCGAGGACGTAGACCGTGCGGCCGGTGGAGCGCTTCTGCAGCTCGCTGGCGAGCTTGACGCGCTGGGCCTCGCCGCCGGAGAGCGTCGTCGCCGGCTGTCCGAGGCGGACGTAGCCGAGCCCGACCTCCTCCAGCGTCTTCATGTGACGCGCGATGGCGGGCACCGCGGCGAAGAACTCGGCGGCCTCCTCGATCGGCATGTCGAGGACCTCGGCGATGGTCTTGCCCTTGTAGTGGACCTCGAGCGTCTCGCGGTTGTAGCGGGCGCCGTGGCACACCTCGCACGGGACGTAGACGTCCGGGAGGAAGTTCATCTCGATCTTGATCGTGCCGTCGCCGGAGCACGCCTCGCAGCGTCCGCCCTTGACGTTGAACGAGAAGCGGCCCTGCAGGTAGCCCCGCATCTTGGCCTCCGGGGTGGAGGCGAAGAGCCGGCGGACGTGGTCGAAGACCCCGGTGTAGGTGGCCGGGTTGGACCGCGGGGTGCGACCGATCGGCGACTGGTCGACGTGGATCACCTTGTCGACGTGGTCGAGGCCGGTGATCTTGGTGTGGCGACCGGGGACCGTGCGGGCGTTGTAGATCTGCTTGGCCAACGAGGTGTAGAGGATGTCGTTGACCAGCGTCGACTTGCCGGATCCGGAGACGCCGGTGACGGCGGTGAAGACGCCGAGCGGGAAGCTGACGTCGACGTCCCGCAGGTTGTGCTCGCGGGCTCCGTGGACGGTGAGCTCGCGGCCCTTGGTGCGCGGACGGCGCACGGCGGGGACGGGGATCTCACGCCGACCGCTGAGGTACTGGCCCGTCATCGAGTCGGGGTGGGTGAGGAGGTCCTCGACCGTGCCCGAGTGGACGACCTGGCCGCCGTGCTCGCCGGCGCCCGGCCCGATGTCCACCACCCAGTCGGCGACGCGGACGGTCTCCTCGTCGTGCTCGACCACGATCAGGGTGTTGCCGAGCTCCTTGAGCCGCACCAGCGTCTCGATGAGGCGCTGGTTGTCGCGCTGGTGCAACCCGATCGACGGCTCGTCCAGGACGTAGAGGACGCCGACGAGGCCGGCGCCGATCTGGGTCGCGAGGCGGATGCGCTGTGCCTCGCCGCCGGAGAGGGAGCCGCTCGGCCGGTCGAGGGAGAGGTAGTCGAGGCCGACGTCGAGCAGGAACTGCAGGCGCTCCTGGATCTCCTTGAGCACCCGTTCGCCGATCTGGCGCTCACGCACGGAGAGGTCGACGGTGCGGAGGTAGTGGGCGGCCTCGTTGATCGGCAGCGCACAGACCTCGGCGATGTTCTTGCCGCCCTCGTCGCGGGCACCCAGGGTGACCGACACCGAGACCGGCTTGAGGCGAGTGCCGCGGCAGGCAGGGCACGGCACCTCGCGCATGAAGCCCTCGAACCGCTCCCGGCTCGTGTCGGACTCGGCCTCGCGGTGCCGGCGCTCGACGTAGGGGCGCACGCCCTCGAACGCCGCGTAGTAGGCGCGCTGGCGGCCGTAGCGGTTCTTGGTGACGACGTGGACCTTGGTCTTGTGGCCCTCGAGCAGGGAGGTGCGCGCCTTGGGGGTCAGCTGGTCCCACGGGGTGTTGAGGTCGAAGCCGAGCTCCTCGCCCAGCGCGTTGACCAGGCGGAGGAAGTAGTCGGCGACGTGCGCTCCGCTCCACGGCGCGATGGCGCCCTCGCCGAGGGTGGCCCCCTGGTCGGGGACGACCAGCTCGGGGTCGACCTCCATCCGGGTGCCGAGGCCCGAGCAGACGGTGCACGCGCCGAAGGGCGAGTTGAAGGAGAACGAGCGCGGCTCGAGGTCGTCGGTGTCGATGGTGTGGTCGTTGGGGCACGCCATCTTCTCCGAGAACTTCATCTCGCGCCCGGGGTCCTTGGCGTCGAGGTCGACGAAGTCGAAGACCACCAGCCCGCCGGCGAGGCCCAGCGCGGTCTCGACCGAGTCGGTGAGGCGACGCTTGGACGACTCCTTGACCGCGAGGCGGTCGACCACGACCTCGATCGTGTGCTTGAGCTTCTTGTCGAGGGTCGGCGGGTCGTCGAGCGTGTGGGTCTGGCCGTCGACGCGCGCGCGGCTGAAGCCCTGCTGCTGGAGCTGGCGGAAGAGCTCGACGTACTCGCCCTTGCGGCCCCGGATGACCGGCGCGAGCACCTGGAAGCGCCGCCCCTCCTCCAGCGCGAGGATGCGGTCGACGATCTGCTGCGGGGTCTGGCGCTCGATCGGGGCGCCGCAGGTCGGGCAGTGGGCGCGGCCCGCGCGGGCGTAGAGCAGGCGGAGGTAGTCGTAGACCTCGGTGATCGTGCCGACGGTGGAGCGCGGGTTCTTCGAGGTGGACTTCTGGTCGATGCTGACCGCCGGGCTCAGGCCCTCGATGAAGTCGACGTCGGGCTTGTCCATCTGCCCGAGGAACTGGCGGGCGTAGGCCGAGAGCGACTCGACGTAGCGGCGCTGCCCCTCGGCGAAGATCGTGTCGAACGCCAGGCTCGACTTGCCCGACCCGGACAGCCCGGTGAAGACGATGAGCGAGTCACGCGGGAGGTCGAGGGAGACGTCCTTGAGGTTGTGCTCCCGGGCGCCCCGGATGATGAGCTGGTCGGCCACAGTGGTCCTCGTTCTGGCTTTGACGGAGTCGAACACATGTTCGTCCCGGGGCGTCGTCGCTGGCAAGTCGACGCACCGGTCAACATTCTCACGCGCCACCGACAGCGGGCCCATCGTCCACCCGGCAGGGTGGACCCTGGGGTGTCTGTCGAAGTGGCACGATGGGCGGGTGATCGACGTCCCGAGACCCGACCCGGACACCATCGCCCGAGCCGATCGAGCGCTCGTCCGCACGGTCGACGCGCTCTCCGACTCCCAGTATGCCGAGCCGTCCCAACTCCCCGGCTGGACGCGTGCTCACGTCGTGGCCCACCTCGCGCTCAACGGCGAGGGGCTGGCGGGCGTCCTCCACGGGGCGCACGTCGGCCGGCCACAGCCCATGTACGCCTCGTCCGAGGCCCGCGACGCCGACATCGAGGAGCTCGCCGCGGTCGCGCCCGCCGAGCTGCGGGACCGCTTCCTCGCCGCCACCACCCGCTTCGAGGAGGCGCTCGGGGCGATGCACGAGACCGACTGGGAGGGCCGTTTCGAGCGCACGCCAGGTGGACCTGACTTCGCGCTGCGCAACGTCGTGCTGATGCGACTGCGCGAGCTCGAGATCCACCACGCAGACCTCGGCACCGGCTACACCGCCGACGACTGGCCGGCAGACTTCCGGGCGATCCTGCTGGAGTCGATGACCAAGCGCCCCTACCCCGCGCCCTTCGACGTACGTCCCACCGACCTCGACCGCACCTGGCACTACGGCCCCTCGCCCGAGCAGGGCGACGGGGGCCCCGTCGTCACCGGTACGTCGGCCGCGCTGGGGTGGTGGCTGACCGGCCGGGGCTCCGGCGAGGGCCTCACGTCCGACTCGAACGACCTCCCGGAGGTGGAGACATGGTGAACGACGGCTACACCGGCGACGTGGCGCCCGGTGGCGCTCCCGACATCCGCGCGCTCGGCTGCCTGACGCTGACCAAGGTCGCGGTCGACCCGGAGATGTCCAACAACTGCTACCTGCTCCGCTGCGGCGAGACCGAGGAGCTCGTCCTCGTCGACGCCGCCGCCGAGCCGGAGCGGCTGCTCGAGCTGATCGGCGACAGCTCGCTGACGTCGATCGTCACCACGCACCAGCACTGGGACCACCACCGGGCGCTCGCCGCCGTGAAGGCCGCGCACCCCGACGCGACGGTGGTGGCCGGCGCCCCCGACGCCGATGCCATCGAGGAGCAGACCGGCGTCAGCGTGGAGCGCCGCGTTGGCGCGGGCGACAAGGTCGCGGTCGGCACCTGCGACCTGTCGGTGATCCCCGTGGCCGGGCACACGCCCGGGTCGATCTGCCTGCTCCTGCGAGACGATGCCGTCGGCCCCACCCCGCACCTGTTCACCGGCGACTCCCTCTTCCCCGGCGGGGTGGGAGCGACGTTCGGTGACGCCGACGCCTTCGCCCAGCTCGTCGGCGAGGTGGAGACCAAGATCTTCGGCCGGCTCCCCGACGAGACGTGGTTCTACCCCGGGCACGGCGGGGACGGCCGGCTCGGCGACGAGCGGCCCCACCTCGCGGAGTGGCGCGAGCGCGGCTGGTGACGCGCTCGTGGTGGGGCTGGGGCGAGGTCGGGCAGGCGGTCACCACCGAGGAGGCCGGGGCCCTGGTGGCCCGCGCCTCGGCCCTGCTCCCCGACCACGACTTCACCCCGCACGACCCACCTGACCCGGCCTCGCTCGCCCTGCCGGCTCCCCGCATCTCCGTCCCACCGCGGATGCAGGCGATCGCGTCCACCGAGCCCACCGACCGGCTCTCCCACGCCCGCGGCAAGGCCTTCCGCGACGTGGTGCGCAACCTCCAGGGCGACGTCGGACCGCTCCCGGACGTCGTCGTCCGGCCCCGTGACGACGACGAGGTGGCGGCCGTCCTCGAGTGGTGCAGCGGGGAGGACGTCGCCGTGGTGCCGTACGGCGGCGGCAGCTCGGTCGTCGGCGGCGTCGAGCCGCGCTTCGACGGCCCAGCGGTCACCCTCGACCTCGGGCGCCTCGACCGGGTGCTCGAGGTCGACGCGCTCAGCCGCGCCGCCCGCGTGCAGGGCGGCGTCCTCGGCCCGCACCTCGAGGACCAGCTCCGCCCCCACGGGCTGACCCTGCGGCACTTTCCCCAGTCCTTCGAGTTCTCGACGCTCGGCGGGTGGCTGGCGACGCGGGCGGGCGGTCACTTCGCCACCCTCCACACCCACATCGACGACCTGACCGAGTCCATGCGGGTCGTCGCGCCGGCCGGGGTCACCGAGACCCGGCGGCTGCCCGGCTCGGGTGCGGGGCCCTCGCCCGACCGCCTGTTCCTCGGCTCGGAGGGCACGCTCGGAGTGATCACCGAGGCATGGGTCAGGCTCCAGCAGCGGCCGCGGTGGCGGCGTACGGCGTCCGTGACGTTCGACTCCTACGAGCGAGCGGTCGACGCCACCCGCGCGATTGCGCAGTCCGGCCTGCACCCCGGCAACTGCCGGCTGCTCGACCCGGCGGAGGCCTTCCTCAACGCGGGATCGTCGACCAGCGGCGGCGTGCTCGTGCTCGGCTTCGAGTCGGCCGACCACCCCGTCGACGACGCGGTCGCGCGAGCCCTCGCGATCACCGCCGAGCACGGCGGCGCGGCGACGACCCCGGAGCGGGGCGACGCCGGCGCGGCCGCGAGCTGGCGCTCGTCGTTCATCAGGATGCCCTACCAGCGCGACGCGATGGCCCGGCGCTCGATGGTCGTCGAGACCCTCGAGACCGCCTGCACCTGGGACCGCTTCCCCGCGCTCCACGCCGCGGTCACCGCCGCCGCCCATGAGGCTGCGGAGCGGGTCTGCGGCGCGGCGGTGGTCACCTGTCGGTTCACCCACGTCTACCCCGACGGCCCGGCGCCCTACTACGGCGTCTACGCCCCCGGGCGCTGGGGATCGCTGGTCGAGCAGTGGGACGAGGTGAAGGCGAGCGTGTCGCGCGCGATCGTGGACCACGGCGGCACCATCACCCACCACCACGCGGTGGGCCGCGACCACCGACCCTGGTACGACGAGCAGCGGCCCGACGCGTTCGCCGCCGCCCTGGCCGCGGCGAAGTCCGTCCTCGACCCGGCCTGGGTGCTGAACCCGGGGGTGCTGCTCGACTCGGACCGCCGTGGCAGGCTGGAGGCATGAGCACGCGTGAGCTGACCCTGGCCGACTTCGAGCAGACCGTGAGCGGCGAGGGCATCGTCCTCGTCGACTTCTGGGCTGCGTGGTGCGGACCGTGCCGCCAGTTCGCCCCCGTCTTCGAGAAGGCGTCCGAGGACAACCCCGACATCGTCTTCGGCAAGGTCGACACCGAGGCCGAGCAGCAGCTCGCCCAGATGGCTGCGATCACGTCCATCCCGACCCTCATGCTCTTCCGCGACGGCATCCTGCTCTTCAACCAGGCCGGTGCGCTCCCGCCACAGGCCCTCACCGGCGTGATCGAGCAGGCCCGCGAGCTCGACATGGACGCCGTGCGCCAGGAGGTGGCCGCCGCGCAGGAGGCCGCCGCCAACGGTCCCCAGGACGAGGTCGGCCTCGACGAGTTCGCCGCGGCCCACAGCCAGGGCGCCTACGTCGTCGACGTCCGCGAGGCCGACGAGGTGGCCGGCGGCCGCGTTCCCGGCGCCGTGCACATCCCGATGAACGACGTCCCCGCCCGGGTCGCGGAGCTGCCGCAGGACCAGCCCGTCTTCGTCATCTGCCAGGCCGGCGGCCGCAGCCGCCAGGTCGTGGACCACCTGCGTGCGAAGGGCGTCGCGGCGATCAACGTGGCGGGCGGCACCGGCGGCTGGGCGCAGCGGGGCTGGCCGCTCGAGGCCTGAGCCCTCCGCGCACCCGACCGACGCTCAGGTCATCCGCCGCAGGATCACCGGCCGCAGGTTGGTCGACAGGTGAGCCGCGAGCGCCACGAAGAACGCCACGTGGGCGCCGACGTGCAGCGGCAGCCAGGCGTCGTCCCCGGTGGTGACCAGCACGATCCCGCTGAGCGGCACGACGACGAGCAGCGCCAGGAGGGCGCGCTCGGTCCAGTGGACCAGGCGTCGCTGACCGGCCGAGAGGTGCTCCGACCACGGCGGCAGACCGGCGACCCTGCGCCACAGCGGTCGTACGACGCCCAGCGCCAGCACGGTGAGGCCGAGCAGCAGGTGCAGCTCGGCGAGGTCGAACCCACCGCCGAGCAGGTCGTAGTCGTCGGCGCGGGCCTCGCACTGGTCCTCGAGCCGGTCGAGCCGCTCCTCCTCGGCGTCGCTGGTGTCGCCGCCGCTCCGCTCCTCACCGGGCGGGTCGCAGTTCCCGTCGAGGTCGAGGAGGTAGCCGACCGAGAACTGGGCGGCCACCGCGAGCACGGTCAGCCAGTGCAGGACCTTCTGCGAGACGCGGTACCCACGCATGTCCCCCGTCGTCGTCACGTCGGGGATGCTAGCGAGCGGTGACGCGGCCGCCGTCGAGGTCCCAGCGCTGGTCGAGCGTGACGTTGGCGAGCATCCGGCGGTCGTGGGAGACCAGGAGCAGCGTCCCGTCGTACGTCGCCAGGGCCTGCTCGAGCTGCTCGATCGCGGGCAGGTCGAGGTGGTTGGTGGGCTCGTCGAGGACGAGCAGGTTGACGCCGCGGGCCTGCAGGAGCGCCATGGCGGCCCGGGTGCGCTCGCCGGGCGAGAGCCGGTGGACGAGGCTGGCGACCTGGTCGGCCTTGAGGCCGAACTTGGCCAGCAGGGTGCGCACCTCCGCGGGGGTCATCGCCGGCACGGCGGCCTCGAAGGCGTCGCAGAGCGGCAGTGCCTCCGCCAGGGACGTACGGGCCTGGTCGATCTCGCCGACCGCGACGCTCGCGCCAAGGGTGGCACGGCCCTCGTCGGGTGCCACGTGACCGAGCAGCAGCCGCAGCAGGGTGGTCTTGCCGGCGCCGTTGGGGCCGGTGATGGCGATGCGGTCCCCGGCCGAGACCTGGAGCGACACCGGCCCGAGCTGGAAGTCGCCCAGCCGGACGACCGCCGCGTCGAGGACCGCGACGACGCTCGATGAGCGGCGTGCGGTCGCGATGTCGAACTGCAGCACCCACTCCTTGCGGGGCTCCTCGACCTCCTCGAGGCGCGCGATCCGGGACTCCATCTGTCGCACCTTCTGGGCCTGCTTCTCCGACGACTCGCTCTGCGCGCGCCGGCGGATCTTGTCGTTGTCGGGCGCCTTCCGCATCGCGTTGCGCACGCCCTGCGAGCTCCACTCCCGCTGGGTGCGGGCCCGGGAGACGAGGTCGGCCTTCTTGTCCGCGAACTCCTCGTAGGCCTGGCGGGCGTGCCGCCGGGCGACCGCCCGCTCCTCGAGGTAGGCGTCGTAGCCACCGTCGTACACCGCGACCTGGCGCTGGGCGAGGTCGAGCTCGACGACCCGGGTGACGCAGCGCGCCAGGAACTCCCGGTCGTGGGAGACCACGACGACGCCGGCGCGGAGGCCACGCACGAACGACTCCAGCCGCTCGAGACCGGCGAGGTCGAGGTCGTTGGTGGGCTCGTCGAGCAGCACGACGTCGAACCGGCTCAGCAGCAGCGCAGCGAGGGCGGCACGAGCCGCCTGACCGCCCGAGAGCGTGGTCATGAGAGCGTCCAGCCCGAGGTCGAGACCCAGCTCAGCCAGGACCGCGGGAGCACGGTCCTCGAGGTCCGGCGCACCCGTCGCCAGCCAGTGGTCCAGCGCGACGGCGTACACGTCGGGGGCCTCAGGGTCCTCCGACTCGAGCGCCGCGGCGGCGTCCTCCATCGCCCGGGTCGCGCGAGTCGCACCCGTCCGGCGGCCGAGGTAGCCGGCGATCGTCTCCCCGACGATGCGCTCGTGCTCCTGCGGGAGCCAGCCCACGAAGGCGTCCGAAGGTGCGGTCGACACCCGCCCGGCCATCGGCGTCGACTCGCCGGCGAGCAGTCGCAGCAGCGTCGACTTCCCGGCGCCGTTGGCCCCGACGACCCCCACCACGTCCCCCGGGGAGACGGTGAGGTCGAGGGACTCGAAGAGGGTGCGCGGCCCGTGGCCACCGGCCAGGTCCTTCGCGACAAGGGTGCCGGTCACGCGCCCAGAGTAGTCAGCGGAGCGTGGGATAACCTCGCCGCGTGCTGATCAGCGACTCGCGCAAGGTCCTCTTCGTCCACGTCCCCAAGACGGGCGGCGTGTCGGTGGAGGAGACCGTCAAGGAGGCCTGCCCCGATGCGCGCAAGGCCCGCGTCCCGATCGGCCGCCACGCGACGCTCGGCAAGATCATCAAGACCGAGCCCCAGGTGATCGACTACTGGACCTTCGGGTTCGTCCGCAACCCGTGGGCCCGGATGGTCTCGTGGTACTCGATGATCTCGGCCTGGGACCGTCGGCACGGGCCGAGCAGCGGCAAGCCGCAGGACGTCAGGCACGGCTCGATGCGCGACGGCAACGCCATGTGGCGAGCGGCCGCGGCCTACTCCGGCTTCGACGAGTTCGTGATGCGCGGGACCGAGGAGCTGCCGCGCGTCGGGACGCCGCAGATCACCTACCTGCGCGCGCCGAAGCACGGCCGCGAGGTCGACTTCATCGGTCGCACGGAGAACTTCGTCGCGGACCTGCAGCAGGTGCAGGTGCAGCTCGGGCTCGAGCCGTCGACGCCGGTGCACAAGAACAAGTCCAAGCACGGCACCTACCACGACTACTACACCGACGAAACCCGCCAGCGGGTCGCCGAGGTCTACGCCGAGGACATCGAGGTCTTCGGTTACACCTACGACTGACGGCTGGGACCTGCCGGGCCGTCGAGGTCCGGCAGCCGGGTGCCGCGCGCGCCCGCCCACTCGCCCGTGGCCTCGAGCCGGCGCCACACGTCGTACTCCGGCGCGAAGTGGGCCACCAGCGCCTCGCGGGTGGCGAAACCGAGCTCCCCGTGCTCAGCGGTGGAGGCGTTGCGCCGCTCGAAGTCCAGCGGCCGGCCGATCCGCTCGCTGAACCATGCCGACCAGACGTCGGGCCGCTCGACGGCGAAGACCCGGTCGACGGCAACCGCGCCCTGGGCGTGGATGAACCTCGCCGGGCGCCCCTTGGGGACCGGCGCGTCGTCGTGGCCGGCGAGGTAGTGCAGCGCGAACTCCTCGAACGTCATGTCGGCGGTCGACTGCCGGCTGTCCTCCCGGGCCCGGTAGCGCCACCACGACTCGAGCCAGGCGATCGGTTCACGGAACATGGCGACGAGCTCGTAGGACTCGCGCGGATGCCCCTGCTCGGCGAGCTCGTGTGCCTTGGTGTGCACGAACCCCCGCGCCGGGAGGTGCTTGCGGCCGGGTGGTGCGCTGACCGACTCGGTGGCGTACGGCGACAGCGTCCGCTCGAGGGCCGTGCTCGCCGTCTTGGGCAGGGCGAGGAGCACGAAGTCCCGGCCGGGCCCGAGCTCGAGGAACGTCATCACCGGCCGATCATCCCGCACCGGCCCGTCCGGTCGGCGGGCGGGCGAGACGCAGGCGGGGCCTGTCACCGGTGCGTGGGTTAGCCTCGCGCCCGTGCTCATCTCCGACGCCAGGCGTGCGCTCTTCGTGCACGTGCCCAAGACGGGCGGGGTGTCGGTCGGGGTCGCGTTCGAGCGCTGCTGCCCCGATGCGCGGAGCAAGGCACCCGGCGTCACGCCCCCGCTCGGCCGCCATGCCCCGTACGCCCGGATCCTCCGCGCCGAGCCGCAGACGGCGGGCTACTGGTCCTTCGCGTTCGTCCGGAACCCCTGGGCGCGGATGGTCTCGTGGTGGTCGATGATCCAGGACTGGGACCGCGAGTGGGGACCGTCCAGCGGCCGCCCCCAGGGCGCGGAGGCCACGCGGATGCGCGGCAACGACATGTGGCGGGCGGCAGCGTCGTACGCCGGCTTCGACGAGTTCGTGCTGCGCGGCACCGAGGAGCTGCCCCGGGTCGGCCGGCCGCAGGTGGACTACCTGCGCGCGCCCGACCGCGAGGTCGACTTCGTCGGACGGACCGAGACGTTCGCCGACGACCTCGCCCACGTCGAGCGCCGGCTCGGCGGCGAGCCGGTCCATGTGCCGCACCGCAACAAGTCGCCGCACGGCAGCTATCGCGACTACTACACCGACGCGACCCGGGCGAAGGTCGCCGAGGTCTACGCGCCCGACCTCGAGGCGTTCGGCTACACCTTCTGACCCCGTTGCCCTTCCGCTCGGATCCCCGGCCTGCCACATTCCTCCCGTGGACGCACTCGACGGCTGGACCCGCAGCGAGCACACCGATGACGTGGCGGGCGTCCCGACCACCCACCCCGTCTGGCGTCGCGGGACCGGCCCCGGAGTGGTGGTCATCCACGAGCTGCCGGGCCTGACCGCCGGCGTGGTCCGCTTCGGCGAGGAGCTGGTCGCGGCCGGCTACACGGTCCTGCTGCCGCACCTCTTCGGCCCGGCCGGCCCCGAGTTCAACAACGCCGACGTGGCACGGGTCTTCCCCCGGGTCTGCATCAGCCGGGAGCTCACCAAGCTCGCCCGTGGCGTCACGACCCCGGTGGCCGGGTGGCTCCGATCCCTGGCGCGCGAGCTCCACGCCGAGCTCGGCGGGCCCGGCGTCGGTGCGCGCGGGATGTGCTTCACCGGCGGCTTCGCCCTCGCGATGATGGTCGACGAGTCGGTCGTCGCTCCGGTGCTGTGCCAGCCGAGCACTCCGTTCGCGGTGAGCCCCGCACGGTCCCGCGACGTCAACCTCTCCCCCGGCGACCTCGACATCGTCAAGGGCCGCTGCTCCGCCGGTCAGCAGGTGCTCGGCGTCCGCTTCCGCTCCGACCCCGCGATCGGCAAGCGCTTCGAGACGCTCACGACCGAGCTCGGTGACGCCTTCCTCCGCGTCGAGCTCGAGGGCAAGGGCCACTCCACGGTGACGGAGCACCGCTCTCAGGTGGCCGTGGACGCGGTGCTTGAGTTCTTCGGTTCGCGGCTGCGATAGCTGCCTGGTCGCTGGTTGAGGAAGGGACGAAGTCCCGTCACGAAACCACTCTGAGAAGGGTGTCCAGCAACCGTCCACAGCCATGGCTGATGTCGGTGGTCGCCGATAGGATCGAACACATGATCGAGACGCTGGCAGGCTCTGGAGCAGGCGAGGTCGACGACCTCACCGCCTCCGCGATCCTGTCAGCAATCCGTGCCCAGCGCGTCGATGAGGAACGCGCGGCAGCGGCCCAGCTCGTCCTGGCTGCTCAGTGGGCCGACCTGCACCCGCCGGAGTCCATCCACGACGCGGCCGCGTTCACCGTGCCGGGCTGTGAGCACGAGGAGCCCATCGCGGGCGAGGGTGCGCCGCTGGTGGCGGAGTTCTGCCTGGCCGAGCTCGGCACCGTCCTGGGGATCTCGACGACCGCGGCGAAGAAGCTCGTGGGCCACGCTCTCGAGCTCCGGCACCGCCTCCCGCGGCTGTGGGCGCAGGTCCAGGCAGGCCGGGTGCCGGCGTGGCGGGCGCGCGCGGTCGCCGAGGTCACTATCCACTCGACCCCGGCGCTGACTGTCGAGGCAGCGGCTTTCGTGGACGCGCAGGTCGCCGCGGTCGCCGGTCGAGTTGGTGCGGCGCAGCTGGACCGGCTGGTCGCGGAGGCGATCAAGCGGTTCGACCTCGTGAGCACCGACCCGGCTGCTGACCCGGAGGACGGCTACCTCCACGTCGACCCGCGCCACGCCACGATCCACGACGACGACGTGCACTACGCGGGGACGATGCGCCTCGAGGCCGAGCTCGACCTCGCCGACGCCCTGGACCTCGACCGGGTCCTCGCTCACGGCGCGGAAACGTTGAAGGCGCTCGGGTCCAAGGCGCCGCTCGATGCCCGGCGTGCCGCTGCCCTCGGCGACCTGGCCCGGACCCAGACCGCCCTCGACCTCCACGCCCACGGCGCTACCGGCGCCCGCAATGCTGACGGCTTGCCGGCCGCCCGCGAGGTCGTGCTGCACGCCCACTTCGATGTCAGCGCTGTCGGCGACGCGACAGTCTTCGACGCGACCGGTCGACTCGAGGAGCGGAAACGCCTCGTCGTCCTCGACCAAGTCAGGAACTGGTGCGGCGACACCCGCACGAAGGTCACCGTGAAGCCGGTGATCGACCTCAACGCCGACCTCTCCACGCCGGCGTACGAGGTGCCCGACCGGATCCGTGAGCAAGTGATCCTGCGGGATCGCAGGCGAGTTCTAGGTAGTGACGCAACACCTCACCTGAGGAGTTGTGATGAGGAAGTTCACCA
>NZ_JBHTFL010000015.1:0-25539 GCF_042666175.1 Nocardioides sp. GCM10028917
CACCGGCATCGGAGGCCTCGTCCCCGCCGACCGCGTTCACAACGTCACGGGGAACTACAGCTAGCCGCCGTACGACTGCCGGCGCCCCGGCCAGACCGTGGCCGCCAGTCCGGCGGCACCGGCCGCGAGCCACGGGATCGGCAGCAGCCAGCGGAGCTCCGAGGTGTCGACGACGTCGCCCTGGACGAGCGCCCACACCAGCACCATGCCGGCGAACGCGACGCCCATCACGAGGTGCCCGATGTTGACCGGGTGCAGGCCGGACGGCTTGTCCGGTGCGTCGAGCGGACCGGTCATCGGCTCGTCGTACGTCGTTCCGTAGCTGGTGTCGTAGCTGGTGTCGTAGCCGTAGAGGTCGGAGTAGTCGTTCTCGTTGTCAGTCATGGCAGTGCTCCTCAGGCCGCTTCGCGGACGACGATCTCGCCGCCGACCAGGTCGATGGTGATGGACATGTCCGGGACGTCGTCGCCGCCGTCGAGGGACCCGTTCTGCGTGATGTCGAAGCCGTCGCTCTGCTGGCCGAAGACGTCGCTGGTGCCTCCGACGACCCCGGTGCGGACGTCGACGTCCACCCCGTCGGGGACGACGACCTCGATCCGTCCGCCGACCGCGTCGATCGTGATGTCGCGACCGTCGAGCCCCTCGACGTCGGAGACGTCGGACAGGTCCAGGCTGAAGCGACCGCCGCCGAACTCGTAGGCCTCCTGGACCTCGTCGGCGCTGGTCGGGGCGTAGGAGCGGTTCTCCTCGCCGACGCTGCTGCCGACGGTCGCCCCGGCCGTGGCGATCGCCGCGACGAGGCCCACGAGGATCAGGCCGCCGGCGCGACCCCAGAAGGAGCCGATGACGAGCACGAGCGCGGTGATGCCGAGCGCGAGGGCGGGGTAGGCGCTGTCCGCGACCGCCACGCCGGCCAGGTCGACCACGCCGAGGACGCCCTCGGCCAGCGCGATCAGCGCGAGCGTGAACCAGAACAGGATCGGGCCGCGCTTGCGTGGGTTGCGCGGTCGCCGCGGCTGGTCGTACGTGCCCCACGGCGCTGCCGGGGGGTAGCCCGTCCCGGGCGCGTGGGCGGGGTCGTACGCGGTGCCGTAGCCGGCCGTGTAGTCCGCGGTGGGGTCCGAGGTGGCGTCGGGCACGAGCTGGTCGCCGTACGCCGGCGGTGCGGTGCCGCCCGACCGCTGCTGCTTGCGGTGGAGGAACCACACGACGAGTGCGACGCCGATCGCCAGCGGCCACGGGAACCAGAAGGCGCCGGCCCAGTCGCCGAGCGCGGCGAGCAGCGCGAGCACGCCCACGCCGGCGAGGGCGATCGTGCGGCTGCGCTGGTCGAGGCCGAGCGGCTCGTCCGCGGTGCCCTCCTCGGGCACCAGGATCCAGGCAGCGACGTAGAGGAGCAGGCCGGCTCCACCGAAGAACGTCGCGACCACGAGGGCGACGCGGACGATGATGGGGTCGATGTCGAGGTGGCGGGCGATGCCGCCGGCGACGCCGGCCACGTGCCGGTCGGTGACGCTGCGGCGCAGGCGGCCGAGGTCCTTCATCTCGTCGCGGGTGACCCGAGGGCCCGACGGAGGCGGGGTGCCCGGGGTGGGCTGCTCGGTGGAGGGGCTGGCGTTGTCCATGCCCCAACTCTCCTCGGCGGGGTCGCCCCGCACCATCGGGGACAGCCCTGATCCGGGCCGGGTCCACTGGGGTCCGGGTCAGGGTCGCCTCGGGGTCAGTCCTCATGGTCGGGGGCCTGCGCGCCTGAGACGATGGATGCACGATGAGCCACACGCCCCCCGCACACCCGGCCGCACACCCGGCCGCACACCCGGCCGCCCGCCCGGCCGCCCGACCGACGCGCCCGGGTGCGCCGCGTCGCGCCTACCGCGACATCTCGGCGCCGATCGCCGGCGGCGTCGCGGCCGGTCTCGCCCGGCACCTCGCGGTGCCGGTGCTGTGGGTCCGCGGCTTCTTCGTGGCCACCGCCTTCCTCGGCGGCTTCGGGCTCATGCTGTACGCCGGCCTGTGGATGTTCCTGCCCGGCGACCAGCACTTCGACGTCGGCGCGCCCGGCCTCGAGAGCGCGACGCGCACCGGAAAGCGCCCCGGGCGCCGCTCGCGGCTGCGTGACGCGGGACCGGCGATCGCCCTGGGGGCCCTGTTCTTCGGCGTCGTCCTCGGCGTCGAGGGGATCTTCGGCCAGGGGGTGCTCTTCTGGCCGGTCGTCCTCGGCGTCGCGGGCATCGGCCTGCTGTGGCGCCAGGCCGACGAGGCCCAGCGCGAGCGCTGGATCGACTCCTCCGGGCGCATCGACCCGTTCCGCGCGATCTTCGGCAACGGCGGGTGGGCCGCCTACGCCCGGATCGCCGCGGGCCTCGGCCTGATCGTCACCGCCCTCATCGTCTTCGCCGTCGCCGCCGGCCAGGCAACCTTCGCGGTGCCGGTGCTGGTCGCGGGCCTGCTGGGGCTGCTCGGTCTCGCCATCGTCGTCGGCCCGTGGGCACTGCGGCTGGTGAGCGACCTCGGCGCCGAGCGGGCCGAGCGCGTGCGCACCCAGGAGCGCGCCGACATGGCCGCGCACCTGCACGACTCGGTGCTGCAGACCCTCGCCCTGATCCAGAAGAACGCCCACGACGCCACCACGGTCGCCCGCCTCGCGCGGTCGCAGGAGCGCGACCTGCGCCAGTGGCTGTTCGAGGCCGACACGGCCGACGCGACGACCCTGGCGGGCGCGCTCAAGGAGATGGCGGCCGACGTCGAGTCGCAGCACCCGGTGGTCGTCGACGTCGTCACCGTCGGCGACTGCGACCTCGACGAGTCGCTGCGGCCCCTCGTGCTCGCCGCACGCGAGGCCGTCGTCAACGTCGCCAAGCACGCCGGGACGCAACGCGCCGACGTCTACGCCGAGACCACCGGGGGAGCGGTCGACGTGTTCGTCCGCGACCGCGGCGCCGGCTTCGACCTCGGCGGCGTCGCGGGCGACCGCCACGGCGTCCGCAACAGCATCGTCGACCGGATGGCACGCCACGGCGGCAGCGCGGACGTACGCTCGGCTCCCGGCGAGGGCACCGAGGTCCGCCTCCACATGCCGCGCACCGGGCACCACGAGTCACGCCACGAGTCCCAGCACGAGTCCCAGCACGAGTCCCACCACGAGTCCCACCACGAGTCCCACCACGAGTCCCACGACGAGTCCCACCACGAGGAGACCCCATGACCCAGGCCAGCCCCGAGCGTCCCGTGCGGGTCGTCCTGGTCGACGACCACGCGATGTTCCGCGCCGGGGTCCGCGCCGAGCTCGCCGCCACCGGCGCAGGTGTGGTCGAGGTCGTCGGCGAGGCGGCCGACGCCGATGCCGCCATCGCCGTCGTGCGGGAGCAGCAGCCGCAGGTCGTCCTGCTCGACGTGCACCTGCCCGGCGGGGGCGGGGTGGAGGTCATGCGCCGCCAGCCCTCCCCCGACACGCTCTACCTCGCCCTGTCGGTGTCCGACGCCGCCGAGGACGTCATCGGCACCATCCGCGGTGGCGCGCGCGGCTACGTCACCAAGACGATCACCGGCCCCGAGCTCGTCGATGCGATCACCCGCGTCGCCGGGGGGGACGCGGTGTTCTCGCCGCGGCTGGCCGGCTTCGTGCTCGACGCCTTCGCCGGGTCGATCGACGTCGCCGCCGTCGACGAGGACCTCGACCGGCTCACCGAGCGCGAGCGCGAGGTGATGCGCCTGATCGCCCGCGGCTACGCGTACAAGGAGGTCGCGAAGGAGCTCTTCATCTCGGTCAAGACCGTCGAGACGCACATGTCGTCGGTGCTCCGCAAGCTCCAGCTCTCGAGTCGTCACGAGCTGACGAAGTGGGCCTCCGACCGACGTCTGCTCTGAGGCGCGAACCGCGCCCCGACGGGTGGGCGACGATTGACAACGCCGCGCGGAACCGGTGAGGTCGGGGCACATCCCCACCCCACTCGGAAGTGAGGGCCGCGCCGTGGCCGACAGCACTGCAACCGTCCCGCCGAGTACCGAAGACGACGGCGGGCTGAAGAGGTCCATCACCGGGGTGCAGCTGTTCTTCTACACCTTGGGCGACGTCCTCGGGTCGGGCATCTATGTGCTCATCGGACTGGTCGCCGCCGCGGTCGGTGGGGCCTTCTGGATCGCCTTCGCCGCCGGCGTCACGGTCGCAGCGATCACCGGGGCGGCGTACGCCGAGCTGGTGACCAAGTACCCCCAGGCGGCGGGCTCCTCCCTCTACGTCCAGAAGGCCTTCGGCAACAAGGCCCTGACCTTCCTGGTGACCGTGTCCTTCCTGTCGGCGAGCTTCGCTGCCTCGGGTTCCCTCGCGGCGGGATTCGCGTCGTACTTCGGCGAGCTCTTCGAGGGCGGCGGACCGCCGGCGCTGCTCGTCTCGCTCGTCTTCGTCGCCGTGCTGGTGCTGATCAACTACATCGGCATCACCGAGTCGGTCGTGATGAACATGCTGATGACCTTCATCGAGCTCAGCGGCCTGGTCATCGTGATGATCATCGCGATCTACTACATCGCCCAGGGCAACGCGGACTTCGGGACGCTCACCGACATCAGCGTCTCCGGCAACCCGGCGCTCGCCGTGCTCGCCGGCGTGGCGCTCTCCTTCTTCGCCATGACGGGCTTCGAGAACACCGCCAACGTGGCCGAGGAGACGATCGACCCCTACAAGGCCTTCCCGCGCTCCCTCATCGGCGGAATGGTCGTGGCCGGCGTCGTCTACGTGCTGGTCTCGATGGCTGCCGCGCTGACGGTGCCGGTCGACAAGCTGGCGGAGTCCGACGTGGCCCTGCTCGAGGTCGTCAAGCAGGGCATCCTCCCCTTCTCCACCGACCTGATGGAGACGATCTTCACGATCATCGCGCTCGTGGCGATCACCAACACCACCCTCGTCACCCTGGTGACGCAGCCCCGCATCCTCTACGGGATGGCTCGTGAGGACGTGGTCCCGGGCGTCTTCGCCAAGGTCCACCCGACCCGGCGGAGCCCGTGGGTCGGACTGCTGTTCAGCGGTCTGGTCGTGGGCGGTCTGCTGGTCACGGGCACGCTGGTGACCGCCGCCGGGGGCTCGCTCGACATCGTGGAGCGGCTGGCCCTCGTGACCGTGGTCTTCCTGCTCGCGATCTACGCCCTCGTGATCGTGACCTGCCTCAAGCTGCGCGGCCGGGACGAGGACGACCGCGCCTTCCGGGCCAGCACGCCGCTGCTCGTCGTCGGGCTGATCGGCAACCTCGCGATCCTCTACTACGCCGTCTACGACGACCCGAGCTCGCTGTGGTGGTGCGCCGGACTTCTCGCCGTGGGGGTCGTCCTCTACCTCGCCGAGCAGCTCTTCGGCAGCAGGTCCGAGCCGCGGCCTGGCACGGTCTCGGCCACCGACAAGGAGATCTGATGCACGTCATCGTCGCCACGGACGGCTCGAAGCAGTCGCTCGCCGCCGCCAAGCACCTCAAGTCCTTCGCGGACCCGTCCAAGGTGACCGAGATCTCCGTGGTCGCGGTGATCCGGCCGCTGGCGTCGGTGGCCTTCGCCGACGAGGTGTCCGAGGGGTCCGACAAGTGGCCGACCGGCTCCTTCCGGGAGGCCGCCGAGAACGCCGTCGAGACCATCGCCAAGGTCTTCGAGGGCTGGGGACCCAAGGTCAACAAGCGGGTCCGCAGCGGCTCGGCGGCCAACGAGATCATCAAGGCCGCCAAGCAGTACGACGCGGGGCTGGTCGTGGTCGCGGCGGGCGGGCGCGGGCTCAGCGACGCGGTCCTCGTCGGCAGCACCGCCCAGCGCGTGCAGCACTACGCACCCTGCCCGGTGCTCGTCGTACGCCCTGCGCCCAAGCCGAGGAAGCGCCGCTCCTGATCGTCGGGCCGGCTCACTAGGGTGTCCGCATGGAGACCCTGCGGCTGGTGCTGCTCTTCGTCCACATCCTCGGTTACGCCGCCCTCCTCGGAGGCCTCCTCGTGCAGGTGCGGGACGACACGAAGACCGTGAACCCGCTGATGCGTGACGGCGCCGGTACGGCCTTCCTCGCAGGCCTGCTGCTCGTCGGGGTGCTCGAGAACCTGGGCTCGCCCGACCACGCCAAGATCGGCGTGAAGTTCGCCATCGGCCTGGTGATCCTGGTGCTCGTGATGGTCAACATGCGCAAGCCGAGCATCCCGCAGGGCCTCTACTTCGGCCTGCTGGCGCTGACGATCGCCAACATCGCGGTGGCGGTGTTCTGGTCGCCCGTGCACGCCTGACCAGCTCCGACCGGGCCCGACCGGCTGTCGCACCCGGCGCATAGGCTGGGGCCGACATGAGCCCCACTGACGCACCGGCCGACCAGGCCCTCTTCGAGCACCGCGACCACCCGCTCCTCGACGGGCTCAACGAGCCCCAGCGGGCCGCCGTGACGCACGCCGGCGCCCCGCTGCTGGTGGTCGCCGGCGCCGGATCGGGCAAGACCCGGGTCCTGACGCGTCGCATCGCCTGGCTGATCAACGAGCGCAAGGCACACCCGGGATCGATCCTGGCGATCACCTTCACCAACAAGGCCGCGGCCGAGATGAAGGAGCGCGTCGAGGCCCTCGTCGGCAAGCGTGCGCGGATCATGTGGGTCTCGACCTTCCACTCCGCCTGCGTCCGGATCCTCCGCAAGGAGATCGACCGGGTCGGCTTCAAGTCCAACTTCTCGATCTACGACGCGGCCGACTCCAAGCGGCTGATGACGCTCGTGCTGCGCGACCTCGAGCTCGACCCGAAGAAGTACCAGCCCAACGCGGTGCTCCACTGGGTCTCCGACCAGAAGAACGAGCTGCGCGACGCGGAGGACGCCGCCAAGGAGGCGCGCAACTCCTTCGAGGAGGCGTATGCCAAGGCGTTCAGCAACTACCAGCGCCGGCTGCGCGAGGCCAACGCGCTCGACTTCGACGACCTCATCATGACCACGGTGCACCTGCTGCAGGCCTTCCCGGACGTGCGGGAGAACTACCGCCGCCGGTTCCGCCACGTGCTCGTCGACGAGTACCAGGACACCAACCATGCTCAGTACAGCCTGATCCAGCAGCTGTGCGGCCAGTCCCTGGAGGAGCAGGGCGCGGAGGTCGTCGAGCCGAGCGAGCTGATGGTCGTCGGTGACGCCGACCAGTCCATCTACGCCTTCCGGGGCGCCGACATCCGCAACATCATGGACTTCGAGCAGGACTTCCCCGACGCCACCACGATCCTGCTCGAGCAGAACTACCGCTCGACGCAGACCATCCTGTCCGCCGCCAACTCCGTCATCGGCAACAACCGCGGGCGCAAGCCCAAGCGGCTGTGGACCGACGCGGGGGAGGGCGAGCGGATCGTCGGCTACGTCTCCGACGACGAGCACGACGAGGCCCGCTTCGTCAGCGAGGAGATCGACAAGCTGACCGACGACGCCGGCGTACGCCCCGCCGACGTCGCCGTCTTCTACCGCACCAACGCCCAGTCACGCGTCTTCGAGGAGGTGTTCATCCGCACCGGCCAGCCCTACAAGGTCGTCGGTGGGGTGCGCTTCTACGAGCGCAAGGAGGTCCGCGACGCGCTGGCCTACCTCCGGATGCTGGTCAACACCGCCGACGAGATCTCGCTGCGACGGGTGCTCAACACCCCCAAGCGCGGCATCGGCGAGCGGGCCGAGGCCTGCATCGCCGCCCTCGCCGACCGCGACCGGGTCACCTTCTGGGAGGCGCTGACGCGGGCAGCCGACGCGCCGGGCCTGGCCACGCGCAGCCTGAAGAACATCGAGTCGTTCGTCGCGATCGTGCAGGAGCTTCAGTCGATGGTCGAGGCCGACGAGCGCCCCGACGTCATCCTCGAGTCCGTGCTCGAGCGCACGGGCTACCTCGCCGAGCTCGAGGCGAGCGACGACCCCCAGGACGGCACCCGCGTGGAGAACCTCGCCGAGCTCGTCGCGGTCGCCCGTGAGTTCGCCGAGGACCCGCAGCCGGGGCCGAGCGCCGACCCGGCCGAGGTCGAGGCCGGCACCGTGGCCGTCGGCCTCGGTGACTTCCTCGAGCGCGTCGCCCTGGTCGCGGACGCGGACCAGATCCCCGACTCCCCGGACGGGGACGACTCCGGGGTGGTCACGTTGATGACCCTCCACACGGCCAAGGGACTCGAGTTCCCGGTCGTCTTCCTCACCGGCCTCGAGGACGGCGTCTTCCCCCACCAGCGCTCGCTCGGTGACCAGCCCGAGCTCGAGGAGGAGCGCCGGCTCGCCTACGTCGGCCTCACCCGCGCGCAGCAGCGCCTCTACATCTCCCGCGCCCTCGTCCGCTCCGCATGGGGCGCGCCCAGTCACAACCCGGCGAGCCGCTTCCTCGACGAGCTCCCGGTCGACCTCGTCGACTGGCGGCGCACTGCCGCGGAGCAGACCCGCTGGGGCCGCAGCGACCTGAGCGGCGGCTCCACGCGCCTCGGCACCCCCACCGACGCCGGACGCCGCAACTTCAGCTCCGCCGCCCTCCGCGCCGACGCGGCCTCCAAGGCCAAGCCCGCTCGCGAGATCCCGAGCCTCTCCCCGGGCGACCGGGTGGTCCACGACTCCTTCGGCATGGGCACCGTCGTCGCCGTCGAGGGCGTGGCCGAGAAGTCCGTGGCGTCCATCGACTTCGGCTCCGAGGGCGTCAAGCGCCTCCTCCTGCGCTACGCGCCGGTCGAGAAGCTCTAGGCCGCGCACCGACGTACGACCCGCCCGTGAGCGGTGCGTGAGGGGGATTTGACCCGTCCGCGACCCTCCTCAGCACCGCTGGGCGCGCGTCGGCGTACGACCCGCCCGTGAGCGGTGCGTGAGGGGGATTTGACCCGTCCGGGACCCTCCTCAGCCACCGCTGGGCGCGCGTCGGCGTACGACGCGCCGGTGAGCGGTGTGTGAGGGGCATTCCGCCGTCCGGGGACCCTCCTCAGGCACCGCTGACGGCGGGTCGGCGTACGACGCGCCGGTGAGCGGTGTGTGAGGGGCACTCCGCCGTCCGGGGAC
This sequence comes from Nocardioides sp. GCM10028917, assembly GCF_042666175.1. NCBI lineage: Bacteria > Bacillati > Actinomycetota > Actinomycetes > Propionibacteriales > Nocardioidaceae > Nocardioides > Nocardioides sp. GCM10028917. The sequence goes on from NZ_JBHTFL010000015.1 coordinate 8,993, forward strand.
CCTCCTCAGGCACCGCTGACGGCGGGTCGGCGTACGACGCGCCGGTGAGCGGTGTGTGAGGGGCACTCCGCCGTCCGGGGACCCTCCTCAGGCACCGCTGAGGCGTGTCGGCGTACGACGCGCCGGTGGGCGGTGCGTCAGGCGGATTCTGGCGGCTCGGAATGCTCCTCAGCCACCGCTCGCCCTGGGTGGAGGAGCGTGTCGCTCTCCGCGGCTTTGCAGGCTCGCGGGTCGCTCGACTCAGGTGGTCGGGGCATCCATCAGAGATCTCGATACGCGCTTGCGACTTCGTTCCTCAGTCGCTGCGCGCTGCTCGATCGTCCGTGACGACGACGCGGCTGGCGCCGCCTCGGTCACGGAACGATGCCGTGCTCGACGAAGGCCTGGAACGGGTCGACCGGGCCGCCGCCGCCGGGGCGGACCTCGAGGTGGAGGTGGGAGCCGGTGACGTTGCCGGTCGCGCCGACCGTGCCGATGATCTCGCCGCCGTTGACGCTGTCGCCGACGGAGACGTAGATCGCGGTCTGGTGGCAGTACCAGATCTCGGTGCCGTCATCGAGGGTGACGACGGTCTTGTTGCCGTACGCGCCGTCGTAGCCGGTCTCGGTGACGGTGCCGTTGGCGACGGAGAGGATCTTGTCACCGCTGTTGGCGTTGAAGTCGAGGCCGGTGTGGTAGCTGGCCCAGAGGCCGTACTGACCGAAGGTGGCGGTGATGCCGTAGCTGGCGAGGGGGAGAACCCACTTGTTCTCCTTGATCTTCGCCGCCTGCTTCTCCGCGGCCCGGCGCATCTCCTCGAGCTTGGCGGCGCGCTCGGCCATCTGCTTCTCGGCGAGCGCGACGAGCTCGGGGTCGGTCTCCTCGCTGCCCGAGTCGCGGGTGTGGCCGCGGCTCACGACGACGCCGCGGCGGGAGATGGCCTGGCCGGCGACCGAGCCGATGGCCTGCGTGGCCCCGACGGCGGAGCCGGTCGAGGCGAGCGCGGTGACGCCCGAGCCGGACGCGGTGACGGCACCGCCGGCGGAGACCGCCAGCACGGCGACACCGGCCACCAGGGGCAGGGACGGGAGCCGGACCAGGGAGCGTCGCGGCGGCGTGGAGGCACGTCGCTTGCCGCTCACGGGTACAGCCGTAGCCGAGGTGCGTCGCTGGGGAGCGCGCTCCGCTCGGTGGTTGCCCATGAAGGAGTTACCAATCTGCCGGGTCGTCAGGGGGGTCGGGTCGGCAAGACCGCGCACGACTGTAACGGAAGGATCACGGGAAAGTGCAACCCTCGACCAAATAAGTTCATGTACCCAGCTGGGCGGCCGATAAACGGACGCGGCGAGGTGACACAGGACTCAGCCGCGCGCCGCCTGGTAGCGCTCGAGCGCCTCCCTGCGCTCGTCGGCGTGGTCGACGATGCGCAGCGGGTAGTCCCGCTCGTAGCCCACGTCGGACTTCCACGGCTCGTGGGCCGCCTTGCCCGGCAGGTGCTCCAGCTCGGGCACCCAGCGGCGTACGTAGTCGCCCTGCGGGTCGAACTTGAGCCCCTGCGTCACCGGGTTGAACACCCGGAAGTAGGGCGAGGCGTCGGTCCCGGTGCCGGCCACCCACTGCCACCCGTGGTTGTTCGAGGCCACGTCGCCGTCGATCAGCAGGTCGAGGAAGTGCCGCGCCCCGATGGGCCACCACACGTGCAGGTCCTTGGTGAGGAAGGAGGCGGTGATCATCCGCACCCGGTTGTGCATCCACCCGGTGTGCATCAGCTGGCGCATCCCGGCGTCGACGATCGGGTAGCCGGTGGTGCCGGTGCGCCACGCCTCGATCGCGTCGTCGGGATCGTCGTACCTCATCCCCTCCAGTGCGGGCTTGAGGTCCGACCACGCCGACGACGGCGCGTGCCAGAGCACGTCGGCGTAGAAGTCGCGCCACGCCAGCTCGGTGGCGTACGTCGACGTGGGCGGGACCTCCGCGAGGAGCGAGCGCGGGTGGAGCACCCCGAGGTGGAGGTAGGGCGAGAGTCGCGAGGTGCCGTCGTGGTCGGGGCGGTTGCGCTCGTCCCGGTAGTCCCGCAGACCCTCGTCGCGGAAGGACCGCCAGCGGCGCCAGGCCGCGTCCTCACCGGCGCCGGGCAGCTCGAACGGCGCCTCGGCCACCGCTTCTGCCAGCAGGTCCAGCGCACGCTGGTCGGAGTCGGCCGGCTCGAGGGCGGGCGAACGGGGCGCAGGGGCGGGCTCCGACCAGCCGTGCTCACGCCAGGCGCGGGCGAAGGCGCTGAACACCTGGTAGGGGCCCCCGCTGCCGTTGCGGACCAGCCCCGGCCCCACGGCGTACGGCGACCCGGTCGCAGCGAGCTCGACCTGCTCGGCCACGGCCGCGTCGCGGCGCCGGCCGTACGGCGTCGTCTCGGCGGCGACGTGCACCCGTCGGCCGTCGGCCACCTGCGGCACGACCTCGCGCGGGTCGCCGTGGCGGATGGTCAGCGGGATGCTGTCGGCGAGCGAGAGCACGTTGGCGGCCAGCCACGCCCGGCGGGCCGGTCCCGCCGTGGACCAGATGGCCGGGTCGACCACGAACAGTGCGGCCGCCGACCCCCCGTCGAGCGCGGCGAGGAGCGCCGGGTTGTCGCGCACCCGCAGGTCGCGACGGAACCACATCACCGCTGAGTTCGAGCCCCGGTTCGAGCCTTGTCTGGGGATGGACATGCTCCTCAACCTAGCCGGGGCGTGAGCACCACCACGCTCACCCGACCTCGCCCGACCCCGCTCGGAGGTCTAGGGTGCCGAGAGGGATTTCCCCCGCACTGTTCGCAGACGAAAAGGACTGGTCACTCTCGTGGACCTGATGGAGTTTCAGGCGAAGGAGCTCTTCGCCAAGCATGGAGTAGCGACCACCCTGGGTGTCGTCGCCGAGACCCCGGAGGCCGCGCGAGCCGCCGCCGAGGAGATGGGCGGCGTGACCGTCGTCAAGGCCCAGGTCAAGGCCGGGGGTCGAGGCAAGGCCGGCGGTGTGAAGATCGCGAAGACCGCTGACGAGGCCGAGTCCTACGCCCGCGACATCATCGGCATGGAGATCAAGGGCCTGCGCGTCAACCGTGTCCTGGTGACGCCGGCGACCCCACCGGTGGAGGAGTACTACTTCTCCTTCCTGCTCGACCGCTCCAACCGCTCGCACCTGTGCATCGCATCGGTCGAGGGCGGCGTGGAGATCGAGGAGGTCGCCAAGACCAACCCCGACGCCGTCAAGCAGATCCGCATCGACGCCCTCGAGGGCGTCACGCCGGAGAAGGCCGCCGCGATCGTGGACGAGGCCAAGTTCCCCGCCGCGCTGCGCGACCAGGCCATCGAGATGGTCCAGCAGCTGTGGAAGGTCTACGTCGAGGAGGACGCCACCCTCGTCGAGGTCAACCCGCTCGCGCGCCTGGAGGGCGACAAGCTCGAGGCGCTCGACGGCAAGGTGTCGCTCGACGACAACGCGTCCGAGGTGCGTCACCCCGACCACGCGCAGTTCGAGATCCGCGAGGAGGCCGACGCGCTGGAGTCGAAGGCCAAGGACAAGGGCCTCAACTACGTCAAGCTCGACGGCCAGGTCGGCATCATCGGCAACGGCGCGGGCCTCGTGATGAGCACCCTGGACGTCGTTGCGTACGCCGGTGAGGCGCACGGCGGCGTCAAGCCCGCCAACTTCCTCGACATCGGCGGCGGCGCCAACGCGCAGGTGATGGCCGACGGCCTCGACGTGATCCTCCACGACGAGCAGGTCAAGAGCGTCTTCGTCAACGTCTTCGGTGGCATCACCGCCTGCGACGAGGTCGCCAACGGCATCAAGGGCGCGCTCGAGATCCTCGGCGACGAGGCCTCCAAGCCCCTCGTCGTCCGCCTCGACGGCAACAACGTCGAGGAGGGTCGTCGCATCCTCGACGAGCTCAACCACCCGCTGGTCACCCAGGTCGACACGATGGACGGCGCGGCCGACAAGGCCGCCGAGCTCGCCCACCAGGCCTGAGAGAGAGAACTGAACAGATGAGCATCTACCTCAACAAGGACTCCAAGATCATCGTCCAGGGCATGACGGGCGGCATGGGTGCCAAGCACACCACCCTCATGGTCGAGTCGGGCGCCAACATCATCGGCGGTGTGAACGCCCGCAAGGCGGGCACGAAGGTCGAGCTCGGCGGCAAGGAGCTCCCCGTCTTCGGCACCGTCGAGGAGGCCATGAAGGAGACCGGCGCCAACGTGTCCGTCGCCTTCGTGCCGCCGGCGTTCACCAAGGACGCCTGCATCGAGGCCATCGACGCCGAGATCCCGCTCCTCGTGGTGATCACCGAGGGCGTCCCGGTCCTCGACACCGCCGAGGTCGTCGCCTACCTCGACGGCAAGTCCACCCGCATGATCGGCCCCAACTGCCCCGGCATCATCACGCCGGAGGAGTCGCTGGCCGGCATCACCCCGCACACCATCGCGGGCAAGGGCCCGATCGGCCTCGTGTCGAAGTCGGGCACGCTGACCTACCAGATGATGTACGAGCTGAAGGACTTCGGCTTCACCACCGCGATCGGCATCGGCGGTGACCCGATCATCGGCACCACCCACATCGACGCGCTCGAGGCCTTCGAGAACGACCCGGAGACCAAGGCGATCGTGATGATCGGCGAGATCGGCGGCGACGCCGAGGAGCGGGCCGCGGCCTACATCAAGGAGCACGTGACCAAGCCGGTCGTCGGCTACGTCGCCGGCTTCACCGCTCCCGAGGGCAAGACGATGGGCCACGCCGGTGCCATCGTGTCGGGATCCTCGGGTACCGCCCAGGCGAAGAAGGAGGCCCTCGAGGCCGCCGGGGTCAAGGTCGGCAAGACGCCGTCGGAGACCGCTGAGCTGATGCGGGCCGTCCTCCAGGAGATCTGACCCTCAGGCGCTCTGGTCCAGAGCACCTTCCAGACGGCCTCGCAGGTCCACCTGCGGGGCCGTCGTGGATCTCGCGTGCCGGTCGTGGCGCGTGGGCGGGTGGGCCTCCCACAGCAGCCGCCACACGACGTGGGCGCCGAGCAGGCGCACCGGCGCGATGGCCGTGAGCCGTCTCGGCGACGGCAGGGTCGGGCAGGCCGAGCTGGCCAGCGTCGATGGAATGGACATGGTTCTAGCACCCCGTTTTCGTGAACGCGCACATCGACCGGACGATCTGGTTGGTGGTCCCCGTGACCTCATCGGCCTGTCGGTCCAGCGACGCGAGCGTGCCCTCACCGTATGTCTGGACCATCAGTCGTGCCGAACCGACACGGGTGACCTGGAAGATCGAGCTGCCGAGCCCGTCGTCGTACGTCAGGCCCATCGTCACCGTGTCGTGGCCGGTGTCGCGCGACAGGACGGTCCACACCTGGTGGGCGGAGCGCCGGCAGTCCCGGGCGGCCCGTCGGACCGCCGTCATGGCCTCCACTGCCGCGTCGGCGTCGGCGTGGACGACGAGCTCGCGCCCGTCGAGGTACTCCGGGCCGAGCACGGAGGAGTAGAGGTGGCGGGTGCCGGCCGCGCCCGCGGCAGGCCAGACGGCGCGGCCGCACATCTCGACGGGGTCCATGCCCACGTCGTCCGTGGGAGGAGTGACGTCGTCGTCACCGCCGTCCTCGGGAAGGCCGACGTCGAGCGGGAAGTCCGCCGGGATCACTGCCGGGACAGCTGCCGGCTCGCTGGGTCCGGTGGGCTCAGGGGTCACGGGTGTCCCGGTCGGGTCGGTCGTCGGGGTCGCTGACGGCGAGGGCGGCGCCGATGAGCGAGCCGAGGGAGACGGCGACGGGGGAGACGCCGTGGCGGCGGACGGGGTCTCGGTCGGGGTCCCGGTGGAGGCTGGTGTGGACGTCGGGAGCTCGCCGAACATCGCCAGCGCCTCGACCGTGCTGCGCAGCGGCCCGACGGTCGCGTCGACGGCGTCCCGGGCGCGCTCGCGGGTCCACTGCCCGTACGTCGACGTGACGAGGAGCGCGGCGCCGACGGGCACGACGTGCACGATGGTCGCACCCGTGCCGGGCTCGCCGTCGAAGCTGTAGGTCTGCAGGAGGGTGGTGGCCGGCCCGGGACCGAACGGCGACGCCAGCACCTCGGTGCGGGTCTCCATGTCGCGGCTGGCGTCGGGCTCGGCGCAGTCCGCGACGAGGCCGGCCAGGCGGTCGGCGAGGCGACGGGCGTCGTCGGGGGCCCCGAGGACCAGCAGCTCGCGGGTGTCGGCGGACTCGCCGCCGCTGTTGTCGGCGACCATCCGGTCCCGGGTGCCCAGTCCGCGCAGCGGGGAAGTGCCGCACAGCTCGAGGTCACGCAGGCCGGTGCCGCTCCGTGAGGTCGGGACGGTGTCGGCGGGACCGGCCATGCCCGAGGACAGCGGGAAGTCGTCGGGGATCGCGGTGCCCAGGCTCGCCCCGTCGCTCGCCGACGTGACCGAGCCGTCCGGCGAGCCGTCCGGCGAGCCACCCGTCGTCGGTCCGCCCGCCGACTGGTCCCCGCACCCGGCGGCGAGGGCGAGGGTGCAGGCCAGCGCGGCGGCGACGAGCCGTGCGCGGTACCTCATGCCCGGTGAGACACCCTCCGGGGCAAAAAGGTTGTCTCAGCCCCGGTCCGGGCTCAGCGGGAGGGGTCGAGCGGTCCGAGCCGCTCCGCCACGCGCCGGGCGAGGGCGACGAAGTCGGGGCGCGACATCGTCATGGTGCGGTCGGGGGCGAAGCCGAGCTGGGACACGGCGCCGCCGTCGCGCACGATCGCCATCAGGAACGGGAACGACTGGCTGTCGTTGATCTCGAAGGTCAGCGCCCACACGCTCAGGTCGCCGGACCTCGAGGACGACGAGGCCAGCTGGGTCACGTCGGTGCCGAGGTTGGCCTGGCCGCACTGGCGGATGCGGTCGCGGACCTGGTCGACGAAGGTGCCGGCCCGGTCCGGCTTCATCGCGCCCACCGTCTGGGTGAGGCCGAGCTGGTTCGCCTTCGGCGTCTCGGGGAAGAGGAACGTGCGGGTCAGGGCCTTGCTGATGCCCTTGTCCTGAAAGGTGGTCCGGTCGCAGCGGGTGGCGGCGTAGTTGTTGCGCGCCCGCTCGGGCTCCGTGCCGACCCAGGGCCCGCGGACGGCGGCGACCGGCGGCAGGTCGACCACCGAGAGCAGCCCCGGGGGCGTGCCGATCCCGAGAGGCGGGATGACGCGGTCGCGGGCGCGCCCGGCGCAGGCGCCGGCACCCTCGGACCCGCAGACGCCGTTGACGGCTGCGGCGAGCCCGGTCAGCACCGCCTTGTCGGGGACCGCCCGGCCGCGGCTGCGCACGACCTGGGTGATCACGAGGCTGCCGGTGCGGGCCGTGCCGACGGCGAGGGTGGCCGGGTCCTTGCCCCAGGACCGCAGCCGGAACACGCGTGCCTCGTCGCCGACGCGCTTCACCGTGCGGGTGCCCATGAGCTGGGTCCGCGGGTCGATGCATCCGGCGAACCACAGTGACGCGGTCTCGAAGCCCTGCGCCGCCTGGCGCTCGTTGCGCGACATCTCGACCATCTGGACGGCGGTCGACCGCACGTCGGTGACCTCTCGCTCGCGCGTGCGCCGGCGCTCGCCCTTGCCGACCTTCTTCCGCTCGACGCGGGTCTCGGCGCCCTCCCAGGTGCGGGCGAGGGCGGTGACGCCGTCGGGATCGGCGAACCGCTCGCGCTGGCACGGCGCCAGCAGGCCGTCGCCGTCGAGGTTGTCGGTGGTGGCGGTCTCGGTCCAGTCGAGCCCGGGCCCGTACCGCGTGAGCTGGGCGGGGGAGAGGAGCGAGTCGGCGCTGATCATCTCCGCGCCCACCTCGTCGTCGACCGGTGCGTGCACCGTGACCCCGGGCGTGGCCTTCTCCTCGCTGAGGCTCGTGGGCTCGGCCCCGGCGCCGGTGGCGACCAGGGAGCCGGAGGCCAGGAGGGCGGCGGTGGCGAGGCCGGCCCCGATCACGGTGTGGGTGCGACGCCGGGCAGCACCGGAGCGACGGATGACGGTGGCGCGGGGCCAGCGGATGTCCTCGAGCGGGCCGTTGAGGGCGTGCAGCAGCCGCGGGATGTCGGTGGTCGGGGCGTCACGGTGCAGTGAGAACTGCGAGCTCGCGGTCTGGAGCTCGCGCTCGGCGTCGGCGCGGGGGAGGCCGACGGTGCGGGCCACCTCGCCGAGGGAGAGCGCGGAGATGCCGTTGAGGACGAGCAGCTCCCGCTGCCGCGCGGTCAGCTTGGACAGCGCGTCGAGGGTGCTGCGCACCTCGGGGTCGAGCGACTTGTCGCGGTGCCAGATCCGGGCGGTGTGCCGCCGGCGGGCTCGGCTGAGGGCGAGGGGGCGGACGTAGCCGTCGCGGTCCTCGAGCTGGCCGACCTTGCGCCAGCGGTGCCAGGCGACCACGAAGGCGTCGCGGACGGCGGCCCGCGAGGCGGGCGCGTCGCCGGTGAGGGCGTACGCCTCGTGCAGGAGACGGCTGCGGGTCTCGACGTAGTAGGCGTCGAAGGTCTCGGGGCTCCTCATGACCGCTCCACGGTACGGGAGCAGCCCGTGCGGCGCACATCCCTGGCCCGGGTCGTCGCGCTCGGGGTGGGCGGCGTGGCAGCACGATCTGCCCCGAGGGTCAGGTGATGATGGGGCGGCCATGACGTCGCTCCTGACCCGACCCGACCACGCGCGGACCGAGGCTGCTCGACCGCGTCCGCTGGTGCTGATCGCGACCCTCGGTGGTGCGCTCGCAGCGCTGGGCCCCCTCGTGGTGCTGCTGGCGGTCGGCGTCATCGGCTGGTTCGCCTCCGACGCCGGCGTCCACGGCGCTCCCCGCGACGGCATGCGGGTGGGCGCCCTCGCCTGGCTGGCCGGCCACGGCTCCGGCGTCACCGTCATGGGGGCCCGGATCACCATCGTCCCGCTCGGCGTCACGGCCGTTGCGGCGTGGTCGATGTGGCGGCTCGGGCACCGTGTCGGTGACGCGGTCTCCGGTCACGGCCCCGACGCCGACCGGATCTCCGACGGCGAGCGCGACTTCACCGTGCCCACCGCCGTCGCCCTGTTCTTCGCGGCGTACGCCGTCGTGGCCGTGGTGGTCGCGACCCTCGCCGCCGGCAGCACGGCCGACCCGTCGTTGCCGCGGGTGCTCGGCTGGACCGTGCTCCTGACGGCGTTCGTCGCCGCCCCGGCCATCGCCATCGGCTCGGGCCGCGCGGCGATCTGGGCGGCCTTCCTCCCCGCCTCGGTCCGGGCCGGCGCGGCGGTCGCCGGCTCGGTGCTCGTGCGGTTGCTGGCCGTCTCCGCCGTGGTCTTCCTCGTCTCCTTCGCCGCCTCCTTCGGTGAGGCCGCCACGATGTCCTCGCGGCTGCACCTCAGCCCGTCGGAGGCCGGCCTGTACGCCCTGGTCAACGCCGCCTACGTCCCCAACGCCGTGCTGTTCGCCGGGTCGTGGCTCCTCGGGCCGGGGTTCGCCGTCGGTGGCGCGACCGTCGTGTCGCCGGGCGCTGTGGTGCTCGGTCCGCTTCCGGTCGTCCCGCTGTTCGCGGCGCTGCCGGCGGTCGGCACGCCTCCCGGCTGGGCGGGCGCCCTCATGGTCCTCGCGCCGCTGGTCGCCGCCGTCTCGGCGTACCGCGTGCTCCGCGGCCGCCTCCTGACCTGGGACCGGATCGCCCTCGCCGGCTGCGGCGGGGGGCTGGCGGCCGGCGTCGGGTTCGCGCTGCTCGCCTCGCTGTCGGGTGGTGCCGCCGGACCGGGTCGCATGCGCTTCGTGGGCCCCTTCACCCGCGACGTCCTGCTCCACTCGGTCACCGCGTGCGGCATCGGTGCGCTCCTCGGCGCATCGGCGTTGGCCTGGTTCGCGTGGCGCGCGGCCCGGTCGGCCGCGCCCGAGGGGGGCCCCGGCCCCGACGCGGCTCCCGAGGACTGATCGGTGGGGGCTGGACACAGCCACGGCGAGCGCCCGTCCCTCGGGCCCGCGCCGCGGCAGATCAGGGTGCTGATGACGGCGCTGGTGGCGCCGCTCGTGCTCGCGACGCTCGTCGGACTCGTCACGCTCTGGCCCGACGGTGACCTGGAGATCAGCGGTCCGGGCGTCGACGTCGAGCGCGGCACCGCCGAGGTGCAGTCGGTCGGCCCGTGCCGCCAGCAGGTCGAGGGGTGCCAGCTCGCCGAGGTCGAGCTGCTCAGCGGTCCGGGCGCCCCCGGCGAGGCGGAGGCGCTGCTGCCCTACGGGTCGCAGGCGCCCGAGGTGGTGGCGGGGGATCGCATCATCGTGTCGTTCACCGAGCAGGCGCCCGACGGCGAGCAGTACGCCTTCCAGGACTTCGACCGCGGCCCGCCCCTGCTCGTGCTGCTGCTCCTCTTCGCCGTGGCCGTGCTCGCGCTGTCGCGCTGGCGCGGCATCGGCGCCCTCGCCAGCCTGGCGTACTCGCTGATCCTCATCGCGGGGTTCACGCTGCCGGCCATCATGGAGGGTGCCTCGCCGCTCCTCGTCGCGGTGACGACCGCGGCGGCCATCATGCTGGTCACGCTCTACCTCTCGCACGGCTTCACCGTCCGCACGACGGTCGCGATGCTCGGGACCCTGGTAGCGCTCCTGGTGATCGGCGGCGTCGGGTGGGTGTTCACCGAGGTCGGCCAGTTCACCGGTCTCGTCGACGAGGGCAGCCAGTACATCTCCGGCATCGCCGCCCAGGTCGACCTCCGCGGGCTGCTGCTCGCCGGCCTGGTCATCGGTGCCCTGGGCGTGCTCGACGACGTCACCGTCACCCAGACGTGGGCGGTGTGGGAGCTCGCCGACGTCGACCCCGACGCCAGCACGCGGTCGCTCTTCACCCGGGCGATGCGCATCGGTCGCTCGCACGCCGCGTCGACCGTCAACACCCTCGTGCTGGCCTACGTCGGCGCCACGCTGCCGCTGATGCTGGTCTTCTCCGCGCTGTCGCTGCCCTTCGGGGTCGCGGTCAGCCAGGAGGTGGTGGCGCAGGAGGTGGTCCGCGGGCTCGTCGGCGGGCTCGGCATCGTCGCCGCGGTGCCGGTGACCACGGCGATCGCGGCGCTGGTCGCCGGCCGCCTCGTGCGCGACCGGACGCCGTCGGGCGCTCCGTCCCACCGCGCCTAGACTTCCGCGCGTGCACCAGCCCACCCGCCTCGTCGTCCTGGTCTCGGGATCCGGCACCAACCTGCAGGCCCTGCTCGATGCCTGCGCCGAGCCGTCGTACGGCGCCCGGGTCGTCGCCGTCGGCGCCGACCGCGAGGACATCGAGGGCCTCGCACGCGCCGAGCGCGCCGGGATCCCGACCTTCGTGCGCCAGGTGTCGGACTTCGAGACCCGCGAGGGGTGGGACGCCTCCCTGACGACGGTGGTCGAGCGCTTCGAGCCCGACCTCGTGGTCTCGGCCGGCTTCATGAAGCTGCTCTCGACCGAGTTCCTCGACCGGTTCCTCACCCTCAACACCCACCCGGCGCTGTGCCCGGCGTTCCCCGGGATGCACGGCCCGCGCGACGCGCTCGAGCACGGCGTCAAGGTCACGGGCGCGACCCTCTTCGTGGTCGACGCGGGCGTCGACACCGGCCCGATCGTCGCGCAGGTTCCTGTGGAGGTGGCGGAGGACGACGACGTCGCGTCGCTCCACGAGCGGATCAAGACCGCCGAGCGCGCGATGCTCGTGGACGCCGTGGGCCGCATCGCCCGCGAGGGGATCGCGGTGGAGGGCCGCCGGGTTCGCATCGGGGCCGAGGGTCGATAGTCTGCGGGCACACGACTGGCGCAGGTGGGTCACCACCAGGGAGTGACGCCGGGACGCATCGAACGCCTGGGTGCCCCCGACTCGAAACCGATCTCGTCCGAGTCCGAGGAGTCCCGTGTCCCCCTCCGCCGCTGAGCACCGCGTCCCGATCCGCCGCGCCCTGGTGTCCGTCTACGACAAGGCCGGGCTCGACGACCTGGTCCGCGGCCTGCACGCCGCCGGTGTCGAGCTCGTCTCCACCGGTGGGTCGGCCGCGCTCATCGAGTCGCTCGGCCTGCCCGTCACCAAGGTCGAGGACCTGACCGGCTTCCCCGAGTGCCTCGACGGCCGGGTCAAGACTCTCCACCCGCGGGTGCACGCCGGGATCCTGGCCGACCGCCGCCTCGACTCCCACGTGGCGCAGCTCGAGGAGCTCGGCGTCGAGCCGTTCGACCTCGTGGTGAGCAACCTCTACCCCTTCACCCAGACCGTCGCCTCGGGCGCCGGCCCCGACGAGTGCGTCGAGCAGATCGACATCGGCGGCCCGTCGATGGTGCGCGCCGCGGCCAAGAACCACCCGAGCGTCGCCATCGTCACCTCGCCCGCGACGTACGACGCCGTGCTGGCCGCCGTCGCCGCCGGCGGGTTCACCCTCGCGGAGCGGCAGCGCCTCGCCGCCGAGGCGTTCGTCCACACCGCGACGTACGACGTCCACGTCGCGTCCTGGATGGGCAACGTGCTCACCGACACCAGCGAGGGTTCCGGCTTCCCGGCGTGGATGGGCGCCACGTGGACGAAGGAGACGGTGCTGCGCTACGGCGAGAACCCGCACCAGTCCGCCGCCCTGTACAGCAACGGCTTCCTGCCCGAGGGCCCCGGTCTCGCCCAGGCCAGGCAGCACCACGGCAAGGAGATGTCCTACAACAACTACGTCGACGCCGACGCGGCCCGCCGGGCGGCGTACGACTTCGACGAGCCGGCCGTGGCGATCATCAAGCACGCCAATCCCTGCGGCATCGCGGTCGGCGACGACGTGGCCGACGCCCACCGCAAGGCCCACGAGTGCGACCCGGTCAGCGCCTTCGGCGGCGTCATCGCCACCAACGTCCCCGTCTCCGTCGCGATGGCCGAGCAGGTGGCCGAGATCTTCACCGAGGTCGTCGTCGCGCCGGCCTACGAGGACGGCGCGATCGAGGCGCTGCAGGCCAAGAAGAACATCCGCATCCTCGAGTGCCCGCCGCTCACCCGCGGTGGTGGCGAGATGCGCGCCATCTCCGGCGGGCTGCTGCTGCAGCACCGTGACGTGATCTCCGCCGAGGGCGACGACCCCTCGACCTGGACCCTCGCCACGGGCGAGGCTGCCTCGCCCGAGGTGCTCGCCGACCTCGTCTTCGCGTGGCGCGCCTGCCGCGCGGTCAAGTCCAACGCGATCCTCCTCGCCGCCGACGGCGCGTCGGTCGGCGTCGGGATGGGGCAGGTCAACCGCGTCGACTCCTGCCGCCTCGCCGTCGAGCGCGCGGGGGAGCGGGCGTCGTCCGCGGTCGCCGCCTCCGACGCGTTCTTCCCCTTCGCCGACGGGCCGCAGATCCTCATCGACGCAGGCGTGAAGGCCATCGTCCAGCCCGGCGGCTCGGTGCGCGACGCCGAGGTCGTCGCGGCCTGCGAGGCCGCCGGTGTGACGATGTACCTCACCGGCGCGCGCCACTTCTTCCACTGATGAGCGGCCCTAGGATGACGCGCGTGACCGCACAGACCCTCGACGGCGCAGCCACGCTGCGGACCATCAAGGCCGAGCTCGCCGAGCGCGTCGCCGCCCTGCGGGAGCGGGGCGTCGTGCCCGGTCTGGGCACCGTGCTCGTGGGCGACGACCCCGGCTCGCACTGGTACGTCGGCGCCAAGCACAAGGACTGCGCGGAGATCGGCATCACCTCGATCCGCCGCGACCTGCCCGCCACGGCCACCCAGGCCGAGGTCGAGTCCGTCATCGACGAGCTCAACGCCGACGACGCGTGCACCGGGTTCATCGTCCAGCAGCCGACCGGGCTCGACGAGTTCGCCCTTCTCTCGCGGGTCGACCCGGACAAGGACGTCGACGGGCTGCACCCGGTCAACCTCGGCAAGCTCGTCCTCGGCGAGGCCGGACCGCTGCCCTGCACCCCGGTCGGCGCCATCGAGCTGCTGCGCCGTCACGGCGTCGAGATCGCCGGCGCCGAGGTGGTGGTCGTGGGCCGGGGCATCACCGTCGGCCGCCCGCTCGGGCTGCTGCTGACCCGGCGCTCCGAGAACGCCACCGTCACGCTGTGCCACACGGGCACCCGCGACCTCGCCGCGCACGTGCGCAGCGCCGACATCGTCGTCGCGGCCGCCGGCGTGCCCGGCATCGTCACCGCCGACATGGTCAAGCCCGGCGCGGCCGTCCTCGACGTCGGCGTCTCGCGCGTCGACGGCAAGGTCACCGGCGACGTGCACCCCGACGTGTGGGACGTGGCGGGGTGGGTCTCGCCCAACCCGAAGGGCGTCGGACCGATGACGCGCGCGATGCTGCTGACCAACATCGTCGAGATCGCCGAGAAGTCCGTCCGGTCCTGACATGGCCGAGCCCGACCACAGCGACCCGCCCGTCGAACCCCCCGAGCCCCCCGAGTCGGTCCCCCCGGTCTCGGCGGAGCCGCCGCCGGAGGACCCCGACGAGCCGCGCCGCTACCCCTCGACGATCGGGGGAGCGTTCTACCTGCTCGTCCTGGGCGTCGTCGCCGCGGCGCTGGTCATCGTGGCGCTCGACCAGTGGCGCATCGGGATGCGGCTGATGGGCGGGGCGTTGATCTTCGCCGCCGCCGTGCGGCTGGTGCTGCGCCGGCGCGACGCCGGCATGCTCGCGGTGCGCCACAAGGTCCTCGACGCGGCGATCCTCATCGTGCTCGGTGGGTCGCTGATCTTCCTCGCGGGCTCCATCCCCGACCAGCCCGGCGGCTTCTAGACAGCACGAAGGGCCGGACCCATCGGGTCCGGCCCTTCGTCGTTGCTCAGATCAGGCCAAGCTCGGTGACGGCCGTGCGCTCGTCGGCGAGCTCGGCGGTCGAGGCGTCGATGCGGGCGCGGGAGAAGTCGTCGATCTCCAGGCCCTCGACGATCGACCAGTCGCCGCCCGAGGTGGTGACCGGGAACGAGGAGATCAGGCCCTCGGGCACGCCGTACTCGCCGTTGGAGACGACAGCCATCGACACCCAGTCGTCCGGCGCCGAGCCGAACAGCCAGTCGCGGGCGGCGTCGATCGTGGCGGACGCGGCCGAGGCGGCCGAGGACGAGCCGCGGGCGTCGATGATCGCGGCGCCGCGCTTGGCGACGGTCGGGATGAAGTCGTTCTCGAGCCACGCCTGGTCCCCGACGAGCTCGGCGGCGTTCCGGCCCTTGACCTCGGCGTGGAAGAGGTCGGGGTACTGGGTGGCGGAGTGGTTGCCCCAGATGGTCATCTTCTTGATGTCGGTGACCTGGGCGCCGGTCTTGGCCGCGAGCTGGCTGATGGCGCGGTTGTGGTCGAGGCGGGTGAGCGCGGAGAAGCGCTCGCGCGGGATGTCGGGCGCGTTGGTCATCGCGATGAGGGCGTTGGTGTTGGCCGGGTTGCCGGTGACACCGATGCGCACGTCGTCGGCCGCGACCGCGTTGAGGGCCTTGCCCTGCGCGGTGAAGATCGCGCCGTTCGCCGAGAGCAGGTCGCCGCGCTCCATGCCGGGGCCGCGCGGACGCGCGCCGACGAGGAGGGCGAGGTTGACGCCGTCGAAGATCTTCTCGGCGTCCGAGCCGATCTGGACGCCGGCGAGGTTCGGGAACGCGCAGTCGTCGAGCTCCATGACGACGCCCTCGAGCGCCTTGAGGGCGGGCTCGATCTCGAGCAGTCGCAGCTCGATCGGGCGGTCCGCGGCCAGCGCGCCGCTGGCGAGGCGGAAGAGCAGGCTGTAGCCGATCTGGCCGGCGGCGCCGGTGACGGCGACCTTGAGGGGTTCGGAGGTCACGGTGGTACTCCTCGTGAGGTGTGCGGAGGCGGGACGTCTGTCCGGCTGACGCTAGCAGCGCCGGATCCGCCGCCGGCCTCTGGTCTACGGCTGGCATGCTGGCGCCCATGACGAGGGGGCTCCGAGGCGTACGCCGTCCGCGCGCGGCGGCTGCACTGGCAGCCGGACTCGTCCTCGGCCTCACCGGGTGCGCCGGCATCGGCCAGCCCGCGCCGTACGACTCGCCGGGCATCAACGGCCTCGTCATCCCGACTCCGACGCCCGCGCCCGCCGACTTCGTGGAAGGTGTCGACAACCCGTGGCTGCCCCTCGCGCCGGGGGCGCGCTGGACGTACGACGTCACCGAGGGCGCAGGCACGCGCGGTCGCATCGACGTCGACGTGCTGGACGACACGGTGCCGGTCGCGGGCCTGGAGGCCACGGCGGTGCGGACCACGACGGCCCTCGGTGGCGGCACGACGAGCGTCGAGACGAACCTCTACGCGCAGGACGGGGCCGGCAACGTCTGGCTGGTCGGCGCGGACTCCGAGGACGCGTCCTGGCGCGCTGGTGAGGACGGCGCAGAGGCGGGGCTCGCGATGCCCGCCGACCCGCGGCTCGGCGACGGCTGGCTGTCGTACGACGTCCCAGGCCTGCCGCGCCCGAGCGCGACCATCGAGGACCAGTCCAGCGAGCTGGTGCAGCTGCGCAACGAGGCCGGCACCACGAGCCGCACGGTGCACGAGAAGGGTGTCGGCCTCGTGGGGCTCGAGGACCTCGATGCCGGCTGGACCGCCCAGCTGGTCGAGGGCTAGCTGTAGTTCCCCGTGACGTTGTGAACGCGGTCGGCGGGGACGAGGCCTCCGATGCCGGTG
>NZ_JBHTFL010000017.1:0-3532 GCF_042666175.1 Nocardioides sp. GCM10028917
CGGTCGGCTGGGCATTACTGCTGTACACCTCCGGCCTATCAACCCCATGTTCTGTGGGGGGCCTTACCCCATTATTGGGTGGGAAACCTCATCTTGAAACGTGCTTCCCGCTTAGATGCATTCAGCGGTTATCACTTCCGAACGTAGCCAACCAGCCGTGCTCTTGGCAGAACAACTGGCACACCAGAGGTTCGTCCATCCCGGTCCTCTCGTACTAGGGACAGCCTTTCTCAAGTTTCCTGCGCGCGCGGCGGATAGGGACCGAACTGTCTCACGACGTTCTAAACCCAGCTCGCGTGCCGCTTTAATGGGCGAACAGCCCAACCCTTGGGACCTACTCCAGCCCCAGGATGCGACGAGCCGACATCGAGGTGCCAAACCATCCCGTCGATATGGACTCTTGGGGAAGATCAGCCTGTTATCCCCGGGGTACCTTTTATCCGTTGAGTGACCACGCTTCCACATGCCGTGGCCAGATCACTAGTTCCGACTTTCGTCCCTGCTCGACATGTCTGTCTCACAGTCAAGCTCCCTTGTGCACTTACACTCGCCACCTGATTGCCAACCAGGCTGAGGGAACCTTTGAGCGCCTCCGTTACATTTTAGGAGGCAACCGCCCCAGTTAAACTACCCATCAGGCACTGTCCCTGATCCGGATAACGGACCTAGGTTAGACATCTAGTACGACCAGAGTGGTATTTCAACGTTGACTCCACCCCCACTGGCGTGAGGGTTTCACAGTCTCCCACCTATCCTACACAAGCCGTACCAAACACCAATACCAAACTATAGTAAAGGTCCCGGGGTCTTTCCGTCCTGCCGCGCGTAACGAGCATCTTTACTCGTAGTGCAATTTCGCCGAGTCCATGGTTGAGACAGTGGGAAAGTCGTTACTCCATTCGTGCAGGTCGGAACTTACCCGACAAGGAATTTCGCTACCTTAGGATGGTTATAGTTACCACCGCCGTTTACTGGGGCTTAAATTCTCAGCTTCGACCCTTGCGGGTCTAACCGGTCCTCTTAACCTTCCAGCACCGGGCAGGAGTCAGTCCGTATACATCGTCTTACAACTTCGCACGGACCTGTGTTTTTAGTAAACAGTCGCTTTCCCCTGGTCTCTGCGGCCATCACCGCTTCCCCCAGCAAGTGGGTTCACGGATCCGGCCCCCCTTCTCCCGAAGTTACGGGGGCATTTTGCCGAGTTCCTTAACCATGGTTGTCTCGATCGCCTTAGTATTCTCTACTTGATCACCTGAGTCGGTTTGGGGTACGGGCGGCTCGTTGCTCGCTAGAGGTTTTTCTCGACAGCATAGGATCACCCACTTCGCCAGATATGGCTCCGCATCACGTCTCAGACTCCACACTGAAGTGGATGGTGCGGATTTGCCTACACCACGTCCTACACGCTTGCCCACAGACAACCATCGCTGTGGCTGGGCTACCTTCCTGTGTCACCCCATCGCTTGACTACTACCAGTTCGGGTCCCACGCTCCGCTCACCAGCCTCGCCCCGAAGGGTCCGGTCCGATGAGTTTCGGATGGTTAGCATCACCAGGTTCGTCATGGGCGCAACTTCGCCGGTACGGGAATATCAACCCGTTGTCCATCGACTACGCCTGTCGGCCTCGCCTTAGGTCCCGACTTACCCAGGGCAGATTAGCTTGACCCTGGAACCCTTGATCATTCGGCGCACGGGTTTCTCACCCGTGATTCGCTACTCATGCCTGCATTCTCACTCGTGTGGCCTCCACGCCTGGATCACTCCGGCGCTTCACTGCCCACACGACGCTCCCCTACCCATCCAGCGCACTGAACACCGATCGAGTCGATGCTGATGTATTCGCTGAATGCCATAGCTTCGGCGGATGACTTGAGCCCCGCTACATTGTCGGCGCGGAATCACTTGACCAGTGAGCTATTACGCACTCTTTCAAGGGTGGCTGCTTCCAAGCCAACCTCCTGGTTGTCAATGCGACTCCACATCCTTTTCCACTTAGTCACCGCTTAGGGGCCTTAGCTGATGGTCTGGGCTGTTTCCCTCTCGACTACGGAGCTTATCCCCCGCAGTCTCACTGCTGCGCTCTCACTTACCGGCATTCGGAGTTTGGCTAACGTCAGTAACCTTGTAGGGCCCATCGGCTATCCAGTGCTCTACCTCCGGCAAGAAACACGCAACGCTGCACCTAAATGCATTTCGGGGAGAACCAGCTATCACGAAGTTTGATTGGCCTTTCACCCCTATCCACAGGTCATCCCCTCAGTTTTCAACCTAAGTGGGTTCGGTCCTCCACGTCGTCTTACCGACGCTTCAACCTGCCCATGGATAGATCACTTCGCTTCGGGTCTTGAGCGCGCTACTGAAACGCCCTATTCGGACTCGCTTTCGCTACGGCTTCCCCACACGGGTTAACCTCGCAACACACCGCAAACTCGCAGGCTCATTCTTCAAAAGGCACGCCGTCACCCACACACCCCACAAGGGAATGCACAAGCTCCGACGGATTGTAGGCACACGGTTTCAGGTACTATTTCACTCCCCGCCAGGGGTACTTTTCACCTTTCCCTCACGGTACTTGTCCGCTATCGGTCATCAAGGAGTATTTAGGCTTAACGGGTGGTCCCGCCAGATTCACACGGAATTTCAGGGGTTCCGTGTTACTTGGGAACACGCTCCAGAGCCAGCGCTTTACGTCTACGGGCCTATCACCCTCTACGGTACGGCTTTCCAACCGACTTCGACTTCCACACTGGTTTCTTACTCTGTGCTGAGCCGGCAGACTCAACTGAGCGGTCCCACAACCCCCCGAATGCAACCCCTGCCGGGTATCACACACTCGAGGTTTGGCCTCATCCGATTTCGCTCGCCACTACTCTCGGAATCACTGTTGTTTTCTCTTCCTGTCGGTACTGAGATGTTTCACTTCCCGACGTTCCCTCCACACACCCTATGTGTTCAGGTGCAGGTAGCACGACATGACTCGTGCTGGGTTTCCCCATTCGGACACCCCCGGATCACAGCTTGGTTGCCAACTCCCCAGGGCTTATCGCAGGCTCCAACGTCCTTCATCGGCTCTTGATGCCAAGGCATCCACCATGTGCCCTTCATAGCTTGTCTCAACAACGTCAAAACAACACACGCCATCACAGCACGCATCACTCGACCCGCAAGAGCAAAACCAAAGAACACCCGACCCACCCCACAATCAAGGAATGAGCCGGCAGACTCTCATCGACTACCACCCGCAAGGAAAGCAGGCCAGCAGCCGAAAAGTTCATTACACACTCACCACCACACCCCAACCCCGCACACAACACAACCCCACCCCCACCAAACAAGACGGGGAACCAGGGCGGCCATGACAGGCTCGAGCGAGATGATGAAGATGCTCGCGTCCACTATGCAGATCTCAAACAACAACCCCACCAACCCCCGGCACCCCCCACAACGAGGAGCACGAGCGAAGAGAGGAACAGAAGCCCAACCACACACCCCCCACCAGACAAGCTGGACAGGCGGCCGTGACGGCTGATC
>NZ_JBHTFL010000018.1:0-977 GCF_042666175.1 Nocardioides sp. GCM10028917
GGAGGGGGTTACCACACCAACCCTTCAACTGGAGGTCCTCGTGACTCACGCTAATGCCCCGCTGACCCCGGAGGGTCGTCGCCGCCTCGCGGTAGCCGTCGTCGAGAAGCACTGGACGGTGCAACGAGCAGCCGAGCGGTTTCAGGTTTCACCGGCGACGGTGTCGAAGTGGGCCACCCGCTATCGCCGTGGTGAACCGATGACTGACCGCTCCTCGCGCCCGGCCTGCACGCCACGACGGTGCAGCCGCCGGCTGGAGCGACGGATTGTGGCGCTGCGTCACAACCGACGCTGGGGGCCGCACCGGATCGGCTTCCACCTGGGCGTGCCTCGCTCGACGGTCGGTCGGGTGCTGGCCAGGTACCGGATGCCGCTGCTGGCCCACCTTGACCAGGCCACCGGCCTTGCGGTCCGCAAGCCCAAGCCGGTGCGCTACGAAGCCGCTGCGCCTGGCGACCTGGTCCACGTCGACATCAAGAAGCTCGGGAAGATCCCAGACGGAGGTGGGTGGCGGGTCTTCGGGCGTGGGTCCGTGCAGCACCGCCGATCGGGCGTCGCGACCGATCGAGCTGCCCGCGCCGGTGCATCTCCTTCACGGGGCTACGTCTACCTCCACCACGCCGTCGACGACCACTCGAGGCTCGCCTACTCCGAACAGCTGCCCGATGAGCGCAAGGAGACCGCCGCTGCGTTCTGGGTCCGCGCCAGAGCGTTCTTCGCCGACGCCGGGATCAGCGTGCGAGCCGTGATGACCGACAACGGTGCCTGCTACCGCTCACTCGCCTTCGCGGCCGCTCTCGGTGAGGACGTGAAGCACCGCCGCACCCGTCCTTACCGGCCGCAGACCAACGGCAAGGTCGAACGCTTCAACCGCACCCTGGCAGCCGAATGGGCCTACGCCACGGTCTACCTCTCAGACACAGCACGCGCCGCGACCTACGCCGACTGGCTGCACTTCTACAATCACCATCGACCCC
>NZ_JBHTFL010000019.1:0-1126 GCF_042666175.1 Nocardioides sp. GCM10028917
CCCGATCTGCCGCGTGAGCATGAACGTCGGTTCTGGCGGGCCATCCGAGCTGGTCTGACTCTTCGAGAGGCGACGGAGTCGGCCGGCGCGTCGCTGGGCTGGGGAGCACGGCTGCTGACCAAGGCTGGCGGCGTGAACCCCACCAAGACCACCGAGCCTTGCGGCGGGCGCTATCTGAGTTTTGAGGAACGCGAGGAGATCATGCGGCTGCAGGCCAGTGGCATGGGTGTCCGGCAGATCGCCCGCGAGATCGATCGCGACCCGTCCACGGTCAGTCGCGAGCTCAGGCGAGCCGTCGGGGTGCGGGGTTACCGGGCGTCGATGGCTCAGACGCATGCCGATCGAGGCCGGCGTGGACCGCGTAACGCCAAGCTTGCGACCAACCTCCGGCTGCGTCGAGAGGTCCAGAGACGGCTCGAAGGGCGCGACAGCCCCGAGCAGATCGCTGGCAGACTCAAGGTCGACTTCCCCGACGAACCGGAGATGTGGGTGTCGGCCGAAACGATCTACCAGTCGCTGTACATCCAGGCCCGCGGCGGGCTCAAGCGTGAACTGACGGCGTATCTGCGCAGGGGCAGGTCGATGCGTAAACCGCGGCGGGCGCCGGGATATCGCCGCACCCGGATCCCGGACATGGTGATGATCAGCGAGCGTCCCGCTGAGGTCGAGGACCGGGCCGTGCCCGGGCATTGGGAGGGGGACCTGATCATGGGCTCGAAGTCCTCCGACACCGCTGTCGGGACGCTGGTCGAGCGGACCACCGGGTTCGTGATGCTGCTGCACCTGCCCAACGGTCACGGCACGCTCGCCGTCCAGAAGGCCCTAGTTGCGAAGATGCTCACGCTGGATGAGCAACTGCGCCGGTCACTGACCTGGGACCAGGGCTTAGAGATGGCCAGCCACCGCGAGATCGCCGAGGCAACCGGGCTGGACATCTACTTCTGCGATCCACACTCACCGTGGCAGCGGGGCACGAACGAAAACACGAACGGCCTGTTGCGCCAGTACCTGCCCAAAGGCGGCGATCTCTCGTTCTACGGCCCCGGAATGCTCGACAACATCGCCGTCGAGCTCAACTCACGACCACGCAAACGACACGAGTTCCGAACCCCCGCTGAGAAACTCG